>CAYZTD010000001.1:0-253162 GCA_964481275.1 uncultured Thermoplasmatales archaeon
CGAGGAAGCGAAGGCGTAATTAGGGGATTATAAGGGCACAGCCCTTATTTCACTTATCTAGATGTACATCCATCTGAGGATAAGGTATATTTATTCCTTCTTTATCGTACGTCTGTTTTAGTTTTTTATTGAAATCAAAATAGAAACCCCAGTAATCTTCTTTTTTCACCCATGGCCTTATAACTATTCCTACTGCTGAGTCGCCCATCTCATTTACTGCTACCATTGGTTTCGGATCTTTTAGTACACGTTTTTCTTTTTTAAGTAGATCCATTGTAACTTTTATTACTTTATCTAGATCATCATTATAACCTATGCCCATTGTCATATCCACTCGTCTTATTGGATTATGGGTATAGTTTGTTATGTTTCCTCCCCATACTGATTTATTTGGTATTATTATATGTTTGTTATCCGGTGTATCAAGCTCTGTGAGACTTATTCCTACATTTTTTACAGTACCGCTTTCTCCGTTTGCTGTCACGTAATCTCCTTTCTTAAAGGGTTTTGTGATTGCTATCATAAAACCAGATGCTACATTACTTAGAGTATCACCTAGTGCAAAACCTAGGACAAAACCAAGGACCACTGATATACTTACAAGAGCTGCTCCCATATCTAATCCTAAAAAAGTTAAAGCTGTTCCTATGACAAATATGTAAAGTATTATTTTTATAATTCTTGTTGAAAATTCTGTTAATATTTTATCAAGATTTGCTCTCTGCATCCATTTTTTTATTGCACTTGAAACTAATTTTACAATAATCACTCCAATTATTATTACTATTATTGCAAGTATTATGTTCCAAAGACTTATTCCTATATATGGAAGTTTTTCATTTAATCCATATCCAAATATCTCTATAGCTATTCTCTCACCTCATTATATGTACCTAAGCTTTCCCCCAATAATTTTTATTTTAGTATAACTTTTATATCTTTATTCCTTATAAAACCTTAGATATATTCTTTTTTTACATATTTACTTGTATAAAGATTTACTAGCGCTCCATATTTAAGTTTAAATCTTACAATATCACCTATCTTATATCTATTGTTTTTAATATGTAAAATTATATGATCACTGCTGCTTCCTAGCATTTCTATATCTTTATCTATTGGTATTAAATCCTCTGGTATTGTATCTTGTTTTCCAACTGCAACTATAGCTCTATTTATCTTTCCTATATCTTTGAATTCAGGTGTTTTTCCAAATGCGTTTTGAGTGATTTTTCCATATGGTTTTGATTGTTTGTGTTTATATTCAATGATTTCTGCTTCAAGTACAAATGCGTCTCTATATGTATCTGGTATGTTTGTTCTATTCACTGTCTCAAGGCCTAGTAGTATTCCTTCTCCGATTCTTAGATTATTTATCTTTGTTTTTTCCTTTTTCTCTAAAAGAAATGGTATATTTGCAGAGTTTCCACCAGATATCATTTCAAATTTTATATTATGTTTTTCTTCTACATTTTTTACAATACTACAGAATTCTTTTATTTTTTCTTCTGTTGGAACAACTCCTCCAAAACAAGCAAGATTCATTCCTATCCCATAGAGATTTATTCCTGGTAACTTCTTTGTTTTTTTAACTACTTCATTTAATTCTTCTATAGGAATTCCTTCTCTCAAATCACCCATTTCTACCATTAAAATAATTTTATGTTTTTTCCCGAGTTCTTGTGCTTTTTCTGAAATTTTTTGTATAACTTTTATTTCAGTATTTAATGATATATCAGAATATTTTACCACCTCATCTATTTCAGAAATCATAGGTGTTCTAAGTTGCATAAAAATTGTTTTTAAACCTTCTTTTTTCATGTTTTTAATATTTTCAATTCTTGAATCAGAAATACCAACGGATCCACCTTCAAGCATGGCTTCAGAAACTTTCACGTCACCACATGTAGCTTTTGTTACACCAATAACATTTATATCTAGTTTATTTGCAAGTTTTACTATTGTTTCAGTGTTATGTTTTATTTTTTTGATGTCAATTAAAAGACATGGATAGCTTTTGTTTATTTGTATACCTCCATTAAAAAATTTAAAAGATAATTACTTGTATCTATTACTTGGCTTTTATTTACATATTCATTTGGCGCATGAATATTTCCTCCACCTGGTCCAAAAATAAGTGTAGGAACCTTTGTTCTCACGCCAAAAAGATTAAAATCTCCTACACTTCTTGTAGAAAATTTACATGGTCTTACTACTTTATCATCACCTTTTAATTCTCCTTCTGATTTTGATAGATTTTTAATAAATAGATCTATGTATTTGCTTTCTTCAAATAGATATGGTTTGTATTCAAGTTCTGGTCCAGGGCTGTGTCTACGAAATATTTCTACATTTGATTTAAGTTGCAATGCTTTCACTATTTTTTTTATCTCTCTTACAACTGTTTTTGCGTTTTCTCCAAGCATTACTTGCCTATTTACAAGTATTCTACAATAGCTTGGTACAGTAAATGATTGATCTCCACCTTCTATATTTAATACACAATAATGACCTCTTCCTCTTTTGATATGTGTAAAGATATCAAATCTAGCAAGTTCTGAAATTAATGTTGATGCATCATGTAATGCATTTATTCCTAATGACGGATGAGATGCATGAGCTGCTTTTCCATAGAAATCAATTACAAGAAGAACTCTTCCTTCTGCACCAATAATTGGTACTGGAAAATGTGATTTATGTATCCTTCCATGTATAAAACAGTAATCATTTTTTGTAATAAGTGGTGAAGGCTCTGGAATTATTATCAAATCATAATCTTTAAAATCAAATTCTTTTAACAAAGTGTCTGTTCCAAAAGAAAAAGGTGCTTCTTCACCAAAGACACAGCTCAAAAATAGTTCTCCATTTATTTCTTCTTTTCTTTCTGATAAAGATACAAGTGCTTTAATAGCAGCAGCACAGCCACCTTTCATATCCGCTGAACCCCTGCCATATATCTTTCCGTTTTCTTCTATTGCAGAAAATGGTGGATATATCCATTTATGTCTTTTATCAACAGTTACAGCATCTAGATGTCCATTAAGCATTATCTTTGGGCCGTTTCCATTTCCAAGTTTTAGATAAAGATTTGAAAAATTTTGATATTCCAAATAAGGATTTTTTGTTTTTTGAAATTTTATGTCAAATCCTTTTTCTTTTAGATATTTGTAGACATATTCATATATTTCGTTTCCATCTTCAGCAGAGCTTGGTATTTTTATTAGTTCTTTTGTAAGATTTATTAGTTCTTTTTCTTCAGTGTTATTTAGGAATTTCTGCTTCATGTTCCTCTCCAACATAATGCATCCTATAGTATTTTTTACGAAGACCCATTTTTTCATATAGTTTTATTGCTCTTTTATTGTTTGTTTCCACATGTAGTGATAGATCACCTTTTGATACTTCTATTGCTTTTCTAAGAAGTTGTGTTGCAATACCTCTACCTTTAACATTTTTTCTTGTTGCTATATATGAAAGATGATATTTTGGGAAAAATGTTTCAAATGGAAGTTTTGAAAGTATTACTATTCCAACAATTGTCTTATGATCAAATGCACCTATTACAAACCCTTTTTCAAAGGCGTTTTCTACAGCCTCTTTCATTTCATCTCTAGGATCAGTGAATTCTAAAAGCCAGGTATCTAGGTTTTCAAGGAATTTTTTATATGAAATATTCAAATCTTCTTTTTCAAGTGTTCTTATATCAAGCTCGATTGTTCCGTCATCTAGAATTATCACATGGTTTCCATTTTTTATTTTACCTTTTTTGACTGCCTTTATAAAACCAGATATTGGATAAGAATTTGAAAGAGTAAGTTTTATTTTCTCTAGTGTTTTAAATTCTTTTACATATTCTCTTAACTCTTCGTCTTTTACACCTATTGCTTTGCCATATGTATCATGTATTGCATTTAGTGCATCTTGTCCGTTTAAACAATTTGGATTTACCATGTGCCTGCTTAGTTTTGTTTTTTTGATTTCTTTATTATTAAGTACTAAGATTTTACTACTATCTTTTTTGTATGATTCTATTATTGCGTTTCCATGATCAGTACTTACAGCCCATATTTTTGGTAGTATGTCTAATTCTTCATTTATCCATAGCTCTTTCAAACCAAGATGTAGTCCTGATATAGCAGATCCATTAAATGTTTGACAAAAAATTGTATCAATTTTTCCTTTTAGTTGATGGTTTATCTCTTTTGCTATATATGAAAAAGCATACATGTTCATAAGACTGTTTGCGTTTCCAAAGTTTGCATCATACCACCCTTTTTCTTTTGCAATTTTTCTACTTTTTTTTACGCAGTCTTCATAGTTTTTCCCATATTCAATTATTTTTACATTATCTGGTGTAAACAGTTTTTTTCGTGATATTCGTTTTTTGTTTGGAACATAAAAAACACATTTTACATCAAAGTATTGTGATATATATGATAGTGATCCACCTATTGTTCCAAATGTTCCCATAGTTATTGTTTTTTTGTTTCTTGCTATTGCATCCCTTATTATTAGATAGGCAAGCCTATCTTCTCTGTGTCCTGATGGATTGTTTCCTTCTAGCTTAATGTATATCTTTTTTATTCCTAGTTTTTCTTCTAGTTTTTTTGCACGTATTAAAGGAGTTTTCCCCACTCTGCTTTTAAGTATTTCTTCTGGCATATTTGTTAACCTTCTATCAAAAAATAATTCATATTTTTTTGTTTTTCAACGACTTATTGTATTAATAATCTTTTGGTTTTTTTGTTATTTTAATTTACTAAATTAACTTTTTAGACTAATAACTTTAGAATTTAATCATAATACTATCTGTTTGGATTTTACCGAACGTTTTAAATGGTTTTATAAACTGTAAATTAATTCGCGGGTTTCCAAGGTGACTTGATGATGAATAAAAAATACAAATATTTAGCAATTTCAATTATTATTATATTAGTTTTAAGTGCACTTGTTACAGCGGTTTTATATAATGGAGAAATGCAAAATATTCCTGGAGATAATGAGTATTTTGAAAAAAAATATTCTTTTGAGAATGATATGCAGGGATGGAAAAAGAATGGAACTGATTTAGATAACCCACCAATTAATTGGTCCATTAATAGATCTAATGAGATGTCAACTAATGGATATTATTCTGTTAGATTCTATCTTGAAAATTATAATGATGCAGGAAAAATATGGATAGAGAAAACATTTGATGTTGAACCAAACTCGATATATGAAGTTAAAATTTCTTATAAATTTGCAACTGCTGATTTTGGTGACGTTAATCTTTTCAATATTATAAATACAGTATTAGGAGATAGTTTTGATGGTAGAGATAATCTAAACTATGAGGGCGATACTGGCCATCATTCAGATGCCAGGGATTTTGTATGGCTTGACAAAGAATATGATTATGTTGTTGAAACTGATGAAAACGCACAGATATACATAAATATAGGTGTATGGGGATCTTGGGAGACCACTAGAACATATTATCTTGATGAACTTAACATATCTTTAGAAAAACTCGAACCCATAGATGAATACCCTGATATATCTGGTGTTTGGAATCTAAAGAATTATAATTGGAAAGGAAATCTAACTTCTGAGGAGAATGTAACTATTGTTCAAGATGGAGGTGATGTAGAGATTCAGTTTGAACTTGGAATGAACACTCAAGGAATGATTATTAAAAAACTTGGAATGAACACTCAAGGAATGATTATTAAAAACAACATTGATAATCCTTATAAAAATACTGACTTTGTAATCAAAGGCTGTGATTTTAGAGGTTTAGGAATCAATGTTATCTATATCATTAATGAAAGTTATATGGTTACAGAAATTCCTTTATGCGAATCATGTAATCCATCGGTTTTTTTAAGATAATTAAATATTTTTTATAATTCTACTTATGTAAAAACTTAGAATTTATAATAAAAATTTTCAGTCAGTTAAATACTTATTAATACAATTGATAATATCTTCTGATACTAATGGGGGCTTTAAGATCTAGATTACTTAAAATAATTGTTCTATTTCTTTTCTTATTATTAATATTTCCAATTATTAGTTCAGGCTTTATTTGTAAAAAACAATTTTCATCTAGATTTATTTTTGGATTTAATAGAGAAAGAATAAATGATAGATTTTTTTTCTATAAAACTCCTGGAACTGAAATGCCAGAAGAAGGTTATCCTGTTCTTTTTTTATTTCATGGAGCTGTACAGCATGGTTTTAACTGGTTTATCGGATTTGATCCCTGGAGCTATAGACAGACTCAGTTTACAAGAAAATCTCTGGAAAAAGGATTTTTTGTTATTGCTCCATCTTCACTTAAACCAGTTCTGCCTGGTCCGCGTGCCTGGGATATCTTTTCAAATGAATCTAAAGATTTAGTTTTTATGAAAGATATTTTTGATTGGATAGAATTACATGATGAAATTTTAGATACAGAAAATATATTCTGCGCAGGTTTTTCATCTGGAGGTTTTATGTGCAGTAGAGTCGGTCATGTTTTTTTAGATAAAATAAAAGCAATAGCAGTACATTCTGGGGCAAATGCTGATAGTATTTATCTTACAGATGGCCAACCCGGGTTTGATTTAGATAAGAATTATAGCTTTTCAGAAGATTTTCCATATACCATAATTATACATGGAGAACAAGATAATTTTGTTCCTGTAGAAGCTGCAAAAAGTTTTTATCTTGATCTACAGCGTTGTGGAATTGTTTCTGAAAAACATATTGATTTAGAAAAAGGGCATATCTGGTTTTCTGAATATGAAGATTTAATCTTTGATTTTTTTGATAAGAAAGACTTATAATAAAATCATTATTTTAGATGTCATGTGGAGGTTTTTAAATTGAAAATAAAATACATCTATCTTGTTTTATGTATATTTGGGTTTATTTTACCCTGCTCTCAGTTGATTCCTTTAATTCTTGAACAAGGTTTTTCCATAAATATCTTTGATCAATTGTTTGCAAATAGAGTTTCTACTCTTTTTGCTCTTGATTTATTTGTAACTGCTACTACTTTTGTTGTTTTTGCTATTTATGAAGGTTTAAAAATCAAGTTAAAACATTTATGGATTCCTTTTGCTGCAACTTTTCTTGTCGGGGCATCTCTTGGTTTTCCCTTGTTTCTCTATCTTAGAGAAATAACTTTAGAAAAAAATAATTGAGGAAATTTTAATGGTTGAAAAAATAAAACGCTCTGAGAAAGAATGGAAAGAAATTCTTAATAAAGATGAATTTAAAGTTCTAAGAAAAAAAGGAACTGAGCCTCCTTTCACCGGAAAACTTCTTAATAACAAAGAAAAAGGTATCTATGTTTGTGCAAGTTGTAAAAATCCTTTGTTTTCATCTGATACCAAGTTTGATTCCGGAAGTGGATGGCCTAGTTTCTGGGATGTGATATCAAGTGATAACGTTGAATTAAAAAATGATTATAGTTTTGGTATGAAAAGAATTGAGGTTTTATGTGCTAGGTGTGGTGGTCATCTAGGTCATGTTTTTGATGATGGACCTGATCCTACAGGGAAAAGATATTGTATAAATTCAGTTAGTTTAAAATTTAAGAATAAAAATTAATAGCTTTATTAATCTTTCAATGTCACCATTCATGATTAGGATTTCTTGGTACAATAATCCAGAATATTATATACGCAAGAACCATAAAACCAAAGGATACAAATAAACCAACTACAAAGATTATTCTAATTATTACTGGATCGATTTTAAAATATTCGCCAAAACCACCGCACACTCCGCCAAGGATTTTATCTTTTCCTGAACGATATAACCTCTTATACGCTACTTCATTATTTTTATAATCTTTTTGTTTTGTTTTAGCTTTTTTGGAAGATTCTTTCACTCTATGTTTTGTAGTAGATAAATAAATCCCCAAATATCCAAATAATAAAACAAGAGCAGCTATTGGTATTAATAATAATTCAAAGATATCTGCAATTGTTCCAAGAATAGTGACATCTAGATTACTTGAAATTATTCTTAAGATATTTATTACAATCCAAAACCAGATCAAAAATACAACTGCCCCTACAACTGGTGAAATAAACCTAAATGATCTATATTTTTTTGTAAAGTAATTTGAAAAACCAGATAAAAAGAATACTAATAAAAATAATAAAAGAAAACTTTCCAAAAATGTAATAATAGACATCATCCATGGTTTATTTGTGCCAAAATATGCTAGTAATCTTATTACAATTAGTAAAACTATAAAAGCAATTAAACTAGATAATATCGGGCCAAAAAAACCAAATTTTTTATGATACCATGTCTCTATGTTTTTTCCTTTTTTTTCAATTTTTTCCCCTATATTTTCTATTTCTTCACCGAAATGTTCTATATTTTTTTCTATTTTATATTTGGATTTGTTTTTTTCAAGAGAACTGCCACATTTATTACAGAAATCTGCATCTTTTGGATTTTCTTTATTACATTCTGGACAGGTATTCATAATTTTTCTCCAAGCTTTAAAATTGTTATCTTAAATGTAAAATTATTATTTAAAAATATAGATTTCCTTTCTGATTGTATAGATCCTCCACATAATTTTTAATAGTAACATAACAATATGCAAATAATATAAAAGGTGGTAATTTTGTCTGAAGAAATAATATTAGATGTACGAACTCGTGAGGAATACTATAAGGATCATATAGATGGAGCATTAAATATCTCTCTTCATGATCTAAAATTTTATTTTGATTTTTTGAAAGATAAAAAGATTTTAACATATTGTAATACCGGAGTGAGATCAGAGATTGCTAAAAAATGGCTTAGAAAAGAAAATATTGATGCTGATGTTTTGAAAGAAGATTGGGATAAAGATTACAAGAGAATTAAAAATAAAATTATTAGTGCTGTAAATTTTATAGAAATTAACCCTGGTGAGGAAACTAAGTTTCAAAAAAACATAAAAGATCTATGTCAAAAAACAAACGAGGTCGAAGGTTTTCTTGGTTCTAAACTTTTAAAAATATCAGGAATGTCAGGTATTGGAAGTTACTTAGATAAAGATTTAACAGATATTGAATTCAAACCGGCAAAGTATATAATAATTACTTACTGGAAAGACAAAGAAGTTCATGAAAAGGCACATAAATTAAAATTCTTTAAGGAAATCTACAGTAAAATACCAAAATATTCATCTAAAGTTCCATATGAAGAGTTTTATGAGATATTTAAATAAGAATTTTACTAGAAATGGTTTCTTAATTTGACCAGACACCATGACCTTTTCTCCTTAACTTCTCGGTAAGTAATCTTTCAATTTCTTCGGCTTTTTTTCTTTTTTTTATAGGATTATATTTCTTGAATTTTCTTGGAACAAGTTTAATTCCATATCTTTTTACAAATCTATTAGATTTATAACCAGTTTTATGCTGTTTAAATCTTGTTTCTGGGTCATGACAAGTTTGACCGACATAATAACAAGCACGTCTAGTTTTTATATTAGGATTTTTCTCCAGGAATTTTTTTGAACTTAATACTTCTTTATCAAGTTTTATTACATAGACATTGTAGACCATATTATCAATCAATTTTTAAATTTCTCAGAACCACAAGATAGGCATATACCACCATGGCATGTCACAATTCCACCACACTCTGTACATGTCCATTTCTTTTTTTCTTTTTCTAAAAAAGTATTTATTCCATTTTCTTTGATAAATTCAAGATTTTCAAGCATACTCATATGATACTTCGTACTATATCTTTTATCAAGATTTTTTAACCGCGTGCATGGAATATTTGAGCATTCATAACAAAATCTAGGTTTATTGTTTTTAATTATTTCACAATTTACAATTTTACACTCTATACAATATTTTGATTTATTTTCATCAGGTCCTTTGCAACTAGGACATGTATCTTTTTTGCGGTAATGATATTTACAAATATTACAGTTCATACCACATGGAGCAATTAGTTCTTTTTCCATTTATATGTATCTGCAAATTAGGATTTTATATAATAAATTAGTTATGATATATATCATTAAAACCTGCTATATCTTACAAACAGACCTACCGGATTAGAAGGATTTTACAGGAGAAACACTGCATTTGAAACTCGTATTTCTTGTTCATCTGAAAAATATCTCTTGAATTTTTATTCTTTTCTTTATTATTTTTTGTTTTTATTAAGTGATAGAGATATTTCAATTGATGACACATTAGAATTTCTGCCTTCTTCATTTGTAAGGCTCTCTGTCCCAATCTTTATATTTTTTAGTTTTGCATCTTTCATAAACCTATTTCGTACTATTTCTGCAGTATCTACTGCTGTACTTATCGCTCTTCCTCTTGCTTTTATAATAACTTCATTTGCACCATTACCATTGAACTGCGTTATTACTGCAAGAACGTAGCTCATTGGAGGTTTCTGTCCAATAAATATTGTGTTTTCATCAGCTTTTTCTTCTTCCGTTTTACTTTTTTTCGTTGTTTTTTCTGCCATATTTTTCCCTCTCTTTTTTAAAATATTTTAAAGCAACCTGACTTATTAAACCAGATTGCTTTTTAACTATGAATAGTTATTTACTAGTTCTTTAGTTATTTTCTATTTTTTTTACATTTATTGCATTTGGTCCCTTTTCAGAAGATTCTACTTCATATTCAACTTCGTCTCCATCATTTAAACTGGTCCCCTCTTCAAGGGCGTTTCTATGAACGAATATGTCTTTTTTATCTTCGCCTTCTATAAATCCGAAGCCTTTTCTATCATTGAACCATTTTATTGTACCTTTCATTGCATTTCACCTCCTCAGACTGTTTGCATCTGGAATGTGTAAAGATTAAAAAAACAAAAATCTCAAAAATTCGAAAAAACGAAGTTAGGAAAACTCTTATTTTATCTTTCTTTCTAATAACTAAAGCAATCTTCTAGCTTAAATAGTTATCTACGAGTGTTCATTCATTTATAATTTTTTCTCATATAATATATGGATTAATTAGATATCAAAATTGTAGGGATGGGCAGGGAGATGATAGGATTTGGGGACCTCTTTTATGTGAGGAGAGGTTAAAAGGATGCTTTTTAAAAATTATTTCTATCATCCCCGGGGATTTTTTATAAATAGTATTGAGTGCTAAGTTGATTTGTTTTTTATATTCTCTCAACAACCATCAATAAGCATATTGCATATTAGTATATAAAGTTATGTATTGTTATATAACAATATGCTATTTTTAATAATGTTATTACTTTTTATATAACTATTGCATACGAAAAACGTGAAAAAATAATAACGTTGAAATATGCAATCGTGCATAATGTGAAGTGATTTTTATGGCTAAAAGAACAACAATCAGTCTTTCAGATACTGAGCTTAAAAAACTTAAGAAAATAGCTAAAGAAGAACATCGGCCCATTAGTCGCCAGATAGTTTATATGATGTATTTTTATTTAAAAAAAGGACAGGAAAAATAATTTATAGCCAACTTTTTTTTAAAAAAAAGAGAGGCATTATTTTTTATTCAACATGACCTAATTTGTAATGTATTTATAGTTATGCACAAAGTATTATATATTATGTAATGTTATATAACATTGCATAATTATTGTAAAAATATTTATTTAATCATATAGGGGGAAAAAATAAGTGACCAACAGAACAACTATCAGCCTTTCAAATAATGAACTAAAACAACTCCGAGAATTAGCCAAAAAAGAACGTCGGCCTGTTAGCCGTCAGATTATTTACATGATGGAATTTTATAAAAAACAAAAATGAAGGTGAAAAAAAGATGATAGAAATTTGCAAATGTATCTATTGTGGACAAAAATTCATTAATGAAGAAATCTTAAAGGATCATATGTTAAAATTTGGGGGTCATGTATAAAACATTATCTTTATATGACTCAATTATTTATTTTGACATCATAGATGGGGGGAGAAAAAAGTGAATGAAGTTTTTGAAAAATACAGGGAAAAAAGAAAAGACAAAACGAATGAGTTGAAATATAATCCTAAGACACAAGAATCAGAAGAAATGATAACTTTTGGACAACATGTCAATAAAGCATGGAAAAATATTTATGAAAAAAATCGAATTAAAAGATAAAAAGGTAAATAATATGACAAAAGAAACACAAATAGAAAAACTGAGAGATATTACGCCATTTAATGACTGGATAAATGATGTTGAGATACCTCAAACTAATGAATGGAAGACAAAAATTCCTATTATAAAACTATAAATTTACGGACCTGGCGGGTTAACCCTGTTCAACATGAGAAAAACTGCATAGAGGAAGCTTATTTTTCGTTTGTATGTAGCTATCTATTGAATTAGCAAATAAATTATTTAACAAATCATTTATTTCAGTCGTTAAAGCTATGTTAAAAAAAACAGATCAAACTGATATTACTTCAAACAGATTTTTAAGATATTTTTTTATTATTGCTGGAACTATCTCTTTAGGATTTGGAATTATTGGAATTTTTTTACCAATACTTCCTACAACCCCTTTTTTACTACTTACAGCTGCTTGTTACGCTCGCAGCTCACAGAGATTTTATGATTGGCTTATGAACAATAAATGGTTTGGCAATTATATCAAAAACTACCTTGAAGGAAGAGGCATTCCATTAAAGTTCAAGATTTTTACAATATCTTTATTATGGATCACAATACTATTCTCGATTTATTATGTCATAGATATCTTCTGGATCGAAGTAATTTTATTTATAATTGCTATAGGTGTGACAATTCATATAGTCACTATCAAAACTTTTAAACAAAAAAGAAGTTGAAACCAGAAGTTGAAACCATAAATATTTAAGGACTATGTATTATTTATTTTTTTACATAACAATTAAATGTTTGAATGATTTGTTATGCATTATTAATAAGGGAGGTTAAAATTATGGCAGAGAATATGAATGAATTAAATAAATGTCCAGTTACAGGTAAAACTCACAAACCTACTGCTGGTATGGGCACGTCAAATCAGGAATGGTGGCCAAACCAGTTAAATCTAAAGATTCTTCATCAACACTCAAAAAAGAGCAATCCTATGGGTGAGGATTTCAACTACGCTGAGGAATTTAAAAAACTTGATTTGAAATCTGTAAAAAAAGACCTTTATGATCTAATGACTGACTCGCAAGATTGGTGGCCTGCTGATTACGGTCACTATGGGGGGCTTTTTATTAGGATGGCATGGCACAGTGCAGGTACTTATCGTATGGGTGATGGCCGTGGAGGTGCAGGATCTGGTAACCAACGACTGCCACCTCTTAACAGCTGGCCAGATAATATTAACCTTGATAAAGCACGCAGACTACTTTGGCCCATCAAGCAAAAATACGGTAAAAAAATTTCTTGGGCAGATTTGATTATCCTTGCAGGAAACTGTGCTTTGGAATCAATGGGCTTTAAGACATTTGGTTTTGCTGGTGGACGTGAGGACATTTGGGAGCCTGAAGAAGATGTCTACTGGGGTTCAGAAGAGGAATGGCTTGCAACAAGTGATAAGCCCCAAAGCCGTTACTCTGGAGATAGGGATTTGGAAAATCCTCTTGCAGCTGTTCAAATGGGGCTAATTTATGTAAATCCTGAAGGACCAGATGGTAATCCAGATCCAGTTGCATCTGGTATTGATGTTAGGGAAACCTTTGCAAGAATGGCAATGAATGATGAAGAAACCGTAGCTCTTGTTGCTGGTGGCCATACTTTTGGAAAATGCCATGGCGCTGGAAATCCAGAAAATGTCGGCCCAGAACCTGAAGCTGCTGGTGTTGAAGAGCAAGGATTAGGATGGAAAAATAGATATGGTAGTGGAAAAGGCGATGATACCATTTCAAGTGGTATTGAAGGTGCATGGACGCCAAACCCAATCAAATGGGATATGGGCTACTTTGACATGTTATTTGGTTATGAATGGGAAAAGGTTAAAAGTCCTGCAGGAGCCTGGCAATGGGTACCAAAGAATATTGATGAAAAAGATAAGGTGCAAGGTGCTCATGATTCTTCAAAACGCTATCCACCAATTATGACAACTGCTGATTTATCACTTCGTTTTGACCCAAAATATGAAAAAATAGCACGTCGATTCCACAAAAACCCTGAAGAGTTTGCCGATGCCTTTGCTCGTGCATGGTTTAAGCTAACTCATCGAGACATGGGCCCTAAATCACGATATCTCGGTTCTGAGGTCCCAGAAGAGGACCTTATCTGGCAAGATCCGATTCCTAAAGTTGACCATAAGCTTATTGATGAAAAGGATATCACTGAACTAAAAAGTAGAATTCTTGCCTTAGACCTTTCGATTTCAGAATTGGTTTCAACTGCTTGGGCATCAGCATCTACATTCCGCGGTTCAGATAAACGTGGTGGTGCTAATGGAGCCCGCATTCGTCTCACCCCGCAAAAAGATTGGAAAGTGAACCAACCAAAGCAACTTAAAAAAGTATTGAACACACTTGAGAAAATCCAAAAGGAGTTTAATAGCAAGCAATCAGGTGATAAGAAAGTCTCACTAGCAGACTTGATTGTTCTTGGAGGAGGTACAGCCATTGAAAAAGCAGCTAAAAATGCAGGTCATAATATAACTGTTCCATTCTTA
This sequence comes from uncultured Thermoplasmatales archaeon, assembly GCA_964481275.1. Taxonomy (GTDB): domain Archaea; phylum Thermoplasmatota; class E2; order DHVEG-1; family DHVEG-1; genus CAYZTD01. The sequence continues at coordinate 14,593 of CAYZTD010000001.1, forward strand.
CCAGGACGTATGGATGCATTGGAAGATCAAACCGATGTAGAATCATTTTCAGTTCTTGAACCAAAAGCAGATGGTTTCCGTAATTATCTTAAATCCAAATACTCTGTTTCAGCTGAGGAACTTCTAATAGATAGAGCACAACTTTTAACATTGACTGCTCCAGAGATGACAGTTCTAATCGGTGGTATGCGAGTATTGAATACTAACTATGGAAATACCAAACATGGCATTTTCACTAAACGACCAGAGGCGCTCACAAATGACTTCTTCGTAAATCTTCTAGATATGAATATAACATGGAAGCCAACCTCTAAAGATAAAGACATATTTGAAGGTCGTGATCGCAAAACAGAAAAACTGAAATGGACAGGTACCCGAATAGACCTCATCTTTGGATCGAATTCACAACTACGAGCAATCGCTGAAGTTTATGCTTGTAAAGACTCACAAAAAAAGTTTGTTAATGATTTTGTGGCAGCCTGGAACAAGTTAATGAATGCTGACCGATTTGACCTTGTCTAACCGTTATATATCAAAATTACAGGATTTCTGAATTGCAATATACAAAAATATTAATGGACCTGGCGGGTTAATCCTGTTCAACATGAGAAAAACTGTATAGAGGAAGCTTATTTTTCATTTGTATTCAGATATCCCTCAGAGTATTAATTCAATTTTCTTTTATAACTATTTTATCTTACAAATGTTTTTCAATTTTTCATAAAGTTGATTCTTAAATGTTTCATAGTCCTCTTTGTTAATTTCTACTAGAGTCAGACGGTTGATATCATCATCGGAATCACCAAAATCTTTGTCATGTAACAATTTGCAATTATTTGCCAAGTTCTCTCTCAACTCAGGAGATATTATGTCTCCACTCATAATTTTTTCAAAAATAAGATTATTATCAAATTTTAATACATTTTTACAATCCTTGTTTATTAGATATAAATCAAAAATATCTCTTTCTTTTAATTTTTCCCTTGTGAGAATAGCACGATATTTCTCAAGAACTATTTCATCTAAATGATATGTATCTATTTTAATATTTGACAGATCATAACCAATGGATTTTAATGTTAAATCCATATCAACTATATTGTTTATTTTTAATTTGGGGCACTCATGAATAATACGTTCTAAAAAATTTAACTCTATTTTAATTGGAATCCCCTCGCCAGTTATTAAAGAGTTATAATAAACATTCAAAATATACACTGCTCTTGAATTTCTTAAATCGATATATTTGGGATTTGCCCTATCAGTTTCAAAATCAAATTTAGCAGTACTGCAGATTAATTTAATTTCATCGATAATTGGTAATACAACTTTTTTAATTTCTTTTTCTCGTTTATTATCACTTTTTATTTTTCTTAGATCATTAGAATTATTATAGGTAAAATCAATATCTTCACTTATTCTTGGATAATCCAAATAATTTCTGGCAAGTAATGTCCCTCCTTTAAAAATTATTTTATCAAGATGAGATATTTTTCCAGCATCTTTTAGTTTTTGCCATGTTGAAAGAAATAATGAGATAAAATAATCTTTTTCGATATGTTGATCTTCAATATTTGACCTTCTTTTTTCTTTAACATAGGATATATATTTCTTAAAATTAGTCCTATTCATGGATACAGTACCTTCTTTCTAAAATTCTTTGAATAATTTTTAAGATATAATTTTAGCTTTTCATTCTTTTTAAAAGCAGATAATTCTGAGGGAGGGTTTTTATTAAAATAAATAAAATCGATATAGGTTTTTTCAGGATCTGAATAATAGAAAGTAATTCTATTTTTAGTTATCATTCTGATATATCCAAAGCTAAGGAGATCTCTTTTCATTTTATGAAATTGATATTTGACTCCAAGTATTTTTTTTTCACCAGAAATATTAGAATTAACAATGGTTGGATTTACAACCCCTTGCCATATAATATTATTTCCTTCAAGAGCACTATAAAAACCAAGATACCATTTAATATTTAATTTATTCAAAACTGTATAAACCATCTCACTTGTAGAATATTCAGTATATTCTCCTTCTTTTTCTTTTGGGTTTAACAAATAATAATATCCTTTAAAAACATAGATGATCTCTTTATTTTTTCTTAGATTAACAATGATTTTTTCTGAATATTTGTCTTGTAATACATCTCTAAAAGCTGTTACTAATTGTTTTTTAGATACAAGCTTATCTTTAATAGAATCTAAGATATTTCTTAAGATCTTATCATCAACTTTCATATATCTAATTAAGACTATTTAGTATTTAAATATTTTGTTTTAAAAAATCCAAAAAAATGGATAATTTGAAACAATTTGTATATAAATATTGTGTTTAGTATCTTCTTTCTTACAATTTCAAATCATCCTTCTTTGTGATCTCTTCATCTAGTTGATGAATTCTCATTTATATGCACCATAGTTAACAATTTTGTTAAGGATAGTGCATATTATTGCGAATGTAAAATTGTTATCAAGTATTCTTTTTTAATCGATAAAAATTAGCGGACATGCTGGGTTAGACCTGTTCTAAAGGAGAAATATTGCATTCAGGTCACTTATATATCGTTTGTTTGTATAACACCAACCATGATTGCTTTTTTTGTGATTACTTTAATTTATTTTTAGGTCAAAATGTAAATTATAATGAAAAAGCTTAAATAGTTTCTTCTATATAGTTTACATTATGATTGTTAGTAGAGAAATTGAAACTTTTAAAATACTTCCATCATCTGAAACAGATATCCGAAAGAAGCTAAATTTGTCTTCTGGAACAGTTTCAAAAATTACAACAAAAATGATAAAAAATGGGCTTGCTAAAAAAAATAGACAAGGGATGAAAGTAATTGTTGAAATATCTCAAACTTCCCATGCACAAAAACTTGAATTAATAATTAAAAATTTTATTCGACTACCTTTAGAAAATATTCTTTCATATTCTAATTTGAAATTGATAGCAATATTAGAGTATCCTTTAAATAAAAAAGAAATTAGTCAGATACTAAATGTATCTAGACAATGGACATATAAGACAATAAGAGATCTAAGCCAGTATGGCATTATCTTGAAAAAACAAGATGGATATTATTTCAATTCTATACATCAGCCATTATTTGAGTTTGCAAAAGAATATTGTAGTTATAAAAATCATCAAACGTTAAAAACAATTTCGGAAGATTCTCAAATAATATGGCAACACGGAGATGAATTCTTATTTAAAACAAAAAAAGAATTAGCAAAACCTCCTGAAACAGCAGTTACAGCTTTTTCAAAATATGATTTACCGTTACTTGGAGATACAAAATATTATTATAATACAGAAAGAAAATTGCAAACAAATGATATCATACTGCATACTATTTTAATAAATCCTCAAAGTAAAACCTATAATGCTTATGCATGTCTTTTATATGAAAAAACAAAACCAAGGGATATTATTAAAAAAGCAAGAATTTACAATCTTACCGATCATATTCAAACATTAATTTCTTTTATTGAAAAGCAAGAATCCAAAAAGAAATTCCTACCAAAATGGGATGAATACAACTCACTTGCAGAACAATATGGGGTAAGATAATATGAAAATGTTTGACAGTAGCTACATAGAAAAAGAACTAAAGAATATAAACAAGCATCTAAATAAACCGATAAATATCTATATTTTTGGAGGAGGTGCAATGAGTTTTTTTGATCTAAAAACAGCTACAAAAGACATCGATGTAATACTTTCTTCAGAAGTAGAAGCATCTTCATTAATAAAAGCATTATATAAGAGTGGATACAAAAAAATTGAAACAAAAGATCCAATCTATTTAAAAATGAAAACCCGTGAAATAATTGAAAACATAGATGGGTTCAGATGGGATATTTTTGTAAATAAAATATGTGGGGGACTTACATTTTCAGAGGATATGCAAAAACGATCAAAAAGATATAAAGAATTTGAAAACATCAAAACCTATTTAGTATCACCAGAGGATATTTTCATACTAAAATCAGTTACTTCAAGACCGAGAGATAGAGAAGACATGTTTACTTTGTTTTCCCATGGTCTTAATGTAGAAATAATCAAAAAAGAAATTCAAAAACAAGCAAAATTAGATGAAAATAAAGCATGGCTTTCCTATTTTTTTGTTGGATTAGATGAATTAGTAAATGAATATGATGTAATATTTCCAAACTATGATGAATTTTTGAAACTCGCAGAAGAAGAGATGTTAGAAAAACTAATCTTTGAGTTTATTCAAAAGAAACCACGTTCATTAAATGATCTTGCATCAATTTTAAAATGTGATAAAAATGAAATAAAACAGATTATTGAAGAACTAATAAAACAAGATAAAATATCAAAAATTAATGGAAAATTTACCTTAAATAAAAAGGAATGGCGGGATTAAAAATTCAACGAGCCGGGCGGGTTGGGAACAACCCAGCAGGAGAAGTTCCATGTGAACTTTTACAAAATTATAAAAGTTTGATTTGAGCAAGTTCTCCTCACTAAAACCTTTCTTTTTATTTTTTTTTAATTTGTCTAGATATTTCCTCAGCCCATTTTTTAGCTAAATCATGATTTGTTGTCATTTTTTTACTATCGTCATACTTTGCCCATTTCTCAGGCATTTTTCCAGGTAAAGAAACCAGTGAATAAGCCTTGAGATCAAACTTTTCAACTAATGGGTTCAAAAACTTCTCAACTGCTTTGTCAGGGTCCTCAGCAGCCGTTCCACTAGATAGAAATAAAAACAGTTTCTTATCTTTGATTGATTTTTGTTTTAGAACCTTCTTCCAGCGACCATAGACTCTGTACATTCGGACTCCAGTCCCTAGTATAACTGTTTCAAAATCTGTTATATCTGGGATTTTATTAGCAAGATTATGTGTTTCAATTTCATGTCCTTTAGACCTGAGTGTCTCTGAAATCACATTGGCGTATTCCTCAGAAGCTCCGCCCTTTGTAAAATATGCTACAAGGATTTTATTATTCATTTAATCTACACGATTGGAGATTTCCATAATGCTTTAATAATATTTCTATAACTATTGAAATCACTAAACGGACCTGGCGGGATTCGAACCCGCGATCTACAGCTTAGGAGGCTGTCGCCCTGTCCAGGCTGGGCTACAGGCCCAATAATCTTTGGTTATTATCTTAATAGTTAAAAAGTCTTTTAATTTGAAAATAAATAATCAAAGAAATCTGAAATAAATATAAATAAAACTTATATTACCTAAAAATATCAGAGATATTAAAAAATGCTAATTCACGAGATAATGACAAAAAGAATCGAGACAATACAAAGCGATGATTTTGTAATAGATGCATGCAAAAAATTCAAAGAAAACAAACTTGGAAGCCTTATTGTTATAGAAGAAGATACAGTAGTAGGAATAATAACTGAAAGAGATGTCATTGATAAAATAATTTTAAACGAGAAAAGCCCAAAGATAACTAAAGTAAAAGAAATTATGACTCCAAATTTGAAAACAATTAGTTCAGTTAAAACAATAGATGAAGCAGTAAAAATAATGAAGGAAAACAATATAAAAAAACTACCTGTTATCTATAAAAATATTGTAGTAGGAATTATAACAGAAAACGATATCACCCATGCACTTGAATTGATTAAAAAAATGATTTAATACTTTTTAATAAAACTTTAAATTAGATTATTAGTAATAGTAAAAGATGCTGATGACGACTCTGAGTTTGATATCTTGTATTTTCTTAATTCATTTAATCTAATTGTTTCATACTCCATTTTACTTTCATCTAAAAGATTTGATAGGCCAGGGATGTGGCCATCGCCTACAACTGCTATTACATTTTCAAATTCTTTATTTGCAGATTTAATTTGTTCTTTCATATATTCATTTCTTTCATCTATTAGAGTTTTTTTTATTGTAGGAAATTTTTGTCCTATTTCATCCATATAATAATCAAAATTTCCCTGTATTTTCTCTAGTTCTTTTTCCACTCTTTTTTTACTTATAAATACGCCTCCAATACCTGAAAATATGAGTTTTAATTTTTCCATAAGACTCATATTCTTTAGCATTTTTGAAAAAAGATTTTGCGCGTTCATATCTATAAGTGCTATTGGTTTCTGATGGCCTTGTGCATAGTTTATTGCGGTAAGCATTTCTTGTCCTGCAGTAACTCCATATTCTTTTGCCATTCCTTCTTGGAATTTAGATAGTAACTGGTATAATATTGGTTGGTTTTTACTTTGTTTTTTATATTGTTCTGGATTTATTTCTTTCATTAGTAATGATTTATATCTTTGTTTATCAAGCTCCACACATATTATATCAGGCTTTTTTTCATCAAATATTTGAATTAAAGCCTGCGATAAGTTGAATACATGTCCTGTTCCAATTAATGTTATCATTTTTTCATCAGTCTTTTCGTTGTGATATAAAATTTTAATACATTTAATTTATGCTAGGCAAAATTTGCCAATTTTAACGTTAATAGTCGATTTAAAAATCGACAATATTATAAAGTATTATTTACAAATAATAATGTATGAGCAAAGTAATAGATGATTATAGAATAGATGAGCTATCCACTGCATGGATAGCAATACAAAAAGAAATAGGCTTAATCTAAAACCTCTTCTCATTTATTTAATATCTATAATGCTTTGATTTATATGGCCCGTCCAATGGAACGCCAATATAGTCAGCCTGTTTTTTTGAAAGTTTTGTAAGATTCACACTAAGTTTTTTCAAATGAAGCCTTGCAACTTCTTCATCAAGAACTTTAGGAAGCATATAAACACCTGTTTCATATTTATCATTCCAAAGTTCAATTTGAGCAAGAACTTGATTTGTAAAACTATTACTCATCACAAAACTTGGATGACCTGTCGCGCAACCTAAGTTTACAAGCCTTCCTTCCGCTAGCATGAATATCTCATGTCCATCAGGAAAAACATACTTATCGACCTGTGGTTTGATATTTACCTTTTTAACATCAGATAATTTGTTTAGTTTTTCGACCTGTATCTCATTATCAAAATGACCTATGTTACAAACAATAGCCTGATCCTTCATATTTTTCATATGATCAACAGTTATCACATCACAGTTACCTGTAGCTGTAACATAAATATCACCTTCAGAAAGACTATCCTCAACAGTTTTTACCTCATATCCTTCCATTGAAGCCTGAAGGGCACAAATAGGATCGATCTCAGTAACAATTACACGTGCACCAAAACCACGCATAGACTGACAACAACCCTTTCCTACATCACCATAACCACATACAACAACGGTTTTTCCTGCAACCATAACATCTGTTGCACGCTTTATACCATCAGCAAGACTCTCACGACATCCATACAAATTATCAAACTTTGATTTAGTAACACTATCATTAACATTAAATGCCGGAAAAAGAAGGGAACCCTCTTTTTGCATCTGATAAAGCCTATGAACACCAGTTGTTGTCTCTTCAGATACACCCTTAATGTCTTTTGCAATTCTATGCCAACGATCAGGATCTTTTGAATAAATATCTTTTAATTGAGCCATAAGTGCACGAAAATCCTCTTGCTCATCACTGTAATCTTTATCTAAAAGCTTAGGGTTTTCCTCAACCTCATAACCCTTATGAACCATAAGCGTTGCATCTCCACCATCATCAACAATCAAATTAGGTCCTTTACCATCAGAAAAATCAAGAGCTTTACTTGTACACCACCAATAATCTTTAAGAGTTTCACCTTTCCATGCAAAAACAGGAGTACCAGTTTTTACAATAGCAGCTGCTGCATGGTCTTGGGTGGAATAAATATTGCAACTAGCCCAACGAACATCAGCACCAAGTTCTTTGAGAGTTTCAATTAAAACCGCTGTCTGAATAGTCATATGAAGACTACCAGTAATCTTTGCATTTTTCAAAGGTTTTTTAGACCCATACTTTTTACGTGTAGAAATAAGACCTGGCATTTCTTTTTCAGCAATTTCTATTTCTTTTCTACCCCAATCTGAAAGACTAATATCTTTTATCTTATAATCCTCTGTTTTTGTTTCCATTATTATTCACCTTATTTTAATATCAATTTTGCATCAACAACACAATAATTATTTTCATATACAAAAACCGGGTTAAGATCCATCTCTTTTATATGATCCATATGTTCTTCTCCGATCTTTGATACTTTCATAAGTAAATCTATAACCTGTCTTTTGTCAGCTTTTATATTACGAAATCCTTCTAAAAGCTTTTTCCCTTTGATTTCTTCAAGCATCTCTTTTGCTGAATCTTTATCCATCAAAGGTATCACACGAAAACTTACATCTTTGTAAAGTTCGGTATATATACCTCCGACTCCAACCATAATTGTAAGACCAAAAGTAGGATCTTGTACCAATCCAATTATTACTTCCACACCTTTTTCTTCCATTTGATCTACAAGTAAATCCTCTTCTGGGAATTTCTTTTTAAATTTTTCAAATTCTTTTTCTAATCCATTCATATCTTTGATATTAAGTTTTACACCATCAACATCTGTTTTATGAAGAATTTTACTACTACAAACCTTTAATGCTACAGGAAACTTTAAATCAAGATTTTTTAAATCTTCTTTCTTTTTTACAACCTTGTATTTAGTTGTTTTAATGTTATATGATTTTAGAAAATCTTTTACCTCTGCCTCTGAAAGAGCCCCTTCTTTCTTTAAAAATTTCTTTTCGTTCATTTTTTCATTCCTTTTTTCTTTCATCAATAACACGTTTTGCTTTCAAACCAAATTGCTCTATACCATTTGGCGGTAAAACAGAAACACTTGGTGTAAAAACAAGAACTTGTTTGATATCATCTCTTAATTTCTTTTCAAGATTTTCTTTGTCAACTTGACTTAATAAATTTTTACTTTCAACTTCTACAGTTAACTGATCCATATCATTACTATCTGTTGTGACAATCATTCTCCAATTATTTCCTACTTTTTTATCTTTCATAATAGCTGATTCAACCTGGCCTGGATATATATTTGTTCCTCTAATAATCAACATATCATCACTACGGGCCTTTATAGGAGTATGTTTTACATGTGTTCTTCCGCATTCACATGTTTTTTTATCATAAATCTTTGAGATATCACGTGTTCTATACCTAAGAAGTGGCATTCCTTCCTTTGTAAGAGTAGTAAGAACGATTTCACCTTCTTCTTCAGATTCAACTGGCTCGAGTGTTATAGGATCAATTATCTCAATTAAAAAATGATCTTCCCATAAATGAAGACCATCATGTTCATTACAGTCTGTTGAAACACCCGGCCCACACATCTCAGTTAAACCATATATATCATGTACGTCCATATCCCATGTGTCTTCAATGCGTTTTTTAAGACCTTTTGTGAACATCTCCGCTCCAAAAAGACCGTTTCTTACTTTCAGATCTTTTTTAGGATCAATTCCAATTTCTTTTGCAACTTGAGATAGACGAAGAATATATGATGCAACCCCGCTAACAAAAGTTGTACTGTAATATTTCATCAAATTTAATTGTCTTTCAGATTGCCCCTTTCCTGAAGGAATTACCATTGCTCCTACTTTTTGTGCGCCGTAATGAAAACCAAAAGCTCCTGTAAATGTACCATATGGGATAGGATTTTGAAAAATATCTTTTTTTGATAGGCCTGACATTCCAAGACATCTTGCCATAACTTCTGACCATACATCCATATCCTTTTTAGTGTAACATGATGTAACTGGAATTCCAGTAGTACCACTCGATGCATGCATCTCTATACAGTTGTCAAGATTTGTAGTCATCATACCAAAAGGAGCATTGTCTCGAAGATCATTTTTAGTTGTAAATGGAAGTTTTGTTATATCTTTAAGTGTTTTTATGTCAGATGGAGTGATATTTAATTCTTTAAATTTCTTTTTATAGAAGGGAACATTATCATAGACTCTATGAACTGTTTTTTTAAGTCTTTTTAGCTGAATTTCTTTTAATTTTTTATGTGATATAGTCTCCATTTTTTTGTTAAACATATGATCCATAAGATATTTCCCCGATTTTTTAACGAAATATATACCTCTTTTATAATATTTTGGCGGAAAATACTGTTTTTTTGTTTATTTGGTGTCTATAACAACAGAAATTTATATTTTATAACAAAATTCAACCTAAAACTGTCATAATTATCTCATAAAATTTATATTTACTTCTTTATGTTTTTCTGCTGTGATATGATGAAAAAAAGAAAAATATTAGGTATCGGAGCTGTAGTTCTTATGATACTAACAGTAGTTATACCTGCTGTTAATGCAGTATCAATAGAAACAAATAAAACAAATTTCAATAACACACAACTTTCAAAAAACAAAATAAATTTTGATAAAATACAATATATTTTAGAAAAATACAAAAAAGAAATAGATGAAATAGATAGATACATAAAAGAATACATAGAAAAAAATGGATATATAGATATAAACTTTGAACTGACAGACGAACTAAAAGAAAAATATGAAACAATAATAAAAGAAGGAAATATAGATTCAGCAGAACAAGAAACAAATAAAGTAAAAAATAATGGATATCTAACATTTCCAAAGTTAAAAAAGATAATAAAAAGTTTTTCCAACTATCTAAAACCAGACTTAAAAAACCAAGATCCATATCCCTGTGGTGGCGGAAAAACAGATTACAAAAGAAATTGGATCATACCTTATATGTCCTATATAGATCAAATATGGCTTGATTCAGATGTAGTTTTTTGGATATGTAAAACATTGGGGCCGGTAGGTCTTGCAGCCATAGGAATAGTACTTACTCTTTCAGGAGTTGGAGCACCATTTGCTATTGGTTTTACAATAGCAAGCCTATTTACTGGTTTTGGGCTTGACCAAATATATGAACTTGGAAGAGAAAACGGATTATATGCTGAAATAACAGAAATATTTATGTATGATTCTGTACCTCCAGTTCTAACATATATTGACTCACAATAAGAGGTAAATGATATGAAAAAAATAGTAAAAATAACTGCGCTCGTTCTTGCTGGTGCAGTTCCAATAATTCTTTACTATTATTACAAAATAGCGATAGCAACAGTAGATATAGGAAGTTACCATGAAGGGTTTTTCTTTGGAGTAATAGTTATACTATTTCTTATTACATTAAAAAAATACAAAGATAATCTAAAGGAATAACATAACAAATTTTTTTTATTTTCTTTATATCGCAAGATGGCTTTACATATTACGAAAAAGTTTAAATGATACTTTTTGAATTAACTATTAACCATTGTTAATTATGGTGGAGGTGTTTTAAGAGATGAAAAAGATATTGGCGAGTTTTTTGTTTTTTGTTTTAGTGGTTGCTAGTTCGACTGCTGTTACAATGACAATAAATAGTGTAGATGAGGCTGGAGATACTGATTTTAAAGAAAATATAGAAAATGATTTTTATATAGCAGATTCTGAATATTATGATTTTGATTCTAAAGATGTTTCTGTAGAATCTGATTGTAAGTCTTGTGATTTTCAGAAAGAAATAATAGATTTTGATTGTGATAATTGTGGTTTTTATACAGAAGGAGGTAATTTTGTTTTAAATGTTCTTCCTGATAAAACAGATGAACAATTAGCTTTAATGGATGATAATCCTATGCCAACTATGTCTTCTAGTGATCTTCCTTCTCAATTCAGCTGGCGTAACCATATGGGCGGCGATTGGACTACACCTGCAAGAGATCAAGGCAGTTGTGGTAGTTGTTGGGCTTTTTCTGCAATAGGTGCAATGGAAGCAGGTATCAACATTGCATCATGGTATCCAACTACAAACATTGACTTATCTGAACAATATATTCTCTCATGTTTGAGTGCAGCCGGTTCATGTTCTGGTGGTTGGCCAAGTAGCGCGATCCAATATATTAAAAGCACATCTTCAGGCAATACGGGAAATAGCGTAAATGGGGTTCCCATCGAATCATGTATGTCATATCAAGCAAGTCACCATATTCCTTGTAGTGATAAATGTGATGACTGGGATTATGTTGATCTTAGTTCCGATGGTGTACTTTGGGAAGTTGAGAATTTCGGTGTCACATCTGGTAATACAAATAGTCCAGATTATTGGGATTTATTGAAAAGCTGGGTTTATACGTATGGACCTCTTAGTGTTGATATGTATGCGTCTAGTGGTTGGAATGCTTTTTGGAGTAATAATAACAATCCAAATTCAGTATATGAAGGAACAGAATCTGGTGTTACAAATCATGCTGTGACTCTTGTCGGTTGGAAAGATGATGTAACAGTTAAAGATGGAGGTTATTGGATTGTAAAAAACAGCTGGGGGACCGGTTGGGGTTATAATGGTTTTTATAATTGTGCTTATGGCAGTCTACGTCATGGTGATCGTGATGTTGTTTGGGTTACTACTCCAGAGTGGCCACAACAGCCAGAGGGACCAGGTCCAGGTGATCACGATTTTCAAGTTTTTGCAGGTTTTTCATATACACCACTTTATGGTCGTCTTGGCGAAGCTATGCAGTTTAATGACGAATCTCAAGGCCCAGTTGTATTGCGTGAATGGGATTTTACTGGCGATGGTGAAATTGATTCCACAGCAAAACGTCCTTCATGGATTTATACAAAAGAAGGTGATTATGAGGTAACACTTACCGTTTGGAGTACCTATGGATACAGTAATTCAGTTACATATGTAGTTGGGGTGCGTGATGCTTGGCCTCCAATAGCTATTTCAAATCCTGAGTATTATGGTGGTAAAAACCAAAAAGTTACTTTTAATGCACAGGAATCATGGGATCCTGATGGAGTTATTGCATCATATGAATGGGATTTTGGTGATGGAAATACTGCAGAGGGTAAAATGGTTACTCATACATACCCTGAGCAAAATGGAGAATATACTGCTATTTTAACAGTCACTGATAATGAAGGACTTAAAGGAAATTGTGAAGTTGAAGTTAAAATAGATATTTCTCAACCACCTGTTACAGTGGCTAATGTTGGTGGGCTAAATCAAGATGAAACTCAGTGGTTTAATGGAGATGTAAGAGTTTCTTTTACAGCAACAGATTGGACCGGTGTAAGATGGATATATTATAGAGTGGATAATGGCGAATGGAATAAAGATTTTTTCGCTTTAGGAGAACGAGAATGCACATCTAAACAAATAACAGTCCGCGGGCATGGTATACATAATTTAGAATATTATTCAATAGATGTATATGAAAACACTGAAAATATAAAAACTTCAGAAGTAAAAATTGATACAGGTGCTCCAACAGCAGAAATAACATTTAGTGGCGAAAAATATAATGACTGGTTTATCCACCCTATTGAAGTGACAATAAATGCAAATGATGAAGAATCAGGTATACATAAAATTAGATATAACTATCTTGGGTATTGGCAGGAGTATACTGGTAAATTTACAGTATTAACAAATATAGGTGGAGGATATGTTTTTTATTATCAAGCTGAAGATAAAGCTGGTAATATATTCAATGCTCAAGAAACTATTTACATTACCTCAGGACCAAATCCTCCAACAATTACAGGGCCTTCATCGATTTCTGCCGGAGAAGAACATGAATTTAGTTTTGTTTCAACTCATCCTATGCAAAGACAGGTTTCATATTTTGTTGACTGGGGTGATGGAACTGCGAGTGGTTGGACAGATTTTGTAGATCCTGGTGAAGTAATAACAATTTCTAATACCTGGGATGAAAGAGATTCATATGGTATTAGAGCAAAAGCTAGAGATGAATTTGGTGCTGAAAGTGACTGGTCTACACGGTCTCTTACTGTTTCAAGAACAAAGAATAATTGGAATTTATTTCCTAACAGTCCTTTTATAAGATTTATACAAGACATATCTGAGATATTTCCAATATTTAAAAATTCTTTTTTCTTTCTATCTTTTAGATAAATACAGCAAAATTTGATTCAACGCTTTGTAATTACTAAAAACTATTTAAAACAATAATTTTTCAACGGCCTGTTGTAGTTATTTTACTTTCAACAAAACTTTTAAATAAAGAACACTCTTCCTATTGCTCTTACCAAGTTAGTTTATTAGGTGAAAAGAATGACAAAAAGTGCATATAATCATCTTTCAGATCAATGGAAAAAACCAGATACTTCATATAAATCACCACAGCAAGAAAGAATTATAAAATGGAGAAAAGAAGAAAACTATAGTAGAATCAAAAGACCCACAAGAATTGATAGAGCAAGATCGCTAGGATACAAAGCAAAACTCGGATACACTGTAGTAAGAGCAAGGGTAAGAAGAGGCGGTCTTAGAAAACATACCATAAAAAAAGGAAGAGTCCCTTCTAAAAAAGGTATCAGTAAAATCACTATGGCAAAAAACACTCAGAGAATCGCTGAAGAAAGAACTGCAAAAAGATATCCTAACATGGAAGTTTTAAATTCATACTGGGTTGGAGAAGACGGTAAAAACCATTTCTATGAAGTAATACTAGTAGATCCAGTTCATCCTACAATAATGAAAGATCCAAAAATAAAATGGATTAGTAATGTAAGACACAAAAGAAGAGTACTACGCGGTAAAACAAGTGCTGGAAAGAAAGGACGTGGACTAAGACACAAAGGTAAAGGTGCTGAAAAAGTGCGTCCTAGTATCCGTGCAAAAAAAGGAAGAGGAAAATAATTTTTTTTATCTAACAGCCATGACAGGTTTATGAGCATATTGTACTACTTTATTTGCAACACTACCAAGAGAATGTTGCCCTATCTCGCTTTCTCCTTTACTTCCTAAAACTATTAAATCAACATCAAGTCTATTTGCCACATCAATAATTTTTGCAGCAGCATCCCCTTCTTCAATAATACCTTTTATCTCAAAACTCTGCTCTCCAAGATCACTTATGGTATCTGAAATTAAATTTTCTGCTTTTTTTCTTATTTTAGGATAAGCATTTTCATCAACAAAAGATTGAATCTTAGGAGTAGGAATTACAGCAAGTAAAATAAGTTCTCCATATTCATCAATAATTGTAATAGCTCTGTTTAAAGCTTGTTCCGATCCCTTAGATCCATCAAAACCTACAAGTATTTTTTCCATACTCTACTTTTTTCTCCATACAGGTCCATCATCTGTATCCTGTATTTCAAATCCTATCTCTTCTAAATCATTACGGATACTATCTGCTGTATCCCACTTTTTTTCTCCTCTTGCTTTTTCTCTAGCTTTAAGGAGAATATCCATTAGCTCTTCAATAGTTTTTCCCTCAACATCTGTTACATATTTTTTAGAAATTTCAAGTAATTCTTCTTTTAACTCCTCTTTTTCCTCAACATTATCTTGTTTTTTTGCCTGAAAGAGTGTTAAAATGTTACAGAGATTAATCAGCGTTTCAAGAGCTTTTTTACAAAGACCTTTATGTGGTCTTTTTGCTTTTTCAAAATACTTGTTTGTGTTATTTACAAAATCAAATATTATACTTACAGCTTGAGGTGTATTAAAATCATCATCCATGGCTTTTTCAAAATCTTTCTTAAAATTGTTTATATCAGAAAAATATTGTTTTTCAATACTGTATAACAATTCAGGATCAAAATCTTCATCTTTAGAACTATTTTCTAATTTTTCTTTTACTCTATATATTCTGTCAAGTCCTTTTTTGGCATTTTCAAGTGCTTTTTTACTAAAATCAGGGGGACTTCTATAATGAGCTTGTGAATAAAAAAATCTTACAACTTCTGAATCCCATTCTTTTAAGAGGTCTTTTATATTTATCATGTTTCCAAGAGATTTACTCATTTTTTCTCCATTAACTGTAAGAAGCCCTATGTGCATCCAATAATTTGCAAATTTTTTTCCTGTAGCTGCTTCTGCTTGTGCGATTTCATTTTCATGATGTGGGAATCTAAGATCCATACCGCCGCCATGGATATCAAAAGGAAGACCAAGATATTTTCCACTCATAGAAGAACACTCAATATGCCAACCAGGCCTTCCTTTACCCCAGGGGCTATCCCAACTTGGTTCACCGGGCTTTGCACTTTTCCATAAAGCAAAATCAAAAGGATTTTTCTTTTTATCACCGGGCTCTATTCTTGCACCAGTCATTAAATCTTCTAGTTTTTGACCGGATAGTTTACCATAATCAGGGAATTTTTCAACAGAAAAATATACATCTCCATCTGCCTCATAGGCATAACCATTTTCAATTATTTTTTCAATCATAGAAATCATTTCAGGAATAGTTTCAGATGCCTTTGGATATTTATCTGCTCTTCTTATTCCTAAATCGTCAAGATCTTTTAAACAACGATCAGCAAATTTTTCAGAATATTTCAATGGATCTATTCCTTCTTTGTTTGCCGCATTTATTATCTTATCATCTACATCTGTGATATTTTGAATGTAATTTACATCAAAACCTTTGTATTCAAAATACCTTCTTATAACATCAAAAGCAAAATATGTACGAGCATGACCAATATGTGCATCACTGTATACTGTCATTCCACATACATACATTTTGACTTTGTTTTTATCATTTGATTTGAATTCCTCTTTTTTACGTGTTAAAGTGCTATATATTTTAATTGTCATCTTTTTTCACGGCCTTTTAGTGCAAAACTAAGTATAAAATATATATTTTACTACTATTTTCTTCCAAATGATTTATAAATATAATATACATACCATGAAAACAGTTACCTATCTTTGGGAGGCTTAAATACCATGAAAACAACATTTAGTATAATAAAGGCAGATGTCGGTGGATGGCCAGGGCATGCGTTGGTACATCCTGACCTAGAAGATATTGCAAAACGCAGACTAATCGATGCTAAACGTGATAAATTAATTTTAGATTTTCATGTAACTCACTGCGGTGACGATTTAGAGCTTATAATGTCACATAGAAAAGGTTCTGATGCAAAAGAAGTTCATAGCCTTGCGTGGGAAACCTTCTGTGAAGCAACTGAAAAAGCACGTGAACTTGGGCTTTACGGGGCAGGCCAAGACCTTCTATGTGATGCATTTTCAGGAAATGTAAGAGGTATGGGGCCTGGAATTGCAGAAATTGAATTTACTGAAAGAAAAGCAGAACCTGTAATTTGTTTTATGATGGATAAAACAGAACCAGGTGCGTTTAATTTTCCTATCTTTAAAATGTTTGCAGATCCTTTTAATACAGCAGGATTAATTATTGACCCAAGTCTTCATGATGGTTTTGTTTTTGAAGTATGGGATATCTTGGAACATAAAAGCGTGATGCTTAAGACACCTGAAGATATGTATGATTTACTTGCTCTCATCGGTGCAAAATCTCGTTTTGTAATAAAAAGAATTTTTCCAAAGAAAAGTTCAAAACTACCATCTGATGAACCAGTATCAGCAATATCCTCTGAAAAACTTTATCAGATAGCAGGAGAGTATGTAGGAAAAGATGATCCCGTAGCAGTTGTAAGAGGTCAAAGTGGTCTACCGGCTGTTGGTGAAATTCTTGAAGCGTTCTCCCTTGGACATTTGGTTTCAGGTTGGATGAGAGGATCACACAATGGACCTTTGATGCCTGTATCTGTAAAAGATGCTCAGTGTACAAGATTTGATGGCCCACCAAGGGTTACAGCTCTTGGGTTTCAACTAAAACAAGGAAAACTCACCGAACCAGTTGATCTTTTTAATGATCCTGCTTTTGATATCACAAGAAAGAAAGCTCAAGAAGTAATGGATTATATGAGAAGACATGGTCCATTTGAGCCGCATAGACTTCCAATGGAAGATATGGAGTATACTACTCTTCCAAAAGTTATGAAAAAACTTGGTTCAAAATTTAAAAAAGTCAAATAATTTTCTTTCTTTTTCTATCCTTTAGTTTTAAATATCATAACCATATACAGATGTTACTTTACAAAGTAATAGTATGGAGTAAAATACTATGGCAAGAATACATGCAAGACGAAAAGGAAAATCAGGATCCAAACATCCCGTTACTAGAAAAAAACATCCAGGTTGGAGTAGCCTAAATCCACGTGAAGTAGAAGCACATGTAATAGACCTTTCAAAAAAAGGACACAGTACAAGTGAAATAGGAATGATACTTAGAGATCAATATGCAATACCTGATGTAAAAATTGCCACAGGTAAAAAAATAGGTAAAATCCTTGAGAAAAACAACATAAAATCAGAAATACCTGAAGATCTAAAAAACTTAATAAGCACAGCTTTAAATCTACGCGATCATTTGGAAACCAATAAAAAAGATTTAAAAAATAAACGCAATCTACAACTCACTGAATCAAAAATAAGACGTCTTGTCAAATACTACCAATCAAAAAAAGTATTATCAGAAGATTGGAAATACAGTCCTAAACAAGCAAAATTAATGTTTGAATAAAAACACATATGTTTTTTATATAGTAATTATCTTTCTTTTTTCCTATCATGATTAAAGATTTAACAAAGCTTTATAAAAAAGCAAAAGAAATAATTCAATCTTATCCAAAAGAAACTAGAATTAGAGTTATTTCTCATTATGATGCAGATGGAATAACTGCTGCAGCAATAATCTGTAAAGCTTTGTATAGAGATGGATATGATTTTCATGCGACTTTAATGAGAAATCCTTTTGATAAAGGACTTGAACGTGTATCAAAAGAAGATAACAAGCTAGTAATCTATTCAGATATGGGATCAGGACAAATAGATACAATTGAGAAAATGGATTTTAAATCAATAATAATAGATCATCATCAACCAATTAAGAAAAAGACAGAAGACAATGTATTACAGATAAATTGCAATCATTTTGGTATAAATGGAAACTATGAAGCATGTGGAGCTACTCTTTCATATCTTTTTGCAAAAGAAATAAGTAAAGAAAATATTGATTTATCTTCACTTGCTATAGTTGGTGCAACTGGTGATAAACAATATATAGGTGGTTTTAGGGGCCTTAATAAAAACATAATCGATGAAGCAATAAAAAATAAAGTTGTAGAAGAAAAAACAAGTATCAAATTATCTGGAGAAAATATATACGAATCACTTTTCTATGCAATTGATCCATATTATAGTAAAATATCTGGAAATAAAAAAAATATTGAAGATTTATTAAACAATTTAAAAATCAATGAAGAGGATAATTTTAAGAATCTAAGTTCTGAACAGATAAGAAAACTAAATTCATATTTGATGTTAAATATTATAAAAAATGGATGTGAAAAAAATATTTTAGATACAGTTATAAGAAAAAGATACTACACAAAAATATTTGATTTCGAATCAGAGAGATTTGCAGATTTACTTGATTCCTGTGGTAAAAGTGGAAACAGAGGAATAGCATTTTCAATAGCATTAGGTGATAAAAAATCACTAGATGATGCAATAAAAATAGAAAAAAAATATAAAGAAAAAATATTAAATGAGCTTTTACGTCTAGAAAAAGAAGGATTTAAAGAAAAAAAAGGTTTTAGATATTTTTATACAGATAGTTCATCAATCGGCGGAGTAATAGGCGGTATTGCAACAAATTTTATGCTTGATATAAAAAAACCTTTGATATCTATTGTTAGAAAAAATGATGAAATACATGTATCATGTAGGGGAAATCAGGATCTAGTGAAAAAAGGCTTAGATCTGGGAGTTGCGATGAAAAAAGCATCAGAAAAACTAGGTGGACATGGTGGAGGACATGCTATTGCATCTGGTGCGACAATTAGTTCAGAAAAAGAAAAAGAATTTTTAGAATATGTAGATGATATAATTATAAAACAGATAACGTGATAAAAATGAAAGCAAACTGCAATCTAAAAATAGATCTAAAAACAAAATCTAATGCAAAAAAAGTATTAAAAAGTGTAAAAGTAGATGATTTTAGTTTTGTAAATTCAAAAATCAATGGTTCTACTCTAAAAGCAGAAATAAAAGCAAACTCTATTTCATCTCTTCTTCATACAGTTGATGATTATCTTTCATGTGTTTCTGTTGCAGTAAAAGTTTTGGATAAAGATTAATAAATCTTAAGCATTCAAGGTTTTGAATTATGAAATTTGATTTAAAAACAGAATTTGCGTTCAGTAACAATATTTCAAAGATAAAAAAAGATATAGAAAAATTCCTTGCAGATTTTGAAAAAACATCTATAAAAAATAAATCAGTACAAATCAAAAATATAAAAATAAAGGAAGATTCCCTATCCTTTAATATAGAATCAGATGGTGTTTTTAGACCACATAACGCGCTTTTACAATTAAAAAATGAGATAAGTAAAGAATTCGGAAAAAAATATCATATAGGTGTACGTGAAATAAAGATTAATAGTTATACTATAGATTTTAGTTTAGAAAAAAAACCACTTAAAAAAATTACAATACCTTTTGCTGATTTAAAAATCAAAGATAAAAAAGCAAGTTTAATTTTAAAAGATACTGACGAAGAATTTCTCAGAAGAAACTACATAGATCGAATGATAAATAGGGTACATGAAAAAGTTGAAAATCAATATTATGAAGGAAAAACAGAATTTTGGAAACCTATATGGGAATCAGAAGAAAAAAAACCAGTATGGAGCAGAGATCCAACAGAAGAAATGGTAAAAAAAGATTGGCTAAAACAAGGTCCGACAAAAGGTAAATGGTTTTATAGACCACAAGCTGCAGCAATACTTAAGACAATGGAAAAAATTGCAATAGAAGAAATATTAAAACCACTTAATTTTCAGGAAATAATAGAATCAAATATAGTACCATTTGAGGTATGGCTTAAAACAGGTCATATGGAAGGTATGCCTGGAGAATTTTATTATGTCTCAGAGCCAAAGACAAGAGATGTAGATAAATGGGAAAAATTTGTAGATTTAACAAAAATCACCCATGAAATTCCTATAGAGGAACTAAGAAAAAATCTTAGCATACCAAAAGGTGGAATCTGCTATGCACAATGCCCACTCATATATTGGAGTCTAAAAGGAAAAACAATATCAGAAAAATCTTTGCCAGTTTTAATATATGATAATACAGCTATTTCAGGTAGATATGAATCAGGTGGAAGACATGGAATAGAAAGAGTAGATGAATTTCATAGGATAGAACCTGTATATATCGGTACAAAAAAACAACTACTTGATTTAAGAGAAACGATGCTTGAAAGATACAAATATGTATTCAACAACATATTTGATCTTGAATGGAGAATGGCATGGGTAACACCATGGTATATGCAGCAAGCTGGAGAAATAGGAGATGAATCCACACAAGATACAGGTACAATTGATTTTGAAGCATATATGCCATATCGCGGTTCTAGAAAAAAATCCGAATGGCTTGAATTTCAAAACTTAAGTATCTTAGGTGATAAATACATAAAAGCATTCAATATAAAAGCACAGAAAAGCGAGCTATGGAGCGGGTGCTCAGGAATTGGTCTAGAACGATGGACAACAGCGTTTTTAGCACAAAAAGGAATAAATCCAGATAAATGGCCAGAAAAGTTTAGAAAATATTTAGATAAATTACCTGAAGGTATAGAGTTTTTATGAGTAAAAAAGATTTATCTGAATATAAAAGAAAATATGATGTAGTCCGTCATCATGCATGGGCAGGATCAGTGATACTTGCAGTTCTTCTTGCAACAAGAGGATTTTTAGAACTATCAAAAATAGAAGTAAATGATACCTTTTTTGTTATTATAGGCTTAATTATAATTGTATATACTCTTTTTTCTGTTTTTTTAACATATAGATATAGATCGGGTCTTAATTCAGAACAAAAAAAGATAGTAGAAATCCATCATCATGATTCAAAAGAAGATCTTGAAAAAAAGAAGATAGATGCAAAAATTGAAAAAGAAAGATTAAAACTAGAAAAGAAAAAAGCAAAAGCAGAAGCAAAGAAACTAAAAAAAGAAAAGAAATAAACAAATAAATTAAAATGAGAAAAACCTTTATATACGAATTCTATCCCCAAAGCAATGGCAAAAAGAAGAAAAGAAAAAGATGAAGAAGACGATAAACCCTTTAAGATTCCTAAATTTGATAAAGATGAATATATAAACCGTGAACGTAGAAACATAAAATCTACGATAATTGCGTTTTTATTCGGTGTTTTAATGTCTATAATCTGTTTTGGATTTTGGGCTTTAATGGAAGGAGACACAGATCTTCGTTGGCCTTTAGTTATATTAGTTGCACTTGCTAGTGCTTCTTTTATAAAATACATCTATCTAAAAATTAATCTTGATACATCTGATTTTACAAAGAAAAATTGGTTCAGCTCTTATGCAATATATCTTTTCACATGGCTTATAATATTTATAGTTCTTGTAAATCCCCCATTCTATGATACTCAAGACCCGCTTGTAGATATAGTTGTGTTACCAGAAATGCAAGAGTACGACGGAACCGTTAAAATCTTTGCAAAAATCACGGATAATACAGATATCTCAAAATCAAATATCGATTTTACTATAGATGGAGAAGAGATTCCTGCTGAAAATTACAAATATGAAAATTATATCTTTGAATATATACATGAATGTCCAAAAAATCTAACTGAAGAGATAACTTATAATTTTGAACTTAAAGCAGTTGATACAAATGGAAGATCAACTACAAAACAAGGTTCTTTTTCTTTTAGTAACGATACGATTATACTTGCTGAGCCAGACAACTATGCTCAAATTGATGTTAATAATAATATTAGATTCAAAGTTGATACCACTGTAAATAGAGTATATTATGTAATCGATGAAGAAGTTGAATTAAATGCAACTGCTGGAGAAAGAGAAAACTATTGGGTCACACATCCTGAATATGAGGGATGGCCAGATGAATACAACAAAACTGTTAAAATAGATGTAAAAGCAGAACTTGTATATTATTTCAAGAACTATCCAATAAGATTTAACAATACTATTACAAATAATGAAAGCTACTATTTTACAATAGAAGATCCAGATGATATCGGTGAAAAAACACCAGTGGAAGTATCAATGCCCAAACCAAAATATGTAGAGGTACCTGGATTTGAAACTATAATATTTATACTTTCACTAATTGCAGTTATTTTTATACTTAAATACAAGAAAAAAGATAAGAAAAGCAAGAAATGAAACAAATAACAGAACTTTCAAAAAATCTAAAAAAAGATTTCAGACCTAAAAAAACTGATTTCAAAAAACCAGTGAAATGTTGGACTGAGAAAGATATAATAGATAAAAAAATAGTAAATACTTTTGTAATAATTTTTAAAACACGTGGATGCAGCTGGGCTTTAAAGGCAGGTTGCAGTATGTGCGGATACTTTAATGACAGCACATTTGAAAATATTTCAGATGAAGATATTTTTTCTCAATACAAAAAAGCAATGGAAAGATATAATGATGAACCCTTTGTAAAAATATTTAATTCAGGAAGTTTTCTAGATGACTCTGAGATATCAGAAAAAGTAAGAAAAAAGATTTTAAATGATTTATATAACAAAGTAGAAAAAGTATCTTTTGAGTCAAGACCTGAATATATAACAGAAAAAACAATAAATGAAACAAAAAAATTATTTCAAAATAAGATAGAGATAGGAATAGGTCTTGAAACAGCAGATGATTATATTAGAAAAAACATAATAAACAAAGGTTTTACATACAAAACTTTTGAAAAATCAGTAGATCTATTACAAAAAAACAACATTGATGTCAAAACCTATGTTTTAATAAAACCACCTTTTTTAACTGAAAGAGAATCAGTAGATGATGCGATAAATACAGTTAAAAAAATAAAAGATATTGCTAATGTCATCTCTTTTAACCCATGTAATGTTCAAAGAAGAACAGTTGTTGAATATCTCTGGAGAAGAGGTAAATATAGACCGCCATGGATTTTTAGTGTTGTTGAAATTTTAAAAGAAAGTAAAAAAATAGTAGAAGACACTGTCAGATTAAAATGTGATATTGCAGGTGGTGGAAATATTCGTGGTGCACATAACTGCAAAACATGTGATAAAAAATTTTTAGATGCAATATCTAATTTTTCTTTAAATCAAAATATAGATGTTTTCAAAAATCTTTCTTGTGAATGTAAAGAAAAATGGCTGGATCAACTAGACATTGAAGAATTAGGTTTTGGATCTTTAGTAAATATGTACGGATAGATTAAAAATGACAAAAAATAAAGTTGATAAAAAAGAAACAATTGTTTTAATCGATTCAAATTTTAAAAGATATTTTATAGATACAGATGGAAAAACAGACAAAGTTAAAGGAGTAGGAGTGATAGATCCTGGTTGTTTTGTTGGAAAAAGATATGGGGAAAAAATAGAGATTGGAAATAAAAAATTTTATATCTTAAAACCATCTCTTATGGATAAACTAGAAGGTCTTAAAAGAAAAGCACAAATCATTCTTCCAAAAGAATCAGCATATATTGTTATGTTTTGCTCTATTGAATCAGGACATATTGTACTCGAAGCAGGAATAGGATCTGGAGGTCTTACTATTGCTCTTGCAAATGCTGTAGCATCAACTGGTAAAGTCATTTCTTATGATAAAAGAGAGGATTTTATCAAACATGCTAAAAAAAATCTTAAAAAAAGTGGATTTTTAGAATATGTCGAAACAAAACATAAAGATATAACAAAAGGAATAGATGAAAAAAATCTTGACGCGGTGATACTTGATATTCCAAATCCTTGGGATGCAATAAATCATTCTTATAATTCTCTTAAAATCGGTGGATATCTATGTTGTTATTCACCACTTATCAGCCAAGTTGAAAAAACTGTAAAAGAAATTAAGAAACATAATTTTATAGAAATTAGAACCTTTGAAAATATTCAACGTGAAATGATAGTATCAGATCATGGAACGCGCCCTAGTTTTAATATGCTAGGTCACACTGGATACTTAACTTTTGCAAGAAAAATAAAATAAATAAAAGAAAGGGTTTTGTTATTTTTTAAAATTTTATGCTAACTGAAATTGCATTTTGAAAAATGCAAGTATTTGTTTAATAAACCCTTGTATTGTTTTTAGCAATAATTGCTTTCTATTAGTTTTTGCTTTAGTAGGTGTTTCTTCGTTGTTTTCAAAACTTGTTTTAGTGTCTTCTAGAAAATTTTGTATAATTTTCCATATTTCTTCTAGGAAAGGTGCGATTACTGAAACAACCACTAATACACCAGCTACTATGATTAACAAAGTAATCAGTGTACCTGTTAACGCTATTAGTCCTTCAACTAATGTTACTAGAAAACCAAGCAATAATATTAATCCATAAAGTACTCCTCCTACAGCTAATGCTCCTGCCGCTACTGCAATGCAGATTATCATTATCTTTTGAACAAGGGTTAGATCTTCCCAGCCATTTGTTACTACTAAGTTTCCTTCATTGTCTTCATATGAGAATTTTACTAGTTGCTGACCTATGAGAACGCAATCTTTTTCAGTTAATGTATTTGAATCCTGTTTTTTAATTTTTAATTTGTTGTTTTCTATTGAAAGTATATAAGTATCAGTTATTTCCCCATTTGGAGAAACACCATTGTATTTTTCCATTTGTTCTTGAAATTGACTTAGGTCGTAGCTTCCTAGTAAATTTTGGAATTCTTCTGTTGCAGTAATTGGGTTTACAAAGATGTTTATAAATTCCTTGTCTTGACCGTTTTTATGGCCATTCATTAATTGCTCAATTTCATCTAAGGATCTACTTTCTATTTCTTGTATTATATTTTCTATTGCTTCACTGTTTATAAGTGTAAGAAAATCTTCATCCTCAGACATATCTTTTGCTGTTTCGAATAGATCGTTTATCCCAGCTGCTTCAATATGTATCGGAACTATCCAACCTACAGAGATTACTAAAAATGCTGCAAGTATAGCTCCAAATATTGTTTTTTTCATATTTATCACTTTTATATCTATCTTTATATATAGTTATAAATATAGTAAAAAGGATATTATATTTAAATCTTATGGTACAAAAATAATTTTTCCTTTTCAAATAATCTTATTTTTTTAGTTTTATACCACGTTGGTTATGATAATTCCCACTTTTTTTGTCATATAGTTCAGAAGGAACACTACTCATGTTCTCAAAAACAATCTGACAAAAACGATCACCGATAGGAATCTTTAGAGGTTCATCATTACTATTAAAACAACTTATAGTAAGTGTCCCGTGAAATCCCGCATCAACCTTTCCAAAAGAGGCCATAACACCTTTTCTAGCATAACTAGATCTAATCCATAACTGACTAGTAATTTTAGCTCCCATCTTTACAAATTCTTTAGTACTAATTGCAAACCAAGTCTGAGGAGGAATGACTGCTACATCTTTTTTTATATGCTCGTCTGTTTTTTTGATATAAACTTCTTCTATAGATAAATCATAACCATTCGGTGTTAAATTTTTTTCAACAAATGGTTCAATACCAAGTTCTTTATCTCCTATAAGTTTCAATATGTCCACATCTGAAAGAATCATCTATAAAAACACATCCTTATTTTTCAACAATTTTAACACTATTTATTTCCACATCTTTAACTGGTTTATCACTTCTATCTGTTTCTACTTTTGATATATTTTCAACAACATCCATACCATCAATTACTTTTCCAAAAATACTATGTTTTCCATCAAGCCAAGGTGTAGGTTTTACTGTTATAAAAAACTGTGAACCACCAGTATTAGGCTTTCCCGTATTTGCCATTGAAACTGTTCCTTTTTCATGTGTGAGATCTTTTCTAAACTCATCTTTGATTGTATAACCCGGACCACCAAAACCAGTACCATGTGGACAACCGGTTTGAATCATAAAATCAGGAATTACTCTATGAAAAATTAGACCAGTATAAAATCCTTTATCAACAAGTTTTTTAAAATTACCATAGGTAAGAGGTGTATTATCATTAAAAAGTTTAATTTTGAAATTACCCATATTTGTATTAAATTCAGCTATTTTTTCAGTCATTATATCTTCCTCTCTAAACTAAATATTCTATTCTTCAATTGTTCTTCAATTGTTCTTCAATTGTTATGCTGTTTATTATTACATCTTCTACTGGCCAATTTTCCATTCCATATTTGGTTGTAGTATAATCTGGATCTAATGATGCAATTTCTCTTACTATTTCAATTCCTTCAATAGTTACACCAAATGCTGCATAATTATCATCTAAAAATGATTGGGCGCCATCACAAATATAAAACTGACTTGTTGCACTATTTGGATCATTTGTTCTGGCCATAGCTATAGCTCCATCAACATGTCGTACATCCTCATGAATCTCAAGATCAATAGGATCATTAGTTTGTTTTTGTGTACCATCAGGATAAAAACCTCCGCCTTGAATCATAAAACCATCAATAACCCTATGAAAAACAAGACCTTCATAAAAACCATCGTTTACATAGCTTATGAAATTATCAACAGTATTTGGAACCTTATCTCTATATAACTCGATCCTGATTGTACCCATTGATGTATCAATTATTGCTATAGGGTTTTCATTATCTGTTAAGTTTTCATCGTTTCCCGTATTGTTACCAGCAAAAATTACATAAAAAGAACCAAGAACCATCATCAAAACAATAAAAATTGCAAGAAACATAGCTGATTTATTCTTCTTAAATTTTTTTATAGCACTCTCTGGTTCTACTGGCCTAGATCTTTTTCTATTACTATTTCTTTTAGAGCTCATAACAAAAATCAAAATAAGAATCTAATAAATAAGATTTTTGAAGAAAAAATTACTATTTTGTAATTTCATTAATTATTTTTTCTTGTGAGTAAAAACTCAATTCTCCATTTTCTTTAAAAGTTCCTTCAGAAACTAGAGACCAAATAGTTTGTGTTGGATAAACTTTAGGTAGAGCGTATATCAAAATATTTTTTTCTCCGTCTTCATCATTTTCACTTATCTCTGTGTAAATTCTAAATTCAACATCAGCATTTCTAACAAATGTTAATTTTTTTAATTCAGATGAATGCTTCTCTGTTAATGAACGATTGAACTCATACCCCTCTTTTTCAATTGTAACATCTTTATGAACTTGAGTAAGATCCTCTCTTTTTATTGTTGCGCCTTCTACTTCTGCGCATTCAAGTTCAAATGTAGGAAGGAAAAAATGTTCCCAGTCTTTTTGATCATAGGGTGGGCCATTACTTCCATCTGAATAATCAACAAGCGTTCTATCAAAAAAATAAAGATAATTCATAACACTTTCATAGTTTCCCCAGGTTTCTTTGTATTCTTTTCTTGATTCTCTTCCTTTTGTAAAAGATAAATTATCACATCCCTCAATTGTCCAAGGTTTGATTCCAAGTGAATGTCCTAATTCGTGTAAAATAGAATTTGCCTGTTGTAATATAATTAGTCTTTTAGATATTGCACCATTTTTCACAAGTGTTTTTAAATTCGTTGGTATTGTAAATGTATCATATCTATTGAATGTTGATGGGTAACTATAACCAGCTATATCTCCAATTATCATGTATCTAAAGATGCCTTTTCTATCATCTGAAAAATGATGTCTATAGAATTTAAAAGGCGAAGTTGAATCTTGATCCATTATGTCTTCATGAGGTAACAATTCTCCGCCACCGATTTTTGATTCTGATGGCCATCCATAGTCAATATAAACATTAATATTATTCTGACAAAATCTTTCCATTACTATTTGAGCTGCTTCATCAAATAATCTGTGTTCCCAATCAAAGATACCGCCCTTTTGCATACCATCTCCTTCAATATATATATCTGGTTGATAAGGATCTGCAAAATATTTTTCCATTTGATATTCTTCTATATTTTGAATTCCATCCATATCTGGATCTAAGTTTTTATGGTCATTCCATGTAAATGGATCATAGCCCCATTTCCATTCCCAGTATGTAGAAACTCCATCTCCATCTGGATCATTGAATTTATCATTATCCCGCGGGTCTGTTCCAAGTACATTTACTTCAGTCCAGTAAGGTATCCCATCATGATCATAATCAAATTGGTAAATATTAAACCAAATTTCAAATGTTTCTCCTATATAGTGACCATATCCATCATCATCTTTTAGGTAATCATCTCCATGCCAACGTCCTGTTCTAAAATCATAAGTTAATTGAATTTCATCTCTTTTTATATCTTCTGTTTTTAAACCAAAAGGTCCTTTTTTGACTTGTTCCATAAGAGTAATTGTAATATCAACTGTTTCTTGTTCTTCCTCAGCATCATATTTAATCTTTTTTTCTTTGAATATTGTATCCCAATCATTGTAATAATTTGTTGCTTTTCCAATAGGGCAATCAATTATTTTACTATTAACTTTGATATCTCCTATTTTACATATATAATAAAAACTTGGTTTTTCTTTGTATCCATATCCTATTTTCATTATTTCATCAAGGAGTCCTCTGTGTCTTATTCTTAGTATTTCTATATTACAGCCCTGATTTACCAGTGGAGATATTCTATCGTCAAGAACAAATTCTTCTTTTTCTTCTGATATTTCTTCTTTTTCTTTTGTAAAATATTGTGTATAAATTAAAAAGCCAGATAAGATAAGTAGAATCACAATTATTATTACTGCTAATTTTTTGTATATCATTTCGCCCTTCACTATTATATTATATTTTATAATTTATATAATTTACTGTATAAAAAATATTTTTAGAATATTTGATTTTGAAAAAATATTCTATTTTTTGTTTTTACTACTTTTTTTTAAAACAAATATTATTGCAATAAATAATATAATCATCAAGGCAATAATTATAATATTCCAATCTAATATTATCGATGGCATTTTTTGATTTGGATGTTC
Organism: uncultured Thermoplasmatales archaeon; assembly: GCA_964481275.1. GTDB lineage: Archaea > Thermoplasmatota > E2 > DHVEG-1 > DHVEG-1 > CAYZTD01. The sequence continues at coordinate 44,381 of CAYZTD010000001.1, forward strand.
TGTTGCGCCAAAAGGCATATGACCATCTAAATCAGTTTTTTTGTCATACGATAATGGTTTTGTTTCCTCTTTTTCCCAATAGTTAGCATCACTATAATCAGTACCAGGTACAAACACTCTAAGATCAGGGTCGCCATAAAAACAAACATTTTCTGCTATATCCCACCACCATTGAGGGGGTTCTGAAATGTATAGTATACCAACATGCTTAATCCCATTTACATATGCTTCCCCTATGGTATGCCCTAAAGCTAGATCTCTAGGGATAGACTGAATCCATGCGCTGGAATACCATGAGGTAGACCAGGGGTCAATAATTTGATAAGGAGATCCATGTCGCATCAATGCCAAGTGATAATACGTGTTAGCGGAAAGACAATTTGCTGTTATATAACCACATGAATGAATATTATCCAAAGCTTCATCTATGTCATATCCCCAATAGGTACGTGCACCTTTTCCACTAAACATTACAGTATTTACCATTCCATCATAGTAATCTTCTGTATCTTTTAACCATTCAGGTGTAATCAATCTTAAAACAGGTAGATTAGCTATTTTTGCAAATATATTCATAATGGGTTTATAAGCTGGAGCCCAATCTATACCTGTTCTAAGCAGTCCATCCATATTTGGATTACCAAGTAAAGCTGGGACAACTCCATGTATATCCATTGTCATAGTATCTGGATTTTCAGTTGAACCTAAATACCATTCATACAATCTCCATGGGTTTTCTTCTTTTTTTGCAGCAGCAAATCTTGGGAGCTTTGATTCTTCACTTTCAGCATCCCAAAAAATACCTCCTCCACTATTAAGGCAATAGCCATGACCATCATGTATCCACATTATAGAACCTTCATTTAAATTATTCATAACTGCATCAAAACTTGTCGAAAAAGCATTACTATATCCTCCACGACTTGCATATAAGGGAGTTATCTCAGAATCTATTATATCGGGAATAAAACTACCTTCCTCATTTCTATACTTTAAATTAACACCATCATCTATAGGATTAAACGAAATTGTTTCACCAGGGATTTTTTGATCTGCAAAATGGTATTTCGCTCCATAATATTTCTCAAACATCTCATTAAGTCTATGACCATAACAAACATATGTTTGAAGTACCGGATATTTAAAAAGTTCTTCTTGGGAAGGTTTAACTATTTTAAGACCTAGGTTTCCATACCAAGGGAATTTTCTAATACTTTTACTTCCGTTTATTAATCTTATACCATCATCATCCATTGCGGGATTTTGAAAGATAAGAGCGGGATAGAACATGTTACGAGAAATAGAAACAGATGCATCTGTAGGAGATCCCCAGAATCTACCTGGATTTGCACGACCTGGAAAAACACGATCCCAAGTTGTTCCTATATCGAACTGTCCGGCAACTGTAATTATTGTTTCTTCTCCTTCTTCATCAAAATCATAGTCTTTTAAGAAATCATATACTCGCATTCCTGTTAGATACATTTCTGAAACTGTAGGAAGAAAGTCATCTCTTTCATCAGAATATCTCTTCCAAAATTCAGTATGCCACACTACTGAAGAAGAAAGACGAGGATGATTATCAACTATTAAAACAGGACTTCCATGATGAGCTGCAATATATGCTGCAGGACCAATAAATAATCCCTCTTTATGATCGCCGGCAGGTTTTAATTCTCCTATATACCATTTAGTCCAAGGATCTAATGTTGAAAATATTACATCGTTACTATCTGTTTTTTCTTTTATGTCGTTATATAAATCCTTTAAATTAGTATAATGTTTTTTTAATCTACCGATACCTCTAATTTCATCCAAAATATTTTGATTTATTTTTTTTCCTATATCAACGATATATGTATTTTCTATTCCTAGAGTATATAATGCACTTTTTGTAAAATCAGGAATATTGTCTTTTGATATATACAAAAGTGGTGCATTTAGCTGGCTTGCTAGTACTGCTCCTTCTGTAGCTGAAGTAAGTGCATATCCTTTTTCCTCTGTAGTTATTTGTTCCCATTCATATTCAATCTCAAAATCAACTTCTTCTATAGTATCTTTCATACTAAAAACACATATAGAATAGGTTTCTCCTTCTAAGCACTCTCCTAATCGTTCTATTTTCATCTCTTGAAAATCAGTATGACTTTCATTAGAGGCAGATAAAACTTCTTCTCCACCAGGACCTAATAAAGAAAAACCAAGTTTAGCACTTGGATTATTCCATGTAAGTGTGATGTTACAATTACCACTTCCATAAAAAGGCTTATCCGGTATATCAACAGTTATTCCGGGATACATTTCGATATCTACTTGATAAATTACCTGTTTTAAAATATTTGAAATGATCTCCCTAGGTGTTCCATATGTATTAAATATTTTTTTAGTAGGTAAATCTGTTACACTTGCTCTCCACTGACCGTTATTATAAACATATGATTCAATGTATTCTGCTTTTGGGTCCATTCCAAATTGAACATTACAAAGAGCGCCAGAAGCAACTTGCATCCATTCGTCTCTTTTTTCATCTTTACAATAAATCTGCAGATCTTTATCTCCTGATGGAATAATTATATGTGTATAGGTACTTAAATCAAAATTAATAGAGGCCCACCATGCATGAGCTTTTATATATTTGTAGCCCTCTGGTACATCAAATTCTTTGAATTGGGGATTTATTTTGTTTGTCTGCGGTACTTCAAAATTCTCTGTTTTTATTTTTTTTGCCTGCAAAGTTCCTTCTATTAATCCATCTGTTTTTTTATTTGATTTGTCATAACTTTCTTCTATTGGTACTATTACTACATCATTTGAATATGACCATTCTTCCAGAGCTATTTTACTAGCTAACTCATAAGGATTATTGCTATTTATTGTGGTAGTTTTTTTGCTTTTCCAATCGATTGTATTGCCTTCTGGTATGTTTATCAATGTTTTTTGATCCATTTCTGCATTGCAATAACTCATCCAATCCTCCATGAAATAATTAATTCCTTGTTTTGCGTCTAAACTTTTTTCTTTTTCTTCTTCTATTTCAAGATCATCCTGATAAAATAATAATGGATTTGAGTATAGTCTATTATCATTTTTAAAAACAGCTGTTGGAATGCTTGCTAGATATGCATAGTCGTCTAAAAGACTATCCGGATCATAGTTTACCATTGTTACTTTTTTTAATGGTACAACATTTGTATAGCTCGGTCCTTTATCAAAACCTTCTATTTGAAAATCACTTGGGCTTTTTGCAATAACTAAACTTACAAAAGTGGTACTAACCATTAAAAAAACTATAGAAATTGCTATAACATGCTTTAATTTAATATGTTTTATATTATTCATTATTCACACGTAACCTCTATTTTTATTAATTTTGTTTAAAATAAGTTGTTGTACAATTCTTGTCATATTTATTTACATCTATTATCATAATAAAATTTTATCGGTTTTTAATATAATAACTTTTCTTATTAATTTTTATAGTTTAAATCATCTGTTCAAAACATATATAAATACATAACAAAATTAGAAAAAACATTGCAAAAACAAAATTTTTATTCTAAAAATCAAAGTAAAATTCTAGGACCTTCAAAAAAAGAATCTTTTAGTTTATGTGCTCTATGTCATGGAACAAAATTACTGTGTGGTAAATCAAGATGCCCCGTTATAGTAAAATATCACTCTAAAAACAAATTAAAACCAAAAATAAACAATCTAACATTAGGCGGATCTTCACCACCGAGTGTATTTATCGGAAGAATAGGCTATCCAAAAGTATCAATAGGTCCGATGGTTCCCCCTTTAATGGGCGATACATCAGAAATAGATACACCAGAATTATGGCTAGATAAAACAATAGATGAAATCGTAGATTTCAGGACAACGCTTGTACGTGGAAAACATACTGTAGATATACATGATGTAGAAAGCAGAAACAAGATAGTAAAATATACAAAAGAACTTGCTTTATCAGATAATAGTGTATATACAGAAGCAATTTTTACAAAAAAACCACATGGAAAAATAGCGTTTTATGATGAAGCACAACCACATGGACCTTCAGCACCATTAAAAAAATTTGATATTACAAACCCTAAATACGAACATCACATAGAAAAAGCATATTATGACACAGATCTAAAATCAAACGAGGCAATATTTGATTTATACCAAGATGGAGTAAGTATTACAAAAATAAACAAAGCATTTAGCGTGGGTGCATTTGGAGTAAAAAAATATAGGCGTTTTGTTCCAACAAGATGGAGTATTACCGCAGTAGATTCAAACATAGGAAAAAAACTAAGAGGAAAAACAAAAAACTATCCTTGGATAAATGAAATTAGAACATATCATTTAAATCAGTTTGATAACAGATGGATAATACTTATGTTTCCATCAGAATGGCAATATGAACTAATAGAAGCATGGTATCCAAATACTACATGGAATCCATATGGTCAAAAAATCTCTATATTCAATAGCTATGAATTCTATGATGGAAGAAGAGAATATGCTGAAATAGGCGGATGTTACTATGCAGCAAGACTTGCAGTAAACGAACTACTAAATAAAGAAAGAAGACAAGCAGGAATAGTAATTTTAAGAGAAGCACACCCCGGCTACATAATGCCTGTTGGTGTATGGAATGTAAGAGAAAGCGTGAGAAAAGCGTTAAAAGAACCTTATCAGAAATTTGATACAATTGATAAAGCACTGGAAAGCATTCAAACTAGAATGGATATACCAATTAGTCGCTGGATAAAAAACAGTGCGGTATTAAAAAACAAACTATATCAAAAAAGACTAGAGGACTTTTTAATATGAAAGTTACTGAAATTAAATGTAAAACAGCTCTTTCAAAATCAAAACTTCCAGGACTTGATTATTCTCTAAATCCCTACAGAGGATGTGAACATAACTGTGCATATTGTTATGTACCAAATGTTTTAAAGATAGATAGAGAAAAATGGGGATTCTTTGTTGATGTTAAAACAAATATTCCAAATGTTCTATCAAAAGAAATCAGGAAAAAAGAAAAAGGAGTTGTAGGAATATCTACAGTTACAGATCCATATCAACCAATAGAAAAAAAATATAAATTAACACGTTTTTGTTTAGAACAATTATTGATACACGGCTATCCAATATGTATTCAGACTAAATCAGATCTAGTTTTAAGAGATAAAGATATAATTACAAGGTTTTCAAAAGCAGAATTAATGATAAGTATCGGAACCTTAAATGATTCTGAAAGAAAAATACTTGAGATAAATTCTTCATCTATTCATAAAAGATTAAAAATTTTTGAATATTTTAAAAATACAGATGTTAAAAAAAGCATATTTTTTGGACCTTTATATCCAACTATTAAAAAAGATGATTTGAAAAAATTTTTTGATAAAATTTCTGATTATAATGTATCGGAATTGTTGGTTGATAATTTTAATATTCGTAGCGGGATGAAACAAAATATTATAAGAAAAATAAATTCAAATGTTAAACTAAAAAATAGTTTTTCTGAAAATATATTTAAAAAAACTACTTTTTATGAGAAAATAAGAGAAAATATAAAAGAAATTGGAAATGCTAAAAATATCAAAATAACAGATGCTTTTTAGATAAAGACCATCAGCATAATTTAAGTATAAGTACTGTATTACCCAAAAAACTAATCTAATTAATAAGTTAAATAATAAGTGATAGATATGGCAAAAGCAAGATCACGTGCAGCTGCAAGAAAAGTAAAAGACAGATGGAAAGCAAAAAGTTGGTATAATATACTTGCTCCAGCGGCATTCGAAAATGCAACAATAGCACAAACTTTAACCAACAATGCAGACCTTCTTATAGATAGAGTAACAGAAGTATCTATGCAAGATTTAACAAATGATTTTAGAAAATCTCATATTGTTCTTTATTTTAAAATTCATAATGTTGAGGATGGAGCAGCTCATACACATTTTGTAGGCCACACTCTTACTTCAGATTATTTAAGAAGAATGGTTAGACGTAGACGATCCAAGATAGAAGGAGTATATGATGTTACAACTAGAGATGGCGCTAAATTAAGAGTAAAACCCTTTGCTACAACAGATAAAAGAATTCAAAATTCTCAGAAAAGGGTAATAAGAGAATCAATGAAAAAAACAATAGAAACAAAAGCAAAATCAAATACACTTTTTGAATTTATTAAAGATATTATAGATGGTAATACAGGTAGAGATATATACAAAAATTGTAAAGAATTGTATCCTGTAAAAAGAGTCGAAATCTATAAAACAGAAGTTGTATCTCAACCAACTATAGAAATAAAAGATAAACCAAAGAAAAAAGAAGAAAAGAAAGAAGAAAAACCAAAAAAAGAAGAAGTAAAAGAAACAAAAGAGGAAAAAACTGAAAAGAAAACAGAAGAATCAAAAGACAAAGAAAAAACCAAAGAGACAAAGAAATCTAAAAAAGAAGAAAAAGAAAAACCAGAAAAGAAAGAAACTAAAAAAGAAACAAAGAAAAAAACTAAATCCAAAACCAAGAAAGAAACAAAAGAAAAAAAGGAAAAACCAAAGAAGACAACAAAGAAAAAAACTACAGCAAAAAAGAAAGCTACCTCTAAGAAAAAAGAAAAAAAATAAAAATATTTTTTAATTTTTCTCTATAATTCAATTTTGAATGGTATTATATCAATGTAGTCTGCTTTTTCTTGGTATAGATAAAGATTACAGTTATATGTGCCTTTTTCAAATGTTCCTGAAGAAGCCTTATCTAATTTTATATTCACATCTCCAGTAAACTTATCACCTGTTGCAAGATTTTCTATGAAATAACAATCTCCATAGCTTGTATATTTACAGTTATAGAATAATTTCTTTGATAGGCTTCCTATGTCTATACTAACTTCAACTTCTTCTAACGAGATAGCCTCATCAAGCCCTTTTTCTTCTGTTAGAGGATTGTATAAAGTAATATACATATTTCTTGCAGTAATATTATCTTTATTTTGTATTACAATTGAACTGCTTTCACTTATCTCTTCTGATACTCCTCCAGATGAATCTACATTTGAAGAATGATTAATATCAGATATATTTGAAATTTCTAAATTAGCATTATGTATTGGTGGTTCATAATCAATTCCTAAGAAATCAATTAATACACTTTTTGCTATTTTTTGAATGCTTTCAGGCCATTCCAACCAGTTTTCATCAAGCCAATCAGTTATTTTATTATCAATATTTAAGTATCCTAAAGCTATCCAGATTACGGCTACTGTAGTTGGTAAAAAAAATACAGAAGCTCTTGCCTGTTGATAAAACATTTCTGGCTCGCTTTTTTGCATTTGTAATCTTGCAAATTGATATACTGAATTTCCTGCTTCATCAGTTACCGTTAACTCTGCAACATAATTACCATTACGCCAAAATTTTTTAGAAAAACTTTTTTCATTATAAGTTTCTACATTTTCCCAACCAAAAAAAGCGGGATATCTTAATGTCCATTCATATTCTAATTCGTCTCCTTCTGGATCAAAAACTTGCGCATCAAAATTTACTGTTTCAGGTCTAAAAGCAGTGTTTTTACTAAGTATGATTTTTACATCGGGTGGATTATTTTTAAGAACCGTTATGTTAAAACTGTCTGTTTTTTCCACATTTTGATCTTTTACTTTTAATTTACAATTATAAGTCCCTTCTTTTGTGTAAACATATGTTGGGTTTTTTTCAGTAGATGTATTACCGTCTCCAAATTCCCAGAAATATTCAGGTTTGCCTTTTTCATTTAAAATTAAAGGTTTAAAATTCACTGAAAGTGGTGCTGTTCCTGAACTAGCATCAGATAGAATATTGATAAAAAGAGATTTTTCATCCGCATCTTTTTTTGGCATACTTTCAACTTGATATTTTAAAGATATAAAAGCTATTGATAGTATTATAATTCCAGCTACTAATATTGTCAATATCTTTTTTATGTTTTTTTGGTTCATGTTTATATTTATAAATCTGTAAATATATAAATCTTATAGAACAATATTCCTCAGGTTTATACATATAAAAGGAAGGTGGGCATAAAACAGAAAAATTAAAAAATGAAAGTAGGTATAATTACTTATTAACAATTCTGTTTCAGATCCAATTATTCTTAGAAATCTCATTACATTTAATATTTATAGTCCAATATTCCTCAAGGATAGAAAATTTAAGAAATATTAAGTAATAAGAATTTTATTATCTCTGATAAAATTGGAAAACACTCTATAATTTTATTTGGAAAATTTGGAAAAATTGGTAATATTTCTTTAGTTGCAGATTTAGTTGTTTTCGGAGAAAGGTACAATGAACTTGATATTTCTTTACTTTCAGCACCGTGTTCATCTTTTACATTTACTGATACAGTAACATAAACAAAAGTCGGGAAACCTGTTTGCGGATCAATTTCTAATTTGTCTCTTATATATATTTCGTTACTCCATGTATGAATTGCACTTACATTTTCCCCTGATTCAAATGGACCTAACCATCTGCTATCTTCTAAAATCCATCTAATTGGTATATTATGAAAACCATCACATTCTACATAATCAAAATAAAACTGATAAAATACCTTATCTCCATCTGGATCTGTAGTGCTACTAGTATATTCATATGGTGTATTTGGTTTATATTTATTTTCTCCAAATGGTTTTTTTGGTACTTTTGGTCTTTGATTATACTTAATTTCAACGGAAATTTCCTCAGAAAAATCAGTAAGAACTTGTTTTTTGTCTGTAGCTTTCACTTTTATTTTATAATTACCCGGTTCTTCATAGATATGTGAAGCAGTTGCTCTTTCACCAGATTCATATGGCCCTGTCCAACTATCTATCTTGTCATCATTATCCCAATCCCAACCGTAATAGATTTTGTCATCATCTGCGTCATATGTAGTTGTTGAAAACTCACATGGTGCATAAGTATATGCCTTATTTTCATCAACAATTTCAGGTTTTTCAGGAGCAGCTGGTACATTGTTATCTAGTTTAACATGAAAATTAACTGCAGGATCTCCGAATAAATTCAAACCAGAGTGAACCATCCTAAAATCACCATATGTTAAAAAATGTAAACAATCTAATTTTGAGTCTTCATTTGCTTTGCCGATTGAAGTAATGTCCTCGTGAAATACTGCATCCCAGAACTCTCTATTATAACGTTGGGAGGCTCCATAAAATAGATCATAAAATCCCCAGCCATATCTAGCATTCCACAAACCTGCGAAAGCACTATAATTATTTTTTACAGTCATATACTCACCTATGCAATCATAAGACTTTAGCAAATAATTGTAATCATCCAATGCACCTGAATTGCATGCTTGACTATAAATAAAAAAAGGTTTAGTATTTTTAATATCATCTAAGTCATTTGATTTACCACTTATTATACCACTTTTTAATTTCCAAGGATGATCAAGTTTCATATTGTGAAATTCATTACCATGCCCGAGATGATTAATTATATGATAATTACTGTTGATTTTATCTATTATATCAGATTTTTGCCAACCTGTTATTTCTGGTAAAAGAGGATGAAAACCATCAATATCTCTATCATATAATTTGTCTATTTCAAATTGATTAGAAGAAAATCCACTTGTTAAGGTTCTATATTTGAACTTGCCATTATCTTCTGGTTTATAAAAATAATCATCAATACATACATCTACTAATTGATCCATCCAATTTCCCCCAAAATCTACACCATCTTCAACTCCCCAGTCTATAAAATCTAGATATTCTCCTACAAGAAGTATTTTGTCAAGATAAGGATCAGTTTCAGATTGCATATATTCTAATGTTTTGTCTACAAAATTTTGAATTTCCTCTGAGTTGTCTACAGGTGCACGACCTACATATACTTCAGCTATGAAATCCATAAATTCCTCATCCCTTTCATTTTCATTTTTATAAAAACTATTATCAAGACCACTATAGTAATAATCTGTTGGAACATATTCACTATTCTCATCAGGATACATCTCAGCAAAGTAATATCTTACTGGTATTATACTAGTGTCACCACCAAGAAGCACGTATTCAATTCCTAGTTCTTGATAAGCGTATCTAATATAGTTTCTAATCCATGCTTGTAAATCATCAAATAAATATTCACTAGCAATATTTTCTGTAACAAATGGATTTTCAGGGTTTAAATCACCCCATTTACCTTCTAACTTAAAATCAGGGTCATCTTTTATATCTTCAACTGTTTTAAAAAAAGTAGTAACTCCTGTATTATTGGTATGATAATCTGCTAATTCTTGGAAATCTGAAATAAAATCTTCAGATGTGATAATAACCATTTTACTATCTTCATTATCATCACTTAATAGGCCTTGATTTGGATTTTTATCTTTAGAATATGTTTTAATTGTTTGAGGATTATCTACCATTTTATATAATGTATCTTCATCATTAATATTTTTACGAATTGATGTTAATTCTTTTTTATCTTCTGTTATTTTGACTGTTACTTTTAACTCTGGATAATAAAAAATTTCACCTGAACTTTCCAAATAACAAACAGGGTGTAAAGACAAAACAAGCATCTTATATCCATGGTATCTCTCAATGGAAACCTTGTTAAATAACTTATCAGGATAATAACTATTTGAACTATAAACTTGACTATCTTTATCATAATACTTAGATGATTTAATCTGTGATAATGGTAAGGGCTCTTTACCGATTTCAACTTTATAAAAACCATCTAATTTTATTTTTTCACCAGAAACTTCAACATTTTTTATTTCACGTCCGTCTGGAATCAGAATGTAAGCACCATATGCTGGTAACCTGGGTTTGTTTGGTACATTAAAAATATAACATTTATCCATAAATATCCTATCATATTTTTTTCCTTTTTCCTCAATTTTTTTAACTATGGGTTCACTAAAATAATAATTTAATGTAAGATTATCATTAACCTGTTCGGCATTTCCAATAACTATTGGAAATGAAGTAAATCCAGTTAATAAAAGTACGATTATTATTCCTAAACATGTTAATTTCCCATTCATTTTTATCACATCTAAAAGTATTTTTATAAAAGATATTGTATTTAACTAATATTTATATTTTATAGTACGATATTCCTCATAGAAATCTAGAAAAAATTTCTTAAGCAAAAATTATTACGATCCGACACCTTCCATATATTCAGATGGTGTTTGAAAAAATGTTAAATCAAGAGCGCCCCAATCATTTGTATCATTTGGTCCATGACTGCCGTCCGAGTAGTCAAAGTATCGTTGTCTGAAGTAATCATAGTTCATGACACTCACGTAGTCAAACCAGGGATAATCTGGGGGGTTGTTGTTTCTAACGCTTGCATTATCCACACCAGGTGAACTAATTCCTATGATTCCGAGTGAATGGCCGAGTTCGTGCAGTACTTGTACTGCTTGGCCAATACGTTTTGCTCGATCAGTAAGTGCTGCATTAAGCTGATTCATAAAGAATTTTTGATTGTGCGGAACAACCATACAGTCATACCAATGATTTGAGTCCTGTGGATGACACCAGCCTCCGCCATAGGCAATTATAAGATATCGGAAAATACCTTTTCGGTCATCAGAAAAATCATTAGCATAGTGTCCGGCAACAACACCTGTATCTTGATGGTATGCACCATTTCCACGGACAAATGGAAGGATGTCTCCCCCTTTACCCATACATCCATCATCGATATGGACGGTAATTCCATGCTCATTGAATCTATCCATTAGCATTTGTTGCGATTCTTCATAGAATTCATGTTTCCATCCATCCCAACCATCTCGATTAAATAATTTTTTTGGAGTTTGTTCCATATAATCTACTTCTATATAAATTTCAGGTTGATATGGATTGGCAAGCCACTCTTTTATATAGTATTCTTCCAAATTAGATAATCCATCATTATCGGGATCTAAATTTGCATGATCATCCCAATTGAATGGATCATATCCCCATTTCCATTCCCAGGAGGTAGGAATGCCGTCTCCATCAGGATCTAAGTAGGTATCATCAACAAGGGGGTCTGTTCCAAGTTCTATTTCTGCTAAATAAGGAATGATATCTCCATCTGCTGAGGTTTGATAGATGTAAAACCATACTTCAAAGTTTGTTCCATTAAAATGTCCATAGCCATCAGGGTCATTTAGGTAATCATCACCTATCCATCGACCGGTTCGAAAATCATATTTAACAGTGAATGAATCTTGTTGCTTCTTTTTGATGTTGTTTCCAATCAGTTTATCAACTTTTACATTTTCAATAATAGAAAATTCAATTGTCGTAGTAGCCTGTTCATCTTCTACATTTCGAAAGATTTGTTGATTCATATAGCCAGTATCCCAGCTATCATATGTATCTTTTCCTTCCCATTTAAAATCATCAAATTTAACTGCATAAAAATAACTTGGTTTTTCATCCCAGCCTTTGCCTTCTCTCAATCCATCAAGTATACTGCTCCATTCTTTACCAGCTGATCTTTGTGGTGAAACATCAAATATATTTTTCCCTGAGTTATACATCTGGTCAATTATACCTTTTTTTCTGATTCTATGTATCTCAAGAAATATCGCTTGATTAGTTAATGGACTTATTCGGTCATCTATCTTTTCTTCTTTTGAATTCTTTTTGTCTTCTTCTACATTAAATGTTACAAAGTATGATACTGTGGATATAAGTATTACAGCTATAAGTAAAAATATAGATATAATAGTTAAATTCTTTTTATTCATCGACATTTTTTTATTCAAATATTAGCCCCCTTTTTGGCAGTTTTTTCTTATTATATTATTTTTATCTAAAAAACTATATAAAACTTATAGAACAATAATCCTCAAGGAAATGATAAGAATAATTAGCTATTCCTAAATTTTATTAATCTTTCTAATAGTTTTGTAGATTGTATATAATCTTTGAGAAAATCAATAAATACCACTCTCGAAATTTTCTGTCTGTTATATGGAATCTTTATAGTTCGTTTTTCTGAATCATTTCTGTGCCCAATAGGATTATCATAATTACCATTTGGATCATATATATCATAATCTACTTCGACATATGCTGTCAAATCTCTAGCACTATCAACGATCCATGAATCAGAATCATCAACTGTACAACTTGGACTGTCACTGTCTCTACTATCAAAATATATTTTGTCCGTTGTAAACAAAACATTTTCCCCATCTGTAATATATGCTTTATAATATCCTACCAGTGGATGATAATATCCTGCACAAAAAATCTCGATTTGTTTGGTTGCATTAATCGTTAGTCTATCTCCTAGATTGATATAAGGATCTACAAAAAAATCCCAAACCATAGCATTTGGATAATTTAGATTATAAGCATTATTTATTCTTAAACTGATAGATGCATGTTTTTCATTTGATTTTATAATTTTATTTTGATTCAATTCTTGGATAGATTTTTTACATATACTCACTCCATCAACTGAAAAAAAATTAATACTAATCAGCAAAAATATACTTATAATTCCAATACATATCATTTTTTTCTTCATATTTATCACATCCTTAGTCTTGTTTTTTTATATTTTTTGTTCCACATATTTAAAATTTTTAGTACAACACTCCTCATAGAACATTTTAAATTTTAAAATAACATAATTTTAATAACAAAAAACATTTAATTCAGTTAATTTATTCCTTTTTAAATAGGATGGGATAAAACAAATGATAATTCAAGAAATTAATTTATTATTTTTTGGAATAGTTATCTTATTTTACTTTACATCTAAAAATCAAATTGGAGAAGTGATTAAATTATAGAAGAGAAAAATACAAATAAATCTTTAATCGCAAATTCTCTTAATACAGTGGTAAAAGGTTCGAGTTTTGTATTAATTGGATCTTTAATATCATCATTTTTACTTCTTCTTTTTAGTATATTAATTGCTAGATTTTACACAAAAAACGATCTTGGAATATTTACACTAGCCTTTTCATTTTTACAGCTTTTTTCAACAATTGGAGCTTTAGGTATAACAAAAGGTGTCACTAGAAATATAGCATACTATAAAGGTAAAAAAAATTACAAAATACTTCCAGATATAATTTTTTCTTCAATTATACTTACATTTATTGTAAGTTCAATAATGGCAGTTATATTATTTATCTCATCTAGTTATATAGCAGAGAATATATTTCATGAATCTTCCTTTAAATTACCATTGATGATTTTTTCTATAGCAATTCCTATAAATAATTTAATCAATATTTTTGTATCGGTATTTAGAGGTTTTAACAATATCAAACCTATTGTTTATTTTCAACAAATATTACAAAATTTACTTTTCTTTTTATTTTTGATATCTTTAATTATTTCTAATGCAGCTTTTATCTATGTTTTTTATTTGTATTTAGCCTCTCTTTCTGTTACATGTTTAATATTGATAATATATGCATTAAAAAACAAATCAAAACTTGATATTTTATCTAATGTAAAAATTAGTTTTTCACAAGCAAAGCCTTTGCTTTTGTTTTCTCTTCCGTTACTTGCCGCTGCTTTACTAAATACATCTACAAACTGGGTTAACAACTTGATGCTTGGTGGATTGAAAACTGCTGCAGAAGTTGGATTATTCAAAGTGGCAGGAATTATAACTGGATTTATAGGTTTTCCTATTGGGATATTACTTGTTCTTTATATGCCGGTTGTTTCAAATCTGTTTGGATCAAATAAAATAAATGAAATCAAAAGAATTTACTCTGTTCTTACTAAATGGATTTGTTTTTTAACTTTACCTTTGTTTATATTTTTATTTATTTTCTCTGACTTGGTTATAGGTGCTATGTATGGAAAAGAGTATATTATTGCGGCAAATACTTTTAGAATATTGTCCGTTGCAACTATAATTACTAATTTTGCAGGACCTAACGGTGCTACACTTGTATCTATTGGAAAACCGCGATTTGTAATGTATTCTATTCTAGTTGCCTCTATAATAAATATTGTGTTGAATATTATTTTGATACCGCCTTATGGAATTGAGGGTGCAGCTATTTCAGTTACTATTGCATTACTTTCATTTAATATTATAAAATGTAGCATTCTTTATTTTTCAGTAGGTATAACATCTTTAAGTTACAATTTAATAAAACCAACTATTTCTACTATTGTAATACTTTGTATTTTATATGTCGTAATCAAAAACTTTTTCTCAATCAAAATCTGGATGTTGTCTATCTTTTTTATTGTTTTTTATCTTATTTATTTTTTATTTTTCTTAATTACTAAAAGTATTGATAAAGAAGACATTGAGATTATAAAAATCATTGGTAAAAAAATACATCTAAAAACAGATTTTTTAACAGATATTATGAATAAATTCAAAAATTAAGAACGATATGGTATTGGAAAAATATCAAAAAATACATCTGTAACTTTGTCTAGCTTGTCTTTGTTGTTGCTGTCATCTATCCATTTTAAAAAACGACCGTGAGCATCTGATAGTATACTTTTATCATATCTTATTATTAGATCATAAATTTCTTCAGGATTTTTAAGCCTATATCTAAGTTCTGAACTGTTGTTAATTAAGTTAAAAGATTCTATAATATTTTCTTCTAATAATTTTTTCAAATGAAATCCTAATGTTGTGCGATGTTTATTTAGGTTATATCCAATTTTTGAGGGATGATTCTTCCATTTTTTGGCAAATTCAATCATTTCTTTTTGAGAAGATTCAAAATAGAGAAATAGGTAGAGTATAATATTACGAGGAACAGTTTCTCTTAGAATATTAAATAGCTTTTTATCATTTTTACCAATTTTTTGTGAAATGTAAAATCTTAGATATCCATTTTCAGATTCTTTTGATAGTAAATTTCTTTTTACAAGATAACCTAGATGATAAGACAGTGTAGACGCAGGTATATTTAATGACCTTGATATTTTTCTGAAATGTACTCCTGGATTTTTCTTTATAAAATTGTATATATCTTTTCTTATTTTTACTTCAAATATTTTTTCTGTATACATATTTTTACCAAATAATTAATTGTTCTGAGTTTTTGTTTGCCCTTATTATTAATATGTCAATAATTATATAAAAATATTTCTATTTATTATGTAACTAATGAAAAAATATATTTTTATTTGATTAAATCTTTAATATTTATGTTTTTTCTTTATAATCTAAAGAATATCTAGTCAAAAAATATGCCATAAAAAACAAAACAATAGATCCAATAATCAAATAAAATCCATATCCAACATACCAAGCATCCATATAACCTAGATTGTTTACATCCTTCAAATAATTGATATATATACCAGATATTATAACATAAACAAATATAATAATGAAAAGTATGGCATTATATAATATATATTTGTCTGGTTTATTTTCTATATTTTTGATAATTTTATAGCTAAAATAAATAAACAAGACAAAAAAGAAAAAGGAAATTAAAATCCTTGCCATATTTATTAATGAATTTGATAATTGTAAATTTTTATCGTTTTCTGATGAAATATCATAGTCTGATATAGATGTAAATTCACCTGTCGAGATTCCTGTTTCAAATTTTAAAAATTTGAATAGAATATATCTATGAAACTCTTGAGGTTTTTCAGAATTTCTGCAATCATATTCGCTAAAATGTGATAATAACATAGATGTTTCAGTTTTCCAATACAAATCAGGATTTTCATATCCATTTTGCTCTAAAACATCTGAGTAATCAAGACAACTGATTGGTGCAAAAAAAGATACAAACGCGAAAGAAATAGCCATAAGTATGATTATATTTAAAACAGTTTTTTTTGTTTTTTCTTTCATCCAATCCACATAAATGAATTATTTACTTTGTTTTAATATTTTCTGATGAAAAAAATATTAATAATTTATTATGGAAAATTTATATATTCTTAAAAATATCAATCAATCTTTTTATTATAATTAAATATTTAAAAAAAGCATTGCTGCTTTTTGGTACAGGTCGCTCTATTTTGCCCCAATCACTTGTAGCGCCATCTTCATCTTTAGCTTGGGCTTTAATTATATAATTTCCTTTTTTATTAAAAGTAATATCTACTGAATCAGATTCTTCACCTGGAACAAATGGACCAAACCAAGAACTTGGCTCGGGACTCATACTAAATTTTTCCTTTACAATATATCTATAGTAAACCTTTTCAAAATCTCCATTTTCATCAGAACTTCTAAATGTATATTTATAAGTCCCAAGTCCAATATCACCAGATGGTCCTGATATTTCAGGTGTTTCTGGCGCGACATTTTCTTTTATTATAAAATCGATTTTAATGGATTTTTTATTACATTCTAAACATTCCTCTTTGTCCTTATCAATAAAAACAAGTTTACCTTCAAATTTTTCGTTGTTATTTCCATTTGTTTCAAATGAATAATTTACAAGAAATGTTCCATATTCGGGAGTTAACTTAAAAGGAGGATCACGCAGCCCATCTGTACTGTTATATGAAAAATCATTTCCATTTCCATCTTTAATAGACCTCCTCCATCCTAAAGATTGTGCAGGTATAGGATTAATACCCCAATTCAGTTTACTGCCAGGATGACCTATATTTGTAACATAAAAATTAAGACAGATTTTTTTATCTGGTTTTATATATCCTAAAGATAATTCTTCTTCTGATAAAGTTAATTTTGATTCAATTGATTTTTCTTCTATCCTTATACCATCAAGATAATATGTATCATATTCAATAAAACAATTATTGTATTTTATCTTAAACCATCCGCCCTGGCTATCTTCATCATACGGATTTGGAATTCCCCAATTTTCACTCCAACTGTTTTTACAAATCCAGTAACCACCAGATGAAACATTTGAATCATCTTTATACCCAACAATAATTACATCATGATTTTGTATATCAGTACAACCACCACCAGCTATATCTCCATATTTATGATAATACACATCTTCTTGCCATTCGTCTTCATTTGGATAATGCGGTATATTCTGGTTACTTCCATGAAGATCTTCATAAACTGTCATCTTAGTTGGAAGAGGTCCATATTGAATTAATGCATTTTTTAATGTTTCTTTATCTCTAGACAATTTATTAGCTGAATCAATAAACACCCTGTAATCCTTCCAATCTTCACATTTTTCATCACAATTGCTATCGTCTGCAATATACGAAAAACAACTTTCATTTATTGCACCATAATTCTTAATAAAATTTTGACTTGCCTCTAGTCTTCCACCCCTACAACCCTTGATATCATAAGGATAACAATTAGATCCGCACGAAAGAATAAATTGTTCAGACAAATCAATATAAGTATTTGAATTCTTTTTTTCTTTAATTTTATATAAGCACTCTAAAACACCAATGGGGGCAAATGCATAACAACTACCACAAGCACCTTGATTTTTAATAGCTGTTGTCCAATCATATCCACTTTTGTTACCTGGTTCACCATATCCCGTACTTTCGTTTAAAAAAGCGTTTCGCCAATCAAAGCTTGAGGGAGTTTCACCAGAAAGTGTTTCGCCAGCTCCATCTGGCGAAAAATCAGATGAGTTTTCACCAAGACCATATTCAAAATTATTGTTATTACAAATAGAAAGAAGCTCGCTTGTTTCAGTAATATAATTATTATTTAGTTTCATATCTAAATTTATACTTGAAGCTTGAAAGCTACAAATAATCATTAATATAAAAATCATCACTGGGGCAATTTTTGCGTTCATTCTTATCACATCATAATTTGTTTTTTTATTTTACTTTTATTAATATAAATATATAAAATTATTGGAACAATTTTCCTCATGTATAGCAATAAAATGAAGTCAAAAACATTAATAAAGAATATACAATAGGGGGGAATGTGGGGAACATTTTGACAAAAAATCAGAAAATTATAATAATTGGTTGTGGTGCAGGTGGAGGTACAGCTGCACAATTTGCAAGAAAAACAAATAGAAAAGCAAAAATAACAGTTTTTGAAAAAAATTCTTATCCACAATATTCCAAATGTGGTCTACCATATGCAATATCAGGTGACATACCAAAAATAATGGATTTAATAGAATTCTCAGAAGAATGGTTCAAAAAAGCAAATATACACCTAAATCTTGATACAACTGTTGAAAAAATAGATATCTCGAAAAAAACTGTTTATGCAAAAAAAGAAGATAAAAATATTACAGAAAATTTCGATTCACTTATAATATCTACAGGTGCAAAACCATCTTTTCCTCCAATTAAGAATATAGATCTTAAAGGTGTTTTTTCTCTTAGAACAATTGATGATGCAAAAAAAATCAAATCTTTTGCTAAAAAAGATACAAAAGCAACAATCGTAGGTGCCGGACTTATTGGTATGGAGATGGCTGATAATCTTTTTAAAATGGGATTAAAAGTGACAATTGTAGAAGCATTAGAAAATATCCTTGCAACAAATCTTGACAAAGATATGTCAAAACTTGTATCAAACGAAGTTCCAGACGAAATAAAAATTTATACAAATCATCTTGCAACAAAAGCTGAAGATAAAAATGGAACTATCAACAGTATTGTAATTAAAAATAAAGATAATAATGAAGAACAAAAAATTGAAACCAATCTATTAATAGTCGCAACTGGTACTAAACCAGAAACATCACTTGCAGAAAAAATAGGATGTAAAATTGGAAAAACTAAAGCAATAATTGTAAATAATAAATCAGAGACAAACATTCCTAGAGTTTATGCAGTAGGTGACTGTACAGAATATGTAGGATATATTACAAAAAAACCAATATTAGTTGGATTAGGAAGCATAGTTGTAAGACAAGGAATAGCTGCTGGTACAAATGCAGCGGGTGGAAAATATGTTCTACCAAAAGGTTTTCTAAATACGTTTACATCAGAATTTTTTGATAAAGAAATAGCAGGGGTAGGAGTATCTTCAGCTTGCAGAGATTTAGATTATATCTCTGCAAAATACAATGGAGAATCTCTTCCACATTATTTCCCGGGTGGAAAAAAAATATCAATAAAAGTTTATGCTGATAAAAAAACAGAAAAAATCATAGGTGCTCAATCTGTTGGTGACAAAGCAGCGCAAAGAATCAATACATTTGCAGCAGCAATAATGGGAAATTTAGATATAAATACATTTAGAAAACTTGAAACAGCATATGCACCACCAATAGCACCAACTCTTGATGCAGAAACACTAGTTTGTGATATTTTAGATATGAAACTAAAACGTAAAAGATAGGATTAAGGTAACTATGAAAATTTTACATACAGCTGATTCACATTTGGGATATGCAGCATACAGAAAATCCACAGAAGAAGGTATAAACCAACGTGAAAAAGACGTTTACAACGCCTTTGAACAATTTATAAACTATGCAATTGAAAAAAAACCTGATTTAATAATTCACGCAGGGGATTTATTTGATTCAGTAAGACCAAACAATAGAGCAATAACATTTGCCATAAAACAGATGGTTAGAATTTCAAAAGAAAAAATACCTTTTGTTCTTATCTCTGGAAACCATGAACAACCTAAACTAAAAGAAACAGGACATATTTTTAGTGTTTTTGATCACATAGATAATATCTATCCAATATACAACGAAGAATATGAAAAAATATCATTTGGTATAAATGATAAAAAAATAATTGTTCATGCTCTGCCCCAATGCAATTCCAAAAAAAGTTTTAATGAACAGCTTAAAAAATTAAAACCAGAAAAAAATGCTGATTACAATTTTTTAACATCTCATGGTTCTGTAACAGGTTTACAAGATTTTACTATGAATGAGTTCAATGAACTTATAATACCTGCAAGGATTCTTTCAAGAAGTTTTGATTATATAGCTCTTGGGCACTATCATAGATATACAAAATTAGCAGATAATTCATATTATTCAGGAGCAATAGAAAGTCTTACATTTTCTGAGGCAAATGAAAACAAAGGTTTTTTAGAACTAAATATAGAAAAAAACAAAATATCAAAAAATTTTATAGAATTAAAAACTAGACCTATGATTGATTCAGAACCAATAGAATGTTCAGAATTGAAAATAGATCAAATAATGAAAAAAATCAAACAACAGGCAAAAAAAATAAAACCTAAAGAAAAGACAGTTAGAATAACACTTAAAGATATTTCACCAAATCTCTATCGAAATCTAAATTTTGATGATATAAGACAAGACTTTGGAGATGCGATACACTATGAAATAAAAGTAGATGTAAAAGAAAAAGATACTGCATCGTCTACTTTTTCTAATTCAAAGATAAATGCTTTAGCAAATGAATTTAAAGATTTTATTGAAAAACAAAATATTGAAGATAAAAAAATTCTAGCTGATATGGGAATAGGTTATATAGAAAAAATAGAGGCAAAAAAAGAAGGTAAATAATGCTATTGAAGAATCTTACGCTCAAAAATTTTCGAAAATTCAAAAACATAACTATTGATTTTCCTGATGGAGTAACTGGAGTAGTAGGCCTAAATGGAGTTGGAAAATCAACTATTTTTGAAGCAATAGCCTGGGTTTTATATGGACCTGTTGCAGCAAGAACATCTGCAGATGAAATAAAAAGACAAGATGCAGATGAAAAAGAAAACTGTAGGGTAGAACTTGATTTTATTTTTGAAGAAGAAAAATTTAGGGTAGTAAGAGAAATCAAAGGAAAAAGCCTTACAACATCAGCAACAGCAACAATAAATGGAAAAGTTGCAGCAACTGGCGCGGATGTAGTTACAAAATATATGCAAAAAAAACTAGGAATGGATTTCAAATCATTTTTTACAAGTATCTTTGCAAAGCAAAAAGAGCTAAACACTTTGTCATCTATGAATGCAAGTGAAAGAAGACCACTGATTCTTAGAATGCTTGGTATAGATTCTCTTGATGAAATAATAAAGGAAATAAGATCGGACAGGAGAAATAAAGATGCTTTGATTGAAAAATTAAATGACGATTTGACAGATGAAAAAGGAGAAAACAAAAAAGAAATATATGAAAGAAAAATAAAAGAAAATAAAAAAAATAAGGAAGAAATAGATAAAGAAATCAAAAAATTAAA
This sequence comes from uncultured Thermoplasmatales archaeon, assembly GCA_964481275.1. Taxonomy (GTDB): domain Archaea; phylum Thermoplasmatota; class E2; order DHVEG-1; family DHVEG-1; genus CAYZTD01. The sequence continues at coordinate 66,450 of CAYZTD010000001.1, forward strand.
AGATAAAATAAAAGAATACAAAAAAGAATTTGAAAAGTTGGAAAAAAAATATATTGAAAATAAAAAACAATATGAAAAACTAAACAAAGAAAAAGAAGAACTGTCAGAGAGAAAAACTCTTTTTGAAAAAAAAGAAAAATTACAGACAGAAATAGATGAACTTAAAAATAAAATTGAGGAAAGAAATAAAAAACTCGATTCTAAAAGAAAAGAATTAAATGGTTTTGAAAATATAGAACAAGATTTTAAATCATCTGAAATGCGTTTGGAGGATATCGAAAATCATATTGAAAAACTTTTAAAAGCAATTGAAAAAAATAAGGCTTTTTCAGATCGTTTAAAAGAAGATTTATCAAATGTTGAAACAAAAAAGAATAAAGTCAAAAAAATAGGCCCTGATGCAAAATGTCCAACCTGTGAAAGAGTTCTTTCCGAGCAATATAATGTTTTATTAAAAAAATTTGATGAAGAAACAAAAAAACATGAAAAACAAATTGAAAAATATGGAAAAGAAATAAAACTAAAAGAAGAAGAAAAAGAACGTATACAACGTGAAAGAAACGCTCTTCGTAAAAAAAGACTGTATCTTGAGAAAAGACTTAGAGAAAAAGAGGGAATTGATATAACAATTCGTCATATTGAATCTGAAATTAAAAAAGAAAGATTTGATTTTGAAACAAAAAAGAAACTTCTGAAAGATATGGGTAAAATAGATTTTGATTATAAAGAATACGAATCATTAAAGAAAAAAGTACAAAAATCATATGAATCCTATCAAGAATCATTGGAATTATTTAATAACAAAAAAGATGATTTATCTAATATTAATTTAGATTTAGAAAAAAAACAAGGAGAAATAAAACTTATCAAGCAAAATATTAGGAATTTAAAAGAAAAAATAGATGAGATTGATAAATATAAAAAGAAAATAAAAGAAGAAAAAAATGCTGTCAGATATCTTGGAATGCTCTCCGATGTTATGAATGATTTTAGAACATATCTTATCTCTCGTATTAGACCTACTTTATCTTCTTATGCATCTGATTTTTATAGAAGACTTACTGATGGCAAGTATAACGAAATAGAACTTGATGAAAACTACAATCTTTTAGTTTATGATAAAGGAGAAATTTTTGGAATTGAAAGATTTTCGGGTGGTGAAGAAGATCTAGCAAATCTTTGTTTGCGTCTTGCGATATCTGAAGTTATAACAGAACGAGCGGGTGGAGTTTTCAACTTTATTATACTTGATGAAATATTTGGATCACAAGACAATATACGCCGGCAAAATATAATGAAAACATTAAACAGGCTCTCATCAAAATTCCGTCAGATTTTTTTGATTACTCACATTGAAGATGTTAAAAATTATGTAGAAAATGTAATTAAAGTATATGAAGGAGATAGCGGGACTAGTAGTATTAAAATAGAATAGAAATTTATTTTTTTAGCTTCAAACGTTTCTTTTTTTTCTTCTTTGGATTATCATCTGGTTTTTCAACTTCGGTAGTGTTTTCTTCGAAATCTATCTTTTCTGTTGGCTCAGATCTTGTTGTATTAGTTGTTTCTTTTTTTACCGGTATATCTGAGGAAAATAATTTATCAAAGATATCTTTTTTTGATTTGTACCAATTTTCCCATTGTTCATTTTCTTTTTTTAGTTTTTTATATTCATTATCTGTATCTTCGTATAGTTGGTATAATTTTGTTAATCTTTCTTTTTCTTTTTCGTATTTAGCGTTTACTTCTTCATATTTTTCCTTGTAAGTTTCCATATCTCCAGTTTTTTCAAGTTTTTGATTCAAATCATTGATTTCTTTTTCTTTATTTTCATTTTCTTCTTTTAGAATGTGTATCTCACTTTCAAGATTGTTTCTAATATCATCAAACTCTTCACATCTACTCTTATATTCATCTACTTTTTCTGCTTTTTCTTTGTTTTCTTCAAGTTTTTGGTTTAATGTATTTATCCTAGATGTAAGATCATCTTCAAGTTGTTTTTTAGATGTTTCTAAGGTTTTAATTTTTTCTTCATATTCGCCCATTCTTTTCTCAGTAGTTGTTAGTTCTTCTTCTTGGTTTTTGTATGCATCCCATAGTTTTACAAGTCGTTCTTTTTCTTTTTCTAGTTCTTCGCTGTATTTTTTTGCTCCTTCTGCTGCTTCTGATCTTTTTTGTTCTGCTTCTTGAACTCTTGTTTCAAATTTTTCTAGTATACCATTTATGTTATCTAATTTATCAATATGAAGCATTTCTTGTATTCTTGCTAATTCTTCTGTGTTTTTCGAAAAAGAATTTTTAATGGCATCAATTTCATTTGTAACTGTTGTTAATTTTTGTTTGAGTGAATCAAAATCCCCTACATCCTCAACAATATTATCTTTATCTGTCATAAATAATCATGCCTCCCGACCAATCAGGGAATAGATAATGGTCTTGTTGATATTTAAGGATTTTCATAAAAATAAATATAAATTAAATCCTTATTTAACATTAAATAAAATTAATACCATTAAACTAATAAACCATAATATAGATACAAGATTTGGGTAATTATTCCTAATTTTTAGGAGGTGTAGCTGGATGGGATTATTTGGCAGAAAAAAATTTTCTTCAATTCTTAAAAAAATTTTCGGAAAAAAACAAGCTAAAATTGGAATTTATGGGCCACCTAATGTAGGTAAAACTACTCTTGCAAATCGTATTCTAAAAGATTGGACTGGAGATATAATGGGGAGCGTTTCAGAAGTCCCCCATGAGACACGTCGTGCTAAATGGAAAAAAGATGTTAAAATAGAAAATGGTAAATCATCTCTTTTTATGGATATTGTTGATACCCCTGGAATTTCTACAAAAGTAGATTATAAAGAGTTTATGAATGCTTTTGGGTTATCAAAAAACGAATCAAAAAGAAGAGCAAAAGAAGCAACTGAAGGGGTAATAGAATCAATTAAATGGCTAGAGGGTATCGATGGAGTACTACTAGTTATGGATTCAACACAGGATCCTTTCACCCAAGTAAATGTAACAATTCTTGGTAATCTTGAAGCAAGAAATCTACCTGTTTTAATTGCAGCAAATAAAATAGATATGGAGGAATCCAGTCCTGCTACTCTCAAATCCGCTTTTCCACAACATCCAGTAGTTCCAATAAGTGCTCTTACTGGTTATAATTCTGATAATTTATATTCTTCTATGGTAAAACATTTCAAGAGAAAACGCAGGAAAAAAAGGAGGTAGATCTAAATGACTAAAAAAAATAACGGTATTTCTTTTAACCTTGTTTCTAAAGATAAATTAGAAAACTTTTCATCTGATGAGAAACTTAAATTTATAATTAAAGAAATCAAAAAAGGAAAAATTCTTGTTTTAGAATGCGGTCTAACTCCTATGGAACAGACTAATTTGATAGAAAAAACAATGAGAGAAATCAAGCAGGATACTTTTATTGGAGTTGAAATGGAAGGTTATAGTCCGGAAAATACTTCTTTTATTAAGAGAATACTTGGTATTTCTTCTAAACCCCGTATGACGCTGGTAGGACCTGCTGATCTATTAAAAATGGTTAAAAAAGACAATGATATGATTCAAACTAAAATTATTCCTGGTAAGGGAGCAAAATAAATGCCTCATCAATGTCTTAAATGTGGGCATGTTTTTGAAGAAGGGTCATCTCAACTTTTAAAAGGTTGTCCAGATTGCGGAGGAAATCGTTTTTTTTATACTAAAAAACCACTTGATGAAAAACAAAGACAAAATATTACTAAAAAAGTTGGGGAGGATATAAACTCTGCAATAATTGATTTATTAGATGGAAATAAAGATATAATTGATAATTCAGGCAAATGGGCAGAAATTAAACCTAACGATGTAAAAAAAGCAGTGGAAAAACATTTGGAAAAAAAGAAAATAAAACCTGATAAAAAAGAAAATATTGATGCTGTAACTGATGAAAATTACAGAAAAAAAGCTATTGAAAAAATAGAATCAGAAGTGGATCTCTCAATGAATCCTGAGACAATTGATATCGAAAGGCCCGGTAGATATAAAATAGATATTAAAGGTCTTTTGGAAGAAGAACCAATTATCATTCAGAAAGATGGTTCATATACTATTCATCTTCCATCTATTTTTAAAATGATAAATGAGGAAAAAGAAAAAAAATAAAAGTTAATGAGATAATTTTTTTTAATCTGTTAATGAAAAACTGATTTCCTCTCCATAATATGCACTTGGTTGCGTCCCGTCTTGAACTCTATATACTGCTTTTGCTCTAAAATAATAGGGTTTAAATCTATATTCTCCATCTGAAGGTAAAGTTTTTTTTGCTTCAAAATATGTTATTTGTCCTATTTTCCTTTCTAAACTTGGTTCCAATTCTTCATCATAATCTAAATCTGTTTCAGAGTGAGGTTCATCGTCAAATAAAAATGAAACACTAAGTAATGGCCAATTATTATGTTTAGTTGTTGCTATCCCTTTTAGTACAACAGTTTCAGTTCCTGGTGGCGAATTGCTTTTATCATCAAAATTCCATCCTCTAGTTTCTACACATCCTGTTAACAAAACAGTTAATACAAGTATAGATAAACAAACTATCGATGCTACTACTCTATTTTTTTTTCTCATCATATTCACCTAATATTTTGAATTATAAATGAATCAATATATATAAATATTACTATAAACTAAAGAAATAAAAAATAATCCGGATCTTTAAGTAAAATACTTAATTTATTTTTGTAGATTTTTATGAAGTTTAACTACAGCTTCAACAGCAGATTTTGCTCTCTCTATTCTTTCTTCTGCCTGAAGTCTTGTCATACCAGGACCAGATATTCCAAGACCAACTGGTTTATCATATTCAATTGATAAATCTGCTATTTTTCTTGCAGCATGTTGAATAACAAGATCGTCATGTTCTGTTTCTCCCTCTATTACAGAACCTAATGCTACAACACCATCGATTTCTTTACTTTTTAATAGTTTTTTAATTGCAAGACCTACATCAAAAACACCAGGTACCTTAATAGTTTTTGTTATCTCTGCACCAAGAAAATTAGCATGTTCTTTTGCACGTTCCAGCATCATCATTGTTATATCATAGTTAAACTCTGATACAACGGCTCCAATTCTTATTTTTTTATTTTTTACCATTTTTTCACATCCAAGTTTATGTTTTTAGCACTCCTGCATCCTCAAATCCTTCCCTTAACCCCATACCTGCTTTTTTTGTTAGGTTATGAGGATTAAATAACAAATCTAAAACATTTAATGCATGCTCTCTAGCTCTTTTTTCTGCAAGCCATGCTAGCTCTTTTTCATCATCTGTTTCATCTTCATGTACAAATACTTCAATTATATGTTTGTTACACATAATTTGAACTTGAATAATTCCTGTACTTGCTTCATGTGCACATTGTTTGTCTATTTTCTTTGGACCAGGCATTCCAAGTGCCATTACTATATCACAGTTTTTTTCATCAAAGAGCTTTTTACATGCAACTGGTAGATCTTTTATTCCTGGTACAGTGTAACGAATAATTTTAAAACCAGTTTTATTTGATTTAAGTTCATCTATTGCAGAATTTGCCATATCAAATCTTGCAAATGTAGTATCTGCAATACCTATTTTTTTCATTTATTCTCAATCCTTTCAATACTTTTCTGTATTTCATATGCTGAAATTATTTTACTGATAATTCTTCTTGTTCCTTCTAGATCACTTCCACCTTTATATTCTTTCAAACGAACGACTTTTGCATCTATTTTTCTTTTTTTAAGTTCTTTTTTTATCTTTTTTTCATCATGTATCTGATCATAACCTATTGCAATTATATCTGGTTTTGTTTCTTCAACAATTTCGTACATGTCATCTTCATATCCAAGATATGCTTTGTCAACAACTTCTAATTCTTTTACAAGATTTACTCTTATTTTCTCAGGATTTATCGGCTCATGTTTAAGTTTTCTTACTGTTTTATCTGTTGCAACTACAACTATTAATTTATCTCCTAATTTTTTTGCTTCTTTTAGATAATAGATATGTCCTAGATGTAAAAGATCAAATGTTCCGGAGGCCATTACTTTGACCATTTTTTCCAAGCCTCTACAATCTCTTTTCCTTCTAAAAATACAAGGTTATTTTTTTGTGCGTACTTCTCCGCTTCTTTTTTTGATAGTGCTTTTCCGTTGTCCCCCATTATTTCACAGCCGCTTCCTGCAGGCGGTAGTCCTGCCATCTGTAACATACTTATCACTAGTTCTGTATGACCTTTTCTTTTATTTAGAAGACCTTTTGATGCAACACATATTGGTATATGCCCAGGTGATCGAAATTCTTCTCCAAACATTTTTGTTGAAATCCCGTCTTCAGTATTTTTGATTTTTTTTGTTAAATCTGCAAATTTTTTCATTGTAAGACTGCGGTCATTATCAGTAATCCCTGTAAATGTATCTCTATGGTTTATATAAAGTGAAAATGAAGATTTTGAATCATATGGTATATCATTTGGAACAAGTTCTTTTAATACAGGATATTTATCATTAATACATGAATACATATCAGATAGAAATGGAAGTTTAAGTTTATCAGCAATTTCTTTGGAGGTCATTAAAAATATTAATCCTCCTCCATCCTTTCTCATAGTTTGTATTGATTTTGGTGTTACAAATTCTGATGATATTACTAGATCTGTTTCTCCTTCTCTTTTATCGTCGTCGAATATTAAAATAAATTTTCCTTTCTGAAGGCCAGTTATTGCTTTTTGTATTTCTTTTATAGGTTCACCTAGTATAAGAAGGACCCCCTTTAAAATAAATTTTAGGTTACTACTCAAAATTTGGTTGAACTGGACTGGGTTTGTCTTTTGATACTAGATATCTAGTAATATATCCTGCAATACGATTTCTCAAAACTTTACTATTTACATCGCTGAGCTCTTGAACTTTCTTTTTATTGTGTTGAAAATCATCTTTTTTAAATTGATCAGGATGTATTTCAGTTAATTCAATTGCAATATTTTTTATGAACGTCTGTCTTATATTTCCCAGTATATCACCCATATGTTAAGAGACCGGAATATCTCTTTCTTATATATAAAAACTTTGGAAAACCTATTTTATACAAATTTGTTATTTACTCATTTCTTTGCAACATATATTAACTATTAAATTAAACATAAAGTTATTATAATACAATATATTTAACAATTAATAATAAATGATAAGGAGGCTTTAGATAATGCCAGTAGAATTTGAAGAATATAATGGTAATCCTGTAGTAGTATTAAAAAGAGATGAAAACGATGCTTATCCATTTAGATTTGGACTAAGAAAAGCACAGTTAATTATCGAAAACATAGAAGAAATCAAAAAATTTGTAAAAGAAAATAAATAAGATTAAAATTAAACTACAGATTATATCCTAATCTATTACTTTTCTAATGTTAAACCTATAAATACTAGAAAATCATCTGTTTTTTTTAAATATATTCATTTGGGAGGCAGAATTAAATTTCCCCTAAAAAAGCATCATTAAAAACACTTGCAGGAAAAAAAATAGATAAAATAGAAGAATATGCTTTACATAGTGATGTTCTAAGAAAAATTGCTGCAATGATCTACAGATCAGATGCTTATAATTTTTTTAATAACAAAATAAACGAATTCAAAGACTACAAACTTTTAGAAGAAATTAAAAAACATAAAATGCCACAGCATGTAGCAGTAATAATGGATGGAAACAGACGTTTTGCAAAGGGACTTGGTCTTTCTCCAACAGCAGGACATCACTTTGGAAGAGATAAAATAGAAGAATTACTTGAATGGTGTTTCGAACTTAAAATTAAAAATCTTACAATTTATGCCTTTTCTACAGAAAACTTTCGAAGAGAAAATAAAGAAGTAGAATCACTTATGAATCTATGTAAAAAAGAGCTTGATAAAGCAATTAAAGATTCTAGAGTTCATAAAAATAAAGTTAAAATTAGAATTCTCGGACATCTTGATTCTTTACCAAAAAAAATTAAAAAATCAGCAACTAATATAATGAATCTCACAGAAGATTATGATAAATATTCATTTAATATTGCACTTGCTTACAGTGGAAGAGAAGAAATAATACAAGCTATCCAAAAAATAGCAAAAGATGTAAAAAAAGATAAAATCAAAATAGATGATATAAAAGAAGAATTTTTTTCAAAATATCTTTATACTAAAGACATACCTGATCCAGATATAGTACTTAGAACATCTGGTGAAGAAAGAATAAGTAACTTTTTATTATGGCAGCTTGCATATTCTGAACTATATTTTTCAGATGTTTATTGGCCTGCATTTCAAAAAAGAGATTTTTTAAAAGCAATTAATACATATCAAAAAAGACAGAGAAGATTTGGAAAATAAATATAAAAAGATTTATTCTTCTATGTTTTCCATGTCTTTTTCTATTTCATCAGCTATCTCATTTAATTTAACAAATTGACGATATAGAAAATAAATAATTATTCCAACAGCTATAAATATAAGAGAAAAAGCACCTATTGAGTCAACAGCAGTTCCTTTTGATACCTCATATAAATTTCTTAGAAAACCTGTGCTATTTTCATTTAAAATAAAAGAAAATATCTTTAAAAATACAAATAAAATTAAAAGAAACAATCCTAAAGTTAAACTTAATCTATAATAAAACCCTGTTTTGAAGTCATGTTTTGTTGAAAAATATCTTTTTTTAATCATGTATATCTAAAATACAACTTTTTATGAAGATTCATCAGAACCACTTAGTGCATTTTGAACCTTGCTTTGTAGTTCGTTTAATTTTTCTTTTGTTCTTCCTTCTTGTTTTAAAAGAGTATTTTTTCTAAGATCTAATGATTCTTTATCAGATTCTAGTTCTTTTGTTATCTCTTTTTTCCCTTTTGTTTTTATAAGAATGGCACCTACACTTTTATATATAGGTGTTTTTTCATCTGTTTTTTCGAGTTCTTGTAATGCTTCTTCTGTTTCTTTTAATCTCATTTCTACTTGTTGTCTTTGTTGCATTATCATTTGTAGTTGTGTTCTCATTTGTTGTAATCTACCGATTTGATCTTGAATTTGTTTTGACATTTCTACATCAGTCATTTTTATTTTTCTCCTACATTTTTGTTGGTAATAAAAGTTGTACTTATTAAAAGTATTGTCAAAAAAACCAACATGATATCCAATATATCTCTACAATAATATAAATATACAGAAAATATTAAATACAAAGATAATAAATATAATAATAGGAAAAACCAAAAATAGATAATTTATAATGAATGAAGAATAAATACATACTTGTATGGCAAAAATAATAATATAAAAAGTACATTTAGAAATATTTAAATAATATATCTAGAATTATAAATTATTGATTTAAAAATCGATCTGGGGGAATGATACAAGCGTTCTTCTTGATTTAGAGGTGAACTTTAATGAAAAAGAATGATAAAATAGTAGTAGTTTTAGGCGTTGTAATTTTAGTATTAGCTTCTATAGGAGTTTTTTATTGGGCGCCAGAATCAACCGAGCTAGTAAAGGCAGACTTAGAAGATTTTAAACATATTACCGGTTCTTTAAAAAAGATTCCAAATGCAATAACTGTTTCTGATAGTGATCCATTCTATCCACTAATTGGAACACCAATTGCCTGTCATTATAACTCTGATGGTGAGCAAATAGTAATACCATTAACTGTAAGAAATATAGAGAATCCATCTGTTGCTGTTGAAAGAATAGAAGATCAAATAGGCTATTCTGGAGAGATTGTGATTGATGGTCATATTGATTCAAAAAATGTTTCACTAGAGATGGCAAGTAAATATTGGGATAAATCTGAAGCTGCATTGATTATAGAAAATAGTAAAGAAGGATATGAACTAGGAATTGTTGCAACACCAATTGCTTCATATTTAAGCATACCAGTTATTGTAACAGATGAAATAGATAGTCATGTTTCTGATGTTCTATCAGATCTTGATGTTACAAAAACGATTATATGCGGAGATTTTAAAGGATATGGAAAAACATTAAAATTAGAATCAGTAGAACAAATTAATGAAGTTGCTGTAGAAATACTAGAAGAAAAATTTTTACCAGCAGATCCAGACTTTGAAGTCGGTTATATAACAATTGCAAATCCTTTAGATGCATTTAGACCTAAGGTTCTTGATTCTGTTGAATATTATTTGCCTGAAAAAACAATTAAATCAATATCGTTTTCTCAAATCCCAAATACTATAAGTGCTATTCTATCAGGTGCAGGTTCTGCAAGTTGGGAATTTGAAATTCCAAAAGGATACAAATATGCTCTAGTGGAGTTTGAAGGTTACAACCATGATGCAGAATATGCAGAGTCTATGGGAGATAGCGCTTCATTTGATATTGGTCCAAATCTTGAGGATATTCCTTCAGGATTACAAAATTTTGAAATTTTAGCTGCAGGTAGTACTGGTACTTGTGGTACACCAATTCGGGATAAAAGTGGTCAAATAATAAAAGATAAGGTCACTTCTGAAAACGTTGTTTATGGAAGAGATGGAGTAACATATACAGTCAGCGGCACTGGCTCTTGGCTTACTAAAAAAGAAGGAACAATATCAGGTTACGTGAAAGTTTCAAAACTTGAACATTCTAAATATGAATTTATGAGGGGGCTTTCAAGTATAGCACCTTATCTTACAGCTTATCGTAAAGGTATTGTGTTTGCAAAACCAGATTTTGCTTTTGCAGCAGATGATGATATACTTTGCAATGGAGAACCATGTTACGGTCATTTTATGCCTAGAAGAAACCCAAAACTTGTTGAACCATCAAACAGACATATACAGCATAACATAATTGATCCATTAAACGAACTTCTTGCTGATATTGCTGGTATGGATGATTTAGATATTAAAAACGATAGAGATCTTAGAATGTTATATGAATATTACAGTGATAATCCAGTATATATTGCAATTGTTGGCGGAGCTACTGTAGTTCCTAACTTTATTTATCAAAATCATGTAGAGCCATATGGAGATATAGATGGTGATGGTATAGATGATACTGCTTATTATGTTGGTGGAGGAACACCATCAGATGTAATTTATGGTAATATCGATCCTGTACGTTATGCTAATGATAACAAAGCACAAGATCAGTTTAGTGAATATCCACAAATGGAAAATATTGTCGGAAGAATCACCGGCTGGGATGTTCAAGATGCGAGTGCTCTTGTTGCTCGTACAATATTTTATGAAAAAATTCTTGAAAAATATCAGGCATGGAAAGATAAATTTGCAATACTTGTAGGTGCAGGACAAGATTTTAGAAAACCATTGCTTAGATATTTGATATTTGGTGATTTACTTGGAATGATTAAACGTGGAGAACCGATGAAACTTCATACAGGATATGCTGAGATGGTGGGTTTAAGATTAAGAGATGAAGTGGCAGAGCCACTTGGATTCGAACCAGAATTAGTGTTTTTCTCAGAGGCTATGATGAAAGGATTTAGTGAAGATGTACTTGACGAAATAAAACAATCAAATCTTTTAAACAAATTATTCTTTAATAAAAACCAAGTAAGAAATCTTGCTGGTGAAAATGTTGTGAAAGGCGGCGATATAATAAAAGAATCTAATTTTCTTTTCCTAAACGGACATGGAAATCAACATTTCTTTGGTATGTCTGGAAATGATCTAGTGGCTGCAGGATTAGGTGGTCCTGTTATGCATTGGTTCTTAAAACAAACTCTTGTACCTATAATGGGGGGATTTATTGGTCCTGGTGGAGATCTTGGAAAAGTAGGTGATTATACTGTAAGAAGTATTTCAGATGTTGAACTTGGACCTTCATTTATGTTTCTTGAATCTTGTATCACTGGTAAAATTGATGGTATTGATCCAAGGATTAATATTGGTCAAGCATTCTTGCATGCTGGTATAAATAGTCTTATAGCCTCTCCAACTGGTACAAATATAGGTGGAGGTTACTTAGAGCCAAAGAACAGAATGTATGATGTCCCTGGTGAATCTTACCTTAAATATCTAAAAAATAAATATACCGATTGGAAGAATGAAGAATATGATGATCCACACTTTGGATTATTGTTATATGATGATCTGTGCTATGATTTACAAGAAAACGATGTAAGTGTTGGTCTTGCTTTCAGAAATGCTAAAAATAAATATTTAGAGCAAGATGCTGACTGGGAGTTACTATGGGCACCACCACTTCCTAAACCAACAAGCACAGCTCATATGATAGAGATGTCAAACGACGATAGTTATGATATGCTTCGTGAGACCTCAAGTAAAGATCCATATATGCTGGAAGCAAAATATATAACCTATCAAGAATACATCCTATTTGGGGATCCAGCTTTCAATCCTTATGAACCAATAAATGAAGGATAGATAAATACTATCTTTTATTTTTCTTTAACATTTATTGCTAGAATATATATTGTAACTCGTCTGGTATTTATTCTAAATAAAATAAGCTAATCATCTTTTTATATATGAATCTGAATCCACCTTTGGTGAGTCTATGAAGTACGTTATCTTTTATTGGTCCAGATATGGCCATAATAAAAATATTGCAACTACTCTTTCGGAAAAACTTAGTAAGAAAGGAAAAGATACAAAAGTTTTCAATGTAGAAAAAGCAGATCCAACAAATGTACCCGGGGCTGATTTATATATATTTTCTGCGGCTGCTGAGGCATTTAGAGTGCAGAAACATATGAGAAAATTTATGAAGAATCTTGAAGGGCTAGAAGCAAAAAAATTTGCCATTATTAATACCCATGGTATGAAAAGTAAAAACTGGTTAAAAAGTATGGAAAAAATACTTGCCAAGAAAAACATGGTAAAAGTTGCTGAGATAAACTTTCAAATTAGTAGCAAAGGTCAAAAAGAAGGTTTGGGTTTCATGGAAGGTTGGGAAGAAAAACTTGAAGAATTTGCCGGTAAGTTATAAGATTATACTATAACCTAGCTAATACTTTTTACTTAAAAAATAAAAAAAGTTAGATAGATGGTTTTTAGTTATAACCACCAATCTGAAGACTTGGATCTCCAAGTAGCGTCCATTGCTGCACGGTTTTTGCATGTCCTGCTTCAAAATCTGTCATGTCATGTGTTTGTATATATGTAGTAATTGCTTGTGAATGAACCTTTCCTAGTATGGTTTGTCCCTCTTCTCCATATTGTCTAAAAAATTCGATTGTTATCCATCCATCTCCACCGCCTGTTGTAAGTTCTTTACCTGGCATACCATATCCAAAGCCTGTGTTACCAATTGATGCAATAGAGCCACCATTTGGATTTCTGACGAGCCTCCAGTTAAAGCATTGTGGTACAGGAACACCATGCGTCCACATAGTTATTTTTGGCAGAAATCTGAAATAATTAGGCAACATGTCATATATTGCAGGTAGTATTGAAACATTAAACTGGCTATTATGGCATCCTCCAATAACTGCTACTGGTAGTTTTTCAGCGTTTGAAAGCGTATCTATAGGCATCGCAGGAAATGAAACAAACGGTGGCCATGGTTTAATATTTGTTACAAATAAACCACTAAGACTTCCATGTTGTCTATTTCCAGGAACACCTGGATAGTGATCACCCCAGCTATTGGCTGAGCCATGACCCGACATGAAAACAAAGCCACTACCTTTATTCCATGAATTTATGACATCTTGAACTCCTGTGAAAGTTCCTTTTGAAGACCAAATTATTTCTCTTTCAAATGTCTCAGGCATATAATAAAGCGCTCCTCCTCGTCCTTTTAAAACCTTTTCACCTGTTGTCCATTCTCCTTCATAGTACATTTCCATGTCATATCTCCACTCAGAAAATACAACCTCTCCATTTTTGTCTTTAATCCAAACATGTAAATCCGTTAAATTTCCATAAGGCTTAGGATCATATGATTTACCACGAATAGTTAAAACACCATTTTCATAACTCATATTTGCCCAAGGTAAAAAGTAGTTACAATATGCTTCATTATCACTTGGAGTATATGTAAAATCATCATAACCTAAGATGTCACCTGGTGAAATCGTTACAATTTCTGCGATAGGTGGTGCAGGATAACCATCAGCTAAAGTAGGATTTAGATGATCATTATGTTTGAAAGTCAAAGATGTTTTTTTTGATCTATCAATTCTTAATTGAACAGTATCTACAAAACTTCCTTCACTATCTTTATTATAACTTTGGGCATAAATTGTATAATAACCGTTTTTAAGACCTGTTGTATCCCATTTTATATCCCAATCTTCTTGATCTAAAAATCCATCTCCTGAGACAACAGTTACTTTGTTGAACCAATCAGAATCACCTGCATTAGTTGTTTCATACGTAATGATTTTATCAACCACTGTTTTTACCTCTCTAATGCTTCTACAGGCAAGTCTACCAACGGAGACATCGGGAACAAAATCTATATCATCGTCATCTTCAACTCCTTCTATTCCCCAGGCAGCAAAAATATCATCACCATTTGGGTCCCAGCATGAAAAATCACCTTCGCCATCATATATATCTGCATAATAAAGATCGCTTATTGCTCCTGGATCAAAAATATTTGCGTAAGGATTTTCATCAAGTGGAAATTTTGGTTTATCGTAAAGATTAGCATATCTAACAGGTAAATACCATCCTTTAGAACCCTGATTTGCGTCATCTCTGGGTCTTGCAAAAATCTGATTTTTAAGACCTCCTACTAAAAGAACATAAGTGATATTATATGTTTCAATTGCATCTTTTATAAAGTATTTTATCTGCTCGGGTTTATCAACGCCGTCATATTCATTATATATCTCTTCACTTGTTTTAATAAAAGTATTTATTCCAATATCATTTTTATGTTGTTCTAGCCTTTCTAGATGTTTTTTAAATACATTTGGAGCTATAATTACTAGATCTTTTTCACTTGTACCTGTTGAAGAATCTCCTCTTTTTTCATATGTAACTTTTATATCGCTTTTTTGAAAAACATCAATAAGTCCTGTACTTGGTATGTATCTTACAGGATAAATGTCAATTATTGCAAAAGTTACTCTCTTGTTTTCTTTGTTCAAACCAGATCTGACATCATAATTATAGTATTCAGAGGGATAAGGATTATTGCTTTCATATGTTTTATAATCTTTTACTTCTGTATTTGTTTTGCTGTTTTCTTTTTTTATTGTAACCATAGGTAACATCTGCGGGCATGGTTTTATTTCTTCTGTGATTTCTTGTTTGACGGACTCTTTCATATCAATTTCTACTTCTACATTTTTTGCACCAAATGGAAGCTCTATAATTTTTACTATTTTAGGTAGAATTGGCTTACCTGGTTGCATAAGGTAGGTTGAGACATCCTCTAAGCTTAGTTCTAAATAATTTGCATCTGTTTTTGTTATTGATAGTTGTGGAAAAGAAATTGATGTTAAGTTTGTTTTTAATTCAATTTCGTTTTTTTCTTTATGATTTGTTGCTATTACAGAAAAACTGCCTATTAACAAAAATACTACTAAAATAATTGCTATTGTTTTTTTCATCTTTTATTGTCCCCCTAAATTATATTTCTATATGTTAAAAAAGCCTTTCAAATATAAATGTTTTTATTAATCTATAATTATTATTAAAAGCATTTGTTATTATAATAACAAAAATCGCGTTTTATGTTACTATAATAACATTTTCAAATCTAATCATTTTGCTCTTCTTGTTCCTCAGAGCATTCTTCTTCGTCTTCACCTTCTTGCTCGATTACTTTTGCAACACTTACAACTTTGTCTTCTTCGTTTAACCTCATAATTCTTACACCCATAGTGTTTCTACCTTGTATACGAATGCTTTCGACAGGAATTCTTACAACCATTCCCATTTTACTAGTAAGCATTATTTCATCATTATCAGTTAATTCTCTTACATATATCACTTTACCATTTCTTTCATTTGTAATAATTGTTTTAACACCTTTACTGCCACGATGTGTCTTACGATACTCAGAAATTGGAGATCTTTTACCATATCCATTTTCAGTTAAAGTTAAAAGATTTCCCTCTTCATGCTCAACAATAGCCATTGAAACAACTTTGTCACCTTTATTAAGTCTCATGCCTATTACACCACGGGTTACTCTTCCCATAGAACGTACTTCTTTTTCATCAAATTTACATGCTTGACCATCTGCTGAGGCAAGAAGAATAGTTTGATTTCCATCTGAAAGTCTTGTTGCAATAAGTTCATCGTCTTCATCGAGGCGTATTGCTCGTACTCCATTGACTCTAATATTGCTATAAGCAGAGAGAACTGTTTTTTTAACTAGGCCGTTTTTAGTTGAGAAAACTAGGTTGTGTTCATCATCAAACTCATGGATTGGGATTGTAGTTTCAACGTATTCACCTTCTTCAAGCCTTGGAAGCAAGTTAACAATTGCTTTTCCTTTCGAGTGTCTTCCGCCTTCAGGAATCTTGTATCCTTTGAGCCAGAAGCATTTACCATGGTTTGTAAAAAACATGATATAATCATGAGTAGATGTAATAAATGAATCAACAATTACATCCTCTTCTTTTGTTTTCATACCAACTAGGCCTTTTCCACCGCGGTGCTGAGTTCTATATGTTTCACATGGAATTCTTTTGATATAACCGCTGTCAGTAATAGTTATTATAACCTCATCTTCGGGGATAAGATCCTCCATTTCAACTGTTATTTCTCCTTCAACAATTTTTGTTCTTCTCTCATCACCAAATTTTTCTTTGATTTCAATAAGTTCTTTTTTAATTTCATCAAGTATATGTTGCCTATCAGATAAAAGCCACTCAAGTTCTTCAATTAGTTTTTTTGTTTCATTGTAATCTTTTTCAACTTTTTCTATTTCCATACCTGTAAGTTTTTGAAGTCTTAAATCAAGTATTGCTTTCACCTGAATCTCTGTGAAATCAAATCTTTGCATAAGGCTTTCTTTTGCTTCATCAACAGTTTTACTTGCACGGATTATCTTTATTACTTCATCGATGTTTTTAAGTGCAAGCATAAAACCTTCAAGAATATGCATTTTTTCCTGTGCTTTTTTAAGATCATAATTTGTTCTTCTTGTGATTATAAGAACTCGATATTCAACAAAATTAGTAATCAGCTCTTTTAGATGTAATGTTCTTGGTTCTCCATCTACAATAGCTAGATTATTTACACCAAAAGTAGTCTGCATATCAGTATGCTTGAAAAGCTGGGATAAAACAACATCTTCTATTGCATCTCGCTTGAGATCAATTACTACTCTCATACCTGATCTGTCTGATTCATCCCGAAGATCACTGATTCCTTCTATTTTTTTATTTTTAACAAGGCTTGCAATAGTTTGCAGAAGCTTTGATTTATTTACCTGATAGGGAAGTTCTGTGATAATTATCTTTTTTTTGTTTTCTTTTTCTTCAATATGTGTTTTTGCACGAACTCTAAGAAGACCTCTACCTTCAGAATATGCCTGCAGGATACCTCCTTTACCGTATATAATTCCACCAGTTGGAAAATCTGGACCCTTTATTGTTTCCATAAGTTCAACTGTATCAATTTCAGGATTGTCAATAACTTGTATTGTTCCATCAATCACCTCGGTTAGATTATGTGGGGCCATATTTGTTGCCATCCCAACTGCGATACCTGATGAACCATTTATCAAAAGATTTGGAAGAACAGAAGGAAGCATAACAGGTTCTTTGAGGCTTCCATCAAAATTATCAGCCCAATCAACAGTATCTTTTGAAATGTCTTGAAGCATCAGATCAGAAATCTTTGCAAGTCTACTTTCAGTATATCTCATAGCTGCTGCAGAATCCCCGTCGATACTTCCAAAATTACCTTGACCGTCAACTAAAGGATAACGAAGTGAGAAATCCTGGGCCATACGTACCATAGAGTCATATACAGCTTGATCACCATGTGGATGATATTTACCAAGTGTCTCACCTACCACACGTGCAGATTTTTTATGAGATTTATTATATGTAAGGCCCATATCATTCATAGCATACAAAATACGTCTATGAACAGGTTTTAAACCATCTCTAACATCAGGTAGTGCACGGCTCATAATAACACTCATAGAATAATCCATGAATGCACGTTTCATTTCAGATTCAAGAGTTCTTGTTTGCTCTTCTTTTGGAAGGTCCTCATCTGTCATAAAATCACCTTAAATATCTAAATTTTCAACCTCTTTTGCATGTTTTTCAATAAATTCTCTTCTAGGTTCAACCTTGTCTCCCATAAGCATAGTAAATAGTTCGTCTGCTTCTACAGCATCATCAACTGTTACTTTTGCCGTAAGTCTATTTTCAGGGTTCATTGTTGTTTCCCACAGTTGTTTTGGATTCATTTCACCTAGACCTTTGTATCTTTGTATACCTACTCCTCTTTCTCCCATCTCTTCAAGTTTTTTCAATAGTTCTCTTTCTGAATATGCATAATCAACACTTTTTCCTTTTTGTAGTTTATATAAGGGAGGTCTTGCGATATATAGATATCCTTCCTCTACTAGTGATCTCATGTAACGGAAGAAAAAAGTCAAAAGAAGTATTCTAATATGTTCTCCATCGACATCTGCATCTGTCATAACAATAATTTTGTGGTAACGGGCTTTTTCCAGTTCGAACTCTTCACCGATACCTGTTCCAATAGCAGTTATTAATGCAAGGATCTCATTATTTTTTAGAATTTTATCCATCCTTGCTTTTTCAACATTTAAGATTTTACCACGAAGTGGTAGAATTGCTTGAAATTCTCTGTCTCTACCTTGTTTACTTGAGCCGCCGGCTGAATCTCCTTCTACAATATATAGTTCTGTTTTACTAGGGTCACGACTAGAGCAGTCTGCTAGTTTTCCTGGAAGGGCAGATGATTCAAGAAGACCTTTTCTTCTTGTTAGTTCCCTTGCTTTTCTTGCAGCCGATCTTGCTCTGCTTGCTGTTATACATTTATCTAAAATTACTTTTGCAATATTTGGTGTTTCTTCAAAATATTCACTTAATTTTTCATTTGTAAGACTTTCAACAATTCCTCTTACTTCTGAATTTCCAAGTTTTGTTTTAGTTTGTCCTTCAAACTGAGGGCTTCTTACTTTACAGGATATAATTGTTGTTATTCCTTCACGGCAATCTTCCCCACTGAGACTAAAATCTTTACTTTCAAAGACGTTATTATCTTTTCCATATTTGTTCATAACACGAGTTAAAGCTGCTTTAAAACCAGAAAGATGCGTTCCTCCTTCATGTGTATTAATGTTATTTGCAAATGTGTGTATGTTTTCTGTGTAGCCATCGGTGTATTGAATTGCTATTTCTACTTCTACATCTTCTTCTTTTGATTCAAGATATATGGGATCTGGATGTAAAGGATTTTTGTTTTTATTTATATCTCTAACAAATTCTCTTATCCCTCCATCAAACTTATAACTTTGTTGTCTACCTGTTTCTTCTTCTGTTAGTTTTATCTTTAAACCTGCATTTAGAAAAGCTAGTTCTCTTAATCTTTTTGAAATAGTATCAAATTTAAATTCTACTGTTTCAAAAATTTCCATGTCTGGCATAAAAGTAATGGTTGTCCCGTTTTTTTCTGAAGAACCAATTTCTTTTAGTGGAGCAACTGTATTTCCATGGTCATATTCTTGATAATATTCTTTACCATTTCTTCTAACTTTTACTTTTAACCATTCGCTTAATCCATTTACACATGACACACCGACTCCATGAAGACCACCTGAGACTTTATATGCTTTCGAATCAAATTTTCCACCTGCATGTAGAGTGGTCATTATAAGCTCTACACCTGATTTTTTATATTTTGGATGTTCTTTTACAGGTATCCCTCTTCCATCATCTGTTACTGTTACAGATCCATCTTTATTTAGAGATACTTCTATTTCAGTTGCATATCCTGCAAGAGATTCATCTATCGAGTTGTCTACTACTTCATATACAAGATGATGAAGTCCTCTTTCATCTGTACTTCCAATATACATTGCAGGGTTTTGTTTGACAGCGGCAAGTCCTTCTAAAACTTGTATCGAATCAGTATCATATATATTGTTTTCATTTCTTTTTTCTTCAGGCATAAGTCTTCACTTTTTTTGATTAGTATTTACACTAAATGTGATAGTTTTTCAAAGTTACTTTTTCATCCCATCTCAAGGGTTATTTTTCAACTATTTTCATATGGAGTAGAGACTAATAAATGTTGCTATTAAAGTATAAGAGTTTAAGGTTTTTTTATTTTTTAAAAAAGTGTTAAAAACTATTTAGTGTATTACCTAAAAATGTAATGATGGTGAGTTAGGATGGTAAATGATAAAAAATTTTTGCTTAGACGTGGATTGTTGTTTTTATCTGTTTTTATAGCTGTATTTTGTTTTTTTGGTATTTCAGCTCAGGCTTTATCTGTTGATAAGTATGCTCCAGTTTTTTATTTTGAATCTGAAGAAACATGTTTTCCTGTAGATGTTTCGTATCATATTAATAATTCCAATCTTGATTCTATTGGAGAAGATCCTTACAATGTTTTTCCTATTGAAACTTCAGAATTAGATCTATCTAATCTTTCATCTATCATTTCTGAGGGGGAAGTTCAAAACACATATCTTGATAACAATATAGGCTCTGTTGATGATAGAGATATTATAAAGGATTATCAAAGTAAAGAAAAATCTCTTGGTTATACTGTTTATTATAGAACTTTTGAAAAATCAGGAAATGAAATAGTTCAGTTTTGGATGTTTTATGCTTTTAATGATGGTGAACTAAATAAACATGAGGGTGACTGGGAGATGGTACAAGTTGTTGTACCAAGTAGTGGTTCTAAATGGGTTTCTTATAGTCAGCATCATAGTGGACAGAAGGCAAATTGGAATCAAATAGATAAAGATGAAAATAACATTAAGGTATATGTTGCCCGTGGTTCTCATGCAAATTATCTTAAATCTTTTTCTGGTAAATTAGGTATAGGTATGGGTAGTGACTATGTAGGATCAAACGGTAAAATACTAAAAAATGGTGATTACAATCTAGTGGAACTATCTGATCAAAGTTGGCTTGATTATCCAGGTCATTGGGGTGAAATAAATTCTGTTGAAGATTTAGCACTTGGAAAAGCAGGTCCTTTCGGACCAAAATATCGCGCGTCAGGTTCCATGTGGGATAATCCTATATCTTGGGGTAATGGTCTGATGGAAGCATCAGATACTATGTTTATGTTGGAATGGTTTTTGTATTATTTTGTTGAAATATTTATTTTAGTTACTATAATTTCTCTTGCAATACTTTCTTTTAAGATTTATCGTAGGCATAAAAAACATGGTCTGGGACCACGTATTGTTTCAATGCTTTACATAGATGGATTTAACATAAAAACAATCGGAAACATTCTTTGTTTTGTAGGTATTTTTATAGCAATATTAGGTCTTTTTTATAATTGGTATTCAGTATCAGCAGATATTGATATCGAAGGCTATGGGACAGGAGGGATGATGAATCTTATAGCACTTGATGGTATAAAAGGGATGCAGGTGTCTATTCCAGGTTCTGGTGGTGCTATACCTGTTGCAGCTGTAGTTATTCCTTTTTCTCTTATTATCGGCATAGGTATTGTTTTTACAATAATTGCATCCATTGGTGTTTATAAGAGTAGAAAATTAGGATGGAAATATGTTTTTCGTGGTGTTAAGATTTTTTTACCTATTTTAATTCTTTTAGTTTTACTTATGGCTCTTGGTTTTATTGTTCCACAAGTTCCTGGAGAAGGAATGGAAGGTAGTGGTAATTATATTTCTGATTTGTTTGGTTCTATTAGTAGTACACCTTGGTCTGGCTCAAAAGAAATTGTACTTTCTATTTCAGATGAAGCATCTGGATATATTAATGTTAATTGGGGTCTTGGTCTTGGTTCTTATCTGCTACTTTTTGGTGGTTTTGTTATTTTGTTTGCTGGTATTTTAGAAATTATTACAAATAAAATATTTTTTGAACCAAAAAATAAAGATGTTCTTTCTGAAAAAGCAAAACCTGAAACTAAAAACGAAGTAGAAAACATAGAGGAGCAAGACGAGAAACCACCCATTTCATAAATTGTTATTTTTTTTGTCAGAATTGTTTAATTGATAGTTATAAATCTGATCCAATATATTTATAGAAAAATTTATATAATATTAGATACTATATATATGATTAAGATAATGATGTGATAATATGAGAAGAAAAATAATTAGCATACTTTTTGTGATATTTTTAACATGTACTGGATTAACTAGTTTAATTGGAAGTGCCACAGAAACAAACAATCCCTTGTGGGAATATGATACTGGTGGTATATATGATGTGAATGATGTTGCTATGTCATCAGATGGTAATTTTCTGACAGCTGTTAGTGAAGATCTTTATTTCTGGCAAAAAGATGACAGCACTCCTCAGTGGATTTATGATGATACATCTTCAAATTACGGTGATGTTAGTATTTCTTCTGATGGTGTTTATATTGCTGTTTCTAATGTTTTTCGTTTGAAATTCTTTGACAACAATGTAAACCACCAGCCCCAATGGGAATATGAAGGGGGAGGTTTTGGTTCGAATGCGATTTCATCTGATGGAATTTGGATAGTTGCAGGTGGATGGAGTTCCCATAAGATATTTTTATTCAATAGAAATCAAGATGATTATTATGCTACACCTGATTGGACATATGATACAGGAGGAATAGTGGATTCGGTTGACATATCATCAGATGGAGAATATATTGTTGCTGGTAGTAAAAGTAACTATATTTATGTTTTTGATAAGGATAGCAGTTCTCCATTATGGAGCTATGAAACAGTTGGTAAAGTAAAATCTGTTGCTATATCTGATGACGGAAATTATATTGTTGCCACCTGTTATGGTAATAACGGCAATAAAGCTTATCTTTTTGAAAGGAGTAGTAGTGATCCAATTTGGATTCACGATATTTTTGCGCAATATCAAGATTCAGCTATTTCTTCTGATGGTTCATATATTGCTGTTGCAGCAGGGTTTCTTTACGTTTTTGATATTAACGGTTTGCTTTGGGACGCAGGTAGTTCTGTATGCAGTGTAGATATAACTTCTGATGGAAATTATGTTGTTTCAGGCAGTGGAGGTGGTATTAATAAGATTAAATATTTTTCAACATCCAGTGATTCAGTTATATGGAATTATCAGGTTGGAGATGGTGTAAAATCTGTTGCTATTTCTGATGATGCTGAATATGTTTTTGCTAGCTCAGGTAGATATGATGGTAATGGTGGTAAAACTTATCTATTTCATTGGACGAATGTACCTGATAATGAACCACCGGTTCCTGATCCTTCTGAATGGAATATTGAACCTTATGCGACGGGTCCTAATTCTATATCTATGAAAGCAGTTTCTGCTTCTGATTCTAGCGGTGGTGTTAAGTATTATTTTGAGGAGACTAGTGGTAATCCCGGGGGTAGTGATAGTGGTTGGCAGTCCAGTCGTAGTTATACTGATGATGATTTGTTAGCTGATACTCAGTATACTTATAAAGTTAAAACTAAGGATAGTATTGGAAATACTGGGGATTATTCCACTCAAAAAAGTGCTAGAACTGATTCCTCGTCTGAAAATGAAAAACCAAATAAACCTTCAAAACCACAAGGCTCAAATCTATTAATTACTGAAAAGCAATATACTTTTACTACAAAAGCTGATGATCCTGATGGAGATGATATAAAATACGGATGGGATTGGAATGGTGATGATAGTGTTGACGAATGGACTGGTTTTTATTCATCTGGAGAAAATATAAATTTAGATCATAGTTGGAATAATGCTGGAACTTATGAAATAAAAGTAAAAGCTGAAGATGAAAATGGTGCTAAAAGCGTTTTTTCACAGCCTTTAAGCGTTACTGTTGAAGTAAATGAACCTCCTAACAAACCAGATACACCAACTGGCCCAATTTCTGGCTATACTGATCAATCTTATGCCTTTGAAACAAAAACTACCGATCCTGGGCCAAGTTTTGATATTTCAACCAAATATGGGTGGGATTGGAATGGTGACGGTAGTGTTGACGAATGGACTGGTTTTTATTCATCTGGGGAATCTATTTCTACCGAGCACAGCTGGAGCAATCCTGGAACATATAGTATTAAGGTAAAAGCAAGAGATATGTTTGAAGAAGAAAGTGTTTTCTCTGATTCTTTAGAAGTTACTATAGAGGAGCAGTTTAAAGATGTTACTTTTGATTATACCGCTGATCTAACCGATAAAATATGGAAACCTTATATTGGTTTAGATCCAGATGATAAAGATATTCATTTTAATGAAGGATCTTTACAAGTTTTTAATATGATATATAATGAAAATGATATTTATTTCTTCCAAGATCATGTTGGTGAAGCCTATATTGGATATCTATATACAGTTCCTATCATTGATGAAGAAGGGATTTTACATGAAGCTAGATTAACAGTCAATGGTGATTATGACCAATTTTTGAGTATTAGTGGTTTTGCTCAAATAGCAAATATTGATATAGAACTTTTTGTAGAAGAAGTAGGATCAGATTATAATCGTCGTAAAACAGTATATTCTGATACTCAATCTGGATGGAGTCTCGATTTTCTTAATTCTTTTCGTGATGGTACTTATTCTTATGATTTAACTGGTGAAGGATCTCTTAATGAGGATGGAAATATTTGGTTATATCTGCATTTAAAAGAAGGTTATACATATAGGTTCTGGGTTGTTCTTAAAAGTAGTATTATGACAACTGGTCTACCTGGAGAATTAATATCCTTAATAACTGGTCAACCTGCACCTAGCCTTATGGGACGTGCAAAAAGTGATAACTCAATAGAGTTAGATAACTTGAAACTTGAATGGGTGGATTATGCTCTATTAAGATTCTCAAATGATGGTAACCACCGTCCCGACATACCAACCTCTCCATCATATAATGGTGAAAATTATAGAGTTGGGGATACTGTCGATTTTTCTACATATATTTCAGATCCTGATGAAGATAAGATGTATTGTAAGTGGTATTGGGGTGATGGAACAGATAGCGGTTGGATGGGGCCTTATTCATCTGGCAGAATTGAAATCGAACATTTATGGGATAGTGTAGGTAATTACGAAGTGAGAGTAGAAACTAAAGATGTAAAAGGAGTTTTTTCTGGGATGTCTTCTTCTAGTTCTGTTTTTATTAATGTCTCAGAGCCTGAGGGTTCAATAGATATAACTTCACCGTCTGGTGATGATATTGCATGGATAAAAAACCAGGAGTATACTATTTCGTGGAATTGTGATGGTGATGTTGGAGATTATGTTTCTATCGATTTAGTAAAAAAGACAATATTTAATGGTGAAGAAACATATGAGCTTGTTTGTCCTATTACCGTTGTAGATTCTGGTGATAGAAGCTATTCGTGGGTTCCTAATGTCGAACCTAGTCATAATTATCAAATAATGGTATATGGAACTAATTCTATAGATTTAAGTGATCCTATTGAAATAAAGCAGACTAAAACTAAATCCGGGTTTATTGATGATTACTTTACATTTAAGAATCCATTAATAAAACAAATTCTTATTAAATTATTTGAGCTATTAATTTAAATGATGTGATAAAAGTGAAAGCAAAATTATTTTCATTATTTTTGATATTATTAATGATTCTAACAAGTTTTGGAACATTTGGAACAGAAAATATAGATGATGATAGCTATTGCGGATGTAAAGATTTAGATTTTAATCTTTCTACAACATTATGTGATCCACCAAATATTAACGATACTTATTATCTCGGAATAAATGAAAGCTATTTTGTCGATGGTCCAGTTGATCCCTGTAAACCTAGATTCAATCCTGAAGAGGCTACTAGATTTGATTGGAGAGATCCAGATCATAATCCTACAGGTAGAGACTGTGTTACACCGGTAAGAGATCAAGCTGCTTGTGGTAGTTGTTGGGCTTTTGCAACTACAGCACCTATTGAAAGTAAAATAATGATTCAACATGGCTATGAATTTGATATTTCTGAGAGATGGCTTGTCAGCAAATGTTGTAGTGCTGGTGATTGTAATGGCGGTTGGTGGGCTTTTTCATGGTATAAACAAGATAAATCTCCTTGCAATGATTTTGGTATTGTACCAGAAGATGAACTTCCATACCCTCCAGAAGGTGATAGCTATGGTGGCCCATGTGATAATTGCAATGATCTTTCTTTTCTTTACAAAATTGATAAATGGGCTTATGTAAAAGAAAAACATGGGGTTGCTCCTACAGATAGAATTAAGCAAGCTATTATGGATCATGGGCCTGTTGCTGCTGCAGTACATGTTGATCTTGGTTGGCAATTTTATTATTTACCTACAGCATATAGTGGATTCAAAGGGAGACCTAATCATGGTGTTACAATCGTTGGATGGGATGATAATGTAGGTCCTCATGGTTCTTGGATAATAAAAAATAGTTGGGGTTCTTTGTGGGGATGTAGAGCGGGATATGGAACTGAGAGAGGCTATATGTATATTCAATATGGTGCAAATAATATTGGATATGCTTCAGCATATGTTGGAAATGTCTTACCAAAAAATCCTCATACATCTGGTAAACCAAAAATTGTTATCGATTTAGATAAAGTTGGAGATATTGATCCTATTGAAGGTGTTGGCTGTGGAGATCCTGAGTGGTATTATGTGCTCACTGTCACTGAAGAAGATGGTGATATTCATACAATTAAGCAGGAAAATAAATTTTTAGATGAGGATAATGCTTATAAATGGGATCAAGCCCATGAATGGGACCTTTCAGCTGATTTAAATGAAGACAATACTAAAAGACATAGATATTTCTTAGAAGTTGATAGCAAGACAGTTGAGATATCTGTTAAACTTATGGAGGCAGATGAATGGGTTAGAATAGGTCCAATTTGGGTAGGTTGGGACGACTTAGCAGATGTTAGTCCTGTACCTGATCCTGATTATAATATAAACCCGCTTACAGGTTTGGGTGATTACGATGATGTTAATTTTCTTAATATTGGTTCAAGATCAATTGAGGAGTTAGAAGACAAAACAGTTTTTAAGATAACATATAATGTTTGCGAACAGAGCTTTATCGCTCCAAAAACAGATGGTAGTGCTGATGGTAGTACTGATGTTGATGAAAATGATGCATATATTTATTTTAATGAAATAAGTGACAATTATGATTTACCCGTTGCAGAAATAAATGGAACGCCTTCTAAAGCGATTTTAAATTTAAATAGAACATTTAAGGCGGATTTGACAAATGGAAGTCATGGTCCTTTTGAATATCAATGGGATTTTAGTTATGATGAAAATGAAGGTTTTAACATAGAAGCTACTGGTAAAAAAGTAAGTAAAAAATGGACATCAATTGGATCATATACTGTTGCTTTAAAAGTAAAAGATAATGTCGGTTGGTATTCAAAAGATTTAGTAACTACAGACATCAAAGTTGAGGAAAATCAACCACCAGATGTACCTTCTGTTACTGTTCCTTCTGAAGAGAAAGTAAAACCTGGTAAATATGATTTTACTTTTATAAGTATAGATCCTAATGAGGAAGGTGACAAAGTTTATTACAGATATAAATTACTTATTGAGAAAAAAATAGGTAAAAATGAAACTGTAAAGACAAGTGATTGGTTTGGTCCTTATGAACCAAATACTGAACAAACTATCAAGATAAATTTAGCTGAAAAAAATACTGATTATATAGTTAGAGCTCAGTCTAAGGATCTTAGTGGCGCGGAAAGTGATTGGAGTTTAGGTTATGAGCAGCCTACACCTAAATCAAAAGATAAAAATATTGTTTTAGAGCCGATATTTAGAAATTTGTTAAAACTTTTCTTTAGTGATTGTTCTATATTTGGATATCTTAAAATAAATCTTTAAATCTTAGAATAACCATCTAATATATTTATAGAAATATTTATATAATATTAGATACTATATATATGGTAAGTAATAGAAATGATGTGATTATTTATGAACGGAAAAATACTTTCTATATCACTAATTATTTTATTCATTGTTGGAAGTTTTGGTTCTGCTGGAATAAAATTAAATAAAAATTCGGGATCTTGTTATGAAACTTTTGAAGAAAATATATGTAAAATTCAAGAAAAAGAGGTTTCTACTCAAGAATGGCTAAAAGATAAAGGGTTTTATCCATCTAATTCTGTAAAATTAACTTCAGGACTCCCTAGTAGTTTTGATTGGAGAGATCCTCAAGGCCGCTTGGGTGCAAACTGGGATTGTACAACTCCTATAAAGAACCAAGGTGGTTGTGGTAGTTGTTGGGCTTTTGCAACAGTTGGAGTTCTTGAAAGTGCAGTTTTAATAAAGGATAATATGGTAAAAGATTTCTCCGAACAATATCTTGTAAGTTGTAACACTGATGATTGGGGATGTGATGGTGGATGGTGGGCTCATGATTATCATCAATGGAAAAAAGGTGCAAATGGGGAAGAAGATGTTGGCGCCGTTCTAGAAAGTCAAAAATCTTATCAAGCAAATGAAGAACCATGCGATCCAGATTATGATCACCCATATCAAATCGATAGTTGGTCATATATAGGATCTTTGGGTCCTATAGGTGTTCCTTCTACAGAATCAATAAAACAAGCTATATACGACCATGGGCCTGTTTGTGTTGCAATTTATGCAGATGACAAGTTTCAGGCTTATGATGAAGGTATATTTGATAAAAACGAAGGTGAACTTTTTAAACCTATCAACCACGCTGTTGTTCTTGTAGGTTGGGATGATGATTATCAGGGTACTGGAACCGGTGTTTGGATTCTTCGTAATTCTTGGGGTTCAGGTTGGGGTGATGGTGGATACATGTATATCAAATATGGTACATCTAATGTAGGTTGGGGTGCAAATTACATAGATTATAAAAGATCTGGTTCAGGAGAATTTAAAATAGATTTTATTATTGATGAAATTACAAATGATCCTAATTCAGATTATGGGCCTTTTGAACCAATAGATTGGCCAGAATCAAATGAACCTGAGTGGTATTATAATGTCAAAATAGGTTCTATTATTCATAAAAGATTAAATGTTGATTATAGTGGTATATTTAACTTGATTGGTCTTGATTGGATTTCATCTTATACATGGAATCCAGAACAAATGCACATATATTATGTTGATGACGTTATTGTGCAAGTAAAAATTGAGCTTTGGGATAATGATTGGGATTTTTTGGATATAGAACCCGATCAAGCAGATATCACAAAAAAAGCAGGTAGAACGTTTATAGGTAATTATAATCTCCAAGATGATGAATTGACTTACTTAGACGGAGAATTAGTAGATAAAGACGATGAAGGTTATTATGTAATCAAAGGAAATTATAATCCAGATGATGATAAATGTGACAATGCTAGAGTCAGATTTAAAATTGATGATAACTGTCATATTCAACCTGATTTAGAAACTGAAGGCGGACCTTTAAGTTGGTCGAATGTTGAACCAGATGCAACAAAAACTGCAAATATTTATGTTAAAAATGATGGTGATGATAAGTCGTTACTTGATTGGGCTGTTGAAAGTAAGCCTGATTGGGTTTCAATTAACCCCTCCGAAGGTGATGATTTGAAACCTAGTGATGGTAGCAAATCTTTAGAAGTAACTGTTGAAGGTCCTGGACAGGGTGAATCAAGTAGAAATGGGGAAATCAAGATAGTGAACACTCATAATAACAATGATTTTGAAATAATAGAAGTATCAATATCATTAAGTTCTCCACCTGGAACTCCTAGTTTTACAGATGTTCCTAGTGAGGGTGTTGTTGGTGAGCATATTGCTTTTCATGCTGTGACGACTGATCCTGATGGTGATCGTGTTGCTTATTGGTTTGATTGGGGTGATGGTAGTAATTCTGGTTGGGTTGATAATGCTGGTAATTATTATGAATCTGGTAGCGAGGGTGGTTGTACTCATATTTGGGATTCTGCTGATACTTATGATGTAAAGGTTAAAGCAAAAGATATTAATGGGGTTGAAAGTGGTTTTTCTGATCCTACTTCTATTGTTATTAATACTCCTCCGGTAACTCCTGATAAACCATATATCTCTTCTTATGGTGCTACTGGTGCTTATTTTGAGTTTTGTAGTTCTGGTTATGATCCTGATTCTGATGAGGTTAAATTTGGTTGGGATTGGGATAATGATGATGTTGTTGATGATTGGGGTGGTTGGTGTACTAGTTCTTCTAGTAGCCCTGCTGAGGATTGTTTTAGGCATACTTGGGATTCTGCTGGTACTTATTATGTTAAGGTTAGGTTAAAGGATAAAAATCAAGCTAAAAGTGGTTGGTCTGAAAGTTTAGAGGTAGTTGTAGAGGATAATAATCCTGTTTCTGTTGATGCTGGTGGTCCTTATTCTGGTAAACCCAATGAGGATATCTTGTTTACTGCTTCTGCTAGTGGTGGTTTTGAGCCTTATTCTTTTTCTTGGACTTTTGATACTGATGATGAATTTGAGGTTGAGGGTAATCCTGTTACTCATAGTTGGAATAGTGAAGGAAGCTATTATTATGTAAGGGTTAAAGTTGTTGATGATAGAGGGCAGTTTGATATTGATGATTGTGATGTTACTGTTCGTAAATCTAAAAGTAAAATGCTTTTCAGATTTCTTGAGATCACAGGTTTGTTTAATATTGATATTTCTTTTATTATGGAAATATTGTATTTCTTTGATAGTTTATTATTTATAGATTCATGATGCTAAGTTTAGTTTCTTTAATCCATAAATATAGTATATTTATAGAAATATTTATATAATATTAGATACTATATATATGGTAAGTAATAGAAATGATGTGATAAAAATGAACAGAAAATTAATACCATTTATAATAACACTATTAATGGTTATAGGAAGTTTTGGAGCAATTGGAACAGAAAACACAGATAATGCTAACTATTGTGGATGTAATCCTTCATCTTCATTTACAACTTCAGATGATGGTGATTATTATCTTGGAATGGATGAATCTTTATTTCAAAATGGAGATGTGGATCCATGCAAGCCCAGATTCAATCCAAATGATGTTAGTAGTTTTGACTGGAGGGATGCTGATAAAAATCCTGAAGGTAGAAATTGTGTGACCCCTGTTAGAAACCAAGGACAATGTGGTAGTTGTTGGGCTTTTGCAACAGTAGCTCCTGTTGAAAGTAAAATAATGATTCAACATAAAACTAATTTTGATATTTCTGAGAGATGGCTTGTTAGTAATTGCTGTGATGCTGGTGATTGTAATGGTGGTTGGTGGGCATTTGATTGGTATAAAAAAGATAAAACTAATTGCGGTGATTTTGGAACTGTTTCAGAGAGTGATTTACCATATAGTGAAAGCTATGGTCATGGTGAAGCGTGTAATTGCGATCTTTCTTTTCATTATTCAATTGATAACTGGGCTTATGTAGAGAAAAAAAGTGGTGTAGCTTCAACAAAGAACATTAAACAGGCTATCATGGATCATGGTCCTGTTGCAGTTGCTGTATATGTAGATTCGGATTTTCAGGCATATAAGAGTGGAGTTTTCAAAGAGACATATTCTGGAGGTAGTATTAATCATGGTGTCACTCTTGTCGGCTGGGATGATAATAAAGGTAATGGCTGTTGGATTCTAAAAAATAGTTGGGGTACTGGTTGGGGTGAAAATGGTTATATGTATATCGAGTATGGTGCAAATAATATTGGATATGCTTCAGCATATGTTGGAAATGTAATACCAAAAACACCTCCTGAATCTGGTAAACCAAGAATTACTATAGATATAGATAAAGTTGGATGTATTGATGATATAGATGTTGGAATATGGCCTGCAACTATAGAACCTGAATGGTATTATATTCTTACGGTTACCGAGAGTAATGGTAATACCCATACTGTTAGAAGAGAAAATAAAGATAGTTCTTATGACTGGATATCAGAAAATGAATGGGTTCTTTCATCTGATTTAGATGCAAACAATAATAAGAAGCACAGATATGTTTTTGATGTTGATAGTGAAACAGTTGATATATCTGTTAAACTTATGGATGCTGATGAATTGAACGAACTTTTCTGTGATGATGTTGCAGATATAAGCGATGCACCTGATCCATATTATAAAAATGGAGATTATGATAATATTATCCTTCCTGGTAAAAGAGATGTAGAAGATTATACTGCTTATAAAGTTACATATAATATACGTACACAAAGCTCACTTTCACCAAAAAGTTATGGAACTGACGACGGTAGTCACAATGTTGATGAAAATGATGCATATATTTATTTTAATGAAATAAGTGACAATTATGAATCACCGTCGGTAGAAATAGATAGTAACCCTACAAAAGCAGTAAAAAATGTCGAGAGAACTTTTAAGGGTAAATTACTATCTGGAAGTCATGGTCCTTTTGAATATCAATGGGATTTTAGTTATGATGAAAACGAAGGGTTCAATGTAGATGCTACAGGTGAAAGTATTGATAAAAAATGGTCATCAACTGGTACATATACTGTTGCTCTAAGAATAAAGGACGATCTAGGTTGGTATTCAGATATTAGCACTGCAGATATTAAAGTCGAGGAAAATCAAAAACCTAGTGCACCAAGTGTGTCAGGACCATCTAGCGGTAAAGTAGAACCTGGTTCTCATGATTTTACTTTTAAAAGTACAGATCCTAATGGAGAAGGTGATAAAGTTTATTACAGATATAAATTACTTATTGAGAAAAAAATAGGCGATGATGAAACTGTAAGAACAAGTGATTGGGCTGGTCCTTATAAGCCAGGTGCTGAACAAACTTTTAGCATTAATTTAGCTGAAAAAAATACTGATTATATAGTTAGAGCTCAGTCTAAGGATCTTAGTGGCGCGGAAAGTGATTGGAGCAGTGATTACAGGCAACCTACTCCTAAATTAAAAGATAAAAATATTTTTATAGAACCACTTATTAGGCAGTTGTTAAAACTCTTTGTTAGCGGTTATTCAATATTTGAATCTCTACTGACAATTCTTTAAAATTTATTTTTCTATTTCTTCTTTTTATATTCTTCTATTAATATCTAAAAATTTTTTAATAATTTTATTATATTGTATTTTTATGAAAAATACTATGGGAAAATAGATATATTTATAGAAATATTTATATATTATTAGTTACTATATATATTGTACGCAAAAAATATAACTGATGTGATGAAATATGAATGAAAAGTTAATTTCAACAATAATTGTATTGTTGATGGTTGTAGTTAGTTTAGGTGCAGTTGTATCAATAGTTGACAAAGTAGAATCACGTGAAGATTTTGATTATGTATCTGGTGAATTAATTGTTGGTTTTGAAGACTCTATTGAATTAAAAGTCGGAGATAAAGATCCTGTTTTAGGTTTTAAGATTACTAAAACAATTCCTTCACTAAACTGTGCAGTAGTAGAAATTCCCAAAAATAAGGAAGACTATTATATAAAAACATATGAGAGAGATAATAGAGTTGTATATGCTGAAAAAAATGGTATTATGCAAAAACTAGAATTTCCAAACGATCCACATTGGAACAAACAATATGGTCCAAGAAACATTAAATGTCCTGAAGCTTGGAGTTTTATGAGTTGGAATTTAGACCCAATTATTGCTATTGTAGATACAGGTGTTGATTATGATCATGAAGATTTAGCACCAAATTATTACATGGGTTATGATTTTGTAGATAATGATGATGATCCTATGGATGAAAACAGTCATAGTCATGGCACACACTGCGCAGGTATTGCTGCAGCTGCAACGAATAATAACAAAGGTATAGCTGGTGTTACAGGTGATAATAGTCCAAAGATTATGGCAGTTAGAGTTTTAGGAAAAGATGGTGGAACATTTGCTGATGTTGCAGCTGGAATAGATTATGCTTCTGATAATGGGGCTCATGTAATAAGTATGAGTCTTGGATGTTATTATGATTCTACAACTATTAAAAATGCATGTAACAGAGCATGGGAGGCAGGTTCAGTATTAGTAGCTGCTTGTGGAAATGACGGTAAAAATGCTGAAGGTCATTATCCTTCAGATTATAATAGTGTGATTGCAGTTGCTGCTATTGATTCAAATAACAAAAAAGCTTCTTTTTCTAATCATGGAACTTCTGTTGAATTATGTGCCCCTGGAGAAAGAATCTATAGTTGTAGCCAAAATAATGGATACAGATATCTCTCTGGTACTTCGATGGCAGCCCCGCATGTTTCAGGTGTTGCGGCACTTGCGTTTGCTAGAGGTGATATAACTGATGATAATGGAAACGGGCGCATCAACGATGAAGTAAGAGATAAATTATTTGAAACTGCTGATGCAATAGAAGGCACAGGTAACTATTGGAAACACGGACGAGTAGATGCTACTCTTGGTGGTGCTCCTCCAATTGAAACACCTAGTGTTACAGTTACAATAGATAGTGTTACAAATGATGGCGAAGGTCTTGATGACTTGGATATTCCTGGTGCAGAGCCTCCTGAATGGTCATATGAGGTTAGGGTGATAGGACTTGAGGGAACACAAAAAGTCAAAAACTTTCGATTTAAGGAAATAAGTTATAATGATAATAACGCAGCAACAACAGAAGGTGAAGATTTATCTGGTAAATTCTGGTCAGAAAAAATTGATGAGGAAGTTAGTGGATCGGGTTCAAAAGCATGGTATTTTGGAGATAGTTATATATTTCCTGTAAATGAAAATAGTGTAAAAATTGAGATAAAGGTCATGGATGAGGATTGGACCGAGTATACTAGGGATATCGCAGACATATGCGCTCGTCCTAATGCTGACGGTGATTCTTCACCTCAGAAAGAAGGCGGAAGAGTTTTTGTAATGGAATATGATTTCACTGAACATAAAATTATAGACGAAAATAGCGATAGATATGAAATAGATAGTAATGGACTTTACTATACAAGAGGAGACTGGGATGGCAGTACTGATCCTGAAAACTGGCCTTTTAGTGATTACAAACAGGATGACGCTCTTCTAAGGTTTAAGATAAGTGATAATTACCTTCCGCCAGATCCTTCATTTAGTGTATCCGGAAAAAAAATTACTGGGCATTCCCTAACTTTTATGGGAGAATCGGAGCAAGGATTTAACCCATTAACCTATGATTGGGATTTTGGTAATGGTGATACAAGTAGCGGGCAGAGTATAAATTATGATTATGATGCTGAAGGTTCCTATGCTGTTAAATTAACAGTTACTGATAGATTTGGTATAAGTGAGACTTTTGAAGATACTATTACAATAAATAAAAATTCTGCTCCAGATAAGCCTAAAAGACCATCTGGTGAAACAGATGGTAAAGTTGGAAACTCATATTCTTATACTACGTCTACCAATGAAAAGGATGGAGATCAAGTTTGGTATAAATGGAGTTGGGGAGATGGTGAACAAAGTAACTGGCTTGGTCCGTATGGCCCCGGCGAAACTTGTTCAGCATCGTATACTTGGGGTGAAAGAGCTAGAAATCTTGAAGTCAAAGTAAAAGCAAAGGATGCATATGGTGGAGAAAGTTCATGGTCAGATCCATTAAGTGTAACAATGCCAAAGAGCAAATCAGAAACAAACTCATTTATTTCACAACTCTTGTCTCGTTTGCCATTCCTGGAATCTCTTCTTTCTTTTTTATATACCTCTTAATAATAAAGATTTGATATAATGGGTTTCAAAAAATCATCTATAGGTAAATTATTACAGAATAAAATACCAGTTTTAATTATATTATTTTTACTAATCTTTGGAGGTATTGGAACATCTGCAATTCAACTCAAATCAAATAGTGATAGCAAAATAAATAGTACTAATTCTGCTGATAAATACTTGTTGTCAAATAGTGGATCTGGTGGTACAAAACGAGCTTTACTTGTTGGAGTTTCTGATTACCCGGGTTATAGCAATGATCTTCGTTACTGTGATGATGATGCTGAAGATATGGATGAATTGCTGAGGCGGAATAGATGGAAAAATGAGGATATAACGTTATTAACTGATAGTGATGCAACAAAAAATGCAATTATGAATGGGCTTACAAATTTAGCATCTGAAGAAGATGAATCAGATACAACTCTTTTTATGTTCAGTGGTCATGGCACCAGAGGTCTTTTTAGAGAAGCAATCTGTCCTTATGATAATTATATTTATGATGACGAACTAAGAGATAAAATAAATGAATTTGATGGAAAAGT
Source organism: uncultured Thermoplasmatales archaeon (assembly GCA_964481275.1). GTDB lineage: Archaea > Thermoplasmatota > E2 > DHVEG-1 > DHVEG-1 > CAYZTD01. The sequence goes on from CAYZTD010000001.1 coordinate 102,760, forward strand.
TATTATTATTATAGATACCTGTTATAGTGGTGGAATGGATGCACAAGGAAATCTTAGTGCAGAATTAAATGAATCAGAGATGTCAGAATTCATCTATAACTTTGCATACAATCTATCAAACACTATATTGGACAATAAAGATAATAGAATAATATTAACGGCGTGTTCAAAAAACCAAGGATCTTATGAAATAGGAAGCCTTGGCCATGGTCTATTTTCTTATTACGTACTTGATGGTTTAGGATGGAATGGTGATTCTTATCCTGCTGATGAATATGGAAATAAAGATGGTATTGTTACAGCAAAAGAAACTTTTAACTATGCAAGACCTAAAGTGATAGAGTATGCTAAAAATCATAATCTTAATAAACAAACTCCCCAACTATTTAAATATGATAAAAATAAAGTTTTTGAAATCATTGGAAACTCAGATAATGATGATCCTTTAGATCCAAATGAGATATTTTTAGATATAACCATGCACAGAATAAAAATGCTTGATGGAACAAGAGCAGATATCGATGGAGGAGCTGATTTTTCTTATAAAATAACTGTTTTTAATGGAAAAGAAGAGGTTTCTGATACGGTTGATTATTCAAATAATCTTTTTCCACCTGAAAATGATCATATCGAAGATGTAACAAGTCAATTTAAAATATTTACAGACAAAACAATCAAACCTGAAATAAAAATAAAAGTATGGGATAAAGATCCAGTTATACCATATATAAATGGAGGAGATGACCTTTTGGATGTAAGTAAAAAACCAGGTGATGGAGTAAAAGATTATACATATGATCACATCGGTTGTATTTACTCAAAAGAATATGATCTTGATAAGGATTTATGTACTGGGGATGAATGGATAACTTCATCAGGTGGAGAAGATGGAAGTATTGGTGATTTTGATGCAAAAATATGGTTTAAAGTTGAAGCTCCTGTTATTTCAAACCCTGGTGGTCCATATTCTGGTATAACCGATAAAGAAGTTGAACTTAATGGTGCAGAAGTAAGATACAGCGGTTGCGGTCCTTACAACTATTTATGGGATTTAAATAATGATGGTGAGTTTGAAGAATCAGGTAAATCTATATCAAAAGTGTGGGATAAAGATGGAGAATATCTAATTGCCTTTAAAGTTGAGGATAGTAAAGGTGATTCAGATGTATCTTATACTACTGTAACTATTTATGAAAATAAGGATACTCCAGTTCCAAGTATAATTAGTGCGCCGGATGGGAGAAAGGGAACATCTTACAGTTTTAAATTTAAAGCAACAGATGAAGATGCTGCTAATGGAGATATGGTACAATTCTTAATTGATTGGGATAGAAATGATGAAAATGAACCAAGTAATTCTGATTGGACTGGTTTTTATAATCCTGGTGAAACTGTAACTATTAATCATACATATGATTCTAGAGGAAAATATCTTTTTGGAGTTAAAGCAAGAGATCTTGCTGGGCATGAAAGTAATTGGGTAACAGAAGAAGTAAGTATGCCAAAGACAAAACAAATAGTTAAGACAGATCTAACAGATTTTTTAATGCAAAAATATCCTCTTTTGTATTATATTTTAAATATCTTGAAGAAATAAACTCTTGAAACTATTTTTTATTTTTTCCATTTTTTGTTTTTGTTAACTGTAATAATTTGAAGCGATTTTTATAATTAGATAACAAATATACAATAAGATTTATATATATTATATAATAAAAATATTACTGGGTTAAAATAATTTATGATTCAGAAAAGGGCATTCAGTATAAACAGTAATAACAGTAAATTTCTTTGTTTTGCAGTTGTTTTAGTTCTATCTTTATCAACAATCTTAGTTAGCTCTGTTCTATCAAAAGAAAATAATTATCTATCAAGCTATTCTTATGTTTATAAAGGAGACGACGCTAATATTCTATTATCTGAAAATATCGCTGATAATAGCTATACAATTGATCTAGAGTTTTTAGTATCTGACTATAATTCTGAATCTATTACTTATGATAGCGAATCATATCTATCTCTAAGTTTAGGTGATAGTTCTACATATATCAATGATGTTGGAAAACCAAATCTTCCCACTATCAGAAAATTAATTGCTATACCATATGGGTCATCCTATTCTATAAAAATATTAAATTCAAAATATGAAACTATCAATTTAGATAATAAAAAAATAATCCCATTTCAACAAAAAACATATGATTCTAAGAATATTTTTACTGATAATGATTTAATAATAAATAATGAAGCCTATCTTAAAAATGATTTTTATCCTAAAAATATAGTAAATGTTGTAGATAAAGGTATACTAAGAGATTTTGAAATAATTTTATTACAAATTAATCCATTCAAGTATAATCCTGTAAAAAATGAAATAAAGTTTTCTGATAAAATAAATATACGATTGGAGTTTGATAAGAAACCAATTCGTATCAAACAATCAAGATTTTTAGAAGATATATATGATGGTATCATTTTAAATTATGATAGTGCAAAAAACTGGCCTGTCTACAAAAATAGTAAATTAAGTAATCCATATGGATACGATTTTTTAATAATTACAGATGGCGATTTTTATGATTCTCTAGTTTCACTAAAAGATTTTAAAGAACAAAGAGGAATTGAAACAAAGATTGTTAAAACAAGTGAAACAGGTACAAGTTCTACAGATATAAAGAACTATATTAAAGATGCTTACAATAATGAAGAAATAAGCTATGTATTACTAGTTGGAGATGTTGAACACATTCCTATAAAAGATACAGGAGATCATTATTATGCTTGTCTTGAAGGTAATGATCCATATCCTGAAATTTCTATAGGACGTTTCTCTGTAAAAACAAGTGAAGATGTAGATAAAATCGTTGCAAAGACATTAGATTATGAAGGCTTTTCTTCAAATTATGGTTATGAAAAAAATATTTTATTTACTGAAGGATCAGAGCAACATGCTCTACCAGTTAAAAACTATATTGCTGAAAATGTGGTACCTTCAGAAATGAATCTAAAAAAGGTTTATCCCTCACAGGGCGGTACAAAGCAACAGATAATAAATTATATGAACGAGGGGCAATTAATCGTAAATTACTTAGGACATGGTTCGCCAACAGAATAGTGTGGCCCCAAACTTTATGCAAGTGATTTAACAGGTTTAAATAATGCCGGTAAATTACCAATTATTTTTAGTATGTCTTGTTCTAATGGTAGAATTGATAGCGAGTGTATGGCAGAGGAATCTCATCGAGATGAATCAAGCTGTGTTGTATATTTTGCTTCCACAAGATCCTGTCTGATAAAAGAAACTAATGAATTTGATAAGGATCTATTTAGAGCAATCTATGATCATGAGATTACTGTAATAGGAGATGTTATCTTTCATGCTAAATCTAATCTTTTAGGTGAATATCCTAATAATAACGAGGTCCAAATGTATGTTTTATTAGGTGATCCTACTCTTGAAATTAAGGGTCCTGGCCCCAGGTTATCTTTTAATCCATCATCTCATGATTTTGGTGATAAATATAAAAAAGAATCTGATTCTACTAGTTTTGAGATTTGTAACTCGGGAGAAGAAACCTTAACCTATACTCTATCTAGTGATTGTGAATGGTTGAGTATTTCTAAAGTAGAAGATAGTTTGGAAAAAAACGATTGTGATACCATTGATGTTGATATTGATACTACAGGTCTTGATTACGGCGATTATACCTGTGGTATTAACATTAAATCCAATGATAAAAACGGTGTTTTTGAGGTATCTGTAAATGTCGTGAGTCACCCACCTGATGAGCCATCTGGTCCTGTTCCCGAGGATGGTGCTAGTGGTGTGGATGTTAATTGTGTTTTAAGTGTTGATGTTAGAGATTCAGATGATGATTCTTTGAGTGTTAGTTTTTTTGATGCAGGTGATGATAGTTTAATTGATGTTGTTAATGGTGTTGAAAGTGGTGATACGGCTTCTGTTGAGTGGGATGGTCTTGAGTATAATTCCGAGTATAGTTGGTATGCAATAGCTGATGATGGTGTTTTTGAGACACAATCAGAAATATTTAGTTTTACTACTAATAGCCCTCCTGTTTTTTCTGATTTATTACCAGAAGATGACGCTATGGATATTTCATTTGGTATTGATAATCTAAGTGTAATGATTGTTGATCCAGATGGTGATAGTTTTGATTGGAGTATTTCTTCTAATCCCGATATTGGTAGTATACGTAGTAGTATGGATTCTGATGGTGTTAAAGTATGCAATGTTACTGGTCTTCAACCAGATACTGAATATAGGTGGACGGTGAGTGCTATTGATAGTAGAGGTGCTTCCAGTGAGTCTGTTTTTAGCTTTAAAACCAAGGTGAATTCAGCTCCTGAAATACCAGTTGTAGTTTCTCCTATGGATGCTGGTGTAGATGTTGGAATTGCAGATTGTTTTCTGAATTGGTCTTGTATGGATCCTGATTTTGGTGATGTTTTGACCTACGATGTTTATTTTGGTAAGTCTAGTAATCCTACTCTTGTAGAGAGTGGTGTTATGGATAGTTACTATGTTGTTTTTGTTTCTTTTGATTTGGATTTAGATTGTACTTATTATTGGAAGGTAGTTGCTAATGATATTTTTGGTGCTTCTGTTGAAAGTGATGTGTGGAGTTTTACTACTAGCCCCATCCCGCCGCCTCCTGAAGATGTTAGCATTAGTTTTCCTAGAAGACTTTATTGGTCTGGTGTTAAATTTAGTGTTATGAATGAGGGTGTTAGAGCTGCTTCTAATGTTAAATGGCAGGTTTCTGTTAAAGGTGGAGTTTTTGATAGAGTTAATGTATCTAAGATTGGCATTGTTGATATTTTGAATTGCAGTGAGAGTGTGGATGTTTCTACTTTTGGTCTTTTTGATTTTAAATCCAGAGTTTTTGGTTTTGGTAAGATTGCTGTAGAAGTATTAGTAAGTGATGTTAATGGTTTGCCAGTTGGTTTTGATTCTGTTGAGGGTCGTGTTTTTGGTCCTATTGTGTGGCTTATTTTGGATTAAATAAAAAAATTATCATTATTTTATCTTGATATAACCGAAGTTTCATGTCAAAATTTTTATTCTTCTCAAATAAGTAACCTAAATATTTTAATAATAACAAAATATCTTAATATTGAGGTTGGTGAGTAACAAATATGATCAGACATAATAAAAAAAATACTGATTTTGATAAAAAACATTCTGAAATTGCCGACTTCATTGATAATCTATCAATAGATGATTTAAAATCTAGTAAAAAGAAGGATTTAATAAAAAAAGATATGAATTCTGTTGATGAAGATAAAAATATTGAAGGAAGAATTTATAATTTTTCATCTGTAGATAAAAAACCTAGGAAAAAAGGAAAATATTACTTGATTGCGGCTCTTTTAATAATTGCAATTATTGTGTCTGTTTCTTATTTTCTTTTTGTAAATACTGATATAGATTCTGATGGAGATGGTATACCTGATTCTGAGGATTTATTTCCTAATAAAGATGCTAAAGTACGTGTTTCCATTGAAGATTTTGTATATCTAGATGCTAAGAATTTAACAAGCTCAAAAAAAATATATTACTATATTCTTGAGTTTTTCAATTTTAATTGGGATAACCTTACATATGATGGAATTGGTGATTCAAAATCAAATTATTTTTCCTCAAAAACATATAATAGTTTTACTTTTGAAGATGCAATTATTAATGTTTCAGATGATGTTAGGTATCATACTATTTCAATCCAATTCTATTATTATGATACTGAAAAACGGAATCATACTGGTTTAGATATAGATGATGATTGGACTTGGGCTCTTACCTTAGAATATGACATTGTATCTGGGACCTGGAAAGGAGATGATAGTACTGGTATCTCAGATGGTAGTAAAGATAATATTCCTGGAGAAGAGGATTGTTATATTGAATATTCTTTAGAGACTATTTAGGATAATATTTCAAATTGACTTAATTACGCTAAATTTATAAATAGTATAAATTACAAAGTATAAACAAAGGATATCACTAAGAGGGGTGAAAAGAATAAGATATCTTAGAAAGAAAAATGAAGCTGTTTCTGCAGTTATTGGAACTATTCTAATCATTTCTATTGTTATGAGTTCTATTAGTTTTGTTATGATTTTTTATATACCTCAAATGGAGAGAATGAAGGCGTTTTCTCAATATGAAGCAGTAAATACACAATTTGGTGTATTAGAAAATTCTCTTTCTAATCTGATAAGTAATGGTGATGGTTCTACTGAAAAAAATAATGTTGGTATCGAATCCGGCTCTTTTAGCATGAATAATATAGATGAGGATAGACTTGTTGTTATGTATGCTTGTGATGGTTATGATTTTAATGTTACTGGTCTTAATGATGGAGATAAAAATTTTATTTTAGATATGATTGATGGACAGGTTAGCCAAATAAAGGTCCGTTCTTCTGAGACAACATCAAATTATAGTAAATTTGTGCCATCAGCAGTACCTCCTCCCTCTGCTGATTCTCCTTATGAAGTTAAAATTTATGATTTTAATGATCCTGATAATAAAGCATATAACACAGATCAAGGAACATCAAATCCTTTAGATCCACATACAGATATAGATAGTTTTAGTATATATCAGGCTGATGAATATAACAACATCACATCTGATGATTCTAATCGTAATCTGTGGGAGGGATATACTACACCCCCTCCTTATAACAAATATGCTAATCTATTGTATTTTTTTAAGGTAGATGAATCTCCTTCATCTATAAATAGAATTAATTTCTCTTGGACTGGTTATGATACTTTAACTAACGATGGTTATTTTGGTTTGTATATTTATAACAATGATTCCTCTTCCTGGCAAGAGTTGAGCAAAACGTCAAATAGTTTTACTGAAGAAACATTATCTTTTAATCTCACAAGTAACGATCTAGGTGAAGATGATTTCAGTTCCTTTATTAATGATAGTGGATATATGATTTTTGCAGCATCCGGTGCTAAAGGTCCGGGTGAACCTACAAATAATCCTCCTAATGAACCTAGTAATCCTTCTCCTAGTGATGGTGCTGTTGATCAGCGTATTGATGTCGGTCTTAGTTGGGATGGAGGTGATCCTGATGGTGATGATGTTACTTATGATATATATTTTGGAACTAGGGAACCTCTGCCTTTGTTGGAGTCAGGTCATCCAGAAAATAGATATAGGTTCGAGAGGGATTTAAGTTATGGTACGCTCTATTATTGGCAGATTGTCGCTGAAGATAGTTATGGTGAGACTACTTCTGGTTCTGTATGGCGTTTTATTACAAGTAACGCTCCAAACAGACCTCCTAATGAACCTAGTAATCCTTCTCCTAGTGATGGTGCTGTTGATCAGCGTATTGATGTCGGTCTTAGTTGGGATGGAGGTGATCCTGATGGTGATGATGTTACTTATGATATATATTTTGGAACTAGGGAACCTCTGCCTTTGTTGGAGTCAGGTCATCCAGAAAATAGATATAGGTTCGAGAGGGATTTAAGTTATGGTACGCTCTATTATTGGCAGATTGTCGCTGAAGATAGTTATGGTGAGACTACTTCTGGTTCTGTATGGTGTTTTTCTACAATTAGAGAGCTCGTAGAAAGTATAGATTTTTGCATGACTCTTGATTGTTGTTGTTTTCCTGCGGGTACTAAGATTACTATGGCTAATGGTTCATATAAAAATATTGAAGATGTAAAGGTTGGGGATTTTGTTAAATCATATAATGAGGTTGCTTGTCTTTTTGAGAATAGAGAGGTTTTAGAATTAGAATCACCAGTGAGAGAGGGTTATTATGAACTTTTTTCAAGTGATAAGAAAATAGTTGAGGTTACAAATGAACATCCTTTTTATGTGAAAAAATCTGATGGAAGTATATCTTGGTGTTCTATTGAACCTAGTGTTACTCACAAGTATTATCCAAATCTTTATAAGGTTCAAAAATTGGAAATCGATGATAAAATATTTAATGAAAATGGAAACTGGGTTGAATTGACAGATTGGAATTACGTAAAGGGCCCAATTCAAACTTTTAATTTAAAAAATATTGGAGAAACTCATACATTTTTTGCTGAAGGATTATTAGTACATAATAAAGAGATACCTACTTCACATTGTCTTGGTCCCTTAGATGATAGTAATGTTTGGTCTGATGATAATGATCTATATAATTTTCATGAAAATAGTATCTCATTTTCTGATGGTTTTTTTGGATTTATCCCATCTTATAGAAGGAATTGCTTAGATTCACCTCTATATACTTATAAAACCCTTTTTAGTACAAACAAAGATACTAATCAACCTACTATTTTTTATCTAGGGTATTCTGATTATATATCTAATTCTCATTTTACATTGTATGAAAATTATTTGGATCTAAAAGTTTTTTATAATTCTGGTGATGGTATCTCTCCTAGTTCTAGTATTACTATTAAACCTGATAAGTTATGTACTGAAAAATCTATTAGTTTTAGCTGGAAGGGATATGATGATACAACTGATTCAGAAGATCTTGTCTATAAATATAGACTTGACCCTTATCAAACTAGCTGGCAACCAGGACAGGATTCATGGACATCTAGTACTAGTGTGACCTATAATGATCTTGCCTATGGTGATTATATTTTTAGAGTCCGAGCTCGTGATGAAGCTATGAATATCGAGACTTTTGAAAATATCGGTATAAATACTTATTCTTTTAGTATTGTTGAGTCTACACAAATCTTGAATGGATCTACCAATCCAGATGATTTTCCTATTGATAGTGATAGTGGACCAGTTTCTTTAGATGTCTATAATGATATTTCAGATTTTTCACATATTGAACTATACAATGGTGATGATGTTGTCGGTGGTGTTTATGTTTTTGATTTTGTTCCTTTAAGTTGGGAGCTTTCTTCATCTTCAGGTATATATAGTGTTTATATGGAAAACGATGCTATTTTTTCTTCTAGTGGTAATAATATTTATGTTATGACTAAAAAACCAGATGGTATCTATACAAATGATGGTAGTTTTATTTTTCATGTAGTACAGACTGTTGTTTCTTCTGATTCTGCTATTAGTTCTAGTGGCAGTGGTAGTTTATCTTTAGTTTCAAGACTTGTTGAGAATCGTGTTTTAGAAGATAGTGATATCGGTATGTTAAAGGTTCAGAATTTTGGTAAATTTTCTGATGTATGGAATGATTACTATTCAGAAGTTCATAGTTTTTCAAGTTCAGATGATGTTACATTGGTATGTTCTGATACTGAAAATCTTGTTTTAGTTTATTCTATCATTGAGTTAGATATGGAGAGTGGTTAATAATCAATATATTTAAATAATTTAAATATATGATAGATATGTTATATAAAAGAGTGAGTGAGGAAATATGAAAGGGATGCAATATAAATATATTTTTAAAGAAAATAAGGCTGTTTCTACTGTTGTTGGTGTCCTTCTAGTTCTTTCTCTTGTAATCACATCTGTAAGTACTATTCTACTTTTTGGTATTCCTTATATAGAGGAAAGGAATGCAAACCTAGAACATAGTAGCGTAAGTAATCAAATAGATATTGTTAGAAGTACACATAATGAGTTAGTTGATAGTAATCTGGGGTCTACTAAAGAGAATAATGTTGCTATTGAATCTGGGTCTCTTAGTTTAGCTGATACAGATGAGGATAGACTTGTAGTTATGTATGCTGATGATGGTTATAATTTTGATGTTTCTGGTCTTGGTGATGGAGATGACAATTTTATTTTAGAAATGATAGATGGAGAAATAACTGAAACAAAAATTCATTGGTATGGAACAAAAACACCTTACAGCATGATTAAACCAACAGGTGTATCACCTATCGATGAATCAGAAGAGGCTGGTGTTTTTTATGATACTAACACATATGACTTTAGCAACTCTGACAACAAGGCATATGGAACTGACCAAGGAGAATGGCTTTGTCCTTTAGATCCAGGTAATGATAATTATCAAGAATATGATGAAATTAAATATTCTAAAATCAGAACCGAAGATAATTACAATATTTGGTATGGTGATTATGAAAAATATGTGAATTTATATTATCAATTTAAAATTGATGAAAATCCATCAAAGATTTATTCTATTGTTTTTAATTGGAGTGGATATGATGATTTGATACATGGCGGAAATTTCAGTTTCCATATCTGGAATTTTACTAGTGATTCGTGGGAGGAAGAAAAAAGAATTCCTGCTCCATATGAAAGTAAACAAAACTATTTTGTTCTTAAATCAATTGGGGGATATAATCCTGATCCTGATTTCACTGATCATTACATAGATGGTTCAGGGAATGTTATTTTTGGTTTATGTGGTTCAGAGGGAACTGATAAATCTGAAAGTATAACAGTTGAATATCCCTCTAATCCTGAGATTTTTTATAGAGGTAATAGTTATAATGTTCTTTGGTCTTCTAAAAATGTTACTGGTAATGTAAAAATTGAATTGATACAGTTATCGGATGAAGAATTAGAAAAATTTAAGATAGATGGAGGTGGAATAAGGGGTGAATCTACTAAAGTTCTATTTGCAAATACAGAAAACGATGGAGAAGAGTTATGGTATGTTGAACCAGAAGAGCATACTGGTTCTAATTTTATTATTAATGTTTCTAGTATAAATAATCAAAGTGTTTTTGATTATAGTGATAATGAATTTACGATAACTGACTTGGATACCGTACCAGGAGAAACTTGTAGTGATACGTGTTCTGGTTCTACTTGTGAGGGTACTTGTCCAGATGATTATACTTGTTTTAATCCTACTTGTTTTGGTGATACTTGTACAGATACTTGTAGGGATACTTGTGGTGATTTAACTTGTCTTGATACTTGTACAAATACTTGTTTTACTTGTAACGGTTGTATTGATGAAACCCTTCAAGATACTTGCCCGGCAACACAATGTGCATGTTGTTTTCCTGAGGGTACTAAGATTAGTATGGCTGATGGTTCTTTAAAAAATATTGAGAATATTGTTGTTGGTGATAGGGTTTTATCTTTTGATGTTGAAAATAATGTTTTTGTTGAGTCTGTTGTTTCTGATTTTATTGTTAAGGTTCGTGAGGGTGTTTATAGTATTAATGATGGTATTATTATGCCTACTGATGATCATCCTTTTTATGTGAAGAAATCTGATGGTATTACTGCTTGGGCTTCTATTAATCCTGATAAATCTAAGGTTATGTATAATGATAGGGATGCTGTCAGTTTGGAGGTTGGTGATAGTTTGTTTACTGGTGATAGTTGGGTTGATATTGAGTCTATTGTTTTTTGTCCAGGTGAACTTGTTACTTATACTTTTGCGGTTGATAGTGTTTTTCATGATTACTTTGCTAACGGTATTCTAGTTAGTAACTGCATTGGCTGTACAAGTGGTGAGACCTGTATGACTTGTAGCGGTAATACTTGTGACTCTACTTGTACAGCTACTTGTAGTAATACTTGTGATTGCCCTAGTCCTAATTGTTGTTTTCCTGAGGGTACTAAGATTAGTATGGCTGATGGTTCTTTAAAAAATATTGAGAATATTGTTGTTGGTGATAGGGTTTTATCTTTTGATGTTGAAAATAATGTTTTTGTTGAGTCTGTTGTTTCTGATTTTATTGTTAAGGTTCGTGAGGGTGTTTATAGTATTAATGATGGTATTATTATGCCTACTGATGATCATCCTTTTTATGTGAAGAAATCTGATGGTATTACTGCTTGGGCTTCTATTAATCCTGATAAATCTAAGGTTATGTATAATGATAGGGATGCTGTCAGTTTGGAGGTTGGTGATAGTTTGTTTACTGGTGATAGTTGGGTTGATATTGAGTCTATTGTTTTTTGTCCAGGTGAACTTGTTACTTATACTTTTGCGGTTGATAGTGTTTTTCATGATTACTTTGCTAACGGTATTCTAGTTAGTAATGGAGCTGCTGAAGGTTGTATAGTAACAGGCGGTGGTGAAGGTGGCCCTTCCCTGGCGACTGCTCCCTTGGATGATTATGCTAAAGATCTTCTTTATGATACTGATTGGGGTATTTCTTTTTCCAATGGTTTTTATGGTGCTGCTCCTTCATATGATAATAATTGTTTGGATTCACCTATATATAACTATAAAACTGTCTTAAGTATAAGTGGAAATATTAACCAACCTGATATATCCTTTTTAGGGGGGTCCAATTTTGATGATGTGTTAGAACATCATTTTACTATGTATGAATACTATGTAAAATTAGATGTAATCTATTATGTTAACGACAGTGTACGCCCCTCTTCTAATATTACTATTGCACCTGATAAAACTACCACCGATACTTCTATTAGTTTTACTTGGAATGGTTCTGATGACAAGACAAATTATACTGATCTTGTCTATAAATACAGACTTGACCCTTATCAAACTAGCTGGCAACCAGGACAGGATTCATGGACATCTAGTACTAGTGTGACCTATAATGATCTTGCCTATGGTGATTATGCTTTCAGAGTCCGAGCTCGTGATTTAGCTGGAAACATTGAAACTTCTGAAACTATAAACAATACTTATTCATTTAGTATCGTCGAACCTACACAAACCTTTGATAATTCTACAAATCCTATTAATGCCGGTGATAATATCGATTTTGTTGTTGATTATTCTATCTCTAATTTTACTCATATTGAGTTTTTTAATGATGAAGATGCTATTGGTGGGATATATGTTTTTGATTTTGTTCCTTTAAGTTGGGAGCTTTCTTCATCTTCAGGTATGTATAGTGTTTATATGGAAAACGATGCTATTTTTTCTTCTAGTGGTAATAATATTTATGTTATGACTAAAAAACCAGATGGTATCTATACAAATGATGGTAGTTTTATTTTTCATGTAGTACAGACTGTTGTTTCTTCTGATTCTGCTATTAGTTCTAGTGGCAGTGGTAGTTTATCTTTAGTTTCAAGACTTGTTGAGAATCGTGTTTTAGAAGATAGTGATATCGGTATGTTAAAGGTTCAGAATTTTGGTAAATTTTCTGATGTATGGAATGATTACTATTCAGAAGTTCATGGTTTTTCAAGTTCAGATGGTATTACTTTGACTTATCCAAATCCAGAGAATCTTCTTTTGATGCGTTCTGTAATAGAGGTTAATATGAAAAATGGTTAAGAGAAAAATTAGATTTAACAAAAAAGCAGTCTCACAAGTCGTAGGTTTTATGACCTCTTTTTCTATTATAATTATAATAACTGGATCATCAATATATACTGTAAGTTTTTTGATAGATCAAAGAGTCGAATACGTATCAGAAATCACAGCTGAATCTATAGTTAACTATGTAACAAATACAATTATAGAATGCTCAGCTACTATGGAGATATGTAAAAATGCTAACTATTCTAAAACAATAGAGATACCAAATAAGATTCAGGATAGAAGTTATTATATTGAAGCCTCAGATAGCGTGATATATCTTAATACTACAGATGAATTAATCCAAGTTAGTGGTACAACTTATAATCAAAATAAACTTGGAACAAATATTTCAGGAATAGCATATGGCTCTGCTGGATTTTTAAAAATTTACAATGTGGAAGATGACATCTATATAAGTACAAATGAATGAGGTAAAGAAAGTATGGATGATAAAGCACAATTCTATGTACTAGAAGCAATAATTGCCATCAGTATGATCCTTATATCAATTATATTTGTCAATAATTTTTCTTTATCTCCAATAGTAAATCCTCAAGTTTCTACACAATTAAAAACCTTATCAAATGAAGCATTAGACACATTAAAATATACTGATCCAACAGAAAATGAGATTCCAAGACCTGAGTATTGTGTTGGAAGATGGGATTTTGAAGAAGGTTCCGGAAGTATAGTGAATGATAGCAGTGGTAATAATAACAATGGTATAATTTATGGAAATGTTTCATTTACAAAAAATAGTGTCCATGGTAACTATGCTATTGATGGTGAAGAAGGTCATATTGACTGTGGAAATAACCCGGAATTAAATCTTACAAGTAATTTTACTTTATCTGCATGGGTAAATTTTGAAAATAACGATAATACAGGTAATTGTTTTATACAAAAAGGAAAACAATTTGCTTTTAGTATATATAATGGTACGGGAGATTCAATACCACCTGAAAGTCCATTAAATAGAGCAACAATTATATGGCAAGATGAACTGACTGATGAAGTTCATTATTTTGCTGGTGGAACAGAACTATCAAATGATATATGGTATCATCTTACAGCAACTTATGATGGAGAAGAAGTTAGGATATATGTCAACGGAAAAATTGATAAAATTTACTATAATATAAATGAATTGCCAAATGCCACAGGTAAAGCTTTATATTTATTGCCAATTGATGCTTTCTATCTGCCAAGTTATCCCCATTATTTTACAGGAAAAATTGACAATGTATGCATCTGGAATGTAACACTTAATCAAAGAGAAATAAACGCCTCATATATACTTGGGATAAACTCACAATTTGAAGACATATTAACACAGTGGATAATAACAAATGATAACGAAAGCTTTGATGCATTTGTAGAAACTATGCAAAAAATGCTTCCGTCAACTGTTTTTTTTCAATTAAAAATTTTTGATGGTGACAAAACATATTACTGGTATCAAAATGATAAATATAACTTAGCAAAAAAGATTGTAAAATCACATTATATTATATCACATATGACTCAAATCTATTCTGTTGAATTGGAGTTATGGACAATATGAAAAAAAATATCATTAATAAAAATATCATAAAACCAATCGATAGAAAAAAAGACTCCCAAATGATATTACTTGCAGGTATAACAATATCTATTTTAGTTATTTTACTAGCATCAACTTCAGCATATATTTCTAATATTAATGCTACATTTTCTTTTGATAGAGGTGTCAATGCACTGGATGAATATCTTAATGTTAAAGAAGTATTTATTAAAGTTTTTAACAAAAGCTGCAATGGTGGTAATGATACTAACTATATACAAAATGTCTTTAATAATACAAGAAATACGTTATCTAAAATAGAGATAAGATATGGCAATTATTTTAATGCTAAACTAATTAGAATTGAAAATTATAAAACTAATTTTTTAAATGCAGTTGTTAATTTAAAGTTAATATGTAAAAATACAGTTATAGAAGAAAGAATAGAAATTCCTATTTGGGTATATAACGATATAGAGATAGTGGATCCTACTGGTGAAGAGATATTGAATATCAATCAAAATGAGTTTGATAACTCTTTTGCTATTTGTAATAAAACTGATGGTGATTGGGGTGCTGCACAGAATTTCTCACCAACAATTAGTAATATAACAAAGGTTGAACTTTATATTCGTAATTTTAATAGTTCTGAATTTGATTTAGTAGTTGAGTTGAGAAAGGATCATCCTAAAGAAGGAGATCTTATTGACACGGTAACTTTTACTCCTGCGGAGGTATCTGAAAATTTCGAGTGGTTGGAGGTTGATTTTGATGATGTAGTGGTAGATGCCGGTGTTGACTATTTTATTGTTGTTCCACCTGCTCCAGGAGATATTACAGGAGATTTTGGTTATGAGTGGTGCTATTCAGAAGAGAACAGATATGAAGATGGATGGCTTTTCTTTACAAAAAATGGTGGTGACACTTGGTCAGCAATTAGCGAATGGGATTTTGCGTTTAGGATATATGGGTTAATTTAATTGATAACATGAAACAATATAGAAAATTATCAAAAGAAACAAAGGGAGTTTCACATCCCTTAGAACTTCTATTTGCGTTTTCAGTGATAATTGTATCTTTTTCTTTTATTTTTGCAACTATTGGAAATATGTTTACCTCTTATAGTAAAGATGAATTTGTATTGGAATCAAAAGCAATGACAATATCTGAAAAACTTATAAAAGATCCCGGAAGAACCACTCTTGGCTCGACTGACTGGGAGATAAATCCAAATAGATTAGACTCTTTAGGTTTTGCTTCATACAAAATTATAAATGATACCTGGTTTTCGAGTACATCACTTAAACCAGATTATATGACTAAAACAAATAAATTATATAACAAAAGCAATCTTTTAATGGAAATTGAAAATATTACTATCACAAATTATTCATATTGGATATCCTCAAGAGTTAAACCGATACGTATAAAATATGTAGTTTCTAACAAAATAGATTACGGTAAACTTGATTTGGATAAGATCGAGGCTCTAAACAAAGTTAAATATGAAACAGCAAAAGACGCCTTAGGTCTAGAAAATAAATATGATTTTAATATTGAAATAATAACTATTGAGGATGTAGAACTATTAAAATATGGTGTATCCTATAAACAGGCAGAAGTTGTAGGATCTTTTTCTAGAAATGTATGTATCTACAATTCTTATACAACATCTTACATAACAGCAACGTTAACAGTTTATGTCTTTTAAATAAAATAAACTTTTTTAAGACAAAATTTCTTCAAATAAATAAAATTCTATATCATATATTTCACGTTGATATGTGTTAGGTACTGTAAAAGCTCCTCCCATTATTCTGTTACTAAATATTTGAGAATCAACAATTACAACAAGTTTTCCTTTACCTATATTATTGATAGCAATTTCTGAATAGTTACTATCAACAAAAAAAGTTGAATTATTACCAGTTATCTCAAGTTCTTCTACATTAGAATTATTAACTTTAACTTTGTTTATACTTAAATCAAATTTATTTAACAATCCATTAGCTGTAGAAATATTATTTGATATTGTATCCATAAAGACTACGTTACCTCCTTTTTCTAAATAATTAGTAATAATTTTTATATCTTGATCTTCAAATGTTTTAACAGGATTAATAAAAACTATTACATCTCCTTTATCTATTGAAGTAGATAAACTCTCTTCTACAGAAGGAATATAATCAACTCTTTGAGTCCAAATAAAAAAAGTGTTATACACCTTTTCATAATCGACATCCATTGATGCCACTCTAGATGATATCACAAAATCTGAATAATCTTCAACAAAACATACGCTTTTAAAATCAGAATGAGCTTCAGGTAGTTTATAATTTTCATAATTAATATACGAAAATAACGGTGTAGAAAAAGAAAAAGATAGTAAACCTATAGATACCAACATCAATAAAATAACACTCTTTTTTTCTTTTCTAACAACATATAAAAACAAACCGATAGAAATTATAGCTATCAATATTAAAAATGAGTTAACATAAGAATACATATTAGATCTATTTAGATATTCTATTGTCATTAAATAAAAAGAAGGATAACCATCCATATACAAACAGAAATTTGAAATACAGGTGCTATCAGTAAAAGCAACAATTCTACCTCTGCCATATTTTAAAGCTATTGTTTGTAAAAACAATCCTTGCTCTATATCAGGTTCAGTATAAGATGATTTTCTAAAAAAATTTTCAGTTGAATATGTACCCATAGCAGATGAAAGACCATAGCCAATTATTACTTCCTCTGAATTGAGTGGCGCATCAACTGTACAAGATGAAAGAAAGTTGATTTTTTCTGTATACTGCATTATAGGATGATTAAACAACTTAGGTGATTCATAAATAGAAAGTCTTTTTGTTTCCAAATCATGTGTGGAATCATATTTAAAAATAATTCCAAATCTTTCAGATACTTGGTTCAAATAAAAATTCATCCCAAACACATTTGTATGATCACCTATAAGATATAATCCTCCACCATCTTCAACAAATTTAACTATAGCATCTACTTCATTTTCAGAAAAACTATTGGTAGGACATTTTATAATTAATATGTCATAATCTTTTAGTAAATCAGATGTGATAGTTTTATTTAGATTTTTATCAACCTCATAATGATAATCAAACCATTCGGCAAAACAATAAGCGCTATATGTAGAAATTTTTCCATACCATTCTTTATCCATTTTCCTACTTGTATCCTCCCAGTCACTATGTAATTCATCAATCAAAATTTTTCCTTGTTTTCTTTCCCCAGGATCATAAAAACTAAAACTGCCGACTATAGAAAAAACAAATATAAATATCAGAATCATAGCTGATAATCGTTTTTTATTAATGCCAAATTTTGTAAGACCTCTTAAACTGATTTTTGTATCTTTAAATTTAATAAAAAATGTAAATAGAATTAATAAGGGAACTAAACTAATGAATATATAAATAGTATCATAATAGATTTGTAAATCATGTATAGGTGAATAAATATACACAAAAGTTAAGAAAACATATCTTAATAAAATCCATATAAAACTAAAAAATAAAAACAAACTTATATTTTTTATAAAGGTTTTAAGCTTTGGTGAAAAAAGAAATATTAGTAATGCTCCTACAAACATCATAAACCATGGAAAAAAAGCTATTTTCTCAAGTGTTACTGTAAAAGGATAGTTTTGAGATACAGTTTGAACAAATATTATGCCATCATTTACTGATGTCGATAGACCAAAGATTTTGGATAGAAGACTTATAGGATAAGACAGAAAATCAATTCTATGATAATGTGAACTTAATATATAAAAAAAAGGAATCATTGCAGTTTGAAATAATAGTATTAATCCAGTAAAAGATAAACCAAAACTAATTCTAGTTATCTTATAATAATCTAAAATATAGAATGATACATTATAAATTAAACCAGCGATCAATATTATTATTGGTCCAATATTATAAGGAAAAGGAAGAATTAATAAAACTAAGATTACTGGTATATAAAAAATTAAATATTTCTTATCCAAAGAAACTTTTTTTATATTATAAAAAGCAACTATATTACAAATACATCCTAAAATTATGAAAATAAAACCAAATAGCAAATCTGGTCTAGTAAATATTGGAATAAAAAAAAGCCAACTTACAGAAAGAAAACCTAAACCAAACCATACCAATCTTTTCATAAAAAAACTCCCTTATTTTTTATTTCTTTGATAATATTTCTTAAAAAATTGATATTTCCTAAATGATAATTACTATTTGATTCAAGATTTTTATTTATTAGAAACTGACTATCACCTATCAGCAAAAATCCACCAGATCCATATTTTTTGAAAACAACAAAATGATAGGTAACATTTTTTTCTGTATACTCATAAAAAGACCAAGTTTGATTATCATTTTCTATTTTTATAGGCCAAACATCAACAAATCCTGGGTCATCTTTATTCGAGTCCCAAGGAAAACTACCAAAAGGAATATTAAGGATATCTAAGTCAAATTTATCTAACAAACCTTCAACAGCGTTTTTTTCCTGAAAGCCGGTACATAAAATTACTAATCCCCCGTCATAGATATATTTTTCAATAAATTGGTTTTCATCCTCAGTAAATTTTTCTGTTGGAGCTATTAATATTAAACCTTTGGATTTAGATATTTTTTGTTTAGAAAAACTATCTAAAAGAAAAGATGACAAATTGTTTCTTGCTAAGTTTACATTTAAGCCGTTTATGTGGTAATCTGAACTAAAAGAATTCAAATTTATTCTTTCACCATGAGATAAATCTATATATACAATAGATCCCTCCATTATATTTTCATCAATAATAATTGAGTTAATTGTATTAGAAAAAATCAAAGCTAAACATAAAACTACAGGTAATAAAAATGAAAAAAATGATTTTTTTGTAAAAAATTTAATTAATATAATTATAGCAAAAATTAACGATAAAAATATGCTCACCTGTAAAATTTCGATAAAATTTGTTTTTTGACTATTCAACCAACTAAAAACATTGTTAACTAATCTGTAAGAATGCATATTAACTGAATTTTGAAAAGAGGATGTATCGCCAAATACAATTACTTTACCATTTCCATAATATGAACCTGCGGCAAGGATAACATCTCCTAGCTGCTCATCTCTAGTATATATATAATCACCCAAAAATGCTTTATCTACATTTAAATAATTACCATGATCTGAAAATGCATGTTTTCCAACTAAAATTGGGAAAGATCCCTTTGATATATCTAAAGAGGCTCCGATACTTATAGAAATCCATCTTTCATTTGGAATGTTTTCAGTAACAGGATGATTAAAAAATTTCATACAAGAAAACCACTGTGGTTGATTGTTATGATTTAAAGGCATCGCGGAATCGAATCTAAAATCTATACCAACTGGTTCTAACAAATCATTTAGAGGTTTCATCATATGGCCAACATCAGTATGATCTCCTAAAACAAGAAGAGAACCACCACTTTCTACAAAATCCCATATTAATTTATGTTCATCTTGAGTAAAACTTTCATCTAGATTAATAACTACAAAAACTTTAGTATTTTCAAAAGTACTGTTTGTAATATTTTGATCTAATATCTCTACATTATATCCTGATTCGTTTAGATGTTTACCTAAAAGACCAAACATACCATAAGCTTGTTGACCATATATTCCATATTCGGGTTTTTTCCAGTCTCCTAAAGTTCCTTTTTTATATACAACTATTTCCTCTTCATTTGAATCTGAGTCAGAATAAAAAAATGTTGTAAGGCAAAAACTAGAAATAAACAAAAAGATTAGTATCCAAAAACCTGCTTTTCTATATATCTTAAAATCAAATTTTTTAAATTTTGGAAATGACATTTTAAAATTAGAAATATCACTTTTATAAAAATATAAAATCGTTGGAATCAATCCTAATACAAAGAAAATATACTGTGAATTAATAAGGTCAATAGTTCTATTAAAAGGATATACAGATAAAAATGTTAAATATATAAGCCAAGTTGCAAATAACCCTGATAGTACTACTATAAATTTTTTTATTTTTTTGTCAGATAAGATAAAGATAGATAAATAAAAAATTAAAAACAACAAAAAAATCCAAAGTCCACTAACTGATGGACCAAAAATTATATTTTGTCCTATGATATTTCCAAACCCTTGGGATAATACAAGTGAAGATTTTTGTATAAAAGACCAAAATATAGGTATAGAATCTATAATCATAATAAAAAAGGCATAGATAAAAGATGAAAAAACAATTAAATCAATCCTTATTTTTTTGTTATTAAAAGCTCTCCTTATCAATAAAAGACCTGAAAGATATACTGGTATACTACTAAGCCAAAGAGAACGACTATCATATAATAGTAGAACAAAAAATGAAAATATTATAAGCATTAGTCCTATAATGCTTTTTTTCTCTTTTTTCGCTAATTTTTTTAAAAAATTTTTAAACGAGTTTTTTTCTAGGAACATTATTGTTAATAATGATAAAAATAAACAAAAAGAACAAAATCTCATAAAAAAAGATTCAAAAAGTCCCATATTTCCAGATAACATGTTTAATATGAGAAGAGAAATTATCAATATAGTAATATTACAAGATAAGTTTTTTTTGTTTTTAATAAATTTTTTTGATAATTTCTTTAACATTTCCCCTCTACTATCGTAAACAAAATATATATTATAACTTTATTCCTTTTTCATATTGTTGTTTTTACGGCGGTACCAAAAGCAATAATCTCAGCTGCAGATCCCATGGTTTGTGCTGTTGCATAACGCATTCCAACTACAGCATCTGCACCAAGTTTTTCTGCATCATCAATCATACGTTGCATAGCTGTTCTTCTTGCTTCTTCAACTAGCTCGGTGTATGGTCTACTTTCTCCTCCGATAAGAGTTCTTCCCGCTGCACATATATCTTTTCCTATATGTTTCATCTGAACACAACTTCCAAATACAACTCCTAATACCTCTTTTACTTCTCTACCTGGAAGATTTTCTATTGTTGAAACCATCATATTTTATTTCTCCTTAGTTTGATTTTTAATATATTCCTTTCTTATTTCTTCAGCTATTTTTCCATCATCTTCAATAATAAAAGCTCCTGTCCATCCACAATCTTTACATTCCCATTTAGACCATGTTTGTGGTAGAATCCAATCAACGTTTTTAGAGCCACATCTTGGACAAAATTTTACCATTACATTCACCTATATTCAAATCCACATTTAGCACATTTATAATTTTTACCATTGAATCTTAGTTTTTCGCTTCCACATTCAGGACATGTACCAAGTACTCTTTCCTCAAGTGCTCTTATCCTTCTAAGTTCTCTATCAGCTAATTGTGAAAGATTTATCCATGTATTTTTTTTCCACCATTTCCAGATGTCTTCATCTAGAGTTATTGTTACTTTTTTCATTTGCTTTTATCACCAAAAAATAATTACTGCTGGTAGCAGTACATGTAATACGATATCAGTTGAGAAATGTGAAACAATTGCTGATTCAAGCCCTTTTTTCCAAAATAGCCATCCAAAAACTATACCTCCAACACCATTTAGAACAATAGATCTTGCAATTATAAATGGTGTGATAGCAACTAGAGATGATGTGATCGGTAAATGCCCCAGTCCAAAAAGAACAGATGTAATAATTATTGCAACCCAAGCAACTATAGGCTTTGGTTTTTCTTTTTTGTGTTTTGTTATTAGATTTATAATAAATATGACTAATGACATTAGGAAAAATCTCATCATTATTTCTTCATTTATGGCACCATAAAAAGATGCAAGAAACCCCTGAAAAATACTTGGGGGGGCAGTAGAAATTGCTGTTTTAGGTCCTGATAGATAATAAAAAATAAGATCCAATCCAATTATAACTCCACCTACTGTTATTCCAAAACCTGCGGATATAGGAAGAATATTTTTTATATCCTCTAAGACCTTTTTTCCTTTTGTCCATTTTTCTATTATATTTGCTCCAAGCCCAATCTTTTTAGAAATAATATGTCCTGCTACTATCATAGCAAAAAACATTATAAAAGACTGTATTATCGATGAGATAATTACTATATTTTCAGATATTCCTAATTCTTTTATCGCTTCTTTTTGTATACTTAGACTATATGGTATTACAACAACTGTTCCTACCATACTTAAAACTAATAATATTATTACAAGTTTCCAATTTATTTCAATTTTTCCCATAAAACCATCTCTTTTTATACTATTTTAATAAATTAAAACTCCAATTAATATCATTGTTATTCCAAATATTATTGATATGCTACCTTTGATTCTATGATTTATTCTAATTAGAGTTACTAGAAATTTTGCAAAAATAGAATTGGGATTTGTAAATGTAATGTATCCCATTATCATAAAAATTATTCCAATTAATGCAAAATATTCCATAGAGCTCCATGTTATCATCTTATTTTAGTTTTACAGCTGTTCCGTAGCAAAGAATTTCAGCGGCACTTGCCATCACAGCAGATGTCATAAAACGTACATTTATTACTGCATCTGCTCCTAATTTCTCTGCTTTTTGTTCCATACGTTTGAGAGCTATTTCTCTTGCTTCTGAAAGCATTTTTGTGTATTCTTTTATCTCTCCTCCTACAATGTTTCTAAATCCTGCTACAATATCTTTTCCCATATGTTTTGCTTGTATTGTATTTCCTCTTACAAGACCTAGAATTTGACCTACTTCTTTTCCTGGAACAAAATCAGTATTTGTAGTTATCATGGTTCTAAATCCTCCTTTTTTATTTTTTCTTTCATTTCTTTTTTTCCATGTTGCTGTTCTATTAGAACTGATATGAATAATACAATTAGACCTATTATAATAAGGCCTGTTGCAAGACCTGTTATTAGATCTATTGCTCCTGCTATATCGTTAAATCCTTTTACCAGCCCATATAATATAATTACTAATAGGCCTGCTACAAAGATTCCAAGTCCTAAAAGCACTCCTTTTTTCATTTCAGACACGTCCTAAGATGTATTTATACGTATTAGTACGTATATATTTTAAATATTTAAGATTTTGCATTCTTAATTTATCCTCTCTGTATCCAAGTAATCGCAATATTTTTTTCTTCATGAAATCTATGTTATAATTATTTAGCATAATTTAGATTTTTTGAGGATATGTTGTTATGTATCTTTCTGATATTTTTATAAGACCAAAAACTGCATCTGATTTTAGATTTCCATCTATTTTTAAAGATGAACTTTCTCCTGAAATAAAATTTAATATTATATCTACTACAGAATGTGCTAAACCGCTATAGATAATTGATACTTTTATTTGTTCTGTTACATTACTGCTTGATTCTATATTTATGTTTGAAAACTTTCCATTTCCAATATAGTTTGATTCTATATAGATATCAAATTTTGATTCTAAATTGTTTATATCTGTATCAGTTGGATTTATGAATTTTACTGAAAATTTTAATGTTACATTTATTAATGTAGGGCTGACAAACTCTATGTCATTTATTTCAAGCCTTGCTTTTGATAATGCATCTGCATCTTTATAGTAATTATATCCTAAAAAGGATAGGATAATTGTTATGATTGTAATAGTAGTAAATATTTTTTTGTTATTTTTCATCTTTTGTAATAATGTTACATGGTTTTATATTTCTATTCTTTTAAGAAAATAGATTATTGTTCTATAAACTTTATATATTATAAATTTTTTATAGTTTATATGTGATATAATATGAAAAAGAAAATAATTTGTATGTCAATAGTTATCATGTTCTTGTTAGTTTCTGTAAATGTTGTTTCAAAGCCAGCAAATAAAATAAAAGAAAATAAGTTAGAAAATAAAGAAATTGAAAAACAAATTTCAAATGTAAAATTAAAAGATTGTTATTGTCAAAATGAGCAAGCTAATACAGATTCTCAGGATTTAACATGGTATCCTGGTAAATGCATTATTTGTAATCTTATTTTGGTGCTGAGTATTATTCCTGTTATGATTAAAACTGCTCTTACAGGTGATCTTCCATGGGTTTTACTTGCTATTGGAGAACGTTTGGGATGTTGGTGGGCTGGATTTCCATAAAAATATACTAACCCCTCTTTTTTTACTTTTTTTAATGTTTATATGGCTTTTGGTTAAGCAATTATAATTACTTTAGAGCTCGATATGCTCTTACTCAATAAGATTTAGCAAAAAAAAGTAGAAGTAAGATGTGAGACTATAGTTTTCTTAGAGAAAGGAAAATATAATCCATCATTGAAACTTGCATATGATGTTGCTAATGCACTTGATTCAACAATTGAAGAAATCTTTATATTTGAAGAATAAAAAAGAATATATTATTAATTCATTTTTATCTAAATTTTTTGCGAGTAATTCTAAAAATTTTGGTATTTCTTTTGTTTTAGAATCTATTTTTATGACATCTGCATTTTCAATTTTTTCTTTATCTGTAGTTTCTCTACAACTTAATTTAAAATCGATATAATCAGTTGGAAATTTAAAATATAGTGTTGCATTTTTGGTCTCTGGGAGTAGTTCATAATATTTATCACCTTTCTTTATAATCTTGTCTGAACTAGCTGTAACAGAATAGTATGTATCTGGGGGAACAAATAAGACACGGATCCCATAGTCTCCTTTTAAATTACTATAAGTAAATCTTCCAAGGATATTGTTAATTTGTACTTTAGCAAAGGGTAGGATATTTGTTTGCCCTTCACAGACATATTCTATTTTACCACAGATATAACCATCAAGCATACAATTTGTTTCTTTTTTTTCTTTGTTAAGTTTAGCCTCCTCGTTTTTTTTGATTATTTGTGCTGTTGTGTATGGTTGCATTAGTATCACTAGCGTTATACTTATTAAGACAATTTTTTTTATTCTTTTCATATTATCTAATATCAAGAATAAAATATTATTATTTAAATTTTGTGCATTAATGTATATTTTTGTACATTTAATACTTGTATCCTTTTACTTCTTCATCTGAAAATTCTACACCAAGACCAACAGCAACTCTATTAACAAAATTAAAGTAACTAGTAATAAGATTAATATCTAAGATATCTTCATCAACAAAACCAACCTTTCGAAGTTTTTCTATATCCTTTTTTCTAGTTTTATATGGTTCTTTTGTAAGAATAGATACATAATCAAGCATTGATTTTTCCTTCTTTGAAAGATCAGCTTTTTTATAATCCTTTAACAACATTGTAATACGTTTTCTATCTTTCCAGTAAAAATTCAAAGCTTCAGCATGATGATTTATACAATATTTACAGTTATTCAAAGATGAAACAAAAACTGCTATGATTTCTCTTTCTTCTCTAGACAAATTAGATTTATTAAACATTATAGAGAGATAAAACTCCATATGTTTTTTCATAGCTTTAGGATTTAAACTATGAATGCGCATAATATTTGATAATTTACCTCGTTTCTTAGAAATCTCATCATATATCTTTTTAAGTTCACCATCTGCATGTTTTTCATCGATTATTTTTATCCAAGACATAGTAAAACCCATAAAAAAAGATGAAGTAAAATTATTTTATAAACTTAAGCTTCAAAACTTGCAAATTCACTATTTCTAATAAGATGTGGATCAATATAACCATTAACTGAAATAGGAAAACTTTGACGAGTTCCTGCAATAGAAAAATCTCCTTTAATTCTTAGAATAATCCAATCAGGTAAAAATTGGCCTGAATCTGAAAATAAAAACTTTAGATATGGAACACGAAGCTGTGTTGTTGTACAAATTTTTTTTCTAGGGGCAATTTCACATGCATCCATATCTTCCTCACCAAGAAGAGTTTTTTTGCTTCCATCTAATCTATATATACCACATACAAGATTTCTTGCGACAAGAGGGATATTACTTGGATTATATATATTAAAACCAACTGTACCAATAATACCAAAAGGTGAAAATTTTAATTGTATAGGAAGACCAAAATCTACAGTTTCATTTTGAAAAATAAAATCTTTGATCTCAGGAATTTCAAACGATGCATCAGTTGAAAAAGAAATATTTTTTTGAATGCCAGCAATCTTTGCACCAGCAACTCCGGTAAGATTCATCCAAAGAGTCTCTGCATCAAGTGAATCATAAAAAATAATTCCATTTGCATTAAAAATCTTTGAACTGTTCGGCTTGACAACATCACCATGAATAGTAATACTTCCAACATTTTCATTTTCGTTTGTAAAGATATCAAGAAATAATGTATCTATATTAAACTCAAAACCTGTTGGATTAAATATATCAATTGATGTACTAAAATTCAATCCATCTATATTAATATCATCAAAATATGAATTTATTTTTATAACAGGTTGTTTTAATTTTTCAAATAACTTATCAATAGATGCAACAATTGTAAGTTTTAAAGGAATAGTTTTTTTAATAAGACCTAAGATGTTTACTCCTACACGAGCATTGACATTATTTTCTAAAGTCTTAAAATCATTACTTTTAAAACTTAGCTGATCTGTTGATTTAAAAAGTTTTTTTCCGTTTGATGGAACATTTCCCCCTTCAATTTTAATATTTCCGACTTTTGATTCCGAATCTGTCTTACTTTCTACCTCAAGATCTGAAACAATTAAATTAAAACTATTAGGATTTGAAATTTCTATATTTGTGTTAATAATAATTTCTTCAGAATTTACATCTAAAACATCTATAGTTGCACTTATATTTGGTGATTCAAAAAATTGTATATCAATAACTAAGATTGAAGCAAAAATTATGTTGAATATTACAAGTAACAAAAGCAATATTTTTATTTTTTTCATACCATTTCCAATTTAATTACTATAATTATATATCACAAAACTATAAAAATGTTCTTATTAAGCTAATTATCAGTATTCAATAGATTAATTAGGAATTTTATGTTTAATATATCACGATATGAAAGTTATAATAGTGGGAGGAGGGTTCTGCGGAGCATTTGTTGCAAAAAAATTAGAAAAAAATAAAGAAATAGAATTAACACTTATAGATAAAAAACAATATTTTGAATACAGACCAGGTCTTCCAAAATTAATAAGAAACAAAAAGTATATTAAAAACATTCAGATAAAATACAAAAAATTCTTAAAAAATACAAAAATAATATGTGAAAAAGTAGAAAATATAAATCCCAAGAAAATTAAGACAAATAAAAATGAATATACATATGATATCTTGGTTTTATGCTGTGGTATAAAATATCCAATTTTTCTAAAAAATACAAAAAATGTTTTTACTGTGACTGAATCAACTCAGTGTTTAAAAGCAATTGAAAAAATTGAAAAATCAAAAAAAATCCTGATAGTTGGGGGAGGACTAATTGGTATCGAAGTTGCTGGAGAATTAGTTACTCAAAAACCAGAAAAAGATATAACAATAGTTCATTCAAAGAACCGTTTGATTGAAAGAAATCCAATATATGCATCAAAAATTTCACAAAAATTTTTAGAAAAAAATGATGTCGAAATAATTTTTAATGAAAAAATTATAGAAAATAATGAAACTTATTTTGCTACAGACAAAGATAGAAAAATAAATGCAGATGCAGCAATATGGTCTGCTGGAACAAAATGCGATTCTTCCTTTATGAAAAATTTTAACAAAAATATCTTTACAAAAAAGGGATGTTTAAAAGTAGATAACTATCTTAGATTAAAAGGATATAATAATATTTTTGTTGGAGGAGATATAGCAAGTATCAATGAAGAAAAAACAGCTCAAAATTCTGAGCGTCATGCAAAAATTATAGTAAAAAATATTAAGAAAAGTATCGAGAAAAGAAAATTAGTTAAATATCGTAAATTTAAGGGACCATTATTTATAAGTCTTGGATCTAAAAAAGGAATATTTGTTTTTAGAAACGTCTCTTTTTCAGGTTTTTTACCAACTTTTATGAAAGATATTGTCGAACATTGGTTTTTTAATATGATACGATAAGTTGCGGTTATCTTTTTATAATGATTAATATTTATGTTTTTGGAGGAATAGATTTTGGTTCAAATAAATTACTTAATTATTGATGCTTTAATTCTTTTATTTCCATTTCTTTTCTCGTTTAAGTGGAAATTCAAATATTACAAGTATTATAAGCCACTAGCTGCATCTATTTTAATTGTAGGAGGTGTTTATATTATATGGGATGCAATAGTTACATCTCGTGGGGACTGGTGGTTTAATTATGAATATCTATCAGGTCCAAAGATTTTAGGTCTTCCTTTAGAAGAAATTTTATTTTTTATAGTAGTACCTTATGCATGTATTTTCATCTATGAAAATTTAGTATATTTTGTAGGAGATAAAGAAATAAAATTCAACAAATGGTTTTATTTTGTCTTATTTGTAATTTTCTTGATTATTGGTCTACTTTTTTACAATCAAGATTATACAATTCTTGCTATGTTTTCAGTTGCTTTCTTTTTCTTAACTGCAGCTTTTCTATATCCTGAGATTTTAAAATCTAGGCTTTATTGGGCTTATCTAGTTCTTTCATTTATACCATTTATTATCTTTAATTATTTGCTTACTTCTTTAATTGTAGTTTACTATAGTCCATCTGCAATATGGGGTATTAGAGTTACTACAATTCCACTTGAGGATTTTTTCTATAACTTTTCAATGTTATCGTTTTATTTAATGATATATATGTATTTTAGGAAAAAATGGGTTTCACAAAAAAATTAATAAAAAAATTTTGTTATATTTATAAAAATTAAGGGCGGAGGAATATTATTTGACAAAAAAAAAGGTTATAATAGTAGGGTCAGGTTTTGGAGGATTATCTGCTGCTTCACTTCTTGCAAAAGATGGACATGATGTAACTGTTATCGAAAAAAATGATCATGCAGGTGGTAGAGCATCAGTTTGGAAAAAAGATGGATTTACTTTTGATATGGGGCCGTCATGGTATCTTATGCCAGATGTATTTGAGAAATTCTTTTCTGAATTCAATAAAAAACCCGAGGATTACATGGATTTAGTGAGACTTGATCCAGCATACAGAGTATTTTTTTCAGAAAATGATTATGTAGATGTTTCAAAAGATTTAGAAAAAAATCTTGATTTATTTGAAGAATTTGAGCCTGGCGCAAAAGAAAAAATGAAAAAATATCTAGATATAAGTAAGTATGAATATGATATTGCTATGAAAGATTTTATTTATAAAGACTATAAACATCTAACTGATTTTTTTAAACCTAAACTCATTTTTGAAGGAACAAAATTACACATGTTTGAAAAACTTGATTCGTTTGCACAGCGTTATTTTAAAAGTGAAAAAATTAGAAAAATCTTAGAATATACAATTGTCTTTTTAGGAGGAAGTCCATATGATAGCCCTGCTTTGTATTCACTTATGTCTCATGTGGATTTTAACATGGGGGTATGGTTTCCAAGAGGTGGAATGGGAAAACTTGCAGAATCTATGTACAAACTTGCTACCGAACAGGGTGTTAAATTTGTTTTCAATGAACCTGTTGAAAAAATAAATGTTGAAAATGGAATTGCAAAATCAGTTAAAACAAATAAAAACACATATGAAGCAGATATAGTTGTTGTAAATGCAGATTATCCTTGGGCAGAAAAAAATCTGCTTGATAAGAAATACCGCTCTTATTCAGACAGATATTGGGATAAAAGAAAGATTGCTCCTTCTGCATATTTGTTATTTTTGGGTCTTGATAAACAAATCAAAAATTTCAAACATCACAATTTATATTTTCATCCAGAATGGATTGAACATTTTGATGATATATTTAAAGATCCAAAGTGGCCAGAGAATTTTTCATATTATGTATCATGTATTACAAAAACAGATCCAGAAACTGCACCAAAAAATTGTGAAAATGTTTTTGTTTTAATTCCTGTCGCACCAGATCTAAAAGATGATAAAAAAACACGTGAGAAATATTTTGATATGGTAATTGGTCATATGGAAAAACTTGCTGGTGAAAATCTACGTGATCATATTGTTGTTAAACGAATTTTTGCACACAAAGATTTTTCTGATAGATACAATGCATTCAAAGGAACTGCTCTTGGGCTTGCACATACTTTAAAACAAACTGCAATTTTTAGAGCAAAGCAGAAAAGTAAAAAAGTTTCAAATCTGTATTATACTGGACACTATAATCATCCAGGTATAGGTGTTCCTATGGTTATAATATGTTCTCAGATATTGCATGATACTATTTCTAAAGATAAAAAAATCTTATCAAAATCTTTATAAATAATATTTATATTAACGATTGTTAATACTGTTTCTAGCTATTCAATATATGGAGAAAGAAATGATAGACAGAACAATTTATTCAATATTCCAGGAAGGAAGTAAAACATATTTTTACAGTAGTATGTTTTTTCCATCTGTAATAAAAAAAGAAGTATTCTCTCTTTATGGATTTGTCAGAAAAGCAGATAATTTTGTAGATTCTATACCTCAAGATGTAAACGGATTTTATGAATTCAAAGAAAAATACTACAAGTCTGAGAAAGGAAATATCTCTGGAGATATTGTAATAGACTCCTTTATCAAACTTAAAAATGAAAAAATTTTTGAATCATCCTGGATTGGTTCTTTCTTAAAATCAATGGAGATGGATATAACAAGAAACGCTTATCAGACAATTGATGAAACACTTGAATATATTTATGGATCTGCAGAAGTAATAGGTCTTTTTATGTCAAAAATAATGGATTTACCAAAAGAAGCATACAGATATGCAAAATATCTTGGTAAATCAATGCAATATATAAATTTTATAAGAGATATCTCTGAAGATAACAAACTTGGAAGAAATTATTTTCCACAAGATGAATTAAATGAATTTGGACTTAAATCTCTTAACTATGAAGATACAAAAAAACAAAAAGAAAATTATACAAATTTTATACATAAACAAATAAAAAGATATTGTGAATGGCAACATATTGCAGAAGAAGGCTATAAATACATTCCTAAAAGATATTTAATACCAGTAAAGACAGCATCTGAGATGTATAATTGGACGGCATTACAGATATATAACAATCCATATATTGTCTATAAAATGAAAGTAAAACCCATGATAAAACACATATTTAGTAGAACTCTTATGAATATAATAGATCCAAGAAAAACAAATAATAAAAAAGGATTATGTATAGTTGAAAAATTACCACAACAAATAAATCAATAGAAATTATATTCGTTCTGGTGGAAAAATGGATTTATTACTTATAATAACGATATATATTATTGCTATATTCTTATCATTTTTGTTTATGGAATTTGTTGCTTGGTTTTTACATAAATACGTTATGCATGGATTTGGATGGTATCTGCATGAAGATCATCATAGATATCACAAAGAAAAACTTGAAAAAAATGATATCTTTGGTTTAATATTTGCAATTGTATCATTTATACTAATTTTAACTGGTTATCTGAATGGATATGATATTAGATTTCCAATTGGGATAGGTGTTATGCTTTATGGATTAGGATACTTTTTAGTTCATGATACTTTTTTCCATAAAAGAATTAAATTAAAATATAGACCTAAGAGTAAATATCTAAAAAGAATACTAAACGCTCATGCAGTTCATCATCAAAAAAGTAAACCTCACAAGGGTGTATGTTTTGGCTTTTTGTATGCTAGTAAAAAATATGATGTTAAAGAATGAAAAAATTTAGATTTTAATTATCCCAAGTGACTTTATTTTATTTAAGGTTTCAGGATTTTTATCAAAATATTTGTGAACTGGTTCAAGAATTTTATTTATATATATAGCAGTAGAATTCTTAAGATCAAGTGGATGTAAACCACTTAAAAATTCTTTTTCAAGTTCTTCATAATTATTAAATTCCAGGTCTCCACCAAATTTCTCAGGACGCTTTATTATAAACGCATCACTTATTTCTGGGAAAATAATATATTTACACATCTCAAGAATAGGATTTCCCTCAACTTGTTTTTCCGGACAATACGCTTTTTTAATCTTACGATTAACATCATCTGGTTTATCATGTATACTAATCATGGAATCAGGCTTACTTTTGCTCATTTTTACTTCAGTTGGATTCATACGACCGCCTGCTTGAAGCCCTGTAAGAAGAGGGGTATGTATAGCAACAGGTGACTTACGGTTTAATTTTTTTGATACATCTCTTGCAAGCATATGGGCATGACGTTGGTCCATACCACCATATGCAACATCAACATTTAGATAAAAAATATCAGATACCTGCATTGCAGGGTAAAATAATTTTGAGAGATCTTTTTCTGCTTCATCTTCAGATCTTCCCATTATATCCATAGCACGTTTCACACGTTTTACAGATGTAGCTTTTGATACTCTTAAAACTAGCTCCCAATATTCTGGGTCACCTACATATTCACTTGCATATACAAAAGATAATTTACCTGTATCAATACCTAATGCTGCAAAACAATCTTCCATATATTTTCCACATAGCTTTATTTTTTCTATATCTCCATCTAGTTTGTCATTGATATAGGCATGCCAATCAGCTAAAAGGACTGTAAAATCAAAACCACAATCTAAAAAATCTTTAATTTTATTTGTACAAATCTTCCAACCAAGATGCACTGTTCCACTTGGCTCAAAACCAATATACCCTTTTATTTTATCTTTTTTAATTGTTTTTTTTAACTCTTCTTTTGTAACAACTTCTTCTGTATATCTTGTGATTTTTTCAATTGAACTCATTCTTTTCATCTCTCAAGTTTTTTAATTACTTTATCGATTGTTTGATATGTTGAACCTAGATAGTTTTCAGGATTTAATGCATCATCTATTTCTTTTTCAGATAAAAGTTTTAGTTTTTTATTTTCTTTTAAAAAAACTTCTTTTAAAGTTTTATTTTCTTTTGAAGCTTTAAGAGATGTTTTTCTCATAAGTTCATGTGCTTCTCCTCGCCCCAATCCTTTAGAAATAAGTGTTGTCATAAGAGATTCGGCCATCGGAAGACCCTTTGATATCTCAAGATTTTTTTTCATATTTTCCGGAAAAATCTTAATATTTTTGAAAACTTCATTCATCTTAAAAGTTATCCAATCTGTAAGGATTATACTATGTGGAATAATAAAACGCTCACTTGAAGAATTACACAGATCTCTTTCATGCCATTGTATTGCGTTTTCATATGTTGGGGTTATAAAAGACCTAACAACTCTTGCAAGACCACATATCTGTTCACATGTTATAGGATTTTTTTTATGAGGCATAGTTGAAGATCCAACTTGTTTTTTTGATTCAAAAGCTTCAGCTGCTTCTTTTATTTCATCACGTTGAAGATTTCTAATTTCTGTTGCAAACTTTTCAAGACTTGTTGAAATATTACATAGGACACTAATGAGTTCGTTATATCTGTCCCTGCAAACAATTTGTGTTGAAACATCTTCTATTCCAAGCTTTAGCTCTTTTAACATTTCTTCTTGTATTTTAACTGCATTTTTTCCAAGTGCTGCACCAGTTCCAACAGCACCAGTAAGTTTTCCAACAAGAATTCTACTTTTACATTCGTATAAACGTTCAATGTGACGATCTACTTCCATTGCATATCCTGCCATCTTTAGACCAAAAGTTATAGGTATCGTATGTTGCCCATGTGTTCTTCCAACCATTATATTTTTTTTATGTTTTTTAGAAAGATTTACCAAAGTTTTTCTAAGATTTTTAAGTTCTTTATTTATCTTTTCCAATGAATCAGAAAATTGTAATGCATTTGCTGTGTCAACTATATCGTAACTAGTAGCACCTAAGTGTATATATTTACCTGAATCTCCCTTACATTGTTCTGCAAGAGCCCTTGTGATAGCCATTATATCGTGTTTTGTTTCTTTTTCTATTTCTCTTACTCTTTCTACTTTTACATATTTTATGTTTGCTTTTTTTGTTATTTCTTCTGCATCTTTTTTGTTTATATTTCCAATTTTTGCATGAGCGTTTGCCAGTGCTGCTTCCACGTCTAATAGGTATTGAAGTCTATTTTTTTCACTAAAAATTTCTTTTATTTCTTTTCTTCCGTATCTGTAATCTAATGGACACACGGGATCAGTCATATAAATCATAAACTTTGAATCTAATCATACTTAATGTTATTTTCTACTGGTATAATGATTTTATTAGAAAATTACCAAAAACTTTTTATAGAAGAACATATACATAATTATTATAAAAAATGGTGAAAAATGGAGGTAGAAAAATATGGGAATCCGAAAAAATAAGAAAGATAAGCTAGCTATAAAAGACAAAGAGAACCAACCAACAGACATAGCACCAAGAAGACCATATGATCTCTGGACAGATATGGATAGACTATTTGACAGTTTTAGATCAAGTTTTGATGATCTATTCTGGAATCCAACAACATCTATGCGAGAACGAACACCACCTATGGACATAGCAGATCTTGGAGATAAATATGAAATGCATGTTGAAATGCCAGGTATACCAAAAGATGATATAAATATAGAATTAACTCCAAATAACATTGAGATATCTGCAGAGCACAAAGAACAAAGTGAAGATAAAGGTAAAAATTGGTTAAGACGCGAAAGGAGTAGCACATCCTTTTACAGATGTCTGGAGGTTCCTGAAGAAATAAAAACAGATAGCGCGGACGCAGAACTTAAAGATGGAATTCTAAGTTTAACCCTTCCAAAGTTAGAACCAAAAAAGAAACAAAAATCAAGGAAAATAAAAATTAAATAATTTTCTTACTTTTTTATTTTATATATTTATCATATCTAAATCTTATATCTTTCTAGATATTGATTAAATTTTATATAAATGCTGATTCGTCTTTTGTCTATTTTTATAGAAATATTTATATATAAATATAGTACATATATATTATAAAAGAAAAATTCAGAAGGGGCATAAAAAAGATGTATTATAAGAAATTGTTTTGTATATTTTTTGCAGTTGTTTTTTTATTTTCAACTGCAAGTGTAGCTGTTGCGCGGTATGACGGTACTCGAAAGTTTAGATCAAATGATTTTGATATAGATATTAGTAGTGCGAGGCCTTTGAGTAGATTAAATAGTATATTTGTTAGGATTTTGGAGAGTTTTTTACCTCGTTCTAGTATTGGTCTGGTGAAGAGTTTAGTTGAAGATGATGAATCTGAAGATGAGGATTTACCTGAGGAGGAGCCTGAGGGGGCGCCGGATGAGGTTCCTGAGGAAGAGTCTGAAGAGAGTCCTTCTGAGGGGGCGCCGGATGAGGAATCTGTTGATTTTGATATTAGTATTGTTGGTGTTGAAAAAGTATTTGATGAAGAAGGTATTCATTTGGAAAAAGTTCTTGTTAAGGTTTCTATTGAAAATATGGGTGGATCTTTGGTATATGTATCATTAGATTTTGAGATTAGAGCATCTGATGATGAAGTTATAGAACCTGTTGTTTTATCTGATGGTGGGTCTAATCTGGAAGTTGGTTCTGGTGAAGAAGAGGTTGTTGTTAGGGATATATTGCCCTCTTTGAAAGGGTCTTATGGTGTTTTGAAGTCTGGTGAGTATGAGGTTAGGGCGATTTGTTCTTATATGGGTGTTGAAGAGGTTTCTTCTCCTTGTGAGTTTGAGATAGATGAGCCTTTTGATCCTTATGCTTTTCTTTCAGAAACTATTGATAATCTTGCATCAAGTATGTATAATCAGCTAAATTCAAATAAACAAACATATGGAGTTATATATGATGGAGAATGCTTGTCAGCTATACCAATTTTTGTAAAACTTAGTATGTTATTAGCAGCAGCAGAAAAAAATAGCGAGACTGCTTCCCAGATTGCTAATGTTTTAGACATTGAAGATATTGAAATCTTTTTAAATACTGTAAAACTCCTTGATGAAGACTATTTTTATTATGATGGTAGTGATTGTACATTTAATATTGCTAATAAAATATGGTTTGATGCTGATCTCGAAGAGAATATTAAAAAAAGCTATTTAAGTACTCTTGAAGATTATTTTAATTGTGATGTTGTTTTTTCTGATCGTTCCTCAAGAAATGCAAGACAAGATTTAGCTTATGATATAAACCAATTTGTTAATGATAATACAAATGATTTAATTTTGGGTTTTGCTACTGGTATAACACATGGAAGAGTAGGAAAGAGACAAAATGATTTTGATAACATTGATTTATCGGAAAATAGAAATTTTCCTTATGTTACTAGTGCTATCGAGTTCAGTGGAAAATGGGCAACTGCTTTTACTGAGACTTTAAATGAAAATTTTTATATTCCCAGCTCGGGTCCCCGTAGTAACCGAGATTATGTAACTGTTCCTTTTATGAAATCCGCAGGTTCTTTTGGAATGATAGAGAAAGATACTTACAAAGCTATTGAACTTCCATATGAAGGTGAAGAATTTTCTATGAGAATAATAGTTCCTAAGGAAGGTTATGATCTTTCAGATATTCCTATGGAAAATCTTGCAGAAATTAGAGAATCACTTTCTGACCCTGATTCACGGGATATGGTTGAAGTTAGCATTCCTAAAATTGGTTTAGATCATATAAGACATAGAAGGACTGAATATGATTTAAAAGAATCTTTAGAAAACGTGGGTATGACAGATGCTTTTTCAAATGATGCAAATTTTTTAAATATGATTCAAGATGAAATACCGGAATTTTTTAACCTTTCTGGTATGGGTCATTCATCAGATATTGTTTGCGATGAGGAGGGTACAGATATTGGATCTGCTATGGTTTTTCTGGATGTATATAAACCTTCTAATGAGAACGGAAATGAAAGGGTCCCTAGGAGAATACCTCCTGAAAGAATAGATGTGGTAATTAAAGGAACTAGTATTAAAGAAAATGAGCTTGATGAAGATATGCCTGTTTTTAAAGCAAATCGTGGGTATTATTTTGAGATAACACGTAAAATTGCGAAGGGTAAATATCTAACCATAATTAATGGGGACATAAGCGATGCAATTATTACGCCGCTAGTCTTGGATTTAGATGGTGATGGTATTGCGACTTCTGGTCTTTCTGATGGTGTTTTGTTTGATTTGGATGCTGATGGAGAAAAGGATTTGACTGGTTGGACTGCTGGTTCGGATGATGCTTTTCTTTGTCTTGATCTTGATAGGAATGGTGTTATTGATGATGGTGGTGAACTTTTTGGTGATAACACTCTTCTTCCTGATGGTTCTAAGGCTTTGAATGGTTTTGAGGCACTTGCTCAATATGATAGTAACAGTGATGGTAAGATAGATAAAAATGATAGGATTTGGCCTTATCTACGTTTATGGTGTGATAGTAATCATAATGGTATTTCTGAAAAAGATGAGTTAATTCCTATTATGGTGAGTCGTGTTGAAAAGATCAGTTTGGATTATAGTTATATGAATAGATGGGATAATGGTAATCTTTTAGGTGAATGTTCATCTTTTACAAATAGAGATGGATCTACTCATAATATTATCGATGTCTGGTTTCAAGTAATAACATAATATTATTAGAAAGATACTAAAAAATCTCTAATTTCTTTTTTTAATTATCCAGATCTGGTCCTAAATTTTGATTTTTTATATGAATACCTATACCCATTCCAAATGTTAAAGCAGAATATCCACTAAACACATGAAATGCAATTGGAAACTTTATACTTGTTCCAACAAAACCTACATGTCCAAAAAAACCAAATGCGCTAACCATTGTATGTTTTGCAATTGGATTATTCACATTTAAAATACCAACTAAGGCAGTAGTCGTATCAATAATATCAAGTCGTGGTAGATTAAGTTTTAAAATAAGATTTATTATTTTTATTAAAGGTGTAACACCTATACGTGTAGAAAAACCACCAACTGATACAGATGTTACCTTGTTAAATAAACTAACCATTATAGGTGGTCTAAACTTTGGAATGGATAAAATACTTCTATCTAATCCAATTTTGTTTGACTTTTTAAGCATTCCTTGATATAAATCGTTTGCCGTTTGATCTTTTGATACTATATCATATTCTTTTAAAATTTCAAGTCTTTCATCAATTGATTCAGTGTTTATAAGCTTGTTTTTTAGATTTTGCATATCTGATTTTTTAATAGAAATCATTTCAGTTGTAATACTTCCATCTGGGTTATAATTAGTTACTTCAATTTCAGTTAAATCAGATTCTGTTATTTTTTCATCTGCATTTATTGCAGGTATAATACAAAGAGTCATAAACAGAGCTATTACATATATTACAAAAATTTTTGAAATGTTTTTTTTCATATTTTTTCACCTTCTAAAATCATCTAATTTATAATATAGTCTATATATAAATATTTCCATGTTGTGAAACATAGTATATAATTATCAAATTAAGTTGATTTTATCAAACAATTCAAAACTTTTAACGCACGTACTGTTTCTTTTACATCATGAACACGAATAATATCAGCACCATTTAATGAAGAAATAATTGCTGTTGCTATGCTTCCTTCTAATCTTTCACATGTAGTTAGTTTTTTTTCTCCAGATATATTTTCAATAAATGTTTTTCTAGAGGCCCCTACAAGAACTGGATATCCAAGCTTTTTAAATTCTTTAATATTTGCTAGAACAGTGCAGTTGTCCTCAATACCTGAACCTGTTCTTTTACCAAAACCAATACCTGGATCAACAATAATATTTTCTTTTTTTACTCCTTTATCAAGTGCATAATTGCTTTTTTTTCTTAAAAAATCCTTTATTTCTTTTATAATATCTTTATAATATGGATTTTTTTGCATATTATTTGGTGTTCCTTTCATATGCATAAGACAAACTGGAACATCATACTTTTTTATAACATCTATTAATTTTTCGTCTCCTCTAAGAGAAGTTATATCATTTATCATAGATGCTCCATTTTTTAGACATTTTTCTGCTACTTTGGATTTATATGTGTCAATAGAGATTGGGATATCAATTTCTTTTACAATTTTTTTTAAAACAGGTAAAACACGTTTTGTTTCTTCTTCAGCGGTTATAGATTTGGCACCTGGCCGGGTTGATTCTCCACCTATATCTATAATATCGGCACCTTCATCAGCCATCTTTTTTGCATGTTTCAGTGCTTTTTCTATAGTGTTAAATTTTCCTCCATCTGAAAAAGAATCTGGTGTAACATTTAAAATACCCATAATAAGAGTTTTTTTATCCAAATCATAATCAAATAATTTCATTTGAAATCCTTTAAAATAAGCTTTAATTCTGTTGCGATCTTTTTAATCCTAGGATAATGTCTTTTTAGTTTTTCTATAAGAATTCTATGTTGAGCTAAATTTCCAATAATAAGTACATCTGCTTTTTTATCTTTTAATTCAAAAGTATTTCTTGGAACAGCTACTTCTCCACCAACAGAAAGCATATCTTGTTTTATTATTATTGCATCTTGAAGAGTTACATTTTTTAGTTTTATCACTTTAGTTATGGCTTTTGGAGCCATAATATCTATACTTTTTTTGTCACTACCTATTCTTCTTATCTCGTTTTTCGCATCATCAAGTGTTTTTAAATCTATTATTTCAGGTTTATATTCTGACATTAAGATTTGTTATATGAGAAGTATTATTTCAAAATATTTGTTAAAAAAATTTATTTTTTCCTCTTAACTTTTAAGGGAAGATATAAAATATAAAATATTGCAAAAAACTCAATATTTGCAAATAAGATTATAACATATATATTCCTAAAAAAACCGGTATAAGTATAATAATGAAAAATTGCTAAGATAACTGTTACAATTAAGGCAATAATTGCATAAATTATAATTTGTTGTTTTTCACTTCTATTTTCAAACATATTTTACCAATCATCTTTTCTTTTTTTGTTTTAGTTTAATGTTAATTGAATGAAATAAGATAAGTGCTATAAATAATGCTACAAAAGATAATATAAAATGTATCATAACAGATTGTGTTGTAAAAAACAAGTAAACTTGCACAGAAGCAACTATAAGTAAAATTATACCAAACACTACAAATATTTTTTTAATACTCCAATTTTGAAACATAGACAACTTAGCTCTATCAAAACTTGTTTATTAATATTTTTGGACAAATTTCACTTTTATTGTTCAATATATTTTGTTTTTGAAAGAAAAAGAAAACATAAAAATATTACAAAATAGCAGATTCCATATATTACAAAATAAATCAAAGAAAGTAAAACATCTCTTGAATATTCCCATAGACCAAAATCATAAAGAGGAATTAAATAAACAATAGCAGACAAAATAATTAATCCATATAAAATAAATTTTTTACTAGTTTTAATATTTGTAATGATTATTGAAAAAATAAAAAGAGAGATGATAAATGGTATCCCTCCTATAAAAAAGTAAAAAAGACTACTAAATAAAGTATCTTTTATAACAGAATGTAACACGTTTGTTCCTATAAGGCTAATTACAGCTCTTGAAAGCCATAAAGGCATTGTTATAAAAAAAGATGCTAAAATAACGTAAACCATATTTTTCTTTTTTAAAAAGTTATTTTTTTCTTTAAAATCCTTAGGTCTAGTTAGATACCAGAATATAATAAATACAATAATCATTAACAAAAATTTGATTACTATATGAAGATAATATGCATTTTCAAATGCTATATACCATTTATCTGCTAAAGAGTAATTCTCTGATATCAAAAGTTCTTTTGTTGATAAAGGTGGATAAAAATAATAAAAAACATTCCAGTACATTTTATCTAAAAAAAGTAAGATAAATATCCCAAAATAGGGAAGTGCTTTTCTAAGAATTGATTTGTCAGTAACTATCCATGCAACTATAACCCAAGAAAAACTATAAGTTATACCTATGATAAGTGATTTGTATATCATTTCTGGAAATGTATACATTTTGTAATAAATGATAGAAGATAATGTAATAAGTAGTGAGGCAATAATTAAAAAAATTATTTTTTTATCTTTTACTGTTGAGAGTATTAAATCTTTGATATTCTTTATGATGGCCATCTAATAGAAAAATAATTCTATAGTTTATATAAATTATGATTTAAAATAAAATAAGTTCTTTCAAAAAATTTCTCGCTTCACCGACGGTAAATAAAGATCCACAAATACATATCATATCTCTTATCCCTGCTTCCTGTTTTGCATATAAAACTGCTTTATCAAGATTTTCTATTGCTATAACTTGTTTTTTATAG
This sequence comes from uncultured Thermoplasmatales archaeon, assembly GCA_964481275.1. Taxonomy (GTDB): domain Archaea; phylum Thermoplasmatota; class E2; order DHVEG-1; family DHVEG-1; genus CAYZTD01. Next base: position 144,702 of record CAYZTD010000001.1, read on the forward strand.
TCGATGTACTCTATTTCTTTTTTTAAGCTAAAAGGGTTACAAGATCTTTTATTTTTAGATTTTGTAACAACAATTTTATCGCAAACTGGTACAATTATTTCAAGCATTTCTATATATTTTTTATCTTGTAAAATGCCAATTACTAAAATTAATCTATAATAGCTAAAGTCTTCTTCTAGAGCTTTTCTAAGTTTTTTAATTCCCTCAATATTATGTGCCCCGTCAAGAAGGATTATTGGTTTAGTACTAATTACTTCCATTCTACCGGGATTTTTAACATTTAAAAGTCCTTTTTCAATAGCTTCTCTATCTATTTTAAAACCATTATTTTGTAAAAAATTTATACAAACTAATGATAAAGCAATATTTTCTCCCTGGAATTTACCTAATAATTTTGTTTTGACAAGATACTCTTGATTTAAATTTTTTATTTTAAAAACTTGTTTTTTGTTATCAAAATTGATTCTTTCCCAGTTATCTTTTGAAACAACAAAAACATTAGACTTTTTATCTGATGCTATTTTTTTTATAACTTTTAAAGCAGAACTTGTAGCAGCAGTAACAACGGGGATATTTTCTTTTATGATGCCTGCTTTTTCAAGACTTATTTTTTCTATAGTATTTCCTAATCTATCTTGGTGTTCCATAGAGATATTACATATGACTGACAAACAGGGTTTTATGATGTTTGTAGCATCAAATCTACCACCAAGACCCACTTCTATTACTGATATATCTACTTTTTTTATTGAAAAATATAGAAAGGAAATCGCTGTTACAATCTCAAAATATGTAGGATTCATGTTTTTTTCTTGCATTTCATCTACTATTGGCTTTATTTTTTGAAAAATTAAAGATAAATCTTTTTCTGAAATTTCTTTTCCATCAACAACAATACGCTCTGAGAATCTTTCTAGATGAGGGGATGTGTAAATACCTACTTTGTATTTACTTTCTTTTAGAATCGATCCAAGGAGCTTACAGACAGATCCTTTACCATTTGTGCCTCCCACATGTATAGTTTTATAGTTATTTTGTGGATTCCCAAGTTTTTCACAGATATATTTTATCCTTTCTAATCCTAGTTTTACACCAAACTTATGAAAAGTATCAATCCATTCAAAAAAATCTTTATCTTTCATAGAACTTCCATATTCTAGTAACCTTCGGAATATAAAACATTAGGAATTATTTTGTATTTTTCTTTCCAACTTTTGTCTTTTTTTATTATAACTTTTCTTTTTTTAATTCTTAAGAGCCCTTTTGAATATAAATCTACAGTTCTTGGTAATATCTGATGTTCAACATCAAGTATCCTTTTTGCCAAAGTGTCTCTATCATCATCTGGCATAACTTTTACAGCAGCCTGAAGTATAATTGGTCCATGATCCATATGTTCATCCATAAAATGTGTTGTGCAACCAGATATTTTAACTCCGTATTCCAGTGCATCTCCTTGTCCATTTGTTCCTTTAAAAGACGGAAGTAAGGCAGGATGAATATTGATTAATTTTCCATACCATCTTTTAACAAATTTTTTTGTAAGAATCTTCATAAATCCTGCGCCAACAACAAGATTTACATTATTTTTTTTAAGTATTTTATCAATTTCTTTATCATATTCCTCTTTTGATCTTTTCATTGGATCCAAAAATATACAATTTATATTATGTTTTTTTGCTCTTTTCAGACAGTAAGCATCTTTATTATCACTTATCAAAACTGCAATTTCTACATCTATCATTTTCTTTTCTGACGCATCAATTATACTTTGAAAATCTGTTCCTCCTCCAGATGCAAGAACACCTAATCTAGTATTTTTCATATAACAACCGTAATTATACTATTGTTTAAACATTTTTTCAATAACATCAATTTCAGCATCTGTTTTAAAACCAGTTGGATTAAAATGTGTATTACATACATTGTACCCTTCTTTTTCTAGAAAGTTGAATAAATTCCTTTTTTTTGGTGGAGAAGTTTTAAAATAAGAAGCGAGACCATCTGTAGTATAATAAAAACATGGAGCATCTGTTTCTTCATCTAATACATTAATCATTTTATATAAACTATTTTTACATCCAAGTTTTTTTTCTGAAAGTATTGGTATAATTTCATTAAATATTCTTTTGAAATTTAGTTTATCTATCCATAGAGGACCAATATTTTTGTCTGTTTTTTCAAGACCAACTTTTTTACCTTTTTTTATTAATTTTACTTTAGAAATAGAATCATTAGCACTGCTAATATTGTCAGATATTTTTACATATGCTCTAAAATAATGATCAGTTGTATATGATATAAGAGGTAATATACCTTTATCATATCTTGAAGCTATTCTTGCAATACAACCTAAAATAATTCTTATACCTATCTCTTTCATAACAATAGAATGATATGGTACAGCATCATATCTTCTAATGCAGACTTTTGGATATACTCCACAAAGAGATGCAGTATCTGTTGCAGTAAATGCTATTATACCCTCATGTCTAATTGATCTAACTGCTGAATCAAAAAAGTATACCGGGCTTCCAAAAGGATCAATATCAATATAATCAAATTTTTCAGAGGAAAGAATACTATTTAGATTATTATTAAGGACGTAAGTATTTTCTAGTTTGTTTTTTTTGATATTTTCTTTAATAAGGTTATATGCGTTTTTACTCCAGTCGTTAATATATACCTCAAAGTCACCTTTTATTTCATTTGCAAAACGTATCCCTCGTATTCCAGATGATGCAAGTCCATCTAATATCTTAGTAGTTTTATTTCTATTATTTACAAACCATTGAACTAAAAGTATAGATATATCGCGGTTAAGTTCCATAGAAGGATTATAAAAAGGAAGACCTTTTTTTCTAGTTCCTGGTCCTTTATCTTTTTCTTTTGTTTTATAAACAGATATTTCTGTGGTTCCCTCAGAAATATTTTCTAAAAATTTTTTTTCTGTCATAATTAAAACAATGGCGGTAATTTATCTTCCATTATTTTTTCGATTTTATATGGAAGTAAGTTACGATTGACAGGGGTTACTTCAAGAATTCTTATATCATCACGACGTCTTACATCTTGGAGAAGAGGAGTTCTTGATTTCTTATGAAGAGTAACCATGATAGGTTTGTCAGAATCTAATGCTTCTATTACTGTATCGCAGAATTTTTCTGAAAGCATCTCCATTTTACCTATTTCATCTATTATAATGATATTTATATCTTCATCATTAATTGCTTTTTCAATTGCAGGAATACCGATTTTTTCTAAAGCATCAGTTTTTACACCATAATCACCGACACTTTCTCTTAAATCAAAATCAACATGAGCAAAGACTTCTTTTTCTTTTGTCTGCCAGTCCTGTACATAAAAACCAACGCGTTTTTTTTTCTTTAATACAGGTTCTGTTATCATACCTTCCACTACATAACCATGTTTCTCAAGTGATTTAATTATTTTTTTTAGAGTGCTAGTTTTTCCAACACCAGGCATACCAGTTATACCAATTTTTGGAATATCGTCCATAATAACTTTATGTAATGCATTTTTTGTTTAGAAAGTTTTTCGTTGTTATTTTTTTAATAAAAACTTATATATCGGCTCACCAACTGAATAAATTAAAATAGCTATAATTAAAAGAACAGGAGCAATATTATAAAAGCTCTTTTGAAAAAATACACATAATAAAATAAGTATTGTTGCTAAACCGTTTATATAGATATTAGGTTTTGAAAATTTAATGGTTGATGCCATAGCAGCACCGATAATTACAACCACAGGTAAAATTAATATAAAATCAACTTTGATGTATGATAAAGTAAGTATAATTATTGTACTTGCTGATGCAGGAAGACCTATAAACAGTTTTTTTTCTTTCATAAAACTAAAAGAAGCAAGTCTTACAAATCCAAAAAATACAAATAAAAACAAAGCAAATAAAAGATATATATTTCTATATATGCTAATTGAGATCAAATCAGAGTAAGAAACATATACAAATACAGCAGGTGCTATCACAAGAGTTGTCATATCTGCCATAGCTTCTAAGTATTCACCGATACTACTTTTACCAAATTTTCTTGCGACAATACCATCAAGTCCATCTGCAATAAGACCAAGTAAAATCAAGCTAAAGGAAATATGTAATCTAATCTCAAAATCTCCAAAAAGATTAGATGTAATAACAATTATTGAAAAAAAGCCAAAAATAGCATTAGTAAGAGTTATAAAATCTGCAATAGATAGAAGTTTAATCATTGATTTCTGCAATTGTATCGACTCCTGCTTTTACTTTATCACCTTTTTTAACACAAATTTTTTTAATACTTTTTTTTGCTAAATAAACATCTACACGTGAACCAAGTCTTATAATACCAATACGCTTTCCTTTTTTAATTTCTTCATCTTCTTTAATATAATTAATAATTCTTCTTGCAAGAGTACCTGCTATTTGAATAATTTTAAGTTTTCCTATCTTTGAATCAACAATAATAATTGTTCTTTCATTTTTTTCAGATTCTTTTCTAAAAGCAGGTAGATGAAAACCATTTTTATGATGTATTCTTTTAATTTTTCCATCTATTGGCATACGATTAACATGAACATTTTGTATGTTCATAAAAGTAGAAATACAAATGCAGTTTCCTACATCTTTATCATTAATTTCTGAAATCTCTCTAATTTTACCATCTGCACAGGCAACTATTTCTTTACCTATGGATCTATCAGGGTCTCTAAAAAACATTAAAAAGAAAACTGTTAATATGAACAAAAAGACAGATGATAACAATAAAACATAGCCGACATCACTTTGTATTTGGATAATAGATAGTATAAGTAAAGCAACTCCTGAAAAAAAAGAACTATAAATCCAGGATTTAGAGCCATCTGCAAGTCTCATATTATTTTTTACCCCATATCTTTTTAAAAGTTTTTTCTAATGGGCCATTGCGTTTGTATAAATCTGTCAAACAAAATATTTCATCAAAAACTTCAGGAACAATTTTTATTATAATTATTAGAAGGAGTATTAATACAGCTAAAGCACCAGCTTTTGCAATAATATTATGTGCCATGTTAAAATCAGTAATATCTTTTCCTACAAGAAAAGCAACCATTGCATTTCTTAAAAAATTAAGTACATAAATAGGAGTAACTGTAACCAAAATTCCAATTGTTTTTTTCTTCCAACCAATTTTTGGTAATGCACCAAGCATTCCTACAAAAATAACCATGGATTGTATCCCTGTACAGGCAAAAATTATTGATACTGTATAATCGCCATCTAGCCATATACTACGTTCATACAATTTGGCATTTCCAACTATAAAATCAAGTGCGATTGTACTATGTTCTGCAACTATTCTTATCAAATAATCTGCAAGAAAACTGTTTTCTATTCCAAAATATATGATACCTGCAATACATGAAGCACCTGCAATCCAATCAAGACAACTTATATTTTCATTTCTTTTGATTGATAACCATTCATGATATGAAATATAGAAAAGCACAAAAACACCGATTATACATATTGCGGCGTTAAAGACATCACCTCCTTCGCCTATATATAGATGAGCTGGCTGTGTGGACCAATAAAAAGCAAAAATAATCCAACCAGAAATTTTTAGTAAACTAGATCTTTTCAAATTTTTTAAGAAAAAACCAATACCTAGTAAAATTAAACCAAGAAACATTGGTATTTTGATTAAAGCAATTGCGATTTCATTTGGTGGATATGGGTTAAGGAAATATCCAACAATAAGAAATATTATAGGAATAATTAAGAATAAAAAAGCTTTAACTTTTTCATTTAGAATTTTATTATCTGACATAGTTTTCTCTAAAGTATTAATAAATACTATAATAGGATTGTTATTTTAGATAGAAACAATTCTAAAAAAATAATTTTTCTATGGGTCTTCTTCCTTCGTAGGAAGAGTATCACATCCATCCGGAATCTATTTTTATATTAATTTGTAAATAATAATATATAAAGTTTATAGAACAATAATCCTATTTCTACTAAAATAATAAAAAAAGAAAATATATGATTAATTTTTATAGACCAATCATACTTGATATGGTTTCAAGAGCAAACTGTCTATCCCACATAATAAGAATAAGACCCACAAGTGCAATAAGTGTAAACCAAACCCAATAGGTATAAACAATTTGATCTATTTTCAAACGAGCAATAGCAACACGAATCAGTGTTACAGAGAACAAAATCACTAAAAACACTTTTACTAGATAAAATATGATATCAACTGCCATTGCTGGAATTGTTCCCGCGCCTATATTTAAAAGTGATGATAGATTCCAAGGGAAAAATAGTGCAACAATAATTGTTGCCATAACAACAGTTTTTACACCATCAGCTAAATAAAAAATTCCAAGATTTCTACCACTATATTCAGCAAAAAGCCCTCCAGCAATTTCTGTTTCTGCTTCAGGTGCATCAAAAGGAATCTTAGAAAGCTCTGCAGGTGTAACAAGTACTAAAACAAAAAGTAAAATTATAGCGCCAACAAAACCAAGTATTCCAACAGATGTCCATATAGGATTTGCAGTGATAACAGATATACTAAACACATTTTCTAGACCAAGACCAACAGCATTATTTCCAAGAAGCCAGGCAAAAGTAACAATAATTATTGCTAGAGGAAATTCATAAGCAATCATAGTTGCCATCTCTCTTTGTGCACCTACTGTTGCATAAGGAGATCCAGATGAAAAACCACCTATCACCATTGCAAGAGATGGTATAATCAACAGATACAAAATTAAGATTAAATCCCCATATCCAGAGGCAATAGGCTCAAATCCACCAACTGGAAGATAAAGAAGAATTGTAATAGATGCGATAAGTCCTGCTATTGGTGCGAGATTAAAAACCCAAGGTATTGCGTTTTCTGGAATTATATTTTCCTTTGAAAAAAGTTTTCTAATATCTCTAAAAGGCTGAATTATAGGTGGTCCTACTCTTCCTTGCATATGTGCTGAAATTTTACGGTCAATACCTTTATAGAGAAGACCAAAAACAATTCCAAATAAAGCAAGACCAATTGTTCCAAAGATAATAGTAATAGCTGGTAGTAATATTTCCTGTAAATCCATTTTTAGATCACCCCGAGTAACAAAAATAATGCAGCCATTATAACAACAAACCACAAAACATAATCTGATATGTTACCTGTATGTATTTTTTTGAAAAGATTATAAATCCATTTAAGTGACTCTGTAAAACCCCAATATACATTATCTGCTTTGACATGCATTTTTTCTTTTTCATATTCAGGATTACCAGATAGAAAAACCTGAGTTTGATCAGTTCCTTTTTTATATTCTCTTTTACCAAAACCTCTTATAATATATACAATTAAAAATGCGATAACAATTGCTGTAACCCATATAATAGGGTTCCAGAAACCATTTCCTGTTTCAAATGTAGAAATGATTTGATCTAACATTTTTAGGCACCTCCTGTTATAGCAGAAATATAGCTACTTGGATTAGAAAGAGCATTTACTGCAGGTTCAACAAGGTTATTAATTACAAACTCTGGGAATAGACCAAATATTATTATTAGAAAAGCAAGTATTCCCATAGATATAAGCATACTTTTTGGTACTTCTCTTACATTTTTAACACTTGGTAATTCTGGTCCAAGAAATGCTGAATGAAATACTTTTACAAATACCGCAAGAAGCATAATACTACATAGAATTGCAATAATTGTAAGAATCGGATTTACTTGATATATAGATTGATAAATAATTAATTTTGATGCAAAACCATTCATAGGTGGAAGACCAGATATAGCAAATAATCCAATCAAAAAGAAAACTGTTGTATATTTCATTTTACGTGATAGTCCGCCTAAACGATTCAAAGACGTTTCTTTTGTAGCATAATAGATTGCCCCTGCAATTAAAAACAAAAGACCTACATCTAAAGCATCGTTGATCATATGAAAAATACCACCAGTTAAAGCCATCCTCCCATAAGATGACATTGCAATAGATGCGCCGCCTTCTGAAATATGAAAAGTAGATATCGCAGATCCTATGGCAAGTATCATATATCCAATTTCAGCAACAGCTGCATAACCTATCATACGCTTGAAATCATTTGATTTAAGAGCCATAAAAACTCCTATTATAATTGTTAAAGCCGCAAGAATTACAATGAAGACGCCAAACAAGACACTACTTGTTATAGAAAAATCTCCAATTTGTCTCATTACAGTTAAGAAATGTTTGCCATAAATTGTAAAAAGAACTCTAAATACACCATACAAACTTGCAAGAGTTGTTCCAATAATTACAACTGTAACACTTGATGGAGCACCACTATATGCATCAGGAAGCCACATATGCATAGGTGCAATTGCTGCTTTCATAAAAAGTGCTGAGATAAGTACAACTAGTGCGATTTTATCTAGAAAACCAAAACTGATACTATTTGCAATAACAGCCATATTCAAAGCATTATATTGTCCATAAAATATTGCAACAGCAAAAAGAACAAACAAAGCACCGATACTACTTATCACAATATATTTAAATGCGGCTTGAACAGAGTTTTTCTTATTTGTCCAAAAAGCAACAAGTGCCGCTGATGAAATAGAAGTAATCTCCAAAAAGACAAAGAAATTAAACATATCTCCAGTAAGAACCATACCAAGCATACCTGTAGTCATAAGTAAAATCAATGTGTAGTATTTGCTCTGACCAGTTTCTTTATCCATAAATGCCCAGGAATATATTACTGCAACAATAGGTAAAATCACAGCAATAAGTGCCATAAAAGCACCCATTCCATCGACTTCAAAGAAAATTCTTACAATAGGATTAGTCACAGGTGAAGTGTTACCAAATACATATGTTCTAATTCCATTTGTAAAAACATCATTTGCAAGTAAAACTACAAAAAAACCAGTTAATAGTGTTATAAATATAACAAAAATATTTCTAAGTTTATTATTAACCATACCAATAAGTGGTGTTAAAAAAGCACCAAGTAAAGGTGTTGCTACAACTAATGCAGGAGAATTTATGATAAGATAATTTAGCATATCATTCATTCTTCATCACCTCTTATCTTTCTTGCATCAAGTGTTCCATAAAGCTTATAGATATGAATAATAAAAGAAACCATCAAAGCAAGGACTGCAACACCAATTACAATACTTGTTAGAGTGAGTGCCTGAGGTACAGGAAGACTCATAATGCCACCAGGTGAGCTGGAATAAATTGGTGCCACACTTCCTTCTCTATAACCAAGTGTTATAAGAAACAAATTTACACCACTTTGAATAAGTGTGATACCTATCACAATTTTTATCAAATTTCTTTTGAAAATAACTGCTATAAGACCTATTAGTATAAGACCTATCACTGCAAAAAAAGGAATATTAAAAGTCATCATTTTTAATCACCTCCCTTTTTAGATGTTGCATATGTCATAACAAGGACAATTGCAAAAAGACCGGCAATCACTTTCAATCCAACTGCAAAATTCATTATAGGAATAACCCCTGCTGTGTTTATGTTTGCAATAGTAGATCCAACAACAGGAATATTTCCAAATATAAATCCTTCATCATAAAGAAAATTTTTGAAAAAAACTCCTGCAAGTATAAGACCAAACATAGCAGTTCCAATAAAAACAATTGCACCAGTACTTTCAAGAACAGATAAATGTTTTTCTTTAACTTTTTTCATTGTCCAAACAGATCCATATGCTATAAGTATCATAGCACATCCTGATGCAACAATGGCACCACCCTGAAACCCACCTCCAGGTGTCAAATGACCATGGGCAATAATATATAAACCATATATCATAACAAATGGAAAAGCAATACTTGAAATTGTTTTAACAATTTTACTCATACCACTCATTTTTTAAGCCTCCTAAAAACAAGAACAACTCCAGCCACAGCAGTAAATAAAACTGTAGCCTCTCCCAGTGTATCAAAACCTCTATAGTCAAATACAACAGCTGTTACACCGTTATTTGCTCCAGTTTCAGCTTGAGTATTATCTATTATATATTGATCCATCTCAGCATCACCTGGCTGACCAAACGGCTGTATCATAAGAGCAGTAAAGAATAAAAAAACAGCAACAACAGTAAAAAATATCACTGCAGCAAAATTTCTTTTATCCATATCTATGCATCCTCCATTCTTTTAGTATTTTTAATTCCGATTACAAGAATAATAGTTGTAAGACAAGCTCCGACACCTGCTTCAGCAATTGCTACATCAGGTGCCTGAAGAATATAAAATTCAAGTGACAACAAAAGACTCATTGCAGCAACTGCAATAGCTGCAGCAATAAGATCTTTTAACCATACTGCTACAATTGAAGATATAACAATTAATATGGGAACTATAACATGAATTGCTGCTGTAATTAAATCCATAACCATTTATTTTCCCTCCTTACCTTTAGTCTTTTTTTTACTACTTGTTTTTTTCTTTATAGGTTTCTTTTCCAAATGGTCAACTATTGCATCAACTGGCTTTACACCACTTCTATGAGCCGCACGTGCTATAGCATGAGCACCAGTAGGATTTGTCAAAAGAATTGCTACAAGGGCAACTCCTGTATGAAAAGCTAGATTTCCCCCATCACCATTTCCATAAAACCACATTCTAAGACCTAGAAGAATTACAGATCCACAGATAAAAAGTGATCCAAAAGTAGTACATTTAGTTCCAGCATGTAGACGAGTATAAACATCTGGAAAACGAATCAATCCAATACCTGCAATAATATTAAAAAATACACCTATTCCAAGAAAAATATAAACTATAATATCAATTATTGAAAACATTTTTAGAAGTCACCTCCTTCAAGATATTTTGCAATAAACAAAGTAGATATAAATGAAAGTAAGGCGTAAACAATTGCTACATCAATATAGATTACAGATTTTGAGATAAGACCAAAAATTACCATGCCAACAATTACAAGAGTATTTATCGTGTCAAGTCCTACTATTCTATCAGGGGCAGTAGGTCCTCTTACAATTCTTACTATTGCAAGAACTATTGGTATTGCTAAAAAAAGAAGTATCCATAGATAAGTGTTAATCATATAAGGCTCTAATTGTATCATTCTGCTATCCTCCTAATCCATTTTGGAAAACCTGCACAAATGTATTTACAATCAATAGGGGTTTTTTTCAAAGCTTCTTTTTTGACATTAATCCAATGTATATACAGACTGTTTTCTTTTTCGTCTATATCTACACTAAGAGTACCTGGTGTTAGAGTAATTGAATTTGCAAGCATTGTAATTCCTAAATCTGTTTTGAGATCAGGATTTATTTTTACAATACCTGGCTTAATTTTCCCTGTAAAAACACGATATGCAACATCAATATTTGCTTTTGCAAGTTCAATAAAAAAAGGTCCAAACAAATATCCAATAAATGAAAACCACCTTACAGGATTTATCATTCTAAAATCTTTTTTTACAAAATTTTTTCTTGTAATAAAACCTACTAATACAGATAAAATAAGTCCAAAAATAATTTCTTCTATACTCCATAGAAATATATTCAAAATAGAGCTATCATTTGCAGTATTTATTGTTAATATTAGATAAGTAATAAAGCATATTAGAGTTGTTATAACAAATGCCAACATTTGGTTTTTCCTCCCTTTTTACCAATATTTGTATTTCAGTGTAATTCTAATGGTTTTTAAAAGGTTATGGTTTTATTTGATATGTAACAAACATAGTTTTACTTTTAACAAAAATAATAAGAGTAATAGTATATTTAGGATTTCTGAAATTGGGGAGTAATGAATGAATGTTAAACTTATAGGATACACGCCAAATCCTGAGAGAATACCAGCAATGGCTGCAAAACTAACTCACAGTAAAACAAAACCAGAAGATCTTGATAAGTCTTCAGATAAAGAGCTAAAGGCGATATTAGAACATGTAATTAATGTAGGACATACAAGCGTGATAGAACATGTCTCTTTTACTTTTGCAATAAGTGATGTAAGCCGCAGTCTTACTCATCAACTAGTAAGACATAGAATTGCAAGTTATGCACAACAGAGTCAACGTTATGTGGATTTTAAAGAACCAAAATATGTTACTCCTCCTAAAATTGCTAAAAATAAAGAAATGAAAAGAGCTTATGAAAAGACAATGGAAAAGATATGGGAAGAATATAATAAACTTCTTGATATGGATATACCTGCAGAAGACAGTCGATTTGTATTACCAAATGCAGCTTGTACAAATATAATTGTTACAATGAATGCTAGAAGTCTATTGAATTTTTTTGAGTTACGATGTTGCATGCATGCTCAGTGGGAAATAAGAAAACTAGCAAACAAAATGCTAAACGAAGTTAAAAAAATAGCTCCTATAATTTTTAAAGATGCAGGTCCAATGTGTAAAACAAAAAAAATATGTCCTGAAAACAAAAAAGATTGCCCACTTTATCCTAAGTGATATTTTATGAATCGACCCTATGTTTTTATAAACTGTGCGATGAGTCTTGATGGGAGAATAGCGTCCCCCTCAGGAAAACAAATGAGAATATCCTGTGATGAAGATATTAGAAGAATGTATGAACTTAGAAATAAAGCGGATTCAGTACTTGTTGGAATAAATACTGTTCTTTCTGATGATCCCAAGCTAACTGTTAAAGAAAAATATGTTAAAAATCCAAAACAACCAATAAGAATTGTTCTTGATACAAATTGCAAAACGCCTGTTGATGCGTTAGTTGTAAATAATGCTTCAAAGACGTTTATTATCGCAGGAGAAGATTGTACTAAAAAATTTAATGAAAATGTGGAAGTTATAAGATGTAAATTAAATAAAGATAACTTAATCGATTTAAACGATCTTCTCGAAAAGCTTTACAAAAAAGGTATTAAATCACTAATGGTTGAGGGTGGAAGTACTATTATATGGAACTTTCTATCTGAAAATCTTGTCGATGATATGTACGTATATGTAGGCCCTATGATAATTGGAGGTAAAAATACTCCTATGCTTGTAAATGGAGGCGGATCTTCTATTAAAATTAGACTTGTTAATACAAAAAAAATTGGTCCTGGATGCTTATTGCATTATAAAATGATAAAATGAAATTTTTATGCGATCAGATGTTTGGAACACTTGCAAAATGGCTTAGAATCTGTGGTTTTGATACATTTTATGCTAAAAGAGATTTGAAGGATTCAGATATACTTGAAATAGCAAAAAAAGAAAATCGAATTTTAATTACAAAAGATAAAGACCTCATCTATAATGCAAGAAGAGAGCAAATAAAATTAATAGAAATACAAAGCGATACCTTAGATGTTCAAATCGAAAGGATATTTAAAAACATAAAATTAGAGAAAAATTCTATATTAACAAGATGTCTAATCTGCAACACTTTGCTTAAAAGAATTGATAAAAAAGATGTTAAAAACAAGGTTCCATCAAAAGTTTTTCAAAATAATGAGGAATTTCTTTTTTGTAACAATTGTAATAAAATATATTGGAAAGGAACTCACACTAAAAAAATGTTAGAAAAAATAAATAGATATCTATAGCATTCTAACCATCTGAGCATGAGGTATGCCCTTAATTTTTAATACAGAATCAGGATCCACAAGTCCTAATTCTATAGCACATTTTACTGTTTTTTCTCCTACAAGATTTGCAATTGTTGCTTCTTCTAAAAATTTTTTAAAAACTTCAGGAGTAATTTTTTCGCCGTCATAAAAATCTCTTTTAACGTCGATTTGAAATTTTCCTTCTTCGAATTTCTTACCGATAAGTTTTTCGTCGCACGCTCCGATCAAAAGATCAGATCCTTGCTTGTATTTTTTTATGCTTATCATCTAATCAATTGTCCATTATTTCTTACTTACAATTTAATGTTAGTTTTTTATCTTTTATATTCTTTTCTGAAAACATTAAGATAAAATCCTATTTTTCCAATATTAATGTAACTAAAATACCAAAAGACAATTTTTTATGTAAAAAACAAACATTTTATAGAAAAATATTTATATAACTAATGTTCAAAAAATAAAAAACAAAATTTTTTGTATGACCGTAATAATAAAAACACAGAAACGCATACCACTTTTACAAAACTGAATTTTTCATGGGATATTAGGATGGAGACGATAATTAAATCATTTTCAGATCATGGTACTTTAGTTCAACCAGATACTCTAAAGTACATTCTATCTCAGAAGAATCCTTATGAATTTACAAATTTTATTACAAAAAATCTTAAAGAATATCCTTTGGTTCTTACCTTAGATCATATCAAAAAAATAGAGCAAATAGACATTCATGAAAAAAAAGAGAATAACTCTAACAACAAAAATCTTAAAGAAAAAGAGATACAAACAAAAATGCTATCGGAGATATATGCTAAACAATTGAAACCTGAATATGACGATTTAGAAAATGAAGATCAACTAGAAATATCTGAAGAACTTGAGACAAAACAAAAAGCCCAGCTTTTAACTATAAAAAAAGTAAAATCATGGAAGCCGAAAGCAAAAGAATACGACTCAGAAATAAAAATTATAAAAGATGTTACAGGAAATAGTATATGTGAAGGAAAATCAACAGATTTTAATAAACTTTTTAAAGATAGATTCAACTCAGTTAAAAAAATATTAAAAAATCAAAGAAGAGAACTTAAAAATGCAATACCAATAAACAGGATTAAAAAAACAGGATTGAAAGAGATACAAATCGTGGGTATTGTAAAAGAAGTAAGAAATACAAAAAACGGACACAGGCTAATAATAGTCGAAGATGAAACAGACGAAGCAGTATGTATAGCATTAAAACAAAATAGAGATTCATATCAAATTTCACAAGAAACAATATTAGATGAAATTATAGGAATTAATGGTCAACTAAGTAAAAATGGGGATCTAATTGTAGTAAACAACATAGTATACCCCGATATAAGTATAAAAAATGAAAGACATAAAACAGAAGATCCAGTACATGCCGCATTTTTATCAGATATACATGTTGGAAGCAAACAATTCATGCAAGACCAATGGAATTCTTTTCTAAAATGGATTAATGGAAAAATGGGTAATACAAGACAAAGGGATGTAGCAAGTAAAATTAAATATATAGTAATACCAGGAGATGTAGTAGATGGAATAGGCATATATCCAAATCAAGAAAAAGAACTAGCAATAGTAGATGTATATAGACAATATGAAGCACTTGCAGAACAATTAAGACAAATTCCTGACCATATATCAATAATAATGCAACCAGGAAACCATGATGCCGTACGACCAGCAGAACCACAACCCACATTTGAAAAGGAAATACAAGAACTTTTTACAGATATGAATATAACCTATGTAGGAAATCCTTGTTATTTTTCACTTCATGGAGTAGAAATATTATCATATCACGGTCAATCTTTACTTGATTATGCAACAAATATACAACATCTAAAATACAACGAACCAGTAGAAACAATGAAATTAATGCTAAAAAAACATCACTTAGCTCCCACATATGGAGGATATACTCCTCTTGCACCAGAAAATCAAGATTATATGGTAATTGATAGAATTCCAGATATATTTGTGACAGGTCATGTACATCTCGCACAAATTAGTGACTACAGAGGAGTTACTCTTATAAATGCTTCAAGCTGGCAGGAACAAACATCTTATCAAAAAATGTTAAACTTTGTACCAGACTCTGCAAAACTTCCAATAGTTAATTTGAAGACAAATAATGTTACTATGATGGATTTTAGTAATAATAAATAAATTTATTTTTATAAAAGTAAAATACACAAAACTTTAAACACTTATTCTACATTAGAATCTTTTACCTAATTTTTATCGGATGGACAATATGGGTGGGGATTTATCTAAAGAAATAGCAGCAAGCAAAGAAATGCAAAAATATTTTTTAGATTTACAAAAAAATATAGATTTATGTTACAAAATAGCAAAAAAAGCAAGACAAAAAGGACTAGATCCAGAAAAAAAGGTAGAAATTCCACAAGCACTTGATCTAGCATCAAGAGTCGAGCAGCTTGTAGGGCCCAAAAATATTGCCGAAGAAATAAGAAAAACTACAAAAAAAATCAAAAACAGAGAACTAGTATCAATTAAAATAGCAAAACAAATAGCAAAAAACATAGAAAAATACAATTTTAAAACAAAAGAAGAGGCATTAGACCAATCAATAAGAACAGGACTTGCAATACTTACAGAAGGTGTGCTAGTAGCTCCACTAGAAGGAATAGTAGGAGTAAAAATAGGACAAAACAAAGATGGAACAAACTATGTAGATCTATACTTTTCAGGACCAATAAGAAGTGCGGGTGGAACAGGACAAGCGATGAGCGTTCTTATCTCAGATATAGTAAGAAGAGAGATGAATATAGGAAAATATAAACCAACCAAAGGAGAAATAGAGCGATACAAAGAAGAAATACCTCTATATAAAAGAGCACAGCACCTACAATATACGCCTACAGTAAATGAAATAGAAAAAATAGTATCAAGCTGTCCTGTCTGTATAAATGGTGAAGGGACAGAAAAGGAAGAAGTAACAGGATACCGAGATTTACCAAGAATACAAACAAATAGACTTAGAGGGGGAGCTTGCCTAGTAATTGCAGAAGGTTTATGTTTAAAAGCACCAAAAATACTAAAACATGTAAAAAAACTAAAACTCAAAGGCTGGGATTTTTTAGATATATTTGTAAACAAAAAAACAGAATCAAGTGAAAAAGAAAAAACCAAAAAAATACCAGAGATAAAACCATCAGCAAAATATATAGGAGAAGTAATAGCTGGAAGACCTGTTTTTTCTCATCCATCAAGAAAGGGTGGATTTAGACTCCGTTATGGTAGAGCTAGAACTGCTGGTCTTGCATCTACTGCGATAAATCCTGCTACTATGTATGTTCTTGATGAATTTATAGCTGTTGGAACACAACTAAAAACAGAAAGACCGGGAAAAGGAACAATAGGAACGCCCTGTACAACAATTGAAGGGCCAATAGTACTGCTTCAAAACGGGGATTTAATAGAAATAAAAAACAAAAATGAAATAGATAAAACAGCGATAAAAAAGATAATAGATTTAGGTGAAATCCTAGTTCCATATGGAGAATTTTTAGAAAATAACTCGATTCTTCCGGATGCAAGCTATACATATGAATGGTGGATACAAGACCTACAAGAAAAACTAAAAACACTGCCAGAAAAAAATACACTAGAAAAAATTAACAAAGCAGATGAAAAAACAAAAGAAAAAATAAAAAAAGAACTAGATAAAAAAATAAATCTGAAAGATCCATGCTTTGATGAAGCAATAGAGATATCAAAAAAATATAAAATACCACTTCACCCAAAATACAATCTATTCTGGCATGATATATCAACAGATGATATCAAAAAATTAAGAAAATATATACTTGATAATGGAGAGATAAAAGAACAAAAGCTCTACCTAAAAAATGATGAAGAAATAAAAAATATATTAATTGAAATTTGTGTACTACATAAAAAAATAGAAGAAAAACTAGTTTTTGAAAAATATGCAAAAGCATTGATTTATACTCTTGGCCTAGTAATAAAAGAAGGAAAAATAACAGAAAAAACAAAGCCTGATGAAAAAGAAACAGAGCCAGTGAAACTTGTGACAAAACTAACTGGGATAGACATCAGACCAAAAGCACCAATAAGAATAGGGACCCGTATGGGGAGACCAGAAAAAGCAGCAGAAAGAAAAATGAGACCCCCTCCGCACGTTCTATATCCAGTTGGAAACTATGGTTCCAACCAAAGGTTACTTGGTAAAGCAGCAGACAAAGGAATAATAGAAATAGAAGCAGGAACTAGAATATGCTCAAAGTGTAAGAAAAAAACATACAAACTAACCTGTGAATGTGGCTGGCACACTGAAATAGATAATAATAGGATAGAGATACATGACATTAATTTAGCTGATGATCTAAATATAGCAAAAAAGAACATAAAAGAAAGAAGTCTCCCTGAAACAATAAAAGGGGTAATGGGAACAATATCAAAAAATAAAACACCAGAACCCTTAGAAAAAGGGATACTAAGAGCAAAACACGGTGTGTATGTCTTTAAAGATGGAACAATAAGATTTGATATGACAGATGCTCCACTCACACATTTCAGACCAAAAGAAATAGGTGTATCAGTCGAGCGAATCAAGGAGCTAGGATACATAAAAGATATCTATGGGGAAAAACTTGAAAAAAATACACAGTTATGTGAACTAAAAGTTCAAGATGTGATAATCTCAAAATCATGTGCAGAATACTTTTTGAAAGTAGCAAAATTTATAGATGACCTGCTTGTAAAATTCTATAAACTGGATAGGTTCTACAACATTAGAAAACTAGAGAATCTAACGGGCCATTTGACAATTGGCCTAGCACCACATACATCAGGTGGATCACTTTCTAGAATAATTGGTTTTACAGATGCTCAGGTTTGTTATGCTCATCCCTACTATCATGCAGCGAAACGCCGCAACGCGGATGGAGATGAGGATGGTTTAATGCTTCTCATGGATGCTCTTTTAAATTTCTCTCATTCTTATATTCCTGATAAACGTGGTGGTCAGATGGATTTACCTTTAATTCTTACGACTCGTCTTGATCCATCTGAAGTAGATAAAGAAGCCCACAATGTTGATACTCTAGCTCGTTATCCTCTTGAGTTTTATAGATCAACTCTTCTTCATAAACATTCAAAAGATCTTGAGTCAATTATGGATACAGTTTCTTCTAGAATTGATACTAATCTTCAATATGAAGGTTTTTCTTTCACCCATGACACATTAGATATCTCTGATGGCCCTAAGATGTCTAATTATAAAACACTTAAGACTATGATGGATAAGATGAATTCTCAACTAAATCTTGGTGCTAAGATTCGTGCAGTTGATGTTGCTGATGTTGCATACAAAGTAATCGAACGTCATTTTCTACCTGATATCTTAGGAAATTTACGTGCATTTAGTAAACAATCAGTACGATGTCCTACTTGCAACATTACTTACCGTCGTCCACCATTGAAAGGAGTTTGTATTAAATGCGGTGGTAAACTTACTCTTACTGTTCACGAAAAATCAGTTAAAAAATATTTAGATATTTCAAAAGATGTAGCTAAACGTTACAATATTCCCAACTATGCTCATCAAAGAATTATTCTTGTTGAAAAATCTATTAATTCTCTTTTTATGAGTGATAAAATCAGAACTACTAAGATTGATGATTTTTTTTAAGGCACAATATTCATATATCTATTATTTTATATTACTTTTTGACTTAGAAAGATTGGAGGATTATGATATAATGGTTGAAGATTTAATTAGAAAAACTAGTAAAAGAACATGGTATAAATGGTCTATTTATGTTAATCTAATATTATTTTTTATTATAGGTTTGTTTTTTTATCTATTGATAAAAGATTGTTTGCATGTTGGTGGACTAAAATATGTTGGAGATGAATGGCTTTTAATAGCTCGAGATGTCACCTTTATATCTATTGCTCTTGCTTTGATTTTTGTACAGTTAATTAGAAATATAGCTACCATTATGCGTAGGTCTCTATAAGATATGTTTGGCGATAGGTATAGGATAGACTGGGGAGATAGGCGTTCCCTGTAATCTGAAATCGTCTTTATGCAGAGGTCGAAACCAAGAGGCGGTGTTTCACCCGTCTTTTGATCCATCTGTTGACGATGATACCCTGTCCTCTGGGATTGGAGGTGATGGTTCTATATAACTGGAGGGTTATATAACCATCTTTACTGTGGAAATCGGGTTAGGCACGGAAGTGAGCAGCCTTACCATAGACTGCCAATGCTCGAAGGGTTAACGGGGTTGATGGAAGCAGATGGGCAGTCAACTGACGAGGTGTTCGCCCACTTGCGGATTTCCTATACCCGCTAAAGAACTTTTGATGACCCCCTGAAAATATTTATAAGTAGAATTCTATTATCATTTTTTTACATTTGGGGGAATGTTTACGGTTAAGTTGTTAAAAGATCAGAATTTGGTTGCTAAATGGCAGAAATTCTTTGAGGAGAATTGTAAATCAGATATGGAGACTGTTTCTCTAGAATATCCTGAAAAACGTAGTTTATTTGTTGATTACTGGCTAATTGATAAAAAAGACCCTGAGCTTGCAGAGCTTCTTTTGAATCAACCATATAAAGCAATTTTTAATGCAGAGGAATCTTTGAAAAATATTGATGTAACATCTGAAAATGAACTAAAACTTAATTTTAGAGTTTTTAACCTTTCTGATACAAATAGAATAATAATTCGTAATATTCGTGCAAATCATTTAGGTCATCTTATGTCTATTGAGGGGCTTGTAAAGAAAAGAACAGAGGTGAGACCTAAACTCCAGATTGCTGCTTTTCAATGTCAAAAATGTGGGGCAATAATTCGTATCGAACAAGAAGAAGATATATTAAAAGAACCCTCCGAATGTTTTGAAGATCAAGGAGGTTGCGGGCGCATATCATCTTTTAAACTTCTTTCTAGTCTTTCTAAATTTATTGATTCACAAAAAATTGAAATTCAAGAAAATCCTGAAGGTCTTCGTGGCGGTTCACAACCTGAACGTATAAGTGTTTATTTAGAAGATGATCTTGTAGGTGAGATCGCACCAGGTGATAGAGTTATTGTAAATGGTATTCTTCATTCTATGCAAAGACGTCGTGGTACTTATCGTTTGACTGCTTTTGCAAAAACTATGGATGCACTTAGTATCGAAACTCAGGAATATGCTTTTGAAGAAGTAGAAATTTCTGCCGAAGATGAAGAGAAAATAATCAAAGTAAGTAAAGATCCAAAGATATATGAGAATATGAGAGATAGTATTGCTCCTACAATTTATGGTATGAGTGTAGAAAAAGAAGCGTTAATTTTACAGTTATTTGGTGGAACTCCAAAAGAGATGCCTGATGGTACTCATATCCGTGGAGATATCCATACTCTTTTTGTAGGGGATCCAGGTACTGCAAAATCTCAGATGCTTAATTATATATCAAAGCTTTCACCACGAAGTGTTTATGCATCAGGTAAAGCCTCATCTGCTGCAGGGCTTACTGCAGCTGCAGTTCGCGATGAATTTGGAGAAGGGCAATGGACACTTGAAGCTGGAGCGTTGGTCCTTGCGGATATGGGTATTGCTTGTATAGATGAGATTGATAAGATGGCTGACCAAGATAGGAGTAGTCTTCATCAGGCGATGGAACAACAAGAGATATCTGTTGCAAAAGCAGGAATTAATGCAACTTTGAAATCTCGTTGTGCAATTCTAGCAGCTGCTAATCCAAAACTTGGTCGTTTTGATGAGTTTATTCCTATGCATGAACAAATTAATATGCCACCTGCACTAATATCTCGTTTTGATTTGATTTTTTCTATACTTGATAGACCTGATCGAACAAAGGATACTGATCTTGCAACACATATTCTTCTTACACACAAAGCAGGTCAAGTAAGTGAAAATATTAAAAGATCTAAGAAAAGTAAATTCTCTAAAAAAGAACAAGAACAATTGATAAAGATTGTAGAACCTTTTTTTGCACCTGAGTTTTTAAGAAAATATATAGCATATGCAAAAAGAAGGATTTTTCCAGTAATAACAGATGAAGCTTTAGATTTGATAAAAAATTATTATGTAGATTTTAGAAACTCTTCTGAAGAATCAATTACTTTTACTCCTCGTCAACTTGAAGCTTTTGTTCGTCTTTCAGAGGCTAGCGCTAAATTAAGATTAAGCGAATCCGTTGAAGTAGAAGATGCAAAAAGGGCCATATATATTATTGATCAGTATCTCCGTCGTGTAGGTCTAGATCGTGAGACTGGAAAAATTGATATAGATATAATTGCCACAGGCATTTCTCATAGTCAACATGATCGGATGAGATCAATTATGGATATTATTCAAAGGGTAAGTGATGAATCAAAAGATGGTAATGCTGCCCGTGGTGATATAATAAGAGAAGCAGAAATAGATGGATTGGAATCAAGTAAAGTCGAAGATGCACTAGATCGTCTCAAACGTAATGGACAGATATATGAACCAGTGCATGGTAAATATAGGATAACAGAATATTAAAAAAATTAATCTATATTTTAGGTGAAGAAAGTTTTCCTATCGCCTTTTTTATTTTCTCTCTTTTTCTTTCGCCTATTTCATCTACAATATAATCTGTAAATTTTGTTTTTATATCATTCCAATTTAAGGTGGTCACTCCAAAATCATGTCTTTTTCTACCAGTAGATGCTTTATATACACCTGGCATCATCTGTCTGGTATCTGAATTATCCATATGCATCAAATAATTTTTTCTAAGTGTTTTTTTCTCTAGAACAAATATTTCAAATTTTCTATTGAAATATTTATAGTTTGAATCTCTACCATAATATCTGTATTCAAGCTCAAAATTTTTGTCTATCTGGATTTTTCCTCTATCCATAGTGCATCTCCTAATAACTAGTAAGAAAATCTTTTTTATAATATTTTCTTTAATTTTTAAGATAAAAATTATATAAGAAAAAATAAAAAATATTTTTTTAATCCATATAATAATTTGGTGGATTTGGATCTGGTTTTAAACCTTTTCTTTCTCTAATTTGGGTTACAATATCTTTTTGTAAATTTCTTGGAAGAGGTTCAAAACCTATGTTTTCTGTATTCCAAAGGACTCTTCCACCTGTAGCACTACGTATCGCTCCTGCAAAACCAAACATTTCAGCTACTGGTGCTTTAGCATCGATATTTACCATATCTTTTTCGGTTGTCATATCCTTGACTGTTGCTCTTCTCTGGTTTAATTCCCTACTTGCATCTCCCATCAAGCCTTGAGGAGTGCTGATAAATACTTTTTGCATAGGTTCTAAAAGTATTGGATCAGAAATCGTAATTGCTCCATAAATAGCATTTCTAACTGCAGGTATTACTTGGGCTGGTCCTCTATGTATTGCATCCTCATGTAATTTTGCATCGACAAGTTTGACAAGAAGTCCTTGACATGGTTCATCTGCTATAGGTCCACTTTTCATTACTTCGTCAAATGCCTCTTTTATTAGTTCACGTGTTTCATGAAGATATTGTATTCCTTTTGTGACATCGGTTATTAAATTTAAACCTTGTTTTCCAAATACGCCTTTTGCAACAGTTTTATCAATACCAAGTTCTTGCAATTTTTTTGCAACATCTTTTTGATATTTTTTGACATTATCAGGTATTTCATTGTCATAAATTGCTTTTATTATTTTTGGGTCAAGTGGCTCAACTTCCATATAAAACCTATTATGTTTATTAGGCGATTTTCCTTCGAACTTTTGTTTACTTTTGTTAGCAACTGATTCCCGGTATACAACTATTGGTTCGGATGTTATAATATCTACTTTGTATTCATTTTTAATTCTATACTCTGTTATTTCAAGATGAAGCTCTCCCATACCTGACATCAGGTTTTCTCCGGTTTCCTGGTTTATATCAACTTGTATGCTAGGATCTGCTTTATTTACTATTCTTAAAACTTCTATTAATTTTGGTAGATCCTTTGTGTTTTTTGCTTCAACAGCAACTGTTACTACAGGTTCACTTACATGTACAATTTTTTCGAACGGATCTTCATCTGGATCTTCAACGACGGTGCTTCCTGCTATGGCATCTCTTATACCGTTTACAGCAACAATGTTACCTGCGCTAACTTTTTCTACAGGTATACGATCTGCACCGACCATAAGATTTACTTGTTGTATTCTATTTATTTTGGGTATTCCTGCAACATATAATTCTTGACCGCGAGTTATTTTACCACTGTATACTCTTCCTACAGCTACTTCGCCTGCATGTGGATCCATAACAATTTTAGTAATCATTAATGCTATAGGTCCGTTTTCATCTGAGTTTATCATGCTCTTTCCAAGTTTACTTTCTTGGTCTCCCCGCCATATATGTGGAATTCTATATTTTTGTGCTATATCTGGTGAAGGGAGATGATCTACAACCATATCAAGTAGCACTTCATGTATAGGTGTTTTTTTGGCAAGTTCTTTTTGGTTATTTTTGTTACAGTAATTATAAATGTCTGTGAAGCTAAGGCCGCTTTTTTCCATATATGGAGCAGATATTGCCCAATTATAATATGCTGAACCAAAAGCAACGCTACCATCTTCTACTTTTACGTTCCATTTATTTTTAAATTCTTCTGGAACTGTTTTGTTTAATAGCTCGTTAAATTTAGCAATTATTTTTACAAATCTCTGCTGCATTTCTTCTGGTGTGACACGAAGTTCGTTTATTAAACGATCAACTTTGTTTATAAATAAGATGGGTTTTACTTTTTCACGTAGGGCTTGACGGATTACAGTTTCAGTTTGTGGCATAGCACCTTCTACAGCACACACAACAACAATACATCCATCAACTGCACGCATAGCTCGTGTTACATCACCACCAAAATCTACGTGTCCAGGTGTGTCTAAAAGATTTATTAAATATTCTTTTTCCTCAAAATCATGTACCATAGATGCTGATGCTGTATTAATTGTAATCCCTCTATCTGCTTCTTGTTCGTCAAAATCAAGAGCGAGCTGTTTTCCTGCAAGTTCCTCACTCATCATACCACAACCTGCAAGAAGGTTGTCACTAAGAGTAGTCTTTCCATGATCTATATGTGCTGCTATTCCAATATTTCTAATGTGTTTTAGATCATTCATCAAATTCTTTGCTTTTTTGATGTTGTCTTCTTTCTTTCCCATTCTAATTCAACCTCAAATAAATTTATAATAAATAATTCATTTTTATCTAGCTGATTTTGCAACTCTTTCCACATCATTTTTCTTTGATATGGAAAATGATTCTACATCATTTTTGCTTGCTTTTATTATTTCGTCTGCAAGACAATTTTCCATTCTTTTTTTATTTTTATGACTAGCTTTTACTGAACCATTTGCAATATTTCTAATTGCTATATCAAGTCTTCTCTGTGGTGCTACATCTACTGCTTTTGGAACTGATATCCCTCCAAATCTCAGTCTTGTTGTTTCTTCTTTTGGCGCTGCATTTTGTAAAGCATTTATCAGTACTTGTAATGGATTCGTTTTAGTTTTTTTATCAATTATTTCAAAAGCGTCTCTTACAACTTTATATGATTTTATTTTCTTACCGTTGTATTTTTCTGTTCTCATAATATTATTTATTAGTCTTTCGACTATAGGTATTTTTGATTTGGCAAACATCTTATTTGAATATTTTCCACCAAGATAGATGTTTTTTGTATCAAAATTTATGTATTTTTCAAGACCTTTATCTTCTATTTCTATCTTACTCATGTCATATTTATTTAATATCTGAAAAAAATTATTATTGTTATCTTTTTTATCTGCCATATTATCGTCTCATTGCTTTTTCTACTTTACCTTTAATCATTTCTGTTAATGATACATCATTTACCTTAATTACCTTAAATCGTACTCCAGGGATATCTCCATAAGATCTGCCCATTCGTCCGCCTATTCCTTCTACTAGAACTTCATCGTGCTCATCTATAAAGCTGATAGCATTATTACCTGGGGCAAAAGCTGTTATTTGACGTCCGTTTTTTATTAATTGTACTTTTACACATTTACGTATCGCAGAATTAGGCTGTTTTGCCTCTATACCTACTTTTTCTATTACTATACCTCTAGCTTGCGCTGTCCCCTCAAGAGGATCTGCTTTTTCTTTTAAATGAAGCACTCTTTTTTTGTAGTGTCTATCATTCCAGAGTTGATTTTTTCTGGATTTTTTAAGCTTTCTTGCCGCGTTTATACCTTTACCCAATTTAATTCACCTGTTGAATAGGAGTAAGGCTGTATGTACTTTTAATATTTAAATCTTTTAGATTACTATTATGCTCAAAAAATTAATAAAAAACTCTTTAAAAGATATTTTTAAATTCTATTTGTTAGGTATATATTTTTTGTTTTGATTAGGTATATTATTAGTATTGTTGTTATTGTGATTATTGCTGTAATTATTATTGTCCAGGATATTTCTGGATTTTTGATGTTTGTTAGTGTTCCTATTATTGATGGTAGGTTGTATTTACCGTTGTTTGTGGTGCCTTGATTTTCTTGGTAGTATGAGAGGGCTGTGGGTTCTTGTTCATTTTTTTCTTCATTGGTGTTTTCTTTGTCTTGTTCTTCTTGATTGTTGTTTGAATTATCCTTTTTGTTATTGTTGTAATTAGTGTTTTTATCATCGTCATCATCGTCATCTCCTATTGGTGGACTGTAATCAGTATTGCCTTCACCTATTGTATAATATGTTATTACTTCTATAGTTAGCTGATCAGATTCGTTAATCGCTCCGTGTTCATCTTCTGCTAGTAATACAATACTATATGTTCCTTGTGTATTCCAGCTGTGTTGTTGTGTTATTGTTTCTCCGGAGTTGTATGGTCCAAGAGGTCCATCAGTTGTTTCATCGCCCCAAATAATGGTATAACTGATTAAGTCATTATCTGGGTCTGTGGCTGTGAAGTTGAATTGGTATTCTGTGTTTGTGTATCCTGTTGTTGGTCCTTCTGGTGTTTTTGCTATTGGAGGAGTATTTGATGGATTATTATCATCTCTGTTATCTTTTATAGTTATGGCTAAAGGTAAAGAAAATTCAGCAAATCCTTCTTCATCTTCAGCATATAATTGGATAGAATATCTTCCAGTAATATTCCAGCTGTGTTGTTGTGTTATTGTTTCTCCGGAGTTGTATGGTCCAAGAGGTCCATCAGTTGTTTCATCGCCCCAAATAATGGTATAACTGATTAAGTCATTATCTGGGTCTGTGGCTGTGAAGTTGAATTGGTATTCTGTGTTTGTGTATCCTGTTGTTGGTCCTTCTGGTGTTTGTGGTTCTGGTGGACTGTTGCAGTCGTCATCATCGTCGTCTCCTCTTGGTGGCGGTGTTTGTGTTAGTTCATAGTCGTCATTACCATCTTGTCGTAGGGGGTCTTCTCCATTAATACTTTCACTTTCCAACATTAATATTTCTTCGGCTTTACTTATATTTAAAAAAAATAATGAAGATGAAGTTAAAAGTAGAAATGTAATAATCCATATGTAAATGATTTTTCTAGTTAATTTGATATTTATCTTTCTCATCCTCTGCCATCCTTGATTACTTAATATACTCTGTAATTAGTTATATATAAAATTAGTGTGTCAAAATGTCAGAAAAGAAAACAATAATTGCATTTGATATAATTAAGAAAATCTACTTCTAATAACTTGTTAGTTTAATAAGATATATCTAGAATTTAAAACAAAATACTATCTCTTTTTTTTCTCTAAAAGCCTATCTAATCTCTCTTTCAACTCAGGAATTTTGAATGGTTTTTCAATGTAATCATCACCAAGAAAATCCCCTGCATTTTTTGCTATACGATCTGTACGTGCTGTCAAAAAGACAATTGGTAAAGTAGCTGATATTTTTTTTCTTACTTCCTGGTGTATCTCCCATCCATTCATATCGGGCATCATAATATCTAATAATAAAAGATCAGGTAGGTTTCCTTTCTCTAGGATCTCTAAACATTTTCTACCGTTTTCTATTGGTGTTATTTCATAGTTTGGATCTATCCCCTCGATTCCATGCTTTACAGTATAAACAACTCCAGGATCATCATCTACTATCATTATTTTTTTAACCATTCTACCGCATCCTCGAAAATATATATCTTATTTTTATTTAATTAGCTTTCTATTGTTAATTTGCACTTTTTAAAGTAAAATAAAACTTGCTTCCTTCTCCTGTTCCAGGACTTTCAGCCCATATTTTTCCACCATGTTTTTCTATAATTCTTTTGCATATAGCTAATCCAAGTCCAGTTGAATGATAATCACTTGTTTTTTGATCTGCTTTATAGAATTCATCAAATATTCTTTTTACCTGTTCTCTTGTCATACCAACACCCGTATCTTTTATGATTACTTTTGTTTCATCATTTATTTTTTCTGCTTTAAGACGTATTACTCCACCTGATTTGGGTGTATATTTCACAGAATTACTAATTATATTCTGAAAAACTTCATAAAGTCTAAGTTGATCTGCCCAAACTAATATTTCTTTATCTATCTCATTTTCAATTTTTATTTTATTTTCTATAAATTTCATCTTTTGGGAAGATATAATTTTTTCAACTTGTTCTCTTAAATTTAATCTTTGGAAATTAAACTCTATATTATCTGATCTTAACCTAGCAAGTTTCAGAGTATCAGAAATAAGATCTTGCATGTACAAAACATTTTGATACATAACCTCTAGTGTTTCTTTTTTTTGAGGGTTTTCTTCTTGATTGATAAGTATCGGGAGAAGACCTGTTAAAGGTTGCAAAGGGTTTTTTAAATCATGGCCTAGTTGTCCAATAAATTTATCTTTTTGTTCTAAAATTTTTTCAAGAACTGTGTTATAATATTTTATTTTATCTCGATTTTCTTTTAAACTATGTGTATAATATTCTATTTTATCTACACTTTCTTTTAGACTTAAAACCATATCATTAAAAGCACGTGCTAATTCTCCAATTTCATCTTTTGATTTGATATCGATATGTGTATCAAGATTTCCTCTGGCAATCATTTTTGATTTATTTTTAAAATCAATAATCGGATTAACAATTATTTTTCTTAATATATACACGAGACTAATTACAAGAAAAATCATTCCTATAAAAGAAATTAAAATAACAATTTTAATTTGTTCTTCATGAGATAGTTTTGTCTGTGGAATTGATATACTCATCTCATATGTACCCGCAATTTCATTAGAGCTACTAATAGGAGAAATAATTTTTAAAATTTGATTTTTATCAGATGTTATGTAAACGGGATCTCCAGTTCTAAATGATTCATTATTTAATTTTGATACAGAAACAGAATCAATCTTATTTTTGTCAGTAGATACATAAAGTTGTAATTCATTGTCTATTGGTAGATATATACTTAATTCTCTTATGTAAAGGCTACTGGAAAGATTTTTATTTGTTTGAGTTTTTAAATCTATTATATATCCTTGTAATTTTTCTTTATCATTTAAATTCTCATTTACTGAAATATACTCTTCAAATTCTTTTAAAATTGAATTAAACTCGACAAATTCTAAAATTTTATTTTGTTCTTTTTGATCAATTTGTTCTCTTTCATATTCTTGTTGAACATAGAAATTTATTAGCGATATAGTAGAAATAACTAGAATAGATAATAAAACAACGACCAAAGTAATCTTTAATGATACACTGAATCTTACTTGTTTATTGTTTTTCTCTCTAAACTTTCTAAAAAAAGAAAGTATAGATCTTCTTTGTGTTCCCATCCCAGTAATAGAATAAATTTTATATATAAAACTGTAATGGCTTCAAAAAAGTTTTATTATTTGTAGTTTCTAACATTATTTTCAGCTATTACAAGGTTTTCTTCTTTTAAAACTGTATAATCTGATATATCTGCAAAAAATACAGGTTTTTCAAATTCAATATTTTGATCGAACATATAACTTATACCCGATAGATAAATACTGAGGGACTCGTTGCTCCCGTTATCCTTAAAAAGTCTTAGATGTTTAGCTGTTTCCATACCAAAATTTTGATGTATTTCTACATCACTTTTTCCGGTTCCGCTTCCGGCACATTCTATAGGAATCCAGCCTGAATCTCCTAAATCTCCTCCAACAAAAACTTCTGCCCAAACATGGCCGATAGTGTCACTTTCATCAATTAAATATCCCTTAATAAATCTACATGGGATGTCAAGAGATTTACATAGTGAAAGATATAAAAATGTTAAATCATCACAATCTCCTGTTTTTTTGGTAAACGTTAAAGAACAAGGTTGAACTTTATTATCTGAATGAATTTCATAATCTGTATTTTGTTTTAACCATAGGAATAATTCTTTTGCAACTATAAACGAATTATCTGAATTTGTAGAATTATATATATCATATGCTTTTTCTTCAATACTTGGATTATCCGGATTAATAAAAACAGTTGTATCATTTCCTTGAGGCTTACAATATTGTTTTACTAGTTCTGAATGATTATTTTTTATTTCATCTATTTTTAATGCTTCATCTCCTTTTAGATCTGTTATGTAAAATACTTCAGATATTATATCTGCAGAAATACCAAATGTATAACTATTGCATGAGTCTTTTCTGCTTATATTCCAACTTTTTATATCATTAAATGTAGCTACATTCAACCTATCTGTATATTCATCATTTAAAACATTAATCTCTGTTACTATACCTTTCATAACTTCAGGTGTATTACATTCATAATTTATTCTAAACTCTCCGTTTCCACTACAGTTTATTTTACATCCATATGAAATATTGTAACTTACTTTTGTAGGTTGTTTTTCATATTTTATTTCGTTTTTTCCTTTATTAATAATCTCTGTACATCCACTCATTAACACTAACAAAATAATTAGATTTATAGTTATTATTTTTAGAGATGTTTCGTTTTTCATCTTTTAAATAAACCTTTCTTTTTTTCAGTCTTCATCTCAATTCTATATTTACATCCCTGATTCATAGGGCAATTCATACATTTAGGATTCTCAGATAAACATAAATTTTTACCAAGTTTAGCAAGCGATTCTAGATATTTGAATACATTTTCATTCATCTTTTCTGCTTCACGGGTGAGTATTTTTATTGCTTCATCTGGATTACTTGTATCAACCCAGCCTAATCTTTTTGCAACTCTAGTTACATTTTTTGCTTTTTCTGTTGTAGTATCTTTTTTAGATGGAGTTTGTTGTTGTGGTTCATTTTCACTAACAGTCTGAACTGGCGGTTGATAGTTATCTTGTTTTGGTTCAGGTTTATTTGGTATTCTTGGTTCACTTGTTTTTCCTCCGCCCTTTGATATTGTTACAGATTTACCTCCGTGTTGTGTTTCTCTTGTACGTATCTCTGTCATAACTGGTTGCTGTAGTCCTGCCCCTGAGATAAGTGCTATACCAATAGGAAGTCTTTGTATCTCTCTGTATGTTTGACTTGTAAGACCTTCTACTGATTGAATTATAGCTTTTAGATCATTTGGATTTGTAACCTTTAAAATAATATTTGTGTTACATTGAGATACAACATTTTTATCTACTTTAGCAGGTCTCTGACTAACAATACATAAACCCATGCCAAATTTACGTCCTTCAGATGCAATAGTACGTAAAATATTAGACGAAACAGCTTTTCCAACACCTTTTTCTGGACAATAATTATGCGCTTCTTCGACTACAAGTAAAAATGGGGGGATATCTCCTGATTTTCTAGCATCAAATAGTTCCTTTGTAAGACGAGCTACTACTACGTCTTGTACATCTGGTGGCACACCTTTCATATTAATAGTTGAACATTTACCTTTTTTAACAATATCTGCAGGAGAAGTACCATTTTCAGAAAAAACACCTATTGAATCAAGTGACTCCAAAGAGGCTATAACATTCCATCTAGCATTACTCTTGGATCTATTCACGGCATCAATTATATCTCTCAGATTGTAAATTGATTTATATTCCTTTACTTCTTTTATAGATTGATAAAGAACCCCTATCTGTGGACCAGATAGCTTTGCAGATAAAAGATCAATTATTTCTCTTGCTTCAAGATTAAGTCCACTAAGTGTCAAATGATTTATGTTTCCTCTGGAACCTACTGGAGAAAATTCTTTAATTTGGTTTTCATAACTATTTTTTTTGATACCAAATCTTTCCATATATTTTTTGTCTTTTTTACTTTTATTAGGTTTTGTTAAAGAATGATATTCTCCATGAGTATCAATTATTACCATAGGAACTTTTTTCTTTAAAAGTTCCTCGACAAGAACTCCACAGGCATAGCTTTTACCACCACCTGTTTTTGCCAGTATACAAATATGTTTCTGAACAAGTGCATCAATATTTAGATAAACAGCCAAATTATGACCTTTTAAAAGGCCTATATATGCTCCATTTTCCTTAGAAGCACTAAGTCCTAAAACATTTCTGATAAGAGTTTCATCAGCAAGTTTAATTCCAGCTCCTGCATTAAAGGGAGTTCTAGGAGACTGTAGAAGACCTTTTTTGTCTCTATATCCTATGACATCAGCAAATGCAGAAACCTTGGATTTTATATTAGGTACATTTTCACCGGACATGATAGTAGTTGCATCATCAAATTTTAGATCAGAATGCTGTTTGATGTCCATGATTTGTGCAAGCATTTTACCTTCTTTATGTGGTGCAAAAATATAATCAAATTTTTTTATATTCTGTCCATTAACTGCAAAATTAAACTCAGTTGAACCAACATCACCATAGATATAGCCGACAATATTTTCCTTCTGTTGCATCAATAAATCCCCTATTTATGGAATAATAGACGCTATGTGTTTTATAGTTTTTGTAATTTTCCTATCTGTTGTGCAGGTAATTGTGCAAGTATTTTAAGTGCTTCGATTTCCATGAAATGCAAATCTCCAGGAATTACTATAGTATGTAACGGTTCTCCAAAATCAAAGTTAATTAAGTTCTTTATCGAATCTGCTTTTGCAATTGGTTTATTTGAACCTGCTCTTGCAACTATGCAGGCGGTTGCATCTTCTTTTATCAGATTTTTTTTAAGTTTTTTTTCCATATTAATCAAAATTTTAAGTCCTTCGTTTGCATTCATATATCTGTTATTTTCTTGTTGTATGTCAAGTAAAACTAAAGTATGAAGCCCTGTTTTTTTGTTTTTTTCAATGACATTATAAGGACTTGTTGGAAAATAGTTTTTCTCAGGATATGCAAGTGTTGTGGTCCTTCCAAATTTATAGTTCTGTAGACCTAATAAACCTGAAACAGCTGTAACAATGCTACTCCCATGAATTACTTTTGTTTCTATTCCTTCTTTTTTCGCTCTGATTCTTAGTTCAATATGAGTCGTTGCAGTCATGCTATCTCCAGCTGTTAAAAAAATGGTTTTTTTCTTTTTTGCTGAATTGATAATTAAATCTCCTTTTTCAGTTTCCTCTCTTGATAAAACCTGTATTTTTTTATCTATTGTTTTCTCTATTTTTTTAATATTTGATCCAACTAGTTTAGATGTATAAAACTCTGCAAATACTTTGTCACTTTTTTTTATTTCTTCTAGTCCTTTTAGTGAAATATCTTTTTCATCGTATAGACCTAATCCAATAAATATTAGCTTTCCTTTTGTCATCTATTTTCAAAAACTTGAATTAGTTAATATTGAAAAACCTTTGTTTTTACTAGGTTATTTAAACAAGTATTTTTATTACGCATCTTGTCATGTTTCCAACAGGTTTAGAATTACTTGCTATTCCAGCGTTTATTTTAGGATTGTTGTTTCTTTATAAAGGATCTGATATGCTTGTTGATGGTACAGTAAAAACAGCCTCACAAATTGGTGTTTCTGCTTTGATAATTTCTGTTTTGCTTGTTGGTTTTGGTACTTCTGCACCAGAATTTGCGATTTCTGTGGGAGCTGCTGCTCAAGGAGAAAGTGATATTTCCCTTGGAAACATTATAGGCTCATGTATAGCAAATCTCTTTCTTGTTTTGGGAATAAGTGCAATTATAAAGCCAATTAAGATTAAAAAAGGAATAATAGGAAGAGAAATGCCAATTATGATTGGTGCAACTATAATTCTTCTTGTATGTTCATTTTTTGGTTTACTTGATCAGTATCGTTACTTTGGTGGCATCCTATTTCTTGTTTTATTTGTAATTTTTGTGTGGTTTTTTATCAGTTGTGCAAAAAAAGAAAGAATTGATAATAAATATAAAGAAGGAAAAACATGGAAAAATATATTTTTTATTTTTTTAGGAATTGCAGGTGTTGTTCTTGGTGCATGGTTTTTGATTGAATCGTCTGTTACTATTGCAAATATAATAGGTATTCCTTATTTTGTTATAGCCGCATCAATGATTGCTATAGGAACTTCTCTACCTGAGTTAGTGGTATCTGCTGTAGCAGCATATAAAGATGAATCAGATGTTGCTGTAGGAAATGTTTTAGGATCAAATGTTTTTAATATTTTACTTATTCTTGGTTTTGCTGCACTTTTTGTTCCTTTGAATGCTTTAAAATCAATGGATGCTATATTAATTCTCGTTTTTGCTAGTTTTTTGATGCTTCCCATTATATATTCTCAAAACAAAATATCCCGGTTAGAAGGTGTTTTGATGCTTGTTTTTTATAGTGGTTTTATTTGGTATATATTCTCAGGTTTTCATTTTATCTAAAAAATTAGAATAGTTAAATATGTAAACTTTATTCTTTGAAGATGATGTCAAATAAAGATGATAAGAATAAAAATGATTTTTTTCCAGTTATTCTGATGGGTAGCTTGTTTGTATTAATACATGGCCTTGCGCTTTTAGTAACTCAGCCTTTTAAAACTGCAGGAATAGAGCCTGCTTTTGAAGATATTAATAACCCAATAAACATAATCTACATATTAGTAATACTACTTGTTTTTACTCTAGTTATACTTATAATATCTAAATTTTGGAAAAAACAAGTTATACAAGTATTGATTCTTGGTGCAATAGGTTATACTTCTTTGTATGTTATCTATCCCTTGATCTCATTAATAAAACCTATTTCTTATGGTATAGTTATATATATATCAGAGAGTGCATATATTCCTATTACAATTCCTCTTGTTCTTTCAATTGTTTTTTCAGTATCATTGGTTTATATATTATATAAATATCCTGAATGGTATGTTATTGATTTAACAGGGATTCTAATTGGCGCAGGCGCAATTGCAATTTTTGGGATGTCATTAAGCATATTACTTGTAATAGTATTACTAATAGTTCTTGCTTTATATGATGCGGTATCAGTTTATAAAACAAAACATATGATAGATCTAGCAGATACAGTTATGGATCTAAAACTTCCTGTACTTCTTGTTGTACCAAAAATCAAAAATTATTCTCTTATAAAAGAAACAAAAAGATTAAAAGAAAAACTAAAAGAAGGAGAAGAAAGAGATGCGTTTTTTATGGGTCTTGGGGATATTGTAATGCCAGGTATACTTGTTGCATCTGTTTATAATAATGTACCAAATAGTTTACTTTTATCTATTGGTATAATAATTGGAACTCTTATTGGGTTTTCAATACTTATGATATTTGTAATGCGTGGAAAACCACAAGCAGGTCTTCCTTTGTTATGTGGTGGTGCTATAATAGGTTACTTTGTTTCTAGTTTATTGCTATATGGGGAATTAAAAGGATTGGCACTTTCTTTATCTATTTAAAATTCTTAATATTTAGCTTTAAAACCACATTTTTCACACCAAATTTTACCATTAAAGTGATTCAAAGGTGATTTACATTTAGGACAACGTGTTTTTTCAAGAAAATGTTCAAGCCATATATCTTGAACTTGGGGTACATTTTCATTTTCAATTTTTTCAAGCATCTCTCTAAGTTTAGGAGTAGTTGCAAGTTTTTTAAGATTAGAATAATTTAATTTTCTTTGTTTCTGTGGAGAATAAGAATCATAAAATCTTTTTTCTATAGGAATCTTTTCGTATAACCCTCTTCCTTTGTTCTTTATAAGTAATGTAGCAACTATAATACCTGCAATAAAACCACCTACATGAGCAAGGTATGCTGTATGTGGATCTCCACCTGTAAAAATAAAAAAAGTCTGCATAGTTAAAAATATGATACCTGCGACTAAAACAGGCATTCTAATTATAAAAAATACAGGGAAAAATACTTTATCTTTTGGATATGCTGCGGCATATGCTCCAAGTACACCAGAAATCGCGCCAGATGCACCTATAAGACCTATATATGGATTAGTTTGCCCTGTTAGAATTCGTGCAACTAACGCATGAAAAACAGCAGCACAAATCCCTGTAAAAATGTATATTCCAATAAATTTTTTTGCACCAATTTTCTCTTCAAAACTAGGTGCTATCAAAATAAACATAAACATGTTAAAAAGTATATGGAAAAAATCTCTTGTGCTATGTAAAAACATAGATGTAAAAAGAGTATATATCTGTGGGATTTGCTCGATTGTAAGATAAATTGGTTTAAATGCTAATTGGTTTATAACATCTGAAAAAAATAAAGATAATACAAATACGACAAAATTTATCACAATAATTGCAAAGGTAAACATCCATTTTTTATAATAAGATATAATCAAAGCTGAAACAATAAAAGCTATGATAAATAATGATATAGGTGATAAAACCTGTATTATTATGTCCATTTTCTTTTTCTCCAATCTTGGATAACTAGTACAAAGGTCATTGTGAATATAATTACTATATAAATAGTGTTCTCATCAGTTTCTTCATTTGATTCTAATTCTTCTATATAATTATAATTCATCGGTTTTTTGAGGTTCCAATCATAAAAAAATATACTAGCATAATAATTGGCGATACTTTCATTTTCAATAATTACTCCTACTTCACGATTTCTTGTAAAACTATTTTCATTCCAGTTGATACTTGAAATAAGAACACTTGTATTATCAACAATTACTCCTTTGTTATGTATATTTTTAAAAATAGACCAATTTGTATAAACATATTTTACTTTAACTCCATAGGATTCAAGAATGTTTTTTGTTATATTATTTTGTATGTTTGTACTATCATAACTTGGATTATAATTAAGAATTATTCTAATGTCAACTCCTTTCTCTGCTTTTTTTTCTAATATTGGTATTACTGGATTTTCAACATTAGTCCAATTTGGATAAATGTAAAGCTGTTGAATATAAATTGATTTGTTTGCTTGTAAAAGCAGCGTTGTTATTTCACTGAGGCTGTTATCTGGTGAAATCACAGGGTGAATTTTTGCAGTGAGATTAAACAATACCTGTTGATTCATAAGTGGTTGATATGAACCGTAATATGTTTCTTTGGTTAAAAGATATTCATTGTTTTCGAAACTAATTTCAGATGAAAACAGGAGGGTATCTTCTCGTTTAATATTCCAATCTTCATAAAATAAAGTTACATAAAACTCAGCTATTGTTCTATTAGTAATAGCAACACCCCATTCCCTGTTACCAAACGAAGTTATAGCAGGAATTCCTGTTGGTCCAAAATTTCCACTATGAATGAGCACTGTTTTTTTATCAAGTACCATGTATTTAGCATGGGTAAATCGGTATCTTTTATATTTATGGTCAATCTGACTTCCTCTTAGAAGATGTATGGTTGCACCATATTGTTGTAAACGATGCAAAAGAAACTTTTGTTTTGTATTCATTCCACCAACGGGGCTTCCCTCTACTAGAATGTTAAGAGTTATATTTCTTTGTAGTGCATCGATTAAAATGTCAGCAAGTTCTATACTTGTGAATTCATAAATTGAGAGTAGGATTTCATAATGAGTATTTTGAATAAAATTAGATACAATCGAAAAACTTGTATCTGGTGAGATAAAAGGTGTAATAGTTGCATTGGCATGGTATGTTTCTGGTAAGAAAGAGGATTGTCCTATGCGGCAGGGATATGGATGACTCCAATCTTCAGCGGTATTTGAGTTTACATAGGTATTGTTTTGCTTTCGACGTTTTAATATTTCCCCTTGATCTAATAGATGTACTGGTGGTCCATTCCATGACAAAGATTGTAATTTTGTATCTCCATATATAATGCAATCAATGGTATGATTGAATTTGTTTTTTAACGCTATTGCACCGCCTGAATTGCTGATAAAAATAGTATGCGTTGTATTCAATTTAGGAATTGAACTATTTGAGTTTACAGCATATTCAAAATTTGGCATTTTCATTTGTTGTTTTTGATAATCACTTGCATTTTGTGTAATTACTATATATGATTTTGCGGGAAGAAAAGTGTTTTTTGAAAACAAAATTTTCCTCTGATTTGTGATTCGTGAATTTATAGTGTTTGTTACATACCATTCATCTAAACAAATTGAAATATTAGTTGGATTAAAAAGCGTGATGAATTCATTACGAATGTTAGGATAGTTATAATAGTATAGTTCAGTAATTAGTATCTGTTGCTCTTCTAAAGAAGGCGTGGTATTAACTATGTTTATGTTAATGCTATTTACATTATTGTATTCATCAAGTTCTTTTACGGTGTCAAAGTAATCTGCAACAACATAAATTGTATGCTTCCCCGGTGCAACAAGATGGGTATCCCAATACAAAGATGGATATTTCTGGTATTTATCTACATAATCATAGGTTTTTGTTTCAAGTAGAGCATCTGGTTCAATGCTATTGAGGAAATAAGAGATGGTGACATCATCTGCTTTTACAGCACCATTATTTCTTAAAAACGCTTTAATACGTACGATATGTCCTTGATAAATAATTTTTGTTTCAGTTCCATTCATATCATAACTTTTGATTTGCGGAATAGCAAGATCTGGTTCATGAATCTTGCAGGAAAACTTATACTTTTTTCGAACTATGGGATCATTTTTTGATGATACTTCAATGGTTATACTACCATAATGAAACTCAAATAATCGATAGGATGTTGGATTGATAAATACAGTTACTTCTTGCTTGTCACCCGGAGAAATAGTTATTTCTTCTATCTTAAACGTTACATGAAAACCTGGTGTTCTATCAACAATTGAAAGAAAATAACTATCTTTGAGCGTACCGGTGTTATTGATGATGATACTGGTTGAAATTTGTTTTCGGTTTTTCAAATCAAATGAAGACTGGTTTGTTTTTATATCAAAACAGTATATTCCACAAATAATAGAAATATTTGTTTTTTCTTTAGTAAGAAACCCAGAATTATTCATAGAGTAAAGAGTGTAGTTTGACCCTATAGGGCCTGATAGTTTATAATAACTATTGATTACTGGAGAAAAATCATCGATTTTATTAGGTTGACTTATATAACAACTGAGGGTGGTATTATCTTTATCTTTTAGGAAAAGCATGTGGTTTTCTTTTGTTTTTCCAATAAGATAACCACCAGGTATTCCATTGCTTGTTGAATTATCAAAATCTAACAAGTAAGCAGTTTTATATGCATCTACAACCATGAAATCATCTTTTATTTTAACGTTTATATTGCATGTGTTGTTGTGCTGAATGTTCTGTTTGTATGCTATATAGCTTTTTGAAAATCGAAGATATATCCATCCTTGCCAATAACCAGATCCATCTGTATTTATGATATGGGTATATCTATCTGAATATTGCCAGGTTTCTCCTGTCCACGTTTGACTTGCAGGGTGCCTACTGGATGATATACTTGTGATATAAGTTTTCAATTGAAATGATTTGTTTTCAGAAAAATTAGTAAGAGTTACACTGACTGCAAATGGAATACTGTATTGATCATTTTTGGTTATTTTTGGAAGAAAGCCTTGGGCTTTTTGAATTTGTACAGATCCACTTTTTGTATAGATGTTTGGCCTGCCTAGTGTTGGTTTGGTTGTTTCAACAAAATCAAGAATTGAATTATTAAACGGTGTTGAACTTATCCGAATGAAACTATTTCCTTCCGTTGGACTTGAAAGTGGTTCTCCTGGAATTATTGAGTAGTTTAATCCCCATTTTATACTGTCAACGATAGTTCCATTTTCATTTATTAAAAGCAGATAATCCTTTGTGTTTCCAAGACCATTGCCGACAGTGTTATCATCAACCATGAAATGAATGACTGAATCATCTTCTGGGATTACTAACTCAGTATCTTGATCTGTGATAACAACATATTTTTGTGATGGAATAATTGGTTTTATAGATGAATTTGCGGGAGCAATATAATCAGTTGCATAATTATCAGATATTTTCCAACCAGAAAGATTAATGCTTTTATTTCCAAAGTTGTATAGTTCTATCCATTCATGTGTTGTATCAGATTTGATAGGATTGGCCATTACTTCATTAATAAGGATGGGAGATGCGTTGCCTGAAGCAGAAATAAAAAGAAAAAAAGTCAATAATATTAATGTCAGAGTAATAAAAATAGGTAGATAGGATAAGTTTACTTGGGAATTACGTTTTAAACTATTATTATGAACTATATTTTCTGAAAATAAAAGGGCGGGGAGGGATTTGAACCCCCGTATGCGGATCTGCAGTCCGCCACATAGCCGCTTTGTTACCCGCCCATGGGCTTCCTTAGAATATACTAATGGTTTTTGAAGGTTACTATTAATAAGCATAGGATATTTTTACTAATTTTTTAGGATAAAATGGTTATGTTATGTATTGTATTATTTCTCTTTATTTTTGTTATATTTTTTTGTTCAAAAAACTTATTTTGTGTGTGTTTTTGAAAGAGAAATATATAAAAGTGAAAAAGTTAAAGTAAATAAAGGTGTGAAGAAAGTTGATATTATCAAACCGTATATCAAAGTAGCTATGTATGATACTTCAAGATATGAAAAAATATTAGATGGGATAATAAAAATAAAGTAAATTGCAAACACTATAAGATACAGAGCAAAAATCAATAAAACATTTCCTTTAGTTAATTCTAAGCTTCTTTTAAAACATTCAACTGGTCCTTTTTTATCTATGACGCATGCATATGGATATAATGATATTCTAATTCCAATATAGATCCATAGAATACCAATAATTAATATAAACAATAAAGAAAAACAAAGTAATCCCCATATTTTGTTTAGAGCAGAAAATATTGATAAGAAAATAAGTAAGACAAATGGGCCAAATAAAATAATACTTCCTATTATTTGGGCAGTAAATAATCTTGGAAATATTCTCAATCCATAAGATATAGAATCTTTTATACCTATTTTTTCATTTTTTTCTTGAAAATCTACTTTTTTAATGAATCCCCCAGTTATTATTGTTGTAATTATTAGATAAATAAAAATATAAACTATCATTATAACTATAAGTAACACTATATTATCTCTAAATAAACCAATTATATATTGTTGATTTTGTAGATTGGTATAGTTTAAATTTTGCAAGTCGTCAAAAATAAACCATATATAAATAATAGGTATGATATTTATTAAAATTGGAATTAAGTAAAGAATTATATAGCCTGGATCATCAATCATTGATCTAAATGCTTTTTTTATTAGATTTATTATATTGATATCATCCATACTCCATCTCAAATCCTTTGAATTAAACATAAAATGATTCTTGATAAATTTGTTGATAAAACTAAATTTGTTTTATCTTTATTCTTGTTCTAGCTTTATAAGAAAGATTTTTATATTATATCTTCTTTAAAAAATAGGAATAATTCCTTGGGGGGTATTATATATGAATAAAAAAATCGATATTAAATTTGTTTCTACGGTAGTTTTAATTATACTTGTTTTATCAAGTTTTGTATCTGTTTACGCAGAAAATATAACAAAT
The DNA here is from genome assembly GCA_964481275.1 of uncultured Thermoplasmatales archaeon. GTDB lineage: Archaea > Thermoplasmatota > E2 > DHVEG-1 > DHVEG-1 > CAYZTD01. The sequence goes on from CAYZTD010000001.1 coordinate 186,133, forward strand.
ACGTCGACTAATAATATTAAGTATGTTGAAAAATCATTTGAAATTGATTTTTCTTTTTCTTATCCTGAGATTGTTAAACAATATAGTTACTCTGTAATACGAGTTAATGAAACTAATCATAATAGAATAATAATGTTTGATTATAGTTCATATTATCCAGTTTTACCCGTAAACCTATCTGTTTTTGAGTTTCCATTTGGTTCAAAAATAATTGATGTGACCTTTGAAAATAACTCTCCAGAAATCATTAATCTTGATAGTAAGCTTTCTTATGGTAGGGGGGAATTTGATAGTATAGAACCTATTGAGTATAACGATCCGATTTATGGTAGTTTATATAATAATCTTGATGAATATCCAGATGACTGGGTACTTTATCATACTGGAGGTGGATTATCATATGGTAAACGAACAAGTTTCTTTGTTTTAAGAGTGTATCCTGTTAGATATTATCCTAATGAAAATCAGATTGGATTTGTTTCTCATATAACAGTTAATGTAACTTATTCAGAGCCAGAAGAACCATTAATCAATGAAGAAGAAAAATCGGATTTAATAATCATATCTCCTAATAAATATATAAATTTATTAGAACCACTTGTATCATTTAAAAATAATCAAGGTATAAAAACAAGACTTTTTTCAACTGAAGAAATCTACAATAATGAACTTATAACAGGACGGGATAGACAGGAGAAAATAAAATATTTCATTAAAGAATCAATAGAAAGATGGGATATTAAACATGTTTTGCTTGTTGGAGGGCTTAATGGTCAGAACATACAATGGGATCTTCCTATTAGATATAGTTACGTAGTTCCAACAGATGAGCAGGAATATCCTGAACAGAAATTTGTTAGTGATTTATACTATGCAGATATATATGATAGCAAAGGAAATTTTTCGAGTTGGGACTCAAATGGTGATGATAAATTTTCGGTTTGGAATGATAATTTTAAGGAGAAAATGGATCTCTATCCCGATGTTTATCTTGGAAGACTTCCTTGTAGAAATAAATTAGAAGTAAAAACAATGGTAAATAAAATAATAAACTATGAAAAAAATGGAGTTTCTGAGAAAGACTGGTTTAAAAACCTTTTATTGGTTGCAGGAGATTCTTATGTAAATCATGGTCAATGGCCTGAAGGGGAAGTTGTAAAAGAAGGTGAAATTGCCTGTAATGAAGCAATTAAAAAATTACCTGGTTGTAATCCTCTTAAAGTATATTCATCAAATGAGGATATAAATGGTAGAACAGTAAACAATAAATTCAATAAAGGAGCAGGTTTTGCATATTTTTGTGGTCATGGCAGCCGCGTGTCTTGGAGTACTCATTTTCCAGATCCTGTAAATGAATCGAGTAACTGGACTACTCGTTATCATGTTAAAGATATGATATTTCTTAGAAACCATGAAAAGCAACCGGTTACTGTTGTTGGGGGCTGTCATAATGGAGAATTTGATAAAACTATATTTATGAATATATTTGAAGGAATTAAAAATAATGGTCTTCAATATTTTATTGGTCGGTTTTTATTTGATGGTTGGACTCCAAAATGTTGGGCTTGGTGGCTAACAAGTAAACCAAATGGTGGAGCAATAGCAACCATTGCAAATACAGGCCTTGGAACACATGGGGATGGAGATCAAGATCTCAATGGTATAGTGGATTATATTGAAATACTGGATGGATGGTTAGAATTGAGATTTTTTGAATTATATGGTTTGGAAAATCAGAATGATCTAGGTCTTAATCATGGTCATACATTGACAGAATATTTACATAAATTCCTTGGTGATGATTCAAAGATGGATGTAAAAATGGTCCAACAATGGCAATTATTTGGAGATCCAAGTCTAAAAATCGGCGGATATGTATAAAAAATTAGAAAAATTTTTAGAAAAAAATAAAAGAAGTAAAGAAAATTTGAAAATATTATTTTATTCTTACTTCTTTTTCAAATATGGAAGACCTGTTCTTTTGTTTACACCAACGGTATAATTGTTTGGTTTATCACAAGGTGTTCCACTTTTTGGTGATCTCTTACTAAAGAAATATATTCTTTGATTTTTTCCGCCTTTGAGTTTTACATCTCTACAATATAGCGTCCATCCTTCATGTGTAAATGCCATTATTTTTTACCTCCATACTGGGAATACATATCTTATGATTTAAATCTTTCCTTATTTCCTTCTATAAAAATAATTGTTTGATGCTCAAATTCAACTATGTGAAATTCTAATCTAGAATCAATCTATTTAAAACTAATCCATATCTTTTATCTGTTCTTGTAAAAGCTGATTAAAAAAGATTTCTAATTAGTATTTTTAATTTGAAGATATTCATTTATTTCATTTCCAAGATCTTCAATTAAATACACTATCTTTTTCCTAAATTGATCAAGAATTTCATCAATCCATACTTCTGGAAATTTTTTAGAGTCTCTATTATTATAAGTCATTTCAAAAGATTGGAATTTGAGTCCTTTTCTCAAATTTTTAATATCGTTTAGATTTGTTTGAACGTAATCTGTAGGTACAAGATTCTGATGTTTCAGTTTGTTATCAAGGTTCCTTATGTAATTAAATTCTTCTGATTCTTCAAGGATTTTTAAATTTTCTATTATCTTTGATGCAGACTTGTCTTTTAATTTATGTTTGACATTAGAGAATGTTACTTTGTGTTCTAATATTTCTTCTTCTAAAATAGTTTTATTTATTAACTGAAGGATAACATCCACCATAGTACGAGTAATATGGATACAGGACGCAGCTTCTCCGCTGGCTTTCCAGATATAACTACCAAATCTGCCATCTTTCATAATTTCGATAATTTTTGAATTTTTAATTTCTTTTTCTAATTGGTTATAAATATTTTTATATGCTTCATAAGTGGATTCAGCACAAAATTCCTTCCATTCAAGAGTTTGTAAGTACATTCTTGAATCAGATAACCCACGTACTTGACATAACCTATCAAATTCATCGTGCCAAGACATTGATCAATCTCCTTCTAAAACCATATTTTTCAAGATATATATTCTTTTTGTAGAAATTTTGCAGTTTCTCTACGATATTCTTTCATTTATTGCAAAAATGAAGGTAATATACTGGATCAGCTATAATGGTTTGAATAAATATAAAAAATGCTATGTGGTTTTTATTCATACATACGACTCAAAAGCATTTATACAATCTAGACAGTTATCATTGTCTCATACATCTATTGACCATGTTGTATCTATATCGTATGTAACTTCAACTGCAACAATAGCATCAGATGCACTATCTGGAACCTCAAACACAAGTGAACCTTCTGCAGTAACACCGGGGTAAATATCACCACAATTATCTCTATAATCATCGTCTCCAAGATAAGATTCAGCAGAATATTGTTTTCCTTCTGTAATAAGTGAAAAATCATATGAACAAGGCACATTAACCTTTTCTTCTATCACATTCTTTGCATTAACTTCAATGAATACAAATTTATAACCCGGGGAAGCATCCTTTGTATAAATATAATCAGAATATGAACTACGATAAGAATAACTATTAACAGTTTTTTTATGTGATAATGAAATTTCAAAACCGCTTATCGTTAGTTTTTCTCCCTCATTTAGATTTAAACTTACTTTTTCAATATATCTAGCAGAGACCTCTGGTATGGTTATTTGATATCCTGCTGTTGATTCGTAAGTTTTGTAACCGTTTACCTTACCCCAAAACTGTACTAAATCATCCTGAACTAGACTTGTGTAGTCATCAGATATAACATAGATTATATCACTACTACCAACGTCAATTCTAAATTGATATTGATTAACAACCTGGACAACTGTCCCCTGATACGTTACTTTTTGCCCTTTATAATTATAGGCATTACTATCAAGTTGCTGAAATGTTATATCATCCCTGCAACTCGATTTGTAACTTTCAGTAGATTCGGTAACAGTGATTACAATACTATCCGAATCGGTTGCATTCTCATCATCTTCAACAGTCAATTCAACTGTAAATGAACCTGTACTTGAGAAAGTATGTGAAGGATTCTGTTCATTACTTGTTTTCCCATCTCCAAAATCCCAGTGATATGATACAACACTGCCATCAATGTCAGTTCCTGAACCTGTGAATTGCACGGTCAATGGATATTCACCATTAGTTGTATCAGAGGATGCTGAAGCTGATGGTTTATTCGTGAGTTCTACATTTATATAAACAGAGTCATAATCTGTGGAACCGTCATCATCTGTTACTTGAAGGGAAACATAATAATTGCCAGGTTCCTCAAAAGTATGTGAAGGATTCTGTTGATTGGAGGTATGTCCGTCCTGAAAATCCCAATAATAAGAGTCAATAGTTCCATCTGCATCATTTCCTGAACCTGTGAACTGCACGGTCAATGGACAAACTCCACTTTCTGTTGATGCAGAACAACTTGCAACTGGTTCAAAATTATTCGTATTTTCTCCTGTTTCTTCTTGTTCATTACATCCACTTAAAAAACCAGCAATAGTTACCATCAAAGCAATCAGTAATATTGTTGTTTTTTTCATACCTTTTCCTCCATCATTATGATTTAGTAGTAATTATTTCTTTATAAACCTATTTTTTACTATTGAAAAAGGCTAGTTTGATCCATTTTCTCCATATAATAAGTTTTAATTACGCTATATTAAGTACTACTTTTTCTGTAGTACTATTTGGTTTAAAATTTGTTTTAGTACTAAGAATTTGTTTTAACTATTGGTTATTACACATGGCACGAAAGGGAAAGGGGACCATCTATCAGCATGTAAAGGGTAAAATGTATGTTTATATTCATGCTACTGCCCGTGATGATAGTACATTTCCTTTTAAACCTGGAGAAAAAGTGATGGTTAGTATTAATAAAGATAAATTGACTGTAGAAAAAGACAAATTACAATAATTTCCAAAAAAAGTAGTATTTATCTATAAACCCTGATATATAGTATTTTTCTTATTATGAAGAAGGAGTAGTTTAACTGGTTCAACAGGAGGGTTTATAAGGAGAAAATGCATTATAAAATTAGCTAAATAAAAATGACCAAAGGGTGCGTAAACACCCTAAGGTCTAGGAGCTGATATTTATGCTATCAACCCCAAATGAGAATATAGAAAATGTATGTGATAAACCTTTTTGTGTTGTATATTATAGCGCTGGAGAAGAAACTTTTGTTAATCCAACAGTAGATGAACCAGTTAGAACAGAAGAAATAATAAAACATATGAATCTGGAGTTTCTACGACCCATATTAAACGAATTGTATGAAGAGGCGTGGAGGTTCCACTTTGATCCACTTGCTGTCTTGAAAACAATGATTTACTGGAGGATCAAAGGTCATAGATTTCTTACAGATGTATTCAATGACTTATTAACTAATCCGACACTTGCTGATACTTTGGGATATGGTTTTATTCCGAGCTATCAGCAACTATATCATTTTATAACCTATAGAATAAATAGCAAAGGTACAAAGAAAATTTTTGATGCGTTACTACAGAAAGTTATCTTTGAATGTGAACAGAGGGATATACCTATTGGGGGAGAAATTGTTATTGATAGTTCTCCGTTTGAAAAGAAAAATAATGACGATGCCACTTATAGTGGACATTATGGTGTAACAGGATACAAGTGGCATAATGTCAGATGTGTAAGGACAGATATCCCATTGGAATATCATGTTTCTACTATTACTGATTATGATGGTGATTTCCTTTCGCCTCTTGTTTATAGAATGAAAATGATTCATGGTTTACATCCAAAAAGAATGTTTGCTGATGGTCATTACTCTGATGGTAAAAATCTTATGCGAATGAGAGAATATTTTGATATTGAACCTATCTGTCACATAGACAAGAATGCTGTAATCAAACAAGATGCAGATTTGAAAGAATTGAAAAGACAATATCAAAAACTATGGAAATCACAATTATTCAAAATAGAAGCTGATGTAGATTATATGAAGTGGTTTCTAATGATACATGATAAAACAAAAGTATTGGAGAATTTTTATCATAATCAGATGCTAATGAAATATCTGAAAGACTCTGAATCTTATCAAAGTAAATATATCATTCGAGAGGCGATTGAACATTGTCACGGCAGAGAAAAACGACTTACAGAGATTAAAAACATCCAGGCAAATACTATCGGGAAGTTCACTGCCCATATCGGAATGCATATCGTAAGTATTTTAGCATTGGTACTTGTGAGATTACAAAATGGAATTACAGAGAATCTAACTTTTCGAGGCGGGCTAATTTAATGAATATTTTTTCCTTTGTTATAAATATAAAAACCAAAAGTTCTTAATTGTCCACTGGATTTATTTTTTTGTGAGTGAGGAAAGAAATAATAATAAGAATTCATGCAATAATACAAATGATGAAAAAAGTCAAAATAATCTTTCAAATTTGTATATTGAAACAAAATATGAAAAAGTTTTCATTATCGATTTTATAAAAACTGAAAATAGAGATTCAATGATAAATGGACTCAAGAAGCTTTATAAATATGATGAGATAAGTGAAGGAAAAAAGGCTTCGCTACATTTTGAGAACATACCAAATTTCAAATACCCTGGAAAATTAGTTGGTTCTCACGAGATAAATATTGGTTACATAGCTAATAGCAGACATCATAAAAATCATCATTCTGCTGTAACACGAGAACTACCTATATTTTTAGAATACATGAGAATCAGTTTTAGCACTTATGATGATAAATATTTCTGTATAACAATTGAATGTAACTTCCATGAAGAATACAAAGATCCACAGCTTAGAGAAACATTTATTCATATAGATGATTGGATCGAATATGAAAAAAATAACCTTAAAGGACGAAAACGTAAAGGACCAGAAATGGAGCCCTCATTTAATGAAAAAATACGGGAGATAACAGAATTCTTATCTGATTACATAGAAGGTATCTACATAACAAAAAAAAATTATTTTAAAAAACAAGAGTCATTTATACCTAATATTAAGATTCTATCTGTTGGAAATATCGATTTTTCAAATTTCAAAGAATGGAGCAAACAACATTTTCAATATTTTAGGTTCTTTGACATATGCATCCCAACTTGCAGTAAAAAAGATGACTTTCTGATTTCAATTCAAGAGAATACAAGATCATTTGGAAAGATGACAACAACAGCAGGATTAATTTTATTATACAAACCATCAAAGTCAAATACCGGAAACATAAATAGCAATATTAATCAAATAATCCGTGAAATATTACCTTATTTTTACATATACTATAGGACGAACTTTATAGTTGAATCAAAATTACCTAAGTTTAATGAAGATAAAAAACAGATTAAGAACGGTATAATATCAAGAAATATCAACTCACCCAAAGACATATACAATCAGATTTTTGATAGTACCATTTCCACCTATTTTGAATATAGCCAGTTCTATTTTAATGAAAAAGAATGCTTACGAGGGCTTCATAAAATAATCGACCAAAAACTGTATGACTTCAAAGTTATTCCCCTTTGGAGTGAAAATAAAAGCATTTCTGATCTGGTTAAGGATGATGCAATTGCTTTATTAGAAATTGAAGAAAGAGATTTGGAGAATACAAAACAAGAGTTTGAAAGTTTAAAGGATTTTAATGAAGATATTACTACCTATCATTCAACACGAGAAAACTTAAGATTACAATCAAAAATAAGTAAATTGACGGTGATTATGGTTATCTTAACAATCATTATTGCAGTATTAACAATAGTTTTGGTTTTTAAATGAACCAAGGATTTAACCTATTTATATGGATATTCACTCATTTTTCTACTCTGTTGTTTAGAATATAACATTAAATCGAAGAGGTTTCTAATTTGTTTAATTGTCCTTTATATAGTTTTTTCAATCTTTTTTTACATGCTTCTTGAATTAAAAAACAAAAAGTTTCTAATCAGCTTTTTCGGTTGATTTATATACAAAGCAAGTAAATTAGAATTTCACAACTATAAATTTTTATTTGAGGGGAAACTTTATATATTAGTTAATATTGCGCGTGCAAATTAAGGTGATATAAACATATGATAAGTGCGTATATATTAATCAGCATGGATCCGGGTAACTCAGCGAAAGCTATATCTGAAATGAGAAAAATTGAAAATGTCGCAAAAATATCTGTTGTTGCAGGTGAATATGATATAGTTGTACGCGCGCAAGTTAAAAGTCTGGATAAACTATTAAAAGTTACTAATAAAATTCAAATGATTCCGGGTGTTAAAAAAACAAACACTCAGGTTATAGAAAAAGAAATTTCACTATGAAAATAAAAATCAGGAAAAAATATCTATTTTATGCTCTTGCTTTTGCATCTGCAATAGTTGCTGCAATTAACTCAGGTGTGGATGCAACAGTAAGTAAACTTTTTGTAACAGATCCTTGGGCGCTTGGTCTTTCGATATTTTTGATGGGAATCCCTGTAACTTTATTTTTTGCATTTATCTTTTCTATTAAGATTGATAAAAAAACAATTGGCCAAAGATATATAGATCCATCTTTTAGAAAATTTAGATTAATAAGAAGAGAAGAAGTTAAATATCAGATACTTGCAGGTCTTGGAAATGCAATGTATACAGTTGGATATTTTGCCTTGTTTATAATAATAGAAGACCCTAGTGTTGTTCTTCCCTTTGCACAAGTTGTGATTCTTTATCTTGTTCTTATTGAATCTGTAAATGAAAAAGATATGCCTACTCTCCCTGAGTTACAATCGATAATAATTGTAACTTTTGGTGCTATCCTTGGATCAATTAGTTTAACAGGAAATCTTAATCTTAGTTCAATTTTAATAGTATTTCTGGTGATTAATCCAGGATGGGTTTTACTTACAATTTATCAACGTAAACTTAAATGGTTAAAGATAGATGATAACTATAATGATTCGATAAATATTCGTTTTTGGAACGTAATACTAGCGTTTCTTATGACTGCTATTATAATCTTTTTCTATGATTTACTTACAAATGAAAATCATTTGATTGAAGGTTTCATATCAACTTATAATAACTTACTGTGGGTTACTATAATTGCAATAGGAGCGTTCTTTGCATTTATATTTTATATTAGAGCTCTTGGTATTGGTAAAGCAAGTATTGCACAAGCAATACGCTCCTCAACAATTATTTTTACAATACCTGTTTCTATTTTTATTGCATACCTTGGAATTATACCGCAATTTCCACTTGATCCAACATTTCTATTAATTAAATTTATAGGGATAACAATTATGGTTCTAGGTATTGCATCATTTGCATTAACTCTTGTAAAAGCATATATTTTTATAAAAATAAAATCAGGATATGATCTTGAAGAAACTATGCAACAACTTTGGAAAGTTAGAGGAGTATCAAGAGTATGTGCAGTTGCTGGAGAATACGATTTTATAATAAAAATAAAGATTAGAACTCTTGTTAAAGGCTATGAAAAAATAATACGTAAGATAGAACAAATTGATTCTATTAAAGAATATAAATGGGACTCTGTTCTTAAAGAATGGGAAGACATTTAATCTTTACAAAAAATATCATTTTTTCGACTATCTGCTAAGTTTTTTTCAATAATATTTATATAATTGGTCTTATATCATTTTCTAAAATTTTTAAGGGGGAAAAACAAATGAAAAATAAGTTAACAGCAATTGCAATAGTTGTAATATTAATACTTACTTTTTGTGTTTCTACAAATGCAAAAATTACTAAAAAAGAAGATGAAAATCAAAAGATAAATATTTTATATGATTTTTCAAAACCATATTTTGAAAAAATAAATATAAACGGTCAAACTTTTGATCAAATTAAGATAAAAGGACTTGAAAATATTGGAAAACCAGGAACACCTTCTCTTCCTTCAAAAGGTTCTTTTATTTTAATACCTAAAGATAAAAAAGTTATAAATATACATGTTTTTGGTGAAAAACATGGTATCGATGATAAATACTATATTAATCCTGCAACTAAAACAATTATAAACTCAGATAATAATGAAGATTTTAAACTAAAATATAACTTCAAATCATTTGATAAAAATAATTTTTATCCTGGTAAAATTTTTGATAGAGTTGGTGTATTAGATTTTAGAGGTTACAGCATACTTGTTTTAAATTTGTATCCTGTTCAATACTTAAAAAATAATGGTAAAATAAATTATTATTCTACTTTAGATGTAGAAATTGAACTTGAAGATAAACAAACTAGTAACAATTATTTCCGCGATTTACAAAAAGATGAAATCTATGTGAGTAAAATTGTAGATAACCCTAGTGTTTTATCTTCCTATCATAAAAAATCGAATGTTTATTCATCAAGTGAATCCTATGATCTTTTGATTATTACTACTGATGATTTGAGATCTGGTTTTCAGACTTTGGTAGATTATCATAACAACAATTCAGTAAATACAATTATTAAAACAATGTCTAATTTACAGGGTAATACTACTCATGATCTAAAGGAATTTATTAAGAATTGCTATAATGAATATGGAATTGAATATGTTTTACTTGGTTCTGATGAGCCAGATATACCTGCTTATTATACTGAGGTATATAATCCTGCTCTTAAACAGAATGAATTAATACCAAACGATCAATGGTATTGTCTTTTTGATGATGATTTAATGCCAGAAATAAATATTGGAAGGGCATGTGCAGATAATCTTGATGAGGTCGATATTTTTGTAAAAAAAACAATAAATTATCTCAGTGACACCAATATCGAAGATTATGATAACTGTCTTATGGTTGGACAAAAACTTGCTCCTTTAACCTATGGTAGTAGCTATATGGATGAACTGATAAATAGTTGTGATAATAACGAAGATTATATTGATCCTACTATTGGAATTCCAGAAACAAGATATCGTATGTTCAAATTATATGAAAAATATTACGAATGGAGTAAAGATGAACTTGTAAATTTAATAAATAACAAAAATTTCCATTTAATCAATCATCTTGGTCACGGTCATTTTTATCATATAATGAAACTTAATGAACCATTCAAACGTCTTGATAATGGGGATTTTACTGAGAGCCAGGATGTAACAAATCTTATTAGAAACACTAAACCCTTTTTTCTTTATAGTCAGGCATGTTATGCGGGTTCTTTTGATAACACAGATGACAAGGGTAACAAATATGAAGAAGATTGTATTGGAGAATATATTACAGTAAAAACAGATTATGGTGCTTTTGCAGCTATAATGAATAGTCGTTATGGACTTGGAACGTTATTGTATACTCTTGGTCCAAATCAGTTTTTCCATCGTGAGTTTTGGGATGCTGTATTTGATGATAATGTATATATTATAGGAATGGCAAATCAGTTATCAAAAATTAAGAACATTAATAGAATAGGGCAGTATCCTGAATTAAGTCTAGGTTATAGTTACTGGGGGCTGACTTTATTTGGAGATCCAACAGTTGAACTAAAGGTACCGAGTATTAAATATCCATATCAGCCATCCACTCCAACATTTTTTGGGTTAAACAAAACAAATTATAATATAATCTTTTCAAGTGATAGTATCGATCCAAATGATGATGATTTATATTATTTATTTGATTGGGGTGATGGAACAGACAGCGGATGGGTTGGTCCCTTTGCTAGTGGTGAAAAAGTACAAGAAAGACATTCATGGGAATACGAAGGTAGCTATTTAATAAAGGTGAAAGCAAAAGACGTAAATGGGTATGAAAGTCAGTGGTCTGAACCAACAAAACTTTCTGTTTCAAAAGTTAAATCTAAATCATATAATAATATCAATTTGGATCTGTTCAGATTAAACTTTTTACAAAGAATTTATTTAATTATTATTAATCTTATTGAGAAAAATGTAAATATTAAACTTAGTTAATAAAAAACCATTAAATAACTGGTTTTTATTCCTGGAATGTTAATATGTGCGGTATAGTAGGAATTATTGGTAATAAGCCGGTGTCTAGACTAATATATCATAGTCTTTTTTCAATACAACATAGAGGACAGTCTTCTGCAGGGATGCTCATGTATGATGGAAATATAAATGTTACAAAAGATGCAGGCCTTGTCAGAGAAATTTTTGATGATGAAAAAAAAATTGACGCTCCAGGTTACATAGGATTGGGACATACTCGTTACTCTACTGCTGGAATGGATGATATGGAATCATTAAAACGTAATGCTCAGCCCGAATATCTTGTAAATCCTTTCCTTGCAGCAGTACATAATGGAAATATATTCAATTGTACCGATATCTCAAAAATGACTGATAGGGCACCTAGAACAGAATGCGACATCCAAAGTCTTCTTCTTCCGATGGCTGATAAACTCTATAAAAAAGAACTAGATATTGATATAATTTTAAATGCTTGTAAAGATTTAATGAGAATAGTAAAAGGCAGTTATTCTGCATTATTTTTAGCTGATTCCGGAAATAATCCTTATCTTTTTGCAATGACAGATCCCTATAAAATAAGACCTCTTGTACTTGGAAAACAAAATGGTACATATTGTTTAACCTCTGAGACTCGTGTTTTTAAAAAAATTAATTTTGAATATATCAAAGATATTCCAGGAGGATCTGTAATAATTATTGATAAAGAGGGAAATGTTTTTGAAAAACAATTGATAAAAAAGAAAGAAAGACCGTGTATGTTTGAGTTTGTATATTTTGCAAAGCCTGATTCACGAATTAATGGAAAATCTGTTCATAATGTTAGAGGGAGAATAGGTAAGTTTCTTGCAAAAGATTATTCTGTAAAGGCAGATATTGTAGTCCCAGTTCCTGAATCTGGTAGGCATTATGCTACAGGTTATGCAACTGAATCAGGTATACCTCTTGATGAAGGAATTATGAAGGATAAAGATGAAAGAAGTTTTATTCAACAGACTCAAGAGAGTAGAGATAAAGTTGTAGAAGAAGGCCTTTCATATTTGAGATCTGTTCTTAGTGATAAGAGAGTCGTTCTTATAGATGATTCAATTGTTAGAGGTACAAATATCAGAAAACTTGTGCAGGGTATTAGAGACGCCGGTGCAAAAGAAGTACATGTAAGAATAGGTTGTCCACCTCTTATAGCTCCATGTTATTTAGGAATAGATATGAGAAGTAAAAAGGAGTTTATAGCAAGGGATAAAGATGGAAATATAAAAAATGTAGAAGAGATAAACAAAGAAATAGGTGCGGATTCTCTTGCTTACTGCAGTATAAAAAGTCTAAATAAAGCAATAGGTTTTGATACATGTAAAGGTTGTATAGATTTTCCTGATGGATATCCTAAAGAAATGCGAGAGGATGTGTTAAATCTATTTAGACAAGACAAAAAAGGAAAAAGATCATACTCTGTTATGAAATAAAAAATATATATGTCTGTTTTGTAAACATAAGAAAGCCAAGTAAAATTACTAAAATTATTTATTTTCAGTAAATCGGCTCTATAATATTGACCCAGATAATTGGAATCTCTTTAGGTGCATCTTTTTTCTTTTTTTTATCCATCCGAATCCCTAATTAACTTTTTCTTTTTTGTAGTATATAAATTTATGGGCAAATCTTGTCATAATATTGATTTTTCAAATGTAAAACAACACACTTTTGAAGAATTCAAATTAACCAATAATCTGAACTACCTGGTTATTCACAACTAAAAATTCTTTTAATTCTCCTGATTTCTTAAGTTTTTTTAGCATTTCATAATCAAGAACATGTTCATATTTTGAAAGAACTCTTGATCCACTAGGACTCCAACTAGCTATTTCTACCATCTTTAAATCAAAATCTTTAATACTTCCCAAAATAGTAAAAGACTCAGTTTTAATTTTATAATCACAAGAGTTACATTCAATAATTGTATCATATGGAACATATGCATTTTCAGCATCTTGGATAGGTTCAATTTGAACCATTATCATATTGCTACCACATTTTGGACAAATCATGGAGCCTCCCTTTTTATCCCAGATGTGTGCTACAATTTCCATGTTTTTTTTATTATACTCCTTTTTCACAAAAATCCAACCTTATATATATGTAAACTTCTAACATAAATAATTTTCCTAAATAATACATTTACAGCTTTATTTTTTAAAAATTTATATAACAAATATGTATTATTCAAAAAAGTGAATTGTTAAATGAAGATAATGACATTTCTTACTGATTTTGGAATCAAAAATAATTATGTTGCACAAATGAAGGCGGTTGCTTTAGATATAACAAACCCTAAAATAGTTGACATAACACATAATGTAACACCGCATAATGTATATGAAGGCGCATTTTTGTTGAAAACAACGGTTCCATATTTTCCAGATGGAACAGTACATGTAGCTGTTGTCGACCCGGGAGTTGGAACTAAGAGAAGAGGAATAGTTGTTACAACAAAAAAACAAATTCTTGTAGGCCCAGATAACGGACTTTTGATTCCTGTAGCAGAACATTTAGGAATTTTTCAGGTATACGAAATAAAAAATAATAAATTTATGAGAAATAATATTTCAAATACTTTTCATGGAAGAGACATTTTTACTCCAGTTGCAGCTCATATACTAAATGGAATATATTTTAATCAAATTGGCCCAAGAATATATGATTATAAGACACTTGATTTAGGATCCTTTGTTATAAAAGAAAAAACTGCAGAAGGAGAAATAATTCATATAGATGGTTTTGGAAATATAATAACAAATATTGATGGAGTAGAGTTGAGATCAAATCTTGATTTTAATAATAAAATAATGGTATATATCGGAGAAAAACGAGTAGAAATGCCTTTTGTAAAAACATATGGTGAGACAAAGAAAGATGAAACTCTTGCAACAATTGGGAGTAGTAATTTTTTTGAAATATCAATAAATCAAGGTAATGCATCCAGTAAATATAAGGCAAAAATAGATGATAAAATAAAGATACTATTTTAGAATTTTATAATTGAGTCCAATAAACCATGTGCATAGTTTATACAGCCAAAACTTGTGAAAAGATCTTTTTGTTCTAGATAATATTTACTATCTTCATAGTATTGGCTGGCAAGCTCAAAAATTTTATTTTGTGAGTTATTAAGATTTTTATTTTTTATCTCTTTTATGTTTTCTTCAAACATAGTAATGTCTTTTTTAATCCTTGTTTTTTCATCAAGTGTCATATTTGATAGTTATATCAAAACATAATATAAACTAAATGGATTTTAAAAAAGAATAATTATAAAATAAAAAAAAGAAAAGAAATTTTTATTACAATCCGAGGATTGTTAATATTAGTTTAATTATTGGTAGGTTTCTAAGTAATTCTAATAGCCGATTTATTATTCCAGCTTCTCCATCGCCATCGCTATCATCGTCATCTTCGCCTATTTCAACTTCAAATTCTTCTGACCAGCCACTTCTTAAACCGTGTTCATCTTCTGCTCTTATCTGTATTGAATGAGTTCCTTTTTCATCAAAAGATAATGTATAATAAACTTTTCCTGGTTCTGCTAGTTCAGACCAATCTTTTGTATTTCCTCTTACTTTGAGTTGATATTTGACTTTATCATTATCTGGATCGCTAATTGTTGTTGAAAACTCAAGTTCTTCGTCAACTTCACCTTTTGTTGGTCCTGAAATTCCGTTAACTGATGGTGGACAATTATCTTCCGTATCATTTTTTATTACAATATCTACATGACATTGCCATCCACTTCCTAGTCCGTGTTCATCTTCTGCTCTTATTCTTATTGTAAAAATTCCTTCTGCCTCAAATGTATATTCATATTCTATAGTTGTATTTGATTCGATCCAATCTGACCAATCTCCTTCTTCACATCCAACTTTAAATTGATATCTAATTTTATCATCATTTGGATCATATACTTTTGAAGTAAAGGTCATTGTATCACCTGGTTTACCATTTGGGCCATCTTCTGTTTTAATCCAAAGTGGGTCAGGTGGACAATTGCTATCTGAAAATATGTTTACACTGTCATTTGCAAAGAAAGGATCTGGATCACATTCTCCTTCCCAGATGTATCCTGTTACATTCGCACGGTTTTTACATATTCCGCATTCGCTACAATCGCCAGTTGAGCCATTAACAAATGCTTCAAATGTTAATGCAATCATTCCGTTATCATATAAACTTCCATTAAACTCAAATAGTATTATTTTTCCCTTTTCTGAAAGCTCTACTTTTTTAAGTTTCGCATCTCCATTGATTACTTCTACTTCTGAACTTAGTGGAACATATTCAAGTATGCAAGGTAGTTTATCTTTCATTTTTATGTGCGTAAGATTTTCATTTCCATAGTATTCAAGTGTAAGTTTAAATTCTAATGTTTCACCAACAATAGTATTTACTTCATCAGCCCACTGTCCTGTTTCATTTTTAACTTTCTTTTCAAATATTGGTGGTGGAGGACAGCAACGAATATCTACACAATCTTCATCTTGGTAAAGTTCACATGGGCAACAGCCCCATAGCATTGAAAATGCACAGTTTTGTTGCCAACAACACTGTTCGCAATCGCAATCTTCACAATATTCTTTAACATCTGTTTCAAATATTATTTCAACGGTTTCTCCATCATACAAAGCAATATTTTTATCTTCAATCCAACTCCATATAATATTTCCTTCAGGAAGAGTAATATCTTGGTTACAAATCTTTATTATTTCTCCTTCCCCAATATAAATATTTGGATAGTCTTTTCTATCTGGTGTAATATCTTCTCCTGCTATTCTAACTGAAACTGTTTTGTTATACTCAAGACATTCTGGTAGTTCATCAAAAACAAGCATACATCTCATTGTATTTTTTCCATAGTATGTCGTTGTAATCTTGAATTGTAAAGGTTCTGATTTAATTACATAATCAAGTTCATCTAACCATTCACCTGAAATTGGATCTTTTACTTTTTTATCAACGATGATATGTGGTTTAATTGTTACATCTACAGTATCTTCATCTTCTGTGTCTTCGTCAACTGTTACGTTTACAAAGTTTGTACCTGTTTTTATTTCATTAGAACTGCTAGTTACATTTACAACTAATGTTATAATCATATCTTCTTCTGAAACTGTTTGATCATTCCATTCCCAAGTCAAATTTTTTCCATTTTGTGTAAATATTATAGTTGGAGCAGGATCATAATTTGTCGAATGGCTATTATATTCCAAAAAATCAGGTAGAACATCTGTTACCTTAGGATTATGTAAATCTACATTTCCAGTATTTGAAACATTTATTTGAAATTCGAGTTGTGCAGGAATTCCTAGATCATCATAATATACATTTAATGGTCCATCAACAAATTCATCTGTTGCAGGATCTTTTACCTTTTTATCAATAGAAATTTCTGGATTTTCAGGTTCTCTTGCGATAACTGTTGCCTCTGCAGAACCATATACGTGCTGATGTGTACAGGTTTCCCATGCTTCAACATTGACTACATTTTTTTCTCCATCATAATCTGTATAATTTACAACTTTCGCGTCAAAATATATTGATACACTATCTATCTCATCTGGATATTTTGTTAGATTCCAAAGTATTATTGTATCATCAAGCCAACTACTCTCTTCTTTGGTTAGGTTCCACCATATTGTTTTATTATCTTCTGATTTTGCTGTATAATTATAATATTCATCTGTTCCATATGTAATTAGAATATTGTCAGCAAATTCAAGAGAATCTGGTAGAGTATCTTTAACAGATATATTTGTTTCCATGAAGCTTGATTCATTATTACCATAATAAGAAATTGTTATGTTAAATCTAACAATATCATTTAAATCAGCTTCTATTTCGTCGACCCATGCAGTTCCGTTATATACTTTTTTTTCTACAGTTATATCACTTGTTTCCGGATCGCCGCCACATCCACCATTCTGCATCTCTACTGATCCTACAGAAGTAAATGTAGTGGCTATCATCAAAATCGCTAGAATCATACTTATTATCATATTTTTATTTTTCATTTTTTTCCCCCTAAAAGGTATTGTTTATCATTTTATAGGACACAACTTTATATTAATTATGGACTTACCAATATATAAATGTTCCTATTTATTTTTATATATTTATAATAGTAAATATTCTAATAGAAAAAGAGGTATTTTAATTTAACTATTATTTCAAAATATAGAAAATAATAATAATTATATAAAAAAATCTTTATTATCTTACTAAACTATCTTACTAAAAACTATTCTCTTTTTCTTTGTTACTATATCAAAAAATTAATTTATATTTAGTAAGCCCATTATATATAAATATATAGTTTCTCTAATATTAATATTCAATAATTCTATACTACTACCTTTTCTTCCAAGTAATATAGATCTAGTTACACATAAAGCTTTAGTTATTATTCCTACAATCAATATTTTGAATCCATATCTAATAATGCTTTCGTCACTAATTTTAGCTAGATACATTCCAAGAATATTTAATATTAAAATAGTTCTAATTATAGTTGCATAAAAAGCAATTTCTATTGGAATAATTTTAAAGTTAACCATAAAAAAAAAGGTGACATAACAATCATTGCAGCAAATATTGTAGCAAATTTTCGCGATCTTTGATGTAAAGAATTATCCATATCTCTAACTACACCTGGCATTTTTAATGCACCACCAAAAGCATTCATTATAAAATATTTGTGGGTTATTGAACTAACACCCGAAATTGTACTGTATTGTTTCCATTTTTAACTGTTTTTTTGATGGATATATTTTTCACGTTCATTATATTATATGATTATCTTATTTTGTATTAAAGCAGGTTTTGAAAGTTAACTTTTTTTTTCTTAATTTTGTCGTTTTTTATCCGATTTAATGTTTTGTCGTATCTAAGGCGACATAATAGAAAAGTATTTAAACCCCCAAATCAACATTAATATTGTAAAAATTTAATAAAAAGGTGCTGTATATAATGCAGAGATTAGGAAAAAAATCTTCAAAAAACATAGAGAGAGCTGTCTGTGATATACTTAAGACTAGAGCTAAATCTCGCATTTATATATATCTTCTGAAAAAAAATGGAGCTAAAACAGAGCAAATAATCAAAGGAACAAAACTTCATCCAAGTACAGTTAGAGAAACCCTTTCAAAAATGTATGAACAAAAACAAATCTATAGAAAAAAAATAAAAAATGAAAATATTGGAAAAAATCCCTATATTTATTATTCAATACCACCTATCAAACTTCTAAAAAGATATAGAAAAGAAATTGAGGAGAAATTAAACAAAATAGCAAATTTGGGATTTGCAGATAATAAAAACTCTTTTAAAATTAAGATCATAGAAAAGGCTGATAAAATATGAACGTTAGATCACTTGCAAAAATACTAGCGAAAAGACCAAAAACGGTCGTACTATTATTTACTATGCTCACGTTTCTTATCGGGTCGCAGGCTTCTAATGTTTATATGGTTTCAGATTACTCAAGTTACTTACCACAAAATGATGCAGTGCTTGAAATATGGGATGAGATAAATGAAGAATTTCAAATAGGTTCTGCAATCATAATTCTAATTAATCAGTCAAATTTAGATCCAAATGATATAAGAGAACCTGAAGTTTTAGATGAAATGGATTCTGTATATCGTGTTTTATATGAATATCCAAAAAATGAAGGAAAAGATACAGGTATCAAGTCTATAACTTGTTTATCTAAACTAATAAGAAACGAAAATAATAAACCAAAACCTCTTGGTAATGCAGAAGACGATATACCTGATGACAAAGACACCATATATACGTATATGGAAAGAGCAACAATTAGTCGCATGAGAAATGCCATTTACACAAAAGATTTCAAATACACAGTAATGATAATACAACTAGAAAGAGATGCTGATTTTGATAAAGTTTTAGAAAATGTAAAAAGAGCAACAGAGAGACTGGGTAATTACAAAACATCGATGACAATTACAGGGACTGTTGCTATGCAAAAAGCAATACAGCAAAAAAGTATGCAAAATATGGTAATAATCTTTCCTTTCGCTATAGTTTTTGTATCAATTGTTTTATTTATTTTCAATCGTAATCTAAAAGGGGTGTTAATTGCTTTTATACCACCTGCATTTGCTCTTGCATCAACTTTTGGTATTTTAGGAATTTTCGCACCTGAACTTACATTAATTTCAGTTGCAATAATAGCATTGCTGATAGGTCTAGGGGTCGACTATTCTATCCATCTGATGAATAGACTTGGTGAAGAAAAAGGTATTTTAGATGATGTTGACAGAGTAGAAAAAATACTTAGATCTACAGGAAAAGCAGTACTTCTTTCAACTATTACAACTGTCATTGGTTTTGCATCTTTAATGATTTCAAATATGAGTCCAATGGTTACTTTTGGTTTTGGATGTGCTGTTGGTATTTTATTCTGTTTTATTTCTGCAATAATAGTTGTACCATGTTTGGTAATAATACTAAAATTTGAAAAAGAAAGAAAATATACAAGCTGGAAAAAACTTGCAAATTTTGCTTTAAAATATCGTAAAAGATTGATAATTATAGCTATGTTTCTTTCACTTATGTCTATTATTCTTATTCCTCAAGTAAAAACAGATGTAAATTATTTTGATATGACACCAGCTGATGTAGTAGAACGAGAAGCAATGTTTGAATATTCTGAGAAATTTAGTACAGGTGGAAATTTCAATGCTTTTCTTGTTGAAACAGATCCGTATGGTCTTGAAGATCCTGATGTAATTAATGGAATATATGCTTTAGAAGAAAAATTAAGAGCAAGAGGACTTGCAACATCTTCTGTTGCTGATGGGTTAGTCGAAGTATATGACATACTTACTAAAAGTGCAATCATCGAAGAATTTGCAAATCTTACAGATGCTGATAATATAATATTTGATAAAATCGCTGAAGAAGGAATTGTAAATAAAGATAGATCAAAAACAATAATATTAGTATCAATACCACTAGGTTTAAGCATAGAAGAAACAGAAAGAATTGTAAACGAGATAAATTCAATTGCGGAAAATACAGTACTTCCACATAATGGTCATATATCCAAACTTACTGGTCAAGATGCAGTATATGTAGCTGTAAACAATAAATTATACAACGAACAGACAAGATCTATGATGATAGCATTAATACTTGTGCTTGCAGCACTTATATTTATTTTCAACTCATCTTTATATGGAATTCTTACCATGATACCTGTATTTTTTGTACTTTCATGGGAACCAGGATTTCTTGTTGGAACTGAGATACCTCTTTCAATGATTACAGTAACAATTGCTTCTATAATGGTAGGTATAGGTATAGACTATGGAGTTCATATCACACATAGATTAAGAGAAGAAATGGAAAAAGGTGTAACTAAAATAGAAGCCACTAGAATCGCGATAGAAAAAACAGGTTTATCACTTTTTGAAGCAGCATTAACTACAATTGCTGGTATAAGTTCTATCTTTATAATAAATATTCCTTCGTTCAAAGAATTTGGAATAGTAGTAATATTTATGACATCGGTATCATGTATCGCGGCGGCATTACTTCTTCCTGCTGTCTATGATATCAAGAGATAAAGTGAAATAATCTTTTTCAATTTTTTTCAGAAAGTTTTTTTAGAGATTTAATAAAAGGAATATCAAATAGCATATTTCCAAAAATTATTAACAAGCCAATTATAAGCTCTCCATAAAAAGCTGCACTATTTCCTTCTAAAAATCCACGTATGTACCAATCATGGATTAAGAATAAGCCAATAATAAAAGGAAGGATTAATAGTAAAGGAGAAAAAAGAATCTCGGTTCTAATTAATCTTGTATGGTTATTTTCATTTTGTATATATTCCATTTCTTTTTTGTTCATATTATTTTCACCAAGGCCATTCAAAAGGATATATAACTATATCTGGATAGCTAAAGCCTATGTATTGGATTGCTATCCATATTATGCCTACCAAAACTGCAGGTAATATCTGAATCATAAAATCATCATCTAACCACCAGAACTTCTTTGTTTCACCAATAACAGCACCAGATGCGCCCACTATCGATACCAGTAATAATAGATATATATTTGATTTATACCACACTATCATAAAAAAAAACATACATATAATAAATCCTATAATATTTGCATATTTTTTATTGAAAATACTTCTTAGTTCTCCAATTATCGGATCGCCAAGACATGCACAAAGAATACATGGTATTGCTATCTGTTGGGGAAAAAACATTAGGAGTAGTAATATTCCAATTGCAAAAAAAACATAGCTTCCTAGTCTTTTTTTTTCATACATACGAAGACCAAAAAAATGGCTGCTACTTAGATATCCTTTCAGTCTTAAAACCTCAAGAGATATTGCAAATATAACAATTATCGGTGGGATATATATCTTTAAAATATTTATGAAGTAAACGTCAGGTAGCATATAATAAAGTAAAAATGATGCTCCAAAAGCATGAAAAACTCGTCTGTACCAATGCGCATCAAAATCAAGAGAATTAATCTTGTTTTTGGTATGATTAATATTTTTAATAATTCTGTTTTTAACCATAATTAAACAACAGATGTTTCTTTATTGTAAGTTACAATACCTTGTTTGCCGGCTACAATTACTTCGTCAACAAGACCTATAAACAATCCATTTTCTACTACACCGGGGATATTATTGATTTCTCTTTCTAATTCCTCTGGATTATTTATCCTTTGAAATTCACAATCTAGAATATAGTTACCATTGTCTGTTATAAAAGGCTCATCTTCCATTATTGTTCTTAGTTTTACTTCACATGCTACAATTTCGCTTGTTTTTTTTGCTGGCTGCCAACCAAAAGTTTCTAATGCTTTTTTTGTGACCTCCCAACCAAATTTTACAACTTCTACTGGTAAATCAAAATCGATTCCTAACGCTTTAACAATCTTAGAGTCATCTACTACAATTATTTCTTCCTTTGAATGAAAAGCAATAATTTTTTCTCTTGTTAAAGCACCACCACCACCTTTTATTAGATTAAGAGAAGAATCTACTTCATCTGCCCCATCAATTGTTAAATCAATTTCAGGATATTCTGAAAGTGTGGTAAGTGGTATTTTTTCTTCCTTTGCAATCCTTTTTGTATGAAGAGATGTTGGTATACCCTTGATTTTTAAACCTTCAGTTCTAATTCTTTCTCCAATTTTTCTTATTGTATATTCTACAGTGCTACCTGTTCCAAGACCTATAATCATATCGTCTTTTATTTTTTCAGCTGCCTTTTCACCAGCTAATCTTTTTAATTCTTCTCGATCCAAAACTTCACCTAAGAATGTGTAATGCAGAAATAGTACAAAAATTTATACTTGATATTTTATTACCGTCTTTGATATCATGCTATCAGAATGCGAAGAACATGGTTATTATAGAAATGAAAACTGCCCCCTTTGTGAAAAAAAGGGAAAATTCTTGATGAATGATGCTGAGTTAGGATCCCTTAGTAGGATTTTAGCTGGTACTCTTAGGCATTTTCCTGAAAAACTAGGTGTTATAATGGATGGACATGGATGGGTTGATATCAAAGACCTGATTGAAGCCATAGGTACAAGTAGATCTGGTTTTAATTGGCTGCGGAAAAAACATATAGAGGCACTAGTAGAAACTGATCCTCGTGATCGTTATCAAATAGATGGAGGAATGATAAGGGCAACTTATGGTCATACTATTGATGTTGATCTTTCAGATTTACCTGAAGCAGATATTGATGAATTTTATTATCCAGTAACTGAAGAAGAAGCAGATATGGTGATTGAAGGAGGACTTCATCCTGCTGATAGGAAAAAAGTTCATTTGAGTGGTACCATTGAAAAAGCAACAGAAGCAGGAAAAGTTAGAACGGATGATCCACTTATCTTGAAAATTGATGGTAAAAAAGCAAAAAAAGATGGAATTAAGATATATCATGCTGGAAAGGATGTATATATAACTGATTCTGTTGATGAAAAATATATTTCTAAGTTGAAAAAAGATAATAAGTAATATAATTTATTAGGATGATTTATCCAACAATTTTTCTTTAGTCTATATTTACATCTTAAATTCTTAATAAAAACGAAACGTCGATTTTTTATCCACAAAATTTAAATATAAATATTTTTTACTACTATATTAAACATAATATAAAATAAATTATATACAAGGATGTGAAAATATGGGAAAAAAATCTATTATTATAATATCATTAATAACAATGTTATTACTTACTAATGTAGTGCCTTTCTCATCACTTAGTTTAGAGCTTAAATCTGAACTTAATGATGTGAGGTATAATAAAAGCAACCAATTTGAAAATTCATACCACGAGAAAAGAGAAACTCGTGTTTGCGATTATATTCAATCAAAAATTGTACCCAGTGAAATAATAGTGAAATTTAAAAAAGATATAAATATCCAAACAGTAGGATCTGACACAATTAAGACACATATACCCTCCATTGATAATTTAATTGAAAAATTCAAAATTACTTCTTTTAAAAAGATGTTTCAAGATGAAACAAATTCTGCTTTATCAAATATCTATATGTTAAAATTCTCCGAATTATTTGATCCATTAATTGTTGCTAATGAATACAAAAATAATCCAAATATTGAGTATGCTGAGCCAAATATAATTTACGAAAGTTGTACTCAACCGGATGATACTTTTTTTGATGATCAATGGGCACTATATCAAACAAACGATTTTGATATAGATGCAACGGACGCATGGGATCTAACAACTGGATCTGAAGATGTTGTAATAGCAATTGTTGATTCAGGTGTTTATTATAATCATCCAGATTTAGCTGATAATATATGGTCTAACGAAGATGAAATTGCAAATAATGGTATTGATGATGATGGAAATGGTTTTGTTGATGATATACATGGATGGGATTTCGTTGATACGGATATAACCCCGATTTTACAAAATCCATTCGCAAATATTTGTCTTGATGAAGACTATATAACTGAAGATAACAACCCAAGAGACGCACATGGACATGGTACACATTGTGCGGGTATTGCTAGTGCAGTTGGTAACAACGGAAAAGGAATTGCGGGAGTATGTTGGAATTGTAAAATAATGCCTGTTCGAGCAGGATTTAAATTTCTATATTTTGGACAGACGGTTTGTGTATATGAAACTGATGATTTAGTTAAGGCTATTACTTATGCTGCAGATAACAATGCTGATATTATTAGTATGAGTTGGGGTGGTTATAGTTATTCAAATGCTATTCATGATGCTATAAATTATGCTTATTCTAAGGGATGTGTTCTTATTGCCGCAGCTGGAAATGATAATTCGGATGAAAGACATTATCCTTCTTCATATGATTATGTTATATCTGTTGCGTCTACTAACAAGAAAGATGAAAGATGGACTGAAAAAGTTGAAGGTCCTTATGGTGATTCTTATACAGTAGGAAGTAATTACGGGGAATTTGTCGATGTTGCAGCACCTGGTGTCGATATTCTCTCTACTATATTACCAACAGAACTATTTTATGCAGAAAAAACTGGGACATCTATGGCTGCTCCTCATGTTGCAGGAGTAGCTGGATTATTGAAATCAAAATATCCGGATGCATCTCCTGAGATGATTACTGCGTTGATTAAAACGGGAGCTGACTCAATTCAGACAGATAAATCTATTGGTACCGGAAGAATAAATGCTTATAGGTCATTAACTGTAAAGCCAATATTTGCGTATATTGATCATATCGCTGATTATACTAATATACAAGGAAAACTTGTTGTTAAGGGTTCTGCTGATGGTGAAAATTTTAAAAACTATAAATTAGAATATGGGCAGGGAAGAGATCCTAAAAATTGGGAATTGCTTGTTTCATCTAATACACCAGTTTTTCACGGAGAATTTTGTTCTCTTGATACTGAAAATATTGATGACGGGGCTTATACAATAAGGCTCACCGTGGAATCAAATGACAATAGCAAATATACAGATACATCAATGATTACAGTCAATAATATAGAGCATCAAACAATTTATGTTGATGATAACAACATTCAAGGTCCTTGGAAAGGAACTGAAGAAAATCCATATAGATATCTTCAAGATGGAATTGATAGTGCAGGTAACAATGAAACAGTATACATAAAAAAAGGAACTTATTTACCATCTGGCACAGATGGTAAAGGTACTTTTCTTATAGATAAAAGAATAAAATTAGAAGGCGAAGATAATCTTAATTCAATTATTACTCATAGTGGTAAACAAGAAAGATGTCTTATTCAACTAAAGTCAGATAATGTAGAAATTACCAATTGTTGTATAAAAACTAAAACTGGTAAATATGATTGGGGAGGAGGTGCAATTGATATTCAATCGGATGCTAATCATATTCATAATAACTATATTTCAGTTGTAGAGGGCTGGGAAAGCATAAATCTTCAATATTCATCAAGCAACATTATTGAAGATAATACAATCACAAGTGAAGAAGCTAGTACATGTTTTAGGGGAATCGGTCTTGCATACTATTCTGATAATAACATAATAAGAAGAAATACCATAAAAAATATTCAGAATGCTGGAGTTGGATTATGGTATTTTTGTGAAGATAATCTAATAGAAAACAACACTATAGATGGGCCATACTACGGAATTATCATAATGGATGGAGTGCAAAAAAATACTGTAAAAAATAACCTTATAACAAATACTGGAGGGGACTTGAGTTCAACAGGTGGAATAATTATTGAATATGCAACAAATAACAAGATAACTGGTAACAGAATTTCTAATAGTAAAAGTAATGGAATGCACTTAGAATTTGAAGCCAATAGTAATATTATATCTAGTAACAACTTTTCAAATAATCAACGCTATGGTGTTCATTTAGATCATTATTGGTTTGTTATTATGCCCTCTGAACTTCCGACTTTCTGTAAAAATAATGTATTTTATTGCAATACCTTCATAAATAATTTAGAAGGAAATGTTAGGGATGATGGCTCAAATACGTGGTATAATAAACAAAAAAATATAGGTAATTATTATGATGATTATAATGGATCTGATAGGAATGATGATGGAATAGGAGAAGAATCATACACAGTAGAAGGCTGGCGTATCAAAATAGATGCTTGGTCTGGTAAAGAAATACTAAGATTACCAATTACTCATAAAGATAAATATCCATTTATTGAGCCACCTGGTGAGTGTAACTCTAAAGGTTTAAATAGATTTGTTCAAGTAAAATTTTTTGAAAAACATTGTAACTTAATGTTAAAATTGTTTTTAAATTTCTTGGAAAATCATGATATCTTAAAGGAGTTATTTTTATGAAAAAGAAATTTATAACAATTTGTATACTTGCAATTTTTTTAATTAGCACTATGCTATCATTTGTATCTATGGCAAGTACTGTTTTTTTATTAGATAATGAAGATGATGAACTAGATCAATATCAGGAAAAAAAACAAACTAATGTAATATGTGGTTCTGGATATGATTTTGAATATGCTCAGTCATTCAAACCTACAAAAAATATTTTGACAAGAGTACAAATATATACAGATACATCAGCTTATAGTGGATATCCAAATAAAATGAAATTAACTATAAGAAAAGAACTTAATGGAAATAATATTGTTAGAGTCATAGAAAAAATTTTTAAAGAAACTTGGCTTGAATTTGATTTCCCAGATCTCCAAGTAATACCTGAAGATACATATTATATTTTATGGAGTGATAGAGGTGGTAATATTGCTTGGAAAATGTCAGAATATGGTGACGCCTATCCAAGAGGAATAGCAAAACGTAAAGTTGATGCTGATAAATGGTGGAATCTAGACGGCGATTTTTGTTTTAGAACCTATGGTAGGAATGGTACAGATGGTAATAACCCACCAGAAACACCTGAACCAGTTTCGATACCAATAGATGGAATAATTGGTGAGACTTGTACTTATAGTTTTAAATCTGAAGATATAGACGGAGATAATGTTAAACTAAAAATAGATTGGGGGGATGGAAATGATCCAACTGTTACAGAAGAGTATCAGTCAGGTGAAACAATCTCTGTTCAGCATATATGGGGAGAACCTGGAGTATATTGGATGACTGTAACAACAATGGATGAACATGGTTCAGAAAGCTTGAGTTTAAATTTAGATCCTGTTTACATTAAGGGACACTCAAACACACCTCCTATGAAACCGGAATTAGATGGTGATCGAGAAGGTGCATTTAACAAGGATTTACAATTTTCTGCTGTAACTTATGATTGTGATAGACAAGATATTTATTATCTGTTTGATTGGGGGGATGATACTGATTCTGGATGGGTAGGTCCATTTGATTCTGGAGAAACATGTACTGTCAAAAAAAGTTGGCCTGGTTTTTTATTTACTGATTATTATAATGTAAAGGTTTTGTCTAAAGATTCATGGAATGCTAAAAGTGAATGGTCGGAATCTATTGAAGTTAAAATTTATCAAGGTAGATTAAAATGTAAAACTGGAAACAATTTTTTACAAAAATTTCCAATGATCTCAAATTTGATATCAAATATTCTGTTCTCATAAATCATATATCTAAATAAATTTTTGTTTTTTAAGCATCTGTCGTAATACCTATATATTTAATTATGTTTCTGCATACGTTTTATAGAATGGGCTTGTAGCTCAGCTAGGTAGAACAATCTAATTCAATCTGCTCTTCTGTTAAATTTTAAAAATTATTTCGTTATACAATATAACGAAAAGGTTTAAATACCTGTTTTCGTTATATAATATTACGAATGTGGCACTATGGGTAGTAAAGAAAATCATTTTGAACTCTATAAAAAATTTAAAAGTGATGCGGAAAATATTAACAATTTTGAAGGTACGCGTGTTGAGGCTTATTTTTTGTCTTCGTATCATCTAATAGAATCTTGTGCAGCTCAAGAGCGAGTTCATATCAATAAACATCAACATTTACGATCAACTCTAACTAAAAACGATTTTATTTTCAAAGATAATACTGATGAAATATGGAGAAATTTTCAAAAAATTGAAAACCAACTACGACCAAAATTTGCATATGGTTTTTCCTGGACTGATATAGATATGCAAAATGTAAAAACTTGTTACAAAACAATTGAAAAAATATGCCTTGAAAAATTAGGTGAAAAGATTGATGAATAAAAAAACTGATGAATTAATAGAAGGAATTAAAGATGTTTCAAAGAGATATTCTGAGATAGAATCGGTAATAGTATTTGGATCCGTAGCAAGAGATCAAGCAGGAAAAGAAAGCGATCTTGATGTTTGCCTCATTCTAAAAAATGAAAGTACAAAAAATGATATATCAAATAAAATACTAGACCTCGAAAAAAAATATGATAAGAATATCAATTTAGTTTTTTCAGACTCTTCTTTTAAAGGTTTAGACCGCCAATTTATTGAAACTATATTAAGAGAAGGAATTACGGTTTATGGAAAAAAACCCGACGCCTCAATACAACAACTTGAACTTGAACCATATGAAATTATTAAATTTGATCTTAGCAATCTTGATCAATCAAAAAAAATGAAAATCAAAAGATTGTTGTATGGAATTAAAACTAAGAAAAAATACAAAGGAAAAATTTATACCAACAAACAAGAAGGATTAGTTGAAAAATTAGGTGGTTTAAGAATAGGTATAGCATCGATATTGATCCCTGAAAAAAACTCTTGGGAGCTTGAAGATATACTAAGAGAAAATGGTGTTTCTCTAAGAAAAATAACAATTTGGCTATCTAATCCTTAAAATCTATGTTTTTATTTTTTTATTACCACAATCTTTAAAATCATTGAGCCGTTAGCCCTTTTTCAGTCTTATATTACTCCTGTAGGGGCTTGTAGCTCAGCTAGGTAGAGCAATCGGCTCTTAACCGATTGGCCTGGGGTTCGAATCCCCACAAGCCCGTTTGAATACAAACAAAATATACTATGTTAATTTTCTTATTTTTAGATAAACTTATATTTAACTATTTTATTATGTATCAATAGCTATAAAACTTGGTTTTATGAGTGGAGGATATTTGTGAGGAACATATTAGAAAAATTTGGTAATAGTGCAGGTCAAATATGGTCTGTTCTTAACGAAAAAGGAAGTCTAAAAAAAGATGAATTGCTAAGAGAAACTAGTCTTAACGAATCAGATTTTTATGCTGCGGTTGGATGGCTAGCAAGGGAAAACAAAATATCATTTTATGATAAAGAATATTTTAAACTTGGAGAGACAAATCTTGAAGCCGAAATAGGCGAAGATGCTGGTAGAGTTTGGAATATTTTAGATATCTGGGATGAAATTGATTTTGAATCAATGAAAACACTTTCTAATTTAGATGATAATCAAGTTTATAGTGCCTTGGGTTGGCTTGCCCGTGAGGATAAAATTAAGATAAATGATAAAAATTATTTTACCTTGAAATATTAGATTTAATAAATTAAAAATGTCTTAGAAAAAATATGGTCCAAATACAAAGACCAACAGGTTACTGTAGGGTCCAGATAGCAATATAATTAAGGAAATATAGATGAAAATAGCAATGATTGGTTGGGAATATCCACCGTTTAAAGCAGGTGGTTTGGCTACTCATTGCTATGGACTGACTCGTAGTCTTTCTGATAAAAATGTGAAAGTAGATTTTTATATGCCTAAAACAAAAGAATCTGCTTCTAGTGATAAATCCAATTTAAGAATATTTGAAGTTGGTGAAACAAAGATTTTTCCTTATGATAGGCCAGATACTAAAGAAATAGGTGGCAATTTTTATGATGCTGTATATTACTATAATCAACTTGTTGTTTCAAAAGTTGAAGAAAATATAAAAAAAGAAGGAAAATATGATTTGATACACTGTCATGATTGGCTTACTATGAAGGCAGGTATTAAAATCAAAGAAAAATGGGACATACCATTTGTTCAAACAGTGCATTCTACAGAATATGATCGTTCAGGATGGATATATCCAAATCAATGGTTTATAGATATCGAACGTGAAGGAATGGAAAAAGCTGACAGAGTTATTGCTGTAAGTCATTTCACAAAACGTGTTTGCGTTGAAAAATATGGAATAAATCCTGATAAAATTACTGTTGTTCATAATGCAGTTTATCCAATTGAAGAAGGACATAAGAAAGAAATAGTATTATTTCTTGGTAGATTAACAATTCAGAAAGGTGCTGAATTTTTCCTTCGTGCCGCTCAAAAAGTAAAAGATTTTGAACCTGATACAAAATTTGTTGTTGCTGGATATGGAGACATGTTACCTCAATTAATAAATCAGGCAATTGATCTTGGAATCTCTGATAGAACAATTTTTACAGGAAGACTCACTGAAGATGAAGTAAAACATATTTATGGAGTTTCAAGTGTTTATGTAATGCCCTCTGTAAGTGAACCATTTGGAATAACAGCTCTTGAAGCGATATCTGCAGGAACCCCTACTATTGCTTCTAAAACTGCTGGTTTTTCAGAGGCTTTTAAAAACTGTTTGAGAGTTGATTTTTGGGATACAGATGAAATGGCAAATAAAATCGTTTCACTACTTCGTTATGATCCTCTTCATCGGACTCTTTCAACTGAAGGAAAACAGGAAGTAGAGTTATTTACTTGGAATAAAGTAGCAGATAAAACAATTGATGTCTATAGGAGTGTATTTTAAAAAATGTCATCTCTTTGTATATATTTTGAAGTGCATCAACCACTAAGGTTAAGAAAATTCTCTGTTTTTCATATTGAAAATAATAATCATCATTCAGAATATTTTGATAGAAAACTAAATGAAGAGATTTTTACAAAAGTTGCAAAAAAATGTTATATTCCAACAAACAACTTACTTCTTGAACTCATAAGAAAATATGATGGTGAATTTAGAGTTTCTTTTAGTCTGACAGGTACTTTTGTTGAATATTGTCAAGAGTTTATGCCAGAAGTCCTTGAAAGCTTTAAAGAACTATTCAAGACAGGTTCTGTAGATTTAATTGAAGAAACCTATTATCATTCTCTTTCTAGTTTATATGAAAGACTTGATGAATTTGAAGAACAAGTAAAGATGCATAGGCAGATGATTAAACAAAATTTCAACTATATTCCAAAAGTTTTCAGAAATACAGAAGCAATTTATGATAACCGAATCGCAAAAAAAGTTTCGGATATGGGATATAAAGGAATTATCACTGAGGGAACAGAAAAAATACTTGGATGGCGCTCTCCTAATTTTTTATATAGGCCAGTTAACTCAGATATAAAGGTTTTACTTCGTAATTATACACTTAGTGATGATGTAGGATTTAGATTTTCTGCAAGAGGATGGAAAGGTTGGCCTCTTACTGCTGATAAATATGCTAATTGGATGGCGCGTGCTCCAGGTGATTTGATTAACTTATTTATGGATTATGAAACCTTTGGGGAACATCAATGGACTGAAACAGGTATTTTCAAATTCCTTGAACATCTTCCAGAAGAAGTATTTAAACATGAACATATGGATTTTGTAACAGTAAGTACGGCATGTGAAAAATATGATCCTGTTGGAGAAATAAATGTACCCTGGGCCATTTCTTGGGCAGATGAAGACCGAGATGTAAGTACATGGCTTGGAAATGATATGCAAATTGCATGTTTTGATGAACTCAAAAATATAGGACACAAAATTAAACAAAAAAACGATCCAGATTTACTACATACATGGAGAAAACTTCAAACATCTGATCATCTTTACTACTGCTCAACAAAAGGTCTTGCAGATGGGGATGTACATGCGTATTTTAGTCCCTATGAGGGTCCATATGATGGATTTATTAACTATATGAATATATTACAAGACTTAAAACAAAAGACCCAATAAAATAGGTAATTTTTTAATAGGTTTTTTAAATGTAATAGTGTTTAGGATCATGAGGAGAGACTAGATTGAATATAGCTCATTTTACTTGGGAATTTCCACCTGTAATCTATGGGGGTTTAGGTACTTTTGCAAAAGAATTAACTCAAAAACAACAAAATTTTGGAAATGAAGTAACTGTTTTTTCATTTAATGAAAATAATTCTATTGAAACATATGAAAAATGGAATAACATTGATGTATACAGACCTAAAACAAATGATCTTACAGAGACATTCCGTCTTTTTGCAGACCCTGAGTTAAAATCATGGGGTGGTCATTTCAAATTTTTTGCAGATGTAATAAGTTACAATACAATGTCTGCATCTCAACTTGTAAATCAACTTGTAAGAAAAGAAGGAAAAAAATATGATATTATAGATGCTCATGACTGGCTTGGAATAACAGGAGGAATGATTTCAAAAAAAGAGCTTAATCTTCCACTTATATTTCATGTACATTCAACAGAAATTGGACGTTCTGTAGGAAGAGGATCTCATACAATTAAAGATATAGAGTTTGAAGGAGGACAAGTATCAGATTGCATAATAACTGTTTCATATGCTATGAAAGATGAACTTGAAAAATTAGGTTTTCCTCCAAATAAAATAAGGGTCTGTTGGAATGGTGTTGATCCAAATAAATATGATCCGAATAAAGTAATTTATGAAGAAAAATTACAGCTGAGAAGAAACTATGGGATAAATGATGATGAGAACATGCTTTTCTTTGTAGGCCGTCTTGTAACAGTTAAAGGAGTAGATAAACTATTAAAAGCAATGCCCTCTGTTCTAAAAGATTTTCCAAAAACAAAACTTGTTGTTTTAGGTATAGGTGATTTGGAATGGCCTTGTAAGAACATGGCTAAAGATTTTGGAATCGAAGATAAAATCATCTTTAGAACAGAATTTATAAGTGAATCTGAGAGAATAAAACACTATGCCTCTTCAGATTGTGTTGTGTTTCCTTCTATATATGAACCTTTTGGAATAGTATGTACTGAATCTATGAGTATGGCAAAGCCAACAGTTGTAGGTGCAACTGGTACCAATGGGTTTAGAGAGCAGATAATACCTGCAGGTGAAAAACAAAATGGTTTTCATGTAAATCCACATAATCCTGAAGATATTTCATGGGGAATCAAAGAAGTACTGCAAGACAAAAAAAGAGCTGAATGGATGGGAGAAAACGCAAGAAAAAGAGTTTTGGAAACATTTAGTTGGGATAGTGTAACTAAAAGAACAATTGATATATATACAGAATTTATAAAATAGAAGGTATTTTTATGAGAGAATGGCTTGTTACAAACGGGCTTGGAGGTTATGCCTCCTTAACATATAATAATACAAATACAAGTAAATATCATGGATTGTTGGTCGCAAGCTTAAATCCACCTACAAAAAGATGGGTTTTTATATCAAATATTTTAGATAGAATCAAAGTAGATGGACAAGATATATATCTATCAGATTACAAACCCATTTTTAACTTTGATTATTTCCCTTCTTTTACATATAATTTTGATGATTTTAAAATTAAAAAAACAATATTTATGGAACACGAAAAAAATACAACATGTATAAAATATGATATAGAAACAAAAAAACCTATTTCTCTAATTCATCAGCCCGTTGTAAACTCACGGCATATTTATGATGTAACAAAAGATAGATATCTAGACTTTGAACAATGTTATTTTAAAGATGTTTTGACAATCAAACCAAGTAACACATCTTATGTTTCAAAAATATTTTTAAAAAATGCAAAATACGAAAAATCTCCTTACTGGGAAGTATTATATTACAATAAAGATCATAAAAGAGGAGATTCATGGATAGACAACAATCTTAGAATAGGGAAATTCTATAAAGAAATAAATAAGAAAACACAGTATTTTTTAACACTTACAATTGAAAACGAAAAAACAATTTTACCTAGTAAAGTATATTCTATAGAGCTTGAACGAAGAAAAAAACTTTTTGAAGATACAAATCTTAATAAAAAATTTAAAAAATTGATATTGTCATCTGATAATTTTATAGTTAAAAAAGAAGAAGGAAAGTCCGTTATTGCAGGTTATCCTTGGTTTAGTGACTGGGGTAGAGATACTCTGATTTCACTACCTGGTCTGACTCTTGTTACACATCGTTTTAATGAAGCAAAAGACATTCTTGAAAACTTTTCAAGATACTGTAAAAATGGTTTAATACCAAATGTTTTTGATGATCGCAATTCAGAGCCTTTCTACAATACTGTTGATGCATCACTTTGGTATATCGATCGAGTCTATCAATATATGAAATATACAGACGATGAAGATTTTCTTGAAAAAAACTGGGAGATACTTGATTCAATAATAAATGGATACAAAAATGGTACTGATTTTGATATTAAAATGGATGATGATTTTTTGATAAAACATGGTCCTGGACTTACATGGATGGATGTAAAAATAGATGATTTTTATCCTACACCTCGTTCTGAAAAAGCAGTTGAAATTCAGGCTTTATGGTATAACGCTTTAAGAATTATGAGTCAACTTTCAAATAAACTTGATAGAAAAGATATTTACTTTGATTTGTCTGAATCTGTTAAAGAATCGTTTCAAAAAAAATATGATAAATTATATGATGTAATTGACAGAAGAGATAATTCTTTTAGATCAAATATAATATTTTTAGTAAGTCTTGATTTTACAATGATTGATCTAAAATTACAAAAAGATATAGTCGAGCGAATTCAGGATAAATTACTTACAATATTTGGTCTTAGAACTCTTTCACCTGATAATCGAAACTACAAAAAATCTCTAATAGGTGATTACAACAAAGATCTAGCTTATCATAATGGAATAGTTTGGCCATGGCTATTAGGTTCTTTTATCAAAGCGTATATAAAAATAAATAAAAATAAA
Organism: uncultured Thermoplasmatales archaeon; assembly: GCA_964481275.1. Taxonomy (GTDB): domain Archaea; phylum Thermoplasmatota; class E2; order DHVEG-1; family DHVEG-1; genus CAYZTD01. Next base: position 221,939 of record CAYZTD010000001.1, read on the forward strand.
CCCAAATTTAGAAGAAAAGCATATGATGATTTTTTAAAGCCAATGTTACAAGTTTATGGAGAGTTATGGGATGGATCTATACATGAAATATTTGATGCTGAGCCTATTTTTGAACCAAGAGGCTGTATAAGCCAAGCTTGGAGTGTAGCAGAAATTTTAAGGACATGGGTTGAAGATATCGAAAATATAAAACCTAAATCTAAAAACAGTTTATTAAATAAAATAAGCGTTTAAGACATATTGCTGAATCATACGATTTGTATTAAAAAAAGATGCATTTATTGCTATGCAACTACGCATAGTACGAACCCAGTTATCACGATCATTATAAAACTTTGGAATAATCCAGTTTTCTAATTTATCATATAAATCATATTTGTCGATTTTATCATCAGATTCTTCATCCTGTGTTTTTTCAGGTCCAATACTCCAGCCAGTAATATTTTCTATACATCCCTCAAGCCACCATCCATCAAGAGTACTAAATTGCGGTACACCGTTATGTGCTGCTTTCATACCACTAGTTCCAGATGCTTCAAGAGGTCTTCTAGGTGTATTAAGCCAGAGATCAACTCCTGAAGTCATTAATTTTCCAATAGAAATATCGTAATTATGGATAAATACAATTTTTATATTGTTATCTAAAGATTTCGTCATTCTATAGATATTTTTTATGGTTTTCTTTCCCGACGTATCTTTTGGGTGAGCTTTTCCAGCATATATTATTTGAATAGGTCCTAATTTTTTTGTTATTTCTGTCAGGCGATTTGTATCAGATATTAAAAGATCAGGACGTTTGTATGTTGTTTGTCTACGGGCAAAACCAATTGTAAAATCATCATAGTTCATACCAACATTATAACGAGTATTTACAAAATTTATAAGTTCTTGTTTTGCCTGAATATGTGCATCCCATATCTCTTTTTTATCTATACTAAAAGCAGAACGAAGGATATACGGATCAGAACGCCAACCAGGAATATGTTTATCAAACAAAATCTTAAAAGGTTCAGAAACCCATGTAGGTGTATGTACCCCATTTGTAATACTATCTATAGAATATCCTGGAAACATATTTCTGCTAACTTCACCATGTTTTTTTGCAACACCATTAACATAATGGCTAAAAAACAAGGCAAGACGAGTCATATTTAATCTATTTTCAAAGGTTACATCCCCTAAGATAAAATCTGGTAGAAGATTTCCTAACATGCTTTTTGCTAAATCAAGATCAAATTGATCATGTCCTGCTGGGACAGGTGTATGAGTGGTAAAAACACATTGTTTTCTTACTTTTTCAACATCATTAGATTGATTATATAATTCAAGAGTTCCAAAAGCAGCATGTCCTTCATTCATATGGTATCTATCAATTGTTGTATAACCAAGTGCTTGGAGTATCTTAACTCCGCCTACTCCAAGTATGATTTCCTGAGCTAGTCTATATTTGTTATCCCCGCCGTATAGATATTTAGTAAGATTTCTATCCCAATCACTATTTGACTCAATGTTTGTATCCAGGAAAAATACAGGAACAATGAATTCACTGATACCTTTACATTCATAAAGCCATGCTCTTATTTTTACATCTCTACCTTCAATATTGACTGAAACAGTTTTTGGTAAAAGTTTTAAAAATTTTGAAACAGGAAATTCTATGGGTAGTTCTATTTGATTTCCATTCTCATCAATTTTTTGATAAAAATAACCTTTTTCAGATAGAAGAGTAACCCCTACTATTGGTACATTTAAATCAGCACAAGATTTTATTGTATCTCCAGCTAAAACACCAAGTCCGCCGCTATAACTAGGAATATTTTCATCTATACCGATCTCCATAGAAAAATAAGCTATCTTTGGTTTACCTCCAAGAAGGCTATTTTTATTTTTGATTTTATTCTCGATATAATTATCTGGAGAATCCATTCTTTCTCCTACCACCAACCTAAGATATCTCTCTCACTTTTATAAAATATTTCATTTAATCCAGATAGGTGATTTTATATGTGTTAATTAGATTCTATTTACAGTGGAGGTATCTCATGCCTGAGAAAACTTGTGTTGTTTGTACTAAAAAAATATCTTTAAGTCAAAACCCTTCGGGTCTTGTTTTTAAGGATGAAATTTTTGTTTGTGAAGATTGTTGTGAGAAACATACAGAAGAAGAGATAAATGAATTATCAAAAACAGTTATGCAGGATTCTTTGGATGGTATGCCTATAGCGCTATGGCTTATACATGAACAAAATAAAGATAAGACCATGATGACTACAAAAAAGTAAAATATTTTCATTTTATGAAAACCCTTTTTATAGTTTAATTAATTTAGCAAAGCAATGAATATTATAAAAATTGGTGGAAGTGTTATCACAGATAAGAAAAAAAAATTTACATTTAGACAAAAAACTGTTGATAATATTTCAAAACAAATAAAGAAAGCAGATAAAGAAATAATTTTGGTTCATGGTGCAGGATCTTTTGGGCATATACTTGCAAAGAAATATAATTTAAATGAAGGTAATTTTAATAATGAACAAATCCTAGGTTTTTCTGAAACGCTTGAAAAAGTACAAACTCTAAATACATATATTTTACGATCTTTACAAAAACATGATATTTCTGCTATTTCAATACCACCTCATGCAACATTGACATTAAACGATCATGTTTTAGAAAAAATAAATCTACAAATTTTTGAAAAATATCTAAAAAGAAAATTTTTGCCAGTAACATTTGGTGATGTAGTACTTGACAAAAAATTAGGTTTTTCTATATGTTCTGGTGATCTCTTGGTTGAGATACTTGCAGAATATTTCAAACCAGAAAAAATAATTTTTGTAATAGATGAAGATGGTCTTTTTACAGCTAATCCAAAAATAAACAAAAAGGCAGAGTTTATTGGAGAAATAAATACTAAAAAGATAGAAGAACTTTCAACTACTCTAGATAAACATGATGATGTAACAGGAGGAATGAAAGGTAAATTAGATACAATTAGAAACATATCAAAACTAGGTATAGATACAATTTTACTAAATGGTAATAAACCTGATAGATTATACAAGGTTCTTATTGGAGAGGAAACAAAAAAGACAATTGTTTATGGAGAAATAAAATGAATAAAACTGAAAGTAGAAAAGATGAACATGTAAAGGTATCTATAGAAAAAGATGTTAAAGCCGATTACAACTATTGGGATGATATAAAATTAGTACATAACGCTTTACCTGAATTAAACAAAAAAGATATAGTTTTATCAACAGAACTCTTCAAGAAAAAATTAGATGCACCAATCATTATAGCTAGTATGACTGGTGGTTATAAAAAAGGTAAAAAAATCAACGAAAATCTTGCTATTGCTGCTGAAAAATACCAAATAGGGATGGGTGTTGGAAGTCAAAGATCGGCACTTGAAAATAAAGAATTAGAGGATTCGTATAATGTGATAAAAAATTATGATATACCTTTACGTTTTGCAAATATAGGTGCATCTCAAATTGTTATATGGGGTCCAAAAAAAACAATTGAAAACGCTAAAAAAATGATAGATATGATAGATGCAGATGCTTTCATAGTCTGTCTTAATTTTTTACAAGAAGCAATCATGAGTGAGGGAGAATCAAATTCAAAAGGTGTTTTAGATGCAATAAAAGAAATCTCAAAAAATCTAGATATACCAGTTGTTGTAAAAGAATCTGGTGCAGGTATCTCTTATGATGTTGCAAAAAGACTTTTAAAAACAAAAATTTCTGGAATAGATATAGGTGGTTTTGGTGGAACAAGTTTTGCTGCGATAGAGCATTATCGTGCTAAAATGTCAAATGATCGTTTACATGAACGTGGCGGGAAAACCTTTTGGAATTGGGGAATTCCAACGCCTACATCTTTGTTAGAGGTTAAAGATGCTTTTAAAGAAAAATTACCGATAGTTGCAACAGGTGGAATAAGAACAGGTCTTGATGCAACAAAAGCACTAGTTTTAGGTGCTGATGCAGTAGGAATTGCAAGAGCATTACTTGAACCTGCATTAAAAGGAGAAAAAGAAACACTTTTTGAGCTGGAAGCAATAATAAAAGAATTACGTGCAACAATGTATTTGCTTGGTATCGACAAAATATCAGAACTACCTAAGGCTGAATGGACTTTTGTTGGAGATAGATTATGGATCTAAAAAAAGAACTAAATAAAAGAAGAGAATTTTTTAATAAACAACTTGAAAAATTCTTATCAAATGGTCATCCTGAGGAATTATATAATGCTGCTAGACATTTACCGCTTGCTGGAGGAAAAAGATTAAGACCTATTTTATCTATGTTATCTTGTGAAAGTGTTAATGGAGATGTAGTAAATGTTGTACCTCTAAGTATTGCTATTGAACTGGTACATAGTTTTACACTTGTTCATGATGACATAATGGATAAATCAAAACTTAGAAGAGGTCTTTCTTCTGTTCATAAAAAATATGGTGAACCAACTGCGATAATTGCAGGTGATCTTCTTTTTGCAAAAGCTTTTGAATCAGCTCATGCAACAACAGTTGATTTAAAATCATTTAAGAATGTTGAATATGGGTTGATTGATTGTATAATAAAAATCTGTGAAGGCCAACAGATGGATATGGACTTTGAAAAAAGAAAGATTGTAACAGAAGATGAATATATTGAAATGATACGAAAAAAAACAGCTGTATTTTTTCAATATTCAGCAGAAGCAGGAGCTATTCTTGGAGATGGGGCAAAAGAGCAGATGAATGCTTTAAACGAATATGGTTTAGATCTGGGACTTGGTTTTCAAATATGGGATGATTATTTGGATATCAGTAGTGATGAAAAAATATTAGGAAAAGACATTGGAAATGATATTAGAAATGGGAAAAAAACTCTAATTGCGTGTCATTGTTTAAATAATGCAAAAGGAGAAAACAAAAAAACATTAGAAAAAATATTTGGAAATCAAAATGCAACCGATGAAGATGTAAAAAAAGTTTATAATCTTTTTAAAGAAATAGGTTCAATAGAATATGCAAAAAAAATTGCAACAGATTTTTGTAAAAAAGCAAAACAATCAATTGAAATACTACCTGATACTGATGCAAAAAAAATACTGATAGATCTTGTAGAATATGCAACTTTTAAGAGAAAAAAATAATGATTCTTATGTCTGATAAAATAAAACATACTATACGAATATATGCTCTTCAAAACGCAATACAATTCAATGGTAAAGCAAATCCTAAAGCTGTTATCGGAAAAGTCATTGCAAATCTTAAAAAAGAAGGATTTCAACCAAAAGAAATAATTCCTATTGTAAATAAGACTATCAACGAGATAAATAAGATACCTTTAGAAAAACAAAAAAAGGAACTAGAAAAAAGTGCGCCAGAGCTTCTAAAAAAAGAAAAAAAAGAAAGAGATTATTCTCTTCCAGATCTTCCTAATGCTGAAAAAGGAAAAGTAGTTACACGTTTTCCCCCTGAACCAAATGGATATCTTCATATAGGTCATGCAAAGGCAGTAATTGTTGATTATGAATATGCTAGAATATATGATGGAGAATTCATACTTCGTTTTGATGATACAAACCCTGAAAATGTATCTATTGATTTTTATGATGAACAAAAAAAGGATCTTGAGTGGTTAGGAATAAGTTGGGATAAAGAATATCATACATCAGATAACATAGAAAAACACTACAAACTTGCAGAAAAACTAATCAGAGAAAATAAAGCCTATGTTTGTACTTGTGAATCAAAAAAAATAAAGGAATGCAGATATACTGGAGTTGATTGTGAATGCAGACATTGTGAAAATGAAAATAATCTAGATCTTTGGAATGATATGGTGAACGGTGGACTTGATGATGCTATACTTCGTCTTAAAGGAGACATGAGTTGTGATAATACTGCTATGCGCGATCCAACACTTTTTAGAATAATTGAAAAAACACATCCTTTGCAAGACGATAAATATCGTGTATGGCCAACATATGATTTTGCTGGAGCGGTAGAAGATAGTGTTAGTGGAGTCACACATCCTTTTAGAACAAAAGAATATGAACTACGTGATGAATGTTATTTTTATCTTTTGGATCTTTTAGGTCTCAGAAAACCTTATCTTATGGAATTTGCCCGTCTTTCAATAGAGGGAATGCCTGTATCTAAAAGAAAAATTAAACCTTTAATTGAAAATAATTTGGTTTCAGGTTTTGATGATATAAGACTTCCTACACTTCGTGGACTTAAAAAACGAGGAATAAAACCTCAAGCAATTAAAAAATTTGTCTTATCGCAAGGTATATCAAAAGTTGAATCTACTGTGCCTTTTGGTCTTTTAGAATCAGAAAATAGGAAAATAATTGATCCTATTGCTAAAAGATTTTTCTTTGTAAAAAATCCTGTGAAACTAGTTGTCCAGGATGCACCTGAGATTGAAAAAGAAATATATATGCATCCTACAAACAAGGATACCGGTAGTAGAAATATAAAAACAAATGGCAACTTTTTTGTTCAAAAAGATGATGTAGATAAACTTCATGTTTCAGATATTTTTAGATTAAAAGATCTCTATAATGTTGAAATTAAAAATAAAGATAAAATTATTAAAGGAAGCTATAAAGGAGAAAAATTAATACCTGAATCTTTAAAAATTCAATGGACTACAGATGATTACATCGAAATAGATGTTTATGTACCTGATTTGTTGTTTAAAAATAAAAAATTTAACAAGGATAGTCTCAAAAAAATCCATGGATATGCAGAAAGAGAAGTTGAAAATCTAAAAGATGGTGAAATAATTCAATTTGAGCGTTTTGGTTTTGTAAGAATTGAAAATAAAAAAGGAAAAATTATTGGGTTTTTTTCTCATAAGTAAAGTTTTTAAGTAAATAAATGATTTATTTGTCTGTATTTGGGATGTAAAAAAATATCATAGGATGGGATAATATGTATAATTTAAAGAAGATGCTATTAGGGTTTTTATTTTTGTTTTCTTTTATTTGTTTTTTTTCACAAGGCGTTTCTGCTGATATTGGTATAACACCTTCACTTGACGTAATTGGAATTTCGCTTGCTGTTGTGATAGTTGCAATTATTGCATTAGCTGCATTTTTTATGTATGGTGGAATAAAATATGTTACTGCTGATAATGTTCTTGATACCGAGGTAAGAAAAAGTCTTTATGAGTATATTGAGGAATATCCTGGTTCACATCTAAGAGAGATCGCTCGTGAACTTGATTTAAAACCAAGTAATGCTGCATGGCATCTACGTAAATTAGAACAAACCAACTTAGTTAGAAGTAGAAGTATTGGTGGTAAAAAAGTTTTTTATCTTGTAGAGGGTGGTGTTGAGGCAAGAAAGGAAGCTATTGCAGAGTCTATTCTTAAAAATAAAAACGCTCGTGAAATAATGCAGTATCTTAGAGATAACCCTGGAAAACATTTACTTGAGATTGCAAATGCTTTGGATCTTAATCATCATACAGTAAAATGGCATATTAAAAAAATGTTTATGGCAGAATTAATTGATGGAGATACAAGCAATTCAGCATACCCTGTCTATTATCCTACAGATACTGGGATGGAAGCTGTTAGAAATTTTTCAGATCATCTAAAAAAACCTAAAGGAAAAGCATCATAAAATAAAAATTTAGATTTTTTTTATATTCTTCCAACGTCTGTTACTTCTGCACTATCAACATTTTCAACTTTTTTAATTTTTTCAACTATTGGATCTAATCCGCCTTCATCGTCTGGTACTTCTACTGTAACGTCTAATCCTTTCAATCCGAAAGCAACATTTTTCACATCGATTCTTCCGACTTTTGCAGGTTCTTCTATAACATTTTTGATATCTTCTATCATTCTTTGCATTAATTTGTCTTCTATTACCTTTCCAGGCATTACTCTTATAAGACCTATTACTGAGCCCATTTTTGTCTTCCTCCTTTGTAATAATATATTTTTTATGGTCCCTGAAAACTGCATTTAGGACAATTATATTTTATACTTTGTTCTCTACAGCCGTCACATCGTCCGATTACTTCACCGCAGTTTGGACATAAAAATGTAGTGTAACCTTGTTTTACTAAACCTTTTCCGCATGAAATGCATCTTTCTGCTCTTTTCATAGGATTGGCTGAATAGTAATCTTATATTTAATATTGACGCTGTATTCAGTACATCCGAAAGTAGGAATAAAATGAAGAGTTTTGTATAAAAATTGTCATAAAAAATAGTCTTCAGAATTGTTTTTCTCCATATAATGAAGATTTTATCAATTTTTTCTCCTTAGAAACAGCAAAATTCGAAATATAAATCTAATATAAACTAACTAAAAAACGAAGTATAAATCCAGACATTATACACGTTAGCCCCCTCCTGGATCAATAGTATACAAAACAGTTCCAAAATACTTTGATGTAATCAAATGATCTTCTTTGACATATCCAAATAAGGCTAGCCAAATCAGGATATCTGCGAGTAACCAAAGGTTATACAACAGCACAGAAAACAGAAAATAAAAGATTCTGATTTGATAATTTTTAGATGTTGTCTTAGGTAGGAATGATTGTTTCTTTACTCTATAACTTGTTTCTATTCCCCAACGTTTACCATACAAAAGAAATAATCTCTCTGCAAGGTTTACATCATTCTCATCAAACATTTCATTAGTCGCAAATGCTCTTTTGTTTCCTTCTTCATCATTGACAATTACCACGTTGAAAACACTGTTTTCCATCTCATAATCATTTACCACAGTTGGAGAGGGCATAATTTCTAAAAGTCTTTTAATTCTTGAATTTGCAGAGCAGGGAATAAGAAATTTAAGTCTAAAATTCTTTAAGATATTAATGGAGTTTGAGTCAAAGAAACCACGGTCAGCGTATATTCGATTTATCTTTATTCTTTGTTGAGTAAAACTAAGTAGTTTCTTTAGGATCTGTTCTTTGCTATCAAATGGGCCTACAGGCAACGCTAAAAGTGTAAATCGTTTTCCTGACTCAACTATGTTGATAGTTGCAAATTTATAGCATTTTGTAGTGCCTCGTTCTGGTTTTTTGCCAACAATCATGGGAGTGCTTCTATCGCCATAGAAATACCATTCAGTAAAATCAACCGCAACATCGTATTTCTTGTGAGAATCTATTATGTTTGATTGTTTTGTCATGTTCCAAAGGATCTCAAAGAGAGTGAGATACATCTGTTGTATTTCTCTGAAATCACCATAGTTTTTCAAATGATACAATAGTGTATCTGCGTTGGGGCTAATGTTTGTTTTTAGTTCTTTGTATGTTTTTGATCCGTTCTCTGCGAAGTCTCTTGTCATTCCCATATGTATTATTAGGTCTATGAACTGATTTTTACTATAGATTGTATTATGGTTTAGATTTAGTTTTATAAAAGGTGATATACGTTTTTTGAGAAGTTTGCATATTTCTTTGGTTTTATCATTTTTCTGAAGGTATTGATTTCTGGTTTTAGTTTGTTTATCGGGTTTTCCCGGTTCAAATGTTTTTACATCGAGCAGTATTCCAAATTTCTCTGAAATACTTTCTATCTTTCTTACAGTATATTTTAGGAGTCTCTTTGTGTCCTTATCAATAATTCTACAGAGGAATTTACTAATTGTTCTTTGGTTAGGTGTTTTACTAAAACCAAGAGCATATTTTTCTTTTGGGTGAGTTTTTAAATATGTTACAAGTTCTGTTTGAAACTGTATTCCTTTAAGTCTTTGAAATAAAATAAGTTTGATAAATGAACCGTAAGTGAAATTTATTGATCGGTATTCTCGATTTTTTAGGAGGGTTACATCGAATTTGTTTAGATAATCAACTATCTGAATGCTTTTTTTTTGTTTGAATTGATTGAATGTGTTGTATATCTCCGTTTCTATTTTTTCTTTGGAGATATTTTGTTTGCTTGGCCGCATTCAATTGTCTCCTGCCAAGGGGAGCCAAATTCTCCCTTTGGTTTACTTATTATAATTTAACCACATTTCATAGTACTTTGTATAAGTTCTAATACATAGTACTATATATAAATTTTATGGTGTATAAGCACTCTACAAAAATCCTTATAGAAAGATATATTAGACAGTACCAATATACACAACTAATATGTCTCAGGACAACATCAACATTGTTTACGGATTATTAAAAAAAACAGAACCCCAAACACCAAGCCAAATAGCAAAAAAGGCTAATTTAAACCAAAAAACAGTACAAACAATCTTACTCGAACTTGTTACTACAGATAATAATGTAAAAATGAAGAAAATTGGAAGATATCGCTTATTTTGGAAAGAAAGATAAAATAGACTTTTCGAAATGATTTTTGGTTTCTATGCAATTGACTTCAAAAAGCTAAAGAGTTATTGTTTCTTAATCTTTCCAACGTGCCTCTTCTTTTACTACTTCAATTTTTAAAATCAGATCTGCTGAAATCTTAGGAAGATGTTGCATTGTACGCAATTTACTATCATATAGTAAAATAAACGTGTTTTGCATGATACCAAGTGTATCCTTGAGTGATTTTAAAAAGTTATAAAGATCATTAATTTCACCTTCAGTTGGTTGAGAAAAATTAATAAACTGAGATAACGGATCTATTACTATAATTTCAGGATTTGCTTTTTTAATACCGAATGAAATGAGTTCTTTCATCTCATTTAGAGTATGTGGTGGTTTATGATAGATGCAATCATCTATTTCTTTTTCAGAGGGGAATGCATATCCTGAGACGCAGTCAATAAAAAATATTCTTTTATTTTCAAGTTGTTTTCTAAGGAGTACTACAGTCATATAATCATAACTTCGTATTAGAGAAATATAGAGTAAGTTTAGAAACTTACCAGGTCTAACTTTATTTAAAAAATCGACGATATCGGTAAATTCTATAGAGTTATGTGTTAACAGCATGATACCTTTAAAATCTTGTAATATCTCATGTATTTCTTTATGTGCTTCTTTCCAATAGTTTGTATATTCAAGTAATGTATCTTCTGCAGTTTTATTTTCTAATGAGCTGCTATAACTATCCATTTTCTCACAGACTCCATGAGATCTTCAAATTCAAATGGTTTTGTAATATAATCTATTACACCCATTTCAAAGAGTTTCTTTTTTTCTTCATCTGAAAAACGAACAACAGTTAAAAGAATAATTTTTGGTTTACAGCTTTTTTCCTTTAGTTTGTCAAGTATCTCCTTAGTAGTTAAACCAGGCATCATAACATCCAATGTAACAAGATCAGGATGAAAGACATCGATTTTGTTAAGGAAATCTGTTCCATCCACAGATGTCTCTGTTTCAAATCCTTCTTTTTTCATCATAAGTTCAATCATTTCTCTAAGATCTTGTTCATCATCCACAACCATTATTTTTGTCATCAGTTTATCTCCTCTCTAACGTTATTTGAAATATTCTATTTTTTTAAATTCTTTTCCATACTTAAAGTTAATCTAATTGATATTTGAAGGGATGAGTTTATAAATAACGTATTTGTTTATAAAATGGCTGTTGGAGAGATGACAGAAATTCAGAATGCAGATCTAATTACCCAAGTGGTAAAAACTCTTTTATTTGTAACACGAAGAAGAGCATCTGAATCTATTTCAATTTTGCTAATGGATACTATTCTGAAAGCATTAGGAGAGCGATACAATTTTTTAAGGCAAGTTAAAATAAAAACATCAATAGGTTACGGGGAGATTTCATCTGATGCTATTATTGTTGAACCTGCTGTAAATACTGTTGATACCGCCCTGGTAGGAAAAGTCGTTGAATCCTTAGTTAGGGTTATAATTATGGATTTGAGAGAGAAAGCAGGTGTTTTTTTTATCAAGGAGTTTAAGGATAGACTTGGTGAAAAATATATTTCACATCTAAAAGATATAGGTTTAGATCTTGAGCTTTTGCAACTTGAACATGATTTTGAGCGTACTCAAAGAGTAAGAAGGCAAACCCATGGAGCTGGTACCGAGGGGAAAACAGAAGAAACGATATTGGGTTATAAATGGGATAATGTTTCAACATGGAAATATAAAAAAAATGAGTGCTTGCTTTATGATAAGAATGGAAAGCTTCTGGATAAGTTGCATTTAGATCAGATAATTGAAAATCATGTTCGGGCTTTAACAGGGACAGAAGAAGTGGATGAAGCAAAACAGAAGATTATTGATCTCGGTAAGGAGCATTTTAAACTTTTAAAATTGTTGTATACAAAAGATGTTGATATAGAGGAAGCTAAGCATTATTTGAATAAAACTCAGCCAGAGATTGAATATTTGGTATATGAGCTGTTAGATGCCGATTATTTAAAGCATATGTCCGGTGAAGTAGTAACTATTACGCAGAAGGGTATTGATTTTTTGTTAACTAATGAGGAACAACAACTGGAGAAAAAAAATTCAAGATAAACAGTTAACCATGGATGCAAAAATATGTTTCACTTGTATTATATTATCTAGTTTTTAAGTCCGAAAATATCTATTCCTCTTGATTCTTCGCCTAAATTAAGAGGTGATTTGAGGGGTAATGTGAAATAGAATATGCTTCCTTTGTTTATTGTGCTTTCAACCCATATTTCTCCACCATGTGAGAGTATGATTCCTTTACATATTGCTAATCCTAAACCTACTCCCCCAAATGTTCTATCCATACCACCATCTACCTGGTAAAAAACATCGAAAATCTTTTTTTGTTTGTCTTCGGGTATACCTTTACCTTGATCTTCTATCTTAAATAATATGAATTTATCCTTCTTTTTTATTGTAAGATTAATTTGAGTGTCTTTTTTCGAAAATTTAATGGCGTTATTTATAATATTCATCAAAACTTGTTTGATACGTCCAGAATCAATTGTTATCTTGGGAAGATCTGATTCTAGATGTGTGTTGATTTTTATATTTTTTTCACTTGCGAGGAACTTCATGGTTTCAATAGTTTCATTAACTAGAGTAGGTATGTCTGTTTTTTCAGAAATGAATTTCATTGCTCTGGATTCCAATCGAGAAATATCAAGTATATCTTGTATTAGATTATCTAGCCGATTTATGTTTCTGAGGACGATTTCAAGCGCTTTTTGTTGTTCATCTGTTATATTTCCAAGAGTAAGTTTCATTATCATTTGTATATAGCCTTTTATCGCGGACATCGGCGTTCTAAGTTCATGTGATGTTACATTAAGAAAATTTGATTTTATCTTGTCAAGTTTTTTTAATTTGACATTCTGCCGTTTGATTTCCTTCTCAGATTTTTTCAGTTGTTCAACTGTTTCATGAAGATCTTCAAGAATGCTTAACGTTGCTGATTCACTTTGTTTCAACTCGAGGATTTTTTCATTTAACTCTTTAGTTCTATCTTGCATTAATCTATCCAGTTTTTCTCTATCCTCCAACGATAATGATATTGTTTTTTCTTCCATCTGTTACTTCTTCCCTTCACCAAGTTTTTCCTCGAGTTTTTTTACTTTTTCTTTTAATTCAATGATCCTAAGTTCACGTCCTACCGTAAGATTTTTGTACTTTTCTAGTGTTTTTATTTTTTCTATTATTTCATTTTCTGATTGTTTACGTTCACTGATGTCTCTTACAAAACTCCACATTCCTTTAGTTTTTCCACTTTCTTTAATTAAATATTTTCTAAGTTCCACTGGTATAATTCTACCGTCTTTTCTTACGATTTCTTTCTCGTATACCTCAGAATATCCATCTTTTAGAACATGTTTGTCCATTTCTTCGGTTTTTTTATGCCATTCTATAGGTGTTAAATCTTTTAGTTTTTTATCTTTTAAATCTTTATCAGTGTAGCCAGTCATAGCTTTAAACGTAGTGTTGTATTCAAGTATGTTGTCATCTATATCTGTCATGATGTATCCATCACGACTTCCTTCAATTAAATCCTTATATCTCTTATCACTTTCAATTAGTAATTCCTCTGATTTTTTACGCTCGCTGATATCGGTGTGTATACCAACAAGGCCAATAACTTTACCTTCTTCGTCCTTAACAGAAAATGCCCGCAGAAGAATATCCTTTTCGTTTCTATCTTTATCTAACATTTTCACTTCGCCTATAAAAGAATTCCCCCTCTTAATTGTGTCAAAAACCTTCTGTCCCACTTTTTCATCAGCGTACACAGTTGCCGGCGGCCCTGAAGCACCATCTGTTTCTCCAACAGATAACCCAAACATCTTAGTAAAAGCCTCATTCTGATAATAATGCCTTCCATCTGGTGTAGACATACCAATTGCATCTGTAGCGCTTGTCACAACCTTTTGGAAATGAGTCAATTTCTTCTCTGCTAGCTTGCGTTCAGTGATATCTTCTAAATAGTAGAGAATACCAAAGATTTCATCCCCACTTTTTATCGTTGTACTTTGTATGCTTATCGTTGTTTTGCTGTTATTCTTATTGAGGAAGGTTATTTCTTTTTTTGGCGGTTTTTCGGCAAGTCTATTACTAAAATCTATAATATTTTCTTTAAAATCCAAACCAAAGGATGGGGCTAGTTCAACAAAGTTTTTACCGATAAAATCATCTTTTTGTATTGACAATATCTGCAATAAACTATTATTTACTTCTCTTATGATTCCATTTTTGTCTACTAATGCAATTCCTATCGGAGCGTCATTAAACAACAATCTGAATTTTTCTTCACTTCGTTGTAATTCCTGCTCTGCTTTCTTTCGGTTAGTTATATCCCTGAATGATCCTAGGAGATATGCTTTTCTGTCCATAATTATTGGGGCTGAGTTAATATCTGCATAGAAAACACTGCCGTCTTTTCGTTTCATTGGAATATTTTCAGCTGAGATAATTTCTCTACGTGCTTGTTTCTCAAATTGTTCAACAACAAAAGGCAAATCCTCCTTAGGATGTATTTCCATGACTCCTAAATCTTTAATTTCCTCTATACTATAACCCAACATCCTACAAATCGTATTGTTGCCCATGACGAATTTTTTATTTTCCATATCTGCTACTAGTATTCCATCAGTTGAATTATCAAAAATAGTTCTAAATTTCTCTTCAGATTGTTTTAACAAATGCTCTACTTTCTTAAGCCTTGTAATATCCTGTAGTATTATCCCAATCCTTTCTTCTTCTTCTTCTTCTTCTGCTTTTTTAACAACAAAAGAACTAACACTAAAAATTTTACCCTTAACATTTAATTCCGTTATCTTATCAGATTGCTGCATTATATCATCAAAAACCGAGATAGCTTCTTCAGGAACTACATCTTTTAGATTTTTTGAAATAAAACTATCTTTATTTTTTCCAAAAGTAGAAATAAAAGATTTATTTACATACTCAACCACATTTCCTTTAACAATTATTATGGAGTTTGGAGTACTTTCAAGAATATTCTCATTATATTCTTTTAAGTATTTGATTTCTTGTTCTGCTTTTTTCCGTTCTGTAATATCATGTGACATAAGTTGAACTCCAACGATTCTACCATCGGCATCCTTTGTTGGCTGTATATTTGTGAAAAATGTAAAGCAACCAGCAGGTACCTCCATTGAGTCTTCAAAATCAGCTGATTTGCCAGATTTCATAACCTTTTGAAATCTTTTAAAATGCTTATCTGCTTCTTCTTTAGGCCAAAAATCATATATTGATTTTCCAATTATTTCTTTAGGTTTTTTACCAAGTCTTTTAGCCCCGATATCATTTATTAACGTAAAATTACCTTGCTTATCAAAAAAAGTAATTGCAGCATCAGAGCTTTGTATTATTAACCTATATCTTTCTTCACTTTCTTTTAATTTTCTTTCTGTTTTTTTCTTATCAGTTATATCCTGTGTTATTGCTTGTATACCTACTCTTTTGCCGTCTTGTTTTATAACATTATAATTTACTTCAACTATCAAATTTTCTCCATTATTATTCAAGAGATTGATTTCTATTGGACCAATTTTTTTACCTCTTAAAATTTGAGTGAATAATTTTAGATATTTAGGATAATCTCTTTTTTTTACTAACTTTGTTTTTGTAAAATGTTTTCCAATTATTTCATCCTTAGAAAAACCATATATTTTTTCAGCAGCAGCATTCCAATAAGAAAAAACACCATTATTATCAATTATTCCAACTGCAATCGGAGAACTTTCAATTAGATTTCTGTATTTCTCTTCACTTTCTCTGACTATTTTTTCCCTTTTAGTAATATCAGTATGTATACCAATAAGACCAATTACTTCGCCATTTTCATTTTTAATTGAATCTGCATTAAGAAAAATAGTTACAGATTCTTGATTTTTTTTAATTAAATCTATTTTACCAGACCATGAATTACCATTTTGTATTGTTTTAAGTATTTCTTGAGTCTTTCCAATATCATCGTATAAACCAACAAAACCGCCGACTAAATTTAAATCTTCAGGTGTATAACCAGTTAGTTTAATAAAAGCAGAGTTATGATATATTGATTTTCCAGAAATATTAGCAATACCTATCCCCTCAGATATTTTATCTAAAGATTTTTTAATTAGTATGTAATTTTTATTTTCTGACTCAAAATTAAAATTTTTATTGTTTTTATATTCCTCTGAAAATACCGTATTAGTTTTAAAATAATAGAGCTTGCCTTGTTTTTCTTCTTCTCTTAATTCTTTTACAATATCCGGTTCATCTCTCATAAGAACCCCTCAAAACATTTTTCAAACAATAAATTTATAATTATTATAAAACGTTCAAATCCCACTTTATAATAAATTGGTAACGCATTACCCATCCTTATTCCCATCCTACTTAGAAAAAGTTAATAACTTATAAATATAAAATATTATCTAAACTCATAATTATGTGATAAATTAGTTTTATTTCAGGCAAAATTGTTGATATCCAATTACCTTTATATACCAGTTTTTCACATAGTAAATGATGACAGAACCATTATCTAAAGAAGTTATTAGAAAAATTCGTGAACTTGCTCTTTGTGGAATGTCTAAGAAACTTATTGCAGAAGAGTTAGGAATCGGTCTTTCTACTGTTTTTAAGTTTGCTAAAGGCATACATGCTCCAAAAAAGGATGGGCAATTTTCAGAGAAACTCATACAGGAGATTCGTGAGGAAGTTCTTAAGGGTAAGTCAAAATATCAGATAGCGAAGGAGAGAGATTTGAAGTTTGGTGGTGTGTATTATCATACAAAGGATCTTCCTAACCATATGTATCCTGAGAGGGGCCTTGTAGGTAAAACATTGGATTTACTCAAAGAATTATTGAAAGAAGGATATGTTGTTTCTATTAGGGAGAATACTCATCGTCTTAGACGCCTTCAAAGATATCTACCTATGATTAAACGATCACAGGTTGGTCGGGAAGCGGTTTTTTATCTTGATGATAAGAATAAGATTGCTTTAAAATCAATTATTCAGCATAGTAAATCTAAGATTTTTTGTTATCAGGAGCTTGCAGAGATATCAAATGTTTTTGATGTAAATCTTAGTAAAAAGGAAAAACTTAGTCTCCTTGGTAAAAAACATGGTAAATCCAAAGGTAAAAACTGTAGTTCTAACGGCGGTTTTTCTTCCGGAAGTGATGATTTCCGTGGTAGATTTTTACATTCGGGTCTACTGGTATTATTACTTAAAAAATGCTATTTTACTATTTTTTTGTACTTATACGCTCATCTTTTCTTTCATATTTTTTTATTTTATCCATGGAAAAAGATGCAACTGATTTAAAAACACGATAGAAGAAAAATGTTCCTACAATAAGATTCATATGATATGTAATAAATCTAAATAACAGGACAAACACACCTGTTAAATTATTAGATGCTCCTATTAAAACGTCATATAAACCATATGTTCCAATTTCTGCAACACCTGAGCTACCAGGAGTTGTTGGCATCATTATTATTACCAAAAGAAGCACTTGTGCTGCATATGATTCAACAAAATATGGTGGAAATCCAAGTCCAACTAATAACATTGAAGGAATCATAAAACCGGCAGACCATGATAAAGCACTAAAAAAAACTGCTTTGAGTAAAGTTTTTCTTCCTTCACCTTTAAAAAGGATCATTCCTTTGTGAAAATTATCTACTTCTCTGTTAATTCTTTTAATTAAAATTAATTTGGTTTCACTTTCTTTTCTTTTTAAAAACCTGCTGAGTTTTTTATTTATCCATATAATAAATTTTTTTGTTTTTTCAGGTTTTGAGATCGCATAAAGAAATATTATTAAAAATGAAATAAAGACAAATACTCCTATTAATAAAGCAGTATTTAGAAAACCAAGATTTGCAACTCTACTAAATATCAAAAAAGAAATTGGAACTAATATTAATACAAAAACAGCATCTATCAAACGCTCTCCGATGACTGCTGCTGTAGCAGAGCCAATACTCATGCCGTTTTTGTTTAATAGATATATCCTTACTGGTTCACCACCAGCCATAGATGGAGTGATATTTGCAAGAAACATATTTGCTAAAACAATTTTTATTGATTCTTTTAAACTAAGATTAATTCCTTTTTCTAACTGGTTTGCAATTACTTTAAGACGGGCGCCCCACAAAATCCAAAATATTACATTTAAAAGAACAGCCAGACCAAAAAATTCGTATCTTATTTTAGTATCTCTAATAGTTTGAATAGTATTTGCATCAATTGTGAAATACAAAATAAGTACAACTATTGATATGCTTAGGACAATACTTATGATTAAAGGTATTTTTACTGTTCTATTTTTTTCTGACACGAAGAAATGTTATTTTAGGCAGGATATATTTTACTTATGGTAATTTTAAATATTGTTTTTCCAAAAACCTTATCAAAGAGGACATATTCCTCAGAAAAAATTAGTGGTTTTTACTATGAAACGTTTGCCTGTATCTAAATATCTTAAAACTTTAAGTTATGCATTACAAAATAAAATTGCTGGTGAAAGCATTTATCCTTTTTATGCTTCATATAAAGTTACTCACAAATGTAGCTTGAGATGTTCTTTTTGTAATGTATGGATGGAGGATACACCTGATCTTTCAACTGAAGGAGTATACAAGGTTTTAGATAATATCGCAAATAGTAGTATAGTTGTTTTAAGTATAGAAGGTGGAGATCCACTTGTTAGAAAAGATTTAGGTAAAATTTTAAAATATGCATATACAAAACCTTTTACTTTGTTTTTTACAACAAATGGTCATCTTTTAGATAAAAGACCAATGAAAGAATATGGAAAACATATTGATTATTTACATATTAGTATAGATGAAGGGCATGATAATCTTGAATTTTTTGAAAGATTAGAGGAATTTCAGAGTTATGGTCCTGAAATATGTATTCAAGTTGTTGTTACAAAAGATACAATGGATGCAGTCGAAGAAAAAGTAAAAAGAGTATATGCGGTTGGTGCAAGAACAGTTATAATGCCTGCATGTCATTTGGAAGGAACAGATGATTTTTATCCCGATCCAGAAAAATTTAGAACAAAAATTAAAAAACTTAAAAAGAAATATCCAAATACAATAACAACACCAATTGGTTTTCTTGATAATATAAATAAACCTCATGGATGTTCAACTAGTTCAATTATAGTTGATTCAGATGGAGGACTTTTTTATCCATGTAGGACCATTGGAGAAAGACTATTTAATTTAACTGAGAGTTCTCTTATGGATTTTTTAAGATCCGAAAAAGCTGAAGAAGCACGACAATGGATGAAAAACTGTGATAAAAGATGTGGTTGGTATCAGTACTTTGCAACAGACGTTTTTGTAAGTCCTAAAACAATTTTTTCTTCATTAAATCCATATTTGTTTAAATAGATAGTAATCTAGCTAATTTTCAGTCACTTCTTTATATATCTGTTCAGTTTTTTTTACAACTTTTTCCCATCCGTAATTTTTGACGATGTATTTTCTAGATTTTTCCTCCATAGTTTTACATATATCTTTGTTATTTAATAAATAATCAATTTTATCTGCTAGTTCCTCTTTTGTTTCTTTTTTGAGAACTATACCTCTGTTATCTGCAAGTAATTCTTTTGCCATTCCTACATCTGATGAGATTACTGGTAATTTGCAAGCCATTGCTTCGCCTATAACTAAACCCCAGCTTTCAGCTCTTGATGGTAAAACTGCAATATCTGCGCCTCTTGCATAATTTAAAAGTTTTTTATCAGATAAATAACCAGTAAAAATTATATTTTTGTTTCCAGCTGAAAGATTTTTAAGTTTATTTATATCAGGTCCTTTTCCGATTATCACAAGTTTTGTATCTTTTGTTTTAATATTTTTAAAAGCTTCTATAAGCATTTTTATGTTTTTTTGATATCCAAGTCTCCCCCAAAAAATTACTAAATTTTTGCATTTTAATTTATTTTTTATGTTTGATTTCCCTGGTGAATATTTTTCTGTATCAATTCCATTTGGTATATAGACAATTTTATCTTTTTTTACACCCCATTTTGTATATGTTGAAATATAATCTTTATTTACACATATTATTTTATCAACTTTTTTAGCAGTTTTTTTTGTAACATACTTTATAACTTTTCTATAAAAAAAAGAAAGTACTTTATTGCCTTTGAAATCAATTACATAATGTGTTGTAAAAACTATGGGTTTTTTGCTTTTTTTGATTATTTTTTTACAGAATGAAAAAAGTGGGCCGTGTATATGAATTAGATCGATTTTTCGCTCTTCTATTACTTTTTTAATTTTTTTATATGAGCCAGGTGGATTTATAAAATATATGTCTTTTATAGGAATCAAAACAGGTATATGAAAAAACATTTGATTGTTTTCTTTTGTATATCCTGATTTTTTTGAGCTGCCGGTAAGAATAATTGTATCATTTTTCATTCTTTTTACAATCTCTGCGACATGGGTGTATACCCCACCAACTTTATAGGTTGTAATTTCTAAAATGTTCATTTTATCAAAACTATTCTAAATTAAGATTTTGTTAATATATGTCCAGTTTACTTGATATATTTCTGCCCAGAACATTGGTTTTTCTGTTAATGGATCTAAAATGTTGCTTTCATTTCTATAGATTAGTTCAAATGGTTGATTTAAAAATTTATCATAAGAATCGTTTGTCATAAAAAGCCATCTAGGTTTACCTTCTTTAAATCCATATTGTACATGTTCTTCTTTCATTATTTTGTCGATAAATACATGTGTGATTTTTCTATGGTCTCTTCCAATACCAAATAGTTCTTCGAAACAATCTGAAATATTTTCTGCAATCCATATATCTACTATATTATCCTCTGATGTGTTAAAACCTTCTGATTCTATCATTCTTTCTAGACAATGATCAGATGCAATAAGACTATGATTTTTATCTAAATTTTCTTCCATCCATTTAATTGCGGATATATCCTCAGCATATATAATATCACGAACCCTTGGAGAAGATTCATTTAAAGTTTCGTGGGTTGGATAGACTAATACTCCATTAGAAATTATAAGAACAAATAATATTGCAGGAATTATAGTGCTATATCTTGAAAAAGTTTTTTTTATTTTCTTTTTTTCTAGTTTGATGTTTAATAAACTTGAAAATATTTTTTTATATTCTGGATCAGAAAAAATACTACCTATCCCAAAAGCTGTAAGAGTTGAAATAGGATACATAATGTATTCAAAATGTCTGTATGGTAGTAATACTGTATTAAAAGAAATTAATGCATAAAAAAGTGAAACTAATAATGCAAACGTCCAGCCTCTTATAAAAAAACCATTTTTTATTTTTGATGTATGTCTAAAACCTATTAAGGCAAAAGAAAGAACAAATAAGAAAGGTATTATCAAAATCATAGAAACAGATGAAATTGTAAAACCGGCCCACGGAAATGGGTTGTATATAAAATAAACAAGGATACAAAGTAAACAAGCAATTGATGTTAAAAAAAGAATTATTCTTGATTTTACTGATGGTTCTTCTTTTTTTGTAAAAGGATTTATTTTATATAAGATCCACAAAACATTTTTTTTTCTTTTTTTATCTCTGAAATTAACTCTTATTAAATACTTTGAAAATTTTCTTATGAAACGGGAAACAAATATAGATGCAAAAAACAAAACATAAAATAACAAAATTACTAGTTCTGGACTAATATAAATACCAAATAAATTAATTCCTTTTTTCATAAAAGTCTCATATATCGGCGTTGCGATAAAAGCCCAGTAGCTAAATATTAGAGTAGATGTAAAAAGAACATATGCAACATCTTTTTTCAAATGAGAAGTCCAATCATCTCTACTTGCATTTTCAAAAAACAAAATAAAAACAAGTGTTATTAAATAGAAATATGTAGTAAGATGATGTGACATTATAAGAAGTATTGTTGAAAAAAATAAAGGATATATATAGATATTTTTTTTTCTATATTTTACAAAAAAGTAAAGTGATAGAATCATAAAAAAATGTCCCATGGTAAGTGGTGCTGCATGACTTAATTGATAAACATGGAATGGTAAAACAGATAAAAATAATGAAGATATGATTGCAATTTTTTTGTTTTTTAGAAGTTCATTTACTAAAAAATAAAAAATAAGTACAGTTGCTCCTCCAAATATTGGTGTTATCTTTGTTAGAAGTGGTAGAATTTCTATTCCTGTAATCCAGTGAATGGTACCGGGTATTGCATATAAAACAGGAAAATAATTATAACTATTTCCCCAACCATAATAAGGATTATATAATTCGCCTGTTTGTACGAAATCTTTTGTTAGTCCAAAATATATTCCAAGGTCTCCACCCCATGCAACATTAACCCAAGCTGGGATAGAACGAAGGATAATAGCAATACCTGTAACTATAATTAACCAAAAAATCCAGTTTCTGAAAAGATTATTGATTTTATTTATATATTTTTGATTCATTTTTTTTTGTTCCGAATAACAAAAACATATATATGATTTACTTAAAAAGGGCTTTGTTTTGGGGGATTGTTTATAATATTGATTATTTTTTCAACTGTTTTATCAACATCTATTTTCTTTTTCACTCCATTTGTTTTCTCTGCAATTTTTACATCTTTTGATAAATCTATTTTATTTTGATTTACGCAATGAAAAAACTTCTTTTTTGTATGATATTTAGCTAAATATTCTTGTTCTATTTGTCCAGGTGTTGGAACCATTAGTGCTTTTGTTCCAATTACAGATAAATCAAGTATTGTACTATATCCGCTACGTGAAATTATTAGTTTACTACGATTAAGAAAATCTTGTCTTTTTTCTTTTGTAAGAAAAGAATATGTTTCAAATTTTTTATCTTTAAATTTATCTAATTTTTCAGTTTTTCCAAGTGTTACAACAACTTTACCAGAAAGACTATCTATTTGATCTAAAAGCTTTTTTTCAAAAAACGTTCTCTGCGGTTCTGGTCCAGATATACTTAAAAAATAATCTATATTCTTTTTGGTATTTTGTTTTTTAAAGTCAGATAAAACTCCTACATAGTTTAGTTTGTCTTCATCTATACGATGGAGATTATGTGATAGATCACCAGATAGATTATCATTTTTAAAATCAGGAATTATTATTCCTCTAAATCTTTTAAAAAAATAAAGATTAAATATTTCACTACCACGTTCAAATATTTTCATTCTTAATGGATTCATTATCTTCATCTGATGTGAGATAAAAAAACTAGGTATTTTTCTATTATACATATCAAAACGTGCATCAGAAATTATTCTATCACATTTTTTATTTTTAAGTAAATTTGTAAGAGTTGTAAGCCCTTTTCTCATTCTATGAATAAATAAAGGCCAGTAGACAACGCTTTTTGCCATAAACTGTCTTGAGTTTTCTGATAAAAGCATGGGATAGTCTTGTATTGTGATATATTCTTTTATGTCATCTTTTAGTTCTTTTTTTAAAAGTTCAAGTGATCTTCCTTCTGAAATTATTGTTACTTCGTTGTCTTCTTTTACAAGTTTACGTATAACTGGTAGAGATCTTGTTGCATGACCAAGACCCCAGGAGCACACTGCATAAATTATTTTCATATAATTTGTTTGTAATTGTTTACTTGTTAAATAAATAAACGAAAAAACACAACTTTTTATATCCTAGTATTTCTATTAATCTTTTGAAAAATATGATTTTCAAAGATAAACTTGAAAAAATTGTAGATAAAAATGAAAGTATCTTGTGTGTTGGACTTGATGTAGATAAAGAAAAAATGCCAAAGTTTATTTTTAAGAAAAGTAAAAATCCTTATCTTGATTTTAATAAAAAAATAATTGATTCGACTAAAGATTTGGTTTGTGCTTACAAGTTGAATATGGCGTTTTATGAAGCACTTGGAATTGAGGGGTATAAACTCTTAGATGATACAATCAAATACATTCCAGATGATACCATTGTAATTCTTGATGGTAAAAGAAATGATATCGGAAATACCTCTAAAAAATATGCTAAATCCATATTTGAAAAACTAAAAGCAGATGCTACAACAATAAATCCATATCTTGGGTTTGACTCAATAAAACCTTTTTCTGAATACAAAGAAAAATGTAGCTTTATCCTTTGTCGTACTTCTAATAAATCCGCCTCTGATTTTCAGGATTTAAAA
Organism: uncultured Thermoplasmatales archaeon; assembly: GCA_964481275.1. Classification (GTDB taxonomy): domain Archaea; phylum Thermoplasmatota; class E2; order DHVEG-1; family DHVEG-1; genus CAYZTD01. Next base: position 246,486 of record CAYZTD010000001.1, read on the forward strand.
TCAGAAAATAAGTTCTCATATGAACATGTTGCAGAAAAAATAAAAAAATGGAATAAAGAAAATAACCTTGGTGCTGTTGTTGGTGCCACTTATCCAGATGAACTTAAAAAAATTAGAAAAATTTTAGGTGAAGATATACCAATTCTAATACCTGGAATTGGTGCACAAGGTGGAGATGTTCAAAAGACAGTTGAATTTGGTACAAACAAAAATGGTAAGATGGCGATAATAAATTCTTCACGTGGAATAATCTATGCAGAATCTAGTAAGAAATACTATGAAAAATCTAGAAAAAAGGCAGAACATCTAAGAAATGAGATAAACAAGTATAGATAGCTTTTGACCAAAACAAATATTAAGAAGATATATCTTATAATCTTTTAATCCTTAAATCGAAGGTCTCCATGATTTATGATTGGAGATGCAAATTTAAGGATACATTTTGATGCCACTTAAGGGTCCCTCTTTGACCTATTAGACGTAATGTCAAATGGTATGAAAAAGAGGACAACCATGGTGTCAAACATGTCGCAATATATATGCAGGGTTATTTCTACTGCTGTAATTTGGAAATAACTCTGTAATTGCGACAAATTTGTAAAAATGTAGCTATATATCCTTAACATAAAGTTTTGTTATTGCTATTTACTCTCTAATAAGAAAAACTTGAATATCTTATATAAAACAGGAAAATAATTCTTATTTGTTATTTCAAAGATATTTAAAATTTGCTTAGAAAGCCCCCTTTCAGAACTAGATTTGTAATATTTTTCTAAAAAACTTACCCATGAAGTATTCTTTGCAAAATCCAATTGTTTGTATAGATCCATATAATATGAATTATTTTCATCTAAAAAATAGATTGATATTCCATTCCAATGATCTCTAAATATCTCTCCGTTAGGTTTTATCAGTAAATCATTTATATCTTCTATTACATCATCACATTTTGAACTTTCTTCAGGAAAAGATAATTTGTAACATTTTGCTAATTCGATTATATCATATGGATATGGGCTTTCTATTGGTCTTTTAACTGCAGATTGATCAAAGGCGTTGTTAATTGCTTCTTTATTATTAATATTTCTTTTTCCAATTTCTGCTAGTTTATCTATTGCAGGTACAGTATTATCCATTTTGTTAAGGTTTATTCCGTATAATATATGTTCGTTAGTGTCATCCCCGTATGAATTATCTACTATTCTTTGAGTTATCTCCTTAGAGGTTCTAGATGAATATTCAGTTAATATTTTAGTAGTCTCATAAAATGACAGGTAATCTGCCATGAAACCTGCCTCAGTTGCAATATAATACTTGACATAATCTTTTATTTGATAACATACCTCAATCATCCCCATATAACATGATAACATTATTAAGAGGTCTATTTTGTTTTCCATTTCTCCTCTTTTCTCTTTTAATTTTTCACTTATATCTTCTAGACTGTTCTGAAATTCTGTTATTGACATCGGATATGATTCGTCTCTTAATAATCTTCCCATCCACCCTTTTCCATGACCACCTAATACCAAAGAATAACGGTTAGCAGGGTATCTGTCTATTGCCCAGTTGGTAAATTCGGAGAGGGTATTAGAATCTCCCATGTCTACTTCACCGATATTTTCAACTAAATCAGAGCCACCTGCTGAATTATTTTTTATATAGTAACGTATTGCATCTCCATTATTTTCATTGTAATAATCCACCTGTACAATAATGTTGATATTGGAATTACTTCCAATGACCTCCATTTCATTTATATAGTCAATCATTGATCCTTCAAGTTGTAAATTATCTCCCATCAAATATACCATAAATGTCCAACTTTTTGAATTCGTTTCTTGAAACTTATTTTCTTTATATTCTATAAGTCCATCTCTGAATTGTATTTTTGTTGGTAGTACAGTTGCTGGTAATACAGTTATAGTATTAGTAAAGATCAAAGTCAATATTATAAAAATTATAAAGAAATTTCTATTATTTTTATTAACTATTTGCCAAGTTTTCTCTGTAATATTATCACACCATTTCTATATTCAACATTATATTATGTATTATCTTATATATAAATATATCTATAAAAATGATATTGTTTAGGATTTTTCGTATAACTTTTTGTATTTTTAATTAGCTTAATAACTCAGAAATTGAAAAAGATAAAAATGAACGATTTTTTATTTTGTTTCTAAATTGACTTAAAAAATTTGAAATGAAATTCCCCAAATGAATTCTTCCGTCATCTTCAGCAATTTTAATTTTGATAGAATGAGAAACTATATTATCATTATCGTCCTTTACAGCTAATGTAACTATATAATCTCCTTCTCTTTTATATTTGTGTTCCGGATTCTTATCAGTTGAAATATCTAGATCTCCAAAATCCCAATACCACGCATCAATACTATCTTCGCTAGATTTACCTACAGCATTAAACTTTATTTTATCACCAACTTTGGGATTAATTGGGCTATATGTAAATTTGACATCAAAATCACTATTTTGATTCATATTACTTAGAAAAGATGAATTATACAAACAATATGATACTTCTACAGGTGGAGAATCAAGACTTATCTTCCATCCAGGCCAATCTGGTACTTTTATTGATTGATAACCTTCCTTGCTGATTTCAACTCTATAATATGTAAAATCTTTTCCATCTGCTGTTGGATAAACCTCTATATGTGCCATTCCATTTTTATCGGTTTCATGATTTTTTTCTGTCCTTGAATCCTTTCTTATAAGAGAGATTTCTACATTTTCAATTGGTTCAGCTGATATAGTATTTCCATCACATACTTGTATATCGATTGGAACTATGTCATCCCACATGTCTTTTATTTTTATTGTAAGTTCATCCTCTTCGTATATTCCATATGCATCTCTAACTGTAAGAGTTTTTTCAACGTATTCTCCTTCTTCTCCAAAAACTGAAGGAGCAAGAATTTCTGCTTTTCCATCTTCTGTGTAAACATGTCTATCTGGAGAATCTTCTAATTCTATTTTAGCACCATCAAAGAGTTTCTCATCCTGATCTTGAATGGTAACTTGAACATACTCTCTTTCTTGAAATTTTTCTCCACTAGAGGGTGAAACAATTTTTAGAAAAGCATTTTTTACCGTTACAGTTTTTTCTCCATCTATCAGATTATAACCTTCCTTTTCAACAGAAATTGTACAAGTAACATCTTCATCAACAGATAAAGAATTATAATCACGTTTACTAAAAATTACTTGGCCATTAAAACGCGATTCTTTTGACATAGTACCTCCACTATTTTCGTTTACAACTTTTACTAATGCATCTTTTAAGTTTTTATTATCTTGATCTTTTACAGTTATTTTGAGATCATCTCCTTCTACAACCTCAGTTTTATCAACAGAATATTTGATTTTAAGATAATCTTTTACTCTGATTTCAGCAGTCTCAGTTATATCATTAGCTTTTACTTCAACTAAAACTGTATCTTTACCTTCTTCTAAATCTTCATGATATGGTGTAGTAAATGTTGCAGAATATTTATTTTCAACTGTTTTCCCATTATATTTATATGTAAAATCTGCAGCTATATTAGTTTCAATTGTGAACTCTGAGTGTTCATTGATTTCTTGATTTTTGTAGCCAGGTTTAATGATTTGGCCCGCTTCTTCTGTAGTAAATATTTCCTCGGCAATATCATTTAACTCTTTATTATTATGATAAACCTCTGCATATGCCTTATAGGATTTGCCTGGTTTTAGACAACCAATAAAATCTTGACTAAATTGATGAGGCGCACCCCATCTTATATTTGATATAAAAGGTTCAACAACAACCTCGTCATCTTCATTCTTAATATATAATTTACACCAACATGGTTCACCTCCATCTTTTTCAAGTATTCCGTTAAGTTTAACTGAATCTGTTCCTATATTTGTAACTGTCAAACTGACTACTGGGTTATTGGAGTTAGTTGTAAATGGTTTTTTTTGTGTTTCTATTGGTCCTTTGGTATTGTTCCATGCTTTTGCGTATGCTTTGTATTCTTCACCTGGGTCTAGGTTTTCGTAACCCCATTCAAAAGATGGATTGTTACTACTTGCACTGCGTGTATATGTTTGGCTACTTGCGATTTCTTTTGTTCCCCGTTTGTTGGTTATATATAGTTGGCATGTGCAGTCTTCTCCTTCTGTTAGTGTTCCTTTTAGTTCTACTGATTTTGTTCCTGTTTCAAGTATTTCTATAGTTAGTTGTATGTTTCCTTCTTCTGAGTTAGTTGTAAATGGTTTTTTTTGTGTTTCTATTGGTCCTTTGGTATTGTTCCATGCTTTTGCGTATGCTTTGTATTCTTCACCTGGGTCTAGGTTTTCGTAACCCCATTCAAAAGATGGATTGTTACTACTTGCACTGCGTGTATATGTTTGGCTACTTGCGATTTCTTTTGTTCCCCGTTTGTTGGTTATATATAGTTGGCATGTGCAGTCTTCTCCTTCTGTTAGTGTTCCTTTTAGTTCTACTGATTTTGTTCCTGTTTCAAGTATTTCTATAGTTAGTTGTATGTTTCCTTCTTCTGAGTTAGTTGTAAATGTATCTTGTGCTTCTACTGGTTCTATTCCATCTTTCCATGCTTTTGCATAAACTGTGTATAATTTATTTGGTGTTAGATCATCAAAAGTATATTCAAAGGTACTTTCTGCACTATGTGTTTCTGTTGGTCCGGGGGGGATATTTTCTCCTGATCCTGTGACATATAGTTGGCATGTGCAGCCTTCTCCTTCTGTTAGTGTACCAGTTAATTTAACCCAATCTGTTCCATATTCATCTATGTTTATTGTAACTTCTATATTTTCTTCCTCAGGATTTGTTTGGATATCTGAAGTTTGAGGGGTTCCATCACCTGCTGAGTTTGATGCCCATGATTTAAATGTGTAACTTTTTCCAGGTTCTAAGTTATCAAATGTACGCCAAAAGCTATACCCACTATTATGTTTTATTACTGTGGTATATTTTTCTCCTGTATCTACTCTTTCTATATGTATATAACATGGATTTCCTCCGTCGTTAGTTAGCGTTGTTTTTACTTGGATCCATGTTGTTCCTGCGTCTCTTTTACTTGGCGTACTAACAGTAGGTTTTTCACATCCTTCTGTTGAAAATTCAGCTGTTTTTTCAGGTGATTTTCCTGCGTCGTTTGATGCCCATCCTTTAAATGTATAACTTTGCCCAGGCTCTAAGTTGTTGAATTTATGCCAGAATGTGTATCCGCTGTTATGTTTAATCATGGATGTCCATTCTTCTCCAGTTTCAATACATTTTAATTTACACCAACAATCATCACCGCCATCATCAATTAGTGTTGATTTGACAGTTATATAATCAACTCCTTTACTTTGTAAAGTTATATCACTAACAGTAGGTTTTTCTGTACCTGTGGTAGAAAAAGTTTTTACCCATCCTGATTTTACTTTCCCATTATTATCATCAGCTTTTGCCCAAAATTTATAATTTGTAGAAGGCTCAAGATCATGCAGTATCATAGAAAATGGTCCGCTATCTACTAATTCTTCACCATCTGGATCTACATTTCTTGCGCTTCCAGGAGATCCTACTTCTTGTATAGTAAACCAAACATCCCATCCATCTTCGTTTAAATCACCCTTAAGTGTAGCGGTAGTTTCTCCAATGCCCGATGCGTTGTTTGTTGTAACAACAGCATAAGGTTGATCTGAAGATGTTGAAATAGGTGAAAGAATACTAATCGTAAGTAAAAATACTAGCGTTGTTGCATAAAACTTTTTTATATTTTTCATGTTAAGTATGCCCCCCATACTTTTTTTTTAAATGTATTATAAAAAACTATGTTGTTAATAATATTTAAACTTTTTTATAAAAAAAATTAAATTAAAATGATAGATTGCAAAAATATTTACCTACAAAAAAATTAAAATGTATTCAAGTAAATTAAAAGTCAATATTAATTTACTTAATACTTAATATTACTTACATATAAAATAGTTATCAATTTACAACATTTATATATGCCATCGCAAAGTAAAAATATTAGTGTAAAGTTTATATATAGTAATTATATACGTTCTAAATCTCAAATTATGACCTAGACCTTTTCCGGTCGACCCTTGAGAATATGTTATCGCACTCTGTGATTGGGTCACTTCAAATCTAGGTCACAAGTAATACAAGTAAAATGGATGTGGAGGTTCAAGAAAAAGCAAAAAACCTATTAGGGTGCCTTTGCGATCTCTTGAATCTGACGATTGACGTGTGTTGGTGAATTTTGATTCACCCGACCAATTCCAAAAATAATAAAATAAATAATAGTGTGTTGTGATTCCGGTTGATCCTGCCGGAGGTCACTGCTATTGGGATTCGATTAAGCCATGCGAGTCGAGAGGGTTTAGGCCCTCGGCAGACTGCTCAGTAACACGTGGATAATCTGCCCTAAGGTGGAGGATAATCTCGGGAAACTGAGAATAATACTCCATAGATCTAGGATACTGGAATGTACTTAGATTGAAAGCTCCGGCGCCTTAGGATGAATCTGCGGACTATCAGGTTGTAGTCAGGATAAAGACCTGACTAGCCGACGACGGATACGGGTTGTGAGAGCAATAACCCGGAGACGATATCTGAGACACGATATCGGGCCCTACGGGGCGCAGCAGGCGCGAAACCTTCA
>CAYZTD010000002.1:0-107133 GCA_964481275.1 uncultured Thermoplasmatales archaeon
TTAAATTAAACACAACCGGTAAAACTATAGTCTTATAAATAACTTATCAAAGAGAAAAATATATTATTTATTTAATGAACTCAGATAATACCGATGCGATTTTTACTTTACTATACTTATTTTCTATAGTATCTGTAGAAATGATTTCATCACAACCTGCAGAACTTAATTTTTTAATTGCATCCCCTGCAAAAAGACCATGTGTACATGAGACATAAACTTTTTTTGCCCCTTGTTTTCGCAATTCTTTAATGGATAAGGCCATAGTTCCACCAGTAGAAATGATATCATCAATTATCCCAACTTTTTTATTTTCAACATCAAGATTTTTTGGTTTTATCTCGACTGTTTTACCATCAATACGAGTTTTTTCCATATAGTCAAAATCACAATTTATGATCTCAGATGCTTTTTTTGCTCTATCTAACGCCCCTTTATCAGGTGCCAATATCATATCTAAAGATTTTTTATTGAGATATTCCGCTATTTTTTTTACAGCACTACAGCTATAAGCCTTTGTGTCAAAAAAATCAAGTATATATTCTTTATGAGGATCAACTGTAACAACTTTATCAGAGTTTAAACTGATAAGTTTTGCTAGTGCCTTTGCACTTATAGCCTCTCCTTTTTTGAACATAGTATCCTGTCTTGCATATCCATAATAGGGAATTATAGTAGTAATATCTCCTGCTTCGGCCTCTATTAAAGCATTCTGAATCAAAAAAAGCTCTATTATATTTGGATCGGGATATGTAGTCTGAACAAGTATTACTTCTTCATTTTTAACATCATCTAAAACTCGTACATATAATTCTTGATCAGGGAATCGTTTGATAGTTTTTTTTGCCAAGGATATATCTAAATTTTTGGCTAAATCTTTTGCAATTGATTCAGAAGCTGTTCCAGACATTATATACATAATACATCTTTTCAAAATAAAAAACAGGTTTTTAGTCATTTCGCAAAATTTGTAAGAAAGTTTTTATAATGACAACATGTTTTATTCAAAAAAAGATGAGGATGTAAATGCAGAAAACACGAGAATTGGCAAAAATAACTATTGTAATATTGAGTTTAGCTCTTATTTCTATATCAAATAGCATATTAGCAGAAGAAACAAGTGATATAATAAATACAGATATTAAAGTAGAGATGAACAGCGGAACTAATCTAAGTATTCAAACAGAAATGTCTGTAGTTAGATTTAGTTTAGAAGCAAGTGGCACAACATATACAAACGAAGATATAAAAAATAATATTGATGGGACAGAAACGATGGGTGCAATTAAGTATGCCCTTAGATCAATTTTATTGAATCAAATAAGGGAGACTTTTAAAAACGCAGAAATTAGACCAATAAAAGAATTACCATCCTATCAAAATGAAGAATTTCATGATGAATTTAAAGTAACTCTTTCATCTAACTTTTTTGGAATGAATGAATCTATAAATTCATACGAATTGATAAATGGCGTATTAGATCTAGGCGCCCAAGTTAATTATACCTTTGATCTAAATTCTGAAGCAGGATGGAATAATACATATACAATAGAACTTGGAAACAATTTAGATTACATTGTCTTTACAAATGGAAAAGCAGAAAACAAAAATATTGAATGGACTGTTTTTAATTGGAATGGAAAAAACCCAACAAAAGAAGCAATACTTAAAGTTAAAAAATCAAATCCAACTACCAGTCCAAAGGGAGAAAAAATTACTCTAGGTTTTGAATTAGATACAAGACAAAAAAACAAGTTTGAGACAAATATAAACTTAGAGGTAATAGATATAACAAATTATAGTTTTTTACCTAGTTTCATAACAAATTTAGACTACGTTTCCTCTGATGGTATAAGACTTTTTATAAAAAATAAGATGATAGATTGGGATGAAATAGTATACAAAAAAACTATTAAAACGATAATTGACAAGATTAAAGATACAATTGAAGATGATGATTTCAACCAAACATTAGATCTGGTTTTTGAATATGACCCAATTACAACCTCAGAATGTGACACTCCATTTGAAATTTATAAAATGGATACAAACCCCCCAATTATAGGAAGTATAAAAGATGAAGATATAGAAATCAAAATATATGATATATCATCAAGGGCCTTATATGGCCTAGTAAACACCGGAGGAGTTGCAAACATAACTGAAGATGATATAAATTTTGGTAAAAACCTAGAAAAAATTGGATATCCCTACAATATTACAATTTTACTTCCAGAAAAAGTGTTATTAAATGAAGTTAATGAATATACTTGGAACGATACCATAGGGTTTAAAGGAATAATGGAATCAGATGAAGCCCCGCATTATCAAGAGGAAGAAATAAACTCTGTAATAGAGATGGATATTAAAAATAGCGACTTAAATCTATTAGGTTTTTTTACAGGAGACCCTGAGATAAATTTAGGTATCAATATAGTTGAAACAAAAAACTTTAACATAACAAGATTGCCAGATGAATTTAGTTTAACTAACGAAATAAAAATAGATTATCTAAATTCAGATGCACTAAGACTATGTATAAAAGAAAATGTCTTTACAGAACAAGAAATAGAAGAATTCTTGGAAAATATAAAAAAATCTTTTGAGCAAAGAATTTCAAATATCATATCAAATTTAAATGCAGATGGTAACATAAACAGAAACATATTTGATGAAAATGCAGAAAAAAAGGTAAATATTTCAGATATGAAAAGTCAACCACCTTTTAAAACAGAAACATATTCAGATACTATAATCCCAGTTAAATATAGCTTTTCATTGTTACCTCCTTCATTTGAAATACCAACCCAGAGATATAGTTTTAAAGGCATTAAAAATCAATCTGTAACATATAAAATATTTTTCCCAAAAGGAGTAGAAGTTAGTTTAAATGATTCGTTAAACAAAGCAGAAATAAAAGAAACAAAAGACGACAGAGAATATATTGAAATATCTTTTAGTCCGAATGAATATAATCTTACATCAGACATTTCATATAAAATAAAACTATCTCCTCTGTTTTTAATAGGTTTGTTTATACCATGTATTATAAGTTCTATAATAGTGCTAATTCTAATCATAGTAATATTTGTTTTAAGGCGCAAAAGAAAACATAAAAAAACAACTACTGTAAGAGACAAAGAAGAACGCGGTGGCTATGAAGATGAAGAATATTATGTCCCCCATCCACCTGGTTCAAAATAAGGATTTTATTTTTTTAGAAAAGCTGGTGCAAATTTAACAAGAGAAGGATATTTTTTAAATAAAGGTTTTACAAGTTTCGAAGGAAAATCAATATCTCCATATTCATTCAAAACTTCAACTATTTTAGGTTCACTAAATTTTTTGATATATTTGTCCATTTGCTGGTCAGAAAGAGTCTTATAAATTTTTCTAAACTTCATACCTAGACTAAGTTCAAATCCAATATCTTTTGTCCATTTTTTATGATATCTCTTCAAAAATTTTTGAGAAAAATCTTTTTTTTGAAGTGAAGAAATCGCAACAGAACTACAATACTTTGAACATAATAAACCAGTATAAATACCTCCACCAGAAGTAGGCTTTACCTGAGCCGCAGCATCCCCTACAACCATACAATTATCTTCATATGTTTTTTTAAGATAGCCAAGAGGAATTACCCCGCCAATATATTTTTTAATTTTGGCATTTTCTAAAAAATTGGATGATGTTTTATTTTTAAATAAATTTTCAAAATAATACTTTGGAGATTTTTCTGAATTTTTATTTATACAAAGACCTATTCTTGCAGAAGTTCCCTTTTTGTTTGTAGGAATAATCCATGCAAAAAAACCAGGGGCAACTTTTTTTCCGACAAATATCTCAACAAAATTAGGGTCTATATCAACATCTGTTACTTCAGCACCTATCCCTCTCAAATACTCTTTTGGTTTATAACTTATAAAACGATCTCTTATTATTGAAAAAGGGCCATCTGCTCCAATTATAAGCTGTGATTTTGCATTGAAATTTTTTGAAGTTTTAATTTCAATTTGATTTTTGTCCCTATATGAAGAAAGAACCTTATAACCAAGAAAAACATCCGCTCCTTCTTCCTTTGCTTTTTCTATTATTTTTTTATCAAAAGTATTACGATCTATTACAAAAGCATATGTTTTGTCTCCACCAATTTTCAAAATATTATCAGATGGAGAATGTATATTAGCACCTTTTATCTTGTTTTGAATAGATGATTCTACATAATTTCCAGTATATTCAAATACACGGGAGGTCACAAGCCCCGCGCAACTCAAAGGCATCCCTACGTTAGTATTTTTTTCGAAAAGAGATACTTTATAATTTTCCTTTGAGATATTGCCAGCTAAATAGCCCCCTATGGGTCCTCCTCCAACAACTATTACATCATATTTTTCCATAGTATACAACTTCCATATATTTCCAAAGATTTATAATAGAATCGCAGATTCACAATCTGAGGCAAAGACAATGGTATTCGGTGATAAAAGTTATATTATTTGGACGGTTTTCTGGATTTTTTCCAATAAAAAAGAAAATGATGAAACAAATGAGGAATTAGAAGAACAAAATAAACTATTATGTCGTTTTGTTTTAGATGGAATAGGAAGAAAAGTTGGAGAAAGTGTTGCAATAGATGAGGATTTGTTAATCATAAAAAAAGGGAAAAAGTATCTTGGTGTACCTCTAAAACATATAGAAGAAGATAATAAAACTTTACTTGTAAAAGGTTTAGTCAATGATGCAAATGCCGAAAAGATGGGTGAAAAGTGGCGAGAAGAAAGTTTTAAAAAAATATCCCATAATATTGAAGATGAATGAAATGCTAGATTTTGAGTATAAAATGGTAATTGTAACTCGCAGGGATTTAAAACTTTCACCTGGAAAACTTGCGGCACAAGTAGCACATGCAGCAGTTAATTGTGCACTTTCTACAAAGAAAAATAAATCAACATGGTTTAAAAAATGGCAAGATGAAGGCACAAAAAAAATTGTGGTAAAAGTAGATAATGTTGATGATTTTTTTATTCTAAAAGAAAAAGCAGAGAAACTAAATATTTCTACATCACTAATTGAAGACGCAGGTCATACAGAGATTCCTGCAGGTACAAAAACAGTACTTGGATTAGGTCCGGCTCCAAATAACCTTATAGATCAAGTTACGGGATATCTACCCCTATTTTAAAATAATAAAAAAAATGAAAAACTTATTGATTTTCTATTTTTCTCTTTTTTATGATAAAAATAAATGCTACAAATGCTGCAAGTAGCGCAAATAGTTCAAAACCTGGTGTTCCATTTGAAGGGGGTGTAGTTGAACCTCCATCACCAGCATCTCCACCATTTTCATTAGGAACATCATCTCTAGCACCCCCTAACTCAAGTGCTTGCCCCCAGAAATCTACAACGGTGGTAGAAGAACCAACTCTATCGAATAGCACGGTAATGGTGTTACCTGAAGCAGTTCCATCTTCAGCTCCTGGTAAATAAGGAAGGAACTCCCCGGCCTCACTTGATGCTGAATTTAACCATCCACCATAATCATATATCATAACGTAAGAAGCGTCCTCTGTCTCTAGTGAAACAGTATACGTGGTGTCATCTGAAACAGTGCCCTGTAATCCCATTGTTAACGTAAGTCCACTGTCATCAAAACTATAGGTGATTTCTCTGATATCAAGATGTTGCTGGTTACTTATGCCTGTTTGACCTCCGGGCACATACACATCATTTGCTGGATCTGTGAGCGATAAGGATGCATCACCTGTTGGATCACTAGGATCAGTTGGATCATCAGAGTCTGTCGGGTCACTGGGATCACTTGGGTCTGGATCTGAAGCTTGATACGGTGATTTCTCATTTGGTGAATAATCCGTCCACCATTCGCTAGATGTATCACCAATAACAGTATATTCGTGAGCATAACCATAGAACTCATCAACCGTTGAAAAGGTTCCAACAACGTCATATGTTGCAGTGACCGTATCTCCACTGACTGTTATATCCGCATCACTATATTGAAAGTCACCATCTCCAGTACTCGTTGCCATACCAAAAACGTCACTACCTAAGTGCCAAAAATTATAACTCGAATCGCTTGTAATCAAATATGCATAATAGCCCACTAATTCAGAATTACTGATTGTTCCAGCTACCGTTAACGATAAAGAGATTGTATCACCGGCCACCACATAGTTTACTTCAGTAATATCAATATTTGGCTTGTTTTCAATGTTTGCATCCCAGCTCCAGCTTCCATCCTGCGCCCTATAATGCAAGACATCACCAGTTGGATCTGTGGTTGATCCAGATTGGGCTGAAGCGGTTGTTCCAATAGTTGCTATAAAAGCAAGGCCTACCAATAATACTACTATTTTTTTCATATTTGTTTTTCCCCCATATTTTTTTGAGGCAGATATACTACTATTTAATTTATATTTGTCGAAAAAAAACATGAAAAAGGTAAATAAATATTTAAAAAGCCTAAACTAGTTTATAATACATTAATGAAAAAAGAAATAAGAGTTCTTGGAATCGATGATTCTCCATTCACATTTAATGATAGATATTCACCAGTTATAGGAGTTGTTATGCGTGGTTCAAGCTACATCGAATGTGTTTTACATAACCGCGTTTCCGTTGATGGGAGTAATGCCACGCTTGTCTGTAAAAAAATGATCCAAAAAACTCGTCATAAAAAACAATTAAAAGCTGTTCTTTTTGATGGTGTGTGTTTAGGCGGCTTTAACGTTTTAGATATAGAAGAATTGTATTCTATTACAAAAATTCCTATAATAACTGTTACAAGAGATAAACCAGATTTTGTAAGAATTGAAAAAGCCTTGAAAAAAAATTTTAAAGATGGAAAAGATAGGTTTAAACTCATAAAAAAAGGTAGGCTTTACAAAGTTGAAACAAAGCACAACCCTATATTTATAAAATGTGTTGGGCTGCCTATAAATGAAGCAAAAGAAATAATAAAGATATCAACAATAAGGGGTGTTATTCCAGAGCCGATTCGGGTGGCTCATATTATAGCATCTGGTATAAAACGTGGTGAAAGTTATGGGAAAGCCTAAAGCAAAAGTCGATATAAAAAAATGTCTTGCATGTTGCGGATGTATATCTGTATGTCCACAAGATGCGCTTTCATGGATTGGAGGTAAAGCACAGGTTGATCCTAAAAAATGTATAAGTTGTGCGATTTGTATAAGAACATGTCCTGTTGGAGCGATAAGTGGTGACAGATCATGAAATACGATGTAGTAATAGTTGGCAGTGGTCCTGCTGGTAGTGTAACAGCAAGGTTTGCTGCAGAAGCAGGTGCAAAGGTAATTGTTTTAGAACGTCGAGCTGAAGTTGGTGTGCCTGTTCTTTGTGGAGAAGGAATTAGCAGAAAGATAGACGACTGGAATATAATAGAAGGAGATCGATGGATTGCAGGAAGAATGGATGGAGCACGTATCTATTCACCAGATAAAACATGTGTAGCAATTGGTGCTGAACAGGCAGGTAATGAGACAGGTTATGTTATCTATCGGGATATCTTTGATCAGGAACTTGCAAAAAGTGCTATGAAAGCAGGCGCAGAATATATGATGAACACACAGGTTACAGATGTTATAAACGAACAAGGAAAGATTAAAGGTGTAAAAGCCAAACATTTTGACGAGGAAATCGAAATAGAAGCAGATATTTTAGTTGCAGCAGATGGTGTAGAGTCAAAAATTGCTCAATGCACAGGAATAGATACCCGTCTTAATCCTAAAGATTTAGAGACATGCTGTCAATATACACTTACAAATATTGATATTAAAGATGCTTATTGTGAATTTTATCTTGGAAAAGAGATTGCTCCAGGAGGATATATATGGGTTTTCCCAAAAAACAAAGGTGTTGCAAATGTCGGCATCGGGATTCTTGCAAATCTTAGTGAATCTGGAATGGCAAAAAAACTGTTAGATGATTTTATTAAAAAAGACTCTCGTTTGAAAAAAGGCCAGCCTCTTCGTTTTTTAGCAGGATCAGTACCCGTATCAAACCCTGCCGCTGAAACTGTTCACGACAACCTTATTCTAGTCGGCGATGCTGCTCGTCATGTAGATCCAATCACAGGAGGTGGCCTTACTCACTGTCTTGAGGGAGGAAAAATTGCTGGAGAAATTATTGGAAAAGCAGTTAAAAAGAAGGATTTTAGCAAAGAATTTTTATCTTCTTATGAAACAGAATGGAAAAATACTTTTGGACAAAAAATAAAAAGAAACTATATCGTAAAAGAGATATTACTTGATATGGATGATAAAACACTAAATAAAATAGCAGATTCTTTAAAAGATGTTAAATTTGAAGAGATAAGTACACGTGGTTTGATAAAAGAAATAGCTAAAAAACATCCCACTTTAATGATGAAATTACTTCCTCTTCTAAAATATAGAAAGGAGTTAAAGGAGACAAAAGAAGGATGAAATGGGGTCTTGTTTGTAATTATCATGTAAAAAAAGCTTGCTCTGTTGCAGAAGAAATATTTGATTTTTTATCTCAAAATGGAGATGTTTTTGTAGATTCGGAAAGCGCCAAAAAATTAGATGTAAAAGGATTTTCTTTAGAAAAGATAAACGAAAATGCAGATATCGTCGTAACTATAGGAGGAGATGGAACTGTTCTACGTGCTCTTGAAAAAATAGAAAAACCTATTTTTGCAATAAATTCAGGTGGCATGGGTTTTTTATGCGAAGCTGAATCAAAATATGCAAAAAAAAGCTTACAACGTGTAATGGATAAAGACTATAATATTGAAGAAAGAGCGAAACTAAAAGTGTTAGTTAACGGAAAAAGACTTGCTGATGCTGCAAATGAAGTAACCGTTCAAACAGCACGAATTGCAAAAATAATGTATCTGCAGGTTTTTGTTGAGAATGAATTAATTGAAACATTTGGTGCAGATGGAGTTATCGTATCTACACCAACAGGTAGTACTAGTTATTCTTTAAGCGCAGGTGGACCAATACTTGATCCCGCAGTAAATGCTATGGTCATAACCCCTATAGCCCCATTTAAACTTTCTACGAGGCCTTGGGTTGTACCTCTTGAAAAAAATGTTAGTATAAAACTTCTCTATAAAAGTAAGGAATCATATCTTGTAATAGATGGAGAATCCCCTCAACCAGTTACACCAGATAGCAACATAACTATCACTGGTTCTGAAAAAAAAGCAAGATTCATTCGTTTTGGTGAAAGTTTTTATCAGATGGTTAGACTTAAATTGGTGCGATAAAAATATGTTTTTTTTGAAAAAAAATAAGAAAGGCAATCCTAATAAGAAAAAATGGAAAATCAAGCGCAGTTGTCTTGATTTAATTTTTGAGTGTGCAAAAGACAGCTATCCATATGAATTTGGTGGGCTCTTAAGTATTGATGAAACTTTAAAAGACACAATAACAGAGATAGTAATACTACCAGGTACAATATCTGGTGAGTCCCATGCGATTTTTAAATTACATATGAGTCCAATAGATTTTTCTATTGTAGGAACCGTTCATAGCCATCCAAGCCCTTCTACAGCTCCTTCAGGAGCAGATCTAACTCTTTTTCGTAAATATGGTAAAGTTCACATAATTGCCGCAAAGCCTTACAACTATGATTCATGGGATGGATATGATTATAACGGAAACAAAATCAAAATTGAAATTGTTTAATATTATTTTTTAATAAAGACAAAATTTAATACAATAAATCTACTATATGCCTTGAGAGATGGAAGTATCAACTATAGATATTATAATTTTTGCACCATTAGCACCAGTACTAGGTGTTATTTTATTCTGGTTTATCAAATTATTATTTATAGAAAGTTTGAAATTTTTTCTTGATAAAATAAGATCTAAACACAAACCTCTTTGCAGGTTTACAAACTTTTTAGGTATATTATTTCAAACGATTTGTCATGCGGTAGGTTACACTGTTACAAAAAGCGGGATATCAGATGTATATCTAAGTATCAACTATGGCAGAGTTGCCCCTAAAAAAGAAAAAAAAGGAATGTTTGAATGGGTATCAAATGCTTTTCTTTTTATTGGTCCATTTTTTATACCTGCTTTTTTACTATTGCTTTGTTTGTTTATTTTAATACCTAATATTTTGCAAATTACAATTCCAACTGAAATTGTAAATATAAAATATACATTTGGAGCTCAACTTATCTTATTTGGTACAAATTTATATCTTTATACACAAAAATTTTTCTTATTTTTGGTAACTGATTTAGATCTTTTAAACCCAGGACATTTTGGTTTCTTTTTACTTTTGATATTTCTTGGAATGGGTATAAGACCAAGCTATATTGGTGAAAAAAGAATAGACAGAGTAGATATGATTTATGATCTAAAAAATGTCTGGAATCTTACAAGACACAAACCGCTCTATATTCTCTTTTTATTTCTTATTTCATATAACTTTTTTTATATATCACTTATATTTGAGTCTGACTGGTATACACTTGTTTTTACAATTTTTGGGTTCTTATCTGTGATATCAATTATTGCAATAATTATTGCTCATCTTTTGATATTACTTATTAACGCTGCAGATAAAATCGAAGGGAAAAAAAAATATTTACCATATATGGCTCTTCCAATATCATATATAACAACGCGGGTGTTGTTTTTTTATTTCCCAAATGATTTCAAAAATAGTGTTTCATTATTTATTATGATATTATCCACTTTTCTAGTAACAATATTCTTATTAAGAAAAGACGATAGATTTAAAACCATCTTTAATATAAAATGGCGTAAGAAAAAAACCGAGGAGAAAAAAGATGGAAGATGAAGAGCTATTAAAAAATGAGACGTTAGAAAAGATATTGTCTCCACATCCCCTATCATTTATGAGATATCAATCTCTTGCAATCTTTTTAATTATATGGGGACTTGTTCTTGGTTGGATTGTTAATTTTTCGGAATGGAGAGATTCTCTTTTTAGTGAATATTATCTAGTTTTAATTGCATGGTCTCTTGTTTTATTAATAGCAGGGATAATCGCTGCTCTGACAACTATTAGATGGAGCATATTTTTCATGTACTTGTTTATAGTTTTAGGTGGCGTAGGATTAATATTTTGGCAGGGCTGGCAAGATTCTACAAAAATATTTATTCCAATATACACGGTTTCAATATCAATATTAGGTTTTTTATTAATTGAATGGTATAGAAGAAGTCACAAGTATATAATATCAAATCAAAGGATCGTTTTTAAGGGAGGAATAGTTACAAAAGAAGAAAGAACTCTTCGTTATGATAAAATATCAGATATAAATGCAAAACAAGGAGTGCTTGGTCAAATTTTTAGTTTTGGAACAATTATACCTATATCACAGTCAGGTTTTGGGCTTGGAAGTGATGAATCTTTTGCAGCAGGTGGAGTTCATATAGGTGGTAAAAAAGGAGGAGGCCTCTTAGGTATATTTGGAGGAGGAAAAGAAGTACAAACTCCTAGAACACGTAGCTACTACGAACTGCATGGCGTATATCCATATAAAGAAGTTAAAAAAATTGTTGAAGATAGAGTCCAAGAAAGCGTTGTGACACCATACCAACAAGAACAAGTAGCTTTTCAGAAAGAACAAGTAGATATCCAAAAACAAATGAGAGATCTTTTAAAAATGCAAAACGGTTCAAAAGAAGAAAAAGAAGAATAGATTAAATTTCCATATATATTCTTCATTATTAATTAATTTTAACTTTCCAAACTGGGCTTCCTAAGGAAACAATTGTTTTACCTGCCATTGTATTTACCAAAATTCCTGTTGCAGTATAAAACGACAATATAGAAGTTACCATAAGAAATATACCTGCAGGAAAAGAGGACATTCCATTAAGATAATGTGGAATAAGAGAAATTACTGCCAAATCAACTGCAATTAATATAAAAAATAATGCTTTGTTTGTCATTGCAGATGCAACAGTTGCAATCAAACTAAAAATAAGTATTGCAATAAGTCCAAATGCATAATGAGCTATTACAAAATCCTCTCCACCAAAGATAGAAATTAGAAGAGTTATTGCTATTGCATACATCGTCATTGAATAGGTTCCAAAAACAGTTGCTCCAAAGATATTTTTTCTTTTAAATTCCATCATACATGCAATCAGTTGGGATGTTGCCCCAAACATTAAAATCCAAGGTATCATAAGAGATTTTGACCCTTCGGTTAAACCTAAATCTGCAGCCCCAAGTACCAATGCTGCAACAGCAAGACCTATCAAACCTAAAGCTGCTGGTTCTGCAACATCAAAATTCTGATTTTTTAATCTTTTTTCTGACATTTTTATCACTTGATTTTCAAAAGGAAAGAAAAAGCTATAGAAATAGTTTTTTAAAAATATTAGATAAAAATATCGGATAAATTTATAAAATGAAATATCATGACAGATTTTATGGTTCCAAAAAAAGTTTTTTTTACAAAAGGAATTGGAAAGCACAAACATGAACTGCAATCATTCGAACTTGCTCTGAGAAACGCAGGAATTGAAAAATGCAATATTGTAAATGTATCAAGCATAGTACCACCGAAATGTAAAATTATTACAAGAGAAAAAGGAATGGAATTGTTAAATCCTGGAGAAATTACATATTGTGTGATGTCTAGAAATAAAACAAATGAGCCAAATAGGTTAATAGGTGCATCGATAGGTGTTGCAGTCCCAAAAGAAAAAGAAGTGTATGGTTATATATCAGAACACCACAGCTTTGGTAAAAAAGCACAAACTGTAGGAGATCATGCAGAAGATCTAGCTGCTACAATGCTTGCAACAACAATGGGCCTTGATTTTGATCCAGATAAAGCATGGGATGAAAGAAAACAAGAGTATAAGATGAGCGGTCGTTTTGTAAGAACACAAAATGTCACACAAACAGCAAGAGGAGACAAAGAGGGAGTTTGGACTACCGTTATTGCTGCAGCAGTGTTTATAGAAGAATGAATTGATTTCTATAACAGAGAGAATCGCGTCCTTTTATTATATTTCATTAGAAAAAGGTTTTATATATAAGGATTTGTTACCGGGTTTTAATTAATTTCATGGAGGAAATTAAAAAATGATTGAAAAATTTACCGTATGGTTCGAAGACTTAGGAATTGATGATGTTCCGTCTGTTGGTGGAAAAAATGCATCCCTTGGCGAAATGATAAGATCATTAAACGAAAAAGGAGTAAATGTCCCTTCAGGTTTCGCAGTAACAGCTTATGCATATAAGTATATGATGGAAAAAGAAGGTGTTGATAAAAAAATAAAAGAAATTTTATCAGATCTAGACACCCATGACGTAAAAAATATTGCAGAAAGAGGAGAAAAAATAAGAAATTTGATAAAAAATACTCCTCTCCCACCAGAACTTGAACAAGACATAAGAAAAAGATACAAAGAAATGGAAGAAAGATACGGAGAAAACGTAGATGTAGCAGTAAGAAGTAGTGCTACAGCAGAGGATCTTCCAGATGCAAGTTTTGCCGGGCAACAAGAAACATATCTAAATGTAAAGGGAGAAAAAGAACTACTTGAAAAAGTAAGAGATTGTTTTGCATCACTTTTTACAAATCGTGCTATATCATATCGTGTAGACAAAGGATTTGATCATTTTAGCGTATATCTTTCTGTTGGTATACAAAAAATGGTTAGATCAGATCTTGCAAGCTCAGGAGTAATGTTTAGTATTGATACAGAAAGTGGATTCAGAGATGCAGCATATATAACTGGTGCATACGGTCTTGGAGAAAATGTAGTTCAAGGAACAGTAAACCCAGATCAATTTTATGTATTCAAACCAACACTTAAAAAAGGATTTCGTCCGATTCTAGAAAAAAAACTTGGAAGTAAAGAAAAAAGAATGATTTACTCAGATACGGGAACAAAACAAGAGCAGGTTTCACCTGAAGATCAAAACAAATTTGTGATAACCGATGATGAAATACTTAAACTTGCTAAATGGACTACAATAATTGAAGATCACTACCAAAAACCTATGGATATAGAATGGGCAAAAGATGGAAACACAGGTGAACTTTTTATAGTACAAGCAAGACCAGAAACAGTTCATTCACAAAAAGATGCGGCAACAATGGAAACTTATATCCTTGAAGAAAAAGGGAGTGTTTTAGCTGAAGGCGAAGCAGTTGGAAGTAAAATCGGACAAGGAGAAGTAAACGTTATAGAAAAAGCAGAAAACATTCATGAATTCAAAAAAGGACAAGTCCTTGTAACAGATATGACAGATCCAGACTGGGAACCAATAATGAAGATTGCAGGAGCAATAGTGACAAACAGCGGAGGGCGAACTTGTCATGCAGCAATAATATCAAGAGAACTTGGGATACCCTGTGTAATTGGTACAGGCAATGGAACAGAAAAAATAAACTCAGGAGATAAAGTAACAATTGATTGCTCAGAAGGCGTAGGAAGAATATACGAAGGTCTTTTGAAGTTCAAAGTAGACAAAGTAGAATTAGACAACATACCTGAAACAAAAACAAAAATTATGATGAACGCAGCAATACCAGAAAAAGCATTCCAACAAGGTCAAATTCCAAATGATGGTGTTGGTCTTGCCCGTGAAGAATTTATTATAAATTCACATATAGGAATTCATCCAATAGCACTTCTTGAATATGAAGAGTTAAAACAAAAAACAAATGAAGATCCTAAAATCGCTGAATTAATAAAAACAATCGATGGAAAAAGCAAAGGATATGAAAACAAAGTAGATTTTTTCGTAGATAACCTAGCAAGAGGCATAGCAAAAATTGCAGCAGCATTTTATCCAAATGATGTAATAGTTCGTATGAGTGATTTTAAAACAAATGAATATGCAAATCTTGTCGGAGGTTTTTTATACGAACCAGAAGAGCACAATCCTATGATTGGCTGGCGTGGTGCAAGTAGATATTATGATAAAAATTACAAACCAGCATTTGGTCTTGAATGTAGAGCTCTTAAAAAAGCAAGAGACGAGATGGGGCTTACAAACATAAAACCAATGATTCCCTTCTGTAGAACACCAGAAGAAGGAAGAAAAGTCATAAAAACAATGGAAGAATTTGGTCTTAAACAAGGAGAAAACAATCTAGAAGTATACGTTATGTGTGAGATTCCTTCAAATGTTATTGTTGCAGATCAATTTGCAGATATTTTTGATGGTTTCAGCATAGGAAGTAATGATCTCACTCAATTAACTCTTGGACTTGACCGCGATTCAGAGTTAGTGGCACATATCTTTGATGAAAGAGAAGACGCAGTAAAAAGATTAGTTAAGCAAGTAATAGAAACAGCACATGCACACGAACCAAGAAGAAAAGTTGGAATATGTGGTCAAGCACCTAGTGATTTTCCTGAGTTTGCTGAGTTTCTTGTTGAATGCGGAATAGATAGTATTTCTTTAAATCCAGATACAGTCTTAAAAACAAAACTTAATATTGCAGAAGTAGAGAAAAAATTAAAAGAGGGAAATAAGCAAGTAATCAGCTAATTTCTCTAATTTATTTTCTTTAAAAAAGTTTATTAATAGATTGTTTTTTGTAAAGACAATGGAAATAATACCTTTAATCAAAATTAAAAGCAAAAAAATTTTAGATTATAGTATTAAAGATTTAATATTAAATAAAAATTTTGATGAAAAAACAATATATATTCTTGATTATGACGGGATAAACAAAAACAAACCTAATCTATGTACATATCAAAAATTATCTAAACATTATGATATTTGGGTTGATTTTGCTCCAAAAAATATAGGTGATGTTGTAGATTCTTTTATGACTGGTGCAAAAGCAATTACTATTAGAAATAGATATTACAAATTATTTTATCCTAGAAAAATCAAAGAGATATCAGAAAACAATTTATTTCTTACTATAAATGATAAAGAATCTGTCTTTTTAAGTGATGAAATCAACGGTTATGTAAGTTTTAAAACAAGAGAAGAAATAGAAAGTGATTTTAAATATCAAACAGATACAAAACAGTTAAGTAAAAAACTCTATATCTATGAGAAAAACCCAGAAAATAAGGATTATTGGGAAAAGAAAGAAATAAAAGGTCTTTTAGTAGATTTTAATGAGTATGAGAGGTTTAAATAAATGGTTTCACAAGCAGAGTTGGTTATTGCATTTGTTTTTAATAGAAGCGGAAAAACAGAACTGTCTTTTTCAGATATGTATCTAACTTTATCTATGGAATTAAACTGGTTCACACCTGAAGATGCTAAAGATTTTTTAGAAAAAGCAATTGAAGAAAAAATACTTACAAAAAAAAATAACCAGATAAGACCGTCATTTGATATATCAAAAATAGAGATTCCTGTAGGGTATGCGCCAAAAGGAAAATTATTTGAAAAAAAGAAAGGAGAAAAACAGAAGGATGTTTCTCTTTTAGACCAGATGGTAAATAAAATTGCGGAAGACTCAAAAGAAGATAAAGAAAGAATATATGAAGAAATAAGACAAATAAAAGAGGAAAAAAATATTAAAAAAGAAATTGCAGCTTTAGTATTGCTAAGTAAATATGAAAGGTTGTCTGATTCTTTGTATACAGATATAAAAAAGGAGATAATAAAATAAAAGGTTTATTTTTTATTGACTATCGTAAAAAGAATATACCAAAAAACCATCTGCCTTTCTTTTCTAGGCTTTGTAGTGGCTCACCGCTGGGATCAATACTAGAAAATATTTTTAATTCTGCTTTTGCTGTACCTACACCAAATCCAAATGCACCACTGCCTCCTGTATAAGCATGATCTGGATTGCAATTCAAAGGTATTTCTTTGTTTGCAGCTTCAGTTCCATCAATTGTAAGTTTCCATGTTCCAGTATAGCCTCTATTTCCATTACAACATGAAGTAGGTGTTATTTTGTACTTAACAGTGAATAGCCTTGATTTTATTTCTAGATCGAAGGGGTCATCTGAGTTTTTCATCTGTTTTGTGTTTTTAAGTTCAGTTTTTTCTTCTTTAGCTGTTTCAAGTGACGCAGCAGTAATACATATACTACTCATCAACAACACTGTAATGAAAACAGCCAACAATATCTTCTTTTTCATATTATATCACATCTAACAAAAACAATATACTAGTAATATTTAAATTTTTCTATTATTATATATATGTTAACTATAAATTATAGGAAATATAAAAGAATTGGAACTAAAAGTACGCCCATACAATGACTTCTTCTAACACCCCAAAAAACAGGTAGAAGGCCAATTAATGTTGCGACAAGCAAAACAAACAAACCAAGAAAACCAGTAAACAAAAAAACCATAATTAGAACAAAAAAGATTGTTGTTTTAACAAGCATACTGTAATTTACATTTGCAAATTTTTTTGCAAAAATCCTACCACAAAAAAGAGTGAATAAATAAGAAAGAGACCCTGAAAAAACAAGCGCAATCAAAAAATAAACAAGATTTACAGGAACAAAAACTCCAGACCATTCTTCAACAGACATTATATCCATCACAGCAAGGGCAGCACCACTACGAGCCCTACGTATAACAAACATCATTACAACTACAAAAAAAGCACAAGCCGTATTAACAGCACTTAGAGTGACAATAGTTTGTCTTTTAGATGAGTCCCCTCTAGCATTCAAGGCAAGTACTGTTCCTGTGGCACCAGTAATACCAGGGATAATAGATACCAAAATACCCCCTAAACTACCAGTAACAACAGATAAAACAGATGTGTTTCTTCTTTTTTTACCGATCTTTATTTCCTTAATGTTTTGTTTAGGAATAAAGGGTTTAGTCATCAAAGAATTAACTAACGTAGATATTCCAAATAGACCTGCAAGTGCTGGGAATAAAACAGGAGAACTGGTACCAATAGGAGAATCTAAAGAAAGATTAAAAAGTACTATACCAAAAATTCCTGACAATATAAAAACAAATAATGCAAAAAGCATTCCTAATATGCTTTGATAAATACCTTTAATGAATTTAGCTTCGATTTTTCCTTTTTCTGTACCTATCATAAGAATTGAAATTGCAAGTAACACAAAAAACATAAGTTGTTTTAGTGTATCATAAAAAAGAAATGGCTCTCCTATTATAAAACGAACAGGTACCAAAAGAACGAAGCAAAAAACAACTGCTCCAAAACTACCCATCGCAGAAAAAGCAACTGCCTCATATCCTTTTCCTTCTGTAAATAAAGAATGCGCAGGTAACACAGAAAGTGCAGTATCTGGATCTGGCGCACCCAAAAAAGTAGACGGGATGCAATCAAGGAATGTGTGACTTATGCTTGTACATATGATATACAGACTTATTAATAGAAAAATAAAATTGGATGAAAATCCAGATTCAACTAAAAAATCAAAAGTTGAAACGAAGATAGGAACAATAGAAAGAAGAATCAAAGCAACATTATTTACATGAAAACCAGGTATAAGCCCAGTTAAGATTCCAGTAAGAACACCCATAAAACAAAAAAATAAAACCAATAATAAATCAATCAAAAGAACCCCTCAAAGAAACTCCATGATTTTTAGTACAAACTTTAAGTAAATATCTAAGATTTGTATCATCATAAGAAAATAAACCTTTAACAATTACTTCTTTACCTGATTTTAAATATAGGTTTTTACCACCCTCATAAGAAACAATTATTGTATGACCTGTTTCTAACTCCTTAAGACGAAAAAAAGAATTGTATATATCATCAATGTGTCCTATTACTTTTACGTTTAATCCAATATAGTTTTCTGGATTGTTTGCAATCTGCCGTAGGGGTATTGTAATATTATTCCACTTTTTAATAATTGTAATAGATTCTTTACTTTCAACTACAATTTCAAAATCATCTTTATATTTTTGTATCTTCCCTATCACCTCAACTAAATCACCATATTCTGCTTTTGTTTTTTCTTCAGAAAATACTTTTACTGAACTATTGTTGTTTTGTAATCTTATAATTTGATTTTTGTATTGGGTCTCAGAAAGTTCTCTTACAAAACCTTTAGTAATAATTTTTTTCCCTTCATATTTTGGTATATCAGAGAGTTCAATACACACTGGTTTGCACATACATGCAATTAGATACAAGACCGCAATTCCTATCGTAGAAAATAATATTGAATAATACTTGAGGTTCATGGCTTTCTATTTATCAAATTGTTATATAAAATTAATGTTATAGATATGCCGTTTTTGCTCTTAGATTGTTCAAAAAAGATTTGTACGGAAAAACTATAATAATAAGGTCTTTATTAACAGCTAAAAACACTTAAAATTCTCTGGTGAAGGCCAAATGACTGAAAAAGATGTAGAATTAAAAATATCAGAAGCTTTTCAACAAGATGTAGGATACGGCAGATCCAGAATAGATCACCAAACAAGGATAAATCTAGGTCTATCAATAGGGGATGTAATAGAGATAGAAGGAACTAAAAAAACTGCTGCTGTTGTATGGCGGGCGCATCCAACAGATGAGGGAAAAGGAATACTCCGCATCGATAACTTAACAAGAAAAAACTGTGGTGCTGGACTTGGAGATAGAGTCAAAATCAGAAGAGCAGATATAAAAGAAGCGAAGAGTGCTGTACTTGCTCCATTAATATCAAAGGGACAACAAATACAATTTGGAAGCGGAATTGACAATCTTATAAAAAAAGGCTTATTAAAAAGACCTCTTACAAAAGGGGATAATGTAATAATCCCAGGTATTGCTTTATTTGGCAGTTCACTTCCCTTTGTTGTGATTAACACCAACCCGACAGGTATTGTTTCAATAAGTGAGGAGACTGCAATAAAAGTAAGAGAAGAAGCTGCAAAAACTACAGAAGAAGAAGGCCCGACAGTAAGCTATGAAGACATCGGTGGCCTTCATGAAGAGATTTCAAGAGTTCGTGAAATGATTGAATTACCCCTCAAACACCCCGAGCTTTTTGATCGTTTAGGTATAGATCCTCCAAAAGGAGTTCTTTTACATGGGCCGCCCGGTACTGGAAAAACACTCATTGCAAAAGCAGTAGCAAACGAATCTGGTGCTAATTTTTATACCATAAATGGTCCTGAAGTTATGAGTAAATTTTATGGTCAAAGTGAAGAAAATCTACGTAAGATATTTGAAGAAGCAGAAAAAAATGCGCCATCAATAATTTTTATTGACGAAATAGATGCTATAGCACCTAAGAGAAGTGAAGTGCACGGCGAAGTAGAGCGTCGTGTTGTCTCACAAATGCTTACACTTATGGATGGTTTAAAAGGTCGTGGAAAACTTATTGTTATAGGTGCTACAAATCTTCCAGAAGTACTTGACCCCGCTCTTAGACGGCCTGGTCGTTTCGACAGAGAAATAAGAATCGATGCACCAGATAGAGACGGAAGAAAAGAGATATTACAAATACACACAAGAGGTATGCCTTTAGGCGAAGATGCAAATTTAGATGAACTTTCTGATATTACCTATGGTTATGTAGGCGCAGATCTTGCAGCGTTAGCAAGAGAATCTGCTATGAACGCTCTCAGAAGATACTTACCAGAGATAGATCTAGAAAAACCTATCCCAACTGAAATACTTGAAAAAATGGAAGTTACAATGGATGATTTCAAAGATGCACACCGTGGAATTGAGCCTTCTGCTATGAGAG
The DNA here is from genome assembly GCA_964481275.1 of uncultured Thermoplasmatales archaeon. GTDB lineage: Archaea > Thermoplasmatota > E2 > DHVEG-1 > DHVEG-1 > CAYZTD01. Next base: position 20,636 of record CAYZTD010000002.1, read on the forward strand.
AGTTTTTAATCGAAGTGCCAAAGGTTACTTGGGCGGATGTTGGCGGTCTTGGCTCTGTAAAACAACAATTACGTGAAGCAGTAGAATGGCCTCTCACAAAACCAGAGGTTTTCGATAGAATGGGTATAACACCACCAAGAGGTGTTCTGCTTTATGGTGCGCCAGGTACTGGAAAAACGCTTCTCGCAAAAGCAGTCGCAAGCGAATCAAGTGCAAATTTTATATCAATCAAAGGACCTGAAGTTATGAGTAAGTGGGTTGGAGAAAGTGAAAAAGCAGTTAGAGAATTATTCAAAAAAGCAAGACAAGTCGCTCCAACTATTGTATTTCTTGATGAATTAGACAGCATCGCACCAATGCGTGGAACAGACACCGGAAGTCATGTTACAGACAGTGTAGTAAATCAACTATTAACAAGCATTGATGGTATGGAAAGCATGGAGGGAGTAATAGTAATAGGTGCCACAAATCGTCCAGATATAATTGATCAGAGTCTTCTTAGACCAGGTAGATTTGATAGATTGGTATTAATTGAATCACCTGATAAAGATGCAAGACTCGAAATTTTTAAGATTCATACAAGAGATATGCCATTGGCTAAGGATGTAAATATTTCAAATCTTGCAAATTTAACAGAAAATTATTCAGGCGCAGACATTGAATCTTTATGCAGAGAAGCAGCAATGATTTCAATAAGAGAAAGCGATAAATCAAAAGAGGTAAAAAAGAAGCATTTCGACAAGGCCATGCAAAGTGTAAGAGCCTCTATCACACCAGAAATAATTAAATTTTATAGTAAAGTTTCTGAGAAACTAGGAAAGGGAATCGCCAAAAAAGATAAAAGAGAAAAAGATATACAATATATGTAATATATTTGATTTAAATATTAAAAGGAGGAAAAAAATATATGAAGATAACTGAAGATGAACTGAGGGGAAAAACAGTCATGAGCGAGGAGGGGCTTTACCTAGGAATTATGAGAAATTCTACTGTAGACACAAAAACAGGTAAACTTGTAGGGCTTTTAGTAGAACCCTCAGATGATGTGGATCCTCGTTTATACCACCAGGACAACAAAGGAAATCTTGTGTTTCCATTTGACAGTATAAAATCAGTAAAAGACGTAATAATAATTGGTGGAAAGTAATTTATTCTATCTTTTACCAAAAAAAATTTACATATTTTTTCTTATTTTCCAATAAAAAACTTAAAGATTTAATAGAAATAGCATGGTTTTTCTAAAAAACATAGAGGCCCCCTTTATTTCGTGTGGAAAATAGCTGTGTGAGTTAGTAAAAAACAATAAAAATACAAAAGACGTGAGTATAGTTGTACATGTATTATTTTTATAGTATTTGAATATTAGGATTTTTAAAAATATATAATTAAAAAAATTTTTTATGAAAATGACGTATAATCATTTTCCACAGGAAACAAAGGGCTACCCCTTCTATATATTTTATAGAAGTAAATAAGGAGCATTTTTTTTGAAAAAATATTAATACATAGTCGTTGATTACATAGGTCCTAATTTATTTGTGGGGAGGTATAAACAATTCCAAAAAATACAATAAATAGTGACATATTCGGCAATCTCTTAAAATCAAAAGGGCTTTTCATAAATCGTGAGGCAATGCGCCCTGCGTATATGCCAGATGTGCTACCCCACAGGGAAAAAGAAATCAATAATATGGCATCTATTTTAGTTCCTGCTTTGCGTAACGAGACACCATCTAATGTTTTTATTTATGGAAAAACTGGTACTGGAAAAACTGCGGTAACTAAGTTTATAGGTAGAGAACTAACAAAGAAAGGTGAAGAAACAGGAAAAAAAGTTAATTTTATATATGTAAATTGCGAGGTTGTTGACACCCAATATAGACTTCTACAAAACATAGCAAATCATTTTATAGGGGATTGGTCAGAGCGCATTCCTTTTACTGGTTGGCCTACAGATGAAGTTTTTGCGAAACTAAAACAAATGATAGAAAAAGCAGGTGGTGTGGCAGTCATCATCCTTGATGAAGTTGACAAGCTCAAGGGCGACGAAGCGTTATACAATCTATCTAGAATAAATAGCGATCTAAAAAATGCAAAGGTAAGTATAGTTGGTTTGTCTAATGATTTAAAATTCACTGAATTTTTAGATCCACGTGTAAAATCAAGTCTTGGAGAAGAAAACATGATTTTTCCGCCTTATGATGCATCTGAATTACGTGATATTTTATTTCAACGTATTGATATTGCTTTAAAACCAAATTCAATAGATGAAGATGTTGTGCCTTTGTGCTCTGCTTTGGCCGCTCAAGAACACGGTGATGCTCGTAGAGCTTTGGATTTGTTACGTATGAGTGCTGAAATCGCCGAACGTAGCAACGCGCTTCGCATCACTAAAAAGCATGTTCGTATGGCACAGAATAAAATCGAAATCGATAGAATAATTGAAGTAGTACGTACCTTGCCAAACCAATCTAAACTTATTCTTCTTGCAATCTTATTGCAGGACAAACACAACAAAAATACAGGAAGTACCGGCGCTATAACGACAGGGGAAGTATATGAAATATACAAGAGCTTATCTAAGAAAACAAGGTCAGATTCTTTAACCCAAAGAAGAGTTGCAGATTTAATAAGTGAACTTGATATGCTCGGGATAATTACCGCCCGAGTAATATCAAAGGGAAGGTACGGTAGAACTCGTGATATAAAAATTTCTTCTTCTGAAGAAGATATACTGAAAATTTTAAAAGAAGATGAAGTTTTTGAAAAACTTTCGAACTATAAAATTAGAGGGCAAACACGTCTAATTTAAAATCTTTTTATTAAGATTAATTCAAATTAAATACATAACTAGTATTCTTATATTTATAGAAATAAATTTATGGGGGAATCGGGCGACTATATTTTTTTATTTTTTATTGTGATGTAAATAGTATTTGGCTCCCCTCATATTCCAAACACAGCGAACATCGAGGAATCGGAAATGGAAGACCCATCCTTTAACCAGGTTTAACGGTCCACCAAACTCCCCCAAAATCTGAATATAATATTGACTAAATAAAGTTTTACAATTTTTCAAAAATTTATTTTTAAATAATCGTATATAATACCAAAGCACCGGCTATTGCTGGCTGATGAAATAAATATATTTTAAGAGAATGCTTTCCCAACAAGGATAGTATTTTTACTGGTAAATATTTTGATATATCTGGCAGATAGAAACGTCTTTTGTTATCTTTATATAAAATATTTCCAATTGAGACGCCGAGTAAGCATACACCAAGCCAAGGAAATATTGGAAAATAATCAATAGTATATGTCCAAAAGTTTGCTGGGTGTAGGCCTATTATTATATGTAACAATGAAGGATTTTGGATATTGTATGATCCTAGTATTATACCAGTTAGTATCATTGAAACAGCTATAGGGTGGTTCCACTCTCTTAATTTTAAAAAAGGTACACTAAGTATTATACAAAACCCTATGCAGTGCAGAACTCCAAATATTATAGGTCTTTCAGGCATAAATATTAATGTTACAATTGTTATAATCAGCCCTAAAGAAAAAATCCATAAACCCCTTTTTATAAGATGCTTGTATAGTTTATTTGGATTTGTTGCTTTTTTATTGAATGTTATTGCTAGGCAAATTCCAACTAATGTAAAAAATGTTACTTGTACTATAATATTTGTATTTTGTATTAACTGGTTTAGAGGGAGAATATTGTAATAATCCAAATCCCATAAAAAATGAAGAAGTATCATATGTATTATTGCAAAACCCCTAAGAAAATCTAGTTCTATGAATCTATTTGTTTTGTTTTTTTGTTTCATCATTTTGAATTTTGTAATTAGGAGGCTTTTTATCATATTTTCTATTTCTCCTCTTCTTGTTAATATCTTTCGTGGTAAATTTTGACAATAATACTATAAAAAGTTAACTTGTCAAAACGCCAAAACAAAGATTAAAACAGACCTACAATGCCAACTCTCCTTTTCTAAGAGCCTCAACTGGGGACAGTATACTAGCTTTTTTTGCAGGGATTGTCGCGGCAAGAACACTTAATGTCACCGGTAATATTAGTGCAACAACAAGCGTGAGCCAATTTACAATAAAACCAATTTCAAGTTGTGTTCCTGCAATAAATTCAACACTAAGACCATACCAATTCACAAAATTCATAACGATTAGTGAAAAGAAAATACCAAGAAAACCCGCAATTAAACCAATAATGAGACCTTGATATAGAAATATTTTAAACACGACTCTATCACGAGCGCCAAAGGCCTTTAAACTTCCTATTTCTCTCGTCTTTCTCATTATTATCGAATCCATAACGTATTTGATTGTAGCACCACACAAAAATAAAGTTACAGCAATACTCCCCCATAACATAATAGTTACTACATCTTGCATACTACCTGCTATATAAACCAAAAAATCATGCCAATTGTATACCTCTAAATAAGGAAAAAGATTTTTAACTTCTTGACTTACAGATTGTGCATGACCTACAGGGTTTAGTTGATGCAGAGGTTCTGGTGCTTTGATAATTACTACATCCCCTCTATTCCTGTCAACTGCTATAGAATTATAGCCTTTAAAAGTACCAATACCAGGGATCGACCAATCTCTTCCGTCTACTTCTCCGTATCTTTTTATCTCACGTAACGAATCAGCATGCATAAACCACATTAAAGCATCAAGAGTAGGAGTTCCACTTTCATAAAGACCAATAACTTTAACATTTACAGTCGCGTAGCTTGATTCTTTACCAGAAACACTTAGTGTTAAAGGAAAAACTTTTCCAACTTTTACAGAGGGATGTACTTTTGATGCTGTTGCACCAACAATAATTGGATATGGCTCATCATCACCCAACAGTTTTTCACCTGTTCCATATACAAAATTTGGAAGATCACCTGGGCCTTCTATCTCTATATATAACGGGGTGTGGCCTCTAAGAATAGGATCGCTGTCTCTGAAATAACGCCCTTCTACAATTTTACTGCTTATATCTGATATCTCATCATCTTTTATAGGATCTATTCCTTGTATAGTACAACCGTCTACTGCTTCTCCTTCTGTGCCTAGGCCATACGTTCCTTGAGCGGTAACTCTAACGCCTGCTTTGTACCCTTGTAATTTATTTTCAATTTCTCTAGCGATTCTTCCTGCATTATCAAGTTCTGGCTCTGTTCCATATAAATCTCTTAAATTACTACTAGGATCTACTACTAGAGCATCACTAGTAACAAGCTTTGTAGTATCATCTACCACCTGCATCATATAATTTAAATAAGCATTTTCAAGCATAAAAGATGTCATAGTGAGCGCTATAACTAGAATAATTATTGCGTATATCTTCTTATGGTCTTTTAATTCACCAATAGCAAGTCGGCTACTTACACTCACTATTTCTCCTCCTTGTAATTATTTCTGAAAGTTTTTACAACTTTTTTAAAATCACAATTTTTATCGCTTGTATCTCCTACAACACAGCCATCTTTTAATGCTACAGTTCTTTTTCCATAGCTTGCGATATCTATATCATGTGAGACAAAAACACTAGTCACACATCTTTCTTTATTTAACTTTAGAAGAATTTCCATAATCTCTGAGCTACTATCTGAATCAAGTGCTCCTGTTGGTTCATCTGCAAGTAAAACTACAGGATCGTTTATAAGAGAACGAGCAATAGCAACTCTTTGTTGTTCACCACCCGATAGATGTATTCCTTTATGATCTGCCCTATGAAGAATGCCAACCTCTTTTAATAACAATCTTGCTTTTTTTTCTAACTCTTCCGGATTTTTCTTCATTATTCTTCCTGGTAAAATCACGTTTTCCATTACAGTTAAACGAGGTATAAGATTATAATTTTGAAATACAAAACCAAGTTTTTGGCCCCTGAATAAAGCAATCTCTTTGCCACTGATTTTTGAAGTGTCTTTCCCTTCAATTAAAACTTTACCAGAGGTAGGGCGATCCAAAAGACCCATGCAATGAAGAAGTGTAGATTTACCACAACCAGAGGGTCCTATTATTGATACAAACTCCCCCAACATAATATCTAATGATAGTTTATCAAGAGCATTTACTACAACGCCATATTCATCATATTTTTTTGAAATGCAATCCAGACGGATGAGCAACTTGTTATTTTTGCTGTTTTTCATATATTTCTACTAAATATAGAAAAAGATTCTAATATAAATAATTAATGATATATATATTTAAATAAAAAAAAGTGTAGATATTTTATCCAACATAATGGGACATGCCTTTTTCATTGTCCTCGTCATTGTTTTCTTTTTCACTTAAAACATCTATCATTAAGATGGCATGCAATGGAACAATTCTGATTTTACCTTGCATTTCCCCATGATTTTTTCCCAACTTCATTAAAAGACCGGTACCGTCAAGACCGACTGATATAAAACCTTCAAAAACACCTTCTGTTTCAATTAAATGATCTTTTGTACCTAGAGAAGTAATTTTATATTCAGATCCTTCTGTTAATTCTCTATTTTGTTTTTCCATATTATTATTTTCACCTCTTAGTTTCTTTTTCAAGTAATTTTTGTAAATGCTCTACAGTTTTACCATAATTTTCTATTGCAACTTTTAAATGCGCCTCTACAAAATTCCATGCTTTTTCAATATTTCCATAACGTAGACGATATGCTTTTTTGTTTTGTTGAGTTTTTTCATCAAAAATCTGAACTTCTTCTAATATATCCAAACCTTTTAATTTATTTAAATGTCTGTATACTGTTGGTTTAGAAGTTTTTAACTCATTTGAAAGTTCTTCTACGTACCATGCTTTTTCAGGGTGTTTTAGAAAAAAATCAGCAAAGATACGATAAGGAATATCAGGATCTGATCCTTTTGATAAATATCCAATTTGCTCAAAAAATTTTTTAGCAACAACTTCTGGGTCCTCTTCGCCGACAAGAGGGGTGTTACTTACAACTTGTATTGCAAAGCCCATATGTCTTTCTCCTCAGAACACCGATATATAAAAATTATTTATAAGATTTACTTTACATTGAAAACTAATTACAATAAAAAATTATGCAAGCTTCTTTAATTAAAGAATTGGCAGATATTTATCAAGTTCCCATGGGGTTACTTGCTTTCGGTATTCTTCCCATTGGCTACGTTTCACATATAAAAAATTGTTAAAAACATGAGTTCCTAAAACATCTTTTAAAAGAGAACTGTTTTCCATAAGGCCAAGGGCGTGACCCAGGCTTTCTGGTAAATGGTATATTTTATGTCTCTCTCTTTCTTTTTTTGTTAACGCATAAATGTTTTTTTCAACAGGTTCGGGCGGAGTAATTTTTTCTTGTATACCTTCTAAGCCTGCTGCAAGTATAACAGCAAATTGTAAGTAGGGGTTGCCTGAAAGGTCCGGGTTACGCAGTTCACATCGGGTACTTTTTTCTCGTCCTGTTGGAATTCTGATAAGTGCGCTTCTGTTGCGGTTTGCCCATGAAAGATATGTGGGGGCTTCGTAACCTGGAACCAGGCGTTTATAGCTATTTACTGTGGGGTTTAGAACAGCACACATCTCTTTTATATGTTTTAAAACACCCCCTATAAAATAAAGAGCTATTTTACTAAGTTCATTTTCCTTTCCATCATCATAAAATGCATTTTTTCCTTTTAATGTAAATAAACTAAGATGTGTATGCATACCGCTTCCTGCTTTTCCATAAATAGGCTTTGGCATAAAACTAGCATGAAGGTGATGCTTGCGGGCAATTACTTTTGTTACATATTTTAAAGTAATAACCCGGTCTGCAGTGGTTAAAGCATCTGCATATCTGAAGTTGATTTCATGCTGTCCGTCAGCTACTTCATGATGAGAGGTATACGTGCTAATTCCTAAATCATTTAATGCAAGAGAAATATCTGCACGAACTCCTTCTGCAAGGTCTCTGTGAGAAAGATCAAAGTACCCTGCAGCATCATTAGGAATTGTTGTATATTCATCATTTTCTTTTTTAAATAAAAAAAACTCACATTCAGGGCCCGTATTATAGATATAACCTAGTTTTTTGGCTTTGTTTACAACTTTTTCAAGAATATACTTGGTGTCACCTTCGAACCTTTTCCCATTAGGATCATAAACATCACAGTTAAGCTTTGCAGTTTTTCTTTTATCGATTTCCTCAGGAAGAACCACAAAGCTTTCAACGTCCGGCTTTGCAATTTTATCCGACTCTTCAATCGTAGCATAACCTGCAATTGATGAACCATCAAAAGCAATGCCCTCATCTAGCGCATCCCCAAGTCGAGAGGGGGGAATAACAATGTTTTTTGGCATTCCCAGAATGTCAATAAATTGCAAACGTATAAACAAAACCTTTTCTTTTTCAACAATATCTAAAACTTTATCTTTGGTATATTGACTACAAACAACATCATTCATTAATCTTGCAACGCTCCTTTAAAAGTAACACAGAAGTATTCCCTCATAAATAGTATGTTTTTTTATTATTAAAAACTAATTACATGTCAATAGGGCTCAATAGTTATTGAACAACATAAACATAATATCAGTAGAAAAAGCTCTATTAAATAAACTAAAAACTGCAGTTTTTAAATCAACAGATATATTTCAAAGAATTTAGTAGACTTATCGACAAGCATGTAAATTGATTCTGTGGTAAAGTTTTAATAGGTGCTATTGATACGAAAATCACCCAGCAAGGGAGGAAAAGTTATGGACAAAAACGTTGAAGAATTCATGAAAAAAGTAGTTGAAAAAAACCCTGGCGAGAAAGAATTCCATCAGGCTGTAACAGAAGTTGTTGAAAGTTTGATGCCATATATTAAAAAACACCCAAGATATGAAAAAACAAAAATTTTAGAAAGAATGGTAGAGCCTGAAAGAACAATTATGTTTAGGGTACCATGGGTTGATGATCAGGGAGAAATTCAAGTTAATAGAGGTATTAGAGTAGAATTTAACAGCGCCATAGGTCCATATAAAGGAGGAATCCGTTTCCATCCAAGTGTAAATCTTTCAACACTTAAGTTTTTAGGTTTTGAACAAACATTTAAAAATTCCTTAACATCTCTTCCAATGGGTGGCGGTAAAGGAGGGGCTGATTTTAATACAAGGGGGAAATCTGAGCAAGAAATAATGCGTTTTTGTCAAGCTTTTATGACAGAACTCTGCAAATACATAGGACCAAATACAGATGTCCCCGCAGGCGATATTGGTGTTGGCGGTCGCGAAATCGGTTTTATGTTCGGTCAATATAAAAAAATCAAAAATGAATTTGTTGGGGTACTTACAGGTAAAGGTATCAACTGGGGAGGATCACTTATCCGACCAGAGGCAACAGGTTTTGGTGGAACGTATTTCGCTCAAGAAATGTTAAAACTTAAAAAAGAAACATTCAAGGGTAAAACAGTCGCACTTTCAGGTTTTGGAAATGTAGCTTGGGGCGCAGCATTAAAAATTACGGAACTTGGTGGAAAAGTAGTGACAATATCTGGGCCAGATGGATATATTTATGATCCTGATGGTGTCTCAGGAAAAAAAATTGATTATATGCTTGAGATGAGAGCATCTAATAGAGATAGATCAGAAGATTATGCAGATAAATTTGGTGTTGATTTTATCAAAGGTAAAAGGCCTTGGGAAGTTAAAGTGGATATTGCAATGCCCTGTGCAATTCAAAATGAACTTGATGGAAAAGATGCAAAGCAGTTAATTGACAATGATTGTATGTTAGTTGCAGAAATTTCAAATATGGGTTGTACGCCGGAAGCAATTAAAAACTTCCAAAATGCAAATATAATGTATGCTCCAGGTAAGGCAGTAAATGCGGGTGGTGTTGCAGTATCAGGTCTTGAAATGAGTCAAAACAGTATGAGATACAACTGGACTGCTGAAGAAGTAGATCAAAAACTTCACGGCATTATGAAAAACATACATAAATCGTGTGTAAAATATGGAAAACAAGGTAATAATATAAACTATGTTGATGGAGCAAACATTGCAGGTTTTGTAAAAGTTGCAGATGCAATGATCGATCAGGGTGTTGTTTAAACAATTTTATTCCACCTATTTTTTTTCTTTTATTTTATGCAAAAATTTCTTATCAGATCTTTTCATTCTATCGATGTTTAAATGAAAAAGAATCAGAATAATTGTTTTCACTTTTCGAATAAAATTAATGGAGATTATGAACTTCCCAGTCAAAGATTACACAATTTAATGCCATTTAAAATTCGCGAAATCCTTCTTGTTTCAAGTCTTTATGATGCATTTATAATTGAAGAAGAAGGTTTAATTTCTGAGATGGTTGTGGGAGAATATCAAGATCTTTTACTTTCTTCACCACCAAGGGTAACAAGGGTATCTTCAGGTAAAAAAGCACTTGAGAAGATAAAATCAGGCAGTTACGATCTTGTCATAACTATGTCAAAAAACATAGGAATGGATCCTTTTGTATTTGGAAGAAAAATGAAGAAGGCTTGCTCAGATATTCCTATAATTATTCTTGCAACAGATTCTGCTGACCTTCATATATGTCAGGATAGAATACACGAGGATGGGATAGATAGGGCCTTTTTTTGGAATGGTGATACAAGACTTTTTCTTGCAATTGTAAAGTATGTGGAAGATAAAATTAATGTTGATTATGATATAATCACAGGAAACGTCAGAACAATTATTGTTTTGGAAGATTCAATACGATATTATTCAATGTTTCTACCAATAATTTACACTGAAGTTGTTAAACAAATACAACGGTGCTTATCAGAAGATCTAAATGAAATGCAAAGACTTTTACGCAGAAGAGCAAGACCAAAAATACTTCTTGCAACCAGATATGAAAAAGGCCTTGAATTATATGAAAAATATAAAGAAAACATTCTGGGAATAATTTCTGATGTAAGATTTTATAAAAATGGTAAATTGGATAAAAATGCAGGTCATGATTTCATAGAATATGTAAAAAAAGATAATGAAAATCTGCCGACTACGCTTCAATCCTCCGATCCAAAAAACAGACGGAGAGCAGAAAAAATAAACTCTTATTTTATTTACAAGAATTCATCTACGTTACTTCAAGATTTTGATGATTTTTTAATGAACCGTCTTGGTTTTGGTGATTTTATTTTTTTAAAACCTGTCAACCGTAAAAAAGAAACTGTTGAAATCGCTCGCGCATCAAATATGGGGGAATTTGAAAAAACTATGCAGAAAATACCCGCTGAATCAATTAGATATCATGCAGATAGGAATGATTTTTCAAATTGGTTAATGGCGAGAGGCGAATTTAATTTAGCATCATTATTACGTCCAAAGAAAGCAAATGATTTTATTGATTTAGATGAAAACAGAAAATATTTGATTGAAATTTTCAAAGAAACTAGGCGAAAAAAACAACTCGTATCAGTGACTGATTTTTCACAACAAACATTTGAGTTTGACAATTCCTTCACAAAAATTAGCGGGGATTCACTTGGTGGAAAAGCAAGAGGCATTGCATTTATCAGATCATTAATAGCAATGTATAATCTAAATAAAAAATATAAGAATCTAAATATAGTGGTCCCAAGAACCGCAGTGATAGGAACTGAAGAATTTGATCATTTTTTAAAAAAGAACAAAATCTGGGAAAAGCTACAGCCTCTTTCAGATTTTTCTGATGGTGATATTTCTGAAATGTTTTCAGAGGGAGAACTTTCAAAAGAACTAATTAATAAGTTAAAAACAATTCTTACAAAATTTAAAAAACCTCTTGCTGTACGGTCATCAAGTCTTTTGGAGGATTCAAAACATCATCCTTTTGCAGGAATTTATTCCACCTATTTTATACCAAATAACTCTAAAAAAATGTCAGAACGAGTTGATAATCTAAGCCAGGCCATTAAATTGGTTTACGCATCGGTTTTTTATAACAAAGCAGGTGAATATATAAAATCTTCTTCTTCAAAAATAGAAGAAGAAAAAATGGCGATTATAATACAAGAAGTGGTTGGACAAAATCATAATGGCAGGTATTATCCCACTCTTTCAGGTGTTGCACAATCTTATAATTACTATCCGGGGCCTCATCAGAAAAGAAATGAGGGTATAGTAAATCTTGCTATTGGCTTAGGTTATTCAGTTGTTGGTGGGGAAAAAACATTTAGATTTTGTCCTAAACATCCCAATGTTTCGGAAATGGATACACCAAAATCAGCTTTTGAAAATACGCAAAACATGCTTTATGTTTTAGATGTAAATAATACTCAGAAAGCAAAACTTTCTAAAATAGATACGGAAAATTTGAAAAAAATTAAAATTTCAGAGATTCTAGATGATGGTGAATTGGAATATGTTGCCAGCAGATATGATATGAATGATGATAAGATAATTGATGAGTTTTCAAAAAAGGGGCCGCAATTGATATCCTTTTCAAAGATTATAAAGTATGGTAACTATCCGTTTCCAGAACTCATTGAAGATTTATTAAGGATTGGTAAATATGGTATGGGTTCTCATGTAGAATTTGAATTGGCCGTAGATATGCAGACTACACCTCCAACTTTTGCATTACTTCAAATTAGGCCTATGGTTATTAATAAAGAAACATCTAGAATTACATGGTCAAAAGAGGAAGAAAAATCAGATAATGTATTTATTCTATCGAATAATTCTCTAGGTAATGGATTAATAGAAAATATATCTGATATTGTTTTTGTTAAAAAGGATAAATTTTCATCGTTGAAAACTTTTGAAATTTCAAGAGAAATAGAAAAAATCAATAATCTTTTGTTAAAAGAAGATAGGAAATATGTTTTGATTGGTCCTGGTAGATGGGGAACCCAGGATAGGTTTTTAGGAATTCCAGTTGTATGGCCTCAGATTTCAAACATTAAAGTTTTAGTAGAAGTGGCATTAAAAGATTTTAATGTAAGACCAACACAGGGAACTCATTTCCTACAAAATTTGATATCAAGAGATATTGGTTATGTTAGTATTTCGTTGTCTGAGAAAAATTATATTAATTGGGATTTTTTAAATTCAATTGAGGCAAAAAATGATTTGAAGTTTGTAAAACATATACGATTGAAACAGCCCTTGACAATTAAGCTTGATGGTAAAAGTGGAAGAACACTTATCGTTAGAAATTAAAAATTATGCAGATGGTTTTTTATCTTTATTTTGTAAAAATGATAGAATTATTGAGTAAATAGATACTTCTTGGATTTATTACATTTTTGTATTTTTAAAATTGAGAAGTAGAAAAAAACCTCTTTTTATCAATATAGTATTAAAAAAAATATTAAAAAGGTAATATTTAATATTATTTTTTTACATTGTAGTACTTTTTTATATGAGAATTAGTAAACTTTTAAAATACAGCCCCTTATTTACAATCCTTTGTAAACTAGAAAAATTATGTTGAGTTGTGCGAGTCATGTATAAAATATTGAAAAAAAAGCCCTTATCAGATACTGTTAAACTTATGAAGATAAAAGCTCCACTGGTTGCAAAAAAGGCTAAACCTGGTCAATTTATTATTTTAAGAATTGATGAAACCGGTGAAAGAATTCCTTTAACGATTGCTGGTTATGAGAGAAAAGAGGGATCTATTACTATTATTTTTATGGAGGTTGGGAAAACCACAAAGCAACTTGGTTCAATGGAGGAAGGAGATAAGATTCTTAATTTTGCTGGCCCTCTTGGAATTCCATCTGAGATAGAAAAATATGGGACAGTTGTTTGTATTGGTGGTGGTGTTGGTATTGCACCATTATATCCTATTATTCGGGCTTTAAAAAATGCAGGGAACAAAGTTATCAGCATTCTCGGAGCTAGAAACAAGGATTTATTGATGCTTGAAAAAGAGATAGCCGAAGACAGTGATGAACTTTTGATTGCAACAGATGACGGTTCAAAAGGACATAAAGGTTTTGTTAGTGGTGTCTTGCAGAAACTTATCGATGAAGACACAGATATTGATGTTGTATGGGCAATTGGGCCTGTTATTATGATGAAAGTGATAGCTGATCTCACACGTAAATATGATATTAAAACGGTTGTAAGTCTTAATCCTATCATGGTTGATGGAACCGGTATGTGTGGAGGGTGCCGTGTTACTGTTGGTGATGAAACAAAGTTTGCTTGTGTAGATGGCCCAGAATTTGATGGGCATAAAGTTGATTTTGATAACTTGATGCTTAGAAACAAGCGTTTTGTTGATGAAGAAAAACATTCTTGTAAACTTGCAGGAGTTGATGTTTAGATGGCTGTTAAAAAAGAAAAACATAGAATGCCTGAACAAGACCCCAAAGAACGGGTCCATAATTTTAATGAGGTTCCTTTAGGTTATGATGAAAAAACAGCTGTTGCAGAAGCTAAACGTTGTCTTCAATGTAAAAATCGGCCATGCGTTAAAGGATGTCCGGTAAACATTGATATCCCTAATTTTATAAAGGAAATAACAGAAGGTAATTTTGACAAAGCAGTAGGAATCCTTAAAACTAAAACAAATCTCCCAGCAGTTTGTGGCCGTGTTTGTCCTTATGAAGAACAATGTGAAGGTAATTGCACTCTTTTAAAAATGGGTGAACCAGTAGCAATAGGTCGTTTGGAACGTTTTCTTGCTGATTACGCTCGAAAAAAAGGAGAGAAAATACCAAAAACGCATAATGCTACGGGGAAAAAAGTAGCTGTCGTGGGGGCTGGCCCAGCAGGTCTTACTTGTGCAGGGGATTTGGCAAAAATGGGTCATAACGTAGTTGTTTTTGAAGCATTTCATGCGCCTGGAGGAGTTTTGATGTATGGGATACCTGAGTTTCGCCTTCCAAAAAAAATAGTTAAATCAGAGGTTGAATACATCGAAAAACTTGGTGTGGATATTCGTTATGATGTGGTAGTTGGAAAAACCGTTGATGTAGCTGAACTTATGAATGAATATGATGTGATTTTTATTGGAACGGGGGCGGGTCTTCCACGTTTTCTAAAGCTACCTGGTGAAAACTTGGCTGGTGTTTATTCTGCAAATGAGTTTCTAACCCGGGTTAACATGATGAAAGCATACAAATTCCCAGAATATGATACACCAATAGAGATCGGTGAAAAGGTTGCTACGTTTGGCGCGGGAAATGTTGCAATGGATTGTGCTAGAACTGCATTAAGGCTTGGCGCAAAAAAATCATATATTATCTATCGGCGGTCAGAAGAAGAGATGCCGGCTAGAAATGAAGAAATTGAGCATGCAAAAGAAGAAGGAGTGATTTTTAGATTATTGACAAACCCCACAAAATTTTTTGGCGATGAAAATGGCCATGTCAAGCAAGTAGAATGTATAAAAATGAAACTTGGTGAGATAGATAATTCAGATCGTAGAAGACCTATTCCTATTAAAGGGTCAGAATTTAAAATAGATATTGATACTGCTTTAATTGCAATCGGCCAGAGCCCAAATCCTTTGATTCCTAATACTGTTAAAGGCTTAAAAGTAGCAAAAAGGGGAAACATTGAGACAGACGAAGAAGGAAAAACAAACATCTCTGGTCTTTTTGCAGGTGGCGATATTGCAACAGGTGCTGCTACAGTGATAGTTGCTATGGGTGCTGGTAAAAAAGCAGCAAAAGCAATCGATTCATATCTTAAAAAATAGTGTTTTACCTTGTTTTTTCAATAGGTATATAATTTTTAATATAAAACTATTATATAAAGCCGATTTTGTTTTTTGTCTCTCTACTATTTCTGGTCCTGTTTCCAAAGGAATGTATTCATCTCCTTCAAAATATCCTGCTTTTCCAACTATTTGGTATGTTCCCTTTGGTAGTTCATTTTTGTCCATATCCGCTCCAGTCCATATTGTAAAACTTTCATAAGTTGCGCCTGGGCCGATCTGCCAGGACGATCCGTTATCTGGGTCGTATGTATACCATACTTTATTTTCTTCTTCATCATATATAACACAGCCTATATCTCCATAGCCTCCTTTTTCAACAAAAAACCAATCGTTACCATTATTTACCAAGGTTGTTGTAATGTGCCAGCCCAACATTTTTTTTTCAACAGTTAATGTGAGTGCGATATCTGGATTGTTGTTTTCTTTAATTAACTCTAATGAAGATATACTAGGTACTGAAAGTATAATAAAAATTGATAAAAATAGTATAAACTTGTTTTTTCTCATCCTTTCACTTCTTTTACCAAGATAAATAAATAAAGATAAATATATAAATTTTTCTTATAATTTTACGTTAATTGACTTAAAAATCATCTTTTTTTAGCTGCTTTTATCAATCCATTAAATAAAGGAGCAGGGCTTAAAGGTCGTGATTTAAATTCGGGATGTGCTTGTGTGGCAACAAAATAGGGATGTTTTTTAAGTTCCATAAATTCCATAAGTACACCATCTGGACTTCTTCCTGAAAAAATAACACCACATTTTTCAAGTTTTTCAACACATTCTGGATTTACTTCGTACCTATGTCGATGTCTCTCTGAAACATTTTTTTCTCCATATAAGCTGTAAACTTTCGTTCCTTTTTTTAGAACAGCAGGCCAAGCTCCAAGTCTCATTGTAGCGCCGTATCTTGATTCTTGTATTATTTCAACCTGTTCTGGGATAAAATCAATGACAGGATGCTTTGATTTTTTATCTACTTCGACAGTATTTGCATCTGTAATTCCACAAACATTTCTTGCATATTCAACAACAGCTAATTGCATACCAAGACAAAGACCAAGATAAGGTATCTTATTTTCTCTTGCATAACGAATAGTTTCTATTTTACCATCAATACCTGATTTACCAAAACCACCAGGAACAATTATCCCATCTAAATCATCAAGATTTGAAAGCTTACTTGGATCTTTTTCAAATTCTTTTGAATCAATCCAACGTATGTCAGGTTTCAAGTTATTATTCCATGAAGCATGTTTAACTGCTTCGATTACGCTAACATAAGAATCGCTTAGTTGGCTTGTTCCTATGTCAAAATATTTACCTACGATACCAATTTTTACTGGTTTTTTTATTCTTCTTATTTTTTTTAAAAATTTTTCCCAACCTTCAAGATCATTATGTCCTTTTCTTAATCTAAGTTTTTTAAGTATCTTTTCACAGAAATTTTGTTTTTCAAATAGCAGACTTACTGCATATATGTTATCAACATCTGAATCAGATATTACATCCTCTTCATGTATATTACAGAAAAGAGCTATTTTTTCGCGTCTTACATTATCTAATGGATCTTCTGAGCGGGTTACTATAAAATCAGGTTGGATACCTATTTCACGGAGAAGTTTTACCGAGTGCTGTGTGGGTTTTGTTTTTGCTTCACCAAGGGCATCTAAAACCGGTACAAAGGTTACATGGACAAACAACACTTTGTCTCCTTCAAGCTTCATTTGTCTTACTGCTTCTAGAAATAATACGTTTTCGTAGTCCCCAACAGTTCCACCTATTTCTACTAGTACAAATTCATAGTTTCCTTCTTTTGCAGGTTTTCTTATCCTTCTTTTTATCTCGTCTGTTACATGAGGAATTGGTTGGACTGTTTTTCCCAGATATTTTCCTTTTCTTTCTTTTTCTATGACAGCACTATAAACTTGCCCTGTTGTAATATTTTGATCTTTTGGAATGTTGATATCTAAAAATCTTTCATAGTGTCCTAGATCTTGGTCGATTTCTCCACCGTCTTCAGTGACCCATACCTCTCCGTGTTCTGTAGGACGCAAAGTTCCAGCATCAAAATTCATATATGGATCTATTTTCATAGCTGTTACATCGTATTGATGAAGTTTTAGTATTTTTCCAATAGAGGCAGTAGTTATTCCTTTACCCAGTCCAGAAATAACACCACCGGTAATAATAATATAATTTACCATCCCTTTCAACCGGCAAAGTGAATATGTTGGTGGGTTTAAATTATTTCCTATTTCAAAGAATATTTTAGTACATAAATATCAAACAAAATATTATATAAAAAATATAAAAATAAAAGAAAGATACAACTACTACACTATCTCAAAATGAGATTATAGTAATTGTTCAGATACGTTTTAAACTAGTATCTTTTTTATTTCTTTGTAGTCAAAGATATTTCTATAGATGATACGTTGGAACTTCTTCCTTCTTCATTTGTGATGCTTTCTGTACCAATTATTATGTCCTTTACTTTTGCATCTTGTACAAAACGATTTCTTGTAATTTCAGCTGTGTCTACAGCACGGCTTATTGCGCGACCACGCGCTTTTATTATTACTTCATCTGATCCACCATTGAACTGGGTTACTACTGCTAAAACATAGCTCATTGGTGGTTTGTTTCCAACATATATCACGTTTTCGTCTGGGTTTACTTCTTTTTCTGGCATATCTTTTCCTCCCTGTTATTTTGCTTGTATTTTTTAATCTGTACTGCAAGTAACCTGTTATTTATAAAACTTTCGCTTATAAAAATTGTTTAAGAAAATAGAGAAATTACGGTCATTTGTTATATTTATTTTTTCTTATGTCTTTTTGTTAGATCAAAGAAATAATATTATAAAATAAATACTTGATTAGTTAGATTTATAAGTAAAACTTATTTTACAAGTTTCACGCATTAATACATATAAGACTATCTTTTATAGGGGTTGAAAATATGGAGATATTGGAAGATAAACCAGGTAAAAAAATACTTTTACTTGGAAACGAAGCAATAACAAGAGGGGCATTAGAAGCAGGAATTGATGTTGCAACAACATATCCTGGAACGCCTTCTTCAGAAATAGCTGATACTTTTTCACATATTGCAAAACATTTTACCAAACAAAAAAAAGACCCAAGTTTTTATTTTGAATATTCTACAAATGAAAAAGTAGCACTAGAAATAGCAAGTGCTGCTGCTATATCTGGGCTTAGGGCACTTACGTGTATGAAACATGTAGGTCTCAATGTTGCAAGTGACACTTTTATGACATATCTATATATTGGATGTAAGGGAGGCCATGTGATAGTATCTGCTGATGATCCATCCTGTCATTCCTCTCAAAACGAGCAAGACAATAGATATTATGCATTGTTTAGTGGAGCACCAATGTTTGAACCAACAACACCTAATGAAGCAAAAGAGATGACAAGAATTGGTTTTGAAATATCTGAAAAGTTAAAATCACCTGTTCTTCTTAGAACAACTACAAGATTAAATCACGTAAGAGGTCCTATCGATCTTAAAAAATTAAATAAACCCCGCAAAAAAGGAAAATTTGAAAGAAGTCCTATGTGGGTTACAACACCAGCTATAGCTAGAAAAAGACATCCTGAACTTCTTAAAATGCTTAAAAAAGCAGAAGAGTTTTCTGAAAAATCAGAGTTTAACAAAATAATAGATGTTGGAAAGCCAAAAGATTGGGGTATTGTAACATCTGGTGTTTCGTATAATTATGTTAGAGAAGTAGCTGAAGATTTAAAATTAGATGTTAAAATTTTAAAACTTGGAATGACACATCCTCTTCCAAAAAAGATGTGTGAAAATTTTATTAAATCTTGTAAAAATATAATTGTTGTTGAAGAGCTCGAACCTATTCTTGAAAACCAATTTAAAAATATTATATATGATTTAAAAGCTGATTGTAAAATTTATGGGAAAGCAACTGGTCATTTTTCAAGGCTTTTTGAATATAATTTAGATATAGTATCAAATGGAATATGTAAAATACTTAATATTAAAGATAAAACTAAAATTCCTAAAAAATCAGATATCAAACTCCCTTCAAGACCACCAGCATTATGCCCGGGATGTCCTCATAGAGCGACATATTATGCAGCAAAATTAGCAAAACCTCGTGGTGTTATATATCCAACAGACATTGGATGTTATACTCTTGGTCGTGAAAAACCACTTGAAATGGCAGATTTACTTTTATGTATGGGGTCGAATGCTGGTACTGCATGTGGTCTAGCAATATCAACAGATGAAAAAGTAATGAGTTTTATGGGGGATTCAACTTTTTTCCATTCAGGAATTCCACCTATAGTTGATGCCGCGCATCATAATCATGATGTAGTACTTACCATTCTTGATAATCGTACAACAGCTATGACAGGTCATCAGCCTCATCCTGGAACTGAGTTTGATGGTATGGGACGACCTGCAAAAAAAATTCTTATTGAAGATGTTGTAAAGGGTTGTGGTATAGAAGATATACATGTTGTTGATCCAAATAATATAAAAGATACAACTAAAGAATTCAAAAAAGCGCTTGATTTTATAGGTCCTTCTGTGGTTGTTAGTAAATCTCCATGTATCCTTCTTGAAAATCGTGATAAAAGAAAAAGAGGAGAAAAAATACCAGTTTATACTATCGATCAAGATAAATGTAAAAAATGTAAATTATGTATCAGTAAATTTGGCTGTCCCGCAATTTATTATGGTGAAAACGATGAAATTTTAATTGATGAGCAGCAGTGTAATGGCTGTGGTAATTGCGCGACAATTTGTCCTTTTAACGCAATTCATGTAAAGGAGGAACAAAAATGAAAAAGACTAACATAGTTCTCACTGGTGTCGGCGGTCAAGGTGTTATCACTGCAGCAAATATTCTTGGAAAAGCAGCAGTTAAAGCAGGTGTCAACGTTTTTGTTTCAGAGGTTCATGGTATGGCACAGCGAGGTGGAAGCGTTAATTGTACAGTAAGACTTGGTGATGTTTATGGGCCTCTTGTCCAATCTGGTAGTGCGGATGTGATAGTAAGTACTGAACCTGTTGAGGCACTTAGGTACATTCATTATTCTAATAAGAATACAAAAATCATAACAGATATTGCACCTGTTGTACCTTTTACTGTTTCAACTGGTGATGAAGAGTATCCTGATATTAAGAAAGTTTATAAGAAACTTTCAAGTTATGGCAAAGTCTATAAAATTGATGCTTTAAAAATCGCAAAAGAGGCAGGTGCTATTATTACAAAAAATGTTGTGATGCTCGGAGCTCTTGCAGGTTCGGATGTTTTACCTTTTGATAAAAAGTTTTTACTTGAAACAATTCTTGAAAATGTACCAGAAAAGTATAAAGAAATAAATAAAAAAGCATTTGAAAATGGTTATAAAGCAATTAAATAAATTTAAAAAAGAAGATTGAAAATTTTTATTAGATACTATGGTATGTCATAGTATCTTTTATTGATCTTGTTTTTTATAATAGATGTAATATACGGGCGCGTTAAATCTTCGTTGTTTTGGTCATCTGTTTCTTCTATGTTTCCATTTCTATTTACAGTTAGTTTTAAGAAGCAAAATAGTGAATTGGGTAGTGAAGTAGTACTTAGACATATACCGCCATCTGGTACTATTTTTTCAGCTTCTCCTGACATTTTTATGTTGTATATTTTTGATTTGGATGAAAGCCCTTTATTTAACAATCCAAACATACCAAATGTTTCAAAGTGGATACTTACTATTCCTTCATAAGGATCTCCTTTATTTATTAAAGAAAAATTAATCCATAGTTGTCCATGAAAATATTCAAACCAGTTAAAATCAACTTTAAAATCGGGAATACCTACAGTTACTATTTCAGTGACACTATCTGTTTCAGATGAGTTAAAGATATTTTTTACAGTCAGTGTGACTTTGTAATCTCCTTTGTTTTCATATATATGTGCCTGAGTTTCATCTTCAGTATTAACTGTTGTTCCATCTCCAAAATCCCATTCATATGTAGCCCATCCACCAGTACAAGATGCATCAAATGTTACCTCCTGATTAACGACAGGAGTATTTGGAGAATAGGTAAAACATGCTGTGATATCTGAATCAGTAAGTTTAATGCTTTCTTTAGAAATTTCTTTTAACTCTTCTTGATTAGCAGAATTCATATTTTTGTTTTCTAGTGCAGATATCGAACTTAATCCTGTTAGTAAAAACATGCCTATTATTCCTATACATATTATTTTTCTTTTCATTTTACATCACATCGTTTTTTTCATATTTTTATATGTTTTTGTAGATAAAAGTATTTAAATTTTTTAGACCAGCTATTGTGACTTAACATACTTTTAACCACATTTTTATCTATTTTTGTGAATAATAATATATAAAGTTTATAGAACAATAATCCTATTCCTACAAAAAACTATATTTTCCTATTTTAACAAACACTCAAAAATATGCACATCTAGAATTTTACCAAATTTTTTACCAACTTCTCTAAATGTACCAATCTTTTCAAAACCAAACTCTTCATGAAGATGTATGCTAATATCATTTCCTTTGGTTATTCTTGCAATAACTGCATGAATACCAGCTTTTTTCCCTTCTTTTAATATTTCTCTCATTAAACTTTTACCAATACCTTGCCCTTGATATTTTTCAAATACATATATAGAAAGTTCAGCTGTTTTAGAATAAGCTTTTTTAGAATCATATTTACTAAGTGCAGCCCAACCAACAACTTTTTTATCTTTTTCCGAAACAAGTATAGGATTTTTAAATCCATGTTCTTCAAACCATTTTTTCATTTCTTTTTCTGTTTTTTCTTTTATATCAAAAGTAACATTTGTTTTTAAAATAGCCTCGTTATAGATTTTAGTAATATCTTTGATATCTTTTTCTTTAGCTTTTCTTATTTTTAACACAACTTTGTAAAACAAACCTTAATACTTATAATATATGTATCACTTATCTGGAAACAATATGTTTTGTGTTGAATGTGGAAAAGAAACTGAAATCTACAAAGATGGAGTATGTATAGATTGCTATATAAAATCACATGAGTTTACAAAAGGACCAAAAGATATCAAACTACCAATGTGTCCTCATTGTGGAGGCTTTAAATACAAAAACACATGGACAAATGAAATACTAACAGATGTATTAAGACGAATTATAAAAAATACTTTTAAAATAAAAAATGAACTTAAAAAAATAGATATAAATCCTTCATGTACAGAAACACAGAAAGGATATGATTGTAATGTTTACATATCTGGATTTATAGGAGATAAAGAAGTAACTGAAGAACACAAATTAACAGTCAAACTTGAAAAAAGATCATGTGATGTTTGTTCAAAACAATTTGGTGGATACCACGAGGCAATAATACAAATTAGAACTGGTGCTAGAAAACTTTCAAACAAAGAAAAAGAAGATATAATTAATAATGTAATAAATCAAATAGAAGAATTAAAATCAAAAGGAAACCGCGCTCTTTTCATATCTGACATCTCAAAAGAACACGGTGGAATTGATTTTTTTATAAGTGAAAAGCAAACAGCATATGCAATTACAAAAAAACTAAAAGAAAAATACGGCGGAGATATAAAAAAATCATCAAAAAATGTAGGTATGAAAGATAGTAAACAAGTTTACAGGATGACCTATCTTTTAAGACTTCCAGATTATAAACCAAAAGATTACATAAAATTTGATAATAATTATTACAAAATACTTTCCATACAATCAAATAAAATAAAACTTTTAGATCTATCAAACTGGGAAGAACATACAATTGAACAGAAAAAACTTGAAAATGTTGAAATATTAACTGATAAAATAACTATAAAAGAAATGATAGTTGTAAGTCAAACCGAGGAAGAAATACAGCTAATGGATACAAATACATATAAAACAATACAAGTTAAGAAACCAAAAGAAAACAAGATAAAATCAAATAAAACCTCTGTAATTTTTATTGATGATAATTGTTTTCTTTTAAATGGAAAAAATACATAAAAGATAAATAGTAAAAGAATATTCAACTTGAGAGAGGAGGCGATAATTATATGGCAAAAACATCTATGAATTTAGAAGAAAATATGGCAGGTCTTCTTTGCTACTTGCTTACTTGGATTACAGGAATAATATTTTTCTTTATGGAAAAAAAGAACAAAACTGTAAGATTTCATGCACTGCAATCCATTTTAACGTTCCTTCCATTAATGATTATTGGATGGATTGTTGGATGGGTTGGAGCGCCTAGTGTAAGCTGGGGATATGGATATTCCTATTCTTATAATCCAGGTATACCTGCGTTGATTTATCTCTCTTGGATTATATGGGTAATCACAGTAATCTTATGGATTGTATTGATGGTAAAGGCCTACCAAGGAGAAAAATTCAAACTGCCAGTAATCGGAGATATTGCTGAGAAACACGCATAATCTCAGCATTTTATTTTTTTTATAAAAAAACATCACTTCTTGTTCTATTTGATATTTCACCAGAAATATTTGTTTTCATGGTTTTTTCTACTTCTTTTCTATTCTTTGAATGAGCAAGAGCCCACATAAGTTTTACATAAGCAGTTTCAGCAAGCATATCTTCACAGGGTATTATACCTGCTTTAATTAGATCTCTACCAGTTGAATAAACACTCATATCAACTCTTCCAAATATACACTGAGAAGCCATAACAAAAACAGTACCTTCTTTTGTAAGTTTTTTAATTCTTGGAATAAGTTTTTTAGATATGTGTCCAAGACCTGTACCAACAAGCACAACTCCTTTTTTTTGAGGGATATCTTCTGGTTTGATATCAGGATAAAAATAAATTATTCCTACATCTGTTTCCATTTTTGTGTCAACTTCAACTTTTTTCTTTGTTTTCTTTTTGTATTTACTGTTAAAAGTTATTTCACCGTTTTCAACAAAACCTAGAGGTATATCGTTTACAGTTTTGAATGCATCACGACGTGATGTATGAAACTTTCTTACTTTTGTAGCTCTATGTATATCTATTTTAGTATCTGAAGTTTCACTATGCATTGTAGCAACTACTTCACCGATATCAGATTTTGATGCAACAGTTGCAGCAGCAATCAAGTTAAGTGCGGCATCCGAACTTGGCCTATCGCTACTACGTTGAGAACCAACAAGTATTACTGGACCTGACAAGTTTTTAAGCATAAAAGAAAGAGCAGCCCCAGTATAACCAAGAGTATCAGTTCCATGTGGGACAATAACTCCTTTAGCACCATTATTTAATCCTTCAGCGACTTTTTTTGCAAGAGTCTGCCAGTTTTTAACTTCAATATTTTCACTAAGTATTTGAAAAGCAACTTCAGCTTTAATATTACATATTTCAAAAACTTCAGGAACTGAAAAAGCAAGTTCTTTAGCTGAACTTGCAGGATGCACTGCTCCAGTTCGATAATCTACATAGCATGCAATTGTTCCGCCAGTTCCAATTATTGAAACAGTAGACTTTTTTTTATCAAACGGAATTTTTTTTGATTTTTTAACAACTTTTTTTTGTTTTTTAATAAGAGTGATTTTTGTATCTTTATATACTTCAAGACCAATATTATAACCATTGTCAAGCTTGATAGTTACAATGTCTTCATCGCTAAATTCATGATGAGGCATTAAAACCCCTGTTCTTGCAACTTTTTGTGTTTCTATTTTTATTTTGTCGCCTGTTTCTACGTTTGCTTTTTTAAGTTTTTCTTCTATGGATTTTTTTCTTGACATCTTATTTTCCTCATCTGATATGTTTTAGGTTTTTAAAGTATTATCCTATTTTAGGTTAAGTGATTCTATTTGAGATATGCATTAAAATTTGGATATAACGGTATTGGATTTTTTGGTTATGTAAGACAGCCTAATCTTAAAACAGTTGAAGGTGAAATTATAAAAATTTTAACTGGAAAGGATATAATCGTGAACGTAAAACAATCTTTTTTCAGATCAGCAAGTAGGACCGATAAAGAGGTATCTTCTTTAGGAAATGTTGTTTCTTTTAACTCTAATTTTAATAAAGATCAAATTCTATCTTCTCTATCTGATGTATCTGAAGATATTATTTTTTATGGTATTAAAAAAGTATCAGATGAGTTTAATCCACGATATGCAAAAAACCGTCATTATAGATATTATCTTAAAGATAATAATTTAGATATTGAAAGCGCGATCTCTACATTGTCTATTTTTGCTGGAGAACATGATTTTTCTAATTTTGCAAGAGTTGAAAAAGAAAAAAATCCTGTTAGAACAATTGAAAATATAGTATATTTTTTTAAAGAAGATTATCTTGTAATTGATTTTTTTGCGCCAAATTTTTTATGGAACCAAATCAGAAGAATAATATCGGCTTCAGTAAAAGTAGGACAATACAAAATTAAAAAAGAAGATGTAAAAAATGCATTATACAAACCAGATATACCTGTTGATTTTAATGCAGCAAAAGCTAGCCCTTTGATATTAAAGGATATCTTTTATGATTTCAAATTTGAAGTTTTTTCTTCACAACTTAGTAAGGTTAAAAAATTAGAAAATAAAATAATTTCAAATCTTTAAATCTCAACAGGGCTTTCAAACCAAGGAAAGCTGATATAATACCTCATAAACAAACTTGTAATTTTTTCCTTTTCTTTCTCATTTATTTGTATCACTTTGTCTCCAAATAAATTTAATAGACCACTTGGTCCCCATCTGGAACCCCAATAATTTTTTGATGCTATAGGAATTGAGTTGTAAATAAGACCATATTCTTTATTTGAAAAAATATTATTATATTTAATAGTTGGATGAATTGTGCTATTTAGTTTAATCCCAATATTGTTATTTGTTATGTTATTGTAGAAAATATTGTTGTAATTAGATATTTGTAAAAAAATTCCTATGTTGCTATCTTTTACATTGTTTCTTTCAATATTATTCCAGTTTGATGCATATTCTGTTTTTAGACCAATATCTTCATCTAAAATATTGTTATAATGAATATCATTTTCAAAGGATCTTTTCAAATAAATACCATAATTAAGATTATTTGAAAAAGAGTTGTTTTCTATGTTGTTGCACTCTGTTTCAAAAAGACTCAAACCTATTGAATTTTTCTCAAAAGTGTTGTTATCAATTCTACATTTATAACTGTCGATTATGTAGTCAGGATAGCCTAGTCTTATCCCGGATTTTCCATCTGAGCTATTTATAATTTTTATTTTAGAAATTGTGACATATGATGCATTTATCTTGATTACATTATCTTTTTTACCGCCGTCAATAATTGTATTTTTATTTCCAATCAAATGTATTTGTGGAGTATCAATAAGCAAATTTTCATAGTATATTCCGTTTTCAATAATAATTGTATCTCCGGGTTTGCAGATGTTAATTACGTCCTGTATTTTTGAGTTGTTTAAAACGTAGAACGTGTTGTTTGATTTTTCATATACTTTTATTTTTTTTGTAAAAGAATCAGAGATATCTCCGCTAGTTATATTTAATGTAATATTATATGTTCCTGGTTCTGTAAATATATGATTTATATTTCTCTTTTCCTTAATCTTTGTATTTTCTACATACCAATTATAAGTTATATCTTTTTTATGTTCATATGATACGCTCCCGTCAAAGGCAATTCCTTCATTTATAAACGCTGTTCTTGGTGTGTAATCAAAAAAGGAAATTATATTTCTATTTAACTTATCATTGTTTAGCGGATATCTATCAATCCCCTTACTATTTCCTTCTACAATATATGGTTTAGAAAAGTTATGCCCATCCCAGTAATTTCCACCATATTTTTTACCGTTGTCCCAATAGTTTCTACAGTTATCAAAAGCATTAATATCATTTTTGTAAAATATGTTATTTGTAATATAGTTATTACTGGATGCAGAAATAATTTCAACGCCGATTTCATTAAAAGATATGTTACAGTTAGTGATAGTTGTATAATGTATACAATGATCTATACATACTCCTTTAGAGTTTTCTGTGATGTTACATAAAGATATGACATTATTTTTTGAACTTGGAAGACAACAAAAATAGATCCCATCTATACATTTTTTAAAATTACATTTTGTTATAGTGTTATTGTTTGAGAAATGTTTATACCCGCTTGGGCAGCCATTAACTGTTATCCCTCTTTTATTCTTTTGAAAATCACAGTTTTCTACTGTATTATTTGATGATGAAATAAGTGCTATGCCAAAGTCTGCAGAGATATCTTTAATTGTTGTGTTTTCTATTTTAATATTTTTTGAATTAGTTACATATATTCCTGCTAGTGCACCTTTTTGTAAGAACTTATTTCCAGTAATCACACAGTTTTTTATGGTTGCATAAGCATCTGTATTTGAAATTGATATTGCTGGTCTAAAAAAACTTTCAATTTCCAAATCCGAAATTATATAAGGATCTTCCAATGTCCCAATTCCTTTTTTTACGCCGTTTTTAGCATTAAAATCATCATTTCCATTGATTTTTATCATATTATGTACTTTATGTAATTGTTTTTTTGAAATATTATTTTTATATATTCCTTCACTTTTTATATTTACATTCACAAGAACTATATTTGTTATTAGCAAGCAAAAAACAATTGTTGAAAAATATCTTTTTTTATTCATAACATTATAACCTTCCTTTCTTTCTAAACAATTTTTTGCCTTCACTGTCTTTTGACTTTCCTTCAAAGTTTATGTAGTTAATAAAAATCAAAATAAGTAAAATTAAAACGATTAATACTATCAATATGGAAGTTGTTTTCTTCTTATACATCTTTCCAGCTATAATTTATATTTATCTATATATAATTTCCCTAAAAATAAAATTTATTTTTTTATTGCTCTATATATAAAATATGCAAGGCCACCATATATTACAATTGAACCAAATATTAACATAATAATTGCAGATGTTGGTAGCACTTTAGCCCCCCTCCTTGTTTTTTATTTTAGTAAGAATAACTGAAAATAAAAATAAAAGTATTACAGGTATCAATCCAAATATAATTAATATCTGCCAGGAATAATTCATATATGATTTAGAAATACTTTCAATTACTGACAATATTAGTATTAGCCCAAGTACAATTGGTATTACAAATTTTATTAAAACTTCCCACCACCTTCCAATTTTTATATCTGAAGTTTTATTAGCATGGTCTCTTAGTTTTCCAAGTGTGAAATACCATCCAAATATTATGCATTCTACAAGCCCTATTATTACAAGACCAAAGTTTGCTATAAAATGATCAAATATATCAAGAAGATGAAGTCCGTTTCCAGCGCTAAAAAGAAGACTTAAGAAAAAACCTAAAGTGCATATTATTCCAACCGCTTTTGTTTTTGTTATCCTCCATTTGTTGTTAATGCTTTCTGATACCGGCTCTATCATACTGAAAGCTGAATCTATGCCAAAAGTAAGTAAGGCTATGAAAAATATTACACCAAAAAAGGCTGCTGCAAAAGGAAGAAGTGATATTGCTGTTGGATATGTTACAAAAGTAAGATTAGGTCCTGCGATCTGTTCACCTAATGCATGTATCCCAATTCCTTTTTGTGCTGCTAAATATCCTACAACACTAAATACTGTAAAACCTGCAAGAAAACTAGTTCCTGCGTCTGCAAGAGATATAATGAATGCGTTATTATTTATGTCTGATTTCTTTTTTAGAAAACTTGCATAAGTAATCATTATCCCCTGTGCAACCCCAATTGAAAAAAAGATTTGAGCATATGCTGCAAGCCATACATTTACATTAAGTAAACTTGAAAAATTTGGAGTAAGGTAATATGACAATCCTTCCATTGCTCCAGGAAGGGTTATTCCTCTAATTGTTAATATTATTAAAAGAATTGTTGGAATTGGTACTGTTAAGGCTACTACTTTTCCTATTCTTTTTACACCTTTGTATAAGATTATAAATACTGTTATCCACAGTGCAATTAGTCCTATAAGAACTGGTATACTAATAGATCCAAATATTGCAGGATTTCCTGTGTCTCCAAGAAAACTTCTGAAAAAGATATCGGCCTTACTACCCCATCTTAGATCTACTGCATAAACCATATAAGAAAAGCACCATGACATAATTACTATGTAGTAGATTGCTACAAAAAAAGGCATTAAGACACTTAGCCAGCCTGCCCATTCCCATTTTTTTGAAACTTTCTTAAATGCAGTCGGTGGCGCTCCACGAGCCCAATGCCCTATGCTAAATTCTAGAATCATTAAAGGTATTCCAGCAGTAAATAATGCAACTAAATATGGTATTAAAAATGCTCCTCCTCCGTTTTCGTAGCATACATAAGGAAAACGCCATACGTTTCCAAGTCCTACAGCAGATCCTACTGCTGCCATAATAAAGATAAATCTTGAGTTCCACAGTTCTTTTTTAGGTATTTGTATCCCTCTGTTAAAATAATTATAATAAATGTTTATAAATATGTTTCTATATATATCTTAAATATATATAAAGTAACAGAAACCATGCGTTTTGTTATTATAATAACAAAATCTTTAAAGATAGGAATAATAAAGTTATTTAAAAGAAAAATTGAGGAAATTACAAATGGTTACTATAAGTAGTGTTGTAAAAGATCAGCTAAAAAATCAGCCTGTAATACAAGAAGCATTAAACCATGAAATATTATCATATACTAAACTAGCAAAAAAACTTAAACCAAAGATAGAAAAACAATTAGGAAAAAAAGTAAACAAAGCTGCTATTGTTATGGCTCTTAGAAGACATGCAGATAAAAATAAAAAATCAGTAAAATACCAATCATTTAGTTATTCTCATGAGACAATAAAAACAGATATATCATATATTATTCTTGAACAATCACCAACAATTTTATCAAAATTAGAAAAAATATACAAAATAATAGACTTCAAAAATGGTGGAATTTTAAATATTGCACAAGGAAGTTGTGAAATTGGAATAACCACAAAGGATAGACACAAAGAAAAACTATTAGATTTATTGTATGAAGAAAAAATACTAGAAACATTAGAAGAGTTAGTATCAATCTCTCTTGTTCATTCAAAAAATTTTTTGTTTCAAAAAGGAGTATTATATGAGATATCAAGATTTCTTTCTTGGGAAAATATAAACTTAATAGACATAATTCTTACAAAAACAGAAATAAATCTAATTATTGACAAAAAGGATTTAACTAAATGCCTTAATTCTATTGAGATATTTGCAGAAAAACATTAAAAAAAATCAAATTCATAAAATCTTTTTTAAGGAAATATTAATGTAACCTGTTTTTAATTTCAAAATCTGTGAAATACGATTTAATTATTGTAAGATATGGTGAAATTGCTTTAAAAAGTAGATATGTTAGAAAAAAATTTGAAAATATTTTAGTAAAAAACATAAAAAATGTATTAAAAGAAGAAAAAATAGAAAATAAAATAAAAAAAGAAAGGGGAAGAATCTATATCTATACAGATAAAATAGATTCTACTAAACTTGTTTTAAAAAAAATTTTTGGAATAGTAAATTTTAGCCCCGCATTAAAAACAAATAGTAAAATAAGCTCGATTTCAAAAACTTCAATTGATTTTTTAAAAAAACATTTGAAAAAAAATATGAGTTTTGCAGTAAGAGTTAGTAGAACAGGAAATCATAGTTATACAAGCCAAGATATAGAAAAAAAAATTGGTAGTGACATTGTAGAAAAATATGGAAATAAAGTTGATCTTACAAATCCTGATTTTAAATTATTTATCGAGATAAGAGAAAATATTTCTTATGTTTTCAATGAGAAAATTTCTGGTCCTGGTGGTATGCCTATTTCATCTCAAAATAATGTGTTATGTATAATTGATAATAAATTTTCAATTCTTGCAAGTTTTTATCTTTTACGCAGAGGATGTAATGTTTTATTTTTTGTAAAAAAAGATTTTGATAAAAAAACTTTAAAAAACTTTCTTAAAAAATGGTATATAAAATCAGATATAATTATTTTTGATGAAAAAGAAGAATTTCACAATCAAATAAACAATATTTTATCAAAAAAGAAATGTAAGGCAATTGTTACTGGTTTTTATAATTTAAATAAAAAAAACATTTCAAAAATTAAAGAATATAAAAAAAGAAGCAACCTTCCAGTATTTTCTCCTCTCATATCTATGAATAAAGAAGAATTAAAAGAAAAAATTAAAGAAGTTGGTTTATAAAGATGAATATACTTGTTATGGGTGCAGGATCAATCGGCTCTTTTTTTGGAGGAGTTTTATCAAAGAAAAATAATGTTGTTTTGGTTGGAAGAAAATCCCATGTTGAAGAGATAAACAAGAATGGTTTAAAAATCAAAGGAAAAACAAATTTACACACAACTCCTTTAGCTTTTGAAGCATTAGATAAAATATCAGAAGATTTTGATTTAATTCTTTTAACTGTTAAATCCTATGATACTGAAAAAGCAGTAAAACAAATTAAAAAAATAATTACTAAAGATACACTTATTTTGTCTTTACAAAACGGTCTTGATAATGTCAAAAAAATAACAAAATATATTGATAAAAAAAATGTTTTAACAGGTGTTACTTCAAATGGTGTAATTTTTGAAAAACCAGGGCTTATCTTTCATACTGGTATAGGATATACTACTATTGGAGAAATTAACAATAAAACAGATAGAGCAAAAATAATTACTAAAATTTTTAATGAATCTGGTATTAAAACATCTCTTAATTCAAACATTTTAGAAGAAATTTGGGCAAAAGCAATTGTAAATTCTAGTATAAATCCTCTTACTACATTTTTTAATTGTAAAAATGGTTATCTTTTGGAAAACCCAGTTCTTAAAAATCTTGTAAAAAAAATATGTAAAGAATCAACAAATATCGCGCGATCTAACAATTTTTGTTTGGATTTTGATGAAATGTATGAAAAAACAAAATCTGTTATTATTGATACCAAAAATAATCATTCTTCGATGCTTCAGAGTTTTCTAAATAATAAACCCTTAGAAATCGATTCTATAAATGGGGTTTTAGTTGAGGTGGGTAAAAAAAATAAAGTTGATACTATTTTAAATGAAATTCTTGTTTTTTCTGTTAGATCGATTATCTAATTTCCTTTTTTTTAAATACTGAATTCTATATTTTAATAGAAATATTTATATAATAAAAAGAATAAAAATATATGTGGCAAGAAGACGCGTTAATTCAATATGGGGAAATATTAAAAATGAAAAATGAAAATATTTTAAAAAATGACTTACGAAAAATGATATACAATTTCATTTTGGAAAACCCAGGTTTACATTTTGGAAAAATCTCTAGAGAACTAAACATCCCAAAAACTACTTTATATCATCATCTAAATATTCTTGAAAAACAAGGAACCATAAAAAAATATGTTGAGGGTAGATATCATAGATATTATGCTTCACAAGAGATAAGTAGCATCGATAAAAAAATTATTAATATTTTTAGACAAAAAACTTCTCGTAATATAGTTCTTTATCTCTTAATAAATGTTGGTGCTACACAAACAGAGCTCAGTGAAAATCTAGAAAAACACCCTACAACAATCGAATTTTATTTAAAAAAATTATTAGAAATGGACATTATCAAAAAACTCCCTACAGAAAACAAAAAAGTAATAATACCTAGAGTAAAACAACCAAAATTTATAGAATATATTCCTACTAGTAATGATGTTATTTATAAGATAAAAGATCCTAATGAGGTATACAACTCAATTATTGACCATCGATATAGTTTTAATGATGATGGTTTGGATGCTGTATTAACCTTATTACAAAATGCTATAGAAGATAACTATAATGAAAAGGTCCCTAAAAAAACTAAGAAGCCTACTTCTGAAGTAGATCCTGTATTAGAATTATTCTTCAAAATATTTCCTCTTCCTTGGTGTGCTTAGCACTGATAAATAAAATCTAAGAAATAGGATAAACGTTCTAAATATTATATAAAAAATAGAATAAAAATATTGGGAGTAAAATAATATGAATATTAACAAAAAAATACTTTTCTTTAGGATAACGCCCAGTTATTATACAAAAACTTTATATGTTTTAACCACTTATAACATGTATTATATATTAAAACCATATAAAAATGGTAAAGGGGAAGGCAAATGAATAAAAATAGCAAAAAAATAGTTTCTATAGCCATTGTTTTGATACTTATTTTAGCAGGTATACTAATTTATGTAGAATATGCTGAAAAATCACAAACCATCTCAGAAAAATCAGAGGATATTTTTGTCGTGGATGATAGAATAAATCCTTATATATATCAGGGTTTGACAGTAGAAATCTTAAGAATACGTAATCGTGGTATTGTAGATGCAATGACAACGCCTGGGATAAGAGTACCAAAACCACCTGAATTTTATTATATTGTTGAGGTGGATGGTGAAGTGGGTGATGCAAGTGAGCTTGAAGCTGCAGGTGGAGTTACTGGTTCAGGAACGTTTAGCGAATGGGATACCTTTCTAAAAGAATGCAGAACTAACTTCAAAGTACCTAATGATAAAGAAGGACAACAAAAATCAAATGTAAAGATTACTATCATGGAGATTGAAAAATCCGGTCTTTTTGGTAGAAAAGAAAAGCATGTGGAAAAAATGTCGGTAGATTTGGTTTTTGATTATAGAACAAATAGTTGGACTGGAGATGATTACTTAAGAGATGATGATGGTTATGGTCGCGTGCTTGGAGAAGAATACGAACTTCGGTTTAATATTTATGCATCAGATTACGATCATGATTATGTTCCATATTGGACTGAGGTAAATGTTCTCGGAACAGATCCTACTTTTGCTGATGGTTTTAACGATCCTGATGGAGACGGTATTCCTACATGGTGGGAGTTAAAATATGGATATGATCCTTTAACTTGGAACAATCATGAGTTGTTAGATCCTGATCTTGATGGTATTTCAAATTTAGATGAATACAAACTTTATAGGTACGGTGCAGATCCATTTAATCCTGATGTGTTTGTCGAAGTGGATTTCATGGAGAAAAACCCAAATAAATTATTTGATTTCGAACATATTGTTCATGAAGAATCCCAGCAAATGATAATTGAAAGATTGTCGCAGTATGGTATAAGTGCCTATTTTGATGACGGCTGGCCAGATGGCCCCGTAAATGGCGGAGGAGAATATCTGGAGTTTGTTGAAGTAATTGATGAGATTGTTGGTGGCCATATGGCACGTTGGTATAAACATAATTTTCCAGATGAAAGAAAAGGCGTTTTTAGATATTTTGTAATGGCGTATAACGCAGGTTTGAATACCGCGTCAGAATACAACAGATATGATCATGTCATAATGGATAATAGTCCACAAAAAACACTTTTTAAAAGATTTGCTTGGACACCAAAACGGCAGAGATTTGTTGTAGCTCAAGGAATTCTTCACGAGCTCGGGCACAGCATGGGCATCGTTCCTTTATTACACTATGGTGTAGATAATATGCCTGTGGGCAATGTACAGTGGCCCGAATCAATTACTGATGAGGAATGGGAAAAAATTAATGTTCAATATAAGAGCGTTATGAATTATAATTATATGTTCCAATCGTTTTCACCTGCGAAAAGATATTTCTTTGATTATTCTGATGGAACTAACGGAGAATATGATTTTGATGATATAGCAAACTTATATCTTGTGACGTTTACAATGGATGCTGCAATCCTTGAATCACCTAAGATAAGATATGGAACATTTGAAGAGTTTGAATGGAACGATAAAAATCCTGATCCAGTTCATTCTGGCTGGGAATTAGATGAAAACTTGACAGAAAAATATAGATCGATGCTATGTAGTTTAAGGTTTGACATAGACAATGCAGCTGAATACGATTATAGAATATATGTAAAAACAGATATAACTCAAAAAGGCAGAGACATTCGTATTTATACAAAACCTGTTATAGAACCACCTGCTATTTGGTCACTTATTGCTGAGGCGGATATAAACAGAGAGGATAACACACTTGAGTTCTACTGCTTTGACACAATATATCAGGAAATATTAGATATGATATAAAAAACTAAAATCATATTTTTTTATTTTTTTAGATACATTTTTTACCAGGTATTTTTGGAAAAAGTGATGCTTCTTCAATTTTTTCAAGACCGCATATAAATCTAGTAAGTCTTTCAATTCCAATTCCAAAACCAGCTGATTTTGGGAGATCTTTTTTTACAATTTCTAAATATTCTTTAAAATCAGAGTATTTTTTTCCTTTTATTTTCATACGTTTTTTAATTCTATCGATTTTGTATTCTCTTTCTCCACCAGAAAGAGCTTCGCCATACCCTTCTGGATATATTAAATCCATGTCAACTAAATAACCTGGTCTTCTTTTGTATTCTTTATCATAAAATTCTCTATGCATTATAGGCATATCTACAACCCAAACCGGATTCTTGTATTTTTTAGAAATTTTAGTTTCAAAATCTTTTCCGTATTTTTCATATGCTTCTTTGTAAGAGATTTGTTTAAAAGGTTTTTCAGGATTTTTCAGCTCTCTTTTTAAAGTTTCAAGCTCTTCTTTACAATCTTTTTTTATTGATTTTATTACATTGATAATTATTTCTTCTGCTAATCTTATTATTTCCTCTCTTTTTGCGTTTTTTACTTCTAGATCAAGTTGAGTAAATTCAAAAAGATGCCTTCCTGTTTTTGAACTATCTTTTGGTTCAAGTCTTACATTTGGTGAAAAAACATAAATTTTATCAAGTGTTTTTAGAGCAATTTGCTTGTGAAATATCATACTTTGTGTGAGATGATATTTTTTTCCATAGCATTCTATGTTTCCTGGTGTTGTAGGATGGTTTAATGGATCTGTTATTGGGGATAGTATTACTGGAGATATCTCTATAAAATCTTTCGATTCCAGATAATCTGCAATTATTCTTCTTATCTTACTTTGGATTTTTAGTATAGCTAATTTTTTTACTTTCATCAATATGATATTTGTTCTCCAATGTATATAAACATAATGCTACTTTTATTGTCAAATATTCGAAAAAAAATAGTTTTTATATAATAAAACCGACATATAGTTAAATATGATTGACGAAAAAAATCAGAAGATATTAGAAGAGTTAAAGAAAAACTCAAGAAACTCAACAAAAAACATCTCTAGAAATACAGAAATTCCACGAGTAACCGTACACGATAGAATTAAAAAAATGACAGAAGAAGGAATAATCAAAAAATTTACAACAATTCTAAATTATAAAAAAATAGGACTTCCAACAGAAGTATTTATTTTTGTTTCATTCCAATCTGGCCTTGATATCTCGCAAAGAGAACTAGCAAAAAGAATATCCAAGATAGAAGGAGTATATGAAGTGCATATAATTTCAGGAGAATATGATTTATTACTAAAAGTTAGAGGGGAATCTTTAGAGGACATAGGTAAATTAGTAATAGATAAACTAAGAAGCCTCAAAGGAGTTGGAAACACACTTACTTTTTCGTGTTTTGAAACAATAAAAGAATAAGTAACTCCTTTTTATTACATTTTTATTAATATGAAAATATTTGTAACAAGAAAAATACCAGAAGAAGGATTAAAAATTCTTAGAAAAAATCATGAAATTGAAGTAAATTCACGTGACCGAGTGCTTTCTAAAAAAGAAATCATCAATGTAATTAAAGGAAAAGACGGCCTGTTGTGTCTTTTGACAGATCAAATAGATAAAGAAGTAATTGAATCAGGAAAAAAACTCAAGATGATATCAAACTATGCAGTAGGATACAACAACATAGATGTAAAAACCGCTGCAAAACATAAGATCCCTGTTAGTAACACACCTGGTGTTTTAACAGATACAACAGCAGAAATGGCATGGGCACTACTTTTTTCTGTTTCAAGAAGAATAGTAGAAGGAGATAAATTTACAAGATCTGGAAAATTTAAGGGATGGGCCCCAATGTTGATGCTCGGCCAAGATATATCAAATGGTACACTAGGAATAATTGGCGCAGGAAGAATTGGTACAGCTTTTGCAATGAAAAGCAAGGGATTTGAAATGGAAATTTTATATTATGATAAAAAAAGAAACAAAAAACTAGAAAATGAATTAAACGCAAAACAGGTATCTCTAAAAGAACTCTTACAAAAATCAGATTTTATATCAATTCACGTTCCTCTTCTTAAATCTACAAAACATATGGTGGGTGAAGAAGAATTTAAAATTATGAAAGAAACAGCTGTATTTATTAACACCTCACGCGGATCAGTTGTTGACGAAAAAGCGCTTGTAAAAGCACTTAAAAACAAAAGAATCTTTGGCGCAGGTCTTGATGTATATGAAAATGAACCTAAAATCACTGAAGAACTAAAGAAATTAGATAATGTTGTACTTCAACCTCATTCAGCATCAGCAAGTATAAAAACTCGTACTAAAATGGCAGTAATTGCGGCAGAAAACATGATAAAAGGATTAAAAGGTGAAAAACCACCTAATTGTGTAAATCCTGAAATATTTAAAGAGTAAAAGTCCAAATCTCAGGTTCTTCTGGTAAATCTTCTTTTTCTATATCTATTTCATTTCCCACATGAAGAACTTTATATTTGTTTTCTTCTAAGAAAGGATCAATATTATCTATAGGAAGGCTAAGACCACCAATTTTATAATGCATAGGGATAGCAATTTTTGGTTTTATTTTTTTTATAGTATCCCATGCTTTTTTTGCATCAATAGTAAAAGTTCCACCTATGGGAATAAATAATACATCTATCTCTCCAATTTTATCAATGTGTTCTTCATCTAGATCATGGCCGAGATCACCTAGATGACAAAAAGTTATATAATCCATTTTAAACTTAAACATAATATTACTTCCACGTTTAGCACCACCTGCCTCATCATGAAAACCTTCGACCCCTTTTATTTCTATATTATCAATAGTGCGTTTACGACTATCTTTTATTATTTTACTATCAGTTTTTTCAACTGATTTAACACTGTTATGGTCGTAATGGTCATGAGAAACTAAAATTATATCCCCCTGAACAATAGGTGCGGGAATTCCAATGGAGCGTCCATCATGCGGGTCAGTAACTAACGTTTTGTCATTTGTAATTTCCCAACACGAATGACCATGCCAGCGTATTTGTAACATACTCTTTTTTCCTCCCCGGTAAAAAATAGACAACACAAATTGATTATAAAAAAATTATGGAAAATGATGAATCTGAGTTTAATATTTGTTTAAAAAATTTAGAGAATAGATTATAGTTTTAGTTATAATACACTGTTATCTCTTCACACTCCATAAAAATAATACTTCTTGGAACTTCATAATCGATAAGCCATTCATACCACCAACAAGTAGCCACGCAATTATCTAACATAGAGTGTACGTTATCTGGATTTACTCTTTTATGAGTAAATTCAATTTTATGTTTCTTATTTTTTAGGTCAAATAATTCTTCTCTATTGTAGTTCTCAATTGATGTACCGTAAAATAATGTTTTTTCTTCGTTTGCTTCTTTAATAAACTCGATTGTCATGTCAAATTTTGTTCGAAATACTGAAGGAATTGAAGGGAAATCTGTCTCTATACCTCGTTTATCAAAAAATTTTATGAGAGATACTATAATAGGAGTTAGTGTTGGTACTTTTGAAAGTTTGTTCTTGATCTTTAAATTTGCAGTTCCGCCCCCTGTGATATCTATAAGACTCAAAGGGTTTTTCCCATCCAAAAAAATTTGTAATTTTACATCTCTAAATGTTTTAGATTCACTATATGATTGGCTTTTTAATTGGGTATCACAAAGATCTTTAGGTTCTTTATTTTTTATATTTGTGAGATTTGATGCATTAACATTTACTATGCTTAGTATCAAAAATATTGATACGACTATTAGTGTAACTATTTTCTTTTTCATTTATATCACATCATTTCATATTTTTATATATATTTATGGATAATAATATATAAAGTTTATAGAACCTTTATCCTATTTCTTACAATAATAGAAAATTCGTAGAAAAAATGCATTCTGAACAATTTTAAGGCCTTAATCTACCGAAACAAATATACTCAACACCATCATTCAAAATTCTTGAAAAAACTATTTCTTTATTAACTGAATGAGCAAGACGAACAGCTCTACTAAACTCTGCCCAGATGCTTTTAAATTTTTTTTCTACAACATGGACCAAATATTCAGCATGAATTTCATTAGGATGATCTGTATAAACACGAAAATGAGTTCCAAACTTAAAACCAGTTTTTATAACAAGCCCTTTTTCTTTCAAATCTTTATAAACTTTAAAATGAGATAAAATATTAGGTTGATTTATTTTAGCGGTTTTTAGAAATGATCTCTTAGAAACTTTCTTTTCATCTTTATCTACTAAAGAAATATTTTTTTTTTCAAAAAGATATAACGCTTCAATAAAAGAAATTTGTAAACCAGATCCAAAGGGCTTACCGAAAAACTCTTTTTCAAATAAATCTTTAGATTTTTTCTTATCAAAAATAATAACTCTATCATCTAAAATAAGACCTTTTATTTTACCAAAAGTAAAAGGTTTATTTTCTCCTTTTAAATTTGTATGAGAAACCTTGTAGTATGTTATATCTCCTTCATCATCAACAATGGCTATCCATAAAAAAGAATTATCTGAAATATTTTCCAATAAAATATGTGTTTTATCTATTTCAAAGAAATCCCTTTCAGAAAAAACACAGACAAAAAATCTTTCTCCATCACTTTTTTTGTTACATTTATACAAATCAAACATACTATCTTTTTCACATATATTTACCATTTGTCCACGTTTTCTAAGATCTTTAAAAACCATATATTTTATTTCAAAATCTTTTATATTTTCTGAAGCAATTTTTATAAGTGTTTCAAAATCAACTTCTCTTTTGTTATGAAAAATCTTTATTTTTTCTTCATCGAGTAAAAAAACACTTTCAATTAAATTAAGTTCAAGTATATTGCCTGAAAGAGGCTTTCCCATATTACTTTTATTATAAAGTCTACCAATATCTTTTGGTTTTTTTATAATTACTCTATTATATTCTAATTCAGCTTTGATTATCATTTTAGCATAATAAGAAAAACTAAAGGGTTATTTGTTTTTTTTGTAATAGTCTCTTATACTTTTTGGGATTTCATCATCTGGATATTTGTAATCTTTTTTCTCTGAAGATTTGTATTCTACAAAACCGTCGTATTCTATTTTTTTCTCAGCCTTCTTTTTCTTTTTTTGTTTTTCTTTACCTGAAAAATCTATGCTACCTATCAAGATACCTACTCCTATACCTATGACTAATCCTATAAAAATACCTCCAAAAACTATCCATATAACGTTTTCATAGACATTTTTTCTATCTGGTATTCCTACATTTTTAAAAGATCCCGTTCCACTTGATAGATTTGTAAAGCTTAGAGCTCCTGCTATCATACCACTATATTTGTAATATACAAGAGCAGAATTATAGGCTGATTCATTTCTAAGACTTTCAGCGTATTCATAATAGCTTACAGCAAGGACTGGTTCAATTCCTTGTTTTCTAATTTTTGCAATATTTTTATTTGCGCTTTCGCTTGCCAAGTCTAATTTTTCTTTTACATTTGTACCAATTATCTCTATTGCAATATTTGCCTTTACAAGTGCTTCCAATGCTTCAAATAAAGATGCTGCAGTGTATCCTTTATCAAGATCATCTTTTGATGTATCTAATAAATCATTTGCTTGATCTAGATACTCTGCTGAATCATCAGAAATACTACCCATTTCTCCAAGAATTACTTCAGAATAAATTACAGATTGTTGAACTTCTTCTATATATTCTAATGCAAGATTTTCAATGGTATCATTGATTTCTCCTTCTGTATCATTAAATTTATTGCCGATATCAATCCACCAGTGAACGCTATTACATCTTTCTACGACAAAAGATATGCTATATAAAAAGTCCATTAGTTCAGAAAAAGAAGAAAAACCTTTACCATCATATATTTGTTTTGCTGACTCAAGATATTCTCCAGCCTCTGAAGCACGTCTTTGTGCTGCACCCACTGTCTGTAAAGTTATAACCCCATCTATTTCTGCATTTTTTGCCAATTTACTTACGTTGTTATGTAATGAGTCGACCTCTGTAAGTAGATCTTCAATCCATTCTTTATTTCCGTCTTCATAATAATCACATGTGTAAGATACAAATCTAGAATATATCAAAGACTGAAATGATTTACTTGTACTAGTGTAGTAAAGACTTTCATTATACCACTTTTTAGAGCCTTCTAGCGTTTCTTCTGCTTTGTCTAATTTATCTTTGATATCGTTTCTATAATAATTTGGAAAGTAATTAGGTATACTAGATTCATCAAACTTTTCACTAGAGTTTTTATATGATTCTTTTGCCTCTTTTAGAAGTGTAGTGGCTAAGGGTTTTATTGAACTATTGTAATCTTCTGTTGTTATCGGTTTATTTGATTCTTCAAAATCAAATCTATTTCCTGTAAAATATTCGACTACATCATTAATATCTTCCACTTCGTTTACTTCAATACCATAGTTTTCCATTGCATAATCTGTAACATTTTTAGTAACTGGTTTTGTAATTGTTCTAATCCATCCATTGTTGGATTC
This sequence comes from uncultured Thermoplasmatales archaeon, assembly GCA_964481275.1. Classification (GTDB taxonomy): domain Archaea; phylum Thermoplasmatota; class E2; order DHVEG-1; family DHVEG-1; genus CAYZTD01. The sequence goes on from CAYZTD010000002.1 coordinate 62,964, forward strand.
GGTTGTTGTTACCATTTCAGTATAAGTACTCTGGCCCTTTGGTATTAAAAACCTATTAGCTCCGACAGTATCTGCTGCATCTATCTTTTGAGTTATGCCACCAACAGGGCCAATACTGCCATCTGGATTTATCATACCTGTCATAATTGTTCTATTATCCATATCCCACTTTTCAAGAAGAGAAACTGTTGCAGTTGCCATAATGCCACCTGCAGAAGGACCCCCAATTATTGGTGCATCTGTTCTTACCACAAAAAAATAATCATATGAATTTGGGTCGACATCGCAGTTTTCATCGTTTCTTACTAGAGAACTTGCAACTTTTACTGCAAGACGCGCAGATCCCTGCATATCAACCTGAGTTAATGGAAGTGTATCAACAAAAACACGCCCAGTCCCGTTGTTTTGAATAGATACGGTAACCGTTGATATAACACCGACATATCCTTTATTTGTTGTTGCCACAGCTGGAGCATATACATTTATGCTGCGGTAAACATTTGATCTCGATTCTTCATATATTGTACCCGGGGATAGTTCTACAGCATTATAAACTGGTAAAAAAGAAAAAAATAAAGTTATTATCAATACTATTGTTATTAACTTTTTATTCATTTGTTTTGTATACCTCCTTCTTTGGATTTCTAATTTGAATTGCAGGTATGATACATATATCTTATTGAAAAATCTTTTTACAGTTTTTATGAATGAACATTTCTTTATAAAAAAATTAAAAAAATAGGTTTTTAGGATTGTTTTTTATTAGATAAGGATTTTTTTCAATAGAGGTAAGTTTAAAACCTCTATTAATTTTAAAAACAATCCTTTTATAGTGGGATGCATCACTGATTTTAATTTAGGCATAGTTGTTTCAAAAGTATCCCATCTGCTATCACCAATTGCATCCTGAACTTCAACAGTAACTATGTATGTTTCCTTCTCTTCGTAAGAATGAGATTTTGTTAACTCTGTATCATAGGGAAATCCCGTAAAGTCATTATTATCAAAATTATAATTTCCGTCTCCCCAGAAAAAACAAAAGAAGTGAATAGGATCTCCATCTGGATCAACAGCATGTGCATTAAAATCATAAGATTCACCTACTTTACCTTTTTCTGGGCCACTTAATTCGAGAGCTACTGGATTATTTTCAATTTTAATATCTAATGTTGCTGTACTGCCCCAAGAAGTGTCTTTTCTTTCAAATTTTGGTGGCTTCCAACACCATAAGTATCTTGTACAATCTAAAATTATATTTACTTTTGTATAAGTCTGGTATCCTTCAGTAATAAGAGGTTTATAAAATGCAGATCTATCAAGATTTAGTTCCAGAGTAAAGTTACCTAACAATCCTGATTCATCTGTTTGATCTGCTTCATCATCATAATTTGCATGAACCATCATTTTTGTTGAGCCGTTATTAATGTCAACAAAATCCGGATGATATGCTCGAATTAAAACTTCTTGATCGGTTTCTACAGATGGAGCATCAAAAGTTGCTTTTCCGCCTATAGTTATACCTGAAGGCAAAAAATCATCATTAAAAAATACAATTGCTCCTGTTACTGGAGAGCCATCTTTTGTTACAAAAACATCAAAGTTTTCTCTTTCCATTATTGAAGAATCTGTAGTTACAACTAAATCCTTTGGAGCGGGGTCATCAAGAACTTTAATTTTTGTACTTCCATTAGTAATTATCTCCTCAAAATTATGATCATCTACAGCATTCCAATCCTTAAATGCGTCTATTGTGAACATTTGGTCTGAGTCTACTTCAGGTGCCGTAAAATTAACTATTCCTGTCGTAGAATTAGTTACTTTTGTTTCACCATTAAATGTTACTTCTTCATTTTGACATGCATTGAACTCATAGGTTGGATATCCCTGAAAAGTTACTAAAACACTAAATTCTCCCCCTTCTATAACAGAGGAAGGAGCTTGTGCCAACAATATTTCAGGAGGTTTATCCCATGGTCCATCGTTCAATATTATTTTTTCTTTTCCAATTCGGATAATATCTCCGTTATTTCTTTCAAGTTCGGCTCTCATTCCAAATTCCCATTTTTCGATAGTAGTTTCATGGTGGACTGGTGGAACTGGAAAAGGTGCTTCATCCCATTCTCCAATAATATCTTTTACAATTTCGTACTCTGCTGAAAAACGTATGGGATCATTTGCTTTGTATTTATTAATTGTAAATGAAGAATCAAAAAGTTCAACGGTTGCCCTTTCATTATCATCTTCTTGTGTCGGGTCTATTGTCATCTTTGCAATGATGCCATAATCATGTCCTTTGCTAATACTTGATCCTATCTTATTTATATTGCCATTACTGCTTTTCTCTGCTAAATCTTGTTTAAAATTCATTGTTGTAGCACTAATATTAGATGTTGCCAATATTCCTATTACTAATACTAACAATAAATAACTTTTTTTCACACTCATATCTATCACATCATAATTTATACTATATATTATATATTAAACCAGATATTATATTTAAAGTTTTTGGAACACTTTTCATATGTCTAACTAAAAAAATTAAAAGCAGAGATGCTTTTACTATATATATATCAACAAAACGAAAAAAGAATAAAATAAAAATAGAAAATTATTTTTAAATCATCTTACCTTCTAATAAGATCCAAAGAAGTAAGCTCTGCAGATAACTTTTCTACTGCTTTTGAAACATCTTCAGTTTGTCTGGCACCAGTACATACAATTTTACCAGATCCAAACAAAAGCATAGCAACCTTTGGATCAGATATTCTATATACAAGTCCTGGGAATTGCTCTGGTTCATATTCAACGTTTTCAAGACCAAGACCCATAGCGACTTCATTAAGATTTAATTCAGTTTCAAGATCACTTATTGCAACAATGTTTTGAATGACAATCTTCAACTCGCTATTTTTGTATACCTCAACACCAAGTTTTCTAAGTTTATCTGCTATTATATCAACTGTTGTTTTTACATCTTCAACATTTTTTGCACCAGTACAATTTGCTTTACCACTTCTAAAAAGAAGTGTAGCAGTCTTAGGTTCACTTAAACGATATACAAGTCCTGGGAATTGCTCTGGTTCATATTCTGCGTCTTCTAAAGATTGTGCTATTACATCTAAATCCAGTTTATCTGCAAAAGATGTAGATGCAACAATATTTTCTACAATTACTTCTGGCATAATTTTTTCCTCCTTTTATTATAAAGCTCCAATTGATGAAAGATTTTCTTTCATCACATTTATTTCATTTGTTGCTTCATCAATACTTTTTGCTCCAGTACATACAATTTTCCCGGAGCTAAACAAAATCATTACTGCATCTGAATGTTTCCTTTTATATATTAAACCCGGAAAATCCTTGGGTTCGTAATTTACATTCTTAAGTATTAACCCATTTGCAATTGAACTTAGATGCAGATTTTTATATAGATTTAGAGAAGCAACTACATTTTCTATTTCTATATCAAAATCTTTTTTTATTGAAAGACCTGTTTTATTTAATTTACCTATTGTTTTATTAAATGTTTTTTCCGCATCTTTAATATTCTTTGCTCCAGTGCATACAATTTTTCCATTTGAAATAACTATTGCCGCTGTCTTTGGATTAGAATATTTAATAGATAACCCTTCGAATTCTGCTGGATTATAAGTTGCACCGGGTATCTCATTTGACAAATCACTAATATCAAAAGAGTCGGCGGGTTTTATAAAACATACTATGTTTTCAACGTTTATATCTGTCATAACTTACAGCCTTCCCTTCCTGTAGTATATAAAGGGGTCTTATAAACATTATGCCTGTCTCTAAGATAAAAAAATAAATAGAATTTTACCAAATATCATCAATATTCAGATCAGAATTTTTTTCTTTTTTATTTTCTCCTCTTTTTTTCTTATCATTTACTTTATCAAGCATACCTTGAAACTCAGAGGTTCTATACTCGATACGCCGTTCACAACTTGCAACAGCAAGTTCACCTCGGGTTCTTTCAATTAAATTACGAACCATATCTTGCTTTTTTTTAATTGGAATAAGACCTGAAGGATAATCAAAACGAATAATTACGTCATAGATTTCTTCCATCATAAAAAGACATTCGTCTGCCTTTTTTGCTTTGTTATTTCTTATAGAATCAAGTGCGGTACGACGCAATTCACCTACAAGATCACATAAACCCAGAAGATAAGAACTATATGTAGTCTGAAGTTCATCAGGATCCGGTAAATCTTTCCCATTCATAATATTTAAAAAACATTGAGCTTCAACAAATTCTTGCCCTGCATTTTCTACAAATCCCGCATGGAAAATCTCGGGATATTTTTTTGTTATATCATAAAGTTCTTTAAGTTTGGATGAGGCTTTTTTAAGATTCTCTTTTGCGTCTTTATTATTTTGATGTGTTTTCTGAATTGCTTTTCTACAGTTAATAATAATTTCTCGAGAAAATTTTAGAGCTTTTTCTCTTGTTTTATCTTTATCATCGATACTTTTTTCTATTTTATCTACGATTTTATCGAGGTTTTTCATCTAATTTAGAATAAGAAACTGTTTAGTTAAAGTTTTTCTATAAAGAAAAAAATAAATTAGAAATATTTTTTATTAACACAAAAATCAGGTTCTTCTCCTTTTAAAACCTTGATTATTTGCTTTGCACAAACTGTTCCAGCACGGATTTGCCCTTCTTTTGTACTAGCGCCTAAATGTGGTGTTAAAATAACGTTATCTAATTCAAATAGAGGGCTTTTTTCAGGGGGCTCTGTTTCATATACATCAAGTGAGGCACCTGCAATTTCTCTTTCTTTTAAAGCGTTATAAAGTGCTTTTTCATCAACAGTTCCACCACGAGCACAATTAATAAGATATGCTGTAGGTTTCATCTTAGAAAGCATTTCTTTATTTACAATATGATGAGTTTTAGGATTGTGTGGGATATGTAAGGATATATAATCGGATTTTTCCATTATTTTATCTAACTTTTCGACTTTTTCTATATTCTCTTTTGCCATATCCTCCTTTGAGACAAATGGATCGTATCCTATTACTTTCATATTGAATGCTTGTGCAAGCTTTGCGGTATATGTTCCAATATTTCCTGTTCCAATAAGCCCGAGCGTTTTTTCATTAAGTTCATTTCCTTTCAATTTCTTTTTTGCCCATTCGCCGTTTTTCATAGTTTTGTCAGCAATAGAAATATTGCGAGATAAAGCAATCATATTACCAATTGCAAGTTCTGCAACTGAAGCTGTTGCACCAGTAGGGCTATTTACAACTGGAATCTTATTTTCTCCAGCTGTTTTTATATCAATATTGTCAACACCAATTCCAGCACGGCCAATTACTTTTAAATTTCCTTTTGATCCATTTTCAACAACATCTTTTGTAACCTTAGTTCCGCTTCTTACAAGAATGCCATCGAATTTTTTGATATCCTCAATAAGTTTTTCAGGATCTCTTTTATTTGTATCAACTTCAAAACCAGCATCTTTTAACATATCTATTGCTTCATCTGCAAGCTTATCGTTTACTATTATTTTCATATATTATTAGCCCCCATTTCGTTTTCTTGTATAAAAAAATATATTTTAATCTTTATGCTAAATGATCCAGCCTGAAATCAATACCAGGGTATTCAGCTTCGTCACTAAGCTCTTCTTCTATACGAAGAAGTTGATTATATTTAGCATTTCTGTCACTTCTTGCAGGTGCACCAGTTTTTATTTGACCGCAACTTGTTCCAACAACTAAATCTGCAATAAAACTATCTTCTGTTTCACCACTACGATGAGATACGACAGCAGTCCAACCTTGATCATGTGCCATTTTTATGGCATTCAATGTTTCTGTGACAGTTCCAATCTGATTAAGTTTTATTAAAACAGAATTAGCAGCGGTCATCTCGATTCCTTTTTTTATTCTTTTGGTATTTGTAACAAATAGATCATCACCTACGATTTGAACTTCAGTGCCAATTTTTTTAGTAATTTCAACCCAAGATTTCCAATCATCTTCAGCAAGACCATCTTCGATACTAACAATTGGATATTTCTTACTTAAATCAACATAGAAATCAACCATTTCTCCACCTGAAAATGATTTCTTACCGATTTTATATGCCCCATCATAAAAAAATTCGCTACTTGCTGGATCCAAAGCAATTTTCATTTCTTCATTGTATCCTGCTTTTTCAACTGCTTTAAGCATTATATCTAAACGATCTTCAACATTTGTCATTTGAGAAGGTGCAAAACCTCCTTCATCACCAATTAAAGCACCACCGGCACCAAATTTTTCTTTTAAAAGTTTTGCAAGATGATGATACGACTCAGATACCATTCTTATGCCTTCAGAAAAATTTTTTGCACCAGTTGGCATAAGCATATGTTCCTGAATTGAGTTTTCTTGTCCTGCGTGTTTTCCACCATTTATAACATTACACATTGGTACAGGTAACATATGTGGAATTACACCAAACAATTCACCAATATACTCGAAAAGCCCCAGTCCTTTTGAAGCAGCACCTGCTTTTGTTATAGCCATACTGACAGGTAAAATCGCGTTAGCACCAAGTACATCTTTATTTTCAGTACCATCTATTTTTAACATTATATTATCGATTGTTTCTTGAGCGTTTGGGTCAAGGCCAATTATTTTAGGCGTAATTTTTTTGTTTATATTTTCAACTGCTTTAAGTGTACCTTTACCAAAATATCTGGATTTATCTCCATCACGCAATTCTAATGCTTCATGTTGTCCGGCACTAGCACCACTTGGTGTCATCGCTCTAAAAATTCCATGTTCTGTTACAACATCTACCTCAACTGTAGGATTTCCACGCGAATCAAGTACTTCCCTTGCTTTAACTTTAATTATTTCAGACATGACCTCTCCTCAAAATTTAGGACTCCTTTTCTATATTATAGTCATCTATCTTAAATTTATCTTTTTATAAAAAATTTTTACAGAAACACTTAATAATGCACTTCAGTTTTTTTGTTTGGAGGTAAAATATTATGCCATGGTTGTATATAATAATTGTATTTGTTATTTTTTTGATGCTTATACTTGCATCGGCAATAAAAATAATGGCTGAATACCAAAGGATAGTTGTTTTTAGATTAGGAAGATTTGTTGGGATTAAAGGACCTGGGTTAGTATTTATAATACCTATCATTGATAGTGTTATAAAACTCGACTTAAGAACAAGGGTTATCGATGTACCAAAACAAAGAGTTATCACTGAAGACAATGTAACAGTAGATGTAGATGCTGTAGTATATTTCAGAATAGTTGATCCTGAAAAAGCAGTAATTGAAGTACAAAGATATGATATCGCGACAGGCCTTCAAGCACAAACAACTCTTAGAGATGTACTTGGAAGGCAAAATTTAGATGAACTTTTATCAAACAGAGAAGAATTAAACAAAAGTCTTCAAACAATTATTGATAGTGTAACTGACCCTTGGGGTATCAAAGTTTCTGCAGTAACCATACGTGATGTATCTCTTCCTGATACAATGCTTAGGGCTCTAGCAAAACAAGCAGAAGCAGAAAGAGAAAAACGCTCTAGAATAATAATTGCAGAGGGTGAATTTCAAGCATCAAAAAGGATGTCAGATGCCGCAAAGTTATATCAGGAGCGGCCAATGGCCTTAAAACTTCGTGAACTACAAACACTTGCTGAAATTGCGCGAGAAGGAAACCTTATTGTTGTACCTGCTGGAGACATTGGACAAGTTGCAGGTATTGCAAAAGCAGTAAATCAAAAACCAAGAAAGAATGAAAGCTAAAAAAAATAAAATCTTCTTAATTCTTTTATTTCTTATTTCCATTTTTATTCTACTGTCTAATATTGCAGTTGCTAAAGGACAGAATGTTTTATTAGTAGAGATGGACGGAACAATCAATCAATCCACAGTTGAAACATTAAAAGAAGCATTAGATGAGGCAGAAAATAAAAACTCTGAAGCTGTTATACTAAAAATTAATACTCCTGGTGGCGGATTGCAAGAAACATTTGACATTGCAAAATTGATTAATAAAAGTAAAATTCCTGTGATAGGATATGTATATCCTCAAGGATCAAATGCATGGTCTGCAGGGACGTTTATTCTTATAAGTACACACATTGCTGCTATGTCTGATTATACAATAATTGGATCATGTCAACCAGTTGAAGTTACAGCTGGTGGTACAAAACTTATCAATGATTCAAAAACAATTAATGCACTTACTAAATGGATTGAAACAAGAGCAGAAATGTATAACAGAAATACGTCTATTGCTCGTAAATTTATAACAAAAAATCTAAACATAAATGAAACTAAGGCTTTAGAATACGGTGTAATAGAACATGTTTCATCAAATATCAAAGAACTCTTAGAAAATATTAATGGATCAATTGTTATTACTTCAGATGGAAATATAACATTAAACACTTTAGATGCAAAACAAATAAACTATTCACCTTCGATAAAAATAATTTTAATGGAGTTTTTTTCAAATCCCGTTCTAGTATCAATACTATTTATACTAGGTATATTTGCATTAATATTTGGTATATCTTCACCTGGATTTGGAGCAGAAGTATTTGGTGTGATAGCAATTCTTTTATCACTAGTAGGATCTGGTTTTTCTATATCTGCCCTTAGCATAATTTTTATAGTTATAGGAGTTTTACTTTTTGTAATAGAAATATATGTAATACCAGGGTTTGGAGTAATTGGTATCGGCGGTATTATAAGTTTATTAATAGGTAGTATATTTCTAATACCAAGTTATCCAAATAGGGAATGGTTGATCACAATGGATTGGATTCAAGATGCATTGATAGTTGTAATTGCAATAGTAGTTGTAATTGCAATCTTTTTTATGTTTTTGTTATATAAAATATTGCAGTCTATAAAAAGAAAAAAAGCAACTAATGTTTTCATCGGAGAAAAAGCAATAACATCTGACCGAATCACTCCAGAAAATCCCGGTTATGTTAAATTTAAAGGTGAATATTGGAAGGCAATATCAGATGAAATAATCGAGGAAAACGAAAAAGTTATAATAATTGATAGAGAAGAATCAACACTAAAAGTAAAACCAAAAGATAGTTGACCCCAACATTAAATAACCCCCTTCTTTTTTCCCAAGTCAAGGTAATTATAAATGAATAACAGTATAAAATTTCAATTTCTCGGTGGAGTCGAAGAAGTCGGAAGACTTTCAATGGTACTTGATTTAGAGGATAGTATATTTCTATTTGAATACGGTATGAGCCCTGGAAAACCACCTGAATATCCAATGCGTCCTCCAGATATAGATGCAATATTTTTAACTCATTGTCATCTAGATCATTCTGGTATGATACCATGGCTTTTTAGAAAAGATGGACAAAAAATTTTTACCACTCAACTTACAGGGGAACTATCAAATCTTTTGCATAAAGATTCAATAAAAATCGCAAAAAGCGAGGGATATGCAAACCCCTATAGCAACTCTGAAGTGAAAAAAGCAAAAAATAACGTTGTCCCCGTAAAACCAAATCAAAACAAACCTCTAAGTGAAAATTTAGATTTAAAAATGCATGACGCAGGTCATATACCTGGTTCTCTAATGTATGAATTAGTAGGAGATAAAAAGATTTTATTTACAGGGGATATAAATACAGTAGATACAAGAATAGTAAAAGGTAACAATCCTGTTGATTGTGACATATTATTTTTGGAAGGAACCTATGCAGGCCGAGATCATCCTAAAAAAAGACAAGAAATAGAAAAAGAATTGCTTGATAGAATTGATGAAGTTATAAGAAGAGGGGGTGTTGCTGTTCTTCCTGCCTTTGCTGTATCACGTTCACAAGAAATAGCTATGGTTCTTAGAAAATCTGGTTATAATATATGGTTTGATGGGATGGGTAGAAAAGTATCAAAAATATTTTTAAGACATTCAAAATATCTTAGATCTCCAAATGATCTTAAAAAATCTTTAAACAAAATTAATTTTATACATTCGGATCATGGGAGAAAACTTGCTGCCAATAAGGCAGATGTGATTTTAACTTCTTCTGGTATGATGGACGGCGGACCTGTTTTAAGTTATATGAATAAACTTAAAAATGATCCTAAAAGTGGCGTAATTCTTACAGGATATCAAGTTCCAGATAGTAACGCAAGACTTCTTGTTGATCGTGGAATGCTTGATTTTTATGGTGTAAAAGAAAAAATAAGTTGTAGTGTAGACTACTTTGATTTATCAGCACATGCTGGACACAGCGAGCTAATAGATTTTGCTAAAAAGTGCAATCCAGAAAAAATTGTTTTAATGCATAGTGAAAACCGTGAAGCACTTGTCAAACCTTTATCAGATTTTGCTGAGGTATCAGTACCACGTACCGGTGAAATAGTTGAATTAAAATAAAAGTAATATGTTTTCTAATTTATTCTAGGTTGGTAAAATAGAATGGCTGAGATGACACAAAGACAAAAATACGATCTTAAACGAGCAATCGAAGAACTTAAAGAATGTAAAGGTAGACATACTGAGCTTATATCTTTATATGTGCCTCCTTCTAAACAGATATTTGATGTTTCTTCATATCTTAAAAATGAACTTTCAGAATCCCAGAATATAAAATCAAAAACTACTCGTAAAAATGTTTTATCTGCAATTGAGTCTATCATGAGTAGATTAAAAACATTCAAACAACCACCTGAAAATGGAGTAGTTTTTTTTGTAGGGCATAAAAGTGCAGGTAGCGATCAAACAGAGATGGTGCAGTTTGTAATAGAACCACCTTTACCCATTCAAACTTTTTTATATAGGTGCGATTCAGAATTTTATCTAGATCCTTTAGAAGATATGCTTTCTGAAAAAGAAATATATGGTTTATTTTTAATTGATAGAAGGGAATGCACTGTTGGTATTCTTCGTGGAAACCGTGTAGAACTTTTAAAATATATGACTTCTCAGGTACCTGGAAAACATGGAAAAGGTGGACAGTCTCAACGTAGATTTGAAAGACTTACAGAGATTGCTGCTCATGAATGGTTTCAGAAGGCTGCTGATAAAGCAAGTGACATATTCCGAGAACATGAAGAAATAAAAGGAATATTTGTTGGTGGGCCGGGACCTACTAAACAATTTTTTGTAGAAGAAGAATATCTTCATTATGAAGTACAGGAAAAAATAATTGACACGTTTGATACTGGTTATACTGATGAGTTTGGCCTTAGAGAGCTTGTTTCTGCTGCATCTGAAACAAGAACTGATCTAAAAGTAGCAAAAGAAAAAAAACTGATGAAACGTTTTTTAAAAGAAGTTACAAAAACAGGTAATAGTCTTGCTGTTTATAGTGAAAATCAGGTAAGAAAAGCACTTGAAATGGGCGCAGTAGATATACTTCTTTTATCTGAAAATCTTCGTAGATATAGGTTAAAGTTAGTATGTCCTAGTTGTACTTATTCAGAAATTAAGACTGTAAAAGAGAAAGATATTGAAGATTTTGAACCATATGATTGCCCTAAATGTAAAACGCCAACTCAATTGGAAATTGAAGGTAAAACTGATCTTATAGATGAACTTTCAGATCTTGCTGAGAAAACAAGTGCTGGTGTAGAAATAATATCTTTGGGAAGCGAAGAGGGGGATTCTCTTTACGCTGCTTTTAATGGTATTGCAGGTATTCTTAGATATCCTCTAAATTTAGAGTAAATATATTAGACATTTTTTGATTAAATTCATCATTAAAGTATTCCTACTTAATTAATAAACATAAAATTATATATATAATTTAAATCGATGGTTTTATAAATAATGAAATATATTAATAATATGGGGTAATACCATGACGTCCAGAGAGAATTTTAAATCATTCATACCCACAAAAAAGATTATACCTGAGCTAACTATTAAAGCAATTTTAGTAGGAATTTTACTTGCTATTATACTTGGTTCGGCAAATGCTTATTTAGGATTATATGCTGGTATGACTGTATCAGCTGTAATACCTGGTGCAGTAATGGCTTTCGCTCTTTTAAAACCATTTAAAGGAACAATTCTTGAAGTAAATATTGGTATGATGGGTGCAGCAGCAGGAGAAGCACTTGCAGCAGGTGTAATATTTACAATACCTGCAATTGTACTTGTTGGAACCTGGGAATCAATTCATTATTTTGAAACCACAATTATTGCCTTGCTTGGTGGTATTCTTGGTGTTTTATGGATGGTACCTCTTAGAAGAGCACTTATCATAAAAACTGATTTACCATTTCCAGAGGGTGTAGCTGTAGCAGCTGTTCTAACTACAACAGTTGGTGGAGAAAAAGCAGAAGAAACAAAAGATGGGAGTGGTGTAAGTGGTATATGGCTTCTTGTTGGAGTTGTTATAGCTGGTCTTTTTAAATTTGGTCAAGTAGCTTTAAACGCAGTTAGTGGTGCAATCCATGGAATAATAAGTATAGGAAAATTCAATATTGGGTCTGGAAAAAATCCAGGTTATCTCTATGGTGGACTTGCAGCATCACCAGCACTTTTGGGTGTAGGATGGATTATAGGTCCTAGAATTGCTTCATTTGTTTTTGTAGGTGGTTTAATTGGATGGGTAATACTTGCACCTTTGATCGCTCTTGCAACAGGTCTTCCAAGTCCTGACTTGGCAAATCCAGAAGTACTAAAAGATGTTATGTCACTAGGAAATGGTAATCTTGCAATAGGTGAACAGATATGGGGCTTTTTCCAGATATGGGGAAACTACATTAGATACATCGGTGTAGGTGCAATGGTTGTCGGTGGACTTTATACTATTTTCAAACTCAGATCAAATCTTTCAGAAGGAATAAAAGAGGCAGTAGCTGGATTGAAAGGAGCTGCTACTGGAACTAAAAAACGTACAGAACAAGATTTAAACTTTAAATTTGTATTTCTTGCTATAGGAGCACTTACAATTCCAATATTTTTAATATATGGATATATATCAAATGAATGGGCTATATCAGGTGTAATGGCTGTTTTTGCAGTCTTATTTGCATTCATTGCAAGTGCAATTGCTGGTTATATGGCAGGATTATTAGGATCATCTAATAACCCTATTTCAGGTGTGACCGTAGCAGTTCTTCTTATCACTTCACTAATTTTGGTTGGTTTTGGGCTTTCTGGAAATGTTAATGCATACGGTGTAGCAATATTAATTGCTGCGGTCATCTGTTGTGCAGCAGCTATTTCTGGAGATGTGTTACAATCTATGACATGTGGTCAAATGATTGGTGCAACACCTAAAAACCAACAGATTGCAGAAATGATAGGTGTTCTTGCAGCAGCACCAATACTTGCAATTGTTGTACAGGCACTTGATCAGGCATATCAGATTGGAAGTACAAATCTTCCAGCGCCACAAGCATTTTTAATGAGTGGTATTGTAAAGGGGGTTCTTGGAGGAGAAATGGTCTGGCCATTTGTACTTGCTGGAGCTGTTCTAGCTTTTGTACTTATTCTTATAGATCTTCCAGTTCTTCCAGTTGCAATAGGAATATATTTACCATTTACACTTAGCACTCCTATATTTGCAGGTGGGATAGTAAGACACTTTACAAACAAACATATAGAAAAGAAATTTGGTAGTGCTGAAGAGGAAGAAATTAGCGAATGGGAGCTTGCTATAAAACAAACGGATGTTAAACCAAAAGAAAAGATTATAAGGACAGGTCTACTTCTCACTGCAGGGTTAATTGCAGGAGAAGCACTTACTGGTGTGATAGTTGCATTCCTTATTATAGGAGGAATTGATCTTTCAATATTTGCTTATTCACCAATATTACCTTCGATACTCATATGGTTCTTTATTGCAGTGCTTCTAGCATATATCCCATTGAGGGAAATCTTTGCTAAGAAATAAAAAAAAAAATAAAAGTAAACTTCCAACAGAACAAGAGATGCTAAGATATCGGCCTAAAAGAGCTGATTTTAAATGGGAAGAAAATATAGAAGGATTAATTAAATTAAAGGTACCAAAGTTCCAAAGTAACTTTGGTAAGTCTTTTTGTAACTTAATAAAAAAAGAAAATTTTTTTGAGGCAGATCTTGATAAGTTAGGAAGTATTATCTGGAGAAATTGTGATGGAAGAAAAACAGTAGAGGATATTCTTAAGATATTAAAAAAAGAGTTTCCAGATGAAAAAAATATCAATCAAAGGCTTTATTTATTTCTCCAACAGCTTAATAATTTAGATTACATTAGACTAAATTAAATTTTAAACAAAATTTAGAAAAATAATATAATTTTTAGTAAAATATTTAAGAATAATGCTGTTTTTTGTTGATATGAAAGTTTATCTTCAAGAAGAAGAAAAAGTTATTTATGAAGGTTATCCACAACCTGTAATTCTTGTCTTATGGTTTTTTAAGGCTTTGTTTTTTGCAGTTATAATATCCTTTTTTATAAACACTTTTCTTACTGTTTTAACACGTAACTTTACAAGTTATGGTATTAACTATTTTCTTGTTTTCATACCTGTTTTGGTAATATCTTTTATATATCAGATTTTTCTTAGACGTTCTTATCATTATTATATTACAAATGAACGTGTTATTTTTCAAGGTGGAATACTTCTTAGACAAATAAAAAATGTACCTTATCATAAAGTTACAGATGTATCTATCTATCAGAATATCATTGAAAGGATTATAGGTATTTCCACACTAAATGTTCATACTGCTGGTACTGGCGTTCAAATGCCCGAGATACGTTTTGTGGGATTATATAATCCTGAAAAACCTCATATGTTTATTTTAAAGGAACTTAAAGCCTTCAAATCCGATAAGAGGCATTCTTCTATTAGTGATTAAATAGTGATTTAAAATATGAAAAAATATGATATTATTGATCATACCGCTGACGTTGGTATAAAGGCGTATGGTAAAACACTTTCAGAAGCATTTCAAAATGCGGGTTACGGCATGTTTGACATTATTACAGACGGATCAGAAATAGAAAATACTGGTCAATATGATATAGAACTTAAGGCAGATGATTTAGAGCAACTTCTAGTGGATTTTTTATCGGAACTCCTTTTTTTGAACAGTGCTAAAAGTCTCGTTTTTGGTTTTTTTAAGGTTAGTTTGGATGAAAAAAGAAAAAAACTTTCTGCAAACGTTTTTGGTGAAAAATTTGTTTTTTCAAAACATAAAATAGGTGAAGAGATAAAAGCGGTAACTTACCATATGTTAGAGATTAAAAAAAATAAGAAATATACAGTTCAAGTTTTATTTGATATATAATACTTTCAATCGCCTCTTGTTTTTATTTAAATACTATATTTGTTTTATACAAACATAGCATTATAACCGGACGGGTCTCTCAAAGAGCGATCCTTGAGATTTTTTTCCCTTCCCGGATATTCCGTCCGGCCTCTCCTCACATCTTTTGTGATAAACATTATATACTTTATGTTTATAGCAATCTTTGAATTCTATAGGTGAATATAAATGTCATGCGGAAAAATAACAGAGGATATGAATATAAAAGAAGTAATTGAAAACCATCCTGAAGTTGTCCCGGTATTTCAGAAATATAATATGGGTTGTATAGGATGTATTGCTGCATCTTTTGAAAAAATAAAAGATATTGCTACAGTTCATGGAGTTGACGTTAAACAATTTTTAGAAGAATTAAACGAAGTTATGGAAAAATAATTTTTATAGATTTTTTGTTATAACTAGCTCTCCGTGTTTTATTCCTTTTAGTGATTTTATGTTGTCTGCTAATTTTTGTATTTTTTTTGTTTTTCCTTTTAAGACTAATACCTCTAGACAATTATCGTGATCTATATGAATGTGTGTTGTAGATAGAATTTCTTTCGTATGGTCATGTTGTAAGTTGAGTAGTTTATTTGTCAGATTTCCTATATGGTGATCATACAACATAGTAAGTGTTCCTATAGATTCACTATTTGGATCTGCTGATTTTTTCTTTATAAGATTTTTTCTTATGAGATCTCTTATTGCTTCGCTTCTGTTTTCATAACCTTCTTGTTTTATTTTTTTATCAAAGTTTTTAAGAAGTGTTGGTTCTACAGAAACTCCAAAACGGATTATTTTTTCTGTCATAGTAGCACTTTTAATAGATAACCGTAGCACGAATTTAAATTTTTTGTTACCAAAAGATTTATAATTGTTTTTCCTTTCATGGTGTTACGAATTTAAAAAAGGTGATACTATTAAAAAGATGATTATATTGATAACAACACTTGTTTTAATATTGAGTTTTTCAATAAACTCAACAGCAGAAAATGAAAAAACAAAAATTGTTTGTACAAATACAGCTCTTGCAGATTTCACATCAAATATTGTAAAAGAAAATGTAACAATTATATGTATTATGCCAGGTGGGGTTTGCCCCGCTCATTTTGATACAACACCCAAACAAGTATCAGACATAATAAATGCTGATATAATAATCTCTCTTGGATGGGAACCCTGGCTTACAAAACTTTCAGATAAAATTGATAATTCAAATCAAGAACAGATTAAATGCTTAGGTTTTGGAGAATGGAATGTACCTGAAAATGCAAAAAAATATGTTAGAAAAATAGGTACAGAACTAATAGAGACATTAGAAGAACAAAACAAATCAATAAAAACAAACACACAAAACTATCTGGAAGAAATAAATGAAACTGAAAGCCATTTAGTTAAAATGATTGAGACAATGAATTACACGAATAGAAAAATAATTTCTATGGAATGGCAAAAAGATTTTGTTGAATACTTGGGCCTTGATGTAGTAACCTACTATGGTCCAGAAGAAGGACTTTCCACACAGGATAAACTAAATATATCCAATTCTGCAGATGATGGTGAAGTAGCATTAATCATCGATAATCTTCAGAGTGGTACTGAATTTGGAGAACAGACAGCAGAACAGACTGGTAAAATACATATTGTTTTTACAAATTTTCCAGGTGGAATAGAAAATGTTGATTCATACCTAGATATGATAGAGTACAATACAGCAGAACTAGTTAAAGGAATAGCAAAATATGATTACAAAAAAGAAAATCTAGATATAACAGAAATTTCAAATTTTGAATTTCAAAGAAATTTAGCTTTAGTTATTGCATTAATCTCTATTATTTCTGCAATTTTAATATTTGTTATATACAAGAAAAAATAAGGAGAATAAATATGGAACAGACGTTAAAAAAAATAAATGACTTTCACGGACACATTGGACCTTATGCAGTATTGGGATATAAAATGGGTCTTATCGCAAATAAAAAACTTGGAGAAGATCCTTTTTGTAAAAAAGCAGTAGTCTATACAGATACAAAACCTCCACATTCTTGTATAATAGATGGAATACAATTAAGTAGCAATTGTACACTAGGAAAAGGAAATATAAAAATTAAAAAGAAAGCTGATATAAAGGTAGAATTTTCAAATAAAAAAAAAGAAAAAGTCACTACAATTCTTAAACCATATATTAAAAAAGAAATAGATTCAATGGTTACAGAAGAAAATATTTTGGAATATTCGGAGAAATACTTTAAAATGAAAAATTCAGATCTTTTTGAAATAATATGAAAAAAGATTCTATTATACAACTTAAAAATGTGGATACAATCTATGAAGGAGATAGATTACCTGTTATAAAGGATATAAATCTAGAAATCAAAAGAGGAGATTTTGTATCAATAATCGGTCCAAATGGCGCAGGAAAAACCACTATTCTTGAAACTATAAATGGACTTTTGGAATATACAAATGGAAAAGGTTATGTTTTTGGAAAAGAAATTAAAAAAAATAAAAATATCATTAGAAAAAATACGGCATATTTAATTCAAAACTATGAAATCGACCCTAAAAATCCCTTTTTATGTAAAGATATAGTTATGACCGGACGAGTTGGAAAAATAGGCACATTTCATAAGGTTGGTAAAAAAGATTGGAAAAAAGTTTGGCATAGTCTTGGTATTGTTGGAATGATTGATTTTGCAAAAAGACCAGTTGGAAAACTATCAGGTGGTGAATTTCAAAAAATCCTTCTTGCTAGAGCTATTGCTCAAAATCCAGAAATAATTCTTCTTGATGAACCATTTTCAAATTTAGATGTAACATCAAAAATTCAAATAGAAACCCTTCTTAATCGTTTACATGAAAAAGAAAACCTTACAATTGTTATGGTTTCACATGATCTAAATTTCATTTCAAATCGTTGTAACAGAATTATAGTAATGGAAAAGGGAAAAATTATTAGAGATGGTTCTAAAAAAGAAATAATGAATTCTGAAATTATAGATGAGATTTTCAAGAAGGATGATATAAATTGATTGATATTCCTCTTTATTTTTTAATTCCTTCTATTTTAGGTGCAATATTTGCAGGTTTTACATGTTCTACAATGGGTACTTTTGTTGTACGTATGAATATTTCGTCTATCGGATATGCTATGAGTCATGCAGCGTTTGCTGGTGCTGCATTTGGTTTGATGATTAGTATTGATCCCACTCTTACAGCCCTTGTTTTTTCTTTTATAACTGCTCTTATTCTAGGTCCTTTATCTGAGAAAGCAAAACTTGAAAGCAATATAATAATAGGATTTCTTTTTAGTGTTATGATAGCTTTAGCATTTATCTTTTTAAATTACATTCCTGGTGAAGCGGCAACTGGTACTGCTCTTAGAATTCTTTGGGGTAGTTTGTTTTCTGTTGATTATAATGATTTGTTATTTCTAACTTTTCTGTCGTTTATTATTATATTTTTTGTTGTAATTTTTTACAAAGAACTTTTAAGCATCATGTTTAACAGAAAGCTTGCTGAAGCAAGTGGTATTAATACTAAACTATTTTATTTTGCTATATTATTCTTAACAGGATTTGCTGTATCAATTTCTTTGAAGATTGTAGGAGGGCTTCTTGTATTTGCGCTTATCATTAATCCTACCAGTACAGCATATCAATTCTTTTATGATTTTAAAAAAATAATTATTTTTTCGCCTTTATTTGGTATTATTAGTTGCCTTGTTGGTTTTTATATTTCTTTTTTGAGCAATTTTCCAATTGGAGCTGCAATAGTTGTTACTTCTTCTGTATTTTTTGCAATAAGCATTTTTCTCTCTCCTAAAAGAAAAATTGGTAAAAAATCAAAATCCTAAGAATTTTTTTAAATTTTATCCAATAATGCGCCTGTTTTTGTCTTATAGAGGAAAAATTTAAATAATAATAAAATAAGATATATTATATAATAAAAAAAGAATATTAAATATGGGGATCGTAACTTTATATGCCTAAAGCAGGGAAAATACTAATCTGTATAATACTTTTTACTATGTTAACATCAGTTTTAGCACCATCAACAACAGCAACTAAAACACCCTGGTGGAATGAATCTTTTTCATATAAACAAGAAATTATAATTCCTATAGATACAAAACTAGAACATGCAAAATTTCAACCAATAGATATAAAAATAGATTTTGAAAATCCATGCTGGGCAAAAAATGAAAATAAACATTCTGTAAGAGTAATCTTTGAAAAAGATGGTTATTTTAAAGAACTAGAATGTCAAATATATAATCTAAAGTATAGTACTAATTATGAGATAAGAAGTTGTAATTTAGTTTTTCTCACCCCTGAAGAGGCAAATGGTAAAGAAAAATACTATTTATACTATGACGACGAAGATAAATCAGGCCCAAATTATTTAGATCATGTAAAAGTTGAAGACTCGTATTATCAATATACACCTATTCCTGGTTATTCTGTTGAATCAAATTTTTTTAACATAATTGATGATGGATATAGCATTTATCAGATATCATATAAAGGAAAAGCTCTTGGTCGCGGAAGAAGTCAGTATGTATTCAAATTAAAGGACGGATCAAAAGATATAAAACCAGAAAATGGTGACTTATTTGCTATTTTTGATTTCTCGTTTTTTGATGAAAACGCAAAAAAAGTAGAGGACTACCTCTCAACTAGTGATGAACTTGTTTCAAAAGAAATAATAGTTGATGGTAATCTAATGGCTAATGTATTAATCATCAGTAAATCAAAAAATGATGAAGCACAGACAACTGCATATTATAAATATTATCACTGTCCATCAAAAGATAAAAGGATACATGTTGAAGTTAAACACGAAGCTAAAAAAGATATCAAATTAACAAAAAAAGATGCACTTGCCTTAGGAACTTACGCCCATCTTCAAGTAACCGAATCAAAAAGTAAAACTATTAAAGAACTAAATTTTGGAAAAATATTTCCCTATTTGCATTTATATAACAAAAAAGATTTTGTAAGTGAATATAAAATTGATACCAATCCCAAGTATGTGCCTCCTCCAGGAAACCTTCCATATGTAATTAGTATTGATGATAATGTTGATCTTGGTAAAAAGGCATGGGTTTCTTTTGATGAAGGAAAAGAAGGCGTTTCTAACAGTCTTATATTCAACTCTAACAGTGTTTTAAAATCAGGTTATGATGAAAAAGATGGAATAACAATAGGGGCATATCAAGATGTCGATCCACATCTGCCCGGTCTAGAATGCAAACATTCAGGAGTTACAATTCTAAGAAACCTTTATGAAAACAATGAAAGAGATTATTTGATACCAAAAGATTTTCGTGTAGAGTTTCATGCCGATTTTTTTTCATCTAAATCTGAAGGATATTTACGTGTACAAAAAGAGGCAGAAATATTTCAAGAATTAGCAAAAAGTAAACCTTCAAAAGAAACTATTGTCTTAACAAACAAAAGATATAAAGATAAAAATCAACTTACTGTTTTTTTGCATAATGCTCGTTCTTCCCAATTTGGTTTTGGAATATCAACTCTTACAGGTTTGAATGTTTCATATGAAACAGTGGAACTTTATAAGGATAACAATATGGTGAGATCTAGTACTCCTTATAAAATTGAAATGGATCAAATAATTGAGGATTTTAAGAAAACAGGTTTAGAAGATATTAAATCGTTTTTTTCCTCTTTTAATCTAGATGATATATCTATATTTAAAAAAGTGAGTTTTTCAGATCTTGAAGAGGGAAAATATCTTATAAAGATATTTAGAAAAAACTGTAAATTAAGCGAAGATGAAAAATTAATCGGATTTAAAATAATAGAGGTAGCTGGAGATACAAAATCTCATGTTTTTTGCAGACCTTCTGGAATGATATCCTTATCTGTTTTTGATCAAAATAATAAGCCAGTAAACAATGTAGATTTTAGTTTAAAATATGATGATATATGTGTTTCAAATAGTTTTACAACTGATAATGGAAAAGTAACTTTTTCGACTCCTGTTTTTCTAAACAAAGAGTATTTTTTAAATGCAAATTACAAAGGCTTTAATATATTTGAAGAACCAGTAAAACTTGGTTTAAAAAATATTTTTAGAGATAAAAAAATCAACATTGATATTAAAAGATATGACTTACAACTTAAATTAACCGATTCACTTGGTTTACCATGTAGTATAAATTTAAATCCTTTTTTGACAAGCATTAAAAGTACCGATTCTTTGTCATATTCAGATAAAAAAGATAACAGTTATGTTTTCAATAACCTTCTTTCCTCTTCTTATAAAATACAAATATTTTATAAAAATGATTTAATCGAAAAAGAAATTGATGTAGATTCTAATAAAGAATTAGAATTAGTATTTCCAGTTGAATACAATTTAAATTCAAATATATTTAACATAAGAGGAGAAAAAATAGATGATTGGAAGATTATTTTATCAAGAATGGATAAAGAAATGGAGTTTGATTCTTCCGAACCTTTTATAGATGTTCCTGCTGGAAATTATGATGTAAAAGCATATTCAGATGGGCAGCTAATCAGTAAAAGCAAAGTAGAAATTACAGGAGATACTTACTTTCCTATAATCACAAAAGAACAACCTTTGTATCCTTCGATTATAGTTCTTTTGTCAATTATCATTTTGTTTTCTGGTTGTTTAATACTACTTAAGAAGAAAAAGTATATTTCAGCTGTTTTACTTGTTATTATCATACTTTGTATGATATCTTTAGCTACACCTTGGTGGAGTATAGATGGGATTTCTAATTCAAAAAATGTTGGAACCTCTTCTAATATGTATCTGCTGCCGACTAATCTAGTTACTATAACATCTAATTCAGAGTATTCTTCTGGACAAGTTTCTTCTATCCCCGATATTTTATTATCTGCATTAAATATAGTTATTACACTTGTTGTATCTGGATGCACATTCTTATTTTTATATATATTATTTGAGAAACGTTTAAAGAAAAAATTAAATTTAATATTGTTTTCCCTTGGTTTTTCAAGTTTTTTTTCCTCTATTTTATTATTTTCTTATTCGATATCAGAATTTGCAAATGTAGCTGTTGGTAGTTTTATTGGACGAGGAACTCTTGATATACAGTTACCTTTAGAAAATAATTATGAAATCATCAATTGTAGTTGGGGGCCAAATATAGGTTTTTATTTGTTAATTCTAGCTGTATTATTACTATCCTTAATATTAGTAATAAAATTAAAGAAGAGGTTTGTTAAAATTGAAAATTAAAAATCTTTTTAGGCATATCAAAAAGATATTTCCAATTGTTGGAATTTCCATTTTTGTATATATTGTACATAGCATAGGTATAAATAAAATAATTTATACTTTTTCAAAAATATCTCTTGCTCATGTTATTTTTATGTTTGTGATAGCAATATTTGCTACAGTGATTCAAAATTTTCAATGGAGCTTAATACTTAAAAAACAAAAAATCAAAATAGGTTTTTTAGAATCTTTAAAAGTATTATTCATCGGAGATTTTTATAAATCTGTTACCCCTGGTTATATTGGTACCTGGATGAAGATACCTTATCTTAAAGAAGAAACAGATGAACCATATGGTAAATTATTTATAAACTGCTTAATTCTTTCAACAATAGGAACTATTTCATTTTTATTTTTTCTTTCTATAGGTGCTTTTTTCTTAACAAGCAAACTTCCAATTGCTTTTCCTATTTCATTAATCTGGATATCAGCTATATTGTTATTACTGCTATTTTTTATAAAAAAGAATCGTGGGGAGAAAGTACTATATTTTTTTATACGGTTTTTTATACCAAAAAAAGCTAAACCTTCTTTTAAAAGATTTGTAGGTACATTTTACAAAGATTTTCCTGATTTAAAAGATCTTTTTATACCATTTATTATAGGTTTTATTGGTATTATATTTTATTTTTCGATGATATTTATGTTAGCTTTAATATTGGATATAAACATTCCTTATTTTTCATTCATTATGATATACCCAATCGTTTTTGCTGTATCTTACTTACCCATTAGTCCAGGTGCTATAGGCATAAGAGAACTTACTGCTGTATATGTCCTATCAATTTATGGAGTTGGAATTGCAGAGGCGGTAGTATTATCTTTATCGTCATTTTTACTTCTAGGTGCACCTTCTGTAATTCTAGGTTTTATCCTTTCGATAGGTTGGCTTAGCGACTCTAAAAAACAAAAAATTAAGAATTTTTCTTTTGAAAAAATAGTAAGTACCGGATTTAAACCATAGTTAATTTTTTCTTTCCCCTTCTTTTTTTGAAATAAAACCAATACCTATATCAGTTATTTCAATTGTATCAAAAGATACATGCTGAAGTAGTTCCATATCAGAAAGTTTTTGTATCATATTGTTAAGCTCTTCTTTAGACACATCTAGCATATTCATTGCTGTTTCTGCATCCATATCCCGCTCAAGCATTAATTTCAATAATCTGTATTCTTTTTCATATAATTCTGTTTCATTTTCTATTTCATGGGGGTCGATATCAACATAACCAGATAATTTTTCAACATAATTTTGTATAATGCGATCGAGATTCAACCTATCTATTACATTTCCTTCTTTGTCATACAATGTACAATATTTGCTATTTGGTTCATGACGCCAAGATGAAACATTATTCCAGGTATAACCAAGTAGATTATCTGGTTTTTCCCCCTCTAGTTGTCCTGTAAGAGCTCTTTTTTCTATATTTTTCTTTTTCTCTCGTCTGCGATATGCATAATGTTGTTCTAGCTGCACTTGATCTAGGTCTACATCTAAACCTTTTATCATAGTAGTTATATTTTTGTCTATGTTATCTCTTAATTCTGTAATAAAATAAAGACCCGCTTCATTTCCCACATCATTATAGATCATGCGTATTAAAGATTCTATTGCCTTACTTATTGTATTTTTATTGACTGAATTGACTTCAGGTGAAATGTTGACTGCAAAACCTTCATTTGAAATATCTTTTTTCCCTTTGTTTATATATCTAAAAAAATCATATTTATTTTCAAGGGTTTTAATAGATGCACCAATTGTTTCCTCTGCTGTTTTTTGGCTTGTACGCCTACTTGTAACTATATAAAGCGCTCTTAATACAGATTCAAGTAAAACTGAATTTTTCCATTGTTCCATTTTCAAACCTTTTAGAACTTTTTATATTTGATATAGAAAGTTAATTAAAGAATTTTTTTAAAGATTAAACCTTCAGAAATATCATTCTTTATTGAAAATTTGATTTATTTTTTTCTCTTTTCTGTCTTTTCCACCATTTTTGTGATAAACATAGCTTGCAAGTAAAGGAAATGTTACTGTAGCTTCTCCATATACCATTTGTTCAAACCCGCTATCTACTTTACCCCAACTATTTGCTTCTTTTAGAGTGCTTCCTGAAAGTGCGCCATCTCTTTCATCTGCAACTGTTAATTGTATTGCATATTTGTGCATAGGTGTGTCCTTTCCGATTATATCTGCTGCTACAACCGTATCTTGAACAAAATTCTTTGGAACGCCTCCACCAATCATTACAATTCCAGTATCCTCTGCTTTGACTTTTATTTGTGTTAATTCCCTGAAATCCTTTACACTATCTATTGTAACACTATTTTCTTTTTTTTCTGTTTGATGAAAAACAAGACCAAAACCAGCACTACTATCAGAAAAAGCGGGACAAAAAATAGGGACTTCTTTTTTATATACTTCATGTACAAAAGAGTCTTTTTTCCCGTTTTTATCTAGATACTTTCCCATTTCATATATAAATTCACGGGAACTATATGCACCTGGATTCATCGAATCTGCAATTTTTTTGATTGTCATATCGCATACACGCAAATCTTCTTCGTCAATAAATGTATCATATATGCGATCTATCATAAGTTTTCTTAATTCATCATCATCTGCATTTGCAAAACCATGATAATGGTTAAATCCAAGTCCTTCAAAAAAATCCTGATCAACAACTACAGCACCAGTTGAAACAATTGTATCTATCATGTTGTTTTTAATCAAATCAATTATTATTTTCTTAAGACCTGCAGAAACTAAAGAGCCAGCAAGACAAAGTATAATTGTACAATTTTTATCTTTTAACATCATCTCAAAAATATCACAGGCACGAGCTAGATTTCTTGATTGAAAAGACATTTTTTTATAGGAATCTATTAGAGGAACAGCATTGAATTTTTTAATATCAATATGTTCTATTTTTTTACTTAACAAATCATTTTTATTGTATCTCATAAAAACTAGGTATTATAATAGGGTTTTTTTAACTTTCTACAGTAACATTTAAACCAGTTCTACTTTTACGGTTTTTTCATATGCATGAATGGGCACTAGCTGAGTCAATACTTGTATCAAGTATTGAGGCAGCTGAAAAAGAAAAATTGAAAAAAATTACAAAAATTACTGTGCAACTAGGAGAACTTCAACAGATAAACAAAGAAATCTTTCAAAAAGCAATAGATGATTTGATGAGTGCACATAAAAATAAATTACTAGAAAAAACAGAAATCAAAATAGATATAGAAGAGACAGAATTGAGATGTAACAACTGTGAAAACACCTGGAAATTTAGTGAATTTAAAAATAAACTCAACAAAGATGAATCAGAAGCAATACATTTCATTCCAGAAGTAGCTTTTGTACATAGTAGATGTCCTAAATGTGGTAGCCCTGATTTTGAGATTGAAAAAGGAAGAGGAGTATCAATAACAGAGATAAAAGGAGAAAAATAATGGAGCCAAGAATCAGTGTTATAAAAAACAGACTTAAAAATATAGATAAAATAATCTCAGTTTCAAGCGGGAAAGGAGGTGTTGGAAAAAGTTTAGTGGCATCAACTCTAGCATTAAACCTTTCAAAAAAGAATAAAAAAGTAGGACTTTTAGATCTTGATTTATATGGTCCCTCTTCTCATATAATATTGGGATTTGATAAATTTAATTTCCCAGAAGAAAAAAATGGGATTCTCCCTCCAAAAATAAAAGATATTAAGTTTATGAGTATAGTAATATTCACAGAAGATAAACCATCTGCTTTTAGAGGTATAGATATAACAAATATAATAATTGAATTACTTGCAATTACTCAATGGGGAAAGCTTGATTATTTAATTATTGATATGCCTCCAGGAATAGGAGATGAAACACTAGATGTTATAAATCTAGTTAAAGATAGTTCTTTTTTAGTTGTAACTACACCTTCAAAAGTATCTATGGGATCAGTAGGAAAATTATTACAAGTTTTAAAAGAATTAAATCTTCCTATTTTAGGCGTTATTGAAAACATGAAAATAAAACCTGGAGATTATATAAAAAATACTATTGAAAATATGGATATCAGATATCTGGGATCAGTTGATTTTGATAAAAATTTAGAAGAAGCTATTGGAAAACCAGATATGCTTTTAAAAACAATTTTTTTTAAAGATATAGAAAATATAATAAAAAAATTAGAAAAATAAAAATTTATAAGATATTATTTTTCTAAGTCAAAAGGAGATATATATTCTCCATATTTTTCCTTATATTTTTGCAATCGGTTTTTTTGTTTTTCTAATTCATCAAAAACAATATCTGGTGTGTCTTCAACTCTTTCTGTAAATATTTTTTTCATTCTTTCTATTTTAGAAAGATTTTCAGGAATACGGATAGTAAATTGTTCAACATAATCTTCTTTTTTGTATTCCTTTTTGAGAACCTGTTTAAATAATCTTTTAAGATCATCATACATGGGTATAAAACCTGTAGGAGTTTTGATAGCTTCTGCATCGCCATTTACCCTTAGATCCATCCATTTCAGCCATACACGTTTATCATTTTTATCATTTAACCAGTTTCCATTTTTATCCTGTATAAAATAGTTTACTGCAAAGATGTGAGGTTTTTTGTTTGTTTGTTCTCCAAAATCAAGATTGTTTTGAATATATCTTCCAATTGGTAATGAAAGGAAATCAATATTTGACATAGGGTTGAAAACACGCACCCCTTCTTTTCCTAGAGTTGCAGCTGTAGTTTCAGATTCAAGACATGCACCATACATAATTATTCCATGTGACCAATCAAAAGCTTCTTTGACTGGAACAGAAGTATCAGAATCTCTTCCACCATATATCATACCGTTTAAATCTACACCTTGCGGGTCATGAAGTTTTTTATCTACATTCTCAAGTATGTCTAGTCTAAATGTAAAACGTGCATTTTTGTGAGATGGCTTTATTTCATTTCCATCTTTATCCTTTTTTCCTTTGTACCATTTTCCTGAGTGATTTACACCTTTCTCAGGAATTTTTCCAGGTTTATCGTTCCAATAATTCTTTTTTTCCTCTGTAACAAGCTGATTTGTGAAAATAACTTCATTTGGATTGGTGATTGCTTTCCATTGTATGGGGTCATCATCAGGATTTATTCCTTCAATTATTCCAAAAATTCCAGATTCGACGTTAACTGCTTTTGATACACTATTGATATTTCTTATATATGCAATATCATCTCCAACAATTGTTTCTCCTTCTACCATTGCAGTTGAAGTTTTACCACACATAGATGGAAATGCTCCAGTAAAATAACTCACACGATTATTTGGTCCATGTACACCCATAACAAGCATATGTTCAGTAAGCCACCCTTCTTTATCTGCAAGATTTATTGCAAGACGCATGGCTAGTTTTTTTAATCCTATTGTATTTCCACCATATTGGGTATTTGCACTGTATACTACATCACCTTCTAAATCAATATATACGCGTCTTTTCTCTATATTTTTACTTACAAGAAGTCCAAGCCCTGCTTCTTCTAACTCCCCAGCAGAGTGTACAAATTTAAAGAATTCTTCTCCTTCTTTTTGTTTCAGAAATTCTTTGTAACCCTGGCGGTAAAGTAAGTCTTCGCTATGGGCGACATAAGCAGAATCAGTAAGTTGTAAACATGGAATAGAAAATGGTGAATCAGTAGGTCCAAGACAAAAGAACTTGATATGCAGTTCATGTCCATCCATGATGTTATCCATTATTTCATGTATCTCTTCTAATCCTTCTTTTCTATTCATGGAATTTAGTTCAGGTCCAAGATCCTCTCCAGGTTTTAAAAGAAATTTAGTACGTTTTTTATCCCTTGCTTGATCATTATATCCATCAAAATGAATTGTATGATTTTCCATTGCAAGTTTAACTTCTTCATTATTACGAATTGCAGCTTCTCTAGTCCTATCAATATCTTCTTTTGAATCTGTGTAGATACTTACTATTTTAGGATTACAGTGTTCTACATATTTTGCAATAAAATCATGAACTTTAGAATTTTTAATTTTTTCTAATTTTAAAAAATCTTCTCTTTCAAGTCTTTCTTTAAGATAATCTAAGGATTTACTAATTTTAATTCCTCCCTATATTTTTTTAGTGGAACATAGAAGGAGTATATAAAATAGAGGGGTATAAAAAACTTAAAAGAGCGTTTTTTATATACAAACATTTCCTATGAAAGGAGTTTACATACTTTTAATTAAAAATAGGGAGGATAGATATATTCAAATCGGAAAGTTAAGAAACATATTTTTTAAAAGAGGTTTTTATGTTTATGTAGGTAGTGCTTTAAATGGTCTGGAACAAAGAATAAATAGACATCTTAGAATTGATAAAAAGTTACATTGGCATATTGATTATCTTTTAAGAAAATCAGAAATTATATCTGTTTTTTACAAAGAAACAAAATCTCAAGAAGAATGTAAAATTGCAAATATTTTTCAGGAAAAACTAGAACTGATCCCTGGTTTTGGATGTAGCGATTGTAAATGCAAAAGCCATCTGTTTTATGGGGAGCATATAGATATTACAAAAATTACTAAAAAATTAGGTTTGAATATGTATTGTAAATCTTAATATCTACAAAAGATTTTTTCAGTTCTTCAATGATTAACCAAATATTTAATAACTCAAATTTTGTTTTAAAGTGTAACGGAGAAAGATATGGTAGCTATAATTTATTCCACATTTAGTGATATAAGAGATGCTAGACGAATAGCAAATACACTAGTTGAAGAACAACTCGTTGCATGTGTTAATATCATTCCAAAAGTAGAATCATATTACAAATGGAAAGGGAAAGTTGAAAACGAAAAAGAAATCATAATTATTTCAAAAACAGTTGATAAAAATGTCAAAAAAACGTTAAGGAGAATAAAAGCACTTCATCCATATGACTTACCAGATATTATAGTAATTCCAATTGTAGGCGGAAACAAAGAATATCTTGATTATATTTCAAATGAGACATCATGAAATTAGTATCTTTATTGTCAAGTGGTATTGATTCTCCTGTAGCAACTTATCTTTTATCAAAAAAAGCAAATGAAATTATAATAATTCATGGAAACATAGAGCCTTTTACTGATAAAAACGATTATAAAAATTTTTTAAAATTAGTAAAACATCTTAAAAAAATTACAGATCCAGAAATAAAGTTGCATTTATTATCCCATGGGCCAAATCTAGATAAATATATTAAAAATTGTGACAGAAAATATGTTTGTGTCTTTTGTAAAAGAATGCTTCTAAGATACGCAGAAAAGATATCTGAAATATATGGTTTTGATGCAGTTATTATGGGGGATTCTTTAGGACAGGTTGCCTCTCAAACACTTCAAAATATAAATATTATAGATCAAGCTGTAAAAATGCCTGTACTACGTCCTTTAATTGGTTTTGATAAACAAGATATAGTATCTATTGCAAAGAAAATAGGAACATATCAATATTCAATTTTACCTTCGAAAGGATGTTCTGCTGTTCCTAGTAAACCATCGACTGAAGCAAAACTTGAAAAGATAATTGAAGAGGAAAACAAGATTGATATAAAAAAACTAGTTGAAAACAAAGTTAAAAATTCAAAAATCATCAAAATTTAAAATCTATTTTTTCACTCCAACCAGAAACAGATTCTGTCTTACAATCCATTTTTTTAATGTACGGCTTTATATCTATTACTGGAGTACCCTCTATTGCATCTAAATTTTTGACTTTTAGAATATTTCCATTCCTTTCAATTAATTTTACAACGGAATAACCTATAGGATTTGGATGGTTCGGAGATCTTGTTACAAATACTCCATGTTTTTTTTCCTCCCAGGGTGTTTGAACAATTAAATTATACCCTTCTGATTTATCAAGCCAATAAAAAAGATGTACATGAGAAAAATCTTCAATATCTTTAAGCCCCTCAACAAAATCTTTTTCTATTTCAATTTCACATATCTCGTCGGTACCCTGTCTAGGAGCTTCGCTTCTTGTTTTAAATGGAGAATGAACTATACCTAGAATTTTTAGATCAATATTTATTTTTCTCATTTTCCTCTTCTTCTTTTAAATAACTCGATTTTATCCAAAGGATCTGTCATTGGTTTTTCGCTATGATAAACATTTATTGTATTTAAACCATCAAATTTTTTTTCTATTTCATCTAGTTCTTTTACAGAAAGTGGTTTTTCTTTGCATGGTCTGAGAGGAGTATTAATTTGCACTTCATCTGGATTTATTTCTCTTATTATTTTAGTAATTTCTTCTGCATAATCTTTATTTTTATCAATAAACATAGTTTGAATTGTAAATTTTCCTTTGAAGTCTTTTTTCATTTTTTTAATACCCTCAACTGTTTTATCAAATGTAATGTCTTTTACTGGATGATTTATTTTCTCAAATATTTCTTGATTGTAGGCATCTAATTTTGCAACTATTATATCAATTTTTGATAGTGCTTTTCTTACATCTATGTCGAAAAGAAGAGTTGAATTTGTAAGTATAGCGATGGGAAGATTTGATATTTCTTTTATTTTATCTATTGCTTCATTAATATTTTTTGCTAGTGTTGGTTCTCCTGTGCCGGAAAGAGTTATTACATCAGGTTTAGTTTTTACTAAAGCATCAGTTAGTTCACCTTCTAGTTTATCAATAGAAATAAAGTTTCTTCTATCTATTGTGTGTTTCTCTGTTTCTTCTAGTTGACAGTAAATACATTCAAAAGAACATATCTTTTTAGTTGAACATATCAAATCAACACCTAGTGAGCTTCCAAGTCGCCAGGATGAGACTGGGCCGTATACAATGTTCATGTATTTTTGTCAATATTGTATGATATATTAATCTTATGAAAATAGAAAAAAACATTTTTTTTCATAACAAATTTTTTGTTTTTCAGTTGTTTTCGTTACAAATATTATTTATATATTACTTTACAATAAAAATATATTATGATATTTATTTTAACTAAAATGGAAATCTTTATATATGCATCTATTATACAACATAATGTAGAATTTGATTTTAAATATACAATATATTGTATCTTGTGTTTATCTGGTGAGTATGGAATGGAATGCCCTTATTGTAAAAATACTGAAACAAAAGTCACTGATTCACGTGACACAGGAGCACTTTCAATTAGACGTAGACGGGAGTGTCTCTCTTGTAAAAAAAGATTCACTACATATGAGCATATAGAAATGCAACCAATCTATGTAATTAAAAAGGATGGGCGAAGAGAAAATTTTGAACGAAATAAAATTAAGAAAGGAATTATGAAAGCAATTGAGAAAAGACCTGTTACTCATGAACAAATTGAGGAAATTCTTGATGATATAGAAGAGCGCATTAGACGAAACGGATCTGAAGATATAGAAAGCAAAAAAATTGGAGAATATGTAATGGATTCTCTAAAAAAAACAGATGATGTAGCCTATATAAGATTTGCATCAGTATACCGGAGTTTTGCCGATATTTCCTCATTTGAAGAAGAGATTAAAAACCTAACAAAACAAAACGTTATAGGAGGAATAAACAAAAATGATTAGAAAAATAAGAAAACGCGATGGGAAAATAGAGGATTTTAACCCAATAAGAATTACAAACGCTATTTGGAAAGCAGCACAAGCAGTAGGTGGTAAAGATCACCGAAAAGCAGCAGAACTTACCGATAATGTCCTTACAAGACTGGAAAGCATCTTAGATAAAGGAGAAATGCCCACAGTTGAACAAGTACAAGACTGTGTTGAAAAAGTACTAATTGAAGAAGGACACGCAAAAACAGCAAAAGCATATATCTTGTATCGTCACCAACACAAAGAAATAAGAGAAATTGGGGGGCTTTTAAAAGATATAGATGTTGTAGATGGATATCTTTCTATGATGGACTGGAAGGTAAAAGAAAACAGTAATATGAGTTATAGTCTACAAGGGTTAAATGTTTATGCAACAGAAAATATAATCTCTCATTATTGGCTGAATAAAATTTATCCACCTGAGATAGGAGATTCACATACAAATGGGGACTATCATATTCATGATCTTGGTACACTTGGTGCATACTGCGTGGGCTGGGATTTAAAAGACATATTATTAAAAGGGTTCAAAGGAGTTGCTGGAAAAATAGAAAGTAAACCAGCAAAACATTTTGGAACAGCTCTAATGCAGATTGTAAACTATCTATATACTCTGCAGGGAGAAGCAGCAGGTGCTCAAGCTCTTTCAAACTTTGACACGCTACTTGCACCATTCATCAGATTTGATGGATTAAAATATAACGATGTCAAACAAGAAATGCAAAAATTTCTATTTAACATGAATGTGCCTACAAGAGTTGGCTTTCAGTCTCCTTTTAGTAACATTACAATGGATCTAAATGTTCCAAGCTATATGTTAGATGAACCATCAATAATTGCAGGTGAATTAAAAGATGAAAATTATAGTGATTTTGAAAATGAGATGGATATGATAAACCATGCCTTTGCAGATATAATGTATGAGGGAGACGCCAAGGGAAGACCTTTTACTTTTCCAATTCCGACATATAACATTACAAAAGATTTTAACTGGGATAATGAAGGCCTTGATCCAATATGGAAGATGACTGCAAAATATGGAGTTCCATATTTTTCAAATTTTATAAATTCAGATATGAAACCTGATGATGCAAGAAGTATGTGTTGCAGACTTAGACTTGATAATAGAGAACTTAGAAAAAGAGGTGGAGGCCTTTTTGGTGCAAATCCAAAAACAGGTTCAATTGGTGTTGTAACAATAAATATGCCAAGAATAGGTTATGTATCTAAAAATGAAGATGAGTTTTTAGAAAGATTAAATCATTTTATGGATCTTGCTAAAGAAAGCCTTGAAATCAAAAGAGAAGTAATAGAAAATCTTACTTCTACTGGTTTGCATCCATATTCAAAGTTTTATCTTTCAGATGTAAAAGAAACATTTGGAGAATACTGGAAAAACCATTTTTCAACAATAGGTCTTATTGGTATGAATGATGCATTGCTAAACTTTATGAACAAAAGTATTGCAGATAAAGAAGGAAAAGCATTTGCTGAAAAAGTAATGAATCATATGCGTGATAGACTGGCTGATTATCAAGAAGAAACAGGAAATATTTTCAACCTTGAAGCAACCCCTGCAGAGGGTGCCAGCTATAGAATTGCAAGAGCTGACAAAAGAAAATATCCTGATATAAGAATCTACAATCAAGAAAAATATAACAACAATGGAGATAAAGTAGAACCATACTACACAAATTCAACACAGCTACCATCAGGTTATACATCAGATGTTTTTGAAGCATTAGATCTACAAGATTCACTGCAATCTAAATATACTGGAGGAACTGTTCTACATATATTTTTAGGAGAATCTGATCCAGATCCAAATTCTACAAAAAATTTCATAAGAAAAGTAGCAGAAAACTATACTCTTCCTTACTATACAATCACACCAACTTTTAGTATATGTCCTAAACATGGATATATCCCTGGAAAACATGAATATTGTCCTAAATGTGATGAAGAATTAGGTTATAAAGGAGGGAATTAAATGAAAGAAGATTTAGAAAATAAAAGAACTAAATGTGAAGTATATTCAAGAGTCGTTGGATATCTTAGACCTGTTAATCAATGGAATAAAGGTAAACAACAAGAGTTTTCAGATAGAAAAATGTTTAAAACCAAAGAAGAAAAAGTAAAGGTTCAAATTCAATGAAAATAGGTGGATTTCAAAAAACAACTCTATTAGATTACCCGGGAAAGGTTAGTGCAATAATCTGGACAGTGGGGTGTAACTTTCGCTGTCCTTTTTGTTATAATATTGATCTTGTAAAAGAAAAATCTGAGTTATTTTCAGAAGATGAAATTTTAAATTTTTTAGATAAAAGAAAGAATTTCCTTGATGCTCTTGTAATCTCCGGAGGGGAACCATTTTTACAAAAAGATCTAAAGAATTTTTGTAAGAAAGTAAAAAAGATGAATTATAAAATAAAAATCGATACAAATGGTACTTTTCCAGAAAAACTCAGAGAACTTATAGACGAAAAACTATTAGATTATATTTCAATGGATATTAAAGCTCCAAAAGAAAAATATGAAAAACTTTCAGGTGTGAAAACAGATCTTGATAAAATCAATAAATCAATAGAAATCCTAAAAAACTCAGATCTTGATTATGAGTTTAAAACAACTATTGTTCCAACTTATCTTGATAAAAAGGATATAACCGATCTTTCAAAATGGATAAATGGATCCAAAAAATATTTCTTACAACAGTTTAAAAATGATACGCCGGTTATATCATCAGATCTAAAAAAGATAAGACCTTACTCAGAAAAAGAACTACAAAATATTTTAAAAGAGATTAAACCATATTTCAAAGAATGTAAGTTGAGAGGAACATGACTTTAGTAAGCCAAGAAATTCAGGATGATATGGCTCTTGCTTCTAAGATTTTAAAAGAAAAAAATTTTTCTATCGTTGTTATTAAACATGGAAAAATATTAAATAAAAAAAAGGGAGAAGGAATTAAACCAATTCTTGAATTAATCAATGAACGGGGAGAAAAAATTAAAAATACAGTAATTGGAGATAGAATTCTTGGTAGAGCATCAGCTTTTTTATGTAGATATGCTAAAGTTTCAGGTGTTTATTCTCCTCAAGCGACAAAAACTGCAATTGCAATATTGTTATTAGGCGGTATCCCATGTCAGGTTGATGAGTTAGTACCCTACATAAAAAACCGTAATGGTGACGGACTTTGTCCTTTTGAAGATTTATTAAAAGATGTTGAAAAACCAGATGGAGCATATAAACTTTTAAAAGAGAAGATTTTATAGCGATTTTTGAGTGAAAAAAACATATGGACTACGAACTAGCTATTATTGGTGCAGGACCTGCGGGATATTCTGCTGCAATTTATGCATTAAGATCAGGTATTAAAACAGTTATTTTTGATAAGGGAATGGGTGGAGGACTTGCTGCAATTGCACCTAATATTGAAAACTATGCTGGATTTAAAGAAATTCCAGGGATAGACTTGATGGAAAAAATGAAAGAACATGTGGAAAACTATACAAAAATTAATTTTAATGAGGAAGTAGAAGATATTTCAAAGGAAACTGATAAATTTTTAATTAAAACAAATAAAGAAAAATACAAAGTCAAAGCAATCTTAATTGCTACTGGTACAGAGCATCGTAAATTGAATGCACCTGGTGAAGAAGAACTTTCCGGAAAAGGTGTTTCATATTGTGCGACATGTGATGGATTTTTTTTCAAAGGTAAGAAAGTTGCAATAGTTGGCGGAGGAAACTCTGCTCTTATTGAAGCAATTTATTTAAAGCAGATAGGCTGCTCTGAAGTGTATGTTATTCATCGTAGAGATCAATTTAGGGCAGAAGAAAGCTATGTAGAAGAAGCTAAAGAAAAAGGTGTAAATTTTGTTTTAAATAGTATTGTTGAAAAGATAAACGGAAAAGATAAGGTTGAATCTTTAGATTTAAAAGACAAAGGTACGGGTGAATTAACTAAACTAGAGATTAATGGAGTTTTTATTTCAATTGGGGAGATTCCTCAAAATGATTTGGCAAAAAAACTTGGTGTCGAACTTAATGAAAATGGTTTTATCAAGATAGATAGACAGGGTAGAACAAATGTTAAAGGTGTTTATGCTGCAGGAGATATTACAGGTGGTCTCAGGCAGATTATTACTGCAGCTGCTGAAGGTGCTGTTTCTGCTCTTAATACTACTGAAGTATTAGGTAAAAAGTATCCTTATTGATTTTTTTTAAATAGCTGTCTAAAATAATATAAAAACACTTAAAAGTTCAATATCAATAAATATCTACACTTTAGTTTGTGCAATACCCAAATATTTATGTCTTGGAAGGATGATAATTTAAAATCATACCAACCAGCCCTTTTTAAAATGATTATAATCCATTCTCTCCCAGTCATTACGATCGGGCCAGGGTCCAGAACCATTTGAATAATCAACTATCTGAAACATCCAACCATAGTTCATACAGGAGTTATAAGCAAGATTATACCAAAAGAGCAGTTGCCATGGAGTTACACTCCGGTGGTTATGGCCGGGTATGGGCCAAAAACCAAAAGTGTGCCCTAATTCATGCATAAAGGCACTTGCATAAATCACATCTCTGGTGCCAAAAAAAGGATTTTTACAGTTTTTCTCCATGCCTTGACTTGCAACTATAAATGCGTTTCTTCTGAAAGCAAAACCAGGTGCTGTACCTTCTGGAACATTATAAATAATTATTGCATAATGAAATACATCTTCATGCCAGCTTTCGTTCTCATCTCTTATAAAATAGTTATTATAAATGCCTTTTATCTGTGAAAAATTTGCTTCATCATAAAAAGGAACAGTATTATTTCTTTCATTTTTTCCTGTATCAATATGTATCATTATATTCTGCCTGTTAAAAGCTGTTTTCAGTAACTCAATAGAGTTATCAGGAAAATAGGTTTTCTTACAATTTGGCCCAGTTTCCATTATATCCATTTTAACAAATACTTCTTTTCTAAATGGATCTGATCCATATTCCCATGTTAAATATTTTTCATAATTAGTGATTGCATCACCAGAAGAATCAAGATCGGCATAATTCTCATTGGAAAATGGATCGAATCCGTATTTCCACTCCCATTCAATAGGAATGCCATTGTCATTATAATCCGTTCCTGTATTATCTACTGTAGGATCTGTGTTGTACTCATAGACTTGCATCCAGTAAGGAATACCACTGCCATCATATGTATTTTGATAAACGTCAAACCAAAGTTCGCAGTCTCCTTCATCTTTATAGATTGAGCCATCATCACAACCATTAAGCCTTCCATAGCCACTTGGGGCATCTACGTAGTTATCACCAGTCCAATGTCCAGTTGCAATACTATAAACTATATTTGCTTCGTATGTATCTGGTGCTGGGCTGATATCTAAGATTTTTTCACAATTTTCACCTGAATGCCATAGTTGAATAGTGATATAAACAAACTCAACATCATTAGGAACATTAAGTGTTGCTGAAAATTCAGGATCGTAAACATAATACGTATCTGGATAAACAGGACTTATAAACTCTACATCGTTTATAAAAACCTTAACATACATATTTGGTTTATCATGTATAATTCTATTTTTGTTAAGATGCCAGTTAATTTTTTCTTCAAAAAGATCCAATCGTTTTTTTGCATTTGATATGTCTTTGGTGCTTTGACTAGTTGCATCTTCAAAATAACGAATTGTTTTGATTTTTACAGTTACTTCTATATCAACAAGCGGGTCAAAGTTAACAGATTCATTTGCCTGATTTATAAAAGTCGAATTTACCGTTGTAATCATAGCAGAAACAAGCGTTAATGTTATAAAAAACACAATTATTTTTTTCATATTTCAAACACCTCTTCAGTTATATAAAATAAAAAAGAGATATTAAATATTTTTGATAATATAATTTAAATTTTAGTTTATATAAAATGCTTTAGGCCTCTCAGTTTTTATAGATTTATTAATAACAAATAATTACCTGAATAAAATATTTTTATAGAATTAGACGGCCAGATAATAACTATAAAACTATATTATTCATTTCCCTTTTTTTATAAATTTTTAATTTTTTCAAATTCTTTTTTTCTAATAATTTCTGTTAATTTATCTGCACTTTCTAAAACATTTTTAGACATTTCACCAGACATTTTCTCTGGTTGAATACCAATTAAAAAAATATTTTTTACATACCGTTCTAGATAACCGATAAGAACTGATATAGGTATCCCATGTGTTGAAATATGCATAACACCAATTTTTTCTTTGGAGACATTCCTTAGTTCTCCTGATTTAAGATCCATATCAATAGCATCTATTATAATTAAATTCTCAGGTTTGTATTCCTTTACTTTTCCAGTATAATTTTCAGGTATGATTCCTGCATCGATTACTTTTATTTCATCAGTTTTTTCTTTTTTTAAACTATCTGCAATATATGGTCCTACTGCATCATCTCCTCCATTACGATTACCAATGCATATTAAAAGATATTCCATACAAATCATCATTTTTTATTTATAATTCCTTTTGCAGCAATAATACCTGTTGCAGCAGATGCAACAATACCACGTGAAAGCCCTGCTCCATCTCCAGCAACAAACAAATTTTTAATATTTGTCTCAAGATTTGTGTCTACAATAAAACGCATTGAATAAAACTTTATTTCAGGAGCATATAAAAGTGTTTGAGCTGAGGCAACTCCTGGTATTACTTCATCTAGTTTTTCAAGACCTTCAATTATATCTGTTACTATTCTATGAGGTAAAGCCATCGAGATATCCCCTGGTGTTGCATTATCAAGGGTTGGATTTATAAAAGATTTTTTTATTCTAGCAACAGTTGATCTTCTACCTTTTTTTAAATCTTCAAGTCTTTGTATTATAGGCATTTTTCCACCTATTGTTGTAGTGAGTTTTGCTATACTTTTACCATATGCTGTAGTGTTTTCCAATGGCTTTGTAAGTTTAATATTTACAAGAAAAGCAAAGTTAGTATTCTCAGATTTTGTAGTAAAATTAGAATGACCATTCACTCCGATATATTCACCATAATCCTCCATTACAACAAAACCATTAGGACATGTACAAAATGTTCTTACAAAATCATCAAACCTTTTAGTATAGATATGAAACTTTGGATCCCAAGCGTATTCTACTATACTCTCCATTACAACGGCGGGTACTTCAACTCTGACACCAATATCAATTGGTGCAAACTGTGTTTTTATTCCTAGTCTTTTTGCTTCAGAGATTAACCAATCTGAACCAGATCTACCCGTCGCACCGATTACATATTTACATGAAATCTTTTTATCATTATCTAATTCTATATCAAAAGAACCATTTTTTTTATCTATTTTTTTAACCTTTGTTTCAAGTAAAAATTCCACATCTTTTTTTTCTAAGTATGTTTTAATGGATTTAATAACAGAAGGTAACATGTCAGAACCAATATGCCTCTGATGTATAGGAATAAACTCTATACCTGCTTCTGCTGCTTTTTTTTCTAAATCATGTGAGTTTTTGCCATATAATTTTTTAGAGGACCCATGAGATAAAAAAATTCTATCAATCTTTTCGATTAATCCATCTGCTTCTTGTTTTGAAACAAATTCTTCTAAATCTCCTCCAATATTGGATTTTAAATTTAGTTTGCCATCAGAAAGACCGCCAGCTCCACCAAGTCCACATAAAATATTGCAGGGTTTACATTTCAAGCATCTTTTATATTGAGATATAGAGGGGCATACTCTTTTGTCTACATCTTTTCCTTTGTCTATAACCAATACTTTTAAATCTGAATTATTTGCAATTTCATATGCAGCAAAAAGCCCGGCTGGGCCGGCACCAACTATTATTATATCGTATTTCAAGCATAGGCAAAAACGCAGCTTTGATTTAAAAAAGTTATGAAAAAAAGATTAAAAGTTCTATTCTTCTCCAAACTCAACGATTGAAAATATTTTTTCTCCTTTTAGTTTATCTCTTCCTTTTAAATCTGATAGTTCAACTATAAATGTACATTCTACTAGTTCTCCACCAAGTTTTTTCACTAGTTTTCTTGCAGCATCTGCGGTTCCTGCTGTTGCAATTAAGTCATCTACAATTAAAACTCTTTCTCCTTTTTCTATTGAATCTTTATGGATTTCTATCTTATCTGTTCCATATTCAAGACTATATTCCATTGATTCACATTTAGATGGAAGTTTACCTGGTTTTCTTATTGGCACAAATCCACAATTAAGTAAATATGCAAGTGGCGCACCAAAAATAAATCCGCGGGATTCAATGCCGATTACTTTATCGATTTTTTCATTTTTATATCTTTTATATAAAATATCTATTGTTTCTTTAAATCCCTGAGGATCTTTTAAAAGAGTTGTTATATCTCTAAACATTATTCCTTCTTTTGGCCAATGAGGAATTGTACGTATCTTAGATTTTATTGATTTTGTCATATATAACCTCCAAACTGCAGATTTTTTAAACAATAAGCAAAAAGCTTTTTTAGTTATTTCTATTCGCAAAAAGATATATGTCAGTAAAAATTGGAATAATAGGTGGTAGTGGATTATACAAAATGGGAATTCTAAAAGATTCTGAAGAAATAGATATAGAAACTCCTTTTGGAAAACCATCAGATAAAATAACAATCGGAAAAATAAAGGGAAAAGAAGTAGCTTTTTTACCTCGTCATGGTAAAGGACATAAAACCCCTCCTCATCAAGTAAACAACAGAGCAAATATATTTGCTATGAAGCAATGTGGTGTAGAATATCTTATTTCTACTGCTGCAGTAGGATCCATGAAAAAAAGAATAAAACCATGTGATTTTGTAATTGCACATCAGCTTATAGATAGATCTTTTAAGCGCGCAACAACATTTTTTGAAGATGGAATTGTAGCACATGTTGCATTTGCTGACCCATTCTGCAAGAAGCTATCTGATTTAGCATATGAAACAATAGATGAAAAAAAACTAAATGTTCACAAAGGAACGTATATTTCGATGGAAGGACCACAATTTTCAACTCGTGCTGAATCAAAACTATATAGATCATGGAATGTAGATGTAATAGGTATGACACTTGCTCCTGAAGCAAAACTTGCAAGGGAAGCAGAGATGTGTTTATGTGGAATACTTACTGTTACAGATTATGATTGTTGGTATGAATCAGAAGAAGATGTAACAGTTACAAACGTTGTTGAAAACCTAAAAAAGAATGATAATAACCTAGCAGATATAATGAATGATTTAATCCCAAATATAGATTACAAACGTGAATGTGATTGTAGAGATTCCCTAAAAGGAGCTATTATTACAAGTCCTGAAATGATAGAAAAAAATGCAAAACCAGAAATTAAAAAAGCACTTCTTAACAAATATCTAAAATAAAACTACTTTATTTTCTTTAAATTTCTAACTGATAGAATAAACAGTAATAGCCATATTATACCTGAAAAAAAATCTGCAATAAAACTAATCCAAAAACCCATTGTAAAAAAAGTTATTACAAGTACAAAAAGACCAATGGTTGTAAGGCCTGCTGTATAGAGATTTAAAATTGTTTTTCCATGCCATACATCCTGTAACTGCGGAAGTAAAATAATTCCAAACATTAGACTAACCGCTGCTATAACAAGGTCCTGCCATTTATCAAAGCTAATCAAAGTAAATAGAATATCTTGAAACATTTAACCAACTGCAACTATAGATAATAAATAAAGCTTTTGTATAATTGAATTTTTCTAATTCAAAATTTAAAAATAACAACTTTTAATAACTAATTTTTAATCAAAATCTTTGATTATGGGTAAAAATAGAGACCTAGTAATAATACTTTCAATTGTTATTATGGGTATGTTCATACCTTTTTTAGGATCAATTATAATAACCTTCAATCTGGATGTTAAAAATTTTGAGACATGGTATAAAATAGCTTCGACTTTTGTTTACTTTTTATTAATATTTGCATTAGAACTTTTAGCAGTTCTTCTTTATTTCACAATCTCAAACAAATTTTATTCTAAAAAATTAAGAAAAAAGGATTAATCTTTATCATATAATTTACTTGCTTTTTCTGCAGATGTTGTAATTCCTTTTATCATAGCACTACTAAAGCCTTTATGTTCCATCTCATTTAATCCAGCTATAGTACATCCTTCTGGTGTTGTGACTTTATCTATTTCCATCTCAGGATGTTTTTCCATGCTTTTTAGAAGAGTGGCAGCTCCTTTTGCAGTTTGAGCGGCCATAGGAAT
Source organism: uncultured Thermoplasmatales archaeon (assembly GCA_964481275.1). GTDB lineage: Archaea > Thermoplasmatota > E2 > DHVEG-1 > DHVEG-1 > CAYZTD01. Next base: position 105,409 of record CAYZTD010000002.1, read on the forward strand.
AGCTTCATAGGAGTGAAAACCTATCTCTATTCCACCTTGTGATGCAGCTCTTATTGCTCGTAAAAAGAATGCAATACCACATGCATTTAAGGCCGTTGCAGGAATCATTTGTTCTTCCTTTATTAAAATAGTTGTTCCAACGTAATCAAATAATTTTTTTGCAAGATCAATTGAATCTTTGGTTGCATTATCTGATGCGATACATGTCATTGATTCACGTATTCCTATTGCAATATTGGGCATAATTCTTACTATATCTATTTTTTTATCAATTATTTCTAGTATCTCTTTTGTTTTAACTCCTGATACAACTGATAGTATAGTATGTTTTTTGGGTTTTAAATAAGATTTAATTTCTTTTAAAACATCCTTTATTTGTTGGGGTAGAACAGATATGATTATAGTTTCATTGTTTTTTACTGCTTCAAGGTTATTATTTGTTATTATACATCCTTTTTCAGAAAATTTTTTTAAAAAATCAATTTTCCTTCTTGTAATAGTTATTTTTTCTGGTTTGATTTCTCCTGATAATATAAATCCTTTAGCTATGGCTGAACCTATATTTCCTCCACCTATTATTGCGATATTCTGATTTTTAAAGTTCAACTCCTCACCTTCTAAACTTATAATAAAATACTAGATAAGTATATAAATCTCATGAAAAAGAAAAATTTGAAATTTTTTTGATTTACTTTGATAGTCTTGTTTATAATTGCATCTATCAATTTCTATGGAATACTAATACGATACGTCCAATTACAAAACCTTTTGCTTCCTCTGTGTAAGTATTGCCGTCCACTTTAGTTTCAACTTTTACATCTATGCGACCTAAACCATGAATTCTTGATTTTAAATCCCATAAATCCCAAGTTGATATTATTTTACTTTTACTAGATTCAATTTCCTCAATGATTCCTTCTCGTGATACATCTACTCTATCAAAGAGTCCGCCTTTGACTTTTATAGACCATCTTATATCTGAAATGCTTTTTTCAGCATTATTTTCAATTTTCGCTCTTACTTTTGCTATTCCAAATATTTTAATCTTAACTGAGAAATCAGGTTTTGATTTGGTTGCAAAACTCCAATTACCATTTGCGGGTCCTCTTGTTTTGTTACCTTTTGTATCTTCAGCGACTACATACCATCTATATTCTGTTTCATAGTCGAGATTTTCCCATTGAAAATTTGCAATATCTCCACTGCAAACATTTGCATGGATTCCAATTACTTCATTGTTAACAGCGTTATAAAAAGTCACATTTATTTTATCATCATCTGGATCGCTTACATTAACATGTAGTATCGGATTCAATCCTATATTATTAGCATTGTCTTCAGGTTCAGGATCTTTTGGTGTGTTTGGTGGGTTGTTTGGATTGAAGTTATTTGATTTTGTTGTAAAGTTCCATGTTTCTGATGTATTTGTTTTTCCTTGTGTGTCTTCTGCGATGACATACCAGTTGTATGTTGTCTGGTATTGGTCTGCATCTGCCCATACTATTGATGCTCTGCTAGCATTTGGTACGTTGTTGTTTGTTCCTATGATGCTGTTGTCTTTTGCGTTGTAGAATGTTACTTTCATGTTGTCTCCGTCTGGGTCTGATACGTCTATTTTTAGTGTTGGTTTTAGTTCTATGTTTGTTTCTTGGTTGTTTGGTGTTGGGTTGTTTGGTGTGTTTGGTGGGTTGTTTGGATTGAAGTTATTTGATTTTGTTGTAAAGT
>CAYZTD010000002.1:107233-203061 GCA_964481275.1 uncultured Thermoplasmatales archaeon
TGTTTGGTGTGTTTGGTGGGTTGTTTGGATTGAAGTTATTTGATTTTGTTGTAAAACTCCAAATTCTTTTTACTGGTATCTTACTAAAAGATTTTAAATCGATAACATTCTCTATTGGAATACGTCTATTATATACATAACTATAAGCTATAGCGTACCACTTGTATTCGGTATCGTAATTTAACCCAGTCCATCTTACACTTGTAAAAGCATTATTACTGACATCTTTATGTATACCAATAACTTCGTCAGTGAGAGCATTAAAAAACATTACATTCATTTTTAATCCATATTGATTTGATACATGTACACTTAATGTAGGATTTAAGTCTACATTTGTAGCGTCATCTTCGGGGGATGGATTGGTTGGATAAATGACTAACATTCTTTGGTTTATTGGGTATGGTTCTATATTTCTTTTTTCACCACATATATTTCTAACCTGATTAGTAACTAATACCTTATTTGCAAAATAATCATGTGTATCAGAATCTACAGTAAAAGTATATACAAAAGTTACATTTTGATTATAGTTTATAGATTTAATTTCAACCCATGTCTCGTCTACAAGAAATACTTTGTCTCCAATTTCAAGTTGTGTAGGATTTCTATTTTTATAACATATTTTTGATTTATATGGATTAATTGCTGCCCAAACTGTCCTACCATCAGATTTTTTGACATATAATGGATGATCATCAGTAAGGCTTAACAATCCATTATTTACTTTATATACTCCTTCACGAACTTTTATAATAGTATTTGTTACAGTAGTATTTACAAATCTTTTTTCTTCTACATCATATGATAAGACTTTATCTCCTATCTCTATATTTTCAATATTTTTATTAGATTTATCGGCCATTGTTATTTTTGTACCAGCAGGAAAACAACATATTTGTTTTGGGGTTATAATTTTATATCCTTTAGGAGAAATCTCTCCTTTTATGTAATTTCTTTCTTCTATAACACCTCCTTCTACTACTATTGTTATAGAAGAGAGAATCAGAATTAATAGTACGAATCCTGTTATCAATGTATTTTTTCTATTCATTTTCCTCACACACTTGATTTTCTATTTTTGTTTGTTTTATTTAAAAAGAGTTGTTGTACAAATATTACCAGAAATGTTTACGTTTATTATCAAAAAGATATGTAATTTATTCAACAATCAAAAATGTTAGATTTAAGATAGGATTTGATATGTTATGTTTTTCAACTTTTTCATTTTGTATTAAAAGTTTAATTAACTCTTTATATGAAAACTCTATGCCTGTTTTCTAATATGATTAATTTATTGTTTCAGACAGTTCTTCCATTTGTTCTTTCAGCACTTATCGTAATTTTAATTACAGTTATAGCTGAAAAATATGGAACAAAAATAGGAGGAATTCTTGGGACTTTACCTTCAACTATCGTTATAGCTTTTATTTTTATATCATTAAATAGAGGAGTTATTTTTGCTAGTAAATCTGCAGCAGTTGTTCCTGCTGAAATGGCTATAAATTTAATCTTCTTAGTGATTATTTCTTCGTTAGCTTATAGGTCTCTTTATTTTGCATTATTTGCGTCTCTTAGCTTTTGGGCGGTTCTTTCCGCAATTCTTTATTTAGTTGGTATACAAAATATTTTTATCTCGATTTTTTTGTATTCTATTTCTCTTGTTTTTAGTTTTACTTTTCTTGAAAAAATCAAAAAAATTGAATCACATAAGAAAGTTAAAGTTCATTATACGAAAAAGAAAATTCTTTTTAGAGGACTTCTTGCAGGAGCTGTTATTGCAACAGCCGTTTTTCTTTCAAATATTGATCCTATTCTTTCTGGTATTTTTTCTATATTTCCAGCAATTTTTTTATCTACTATGATTATTACTTATTTGGAACATGGGCCACGTTTCACATCTGGTTTTGCAAAATCTATGATTTTTGGCAGTCAAACAGTGATGAGTTATGTTATATCTGTTTATTTTTTATATCCGCGATTTGGAGTAATTTTTGGTACTTTTCTTTCTTTTTTTATTGCATTGATTGTTGCAATATTTCTTTTAAAAATCAGAAAAAAAATTACATGATGGTATAGATGAGGCTAAATTTGATATAATAATTTTAAAAAAGCCCTCAGTATATTATATGTTGGCGAAAAATTATAATCCCAAACTATATAAGTGTTGAAGTAGTTAGAAAGGTCTAAGATTTAGAAGATATATGGAAAAAAACTTGTTTTAAAATTGTTAGCTAGTTAGATTTAATTTTGAATATGGAGAAAAAAAATGTATTATGAAGAACTTAAAAATGCAATAATTTATGATAGAACAAAAAACCCGGAAAGAACAAATGCTACCTTCGAAAGAATAGAAGAAGTTTTTGAAAATGTTTTAGGAGATGAAGGAAATAGAATCTCTAAAGAGATTAAAAATAATATAAAAAATCTTGAAAAGAGAAAACCTTTAGTTTCAAGTCAAGCAGATGAAATTATTGAATACTTGGAAAATATACATTTAAATCCTGAGGATGCAAAAGATATTATTGAGCAACTTAAATATTCAGAGATTTCAACAAACGAAGCAATTGATATTCATAAAAAATATAAAATTCCTGTTTCTCATTTGGAAGAAGATATAGTACCTGTGAGAGGAAAAGGTTGCTGGATTAGGGATACTAAAGGTAGATGGTATATTGATATGGACAGTAATTATAGTGCTACAAATATAGGTATGTCTAATCCTGAAATTGCAAGAGGTCTTTATAATCAAGCAAATTTATTGATTTCGATGAAAGAAGATAGAGTTCAAATCGCTAGAACTCGTTTTTTAAAAGAAATATCTGGGATGATGCCTGAGGGCCTTGAATATTTCTACTGGCAAAATTCAGGCGGAGAAGCAGTTGATAAAGCTATAAAAATTGCTAAGGCATATACCAAATCAAAAGATGTTATAGCGTTCAAGAATGGTTTTCATGGTAGGACGCATGGTGCTGTTTCTGTAACTTATAAAAAAAAATATAGAAAGCCTTTTGGCCTTCATGAAGAAGGCTGGGTTCATTTTGCAGATTTTAATAATATCGATTCAGTTAAAAAAATAGTTGAAGAAACAGGTGCAAGAATAATTATAATGGAAATGGTGCAGGGTGAAGAAGCAGGTAACGTTCCTGCTGATTCTAATTTTATCAGAGAACTTTGGAAACTAAAAGAAGAAAAAGATTTAGTGATAATCGATGATGAGGTGCAGGCCGGTTTTGGAAGAACTGCTATGAAAGTTGGTGACTGGTTTGTCTGCATGAGCTATGATGTAGTACCAGACATTATAACAATAGGAAAATCTTTTGGTGGAAGTTATCCTGTTACTGCTGTTGTTACAAATGAAAAAATATCAGATGCTATGCAACCAGGGTATGATGGTTCTACTTTTGGTGGGAATCCCATGGCTATGACTTCTGCTCTTATTGCAACAAGACAAATGAGAGAGAAAAACATCACAAAAAATGTAATAGATAGATCAAAACAATTTTTCAAAGGACTTGAAAAATTAAAGAAAAATTATTCATTTATTTCTGATATTCGTGGTAGAGGTCTAATGATTGCTTTTTCTGTGGGAAGTAAAGAAAATGTTGATAAATTACAGAAAGAACTTAAAAAGCAAGGTGTTAAAACTAGCCTATCTACAGGTGAATACATGAGATTTTTGCCTCCGACAATAATTAATGAAGGTGAAGTAAAAGAAGTCCTTGATAGGCTAGGTAAAGCACTTGGTAGCTTATGATTTATCAATAATTTTTTCTACTTCTTTCATAACACTTTTTTTAACATTTTCAGGTGTAAAAACTTCAAGATGGCCAGGTACTTTTGCAATAGGTATATCATTTTCTTCTAGGTATCTTATAGCAGGTAGTGTTTTTTCTTTGAATTCATTTAGTCTTGAACGTATTTTTTCTTCTGTGTCATCTGATCTTTGAATTACTTCTGTACCGCATTTTTTGCAATATTTTCCATCTTTTGGTGGTTTAAATTCTAGATGATATACTTTTTTACATTTTGGACATATCCTTCTTTTAACAGTTCTTTTAATTATTTTTTCATCTGAATTTTCAACTAGAACTACAAAATCAATTTTTGAGTTTTTTTCTTTTAATAGATTTAATAGAAATGCCGATTGGTTTTTCGTTCTTGGATATCCATCCAAAACTTGGTTTTTATAATTCTTTTTTTCAAAAAAGGATTTGAAGAGCTCATTTGTGATAAAATCTGGTACAAAAAGACCCTGATTAACAAAATATTTTGCTTTGAGACCTAAAAGTACATCTTTGTTATTTGTACCAATTTTTTCAGCTATCTTTTCATCTGAAATAAATTTATCCTTTTCTTTATCAAAGAAAATATCTAAATCTTTTTCATATCCATATTCATTGAATTTTGAAAGATAGTTTCTAAATATATCTCCAGTTGATAGTTGTTCTAGATTGAATTCTTCTAAAAAAACATCTATACGTGGTTGTTTTCCAGCTCCACTTTTACCTGTTACAATTATGTTTGTAATATTATCAGAATTTACTTTTTTCATAGGAGCAGGTTAAACCCAAAACAGCTATATAAAAACTATTATAGTCTAATCAGTAAATCTCTAAAAAAGTCCTCATTATACTATATGTTGGCGAACATTTTAGTTTTCATTTGTGTAATCCCATTTTTTATAAATTTCCTTTCGATATTCTTGATCGTTTTCTGAACCCTCTTTTCTACCATTGTATTGTACGTCAATTATTGTTCCTTCTGAATCACGAAGTAATATCTTTGTTTCATCTTCTGAAAAATCCGTTGTATAATATTCTCCATTTCTAAAAATAAGGCCTTTTTCTGAATTGTAAATGGCTTTTTCTCCAAGTTGCAGTTCTTTATCTGTTTCTAATATGCTATCAAGCTGTTTCATTTTATATGCGTCTTCTGCCATTCCTATCATTGTACGAAAAATACGAGTTTTTCTTTTGTCTTTTATATTTTTGGTTTGATTTCTAATATTTGTTATAATTGCAGGGATGTCCTCTGTCTTTGTTGGAATTAAAACTTTTTTCCAAAACCAGTTATATGTTTTACTCGCTCTAGCGTTTATGTGTTCTGGAGGTTTTTTAGGCCATAGTATTATTTTTCCATTTAATATTCGATGTTTTTTACGCCATTCATTTCTTGCATGGTCAAGCTCTTTTTTCCTTTCAGTTCTTTTTGAGATGTAGTCAACCTCCTATGTACAAAATATGGTAGGGTACTACAAATTTAATAATCTTGCCTATTTTTTATCGTTAATTAACGAAAAAACAATCGATTTTTATAAAATTATTAATTTTATTTATAAAATTTATATAATTTTTTGTAAATAGTTCCTATCCTTGTAAAAAAGTTTATACATCATTAATAAAAGATTAAGCTTATATATTGTCATATGTTTTGAACCTCTGAATTTGTGACAAATCTAATTGGTGGTAAAAACAATGGAGAAATTGGATGATACTTATTCGGTATGCCCTGCCTGTTATATGGAAGGAATTATTGAAAAAATACCTGCTGAAATAATCGAGGAAAACGGTAAAGTATATATTACTAAAAAATGTAAAAAACATGGCAATTTCAAAGATATTTATTTTACCGATGCTGATTTGTATAAAAAATGGATAAAATTTAAAGTTACTGGTACTGATTCACCTGATGTAAAAACAAGTGTTTTAGATTATCCTGCGCTATATGATATGCATAAATCACAAAGCGTTTTAACTAATCTACTAGTTACTAATAGATGCGATTTAAGGTGTAGTTATTGTTTTATGAATGCTGGGGCTTCAGGATGTGTTTATGAGCCAAGTATAGGTGAATTAAGAGATCTTATGATTCAGGCTAGAAATGAAAGCCCTATGGGCTCTAAAGCAATTCAAATCACAGGCGGAGAACCAACTATCCGAGATGATATTTTGGATATAGTCCATATGGCAAAAGAAGTTGGTTTTGCACATGTACAAGTAAATACAAATGGATTAAAACTTGCAGATAGCGTTGATTTCTGTCAAAAACTAAAGGATGCAAAGGTCAATACTATCTATATGAGTTTTGATGGTGTTACAAAAGAAACTAACCCATGGATAGAAAAAAATAAAAAAGCTATTAGAAATCTTCGTAAAGTAAATCTTAAATGTGTTTTAGTACCAGTTCTTATTAATGGTAAAAATTTACATGAAGCAGGAAAAATTGTAAAATTTGCAATAGAAAATATGGATATAATACGTGGTGTAAACTTCCAACCTATAAGTTTTTGTGGGCGTATCAAAAAGATAAAGGACGAACAGCGGGAGAAACAACGTGTTGATTATGTAATGATGATGGATGCTATCGAAAAAGAATTTGATGGAGCTTTATCAAAAGATGATTTTTATCCTGTTCCTTTTGTTTTTCCGATATCTAAGTTAATAGAGCTTTTAAAGGGTGAGACCCAAGTTGAGTTTACTGCGCATCCCGGTTGCGGTGGTGCAACATATTTGTTTGTAGATGAAGATGGAAAAATAATTCCGGTGACACGCTTTATTGATGTAGAAAGACTTTTTAAATTCATTGATAAAGAAAGTGAGATAAAGGGCCCTCTCAAAAAACTCAGAGTCGCATCAGCATTTTTAAAACATATCGATGATTATGTAGATCATGATAATGCTCCAAAAGGTTTTAATCTTAAAAGACTTCTAAAAGATGCAGCAATAGGAGGAAGCTATGATTCTCTTCGTGGTTTTCATTACAATAGCTTATTTATAGGCTCAATGTGGTTTCAAGATCCTTTTAATCTAAATATAGATCGGCTCAAAAGATGTGTTATTCATTATACAACTCCTGAAGGAATCGTTCCTTTTTGTTCATATAATGGTCTTGGTTTAGGTGATAAAATAAGGGAAAAACATTCACTTAGCATAAAAGAATGGGAGAAAAAAACAGGTAAAAAATTAAAAGATGATTTAAGAAAAGACGTTCCATTGACATAAAATATTATATTTTTTTTCTAAGGTACAAAACTTTTCAGTTTTTCAATATCGGGATTTACAATGCCTTGTATCTTTACAGGAAATATTGTTTCTAAAAGTGTTACTTCATCTAACAAATTTTGATATCTATCCCTAAATAATTCACTTACTTTTTTAGCCTGGGAGGTATTTGGTGCTGTAAAAACTATAAGCCAGTCGTAACAACCATGGAGGTATAAACTAGTTATCATCTCACAATCAATTTTTTTAATATGTTCATCAATCTCTCTGGAAACAATATTGTTAATTGCTTCTTTTGTTACTGGTTTTGCTCCTCGTCTCAAAAGCAAAATATAATAGTTTAGACCCTGTTTTTCCTCATCAACAATTGCTCCGTAGCTCCAGATAACTTTATCTTTCTCGAGTTTTTTTATAATTCTCCATACCTTTTGTCTAGAAAATCCACAATCTTTTGCTATCTTATTTATACTTTTATTTGCGTTTCTCTTTAATTCATTAATAACTTTATTTTCATCTATACTAATTTGTTTTTTACTATTTTTTGGCATTTAAATTATCTCCACCCATAGTTATCTACAACTTATAGCTACAGTACATATTTCCTTCAAAACAAAGCAGCTATCGTAATAAAAACTTTTTCTTTTCTTAAATTTTAACCATGAAAAATATATTTTACAGTCTACATTATCAAAATTCCTAAGAAGAACTTTTTTTAAACCCCTCCATATATTAGAACACCAAAATCACCTATTTATTATGGCATCTCATGGGTAGCTATTTCTATAGATGTAGTTATACCACGTGGAATGAATCTTAAAAATGCAGCTGCCATTATAAACCCACCTATGAAATTATGTATAGAATCTCAAACTAAGTTCATATAATGAAAAGTATGAACATCATATTTTCCTTTATGACAGTGATGCCAATGAACTATCTTTTCTATAATAAAAAAAGTATAAAACCAACTAATACAAATATCAGTATATTTCCATATTCATATTTTTTGAATAGATTCAGGAATTAAATGTATGAAAGCACCACTCATAAGAGCGTCTGCTGAAAGATTTATAAAACAAAGTAATATTTTGTTTAGTAATTTATCTTTTAATGATAAAGTAAGTATTCCAACAAACGCTATTAATGAGATTATAGAAGTTGAAATTATAATATATGATAAATTTGTAATTATTTTACTATATTTCAATAGTTTTACCTACACCGCCTTCAATTACTTTATATGGATATGTCTGATAAATTTTTTCTTTATATTTAGTACAATGTGTAGGGCAAACTAGATCTATTTTTTCCAAGAGATTAAAATCCGAAAAACTATGGAGACCGCCTATTATTCCCTTTATTTCGCCGTATTCTTTTGCTTTGTTAATAATATTTTTTACACCAGAATGCGAACAACCTGCAAGAACGTACCATCCTTTTTTTCCTTTTATTATAAGAGATTGTTCATCAACTGGATTCCCCGGAAGCCTCCCGGTAGAATAAATATTTTTTGAAACTTTTATAGGTTCTGTTGTACAAATAAGATGCAGGTTATATGTTTTATTTTTATTAAATCTATATACTTTGACATTATTTTTTATTTTAGATGATAATTTTTCTAAACCACCGTTATGATCCCAATGTTCATGAGAAATAACTATTTTTGATATTAATTCTGGGTTAATATCAAGTTTTTTCATATTTCTTAAAAGTATTTCTCCTTTAGCACCTGTGTCAAATAAAATTAAGCTATTTTTTTCTTTGATTACACAGGAAAATCCCCAATCTGATTTTAAATCCTTGTCTTTTCTACAGATATTATTATCATATACTATTATTAAGTCCATAATTTCAGAAAATTCCTGAGTTCTATTATTATGCCAAAGATATTTTGGTATTTTTCAAATATATTTTGAAGGAAAATATTTGTTTGTTTATTTTTTTCTTCTGCCTGCTTCCATTTACTCTGAATTCCATGTATATCTTTTGCTTTTGCTTTTACTCTATATTCTCCTGTCTCTGTGTAAGTATGTTTTGCTGTGCATATCTCTCCTGATTCATAGGGACCAATCCATTCACTATGTGCCCCGTCATCCCAATCAAACATGTAATATACTTCATCACCATCAATATCTTCTGTTGATGTTTTATATTCTTGTTCTTCATTTATTTTTGTTTGTTTAGGCCCTTTCACTTTTGATGGGCTTTCTGGTGCATTGTTTTCTATAATTGAACTTAGTCCATATTTAGCAGTAAAAGCCATAGCAAGTCTTGCAACTCTTGTAGCATACTCGACGTCCATATTTTCAATTGTATCAGTCCATCTGTCTTTATTATCATTCCATGTGTATTCGTGAATAAATATTGAATCAAAACCATAGTTACAAAAACTTCTTTGATCGCTTCCGTGACCTGTATCGTCATCTGATGCAAATACTTGGAAGTTTATATATTCATTATAGTCGGGGTTATTGCAGATTTCTACTACTTTTTCTGTTAGTCTATCTGAACATGTTTCATATATTCTTACCTTATTTTCATCTCCTGGAATTTCAGGTGAAGAATAACCAATCATATCAAGATTTACAACATTTACTATACTTTCACAAGTTTGATAAGAATTTTGAGCATAGGCAGTACTACCTAATAGACCTTGTTCTTCACCAGATAAAAAAACAAAGCGAATTTCGTGATTAAATTCATATTGACTTAATATTTTTGCAGCAGAAAGAACTGCTGCTACGCCTGCACTATTATCATCTGCAGATGGTGTAATTGCGGTTGTGTCATAGTGAGCCATTAAAACTAAAATTTGTTCGCTATTTGGTTTACCCGTTATTGTTACTTCGATATTATCACTTACAAATAGCAAATTCCTGTAAGGGGGAATTATTCCTTTTGCTGCCCAGTTCAGAATTTTTGGATTAAATCCCATATCAAACAATTCATTTAGAATGTAATCTCTTGCTTCCTCACAACCATCTGTGCCGCTTAAGCGTGAAACATCATGTCTTTCAGCAATTTCTACTAACTCTTCTATGTACCCTAACATCATTTCCTGATTTAGTTGTTCTAACATTGAAATTATTATATCTTCCTGATTAGTTGAATAAAAATTATTTGAAATCTGTTTAGATTTGTCTGCATCTATTTCTATTATTTCAGCTGTTATAACAGTACTTGTACTTATCAAACACAGAACTATTACTGATAAGATAATTTTATTTCTCATAATTATTTTTACCCCCGATAAATGTTAGTCTGCTTTATCTTAGTATATGATTTAAAGATTATGGGAAAAAACTTCACTTATTGACGAAAAAATTAACGGTGCTTAATCACATTTAAACAAATCGGTACTTAAGTATCTATCACCGCGATCTGGAAAAATTGTAACAATTATTCCACTATCTGCATTTTTTGCAGTTTCATATGCAGCAAGCATTGCTGCACCACTACTCATGCCAGCAAAAACTCCTTCTTTTTGAGCAAGTTTTCTTGCCATTTCAAAAGCTTTTTCTGATTCAATCATAACTTCTATATCAATCTGGGTGGAATCATAAATACTTGGAATAATTGCTTCTTGCATATTTTTTAAACCTTGTATATAGTGGCCCTTTACAGGGTGAGCACAAACAATTTTTACATTAGGATTATACTCTTTTAGATAACGCCCTACACCCATAATAGTTCCAGATGTTCCAATTGCTGATACAAAATAGTCAATTTTACCACTAGTTTGATCAAGAATCTCTCTGGCTGTTGTCTCATAATGTGCCATTTTATTGTAATGATTTGTAAATTGATCTGTACAGAAATATTTATCAGGATATTTCTTTCTAAGTTCTTTTACTTTCATAATTGCTCCATCAGTCCCTTCTTCAGCAGAAGTTAAAATAATATTTGCACCAAATGCTTTAATCATCTTTCTTCTCTCTAAAGATACCGCCTCGCTCATCACTATTTCAACATCATAACCTTTTAAAACACCAATCATGGCAAGGGCAATACCTGTATTTCCAGAAGTTGCTTCAATAATTTTTTTACCGGGTTTTAATTTCCCTTCTGATTCTGCTTGCTCAATCATTTTCAGAGCTATCCTATCTTTTATACTTCCACCTGGATTATTACCTTCAAGTTTTGCATAAATAATTACATTTGGATTTGGATTAAGTTTATTTATTCTAACAAGAGGAGTATTTCCAATTAAATCAAGTATGTTATTTCCGATATTTCCTTTCCTTATCATTTTTCAATCACCTAAAAAACTATTTTTTTAAAAAACTAACTGATAAATATGCAAAAAACGAAAATTTAGCAACAACAGATTAAATTATTCATATTTATCACTACTAATATAGAAAAATAATATAAAAATATAACTGATAAACTTTTTTTATAATTTAACTCTCTTATTCAAGAGAAAAATCTGTTTTTTAAAGATATTTTTTAATAATTTTTTTGATTTCTCCAACTGATTTTACACCATTTAGAAATGCTTTGTTTTTACCTTCTTTAAATAAGATTAGACTTGGAATACTCATTATATTATATTTCTTAGCAATTTTCTTATTTTTTTGAATATTTATTTTTCCAAATGCAACACTTTTTTCAAAAATTTTAGAAAGTCTTCTCATACGAGAAGTCATTTTTTTACATGGATGACACCATGGAGCCCAGAAATCTATAAGACATATTGGATATTTTTCAATAAATTCATCGAAATTTTCATCATTTAATTTTTTAATATAGTTAGGCCAATCATTTTCTTCTAAATTTTTATCTTTTTCTTTTTTAAAAAATTTCATTTTATCAGTTTATTTCATTCTTTTACTGGAATTAAACAGAGAAACTTAAGTGTTTTAGAACCTGTGTTTACAAACTGATGCCATTCCATAGGTTTTACAAAAAATACGTCACCTTCTGTAAAAGGTTTTTTTGTTTCTTTATTTCTTACTTCACCTTTTCCTTCTAAAACAAAAACTTCATGTTCCCAATCATGCTGGTGAAGAGGGGTATATCCATCTGGTTTTAATTCAAAAAGACGCATTGCAAAGTTTTCTGCACCATCTTTTTTTGATATAAGCCAGCGTAGCTTGGTATCTTTTATTCCTTCTTCATTAGGAGTTTCAAGCTCTACATCTTTATAATTTACATGTTTCAAAAAATCACCTATATCTTTTCTTTAATATTCTCCCACATTTTAATTATCTCTTTTGATATATTAGAATCAGGTTCATATTCTATAATATTTTTCTCAGAAATTAAGGCCTTTGTAACAATTGTATCATAAGGAATTTTTCCAACAACTCCAACATTTCTATTTTTACAAAAATCTACTATTTCGTTTGTATTTTCAAGATTTAAATCATATTTATTTATACCTACAAAAGCAGGTATATCAAAATGTTTTGCAACTCCCTCAATTCTTTTAAGATCTGAGATACCTGATAAGGTGGGTTCTGTTACTATCAATACCAAATCAACACCAGTGATAGCAGATATAACAGGACATCCTATTCCTGGTGGGCCATCAATAATTATCAAATCTTTTTCTTTATCTTCAGCAATTTTTTTTGCATTTTCACGAACAACAGTTACAAGTTTTCCTGATGCTTCTTCTGCTGTTTTTAATACAGCATGAGCCATTGGTCCAAAACGGGTTTCTGAAATATAAGAAAACCCTGATTCTCTGTCAACCATTTTTATCGCATCTGAAGGACATACATATTCACAGACGCCACAGCCTTCGCAAAACGATTTTTTAACAATTATTCTTTCATCAATTGCATCAAACTTGCAATAATCTATACATTTTTTACATTCAATACATTTGTCACTGTCAATTTGTGCTAATTTAAGCCCATGAAAACCCATTGTTTTTTTAATAGTGGGTTTTAAAATAAGATGAAGATCGGCTGCATCTACATCGCAGTCAGCAAAAACAGAGTTTTTTGAAAGACTTGCTAAAGCTCCAGTTATTGTAGTTTTTCCTGTTCCACCTTTTCCACTTATCACTGTTAACTCTTTTATTTTTTCACCTCCTCAGAAATCACTGTAAATATTTTTTTGAATTCATCATCCCAAGAAGAAATCTTTTTTACAAATGGTATGCCATTTGAATAAAATTCTGCAATTTCTTTACTCTGAGGAATTTTAGCAAGAATCTTTATTTTTTCCTGTTGACAATATAATTCTACTTTGTTGTCTCCAACTCCATCTCGGTTTATTATTACTCCAAACGGTACTCCAAGTAGTCTTACGGTATCAACTGCGATCTTCAAATCATTTAGACCAAAAGGTGTTGGCTCAGTTACAAGTATACAATAATCAGATGTTCCTACAGTTTCTACCACTGGACAAGCTGTTCCTGGTGGAGCATCCATTATTACATTTTTTCTTTTATCTATCTTTTTTTTAAGAGCTTTTAAAACAGGTACGGCTTGAGCTTCTCCTACATTTAGAAGACCTTGGTAAAAATCAATATCTTCTTTTTTTCCATGATCTATTTTTCCGATATTTCTATATTTATATTTGATAGCATCTTTTGGGCATACCAGTTTGCATCCGCCGCATGAGTGACATAAATCTGGAAAAACTAAAACATCTTTTTTTACTACTGCAAGCGCGTTGTAATTACAGAAATCTGAACAGTTCCCACAGAAATTACATTTTTCTTTATCGATTTCGGGAATTAAAACGTTTACATCTTCAGATTCTACAATATCTGTTTTTAAAAAGATATTTGAATCAGGTTCTTCAACATCACAATCAAAAAATTGTACATTACCTATACTTAGTGCAAGGTTAGTTGAAATAGTAGTTTTTCCTGTTCCACCTTTTCCGCTGGCAACAGAAATTATCATTTATTCACCTTCAAAATAAGTTTTCCTACATTAGATCCTATATCATTTGCTACAAGAGGACATTTTGCAACTAGTAAAAAAAACACACGTCTTTTTACATCACTTAATCCTTCATAATTTCCTTGTCCTTTTGAAATTATTATATCTGATGCTTCAAAAATTTTTTTAAATTCATCTGATGTATATTTCATAACAACACCAGGTGTAGATATCTTTTGTCCGTTATCACAGGTAATAACATTTGCTATTTTATCTATTCCCGCCTCCTTTACATCATCAATTAAAGCATCATTTATTATCGGATTTTCTTTTACAACATAAGTTATTTTTTTCCCCATATTTTTTAGTTCTTCTAATAATAATTTATCAAAAAATATCTCTCCCGTGTTATCTGCTAGATATAAAATGTTTTTTGCTTTATCTAGTTCTTTTTTAAATAAAGGATAATCTCTATCATCAAATTCCCGTTCGAATGCATATTTTATCATATCATCAACATTGAAACGATTCATAGTTCCAAAATCAATTACATTTCCAACTATTGCTAGTTTTATTGCTGTGATAAGTGGATCATCTGAGTTTTTTACTTTTCTTTTAAGTTTTTTGTATATTTTTTCTCCTGTCTTATTTGATTCGTTTTTTACTTTTTTGTAAGGGTCTTTTGTTTTTGTTATTGTTCTTATTATTCTATGTACTTCTCTTGATAGTTCTGGTGGTGATTTTTCAAAATCAATATTTTCTAGATGTTTTAGAATTTCTTTCATGACTTTTTCATGTGTTTTTTCGTCATTTGTTGCCATTCTTGCTGCTTCAAGGGATTGTTTTAAAAAACATGGAATGCAATCTAGATGTACTTTCATTTAAATTCACTTAGTGCCATTTGTGTTTATGTTGATCTTGACCTCGAAATGCGTGTTCTTTACATGCATCTCCTTCGTTTGCTTTTTTTAAATCTCCGTTTTTGTATGCATTTATCGCATCTTTTACTTTTCCTGTGGCACCAATATATACTGTAATTCCAAAATCAGAAAACATATCTATGGCTCTTCTTCCAAGGCCACTGCATAACATTACATTTACTCCTTCTCTAGTTAAAAGCTCAGGAGGATATCCCCTTCCGCCCATGTGGTGGCTTTCGTTTGAAATTACTTTTACATCGTTATTTTCTATATCTACTATAGTATATGTTGGAACTCTTCCAAAATGCTCACCAACTGTTTCATCTAGTCCTTTATTTCCATTTGTTGGTATACATACTTTCATTTTTTTCACCTTATCCCGTGATGACTTTCAACATTTGGATTTCCTGTTTCTTTAAGTTCTCCTTTTTTATATGATTTTATTGCATCTTTTATAGATCCTCTTGCGCCAGTAAAAATCTTCATACCGCCTGCAGAAAGAGTTCTATGAGCGTTTGGACCGATGTTGCCTGTTATCAATATATCTGCGTTACTATTTACTACTGTTTCTGCTGCTTTAACCCCTGCTCCGCCGGTTGCTATACTGCTTTGATTAGATATAGTATTAAACTCCATATTTTCAGAATCTACTATTAAAAAATATTTACAGCGGCCGAAACGTTGATCAACTTTAGCATTTAAATCTTTATTTGTTGATGATACTGCTATTTTCATAATTATTCCTCCCTTACTTTTTCCAAATATTAAGGGGTGTTAATAACTGTTTGTATTTTATGCACGAGTCATATGTGCGCCACATTTAGGGCATTTCTTATTAAAACATGGTACAGCACGCTCATGGGGTTCACGGTGCCCACAGTTAGGGCAATAACATTCCCCTTCGGGGCCTAAACCGTAACCTGGTCTATTGCGTCCTCTGCCTTGTCCTCGACCTGCAACTGGGCCAGTACCGTCAGGTCCTGTTCCATCTCCACCTGGCATATTATTTTTCACCTCCTATAATTCTTTCTACATTTTCAACAAAATCCATATAACTTTTCTCTGTAGATTTATTTTTAATATCTATTTTTTCTTTGCTATCTCCTATTTCAACTATATCTGGATCAAGAGGTATTGAACCTAAATAAGGAATTTTAAAATCTTCTGATGCTTTTTTACCCCCGCCTGTTTTGAATATATCTACTTTCTTCCCACAGTGAGGACATGTAAAGCCACTCATATTTTCAACAATTCCAATTACATTCAAATTTAGTTTTCTTACAAAATTAATAGATTTTCTGACACTTACAAGTGCGACATCTTGAGGAGTTGTTACAATTATTACACCATCTACATCCGGAAGAAGTTGTGCGATACTTAATGGTTCATCACCTGTACCGGGTGGTAAATCAATAATCAAATAATCAAGTTCACCCCAATCAACTTGCCCTAGTAGTTGTCTTATCGCACCCATCTTCATTGGACCTCGCCATATAACCGGGGAATCTTTATCTGGAAGTAAATATCCCATAGACATTATTTTTAACCCTTCACTTGTTTTTATGGGCTGAATTAGATTATTTTTCATTACTCCTCTTTCATCTTCCAAACCCATTATTTTTGGGATGCTTGGACCATGGATATCGCTATCAAGTATTCCTGTTTTGTATCCTTTCTTTGATAGATATAGAGCAAGATTTGATGATATTGTACTTTTTCCCACTCCTCCTTTTCCACTTAGTACCACAATTTTATGTTTTACTTTTTCTAGATTTTTTCCAACATCTATTTTTTCTTGATTTTTTTGCATTTTAAACCTCAATCTAACTTTTAATCTGTAGAATAAAAATAAAGATAAATTTTATTATTTTTCTTTTGAGAGGTTCTCAAGTCTTTCCTTCATGGACTTTAGGTCTTCTTCTAGTGCTTTTATTGTATCTTCCAAGTATCTTTTTTCTTCGTCTTTTGTTGGTTCTTGGTATATTGATTCATATGGTGCTGGTTCGTAGTATGGTTCTGGATAGTAATAGTCTCTATACCACCATCTTCTTCCGAAACTTCTTCCACGGCCAAAGCCAAAGCCTCTTCCATATCCTCTTCCAAAGCCGCGGCCGCCTCTAGGAGCACCTTTTGCGTATCCTGGGCTGTTATAGCCGCTACAGTAACCTAAGCCTCTTCCGCTTCTTGGTCCAAAGCCTTCTGGACCTGTTCTATCGCCTGCTGGCATCTTCTTTTTTCACCTCCTTATTTATTCTTGGGATGCAATTTCCATTCTCGATACATATTTGGTATCCTTTTACTAAGGCATTTGTTACTTTTTTTCTTGCTTTGTGTAGATCATTCCATAGTGTTTTTCTTGATACGCCCATCATTGCAGCTGCTTCTTCTTGGGTGAGATCTTTCAGGTCTACTAGTCTTAGAGCCTCTAGTTCATATAGCTTTAGTATGATTATTTGCTTTCTTTCAGTTGGTATTGGGTGTATTTTATTGTAAGGTCTTTCAATCCATCTTTGTCCTCTGCACCTTCCTCGTCTTCTTCTACCTTGTCCATATCGGGGCATGGATTTACACCTTATTATTTACTCATATGAGAACTAATATAAATACTTTTCTAACAATTTGGCTTTGCACATCTTTTTCTTTTTTCTATTAAATTGTTATACATTTGGATTATTTTCTCTTTTTTTGACAATTTTTACCAAAAATAATATAAACTAGTTCATAACACAATAATATACTGTCATGATTTATCATGGGATTGTATAGCGGGGTTGTAAAAAAATGAATAAAGAAACAAAAAAATTACAAAAATTGGTTGGAAAAAGAAAAATAAAAAAAATTGTTTCTCAAAGTAGAGAATATAATCAATATAAAAATGAAGATACAACTTCAGATTATGATTCAAGTTATGATTGTAACTAATTTTCCAATATTTTTCTTTTAATTTTTTTTTCATAGCTTAAAATAAACTTATTACTTAGTTTTTTATTAACAAAAAGTATGAGACTTATTTCATGGAATGTAAATGGAATACGTGCTGCAGATAGAAAAGGACTTTTTAAATGGTTTCAAAACGAAAAACCAGATATTCTCTGTTTACAAGAAATCAAGGCAAAACCTGAACAATTTCCGCCTCATCTAAAAAACACACCGGGATACAATATTTTTATAAATTCAGCAGAAAGAAAGGGTTATTCTGGAGTTACAACATATTCTAAAATCAAACCAAAAAATATCAAAAAAGGTTTTGGAATAGAAAAATTCGATAGAGAAGGAAGGATACTTATCATAGAATTTGATGATTTTGTATTATTTAATATATATTATCCAAATGGAAAGAAAAACCAGGAAAGACTTGATTTTAAGCTTGATTTTTATGATACTTTTTTATCTTATGCAGATAACTTAAAAGCAGAAGGAAAAAATATTGTAGTCTGTGGTGACTTTAACACAGCTCATAAAGAAATTGATCTTGCAAGGCCAAAAGAAAACGAAAAAATATCAGGTTTTTTACCTATAGAGAGAGCATGGATTGATACATTTATAGACCATGGATATATTGATACTTTTAGATATTTCAACAAAGAACCAGATCAATACACGTGGTGGAGTATGAGAACTAGAGCACGTGAAAGAAATGTAGGATGGAGACTTGATTATTTTTTTGTAAACAAAGAATTTATAAAAAATGTAAAAAATGCTTTTATATTGCAGGATGTAATGGGTTCAGATTACTGTCCTGTAGGAATAGAAATAGAGGTATAAAAAAATGAAAGAATCACTTGATTTCATATATAAACAGCAAAAAGAATTATCTGTAATTGGCGGAATAGGTGCACTTATCGGTTGGGATCAGATGACATATATGCCAATGATGGGTGCAGAAGAAAAATCTGAACAAGCAGCATTTATTTCAAAAATATCTCATGAAAAAGTTATTTCAGATAAATTTTGGGATCATATTAAAAAACTAAACAAGGAAAAAGTCTATAAAGACCTATCAGAAAAAGACAAAAATGTAGTAAAAAGACTATATAAAGATGTAGATAAAGCAAGAAGGATACCCTCTGATTTTGTAGAAAAAATGTCAAAGACAACAACAATTGCATATCAAAGTTGGGAGAAATCTAGAGAAAAAAATGATTATAAAATATTTTCATCTGATCTTAAAAAAATAATAGATCTTGAAAAAGAATACTGTAGTTTTTTTGAAATATCTGGTCCTAGATATAATACTTTACTTGATGACTATGAGGAAGGAATGACAGTAGATAAACTCAAAAAAGAATTTACCTATCTAAAAAAAGAACTAGTTAGAATTTTAGATAAAATTAAAGATACTGATATCTATAAAAATCAAAAAGAAATTGATATAAAAATAACTCCTGGTGAACAAAAAAAATTATGTAATATTGTTACTAAAAAAATGCATCTACCAAAAGAAAAAACACGGCTCGATGAATCAACTCATCCATTTACTACAAGCATGGGCGATAATGATGTTAGAATTACTACTAGTTTTAAAAGAAAAAGTCCTTTTTTTTCTTTTTTTTCTACAATACATGAGGCAGGTCATGCTTTATATGAATTGGGAATGCCAAAAGGTGAATATAAATACACAGTTATATCTGATTCTCCATCTCTTGGGTTACATGAATCACAGTCGCGTTTCTGGGAAAATATGGTATCTAGAAATATTTTCTTTTGGAAACATTTTTATCCAATTTTTAAAAAAACAAATCAAGATGCCTTTAAAGATATTTCATTTGAAGAATGGTATAGAATGGTAAATATTGTAAGACCTTCTTTTATCCGTGTTGAATCAGATGAATTAACTTATTGTTTGCATGTTATACTTCGTTTTGAAATGGAAATTGATATGATGGAAGATAAAATAGATGTAGAAGAATTGCCACATATTTGGAATGAAAAAATGAATGAAATGCTAGGAATAATTCCAAAAAATGATGTTGAAGGAATCCTTCAGGATATGCATTGGAGTGGTGGAAATATTGGTTATTTTCCAACTTATGCAATTGGTACAATTTATTCAGCTCAAATTTATAACCAGATAAAAAAAGAAAATAAAAACTTACAATATGAAATACAAAACGGTGAATTTAAAAATATTTTAGATTGGCTTAGAAAAAACATTCATCAATATGGGCGAAGTATGATGGCAGATGAAATAATTAAAAAATGCTGTGGAGAAGGACTTAACTCTAAAGTATTTGTGGATTATCTGAAAAATAAATATTATGAGATTTATTTTTCCTAGATTTGATTGAAGATGTTAAATATCACCCCAGTTTTTATATTTTTAAACATATCTATATGTTGATAAATTAATTTCATATATAGTTAGTCTCCCGAAAATTTTTTTTACACCTCTTTTAATACGGCTCTATGAACTACTGGTTAATACTTATTATATTGGCCCTTAGCGGAATATTTTCATATAAAACATATGACTTTCTTAAATATGATTCATATCGTCCTATGATTAATTTTGCTGCTGAAAACTACCAAAATCCTCTTAAAATTGCTGAAATTGGTGTATTCTATGGAACAAACGCTCGCAGAATGTTTAAAAAACTTGATGTAGAAAAAATGTTTCTTATAGATCCTTATAAAAAATATCGAGATTATGAAAAAGAAAAAAACTTTTTACTAAAAATCACTCTTCCCTCATCTTTTAAACCAGCATTGATATTGCTAAAAAGATATAAAGATCGTATTGTGCCTTTGCAGTTGTCCTCTGAAGATGCTGTTGATTTTATTCCTAATGATCTTGACATGGTTTATATAGATGGCAATCATGAATATGAATATGTGAAAAAAGACATAGAGTCATACTATTCTAAGGTTAAAACTGGTGGTATAATCGGAGGACATGATATCGAGGGAAATTCAAATCAGGAAGATGTACGGCGGGCAGTATTTGAGTTTGCAGATAAAAAAAATTTATCAGTTAATGTTAAAAAACCAGACTGGTGGATAATTAAAAAATAGTAATTGTTTTTTATGCTCCAAACTTTCCGAGTCTTTTTGCATTGGCTAGAGCAAGTGGCATTAAGTCTTCAGCTGGAAAACGTGTTCCAAGTCCTCCTTTCATGCATTCTCTTTCACCGAATTTTTTACAATTATCTGGTCTGCAGTATTTTGAATATAAAAGAATTGGTACCGGATGCCAGCTATGATATTTTAATAATGATGGTGTAGAGTGATCGCCAGTAGTAATTATTACATCTGGATTTAAGTTATTTAAATGAGGAATCAACTTATCTGTTTCTTCTATAACTTTTACTTTTGAATCAAAGTTTCCATCTTCTCCATAGCTATCTGTTTTTTTGACATGTAAAAAGAAGAAATCATATTTATCCCAGTTTTCTTCTAGTGTTTTGATTTCTTCTTCTATTGTTTGGCCTGTTTCTAAAATATCCATACCAATTAGTCTTGCAAGACCTTTATACATTGGATATGCTGCAATGGCAGCACTTTTAAGACCAAAAACTTCAGGGAAACTAGGCCAGTTAGGTTTTTTGGAAAAACCACGAAGAAGAACCATATTTGCGGGATGCTCGTCTTTTAAAACTTTACTTGCTTGATTGATAAAATCTTTTACTATTTCTACAGTTTTGCCTGCATCTGGATTTTTCCCTTTCGGGTCAAGAGGTTTTACTCCTAATTCTTGAGGATCAGTATCAATAAGATCGCCTGATAAACCTTCTCCTCTTAAAACGAGTAAAAAACGATGCTCTTTTACTGTTTTTATGATAAGTTCTGTGTCACAGAGATTTATATTTTCACAGAGCATTTCACATAATTCTTGATTTTTTTCAGATGAAATGCGCCCAGCCCGTCTATCAGTTACATTTCCTTTTTCATCTATTGTTCCAAAATTGCCACGAGCAGCAACGTCATTTGGTTTTAAATCAAAACCTATTCCAAGTGCTGCAAGAACTCCTCTTCCTACTTGATATTTTATTGGGTTATAACCAAAAAGACCTAGATGACCAGGGCCACTACCGGGTGTTATACCATTTCCAACTGGTGTTTGTAAGCCGCAAATACTTTTTTTAGAAAGATTATCAAGATTTGGAGTATTTGCAGTTTCTAGTTCTGTTGCTCCGTCTTCTTTAATTGGTAATCCTCCGATACCATCCATTACAAGCATTACAATTTTTGAATTATTTTTTTTTGTAAGTTTACTAATAAAATCTAAATCCATGGTTAACACTTATCTCTCAATATTATAGTTGTAACTAATTGCTAATAATCTAGTTTAGTTAGTTAAATATTATGATTAAAAAATAGAAAAAAGAGGTTTTTTATTTTAAATTATATCAAATACAACATTTACTGTACATGAAACAGTAAGATCAGTTGGAAGTATGACTGTTGGTGGGGCGGTACTTTCTCCATCCTCATCTGATAATAACTTAACTGATCGATCCCAGTAGTTGTATGGTTGATAATAGTAATTATTAAGATTTAATGATGTAACATGGCCGAGTTCTTCATCTAATGCAGAGATAATTGTTTCTGCTTTTAATTTTGCATCTTTTGCTGCTATTCCCATTGCCTCTATTTTTAAATTATTTCTTTTTTCTTTTGTAAGTTCAAAATTTATATTATCTACTAAGGCTCCTACGTCTGCTGCAACATCAATTACTTTCCCGCCTTTATCAAAATCCTTTATTTCAACTCTTAATTTGTTTATTGCTTCATAACCTTTGAAAACTCTTTCTTTTCTGTTTCCGTTTTCATAATATGCCCATTCATATTTTTGATTAATTGTATAACTAGTTGATTCGATATCATCTTTTGAAATTCCAAGTCCTTGTAACGAATTTATTAGTTGATTGAGAATTATTGCTACTTTATCAGATGCTTTATCTGCCGAGATTGTATCTAAAGCCTTGATATTAATCATTATTACTAGTAAATCTGGCCTACTTTCAATACTTGCAGTTCCCTGTACACTTATTGAGCCATGTGATTCATATTCTGTTTTGTTTTCCAGTGTTTCAAAAGTTGTTTCATTAGCTTCTACAGTTTTTGGCATTGAAAGTGACATAGCAAAAACGCCACTTGTCAATACAAAAAATGCTATTAATATAGATATTTTTTTCATTTTTTGACACCAAATTTTATTTATGACCTTATTTCTATATAAAAGCCTGTAAAATGTTCGGGAAAAGCCAAACATTCCCTATTTTTTAGAATATCTCTTTATTTTTTTGGCCATTCAAAATGAGTATTTTTGAAAAAATCAAATTCCATTCCTTCCCAGTCGTTGTAGTCATTTTTTCCGTTGTCTCCATCTGAAAAATCAAGAATTAAATAGGTATATCTATAATTCATCAAGCTTTTGTAATTTCTATATATGTAGTATTCTTTATATCTAGGATGAATTGCTGCATGATTGTCATTTCCTCCAAAGTCATCTACAAAAAGCCCCATAGTGTGTCCTAGTTCATGCATGCTTCCATGTGTAATAAGTTTACCACGCTCAAAAATTTTATGTCGGCTTGATAGTTCATCTGCAGATATACAAAAAGAATTTAGATGTCCCCAACCAATAAAAGCAAAACCGTTTCCAGGTCCTTGATCACAGATTAATCCATAATGGAAAATATTTTTTCTTGGATTGTTTAAATCATTATGTAAAAAATAATCCCAATATAGATCAGTCAGTTTGTCAAAATTAAAGTTTGTTATATATGGTATTAATTCTCCTCCACCTAATTGTCCTTGATCGACATGAAGAGTAATGTCATGTTCTTCAAATTTTTCTTTCATTTCGTTTACATATTCTTCTGGTAAAATATTTTTTTGATCAGGTGTTCTTGATTCAGTATAATCAATTTCTAAAAATATATCTTTTTTATAGGGATCTGCGCCCCAATTGTATGCATAGCATTCCTCAAAATTATTTAATCCATCACCATCTGGATCAAGATTAAAGTGATCATCCCATGAAGTTGTATTGTAATTAAATTCCTCTTCCCACCAATCTGGAATACCATCATTGTCTGTGTCATTTCCGGGAAGCGTTATTTTTTCATCTTCATAACCATGTACTATTGTTTTTGTAAAGTTTTCTTTTACTTTCCAATCAGATCCAGCGTTTTGGAAAGGATTTTTACTCCAGGGAAAATAAATTATTTTTCCAAATTTTAATCTCGGAATATCAGTAATTCTAAATCCATAGTTAAATATTGGACCTAATTTACCCCCCCACCAATTATTTCTTGCTTTACAAAGTGATTCTTCTAAATAAACTGATTCGATTGAATTATCATAAAGATTTGTTTTTTCTATGTTACATTTACCATCAATCATATATATTCCATGTCTAAAATTGTTTATTATATTGCAATCTGAGATTTTTATATCGTCTGATTTTTCTTTGATCCAAATTCCAAAGTGAGTTATATTTTCTATATTTGAGTTTTTTAAATCAATCGAATTTGAGTTTACAATTTTTAATCCAAAACCGTTATGCATAATGTTGCAGTTTTCAAAATTAAAATTATTTGAATTATATATTGCAACTCCTCCTCCGTTATCGTTGTTATCACATATTGCACAATTTAAAAAATCAACATTTTTACTTATATTGAAAAAACCTCCAGTTCCAATCTCATGTATGTAGCAATTTTTTATCTCGATATTTTCCGAATCTCTAGAATTCAAACCGATTGAGCTATAGCAAAATTCACTATTTTTTATTTTTAAGTTTTCACTTTGTTTTGTATATATTCCTTCTCCGTTTAGATATAAAATACAGTTGTCTATAATGTTTTGATTTGAGTTGTTTAAAAGTAAACCTGTTCTTGTTCTTTTTATTATACAATTTGAAATCTTATTTTGATTTGATTCTATTATTATTCCTGAATCTCCTTCATATCCGCCTGTGTTTTTAATGGTAAATTTTTCTATTTTTACGTTATCTTTAGTTATTTTAATTCCGTAGTTTTTGTATTTTCCGTCGATAATCGTATTTTCTCTACTTTCACCTGTAAGATTTATTTTTTTATCTATAGCTATATTTTCATAATAAGTTTCATTGTAAACAAAAACAGTATCTCCTTCTTTTGCATTAGATACACCATCAGAAATATTTTGATAGGGGTTATTTATTGTTCCATCCCATGGACCTATTGTATTGTTTTTATCTACATAAATTATGTTTGTATCGTTTGTATAGAATGAATTTAGCTCTTTTTTATCTATTAAATCTATAGATAATATCTTGCTATTTACTGTAACTGAAAGTAGTATTATTATGAAAAATACTGTAATTATTTTTTTCAAAGATTTTACCTCTCTTGTAAATATTCAATAATATGGGATATTTATATATTTTTACCTATTACTTATGTGAAAATATCGAAAAATATGTTATATAAAAAATTTTAAATTTTTATTAATCAGCCAGATAAACTTTTAGTTCCAATTAATGTCTTTGTATCTACTACTCCTTTTAAAGAGCGTATTTTTTTAATTACTGTTTCACCTATAGAATCGATATCTTTTGATTCTATTTTTACAAGTATATCGTATTCACCAAACAGAGGATGTATCTCTATTACTTGTTCTATGTTTCTTAAAGCTTCGTATACTGCTTTTTCATTTAACGGGCTTATTGTTAATAATGCAAATCCAGTTGCCATGAGAAGGTAAATGAAAGTTGGTTGTATTATAGTTTTTCCTTTTTATCTTTTATTACAAAAATAATAAATAATAGTAATGTATTATGTTAACAATTAACAGGAGGTATTATTTTGGAAGAAAAAAACAAATCAACAATCACTAGTGTTGCAGAAAAAGAATTAAATTTATTATCAAGACATTTAGAAGTTTTACAAACTGTAAAAGAAAATGGACCTATAGGAATAATTAGACTTTCACAAATGACAGGGCAACCTCAACATATGATAAGATACTCTTTAAGAACTCTTGAAAAAGATGGAATAATTGAACCCTCACCAAATGGTGCAATAGTTACAGATAAGGTACATGAAACATTGGGGACTCTTGAATCTACTCTGGATTCTTTTTCAAATAAGGTTAACACTCTAAAAAAGAAAATTAAATAAACAATTTTTTTTATTTTAAGTTATATAAGGTATATTGATAACATTTGTTAAATAAGTATTATAAGCCATTATCATTATACTATAAAAAAAACAACGATAAAATGGAGAGATAATAAAATATGAAAATCCATAAAGTATATATTGCTATGTTTATAACTATACTATTAATGCTAATGACAACGACAGTTTCTGCAGAAAATATGTTTACAATTACAGATGAAACAGAAGATGTGTTAGATGTAGAGGCAAATACTGTATCTTATCCAGATTTAGATATAAAAGAAATATCGATTGATAAAACAGGTAACCAGGTATATCTGAATCTGGAATTGGTTGAAGACGGTAAAATTTTAGATTCAGGCTTTATTGTTGCTTATTCTATTTATTTGACTACAAATAAGAATATGTATGAAGCAATGTACTCTTATTCTGAAGCAGATCTTGAAGAGTTAGGTTTAGAGGGAAACGGAGTAATTGTAACTGCATATGAAAATCAAGCTTCTATTGAAGATGGTGTTGAAGTTAATGTAAAATCTTATTCTGGAATCGGTACTAATAAATTAACTATATCATTTGATCTGTTAAATAGTTATGAGAGATGTTTGAGTATAGATGCTGTAACTATGTTTATGAGCGATATGGCGGGTACTAAAACTTATATCGATGAATTAGTAGCCGACAATTCTGATTTCCCTTCAATAGATGCTGGTGGAAAATATTATGGAGATGCAGGAGAAAAAATTACTTTTGAAGGGTCAATTGATGAAGGAAGTGCTAGTTCATATAATTGGCTTTGGACAATAGATGGTACCAGTATCACTAAAGAAGGACAGACAGCTCAGCATACCTTTGTAACTCCGGGTACATATACTGGAACTTTATATGTATATGATGGTCAGGGTCATTATTCAGATAAATCATTTACTGTACAAGTAAATGGTACTTCTAGTAATGGTGGTAATACTAACGGTGGTAGTAACAATCAACCAGGTTTTGAAATTCTTGCAATGTTTGCGGCAATTGCAATAGCTTTAATAATTCTTAAAAAGAAAAAATAATTTTTTTCTTTTAGTTATCTTTTTATTCCTTTATACCATGACAGTATTAGATCAATAGAGGAGAATTGTTTATGTCTGCTAAGAAAAATAATGACAAAAAGAAGAGTAAATATGCATATAAAAAAAAGACAGCATATGAGATTTTTAGTAAAACTCAAATTGAAAAAGCATTTAGTTTTTGTAATGATTATAAAATTTTTTTAGATTCTTCTAAGACAGAAAGAGAAGCAATTTTTAATATAGATGTGCAAGCTAAACAATCAGGTAAAAAAATTATTATTAATCATGGTAAATCAGCAGCAATACTAGTTAAAGGAAAAAAACCAATTAAAGATGGTCTAAAAATTGTTATTTCTCATATTGATTCACCAAGACTTGATCTAAAACAAATTCCACTTTATGAAGAATCAAATAGTAATGTAGCATTACTAGAGACTCATTATTATGGCGGTATCAAAAAATTTCATTGGGTTGTAATACCACTTTCTCTTCATGGTGTAATATATACAAAAGATGGTAAAAAAATAGATTTTAATATCGGTGAAAATGAAAAAGATCCTGTTTTTTCTGTACCTGATTTGTTGCCTCATCTCTCTCATGAAGTACAAGATAATAAAAAAATTGCAAAAGCAATATCTGGCGAGAGTTTAGATATAATTGTGGGAAACAAACCTGAAGATGGAAATTTTGATGATAAAATAAAGACTGCGATAATTGAAAAACTTCACAAAGATTATGGTATTTCTGAAGAAGATTTTATATCTGCAGAGCTTGAAGCAGTACCATCCTTTAAAGCAAGAGATGTTGGTTTTGACCGCTCTCTTATTGGATCTTATGGTCAAGATGATAGAGCTTGTGCTTATTCTTCTTTAAAAGCAGTTCTTGATATTAAAAATCCAAACTATTCTGTAATTTCATTATTTGTAGATAAAGAAGAAGTTGGAAGTGAAGGAAATAGTGCTGCACAAGTAACAACATTTCTAAGAAGTGTAATAAAAGAGTTTGATCCAAAAGTAGATGTTGATTCAGTTATGCTTAAATCAAAAGTTATTTCTGCTGATGTTAACGCAGCTGTGACACCAAATTATACTGATGTTTTTGAATTAAAAAACGCTTCAACTCTTGGTCATGGTGTTGTGATGAGTAAGTTTACAGGCCATGGTGGTAAATACTCTGCAAATGATGCATCAGCAGAATTTGTATCCGAAATTAGAAATCTTTTAAACAAAGAAAAAATACCCTGGCAGACTGCTGAACTTGGAAAAGTAGATAAAGGCGGTGGTGGGACAGTTGCAAAATATTTTTCTAGACTTGGCATGGATGTAGTAGATTTAGGTCCTGCTGTTATGAGTATGCACAGTCCATATGAAATTACAAGTAAAGTAGATATATATTCAACTTACTTAGCGTATCTTTCTTTTATGAAATCATAAAAATCTATTTTTTACTTGATCTATCATATTTTTAATGCTATTTCCATTACAATATTCGGGATTACATTTTTTATCTATTTTTTGTGACACTGGAAACCCAGCAAGTCTCATTACAGGCCTTGTTGATTTTTTACCATGTTTCCAACGAGAATAAAACCAGTGTCCAAAGAAAAATATTGGTCCTACAATTTTTTTCATATCTGGAGCCCAGAAATCAATATTATTTTTCCAGCATTTTGATAAAACTTCCCATTGAAGTTCTGTTAGATTATCAAGTTTTGTTCTTCTAGCATTTTTAAGTAATGCTTCTTTTAAAGGTATAAAAAGAACTGGTGTGTAAAACATTTTAGCGTTTTGAGAACGCAGTTTATCAATAAGATTTATTGTTTCTATTACATCTTCTTCTGTTTCTTCAGGTTGTCCAGTCATTATAGTACATAGTGGATACCAATCATGATCATTTAATTTTCCTATTGCTTGACTTACTATTTCAGGCCAGTTATCAACACTGTATGGTAGTGCTTTTCCTTTCATATATTTGTTCATTAATCTTATGCTACCTGTTTCAATACCCATTTCAACTGAGACGAATGGTTTTTTATAGCTATTGTGTTCACTTGGTCTCCACTTTGTTTTTTCAATTAAAATAGGAGTAAGTTCATCTAAAAGTTTATCGTCATATAATACTGGTGCAAATGATCCATGTGAAAGAAGTATATATTCTACACCAGGATAGTTAGCAATTTTTTTATAAAGCTTGACAACCTCGGAAGTATTTGGAATAAAGTTTTTTTTACATTTATATAAAAATATGTCTTCAGTGACAGTAAAAATAGATTTTGAGCCACCTTTTATGTTTACTTCTACTTCTTTCATAATTTGATCTATTGGAAAACTATGTCTATTTCTCATAGTAGGGCTACAAAATGCACAGCCTCTCCCGCAACCTCGCATTATTTCTACCATGCCATAACTTGCAGCGTTTTTTATAATTGGTATATTTGCTCTGTTTGTTTTTTTTGCTTGAAATGATTTGGTAACCTCTTTATCGTCTAATATTTGTTTAAATAGTTCTATTAGATTGTTTTCTCCTTCTCCATGAAATAAAACATCTATTCCTAAAAAATCCTGCATTTTTGCTTCTGCAATCTGCCATGAACCTTGACCTCCAACTACGACTTTTGGCTTGTATTTAATTATAGATGGATGGGTTACTAGCTTTTCAAACTCAAAAGCATTTAATGATTCTCCACCAAAACCAATAAGTGAGTTATATGTTGTTGAAACATATGCAAGACCCATTGGATCCATTGTTGATATTCCTACAATTTTTGTGTTTTTTCCAACGAATTTAGAAAGATTTTTGTAATGTGTGCAGACAACATTTTTCTCTCCAAATTCATCTACAAGCATTGATTCTACTTTTCTAAGACCATATATTGTCCTTTTTGCAGAACCATCCAGGTTTGTTGGAAGATTATTTAGGTGTTCTCTTAGAGCAAATCCTGAGAGTTTCTTTGGAAAAGTACATATAAATGCTGCAAAAGGATTGTTATCATATTCGTTTGCCTCAACTCTAGATGCGGCAAGAACTATTGGAATGCCAACTGTCTCTTTTCCCATATCTATCATATGCCTTTTTTTGATAGCAGTATTTTCTTGAAAACAGGGTCTTTTATTGTATCTTGTATCTTAAGTAGAAAATCTTTCCATGAAAGTGTATCCCATGACCATTTAATCATGTCTTTTTTGTGTAAGGCTAGTATTCTTAGAAAAATCTGCCAGTTATACCCTTCTTTTTTAAGATGTTTTCCCCAACCTGCTTCTTTCCATAGGTAACTTGGAAGTCTGTTTCCAAGCCACATGGTTAGTGATTCTATTTTAAGTTCAAGTGTTTTTCTTTTTGAGCTTAATTGTTTTTTCAATATTTTTGGTTCAGGTGGTATTTCTAATTTCATTTTATATAACCCCTATGTACTATGTACATGGGGCATAACGTAAAGCAGGTATTTATATTTTTATAAGTATAACAAATGTAACACATTCATTACAAAAGTTTTAAATTAATATAACACATCGCTCTTTTATAAAATCTTATTTTCAGAGGGAGGAAAAAAAATGAATAGGAAAATAATTGGTATTTTAGTATGTATGCTTTTGATTGCAACTGCACTTCCTGTTTTTGGATTTGCAGAAAAAAATGAACAAAACAAATCATCTTTTACAATTGTTGAAAAGCAATCAGTTACAACATCAATGGGGGATGCCGTAGATCAACAACAAACAACATATACTGGATCTGAAAGAATCCAGCTTTTATCTGGAGGACTTGCTCAATCTTTTCAACCTGCTACTTCACCATTAACAAAAGTAGCAATTTTGTTGACAAAAACTTCGGGGGTTCCAGAATATGCAAATTATTATATTGAAATTAGACCAGATATTAACAGTCCGACATATTATAGGAAAATCAGCATTCCTGGATCTGAATTTACATCTTATACCTTATTCTGGCTTATTTATGATATCTCTGATTTATCTGTTGTACCTGGAAATGACTATTGGATTGTTTGTTATGCCGATACTCCAACAATATATTCAACGCAAGTTAAATGGTGTTATGGAAGCCCTGGTTATGATCCTTATCCAAATGGAAATTCTATGATAAATGGAACTCTTGGATGGAGCCCATATGATCTATTAGGTGATTTTTGTTTTGTATCATTTAAACCAGGAGGATCTTCAAATAATCCACCCAATACACCTACTACTCCATTTGGACCAACAATTGGGACTGTCGGAGTATCCTATACATATACTACCATAGCAACGGATCCTGATGGAGATGATATAAAATACGGATGGGATTGGAATGGTGATAGCATAATAGATGAATATAGTAGCTTTTATTCCTCTGGGGAGACATGTACAATGACACATACCTGGGAAAGTCCTGGGATTTATAATGTAAAAGTAAAAGCAAAGGATGAACATAATGCTTTTAGTGGTTTTTCACCTGCTCTGACAGTTACCATATCTGTTGCAAATAATCCACCGAATAAACCAAGTACACCTTCTGGTCCTACATCAGGAAAAGCTGGTATTTCTTATACATATTCAACATCAGCAATTGATTCTGAGGGTGATCAAGTTTATTATCAATGGGATTGGGGCGACGAAGTAAGTACTTGGGATGGCCCATATAACTCGGGAGATGCAGCTGTAGCTTCACATATATGGAATAATGATGGAACATTTCCAGTTAAAGTAAAAGCTAAAGATGCAAGTGATGCTGAAAGTGTATGGTCTGATCCATTGTCTGTAAGTATGCCAAAAAATAAAGGTATTAAAAATACATTTTTTGATTTCTTACAGCAATACCCAGGGATATTTGAATTTATTCAACGTATTCTAAAATTTTAAACTTTTTTCTTTTATTCTGTTTTTTTAAATTTACACTTTTAACTCTATACTATTTACTTCTTCAGTTTATATTTAATAAATCTTGTTCATTAAGATAATTTTTAAAATTGGATCATTTTTATTTTTTTATATTGGTAACAATCGTTCAATATCATAAAACTATTTTTATAAAATTATAATGGGGATCAATATTTTAATAGGTATTCTATTATACTTGATATCATTGGATAATTTCTTAAAATTTTATTCGGTCCGATTTTGTGTAATGATTTCTGTTTTGCTGTACTTGCTACAACATTTATTGTACAAAAGTCATTTTCATTGTCTTTGTTAATGATTTTTATTTTTCCTTCAAATGAACTACTTTTTTTATTTGGCATTACAACATTTACTTCCACTTTTTTTCTCCCATCTTCAGGTTTTAAATTACTGCCATTTATAGGGGTAAAAATCCAGTTCCCCCAATCGGGATAATTAGATATTTCCCAATTCAGATTGGTATTTGGATCTCCAATGTTTTCTATTATAAATCTTCCTGATACATTAGAACCAGGTTTTTTTTCTTCCCATTTTATAGATCCTGAACAATCCAGATTAGAAAATTCGAAAGTATTGGTATGAAAAAAAGATAAAAATTTATCTCCGCCAAAACCAAAATATGATAATATTTCACCTTCTTTACTTGTATCAAAAGTTATTCCTTCATATGGGCCATTTTCCTGATTTGATAATATTTGAAGATTTTGCTTACCTAGTTTATTTGTATCCCAAGTATTTGTGTCTATCCAGTATACATTTGGATCACTACCATGAGCGCGAATAAAATAGCATTTTTCATCTAATATTTCTATTCCTTGGACTTCTGTTTTTCCTAAACTATGAGTTTCTTCGTAACTAAATCCAATATCTGGATTAAAGGAAAATTTGTATATTTGTGATTCTTTCCCAATTCCTTCATTATAAGTTGAAAAATAATAATATCCGTCATAATAGGCACCTGAACTGGCACCTGGTATATATTTACCATATTTTTTTAAACCATATGGACTGCGTGGTAATTCTGATAAATTATCAAGATAAAACACACGACACTCTGCTTTATCGGGAACTGGATTGTGTATGTTCCAATCACTTTTTGGAACTATCAAATAATTATCATCACAAAATGGATCACCAATATGCCATCCAATATTAAGTTCACTAATTCCGTTAATATCTATTTCAACAAAAGAATTCCAAGTTTTTCTTTCTGCAACTGTTATTTTTCCTTTATTTGGCCACCTTGCTGTACTAATAAAAAAAGTTCCTTTGTCATTGCTTGCAATACCTTCTTGAGTTATCATTCCAAAGAAATACCTTATACTTGTCTCATATTCAAAGGGGCCAAATATATTGTCATTATTTCCATTTGATAGATAATTTTGTTCTATATTGGGATTTATCTGTTTATCGATAGATTTTGCTTTAGTTATATTATCTTCTATTACAATTGTTGATGTAGCACATAATAAAACTAAAATTATAAGAGTTATTTCTTTTCTTATTAATCTATTATTCATTATTTGTCACATCATTTTTTATATTTAATTATATTTATAAATAAAAATATATAAAGTTTGTGGAACTTTGATACTTGAAAAGAACGTTTTGCAAAATAATTAGATTAACTTATCACTAATAACTTTGTATAGTAATAAGTATATGAGTTATTATTAACAATCTATTTAGCTGATAAGTCGTCTACAAAAAGACCTACTGACTTTCTACCAGAATTCTTATAGATTATTTTTCGATTCTTTCTTAGTTTAACCATTTCTTTAAGTTCTTGAGTTATATCTTTCATTGTATATCACCTCCGGTATATATAACAATTATTTTTCTTATACTATAGTAAGAAATCATTGTTGTTTAGTTATTGCATGTATTGAATCAATGCAAATTTATTTTTAAACAACCAATTTTATGCGTTTTCTAATTTCTTTACGTTTGCAGCTCTCTGACCTTTGTCTGATTCTTCGAGCTCGTATTCAACTGGATCTCCTTCATTGAGATTTATTTCTATTGGTATGGCTGTTCTGTGGACAAAGACTTCTTTTCCATCTTCGCCTTCTATAAAGCCGTAACCTTTCATAGCGTTGTACCATTTTACATTTCCTTTCATTTTTTTGTCACCTCCTCAGACTGTTATGTCTAAAGTGATAAAAAGAGCAAATAATAAAAAAATTCCAAAAAATTCGCAAAAAACGAAATTGTAATACTTTTATCTTTATTCTTTTCTATGCCTATATACACTCTACTTTCTTAAATAGTTATGCATTATAGAGTTATTGTGCAAAACTGAATAAACGTGCAAAGCCCCACACTACGGCTTTGCCCTAAAAGTCGATTTTGACTCAAAAGTCTAAGATTTGACCTAAAAGCAAAATAATTTAAAAAAAGAAGAAAGTTTTTAGAGATTTAATAATCTACTAAAAATTGGTCGTTGTAAAATTCTTTGTAAGAGCACAAATATTGGATGTGTAAACATTTGTTTGGAATGAGAATCTGGTATTGGTTCTGGAGATGTAATTAAAATCTCACCAGCATATCCATCTATTTTTGTTATACGAGAGTATAATATTTTATCAGTTCCACTATATGAAATATCTCCTCCAATCATTGTGAAATCAAAAGAAACTGAACATCCAGGACCAAGTTCTATTTCACCATATTGTTTTGTATTAAGAATTAACTTACCTTGTTGTATACCTGTTTTTGTTGCGCCTTCAAATTCAAGACCATCTTGTATCCAGATAGCTAGTGTGTTAATAACTTCGGTCTTTATCATTCCTATTGCTTCAAAATCTTCACTTGTGTAAATTTCTGCAAAGACAATATAATACATATATGGGTCATCAGTAGGTTCTACATCAACTTGTTCCTCAATTTTTTTTGTTATGCCAAGACCACTTGAGACAAAACTTGCGCCAACTAACAATAGGACTAGTCCAAAAATTACTATAATTTTTCTCATAATTTTACCTCGCTCTAATATTAGAATACCCCCCCCCTATTTAAAAGTTTTAGTGCAACATTCGAACAAAAAAAACAAGATATATTGCAACTTATCAGACATTTTTTAAAAATCTATTGGAATTATTTTTTTATATGCCGTAATTTAAGAATAAGATCGTCCGCCTCTTTGTCTATCTCCCAACGTAGGATATCGCCTTTCTTAAGACCGAGCTGACTTATTGCAAAAGCTGGAACAGTAGTTCGTAAAGATGATCCTGTTGAAGTAGCTGCATGAAGTACTGTTTCATCTGCACGTGAATTCTTTGACATAATTCAAATAATACACTTTGTTATATATAACATTTTTTACCTATAGAATTACCTTATTATTTACCGTTATATTTATATATTAATACTATTTATAGGTAAATAAATAGGTAATAAAATGTTAAATTCAGAAGAAAACAGACTTCAAAAAGCCCTTGCAATTCTATCACAAAAAGACGCTATACAGAGGATAGAAAACGGATTATACACAGTTAGATCACAGTCTGGAGTTGGAGTTTATAGACTTGAGGGACATGGACGAATTTGGTCATGTAATTGTCCAGATTTTATTAAAAATGGAAACATGAGACCATGTAAACATATCCTTGCATTAAGACTTCATCTTGACATCGATTTCAAAGTTGAAAAAGGAGAAGAAAAACAACTTATTCCAATAACTTATTCACAAAATTGGACAGAATATAACAAAGCACAATGTAACGAAATTGAACTGTTCGATAAACTATTAT
Organism: uncultured Thermoplasmatales archaeon; assembly: GCA_964481275.1. Lineage (GTDB taxonomy): Archaea > Thermoplasmatota > E2 > DHVEG-1 > DHVEG-1 > CAYZTD01. The sequence goes on from CAYZTD010000002.1 coordinate 142,816, forward strand.
ATGAATTAGTAGGAAGTTTGCCTGAATCTTTACAATCTTTAGGTCGACCAAGACATCAAATAAGAGACATTATTTTTTGTTCAATTCTTAAAGTATATAGCCAACTCAGTAGTCGTAGAGCGCAATGCTTGTTCAAACAAGCAGTTGAAGACAATCATATTTCTAAAAATATCCATTATAATGCAATTTCTCGAACTCTCTTAAAAAAAGAAATAACACCACTACTTTATGATTTGGTTAGATATTCTGCTAGACCTCTTGCTAGTGTTGAAACTGATTTTGCAATAGATAGCAGTGGTTTTAGATGTTCAACATTTGGAGAATATTGTAACTATGCACATGGAACTGCAAAGACTCATAATTGGTTAAAAGTCCATATTTGCACAGGTGTAAAAACAAATATTATTGCAGATGTTGTAATAACAGATGAACATGGAGCTGACAGCCCACAGTTTAAAAAATTAGTCCAGAGAACTGCTGACAATTTCCAAGTTAAAAAAATCGTTGCTGATGCTGCATATTCATCAAGCCTGAATCATGAAATTGTTGATAGACTTGGAGCAAAAGCATACATTCCTTTTAAAAAGAATGCAACAGGTGAATCCAAAGATTCAAAGATATGGACACATGCATATCATTATTTCCAGCTTAAAAGAGAAGAATTTCTAGAGCATTATCATAAAAGAAGTAATGCAGAAACAACATTTTCTGCAATAAAAGCAAAATTTGGAGAGACAATAAAATCTAAAAATAGAACAGCACAAATCAATGAGATGCTTTGTAAAATCATTGCATACAATATTACTGTTGTTATCCGGGAAATGATTGAATTTGGTTTTTATCTCTAAAAGAAATTAATGAAGGAAAGTATAGTTCTTCTTTATATTTTACAATCTTTTGACTTAAAAAGTTCTATTTTGACCTAAAAGTCTGACTTATAAGTTAGTTTTGAGGCAAAGCCCCACACTACCCTTAGACCCCTAGGTTTATACCTAATAACAGCAGAAATATTTATATATAAGTTCTTTAATCACATTTAAAAGCATATCGCAAACTATAAAAAACTTTTTGGGGAATAATTGATGATAAAAAAAGCTAAGAAAAAAGAAAAACCAAATATTGAAGAGATAACTAGATGTCCTTCTTGTGGAAGCACACATCTTACAAAAGACTATTCTCGCGCTGAACTTGTATGTGAGGACTGTGGACTTGTAATAGATGAAGATTTCATAGATCATGGACCAGAATGGCGAGCATTTGACTCTGAGCAACGTGAAAAACGTGCTCGTGTGGGTGCTCCTATGACATATACAATTCATGATAAAGGTCTTTCAACTATGATTGGTTGGAAAAACCGTGATTCATATGGAAAAAGCATCCCAACTAGAAACAGGGCTCAATTATATCGATTGAGAAAATGGCAAAGACGTATCAGAATTTCAGATGCAACCGAAAGAAACCTTGCTTTTGCATTATCAGAATTAGATCGTATGGCCTCTGGAATGGGTCTACCAAGAAACGTTAGAGAAACAGCTGCTATGATTTATCGTAAAGCTGTTCTTAAAAATCTTATACGTGGAAGAAGTATAGAAGGAGTTTCAGCAGCAGCATTATATGCAGCATGTAGACAATGTAACGTTCCAAGAACTCTTGATGAAATAGCAAATGCGAGTAGAGTTTCAAGAAAAGAAATAGGAAGAACATATAGATTTATAGCTAGAGAACTTGGATTAAAATTGATGCCTACATCACCACAGGATTATATATCTCGTTTCTGCAGTATGTTAAAACTATCTGGAGATGTACAATCAAAAGCAATAGAAATTCTAAAAGATGCAGCAGACAAAGAACTTACAAGTGGTAGAGGACCTACTGGTGTTGCTGCAGCAAGTATCTATATTGCATCAATTCTTTGTGGAGAAAGAAGAACACAAAGAGAAGTAGCAGATGTCGCAGGTGTTACTGAAGTTACAATCCGTAATCGTTACAAGGAACTTGCTGAAAGATTGGATATAGATATAATTCTATAATCCATAATTTTTTTATTTTTTATGACTCGCTGGTATTCTGAAAAAAAACGTGAACATTTTTACAAACAAGCAAAAAAAGAAGGATATCGTGCAAGATCAGCATATAAACTTAAACAGATCCAAAAAAAATTTAATATAATAAAAACTGGTGATTTAGTACTAGATCTAGGCTGTGCACCCGGCGGATGGAGTCAGGTTGCAAAAGAACTTGTTGGAAAAAATGGTAAAGTTATCGGTGTTGATATTTTACCTGTTAAAAAAATAGATGATATCACTTTTATCAAAGGTGATATGACTAAAGATAACACAATAAATAATATCAAAGAAATTATTTGTGAAAATAAAGTTGATACTGTTCTTTCTGATATGAGCCCTGACATATCTGGTAACTATGATATGGATCAAGCTCGTAGTATATATCTATGTACTAAAGCATTAGAAACTGCTGAAATTTTTTTAAAAAAAGATGGTATTTTTGTTTGTAAAGCGTTTGAAGGAAGAGACATTAATGACTTTATCGAAAAGTTAAAAACTAAATTTAAATCAATTAAAAGATTTAGTCCTAAAGCATCTCGAAAAAGTAGTAGTGAAATATATATAATAGCTAAAGATAGATTGTATCAAAAGTAATATAAATTAAGAACCTATTAACGCCCATTAATATCAAAAAATTCGACAATATGTAAAAAAACAACCGAAAGTAATATGAAGTATTGTCTATAGATATTATAGATAGAATTAAATATTACATACCAATTAAAATTTTATCTCGCCTGAAAAATTATGGAGGGAGGCATAAAAGATGAAAGAAAATTCAAATCAATTAGAAAATTTCTTCGATTTGTCCTACAATGATGTAGAAAATAAGATCACCACAATGATTGATGATGATGAAATGAGAACAATTCTTCAAGGTGGTAAACGCCTTCGTTCAGTATTAGGTCATTTGTCCTTTAAAGCTTGTACAAAAGGAAAAGAAGATGAAGGTCATTATGAAAAAATGCTTGAAGGTGCAGTAAGTATTGAACTGGCACATGGGGCATCTCTTGTGCATGATGATATAATAGATAAAGATGCGGAACGAAGAGGAAAACCAGCATTTCATATTAAAGAAGGATTAGGAAATGCTATTCTTATGGGGCATAAGATGCTTACTAAAGGCTTCGATATAGCTTTATCACATGGGCAAGAAGTAGCAAAACTATATGTTGATTCGTGGAATGAAGTAGTAAATGGTGAAATTGACGAAGTAAATTTTAATAAAAAAGATTCAAATGAAAATCTATCAAAAGATAAATTATTTGATTCATATAACAAGATAATTGATTTAAAAACAGCTGCTCTTTTTGCATCTGCCTGTAAAGCAGGTGTACTTGAAGCAAATATGAGTGGTGATATACTAAAAGTTTTTAGTAACTACGGAAGAGAAATTGGTCTTGCATATCAACTTGCAGATGATTTAGTAGATCTTGTAAAAGGAGAAATGCTTGATAGTGTTATACTTCCATTGTTAAATCAAATTCAAACAAAAAAATCAAAAATAGGTTTTCTTAAAAAAAGAGAAACTAAAAAGATATTTGAAAAAAATAAAGACAAAATACAGAAATTTTATTTTGAAGAAATTAAAAAACATATCAAAAATGCAGAGGAACTTAGTAAATCAAAAGATATACCTGATTCAGAATATAAGATACTATTAAACGAAGCACCATCTTATATTATAGATAGAATGCTTAAAGAAATCAACCTTACAATATAATCTAAATAATTTTTTGTTAGGGAAAATATAGCTTATTTTTAGGTCTAGTAAGAAAGAATATTATTCCTAAATCAATTAAGAAGGTAACAATTGTTGTAACGAGACCCAAAACTGAAAATCTACTAAAATAAGTTAGTACATTTATTATAAAAGAAGCTAACATTAATCCAAAGATTGCAAGAAAAATTGTGGAGATAATAAGGCTTGTAGTCCAGACCCATCTATCAGGTTTAAGTGTACCATACGCGATAATAACAAAGATAGACGAAAAGACAAGCCAAACAATAGCAGACATAGTATAACCAAAATGAATCATAGGTATTATTGTTTCAACATAGTCAGGATATGTCCACTCAGACATATTAATTAAGACACCAAGAGAATACCCGCCCCAAACAAGAAACATAGCACTCATCATAGCCCAAAGTATTACTAATATGATTATTTGTTTAGGCCTTTCTGTCAATTTTATTCCCCCGGACATAGATTAATGGTAAAACAAGTTTATAATTTTATTGTTTTATATAAACCACTTTTAATCTTTTCTCTAAAAATGTTTTTAGTCTGTATACAAAAATAAATAATAATATTAAAGTACTTATTACCATCAGATAAAATCCTGAATTTAAACCCCAACTTCCATTAATAAAATTACAACTGTTATTTCCCGGATCATTAACACAAATATCGCCAGAACCAATTAAACTTCCAATAAACACCTGGGAGAAATTTGACATAGAAATAAAAAATGTAAATAATGATGCAATAAACATAAACAAACTCAAGATTAAAAATAAAGAAGATAACTTTTTGTAATATTTATTTCTAAATAAAATGTTCAAAAATAAAAACAAAACGCCAAGAGAAATTAAAATAGGAATTAGGTTTATAACAAAATCAAATGTTTCATCAAGAGATGCAAATTCGCCATAAAACATTTCATCAGAACTTGTAAATATAATCAGATCTGATGGAGCCAGATACATATTTGATGAATTTTCAACTATTTTATTGGGGTCATCTGTGTTAAGTGACCACCAGGGTAAAACGATACTAGAGATCGCAATAAAAACAATTAAAATTTTTATAAAAAAGAGTGTTTTTCTTTTTTTGTAACTATAAAGGCCAAGTACAAAAATCATAGAGATACAGGCTACTAGAACAATAAATTGAATCCTAGATTCTTCTTTTGTAACAATAGATAACTTTTTATCTGATAAAACATCCACTTCTTTTTTTGCAATTAATTCATTATCTTTAGATATATTAATTTTATATTTTCCTGGTGGTACCATAAAAAAACTTTTTCCATTTTCATCTGTTTTTTTTATTTTTCTGATGTTATCTCTAGAAATTACTATTTCTGCGTTTGCTAAAGGATAACCTTGTATATCGTAAATCTTTGAAGATAGATTAAATAGGGTTTGGAAATTAAAAGTTATATCATTATCATCAGTTGGAATTTCTATTATTTCATTATTGATGATTGTTTTATAAGCTACCTTAAGATTATAGGTTCCAGGGAAAAGCTCTTCAAATAAATATTTTTGATCATCTATTTTTGATCCATATAGTAATATCTCTTCTTTGAAATCTAAACTTGTAAGAGTAACATCTAATGTTGCTTCTGATGTAAGATTCCATTTATCTAAAATTTTTACTTTTAAATCATAAAAATCCAAAGATAATGATTTATTTTCAGATATTTCAATTGGTTTTTCTATTCTAAAACTGTTATATCTTAAATTTATTAAGTAATCTGACGGAATCAGATTTACAAACCTAAAATTATTTTCAGATTTTTCATTTGGTTCTATTCTTTTTTCTTCTTTCATATTGGGGCTTTTTAGATATAATTCTGGTTTGAAAATAGAAGAAAAACCATTATTTTTTTCAAGTTTTATATCTAAATTATATAGATCTATTTCAACCTCTTTTTTATAAGGAATGATACTTCTTATATCCATTAGTTTAATTTGATCTTTTTCAACTAAAAATCCTTTATAAAATATCTCAAGATTATATTTTTTTTCAAAACTACAAGGTAGACCAATTCTTGTTTCCTCTTCTTTAGTACTTTTCTTACTTTCAATTATGGTATCGTCTTCTATAATTCTTGTTTCTACATCTCCTATTGTATTGTTATTTTGGTCTTTAAAATATAGTAAGATATATCCTTCTCTTTTACATTCGATAATAGTACTCATGTCTTCATTTAAATCGACTATTTCATATCCAACAAATTCTTTATTGTTTTTTTTAAGCACATTATTTATACAAATCTTTACTAGATATTTTCCTTGTTCTAGATTTTTAAAAATTACTTTGCTAAAAAGCGATGTGTTTTTCCAGTCTATACGAAAATCTTCGTTTAATTTTATCCACCCTACTCTACCTACCGCTATCAAATTGTTTTTATGATATAACTCAGCATAGACATATGGTCTTTTAAAAAGAAAAAGTGACAGATATATTTTTGAATAAATTGAGCTAGGTATATATGGGTATACCTTAAGAGAATAGGTTGTTTTCTCCTTCTCGTTATCCTTATATTCTTCTTCATATTCTGCTTGGTAATCTATTAAATTTTTATACATGGAAGCCTCTTTTTCAACTTGTTTATATCCTCCATTTCTAGTGGAAAAAAAGTTAGCATTGTATTCAACAGCAAAGTCCTGTGGTATTTTTTCATTATATCCTTTATCTGGTTCAAATCTATTTCTCATAAGATAGATATACGAAAATTTCGCGTTAAGATTAGGTAGATTTACAAGATTTGATTCTAATAAACCAATTTGTATTCCATTGTATTCATCTAAACCTTGTTTTACTACCTGGTTTGTATCAAAAATTATAGCTTGGGCTTCCCCTTTTTCCCCATGATCTGCAGAAAGCCAACTAAAATCCCCTAAATCATAATCATCTTCAGCTCCAATAATTTCCTGCCATTCAATATTTTCTGGATTGGTATCAAGGGCATAGGTGACAACACGATTTTTTTCACTATAAAAATGAAGATAAGGTGGTATATCTCCTGAGTTTAGTTCATCTATAGGGCTTTTAATTTCTATATTACTCATTAAACCAAAACTAGCCGGGATTTCATCTCCATCTGGTAATTCTTTTACAAGTTCATGTTTAACATTAACATAAATTCTTTTATGCTCTGTTGGGCAATAATAGTATTTATAGATGTTAGTAGATCTTATTTCACCATTTTCTGATTCGCTTATTATTACAAATTTTAACATTAAATTACCATTAACTAAAATCTCTTTTGAAACTAGTTTTTGACTTGTGGAAAGAAATGTTTGTTTATCTCCTTTATTTATCCAAATATTAAAATTAAAACATGATACATGCTCAGTATTTTCTGGATAAAAATCTTTTGAATCTTTTTTAAACTTGGTTACCTGCTGACTTATAGGAATGTTAAGCGCCTTTCCCTTTTGAGAAACAGCATATTGAATACATTCATCCTGAATTATTTTGTAAAACCATGATTCAAAATAGAAACCACGTATTGGTTCGTATCTATAATATGAATCTTCGATATCTACATGATCTTTATAATCGGGATTATTTTTCTTTTGATCATCATAATAAATATAATATTTTTCACTACCATCTGCATCTTCTGGTACTAAAAAAACTATATTACAACTATCAATAAAATTATTTTTTGTGAAATTAAGATTATATATCTGGGATTCAATTTCTATAAAACGTCCACCTTTTTGATAAATTAATCTTAAGGAATGTTCATTTTCATTTTTTGCCCAGCACGGATTTTCAAAATTTACTTTTATATCAACTGGCTGAAACTCAGCTTGGTCTTTACTTGTATCTATTGGAAGTATTATCTGTTTATCAAAAGAATAACCTTTATTCCATCTGGGTTTTTCATTTTCTGATGATATATTGGGGGTTAATATTGTAAAAGATAAACTTAAGATTATAAGAATTGTAACCATTCTTTTTTTAATATGAATCTAAAATCCCCCAATAATATTTACTCGTACAGTAAAAACAGTATTATAAATTAAAGATATATAAATATATTGATAAAAAATTATTTCATTCTTTTTTTCCTATATGCATAAACCATTATACCAATTATAATAATTACTACAATAATTAACAAGCCATAGAGAAAGTTTTTTACAACTACATTAAGAATAGCATTTGCAAAATATGCAATTAATAAACAGCCAGTTATCGAACCAATTGAGATAGCAAGAACAGTATTCATAGGTTTCATACCAATCAAACGCCCAAGTATTGATCCAACAAGACCTCCAGATCCCTGAAATGGAACCATAACAAACAAAACAATACCTATAAAACGAAGTGGTTTAATCCAACTATATTTTTTAGAACTACTTTTTCCAATGTTTTCTACTTTTTCCATAAAGTTTCCAATAAAAGGTATTTTTTTTGCAAGATCATAATTCCAAACAAGAAACAAAGCAACAATAATATCAACAAAAGCAATAGATAAAGCAATTACTAATGGATTAATTCCAGCTAAAACACCTGTTGGAATAACAGATTCTTTACCAAGTGGTGGAAAAAAATATGCAGTTATGAGTGGAAAATATGTTAATCTTAAAGTTTCATCCATAAGAAAACCGACTGTACCAATTACAACTAAACCTACTATAACTGGTATAATAAATTTTAAGAATCTTTCCATGTATTTTGAATTGATTTTAAATTCCATAATTTTTTTGTCCATAACAAATTTTAGTATAATTACTATTTCTTTTAAATCAATTTTTTACAATAATTGCCGCATGATCTTTTTCAAAGGGCGACAAATCAACTATATCAAGGATTTCTAAACCTGAATCTTTAAGATTAGAACTAACTTTTTCATATACTTTTTTTGGTTTCATTGATACATCTATACTTCTTGATTTAACCATTATGATTGCTTTCTTATTTTTCTTTAGATATCTTTCTACATTTTCTATAAAAATTTTAGATTGATTTCTTTGAGATATATCTTGATATAAAAAATCAACCTTTGGAACAATTGATTGATATCTATCCGAATGAAAAGCATCCTCTAAAATAGGTATAACATTTTTTCTTTTTTTGCATAATTCCAATAATTTTTTCATTGAGACAGCTGAGTTTTCCACGGCATAAATTGTTCCATTTACTAAAATATCTGATATATGACTGACAGTTGTACCTGTTGCTGCACCAAGGTATAAACTATTAAAATCTGGTTTGATTTCTAGATCTATTTTTTTTAATAACAGGGCAGATAGTTTACTTCTATATGGATTCCACGATCTGAATTGTTTATCTTTTATTTTTACTAATTTTTCTCCATATATTTTTTTGTTTTTACAATTATTTGGATTTATTGTAAACAGCTGATTTCTATTTCTATAAATTCCCTTTATTTTTGTTTCTTTCATATATCACTATCGTATATAACTTCTTTTTATATTCATCTTTTTGTTTTTTGTATTTTCTATTCATAAATTTTTTAATTTTTGTCGAAACGTTTTACTATAGCAATTTGTATTCACGGTGGGGTTTTATTATATGGCTTTGAATTCACCATTGAATGAAATACATAAAAAACTTGGAGCAAAATTTACACAATTTGCAGGTTTTGAAATGCCACTTCAATTCAGCTCTATTAAAGATGAACATATCACTGTTAGAAAAAAATTAGGTATTTTTGATGTTTCACATATGGGAAACGTATGGATTACTGGAAAAGACACTGAAAAGTTATTAACACTTACAACAATGGAAGATGCATCCAACATTGGTGTTGGAAGAAGTCAATATACAGCAATACTTCGTGAAAATGGTACAATAATTGATGATACTATTTTTATGCATGTAGATGAAAGATTTATGTTAATTCCGAATGCAGGCCAATCTAAAATTGTAGTTGATTGGCTTAATAAACAAGCTGAAAAACATAACCTTGATGTTAAAGCAGAAAATGTTTCACGTGAATATGTAATACTTGCTGTGCAAGGACCAAAATCTCGTGAAACACTTCAAAAACTTACAGATGAAGATTTAAGTAAAATTGGTTTTTTTGGATGTAAAAAAATAAAGTTTGCAGGAAATGATGTCATAATTTCTTTTACAGGGTATACTGGAGAACTTGGATATGAATTTCAAATTAATGATTTTGATGTAGCAAAAAATCTATTCAATGAAATTCTTAAAGCAGGAAAAGAATTTGGAATAAAACCAATTGGTCTTGGCGCTCGTGATACACTTCGCCTGGAAAAGTTTTTTCTTCTTGCAGGAAATGAATTTGAGGGGGGTAGAACCCCTCTTGAAGCAAATATTTCTTTTTTTCTTAACTGGGATCATGATTTTATCGGTAAAAAGGCACTTGAAGAACAAAAAGAAAAAGGTGATTATGAACGTTTGACTGCTTTAGTCTGTACTGAAAAGGGTATTCCTCGCCATGGTTGTAGAGTTGAAAAAGACGGTAAGAATATAGGGGTTGTATCAAGTGGTACAATGTCCCCGTGTCTAAAAAAGGGTATTGCTATTTCATACATAAAACCAGATTATATAAAAATTGATAATGAAGTAGATATACTAATCAGGGAGAAAAAAGTTAAAGCAAAAATGATTAAACCTCCTTTTGTTTCAAAAGATTGGGCACAAAAAAATTAGATCTTTTTTCATTTTTTTTTAATCCTTGCAAAATGTTTATAATAGATTTGAAAATACTGATTCTTGATTTATATGAGTGATGAAGTAAGAGAGGATTTAAAATATACAGATACACATGAGTGGTTGAAAATAGAAGGGGATAAAGCAAAAGTTGGAATAACAGATCATGCTCAAGAAGAACTTACAGATATTGTATTTGTTGAATTACCTGAAGTCGGTAAAGAAGTTGGAAAAGGCGAAGAACTTTGTGTTGTTGAATCAGTAAAATCAGTATCTGAAATTTATTCACCTATTTCTGGAAAAATTACAAATGTAAACCAGGATCTCGAAGACTCACCAGAAACTGTAAATGAAAGTCCTTATGATGACGGCTGGCTTGTAGAAATTCAGATATCTAATAAGTCAGAGATAGATGGTTTGTTAAGCTCAGAAGATTACAAAAAAAATATTTAAAAATCTATTTTCACTCCTTATTTTATTGGAGAATTTTTTTTCCGAAAATTTCTTATATTGTTTAACACATTCAAAGTATAGGCGGAGAGATGGGATTGCAAGTTAGTTCAATTTAGTTTTTTTTAAAGCGGTGTTAAACACCTCCGCCGCCTCCCCCATTTACTATTTTTTACTAATCACTATATTTAATAATAATTACTTGGTTTACAGGGTTTGATTCTGTATGAAATTACTATTGATTCATAGCGACTTTATAGAATACGAAGTAAAAAATAAAGCAATAAAAAATCCAGAAGATACAGATAAAAAGAAAGATCGTTTTGATGAAGCATTAACATCTTTTACTGCCGTTGAAAAAATAGATGAAAAATCACCAAAAAAAGCAGTAAAACAAACAGTTAATGAAATAGTAAAGACAGCTGAGCGACTAAATGTCAAAAATATTATGTTGTATCCTTATGCTCATTTATCTTCTAATCTTGCAAGTCCAAAAAAAGCCCAAGAAATTTTAATTGAAATTGAATATGAACTTGCTCAAAAGAATTTTAATGTAAAGCGTTCGCCATTTGGTTGGTACAAAGCATTTAAAATTTCTTGTAAAGGGCATCCATTATCTGAACTTTCACGTGAAATTATTCCTGGTAAAGAAGAAACAGAGTCTTTGAAAAAGGAAAGAAAACTAAGCTCCTACTGGTACATACTTTCCGAAGATGGAAAATTACATGATGTCGGAAAATTTAATTTCAAGGGATATGATAATTTAAAGAAATTTTCTTTTTATGAAAAAGAAAAATCAAGAGAGGTAAAAGGTGAACCTGCACATGTAAAACTCATGCAAAAACTAGAGATTGCTGATTATGAACCTGCATCTGATGTCGGAAATATGAGGTATTATCCCAAGGGAAGATTTATTAAAAAGTTAATTGAAGAATATGTGACAGATAGGGTAATTGAATATGGTGGTTTGGAAGTAGAAACCCCAATTATGTATGATATGGAACATCCAACGTTATCAAAATATCTGGAGAGATTTCCAGCAAGACAATATCAAATAGAATCAGATAAAAGAAATTTTTTCCTACGTTTTGCAGCATGTTTCGGGCAATTTTTAATGGCTCATGATGCAACTATAAGCTATAAAGCTCTACCGTTGAAGCTCTATGAACTTACTAAATATTCTTTTAGAAGAGAGCAATCTGGTGAACTTACTGGTCTCCGAAGACTTCGTGCTTTTACAATGCCTGATGTCCATGCAATGGTTTCAGATATGGATATGGCAATAAATGAATTTAAGAAAAGATTTGATCTTAGTCTTTCAGTTCTAAAAAATATTGGAATTGAAAATTCTGATATAGAAATGGCTCTTAGAACAACTAAAGATTTCTATGAAAAAAATAAAGATTTTATACTTGATCTAGTAAAAAAACTTGGAAAACCAATTCTTGTTGAGATGTGGGATGAAAGAATATTTTATTTTATTTTAAAATTTGAGTTTAACTTTGTTGATAACTCAGATAAAGCATCGGCATTAAGTACTGATCAGATTGATATTGAAAATGGTGAAAGATATGATATTAATTTTACTGATAAAAATGGAGAACAAAAAAATCCTCTGATTCTTCATTGCAGTCCTTCTGGTGCTATTGAAAGAGTTATTTATGCACTTTTGGAAAAAGAAGCAATTAAAATGAATAAAGGAAAAAAACCAATGCTTCCAATTTGGCTTTCACCTACACAAATTCGTTTTATTCCTGTTGGTGATGACTTTGTATCTGATTGTGAGAAATTAGTTAATAAATTAAACATTTTGTCTGAATATCATATTGTTCGTTCAGATATAGATGATAGAGAAGAAAGCGTAGGAAGAAAAATACGAGATGCAGAAAAAGAATGGATTCCAATAATAATTGTTTTTGGAGATAATGAAAAACAAAGTAAAAAATTCAAACCACGTTTTAGAAATAAAGATGTTGGAGAAGAAAAAGAATACAAAATTGAAGACATTCATAAAATTATACTTGAGAAAACAAGAAATTATCCACAGAAAAATCTACCTTTACCACTTTATCTATCAAAACGTCCAAAATTTAAAGGATAATTATTTTATCTCAATTTTATACCAAAAATTTTATATATAACTAGATATATCTTTATAGAAAACAATATTAATGGATGTGATAAAATATGAAAAAAATAATATGTCTGTTATTAGTAGGAACTCTGTTACTAATAGGTTTTTCCTCTGTTTTAGTAACAGGTTTAGAAGCAAGAAATGAAACAGATGATAAAACTGTTGAACCATCTGATTTTGAAATATCGGAAGTTAAATTAACCGAAGAAGAATTTGATGGAATATATAATTGGTGTGAAGATATTGAAGATGTTAATTTGAAAGAAGAAGTAAGACAAGCTTTGGACGACACAATCTCATCAGAACGTGTTTTATATGTACAAAAATTGGAACAAAAATTGTCACAATTAGAATATAATCCATATACTGAAGAGGATTTAAGTACTCTAGGAATTCTTCCAGCTTTTACAATTATAAGGTGTGAATGGACAGTTTATGATGAAGGAGAAGCGGAAAGAACTATACATTTTTGGATTTTTGGTTGGGGTAGACATGAAATAACGTGGGATACTCTAGATGATCATGATGGAGATGGAACATGGGATCTTGGTCCAGGAACTCCTTGGCGTTATGAATGGACTGCATTATTATTTCCACTAAGACACTATGATGATTGGTGTTATTGGAAGGGCTATCCTGCTGGTCAGGCAAGAGTTAAAGTAATGTATAGTGTGGATGGTGATTCAGATGAAAAAATATTTACAGAACCTGAAGATGAAAGCGATACAGTTTCAAAAGCACCACATATGCTTTTTAACCAACTAAAAACAATTCTATATAAATTGGAAAAATTTGCAAAAGTTTTGAAGATATTTGAAAATATTTGGTAAATTTTTACCATTTTTTTTAATTAAATATAAGGATGTTTATAATTATTAGACTTTTAATTTATAATAAAACATGATTAAACATTTACAAAAATGCATCTAATCCAAAGGATGCAAGTAGTTTTGTGTATTATTATGATTTGGTTCAGTTAGCTTTCTTTTTACATTTGATATATGCGGTAACATCGGATATTATGTTGAAACTTATCTGGTCGATAATTGGAATTTTGGTATGTATATCTTAAAATTTGCAACAATGAAAATTCTCGTGCTTCAACTGACTATTTCTTAAACGAAGTAACACCATAAGTAGGTATTATTAGTTTTAGAGCTGATAACTCTTATGATATTTCTCATAAGTAAACTCTACATAGATTATATAATCCTGGTTAAGTGATATATATAGAACAGATGAAAATAGCTATGTGACAATTAAAACAGATAAGTTATCGGAAATGAATACTATTTTGAGCTTTCTTCTAACAATCAAACTAAAGATTAGTTGTTGTACCATACAGATTGGCGGGGCTGTAATAACACAGGTTGGCTTGGTCCTTATCAATCAGGCGAAAATAAAACTACAAATCATACATGTATTCGAGATGGAATATATAATAAAGGCAAAATCAACAGACGTATATGAGTATGAAAGTGATTGGAATCAATTAAATGTTGGAATGCCAAAAAAACAAAGATATATATGATATCTTCAAAACTTTGCAAAATAATTATAAAAACATTTTTTTTATATTTCAATAGTTAATGAAACTATAAGATATTTTATCATGTTACCAATAGACATAAAAAAGATTTAATTATTTACCAAAACTAGGGGAAGTAACAATTTATGATAAAAAGAGGAGAAATCCAAAAAATAGTGGATAATTACGATAAAAAAAATATTACTATTGGAGTTTTAGGTGGGCACTCAGGGCTTGATGTATCTCGCGGTGCAAAAAAACATGGGTTTAAAACTATAGCAGTATGTCAAAAAGGAAGAGAAAAAACCTATACTAACTACTATAAAACTAGAAAAGATGGTAGAGGATGTATTGATGAGACAATTGTATTGGATAAATTTTCAGATATTACAAAAAGAGAAGTTCAAGAAAAACTAAGGAAAAAAAATACAATATTTGTTCACAGTAGATATTTCTGGGTTTATTTTGATTTTAAAGATATTGAAAATAATTTCAAGGTCCCAATTTATGGTACACGTGGCATGGTAAAACTTGAAGAAAGAGATGTTCCTAAAAACCAGTATTATCTTCTTAAAAAAGCAGGGATAAGATATCCAAAAATATACAAAAAACCAGAAGATATTGACAAACTTGTAATTGTAAAAGTAAATGAGGCAATGCGTGGATATGAAAGAGCTTTTTTCTTTGCAGCAAGTTTTGATGAATATACAAAAAAATCAGATGATATGCTTAAAAAGAAATTGATTACAAAAGAAGCACTTGAAAAAAGTGTTATAGAAGAATATATTGTAGGAGCTCAAATAAATTTTAATTATTTTTATAGTGTTATTGATGATGAACTAGAAATTATGGGTACAGATACACGTCGTCAGACTAATTTAGATGGTCTTTTAAGACTTCCAGCAAATGAACAACTTGAGGTTTTAAAATATCTTAAACCTAAAATGATTGAAACAGGACATATTGCAGCAACAACAAAAGAAAGCATTATTGAAAAAATCTTTAATCTTGGTGAAAAATTTGTAAGAGCAACTAAAAAAGAGGTTCCACCAGGAATAATTGGGCCTTTTGCCCTACAAGGTAGTATAGCTGCAGATAGAGGTAAAGAAGAGATGGTGGTATTTGATGTATCGATGCGCATTCCTGGAAGTCCTCTGACTCGTTTTACACCTCACAGCGGTTATCTTTACTGTGATAGCATTAGTTATGGTGAAAGAGTTGCAATGGAGATCAAAAAAGCAATTGAAACAGATAGATTAAAAGAAGTTGTTACATAAATAACATTGACAAAATTTATTTATATTTATAATATTATTCGATATTAATGAAAAATAAGATACTAGTTGTTATTTTAGCATTGATAATATCTTTTTCTACAATTTCAATTGGAAAAACTATTGTAACAGAAAAGGAAAATAAAAAAAAATTTTTGAAACAAAATAATACTGTTAATTGGACTGTAATGTATTATTTATGTTGCGATTCTAATATGTATGATTATGGAGATATGATATTAGAAAATTTATCAAAATTCGGTTCAAAAGATGATTTCAATTTAGTAGCACTATATGATGGAATATACTATGGTGATTCAAAAGTAATATATTTTAATTATAAAGGTGAAAAAGTCATTTTAAATGATGTTATAGGATGGCCAGATGAAGTTGATTATAGTAACCCCATAGTTTTTGAAGAATACTGTAAAAAAGTAATCGAGCTTTACCCAGCAGAACATTATGCATTTATAACCTATGGTTCTGCTGGAACTGGATGGCAAATATATTGTGTTCATGACAGAACTGATGGTAAAACTGGTTTTTCTATACCACGTCTTGGAAAGGCTTTTAAAAATATAACAAAAAATGGAGAAGAAAAAATAGATGTTATATTTACCTCATGTGCAATGAATGCAATAGAACTTGCATATGAAATATCTTCATATGTGGATTACATTGTTGGAACTCAGGATTGTTTATCAAAAGATTTTCCCTATAGATTCTATAAACCAATATGGTCTTTATATAATAATACAAGTTTAAACCCAGAAGAATTCGCAAAAATTGTACCAGAACAACTTAGACCCCTTTCATTTTTTTATAGAGAGTCATATGAAGGAAAATTACCTTTAATTAGTAAAATACTAAATAAATTACCATTTAAAGGACTTCATACAGTAATGCATCATGATAATACCGGTGTTGTAAATAACTCGAATATTAATAGACTTATTCAATCTGTTGATGACTTATCAAGATATTTGGCTTTGGAAATTAAAGATAAAGAAATAATAAATAATATAAAAACAGCAAGAGATAAAGTAAGAGAAAGCGGTAAATGTAATGTTAAATATAATTTTCTTCCAATTGTTTTAATTCAAAAAAATCTTTGTTTGGAATTTTTATCATATGATGCCTTTATTGATCTATATGATTTTTGTGAAATATTAAAAAATACAACAGAAAATGATTTTTTAAAAATATACTGTGGATATGTTATGAAAAACATGAATTTAACAGTTCCATATATTAAAACTACAGAAAATGATCCTTTACATGGATTAAATATTTATTTTCCAGAAAATAAAAGAATGTATAATATGGATCTTTTAAATGGTCCACTTCCTTGTTTATATGAAGAATTATTTTTTTCAAAAGATACGTGTTGGGATGAATTTCTAAAAGCCTATTACAACTAATTTTTTTTATCTCCAATCTTTTTTTCCATTTTAACTTAAACATAATTGTTTTTATAATAATGTTATAAAAATGCCAAAAGATTTATATATATTATAAACTCTTTTTATAATTCTGATGTGATATAATATGGGGAATAAAGAAAGGGTATTTAGAACTATTTTAGTTGCATTTTTTATGCTGTCTATAGGAACAAGTAGTTTTTTTATAGAAAATAATGTTAAAGCCGATGAGGAAACAGATTTTCTATCCGGAAGAGATATAGAACTTCTTTGTGGATTTGTTCCACCAGATAACTGGTGGAAGGATGCAAATTTTTATTTTATGAAATCATCAGGGGGTCAACCATCAAGTTTTGACTGGCGTGATAAAGGGGGAGTAACCCCTGTTAAAGATCAGGGAAATTGCGGCAGTTGCTGGGCTTTTGGAACTGTGGCACCACTGGAAAGCGCTATAAAAATACGTGAAGGAATAACTGTTGATCTGTCAGAACAATGGCTTGTTAGCTGCAATCGTGATGGATGGGGTTGTGGTGGTGGCTGGTGGGCTCATAACTATCATCAATGGAAAACAGGTAAATGCGGAGGATTTGGAGCAGTACTTGAGGATGATTTTCCATATAGCGCTTCAGATGAATCCTGTGGTGGTCCATATGATCATCCATATATAGTTGAGGATTGGGCTTTTATAGGTGGAGAAGGAAGTGTTCCTCCAACAGAGGATATAAAACAAGCAATAATTGACTATGGTCCAGTTTCAGCAGCCGTGCGGGTTACAAATGACTGGAATGGTTATGATGGAAGTTATGTTTATGACAATGACGCCTCTGGAAATGTAAATCATGCAATAACTATTGTTGGATGGGATGACAACATGGGATCTGACGGTGCGTGGATTATCAAAAATAGCTGGGGTCCTAGATGGGGGGACAACGGTTACATGTACATCGAATATGAATGTAGCCGTGTTGGATATTCAGCTTGTTTCGTAAATGGCTATCACGGACCTCCAATTGAAAGCAAGGAAAAAATAACATTTACTGTAGAAGAAATAACAAACGATCCAAATAGAGGAAATTTTGATCCCATCGAACCACCTTTTAATAAACCAGAATGGTATTATCGAGTCGGAACTGCAGTATCAGGTGAGACCAAACAGCAATTTAACTATAACATGTGGACTGAAAATCTTGGAAATTTTGGATATAATTCAGAATATACTTGGAAACCACAAGAAAATCATGTTTTTTATACAGGTGAACCAACAATTGATGTAACATTTAAGCTAATGGAAAATGATAAATTTTTTGAAGAGGGAATAATTTTTAAAGATGATCTTGCTGATGTAAGTGCTTTTCCTGGTGGAGGAAAAGATAATGATATATCTGATTATAGACCTGCAATTTATCATGGAACATACAACCTTGTCACAGGTGAACTAACAGGTGATGATACATCTGGTCCTGACTCCCAAGGAAATTATATAACTTTGGGTGATGGAATCAATAATGCAAAGGTATGGTTTAAGATAACAGATAGTTACAATGAGGATTTGTATGAGCCAGATATCCATGTTTCACCATCAAAATTAAGTTTTGGAGAAGTGAATCAGGGTGAAAATCCATCAAAAACATTCTCGATTGAAAACCTAGCTAATTTTGATGAAAACGAATGGCAAAAGCTAGATTGGACTGCATCTGATAACAAAAATTGGATAAGTCTTAGTAAAACATCTGGTTCTTTAAATGGTGGACAGAGTGACATAGTTGCAGTTACATTAGATACAGATCAACTTCAAAAAGGAAATGATTACTCTGGAACAATAACAGTAGATTCAAATGATGAAACAAAAACAATAAGCGTCAGTGTGACAATCAAAAAATCATCATCAATAGAAAATCCATTTTACATCTTTTTACAGAATCTTTACCAAAAAGTCATTGAATTCTTACAGAGATTAATGCCAAACAACATTCTAAATCTGTAAAACAAAAAATCTAATTTATCTATTTTTTTTCTTAATTTCCTTAGCTGGAATCCCACCATATATCTTGCCCTTTTTTAGAATCTGGTCTTTTCTAACTACTGCTCCTGACGCCAATTTAACATTATCTTGTATTATTGCACCAGGCATAATAACTGCACCTGCACCTATTACAACATTATTTCCAATTTTTACAGATTTCATAGTTATAGTTCCTTTTTCATAATCGTGAATATGACCATAAATTACAGAAAATAAACCCATAGTACAATTATCTCCAATCTCTGTTAAACAAGGATCCATAATTGTTCCACCAACAAGACTGTTTTTACCGATTTTCATGCCAAGTAATCTATAATATCTATCTTTCATACCTCCCATAGAAAAAATTTCAAGTATTTTTCTCATAGGAGTATATAAAACACATATAATAATCCATTTTAGACTGTTTTTATTTTTATAGTTGTATTCATAAACACCTGGTTTGTACTTGATATTAAAAAGATGAATAAACAATCCCGATATTAATAACTGAAAAAATAAAGTTATAAATATTCCTATATATATTAAAAAAGGAATTAAAAATAGTTGCCAATTTTTTGTAAATGTAAGAAATAAAAATATAAATTTAACATATAAAACAAGAGGTGAAAATCCCATAGAAAAAATTACAAGCGCTATTATTGAAATTAATATTGGGCCAGTAATTTTACCTGATTTTTTTTTCTTTTTAACCATAAAAACCTCTTATAATTCTATTTTTTCGTATTCTTCATTTGCCATTTTAATAAAATTGTAATATTTTTCTGGGTTATTTCTGTTTAGATTATTTATAGCTTTTTTTTGAAAATTTATGGCATTTTTAAAAAAGATTTGATTTTTACAACTTAAATTCATTCCTAAATATCTTTGATATTTATTAAAAGTAATTTTAGTATAGTTAAAACATCTGTCAGATAGATTTTTTTCAACTAATTTTTTTTCTTCAGTAAACATCTGTGATTTACTACCTTCTTTACAATCTATGTAATAAGGTCTGACATTGTTGTTTTCTATCCATATCCATCTTTCTTCTCCTTTCATTAATGGGAAAATATAATCTGTTTTTGTATCATTTTCGTCTTGTGGATAACATATACGATTAATTATCTGTCTTTTAGTTTCGTATGGAGTTTCACCTTTGGTTGTATCAAGTAAGACCCAGCCATAGTCTGGAACATAGTATTCAACCATATAATGCATCTGAGTCCAAAAACCTTGATCATTATTTACAAGTAAAACTCTTGATGGAATGTTTTTGTTTCTTAAAAGTGCACAGGCCAGATGAGACCTACCTACATTCTCTCCATTAATAAAAAGAGTAGTTAATGCATCTTGTGAAAAAAAGAGTCCTGTTCTTAATTGTATTAAAAACAATATGGATCTATGGTTTTTAATAAAAGAAGAAACCCGATCTGCGTAACTAATCAGATTGTTATGAAATAATTTTATTTGCATAGCTTTTAATTTTATGAAGATATTGTTAGTTTGAACTACATCTGTTTCAGATAGCCATTTCTTTGTGTTTTTTGGGAGGTTTTCTTTTTCTTGAAATTCAACTGTTTCAGGTAATTCATTGAATTCCTTATTTTCAACTAATACCCATACTGTAAAATGAATAAGTTTTTTTTCATCTTTATACATTTTATTTACTGTAAAATTTACAAATTTATTAGGTTCTAAAGTGTCATTTATTATTCTATAATTTATTATATCTGCTGTACTGTCATTATATATTTCTAGCAGTATTGGTACTTGATAATTATAGATTGGTGGAAATGCATAGCTAATGTTAAAGACGTCTGTGTTTTCTTCGGCTAAAAGATCAAGATAGTGTTCAACTCTTAATAAAAATATTTCAGATTTAGTATTGATGTTTTTCTTTATATCTATTGAAGCAACTTTAGCATTATAAAAAAAACTAAGCGAGATAAGAAAAATAGTTATCAATATAACTAATTTTTTTTTCTTCGACATATACTTTTATCATTCCATTTATTTAATTTTATAAAAAATTATATATATCATAGTATTTAAAAGGTTTATGTTGATTTTTTAGCAACTATAACAAATTTCCAATCTTCTTTACTAACTTGTTTATAAATTATCTCAAAATTTGATTTTTCAACTAATCTAGATGCATTATCAATTGTAAAGGCGGTTTTATAAGCATCAGTAAAATAACTAACAGTTTTAAAATCAGTTGTTTTAAAAATCCATTTCAATCTTAAAATAAATAACTTCCATTGCGGAAAATTTTTATTTAAAGCTTCAATTATAAGCTTTCCTCCTGGTTTTAATATTCTATTAATTTCTTTTATGCTTGCAAGTGGTTTTTTCCAGTAAGAAAGACTAAAGCGACTTACCACAATATCTGCAAAATTGTTTTCGAATGGCATATTTTCAGAAGAAGCTAAAATTGTTTCTATATTAGCGTTTTTTCTTGCAAGTTCAAGCATATATTCTGATTTATCAACACCAACGACTTTTGCTTTAGGAATCAATTTATTAATTTCTTTAGCTAAAAGACCGGGACCTGTACCTAAATCAACAATGGTAGCTTGTTTAATCTTTTTATCGATATTTTTTTTAACAATTTTTGCAAGATTTTGATAAAGATTAGAATATTTCATCATGTATTTTTCGAAACGATTACAAATTTTTTTATCTAATATTTTTTTTTCTTCTAATCTTTTTGTTTCATAAAATGTTACAAAAGATCCTATAACGCTAGGTGTAATCCATAATATTACATAACAAAACAAAGAAAAACTAATCACTTGTTCTACTGAAATACTTGAATCATAAAAATTAAACATAGTAATAAGTGCTACTTCTCTTGTTCCTATACCATATATCGAAACTGGAATAGATGCAATAACATCACTTACAGCTATAATCATAATAAAATAAAAAATAGGAATATTTATCAAAAATAATTTAGCAATAAAAAACAAAAGAATATACTTCAAAAACCAGTTAAATAGTGAAATTCCAAAAGGATATAGAACATCTCTAAATTTGGGTAGATCCTCATAAAAACTATCTACAGATTTCTCTAAACGATTTTTTATTGTATTAAAAATTTGAGACTTTATTAATTTTGAAAATAAATTTTTAGATCTTTCTTTTTTAAAAAAAAACATGTATAATAGTATAATTATGACAAAAATAGCTAGAATTATAAGCAATAAATATGGATAAATGCTGCTAAGAACTATGGCACCAAGAGCACCAAAGACAAGCATGGCTGTGAATTCAACTGTATTAAATATTATGATATTCGAAAGGCATTTTGGAAGCGGGGCACGACTTTCGTCTGATAGATATATAGATTTTGTATATGCACCAAATCCACCTGGTGTTATAAAACCATAAAAATATCCTATAAAAAAATTTTTTAGAGAATACCAAAAACTAACCTTAATCTTTTGTCTTTTTAAAAGAATCTGCCATTCAACATTTGCAATTAAAACCAAAGGAATTAAAACAAAAAAAGAAAAAAACGAATAAAATGGATTGATTTTTTGAAAAATTTCTAAAATCCTATTAAAATTCAATTGACTTAAAATTAATATAAATATGATAATACCAATTAGAGGTAATAATTTTTTAATTTTCATTTTTTAAACAAATAAAATATACTATTTACATTAAAAACTTCTTTGAATTTTTAAAAATCTACTTTTTCAAAAAATAATATGATATCCAAGAGGATGTAGGAAAGGGTTTATTTCCCATCTTTTTTATAATTTTTATGTCTTTATACTCTTCAGCGATTTTTAAAATTATTTTACTGATATCATCCTGTTCTCTAACAATTATTTTTGTATCTTTCTTAGATTTTTCAAAAATATTTTTTAATATCTTTGTTTTTGGTATCGAACAACCTGAAACAATTATCGTATCAAATTCTTCAATAGAAAAACTTGCGCCGTCTCCTTCTTTAATCACTATATTGTTATCAAGTTTTTTTTCAAAAATTATTTTTCTTGCTTTTTTTACAGCTTTTTTATTATTGTCAATTGCCACTATATTACTATCTTTTATTCTAGAAAAGGCAATAGCTGATATCGGATAAGAACCACAGCCTATATGTAAAATATTCTTTGAATTATTTAAACCAAAATTATTTATTTCTTTTTCATATTCTTTAGAGATAGTTTTTTCATAAATTTTTCCAATTTTCTCATTCATAAAAGATAAATTATCAACAACTTTCCAGAATAAATTTGATTTTTTTATTCTATATCTATCTATAAAAGAATAAGTATTTTTTAAATTAACATTTTTTTTATCATTTGTCATTATAGATTTTCTTCCGATTTTTTATGATAATATATTCTTTTAATACTAAATAAATTTCTCAAAAATGTAAATATCTATCTTAACAATTTATTATTCTTTTTTCAGTGACAATTATCTCAACTGGTTTGTCATGTTTATTTATTGGTATTTTATTTATTATCTGAAATTCAAAAGTAAGACCTATAGTTTTTGCATTTGTTTTTTTAAGTAATCTATCATAGTAACCTTTTCCGTGTCCAAGTCTATTTCCTTTTTTGTCAAATGCTAATCCTGGAACTATTATTAAATCAATTTCATCAATTGATATTTCTTTTATACATTCTTTTTTTGGCTCTAAAATATTATGTGAACCAAGACATAGTTCTTCCCAACTTTTAAGATTTGATAAAGTAAGAGAACGGTCATTTTTGTTACTAACTGGTACAACAATATTTTTTTTATAAAGCAGTTCACAAATCATATCGTGAGTAAAAACCTCAGCGTCATAAGAAATATAAAAAAGAATAGTATCTGCATCCCTGAATTCTGTTAATCCAAACAATCTTTCTTTTATTTCTTTGCTTTTTTTTCTATTTTCTTCTTTTGAAAGTCCTCTTCTTTTTTCTTTTATTTCTTTTCTTATCTTTTCTTTCATTTATAAAAAAATTATCATGTCTTTGTCTTTTAATTTTTTTGATTTGGGCAAGAATTGTACAAAAGATTTTATATATCAGTAATAACAAAATGTTATATTGAGTAAGGAAAAAAAAGTTTCATATTTATCACATCCATTTCGAAATCTTTTTTTATTTTTCCTTACTCTTTTATTTTTGTTAGTTTCTAATTTAATTGTTTTATTTATATGCCCTACTTTCTTTTTATATATGTCTCTGAAAAATATCTAAATGTTATATTATTCCTAAAAAAATAACTAATAAGTTATATATTTAGATAAATAAAATAATAAATTTAAAATATTAAAACTATATATCATATATATAAAAATTACTGCTTTTAGGGGGAAAAAGATGAGTTCAAATAAAAATACTAATAATCTTTTTGTAAAAAAGTTGATAGTAAAGAAAATATCTATATTAACTATAATTTTTTGTTTATTAACAATTTCATTTTTTAACCCTCTTACTATGGCATTACAATCAAAAAGTGAAATTTTAGAAAAAAATAGGGAATTATCATTGGGAGATGGAATAGATTTTTCAATTGTTATACATAGGATAGAACAAATTGACGAAATAGATCCTTCTATACATGGTGAAGCTGATTGGACCTTAAGGATGTATGTAAACAACCAAAAACAAACTTTTGAATGTGAGGGGGATTCAGTTGTAGTTGATAAATGTTTTACTTGGGAAAAAATAATACAAGATGACACAGAAGAATTAGATATAAAAATGGAACTAAAAGATAGAGATCCTTGGCCTGATGTTGATGATATAGCAGATATAAGTGCTTATCCTGATCTTTCTTATGAAGATAAAGATTATGATGATACAACCGATTTTGAAAATAATAGACCTGCAGTTTTCAAAAGAACATATAATATACTAAATAAAACCTGGAAAGATGAAGACGAAGAAAACGATTATTTAAAATGGGATGATGATTCAATTTTAGGGTGGTGGATTACTTCAGGTATTTTTGATGGGAGTACTAATAGAGACGAAAATGATGCTCAGATATGGTTTAATATTTCTATAGAAAATAAACCTCCTTATCCACCAGAAAAACCTTCAGGTCCTACAATAGGATGGGAAAATACGGTATATGAATTTAGCACAAAATCTCACGATCCAAATGGAGAAAAAATCCAATTTGGGTGGGATTGGGATTTTGATGGTGAAGTTGATGAAATAACTGGATTCTATGAATCATGGGAAACCGCCAGTATTTATCATAGTTGGTCTAAAGCAAAAATTTACCATATACGTGTTTTAGCCATAGACTCACATGGTTTAACTAGTGAATGGTCTGAACCACTTAAAATTGAGATAAACGGCATTAATGGCAAATCAGGAATGGATATTCAAGATTGGAGTATGGGCCATGTTTATTCAATTTATTTTAATCATCATGAAACCCAGGAAATAATAAGATCCCTAAGAAGTGGGGGAAATATTGTAGCAGCTGTTGCGACAATAATCACAACAATTGCAGCGATGAGTGGTGTACCACTTGATATAAGCGCGGCGACAGCACTTGCTGGAGCTATAATACGTTTAGGAGTAGAAGTTATAAATTTAATGGATCATGGAATGGGAATATATGTCCGAATATATTTGGTTGAGATTGAAGGAGTGCCTATTGCATATTTTGCATATATATGGTCTCAATCTATGACTGCTAACGAGGGTGAATCTCCTGAAGGAAATAAATCACCAGATGTCCCTTCTAAACCAGAATGCGATTCAAACTTTTTCTTAGTAGAAAATGAATATACTTTTACATGCCAAGCTACTGATCCAGATGGAGATAAAGTTAATCTTCTTATTAGTTGGGGGGACGAAAATTACACTTGGACTGATTTAGTAAATTCAAATACTGAAATAACTGTTCACCATAAATGGAATAAAAAAGGATCCTATAATGTTAAAGTAAAAGCATTTGATGAATATGGAAATGAAAGCAGTTGGTCTGAATCTCTAACACTGAAAGTAAGTAAGGCTAAATCAAAATCAACAATTAATCTTAGTTTAAGAGAAAATTTATTTCTTACAATTTACAAAATATTAAATTTATTTGAGAAAAATTTTACAGATTTAATACCAAAATAAATAAAGCGGTGATGAAAGGAGATTAAAAGATATGAAAACTAATAAATTACTTTTAATAGCAATTTTTTTTATGCTGTTAAACACGTTAATAGCTAATGCAGGTTATGTACGAATTGGAGGAAATGAAAACAAATTTTTTGATAATTTAAAACTAGAGACTTCTTCTAATTCTAAATGGACTGTCATGGTTTATATGGATGCAGATAATGATCTTGAACAATTTGCAATATATAATTTCTTACAGATGTCTGAAATAGGATCAACAGATGAAGTAAATATTGTTGTTCAACTTGATAGGATTCCTGGCTATGATAACAGTTATGATGATTGGACCTCGGCTAAACGTTATTACATTCAGAAGAATATGGTACCAAACTCCAACAGTGCTTTAATGGATATTGGGGAAGTAGATATGGGGGATTGGAATACATTAAAAGATTTTTACAATTGGGCTGTTTATAATTATCCTGCAGAAAAATATTGTCTCATTCTCTGGGATCATGGTTCAGGCTGGAAAATGGGTGGAGAAACGACTTCTCCCTTTAAATGTATCTGTTCAGATTTTACAAATGGTGGAGTTATGTCTCTTCAGGATTTAAAAAATGGTTTAGATTCGATAACCCAACAAGGTAGAAATCCAATAGATTTAATATGTTTTGATGCTTGTTTAATGCAGATGATTGAAGTAGGATATGAAATTAGATATTGTGCAGATTATATGACTGCCTCAGAGGAAGTTGAAACTGCTTATGGTTTAACCTATGATGATGCACTTTATCTATTAACTGAAGATGCTAATGTTTCAGCTGATATCCTTGGAAGTTATTTTGTTAATTCTTATAAATATGAAACAATGTCAACAGTAGATCTACAAACTTTTGATTATCTAAAAGATGCGGTTAATAATTTAGGTAGCCACTTACAAGCTGAGGAATATAAGAGTTATATCAAGAATGCTATAAGGGATGTTGAGACCTATTACGATTATGATTTTGTGGATTTATATGATTTTGCAAATCTATTAAAAAATTATATAGATGATTCAAATATCGATTATAAAGCAGATATGGTCATGGCTGGAGTAAATCAAGCTGTGCTTTATGAAAAACATGATTATAATCATCAAAGATCTCATGGTATCTCAATATATATGCCCTATAGAGAGTATGATTTTGCTTATGGTGATATTAGTTTTGCTATGGATTCTTCATGGGATGAGTTTGTTATGTGGTATTTTGGCGGTAGTACAGGTAACGAACCAGAGATTCCTGAGATTGATGGTCCCGGATCTGGTAGTGTAGGGGTAGAATACGGCTATAGATTTCTTTCATCCGATCCTGATGATGACGATATATATTATTATGTTGAATGGAGTGATGGACAGAGTAGTGGTTTAATTGGTCCTTATCCTTCAGGACAAGAAATTGTTTTATATCACAGCTGGGAAAATGAAGGATGGTATTTAGTTAGGGCAAAGGCAGTAGACGAGCATGGCCATGAAAGTGATTGGAATCAATTAAATGTTGGAATGCCTAAGAAAAAATGTGTTTTTAAACAAAATACTATTCTGTTTTATTTATTTGAAAAATTTTTTGAAAAAATAACTGATTTATATTTTGGAGTGTGATTTATTGAAACTTGTAAAAATTTTGTTTGTAGTAGTTCTGTTGTTAACATGCAGTTCTTCAGTGGTATCAATATATAACAAAAAAAATTTAGAAACAAACGACGTAGGATA
Organism: uncultured Thermoplasmatales archaeon; assembly: GCA_964481275.1. Lineage (GTDB taxonomy): Archaea > Thermoplasmatota > E2 > DHVEG-1 > DHVEG-1 > CAYZTD01. Next base: position 170,918 of record CAYZTD010000002.1, read on the forward strand.
TGATACTTCAGCTGAATTACCTACATGGAATAAGGGTAACTATTGGAAATATGATATGGATTTTGGTTTTATAGTTCGCAATAATGGTTTTAAAGAATTTTCTGTAGTTGCATCAATTAATAATATGAATGCTAGAGTAACAAATACCATTAATTACGAAGATGATGAAGTTTATGTTTTGTTGCTAGATGGTGATATTTCAGGTAAGATTTTTATTCTTGGCGAGATTGATTTAGCAGATATCGATGCAGACTTAGATGGAGTTGCATATATTTCTACTTCAACACTTGGCATTAAATATTTTAATTTCGATGTTGAAGGCAAAGTTAATTTGGTTGGTTGGCGGGATATAGATTTTGATATGGTTATGAATTTTGTTCCTGAGTTTAACTTCTTTGATTTTCCTATAAATGTAAAAGAGGATCCATGGGAGGTTTATATTGATGAAGCATCTCTTTCTGCAGATGTTTATGTTGATCTTCCAGGGCCTTTTGATTTTAGAGATAGTTATTCCTCCTCGATGGTTTTTAATGATAACATGTCGATTAATAGAACTGAAACTATAGATATTCCTGCAGGTATTTTCGAAACCATTGTCATAGATGGAAGTTGGGGTTATTATTCTAACCTTTATTATTCTGATTGTGTTGGTTATTTGGCAAAAATTGTAGAAAGATTATATTGGCCAGAAAATGAAGGGCAAATCGAATCGATTTTTAATTTAGAATTAATTGAAACAAATTTTGATGGAGGTAATATTCCTCCTAATAAACCAGATCGACCCTATGGGCAAACTGATGGTATAGCTGAAGAAGAATATCAATACAGAAGTGAGACTACTGATCCTGAAAATGAAAAAATATATTACCTTTTTGATTGGGGTGATGGTACAGATAGTGGATGGGTTGGCCCTTACAATTCGGGGGATCAAGTTATAGTCTCTAATAGATGGTATAATAAAGGCATTTATTCAGTAATTGTTAAAGCAAAAGACGAAACGGGTATCGAAAGTTTATGGTCTGATCCCTTAATTGTAAAAATAATGGGGGATCCAAATGTAGATGTATTTGTTTGTAATGTAACAAATTCTGGAATGGATGATATTGATGTGGGATCAGATCCTGAATGGTATTATATGGTTCATGCAGAAAGTAGTGGTTTAAGTTCTCCTCCTGAATTTAATTATAATACAGATGATGGAACTGAAAATGGGAACTGGATTAGTGAAAAAACTTGGGAGGCCAAAAAGAACCATAGATTTAAAGGTTACAGTCGTAATGTTACAATAAAGCTAAAGCTTATGGATCATGATGACAGATGGGAAGATCCTATCTATGCAGCAGATGATCTTGCAGATGTAAGTGGATGTATTGGAGGTGGGGTTGATCAAGATACTCCCAATAAACGTGGAGCTATGTATTATGGGACATATGATTTGGTTGAAAATAAATTAAAAGATTTTCAGACTGGAGATCCTTTGGAAAATGCAGATTACGTTTACAAAAAAAATGATTATTACATTACAGCTGGAGATCATATACCAGATGAAAGTTATAACGAGGATGAAAATGATGCTAAGATTTGCTTTAAGCTTTTTAACGATTATGAAAAACCAATTGTGAATGCTAGAATTTTAAATGAACCTGAAAGAATCAGACCAATGCAAAATCTTCAATTTGTAGGATCAGTTCAAAATGGTGCTCCTGAGTATAAATGGTCCTGGGATTTTGATGATGGAACAATTTTAAAAGATGATCAAAAACCAGAACATAGTTTCCAAAATAAAGGAACTTATGATGTAACATTAACATTGACAGATGGATTCAATATAGATAGCATTTTTAAGCTAAATGTAAAAGTAGAAAACTATGATCCAGTTCTTACAGATGACAAAGTAAAATTTGATGGAAAAGGAGATTTAGACGATACATTTACTTTTTCGGTGAATTACCAAGATTTGGATGGAGATGATCCTGATGTAAAAACAGTTGTTATAAATGGGAAATCATGGAATCTAAATGGTTTTGGAGCAAATTCTGAATATAGTTTGGCCCTAAAAGGTAGAGACATTGGTCAGGGTAGTCATGAATTTTATTTTTATTTTGAGGATGGTCATGGTGGTAGTGCACAAACTGAACCTAAAAACTTAGAGGTAAGTAAAACAAAAGTAAAAACAGATACTTTCTTTCTGAAATTAATGACTTTCTTCAAAGAAAACATTCTTTCTAAAATTGTGAATCTCAATCATATCACATTAGGTTGATCTTAACATTTTTTTCTTTTGTTTACGATTATAGCAAATAGTTTTACCAATAATCATAAAAAAGATAAACATGTTATTGTATTCCAGTATAAAAAAACAAAGGAATTTTAAAAAACATGAATCAAAGAATCTTTAAGTGATATAAATGTCGGGCGAGGGCATAGGTTTTGGGAAAGCTATTTTGTTTAATGAACACTTTGTTGTGTATGGAGTACCTGCAATAGTATCTGCAATTGGAAATTATACTGTTGCAAAAGTAGAATCAAAAGATACACCGGGATGGAAAATAAATGATCAACGAAGAGCAACTCCAAACTATAAGGAAGATAAAACAGATCAACAAAAAGACTCAATAAATTATATGATTAAAAGACTAGGTTTAAATCTATCAAAACAGGGAATAGAAATCACTCTTAATGGTAATCTATATGCAGCAAGTGGGATTGGAGCTAGCGCAGCATCTTGCGTTTCAATTGCTAGAGCACTATCAAAACACTTTAATCTAAATCTCTCTGATGAAGAGATAAATGAAGTTGGATATGAAGGAGAAAAAGGATATCATGGAACGCCTTCAGGTATAGATAACACAGCATCTACATATGGTGGGCTATTATGGTTTCAAAAAGGTGAAGAAAAAGTAATTGATATGATCGATATACAAAATCCTATAGGTATTGTTATGGGTAACACAGGAAAAGTAGCAGATACTACAAAAGCTGTTGAAGGTGTAAGACAGAGAAAAGAAAAAAATCCTGAAAAATATCAACAAATTTTTAATCGTGCAGAAAACATAGCCTATTTAGCAAAAGATGCATTGCAAGATGAAGATTATCGCGAACTTGGGAAACTTATGGATGAAAACCATAGATTATTGCAACAAATAGAGGTTTCAAGTAGAGAACTTGATTTTCTTGTAAAACTTGCCCGTAATCAAGGAGCAATTGGTGCAAAACTTACTGGCGGCGGTCTTGGTGGAAATATGATAGCTTTAACACCAAAAAAAGAAATTCAGGAAAGAGTTGCAACTGCAATTGAAAAAGAAGGATTTCAAACAGTAAGAACAGTTATAGGTGCAAAAAGAATTGGGGAGTAATATTTTATGAATCTTAGAAACTTTCTTTCTAAACTAGAAAAAGAAGGTAAACTTAAAAGAATAAAAAAACAAGTATCAATAGATAAAGAGATAGCAAATATTATTTATACTCTAAACGAACAACCAGTTATTTTTGAAAATGTAAAAGATTACAATATTTCTGTATTTGCAGGTATAACATCAAATCGTGATATAATAGCAGAAGGACTTGAAACAACTAAAGAAAAACTTTTATTTAAATTAGTTGAAGCTCTCTCTAATCCAAAAGAGCCAAAAATAGTAAAAAACGCTCCATGTCAAGAAGTAATAATGAAAGATGTTGATCTTAAAAAAATACCAATACTTTTTCATCTTGATGGTGATGGTGGAAGATATGGCTCTGCTACAGTTGCAACTATTAAAGACCCGGAAACAGGAAGAAATGTATCCTATCATAGAATAATGGAGATTGGTAAAAATAAATTTACAGCACGTCTTATTAAAAAAAGACAGACGAGAACAACCTATGATAAAATTGATGAGGATTTGGAAATGGCTGTATGTATTGGAAGTTCAGTAGCTGTTATGGTTGCTGCATCTCTTGGTCCTCCCTCAGGTGTTGATGAGTTTTCTATTGCAAATGCACTTGATAAAACAGATTTAGTAAAATGTGTCACAAAAGATTTAGAAGTACCTGCTGAATCAGAATTTGTAATAGAGGGAAGGCTTACTAGAGATCTTGATCGCGAAGGACCTTTTGTAGATCTGACTGAAACTCGTGATTTTGAAAGACAAGAACCTGTTTTTGTTGTTGATTGTATTACACATAGAAAAGATGCTATGTATCAAGCTCTTATCCCTGGTAGACTTGAACATAAGACACTTATGGGTATGCCAAAGGAACCAACAATATATAGTGAAGTATCTAAAGTTGTAGATTGCAAAAATGTCTATGTAACAATGGGTGGCGGTTCTTGGCTTCATGGTATTGTTCAAATAAAAAAGAAACATCCTGATGATGGTAAAAAAGCAATAGAAGCAGCGTTTAATGGACATAAAAGCATGAAACATGTAATCGTTGTAGATGAGGATGTAGATATCTATAATCCTCTCTCTGTTGAATGGGCAATTGCCACTAGATTTCAAGGTGATAAAAATCTAGTTATAAACCATAATCAACCTGGTAGCAGTCTTGATCCGTCTGGAAAACATATACCTGGTCAAAAAACACGTACAACAAAAGTAGGTGTTGATGCAACAATCCCATCTGATGTAAGTAAAGAAAAATATGAAACTGTAACTTATAAAAAAGTTGATTTAGATGATTATCTCAGGTAAAGGAAAATATAAGGTTTTTTTAGAAAAAAAAGAACTTGATGATGATTTAGTTTTTATTTTAGGTGGCGGTGAAAAATCCCATGTTGGTGGAGTAGTTATTTGTGAACCAGAAAAAAAACCAACTGTAATAAAGTTAGGTACTCACCATGATTATATTGTTTTAACGCCGATTGCCGAAAGAGCATGTGAAAAATATAATAAAACTGTAGCTGTAATTGGTGGTATACATATAGATAATGCAACCAAGGAAGAAATCAGTATAATTGTTAAAAATTGTACGGAGTTATTAAAATGCATTTAACAAGAAAAGAGGAAAAAATCTTAGATGGGGAGAAAGGAGAAGTTGCAGAAAGACTTTTTAGGTTACTTGTAAGACTTGGTGATATATATGGTGCAGATAAAATGATTCCTGTAGGATCAGTACAGGTTGCAGGTGTGTCATATAAATCAATTAGTGAACCTGGAACCGCTTTTCTTGAAGATATGGCAAATAAAGGAGCAAAAGTACAGGTTTTAACCTATTTAAATCCTGCTGGAATGGATCTAGAAAATTGGAAAAGTTTGGGTTTTCCAAAAGATTTTGCTAAAAATCAACTTAGAATTATGGATGCTTTTAAAAAAATGGGTATAGTTGTAACAAGTACTTGCACACCTTACTTAGCAGGAAATCTTCCTAGGTTTAGAGAACATATTGCTTGGTCTGAATCTTCTGCTGTGTCTTTTTCTAATAGTGTTATAGGTGCTAGAACCAACCGTGAGGGAGGCCCTTCTGCACTTGCTGCTGCTATATGTGGTGTTACACCAAATTATGGTCTTCATCTCTGGGGAAACCGTCAGCCTGGTTATGAGATTAAAGTAAATGCAGACCTAAATTTTAATTCAGATTTTGGTGCACTTGGTCATATTGTTGGAAAGATAGTGAAAAATAAAATACCATATTTTTCTGGTATAAAAAATGCCGATATTGATCAACTAAAAAGCCTTGGTGCTGCAATGGCTGCAAGTGGTGCTGTAGCAATATATCATGTAGAAAACTTAACACCAGAAGCAGATAGTGTCGAAAAGAATAATTTAGAAAAAGTAACTATTAATCAAAGTGATATTGATAATGCGTATAAGGAACTTAGCACTGGTAAAGAACCTGATATTGTTATACTTGGTTGTCCTCATGCGTCTCTAAAAGAGATATCTAAATTATCAGATAAAGTTGAAGGTAAAAAACTAAGAAAACCAGTATGGATATGCACATCTCGTATGGTTAAAGAGGCTGCAGAACGTATGGGTTATAATGAAATAATTGCAAAAGCAGGTGGATCTGTTGTTGCAGATACATGTATGGTGGTAAGTCCAATTGAAAATATGGGATATAAGACAACTGGTGTAAATTCTGGTAAAGCTGCTAATTATCTACCTGGTTTTTGTAAACAAAAAGTATGTTTTGCAAATATTGATGATCTTGTGGAGGGTCAACTATGAAAGGAAGAATGATTTCTCCTGGAAAAGCAAAAGGGAAAGCTCTTGTGTCATCTGAACCAATTGGTTTTTATGGTAATGTAGATATCAACACAGGTAAAGTTATTGAGAAAGGTCATCCCTTGGAAGGGAAAAAAGTTACAGATAAGATACTTGTTTTTCCATGTGGTAAGGGTTCTACTGTAGGATCTTATGTTATATATGGCCTTAAGAAAAATAATGTTGCTCCTGCTGGAATTATTAATAAAGAAACAGAAACAATTGTTGCAACAGGTGTTATACTTGCTGGTATTCCATGTGTTGATAAAATAGATATAAGTAAAATAAAAGATGGAGATACAATTGAAATCGATGCAGATAACTCTATAGTTAGTATAAAATAATTTTTTTAGTGTCTCATATTCCAGATGGTTCCAACACCTTTTAGATTTATTTCATGGTTTACATTATTATCTTCCCATGTAATTTTACCATTTATATTAGACATACCTATCTTCATTCCTACATGAGCAAAACGTTTCCATGTTTGATCTAAAGTGTTTTGTGATTCAATATCTAAGTTTAGTTGTATGTTATTTTCTGAAAGTAAAATTTGAGTTACAGCAGTTTTTGAGGATATACTAATTTTATTAGGCATATTTAAAAGTAAAAATATTTTTTCTGAATCAGTTATTTTTACTTCTGTTTTTTGTAAAAGAGTTATTGTTTCTCCTTGATCTGATGTTATAATTATATTAGCAAATGGATTTATTTTGTATGTTTTTGTTGATTTAAACTCTGGAGTAAAATAATAATTGCTATAGTAAATATTCCAGCCGTTTTCAAGAGTCATGTGGCACCAATCCCATCCTCTTAATAATCCCGATGTTAGAAGACCTGATATCCATGTATGTTCATGATGTCCTATTCCCTTTACTTCGGCTTCCATGCCATTAAGTTTTACTTTTCCTTTTACATTACATCCCATAAAAACATAACTTGCGATATTTCCTTTTGATTTATCAATTGGTCTACTGCTATATGTCCAAATTGGAGGAGACTCAGCTTCATATGTCAAATCCATTTCTATGTCATCTTCACCTATTTTACCATCTATATGTATGTACCAGTTTGGAGCTCTACCTTGTACATATGAATCTTCAAATGAGACCTTAAACATTTTTTCAGATGATGAGGTTTGAAGGGTTGGTTCTGAAAGAAAACTATAATCTCCAAGAAGTGGTCTTTTTCTTTCTTCTATACCGCCGTATTCTTTTCCATCTGGGCTGTGTAGTGTTACAATTAATAAATCTGGTTTTGTGACAAATAAATCTCCTCTTGCCATATGATTAAAACTTATTGTCGCTGTCCAACCTGCAAGAGCGCTGTTTTTGCTAAAAACAACTGTATAATACCACCATTCTCTATTTATTAAAATTTGGCTTTTATAATGAGCTCCTTCGTTTTCTGGTGATACAACTCTTTGTTCTGGTAACATTATTGATGTAGGTAGTTTTTTTTCTTTTGTAAAAATCCATGAGCCATAATCAATACCTGTTTTTATATGAGTTATTGTAATTGTACCATAACAACCTGTTATTTCATCTCCTTCTACAACATTTTTTCCAAGTTTTGATGTATCACAATTACCTGTTATTATTAGTTCATCCCATCTAACTTCTTTAGATACATATGTCACCTCAAGTTTTTTGTTTGCATCATCTTGTATAAAATGAATCTCCGGTGGTTTAGGTGCTCTTGGGTCTTCTATAATTTTTGCTCTAAATAAAACTATTGTGGATACAATTAATAGTATTACTATGATCACGACATCGATTTTTTTAAGCTTTTTTTTCATTTCTCACCAGCCTACATAAGCACTTATTTTATACAGCTAATTAAATATTTACTGTTATTATTATTAAATCTTCTTTTACAATTATTATCAAAAATTGAAAATTTTACAAAAAATTTCGAATTTGGACTTTTTAGTGTATATAGTCTGTGAAGTGCACACATATATACATATACAGCTGCGAAAAAGGCACTTAAAAGGGATAATAATTCTTAAGGTTAAGGTTAGATGGAAAGGGATTGAGCCAATTTTTCGGTTGAAAAATACCCATCCAATTACCCCTCTAAATCACCTCTTTACCCTTTCCATTGCTTTTCTTCCATTTCTAAATTTTAGTTGTTTATCTTACAGTCTGTAATACTTACACAAAACATTTAAATAATATTATTTACAAAGTATAACATGAAGGTTGGTGAATTAAAAAATGAGAATTGTAAGTGATTTAAACTCCAAACAAGAACTCAAGGAAATGAAATCTGTAATGGAAATTTTTGTTGTAAACACCAGAATAAAACAATTAGCAGTAAATGCATAGATAACAACCTTCTTATTATCAATATATAGCCTCTAATTCCTCCTTTTTACTCTATACCTTTATTCTTACCTATAGGGGAATGTTAATAACAGAGTTTTTTATTACAAAAGAACATTGGGGGCAATTTATGGTAGATAGAAAAGATATCCAAAACATTTTTTCAGAAGAATTAGAATGGATAGAAGACAAAGATTTAAGAGAAAAAGTAATAGATGTATGGCATAAAGCATCTCAACTAGGAAAATGGGATGATCTAAAAAAGATACCATTTACCCTTCTTTTTGAAGGTTCAGGATTGTTAGTAGATCATACCAAAAGAGTAACTCATCTTGCAAAAGCAGTATATGACAATAGAGATGAAAAATTAAACAAAGATTATCTAATAGCAGGAATCCTTTTACATGATGTAGGTAAACTTTTAGAATATGATGAAGTAAATGGAAAAATTATAAAAGGAGAATACGGAAAAAAATTTAGACACCCAGTGTCTGGATCTATGCTTGCAAAAAATCTTGCCCTTCCAGATGAAATAGTACATATTATTTTTGCTCATTCACATGAGGGGGACAAAACAGAAAGATCACCTGAAGCTGTAATAGTACATCACGTCGATTTTATAGATTTTCATATTAAGAAAGGTTTGGTGAAAAGTTGAAAGTAACAAACGCTGCAGGAAAAAAAATTGAAACAAAAATTAATAACAGAATTTTTAAACCATATGCTGGAGGAAAAAAACATAGCGGAAAATCAAAAGTTGAAAAAGATATACCTACTGCTCTTAAAAAAGCAGGTATAACAAATGGTATGACACTTTCTTTTCATCATCAACTGCGTAATGGTGACTTTGTAATAAACAACACACTAGAATCAGTAAAAGATTTAGGTGTTAAAGATATTAGACTAGCACAAACAGCTCTTTTTGATGTACATGACCCAGTTATAGATTTTATAAAAGATGGCATTGTAACAAGTATTGAGGGTAGTGTAAACGGAGCTGTTGGAGATTTTATATCAAAGAATAATCCATTAAAATCACCAGTAATACTTCGTTCCCATGGGGGACGCTGGGCTGCAGTAAAATCAGGTGAACTTCATCCAGATATTGCAATAATTGCTGCATCTGGAGCAGATATAAGAGGAAATGCAACGGGCCTTCTAGGCGAAAGTGCTTTTGGGAATATAGCATATTCACAGGTTGATGCCTGGCATGCAGATAAAGTAATAATTGTTACAGATAATCTAACAGATTATCCCTGCCCATATAGAGAAATATATGAAGGACTTGTAGACTATGTAGTTAACATAGATAGAATTGGTAATCCAGATAAAATCGTCAGCGGTTCACTTAAAATAACTAAAAATCCTATGAAACTTGAAATAGGTAAAAAATGTGTAGATCTTATGGATGCAACAGGGATTATAAAAAATGATATGATTTTCCAGGGGGGCGCAGGAGGTATATCGCTTGCCGCATTAAAATATCTGGGAGAAAGATTAAAAGAAAAAAATATGGTTGCAGCTTGTTCCACAGGTGGTCTTACAGAATTCATAGTTAATATGTACAAATCTGGTGTTTTAAAACAAGTAAACACCTGTCAGTGCTTTGATACAACAGCAGTAGATTTTGTAAGAAAGCATTTAGAATCTGCATCAACAATTGGTGAATATTCAGATCATACAATGAAAGGAAGAAATACAGATCGTTTGGATACCGTAGTTCTTGGTGCAACAGAAGTTGATACAGATTTTAATGTAAATGTAAACACACATAGTGATGGAAGAATGCTTCATGGTATAGGTGGACACCAAGATGTGTCTTCTACTGCAAATCTAACAATAATTACTGTTCCGATTTTTAGAGGTAAAAACCCAATTGTTCGTGATGTTGTTACAACTATTACAACCCCTGGAGATATTATAGATGCAATTGTCACTAATGAAGGAATAGCTATAAATCCAAAACGAAAAGATTTAATAGATTCATGTAAGGGGAAAATTGATTTAATAGATATAGAAGAACTCAAAAATATGGCATATGATGAAACAGGAGGGCCTGTTGAACCAAAATCAGGAGAAGAAATAATTGGTATGACCAAATATTTTGATGGTACAGTACTTGATAACATTTATCAAGTTTTGGAGGATTAAAAAATGAATTGGAAAACAAAAATTACAAAAGTAGAGCCAAATCATCTTATAACACGTGGTTATAGGCAGGAAGATCTTATTGGAAATATACCTTTTTCACATGTAGTATATCTTTTATTAAAAGGAGAGCTTCCAACAAAAGAACATGGAAAAATGGTGGATGCGATACTTACAGCATGTATGGACCATGGTGTTACACCACCTTCGTCAATGGCATCAAGAATTGTAGCATCAGGAGAAGTACCTCTTCCTACTGCAGTTGCTGCAGGAATACTTTCTATTGGAGATTCACATGGAGGAGCAATAGAAAAAGGTGCAAAGTTTTTACAAGATGGAATTAAAAAAATGAAAGATGAAAATATGGATATTCAAAAAATAGCAGAAACTTTAGTTTCAGAATCAAGAGAAAAAAAGAGGCGCATACTTGGTTTTGGACACAGAGTTCATACCTCTGATCCTCGTACTAAAAGATTATTCAAACTTTCTGATGAGTTAAATATCTCTGGTGATCATATAGATTTATCAAAAAAAATTGAAAAAGAACTTGAAACAAATATTGGGAAAAAACTTCCAATAAATGTTGATGGTGCAATCGCAGCAATTATTTCTGATATGAATTTTGATTGGAGGCTTGGAAAAGCTTTCTTTTTACTTGGAAGAGTAGCAGGTATTACTGCTCATGTATATGAAGAACAAACTGAATTTAAACCAATGAGAAAAATTTTTGATACAGATGTAGAATATGATGGAGAAAAAGAAAAAGATTTACCATAACATTTTGAGGTGAATTATTTTGGGAAAAACAATTATTCAAAAAATTTTTGAGAGTCATTCAAAGCAAGTTGCAAATGTTGGAGATATAATTGATATAGATATAGATGTTAGAGTAGCTCGTGATTTTGGTGGAGCAAACGTTGTAAAAAACCTTGAAGAAAACAATCTATCAATTGATGATCCAAAAAAAACTTTTTTTACATTTGACTGTAATCCTGGAGGATGTGATCAGAAATATGCAGCAAATCAACATATCTGCAGGCAGTTTGCAAGAAAAAATGGAATAAAAGTTTTTGATATAGACCAAGGTATTGGAACACATATTGTAATAGATAAGGATATTGTAAAACCAGGTGGGACTATAGTTTCAACAGATTCACATGCAAATATACTTGGTGCTTATGGAGCATTTGGCCAGGGTATGGGTGATAAAGATATGGCTCATGCATGGGCATATGGTAAAATATGGTTCAAGGTTCCACCTACAATAAAAATAGTTTTAAAGGGAATGCCTGGAAAAAATGCTACACCTAAAGATGTCGTTTTGAAAATGTTACAAGATCTTGGTGCTAATGGCCTACTTGGTTATGCCTCTGAAATATATGGAACATATGTTGATCAGTTGTCTATCGATGGGAGAATCACTATTGCATCTATGGCAACTGAGATGGGCGGAATAATACTTCTATTTCCAAACAAAGATGGGTTTTCTGCTGATCCTGATTGTACATATGAAAAAACAATAGAAGTAGATATATCTGGTATTGAACCAATGATCTCTAAACCTGGTCACCCTGAAGATGTAGTCAAAGTATCTAGTTTAAAAGACGTAAAAGTTGATTCTGGGATTATTGCATCTTGTACTAATGGTAGAATGGATGACATGAGAGCTGCTGCAAGAATACTTAAAGGTAAAAAAATAGCTCCCGGGAGGGTTTTAAAGATAGTTCCATCTACTAATAAGATATGGAAACAATGCCTCGATGAAGGGCTTATTAAAATCTTTAAAGATGCAGGAGCACTTGTTGGGAGTGCAGGCTGTGCTAGTTGTGCTGCAGGGCAAATCGGTCAAACAGGTAAAGAAGAAGTAGAAGTTTCAACTGGTAACAGAAATTATGTTGGAAAACAAGGCAAAGGTGATGTTTACCTGACTAGCCCTGAAACGGTTGCTGCAAGTCTAGTAGCTGGATATATTACAAAAAAAGATAGTATTCCTAAAAATCCTATTGAACTACAAATAAAAAAAGAAAAAAACTTTGAAAGTAAAAAAGAAGAAACTAATAAAGAATCTCCTTTAAAACTTGAGGGCCGTGCATGGGTTATTAAAAAAGATAATATTGATACAGATATGATATATCACAATAGATATCTATCTATCACTGATATTTCAGAGATGGGGCAATACGCATTTGATAATCTAAAAGGCTATGAAGACTTTGCTAAAAAGGCAAAACCTGGAGACATTGTTGTTACTGGTAAAAACTTTGGCTGTGGAAGTAGCAGACAGCAGGCAGTTGATTGCTTCAAAAGCCTTGGAATAAGCTTGATTATTGCTGAATCCTTTGGTTCGATTTATGAAAGAAACGCAATCAATAATGCAATGCCTATAATGATTGCAGAAGATATTACTGATAAGATAGATGATAAGGATATAATTACTGTTGATTTAAAAAATGGTAAAATTTTTGATAAATCCAAAAATAAAGAAATCAAAGGCAAACCTTTTTCAAAATCTCAACTTGAAATCTATAAACGTGGTGGTCTTTTAGCATAAAAGTTTTATTATTTTAGTAAAACTCTTTTAACCTCTTTTTACATTTCATAAAATGCATTTGGGGGTTTTTGGATGATTGTAAATGCTGATCTTCATATACATTCGCGTTTTTCTGGTGCTACAAGTAATAAGATGAATATCAAAACTATTTCAAAAGAAGCTCCTAGAAAAGGTATTGATATTGTAGGAACCGGTGATTGCCTTCATAGTGGTTGGCTAAAAGAGATTAAACAATGTAATCTTGTTGAGGAAGGAACATTTGAATTAAACAACACTCGTTTTATTCTTAGTACTGAAATTGAAGCTATACAACGTGTTCATCATTTAGTTTATTTTCCAAGTTTTCCATCTGTATTGGATTTCAAAGAACGTATAAAATCAAAATCCAAGAATCTGGAATCTGATGGTAGACCAAATGTTAAAATGTCTGGTGAAGAACTAGCTGAAATCGCTAGAGATGTCGATGCATTAATTGGTCCTGCTCATGCTTTTACTCCTTATACTGCAATTTATGCTCATTATGATTCATTAAAAGATTGTTATGGTGATATGGCTGATTATGTAAGTTTTGTCGAGCTTGGTCTTAGTGCTGATAGTTATTTTGCTGATAAAATAAGAGAACTTCATAGACTTACTTTTCTTACAAACTCTGATTGTCATAGCCCACATCCAGTTCGTCTCGGTCGTGAATTTAATCGTTTTAAAGTAAAAGATGCAACTTTTAATGAAATTAAAAAAGCAATTCTTAGAGAAGACGGTAATAAATCTATTCTAAATGTAGGTCTTCCACCTCAAGAAGGAAAGTATCACGAAACAGCTTGTCGTAAATGTTTCACTCATTATGATATAGAGGAGGCAAAAAGAAGACGTTTTAAATGTAGTTGTGGTGGAAGAATAAAGAAAGGTGTAAAAGATAATATAAATGAAAAAGCTGATTTTTCAGAACCTCAGCACCCTGATCATAGACCAGAATATGTGCATCTTATTCCCATGGCTGAAATTATTACAAAGGCAATCGGTCAGAGAAATCCTTTTACTAATACTGTTACAAAACGTTTTGATGAACTTATAGATGTATTTGGTAGTGAAATAAATGTTTTACTTGAGGCTGATATACGCAAGATTGCAAAGGTTACAGCTCCTGTAATAACAGAGGCTATTCAATCATTCAGGGATAAAAAAGTTGTGATTATTCCTGGTGGAGGCGGAGAATATGGTAAAATTGAACTTCCAAAAGAAGATATAGTTACTATCCCTAATCTTGGTCCAAAAGATAGACAAACTATTCTTACTGATTATTAAAATTGGTGATAATTTTGAACTATGATATAGCACTTAAAAAGATAAAAAATATGATTGTTTCTTCAAATAATGTTTTAGATGAAGTTGTATTGTTTCTTTATGAAAACTTTGATCACTATACTTGGATTGGAGTCTATTTAGTTGAGGGAGAACATCTAATTTTAGGTCCATGGAAAGGTCCAAATGCTACAGAACATACTAAAATCCCAATAGGACAAGGTGTGTGTGGTGCTGCAGCAGAAAGTGGAAAAACAGAGATTGTTGATGATGTAAGAAAGGACGATAGATATTTGGCTTGTTTTTTATCAACTAAATCTGAAATTGTTGTTCCAATAAAAAAAGAAGATAAAATTATTGGTGAAATAGATATAGATTCAGATAAACCCGCTGCTTTTACAAAAAATGATAAACTATTTTTAGAAAAAGTTGCAGATATGCTCTCCAAGCATATCTAAAAAATATTTTCTGTGTTCAAGACTCTTGTTCATAATCCAAATAAATTTTTAATGTTTTTCAGATAAGGTGATGATGCTAGATTAATATTGCTAAGTATATTTTCTAATGTAAAAATTTTAGATTTAGCGTTACTAATTTTAAATTCATATGTTATTTTATCTGATTTACAATAATCATCTGTATTTTCACAGGTTATTTCAACATAAATCCCATCACCTTTTGCTGCCGGGGTTGTATCTATTTCAACATCTATATCTATTTTTCCATCTTCTGGAATTAAGTCTTCACCATTCTTTGGTCTTATTTCTATATCCAGACTCGGTAAATCATTCCCAATTCTTGTACTTCTCACTTCAGCAATCCCTTTTAATCGCCAATCTAGTTTTGAACCGTCTTGACCTATATTTTCTAAACTAACTGTTCCTTGAATAATAGATCCTACTTTTACATTATCCCAGTCTAAATTACTTGTTAATCTAATTTCAGGTTCATAAGAAAACTCAAAATCGATATGAACTGTTTTCCATTTATAATCTGTTTGACACCAGACCCATGTAAAGTTTTCGCCTATAGGTTTATATTCTGAATGTTCTCCTTGTAAGTAAATTTCTACAGGATTATAAAATAATTCTTCTGCCTTGACTTCTACATATAGCGTTCTGCTATCTTCATCTATGCTCCAATCATTATCACTAAAGCTTTTAGAATCATTTCCTTTGATATCTGTATCAGATACATCTTTATCTATACTAAATTCCCATTTCTCTTCCCATGTGTTTAATGCCCCTTCTTTAAAATCACAATCAACAGTTAACTTATATAAATCATCTATGTCATAACTTACAATACTGATTGGATTTTCTTTGAGATTAATTTTAACTATACCATCATAGATTGTTATTTTACCTAAATTTATAGTATCGGTATATTCTTCGTAGCTTAATTTGTTATTTTTAATTTTATTTACCTTTTTATTTATTGAAATTCCATTTATTGATGGTATCAATATCACTAATGCTATAACTAATATTAAGGTTATATTTACTATTTTATTCATAATTATTGCCGTTTAATTTAGAACATCTTATCTAAGATAAAATATTTAAACTTTTTTATTTATATATTAGTATAGATTTAATGTAAAAATGATTTTTTCATTTAAATTTTATTAATTAAAAAATAATAGATATGCTCAGTGAGCATATCTGATCAGCACTCAAGATCTTCATCACAGGCTAGAAAGCCTCAGAAAGGGTTCGTTCATCACTGTTTAATGAAATATATCTTCAAAGATTTAATAGTTATGATTATATCATTTCTCCAATTTCTACTTCGTCATCTTCTGAAAGAAAATAATCGTCTATTTCTTCCGAGATATCATCTTCAGAGATTTCTTCGTCTGAATTATAACCGTATTGATCTTCACTAGTATCAAATTGATTAAATGTAACAAAAACAACAGTTGCAGATATTACTACCATCAAAAGAATAAAAGTTGATATAATTTTTTTATTCATTCTTGTCATCTCCTCAATTTTAGTTACTATTTCCTTTCCTGTTTCCTTGTCCTAATCCTGGGTTATTATTCCATGGTTCGTTTGGTATATCCTGATTATTAGTAATTTTGTTTTGAATAAATTCTTTTAATTTCTCATTACTGGTATTATTTATCTTTTCTAGTCGATCTTGCAATCTTTCTTGTTTACTTTGTATAAAATTATTTGTTACTTTATTTGCAATTGAATTCGCGTTTGCTTTAGTATGGATTTTTTCCTTTCTTAACTGTGAAAATATTTCGTTTTTCTTTTCCTTTGCTTTCATGCTTATAATTTTACCTAATTGTAACTTAACTTGATTTATAGACATAGTTCCATTCATATATTGGTTTACTAATGAGTTATTTCCTTGTCCAACCATTTCATATAGTTTGTAAATTTGGTTTCTATTAAACTGTTTAATACGATTTCTTATTTTTTTACTATAGTTTTGTAGGTCGCTAGCATTTTCTCTTATTTGTTCTCTTATTTGATTATATTTTGAATCACTAAGTAAATCCTTTATTGTATCTCTAAATTGTGTTGTAAGATTCTTTGCATCGCTTTTAAGTCCAACAAAAATTTCAACTGAATCATTTGATCCCGGATCTGTGGAATTAACTTCTTCTAAAATAAGTCTCATTTCATCTATTATTAGTTCTAAGTCTGATGTATTATAATCCAATCCTTGTAAAACATCGAGTATCATTTCACCTTTCAAAATATTTTTTGTAATTGCTTTTTCAAGTTGTAAGAGTCTTATTTCAGAACCAAGAGAATAATTCATTATTTCTATTTCTTCTATTGTTTCATTATCAACAGGATCTTCTGTTTCATTTTCTACTTCTTGGTTAGAAGAACCATTTTCAGCTTCATCTGCTAATGCTAAAGAAGTAACAGAAATCGTTAGCATTAGCACCATTATTATACTCATCATTTTTTTCATATTAAATACACCTCGGATTTTTCCGATTACAATCAACTATTGGATGAAACAACATATATAATCTAACCGGAACAAAGCGGAACAAGCTGGAAAAAACACAAAAATTATTGTTTTTTTAAACGAATAAGATTTGACATACCTATTTTTTCAATTTCAATTAAGTCTTTAATTTCTAATGAATGTATATTTCTTGATACGGCTGCCTTAGGAATATCCAACTCTTTTTGAATCTCAGTTTGTGTTAAAGGCCTTTTTTTATTATCTAAAAGTCTAATTATGTCTTTCTGCCTACTATTAAGTCCTCTTAAGTCGTATTCTATTTTTGAAGCTTTTTTCTTTTCAGATTTAGTATTATCTCTTTTATCTTGATATATAAAATATGTCAACAAAATTGTTAGAACTATTATTAGTAATAAAAGCAATCCTAAAATAATAGTATTTATTGAAAACTCTTCCAAAGTTTTGTTTAATTGATATTGAACAATTATTGATAATTTTTCATTATTTCCAGAACCTATAATAATTAATCTTCCAGATTCTTCTTCAATTCCGTTAAAACCAGATGCATTAATATAATTTATTTTAGCCCCATCTGGAAGATTTAAAACATAGATATAATCTGAAAAAACTTCTTCTTTTGTTATATTAAGTAGCCAAAAACTTTGTTTTTTATAAGTATATCTCTCAGTATTTTGAACTAATAGATCAGGATGATTTGATATACCTTCTATATCAACAACACCTGCTTCATTTACAGTTATTTCTATATCGGCATAGTAGCTTTCTGCACAACTTAAAGGAGTAAAAAACATTAAAAATATGAAAAGAACTACTACAACTATATGTATTTTTTTGTTCTTTACTATCATTTTTTCTCCTATAATAGTAGTTATCCCATTAAATCCCAAATAGTATTCTTCCAAATTTTACATAACTTATTGATTTTTTGATCTATTAACTTACAATCCTTATCTTTTATTATTAACTTATCTTTTATAATTTTTCCAATCCTTAAATAAGGAGTTTTTAAATTAGTTAGCTTTTTTTCAAATTCTTTTACTTTATCTTTTTTTACTTCTACAATCCATCTTGTGTTTGATTCTGAGAAAAGTTTGAAATCAGATCTTAAATCTGTTGAAGTTTTAGATATATCAATCTCTGCACCAATGTTTCCTCCAATAGCCATCTCAGAAAGACAGACTGCAATTCCTCCTTCACTAACATCATGGCAGGATTCAATTAGATTTTTATCAATTGCCGAGAGAATTCCTTTCATACAATTTTTTAAAATTTTAGGATCAGATCTAGGAACAATGCCCCCTTCAGCATTCATAACGTTATAATACTCAGATCCACTCATCTCTTTTTCAGTTTTTTTACCAATAAGATAAACATAATTTCCTTCTGATTTAAAATCAGAAGTAACACATTTATGGATATCATCTACAAGTCCAATACCCATAATCTCAGGGGTAGGTGGAACAGATGTTTTAATTGATTCATTGTAAAAACTAACGTTACCTGACATAAAAGGAAGTTTTAATTCTCTTGCAATATTTCCAAGACCACGACATGCTTCATAAAACTCTCCCATTCTCTCTGGTTTTTCAGGGTTACCAAAATTAAGACAATCACAAACAGAATCTGGTTTCGCGCCAACAGAAACAAGATTTCTACATGTTTCATCTATTGCAGAGCATGCTCCGTTATATGGATCTCTTTCCATAAAACGCGGGTTAATATTTGCTGTGACTGCAAGACCTCTAAATGAGTTTTCCAATGGTTTTAAAACAGTTGCATCGCCATGTCCTTCAAAGTTTATTTTTCCCTGAAGAGGTTTAATTACTGTATTTCCACGTACTTCATGGTCATATTGACGAATGACCCATTCTTTTGATGCTATATTATGGCTCTTTAGAAGTTTCTTTAAAGTATTATTTAGATCAGGTAATTCAAAATCAGGATCTTTTTTATCATATTTTTTAGGTTTTACAAACGGTCTTTCACATGTATCATAAACAGGTCCACCTGTAAAAAAATCCATATCCATTTCAAGGATTTTTTCTCCTTTATAAAATACTCTTGTTATTTTTTCAGGAATAACTTTTCCTACAACAACTGCTGTGACATCCCATTGTTTACAGATGTGGAGTACCTTATCAACATTTTCAGGAGAAACAAGAAACATCATACGTTCCTGGCTTTCTGATACCCATATCTCCCATGGTTTAAGTCCTTCTTCTTTTAATGGAACATTGTCCAAATGTATTTCAGCGCCAAAACCTGCATCATATGCAAGTTCACCGCATACACAAGATAGTCCTCCTCCTCCAAAATCTTTTAATCCTTCAAGGAGCCTTTTTCTGTTACATTCAAGTGTTACATGAATAACAGGTTCTTTTGTAATAGGATCTCCTACTTGTACTGCAGAGCGGCTACTTTCTTCACTATCATCAGTTAGTTCTGCACTTGCAAATGTTACACCATGTATACCATCTCGACCTGTTTTTCCACCCACATATATGTAGACATTACCTGGTGCTTTTGCGCGACTGTGTATCATTTCTTCTTTTTTCATTACACCAATGCAGCCAACATTTACAAGGCAATTTCCAGTATATCCTTTATGAAAATATACTTGACCAGATAGAGTAGGTATTCCTATTCTATTTCCATAATCTCGTATTCCATCTACTACTCCTTTAAATAAAAAGCGAGGGTGTTTTGTTCCTTTTGGAACATCTTTTTGTGGTAAATCAAGTGGTCCAAAAAATAAAGGATCAACATATGCAATAGGTTGAGAACCCATGCAAACGATATCTCTCACGATACCTCCAACACCTGTTGCAGCACCACCATACGGCTCGACTGCTGATGGATGATTATGTGATTCAAGTGCTGCACAGTAATAATGATCTTTATCAAACTCTACAACACCTGCATCTTCACGTGCGATAATTTTATCTTCTTCTATTCCAAAAACATGTTGTTTTAATGGAACTTTACTTGATTTATAACAGCAATGTTCACTCCAGGCTTGACCAAGAGCTTCAAGCTCAATATCTGTTGGATTTCTGTTTTTTTCTTTAAAATATTTTTTTATTCTTTTCATTTCAGATAAATTTAGTGCTATACCCATTTTTTCTGAAATTGAAACTAGTTCTTCATCTGATGCATAAAGAATATTTATTTCATAACAATCAAATTTATCTGTCTTTTTTTTAAACAGTTTTTCTAATTCCACTAAAACTCCCCAACTATTTTTTGTTTATTTGAATTTCATATTTATGAATAACTGGATTGATAAGAAGTCTTTGACACATTTGTTCTACTTCTTTTCTTACTTTTTTTTCATTATTCGAATCAATTAAAAGATCAAAAGTACGTGTAGTTTTTGCATCTTTTACATTTTCAAAACCAAGTAATTTTAATGCTTTTAAGGTATTAACACCTTCTGGGTCAGACACTCCTTTTTTTAATCCAACTTTTACTTTTGCTTCAAACATAATATATCAGCAGGCGGACATAAGAAATTATATAGATAAGATTATCGTTTTCAGAAAAATTTTATATTTTATTAAAAATCTTTTTTATTTCTTCTCTAAAACTATTTATGTCTTTTTCATTTGAAATAATAATATCTGAGGAAGCAATTACACTTCCAAGTCCCCAACCTAGCTCACGTTTATCTCTTTTTTTTATTTTTTCCAAATCTTTACTATCATCTTCTCTATTTCTATTCATAGCTCTCTTATATCTTGTTTTATCAGATACTTCAATACCTATTAAAATAAAATCAGCGTTTAGTTTTTCTTTGAAAGTTTCAACTTCTTCTAAGTTTCTAATCCCATCTACTACAAGATATCTTGTGTCTTTTATATCTTTTATTTTATCAATTGTTTTTTTTGCCCAGATGTCTTTTCCGTGTTTTTTTCTCATTTCATTTGCTACATATCCTACGTTTTTATCATTTATTTCTAAATCTCTTTTTTTTACTTCTTGCCAAACCATATCTCCCATTCTTATAACTGGAATTTTCATTTCTTTTGCTATTTTTACTGCTTCACTTTTTCCTGAAAAAGGCATTCCTGCAAATGCTAAAATTTTCACTTATTCACCATATTTTTATTTTTTTGATTTTTTATATCTTGATTTATAAAGTGAGAATGTTGCAATAGGAAATACAATTATAAAAAAGACTATCCAGACCCAAATTGATATCTCTTCTTCATAGTAACCTAATAGTAAAATTATTGGAACTTCAATTAAGAGAGTTATTGCAAGTCCCCAAACTATCGAACCTATTAGTGATGTATCTTTTCCTTTCCAAATTAAACCCCATGCATAAGACATAATATCATCTTTATAAACATATATTTTGTTTTAATGTTTTTGAAATTACAAAAATTGTTTTAGTGCAGGGGGAGCGATTCGAACGCTCGAAGACCTACGTCACAGGGTATCTTAATGCTTAGGCATTCCTAAGCCCTGCCCCTTTGACCGCTCGGGTACCCCTGCAGAATAGAAACTTCTAATAGAAAAGATACTCAAAAATGTTTTTACGATTTTTTTTGAGAATAAAGATTATCATTTTTCTTTTACTAGTAGTTTTTTTTCACCATATTTGCCATAACAGTTATAACAAAATTTTCTTGCGATAAGTGAATGAAGATGTTCTTCAACACCCTCTTCTAAATGATATGTTTCTCCTTTTAAGATTTGTTGATTACAATTTGTGCAAACCTTTGAGCTATTTGCAACTTTCTTAATGAGATGAGTTTGAATATTCATAAATCAAAACCCTCTATATCAATAAAATATATGGTTAATAAACATTTTTCTTAAAAATCTAAGAATACTTTCGGTTTACTATATACTAATTTATTATATCATCTCATAGTTTTTATATTAATTCCTTATGAATGCGAAAAAAATAGATTTAGATGCTATAGATATAAAAGAAAAAGCATATCTAATTGGTATCATAGTTGGAGATGGGTATTTATATCATGATAATTGGAGGCATTACAAGGTTAATATTTACTTAAATCCAAATAAAGATAAAGACGTAGCTAATTTTGTTCTATTTTTACTAAAGAAAGTAGGTCTTAATCCATATGAAATGCATCATCATGGATGTTTAGTTATAAGATTTAATTCAAAATCATTTTTTAATTTTATTGAAAAAGAATTAAAAAGAATTAAAAACATCGATATTAAAAATAAGGATTTTATGATTGGTTTTATATCAGGATTTATAGATTCTGATGGCTATGTATCTTATGGAGATATTGTTATTTCAAATAAAAAAAAAGAATTGATAGAAAAGACAAATAATTTTTGTAAAAATTTGAAAATATATTCTAAAATTTGGAGTCAACATAATCTATTCCGTGGTAAAATTTTTGATATATGGAGATTGAGAATAGGTACTAGTTTTAAGTATGAGGAACATTATTCCCAAAAATTAAATCGGATATATGGCGGGGCGCTGCCCATCATAGCGAGTATTAATTCAGAAATGGATGATACCTATAAGGGTGGGGTAGCCAGGAAATCCCGACGGGCCCATAACCCGTAGATCAGTGGTTCAAATCCACTCCCCGCTATCTTTTTTGATTAATTAAAAACCAAATATTTTTAATTGATATTTTGATTTTTATATTGCTTTATTTGGGAGGTAGACTTGTATTTATGGTAAAATCCGTATTAATTCTTCAAAATCGCCTCTAAATTTATTAAAAGATAGATTGAAAAAGAATAACATTGAAAAAAAACAAGAAGAAAGATCAAAGAATATAGAAAAAATTAATGAACAGATTAAGAAAATGAATGATTTATTTGATGACGAAGAGAATGTATCTATAAAATATGAACCAAGTCCTATGCAAAATAGGTTATTGAAAATGATTTATCTTGATGATGTAGATGCAGATCATGTTAAAAAGAATCTTAAAATTTCTAATAATGAATTAGAAAATCTTGTAAATCAATTAGTAGAAGTTGGTTTAGTTGAATATACATCAGATAATGAAGTGGAATTAACAAATGAAGGTATTTATTATATCGTCAATAGAAATCTAGATTTATTTTAGTTGATTAATTTTTAAACAATCTTTTTAAAAGAAAACATTTTGTTTACTATTGAATTTATGTGTTAGAACATCATCATAGATATTGGGAGATAGATCTTTTACGTGGTATAGCAATTATTATGATGATAATATATCATATATTTTATGATATCAATTTTTTAAATGTCTATAATTTTGATTTTCAATTTTTTTCTTTTAAACTTTTTTTGTATCCTATTGGTACAATTTTTCTTTTACTTGTTGGTATTTCTTTAACTTTGAGTTATAATAAATCTAAAAAAGATTTAACCAAAAATAGCTTGATTAAAAAATTTGTTTTTAGAGGATTGAAAATCTTTTTTCTAGGTTTGATAATCACTATTGTAACTTTTTTGTGTTTAGGTCAAGGTTTTGTAATTTTTGGGGTTTTACATTGTATAGGGATTTCGATTATTTTATCAATTATATTTCTTAGGTTTCGTTTTCTAAATTTGTTTCTTGGCATAATTTTTGTTATTTTTGGTATTGTTTTAAGTTCTATGACTTTTGATTTTAACTTTCTTTTATTTTTGGGGTTTAGACCTATAGATCTTTACACTGTAGATTATTTTCCTATTTTACCTTGGTTTGGAGTAGTTCTTTTTGGTATAGGTCTTGGTAATATTTTTTATAAAGATTATAAAAGAAATTTTAATTTACCTGATTTGTCTAAATTAATAATTGTAAAATTTTTGGATTTTCTTGGTAGAAATTCACTTATAATTTATTTTCTACATCAACCTATCTTAATTTTTTTAATTCAACTTTTTAGTACTTTAAATTAAGATTCTTAAGTTCTACTCCTTTTCCTTTAGAAATCTTGCCTACTTTTTTTACTTCTACTTTGGAGTGTTTTTTAAGTATTTTTAATGCTTTTTCTTCATCTTTTTTATCTAAAATTATTGCAAGACCCATTCCCATGTTAAATGTCTTATACATTTCTTTGTCTTCGATATTTCCTTTTTTTTGTAAAAACTTAAAGATATCTTGCGGTTCAAAAGGATTATCGATAACATATTTTACATTTTTATTTAATCTTTTAAGATTAAGTAATCCTCCACCTGTTATATGTGCTATTCCATGTGGTGTTATTTTTTTAAGTAGTTCTATTGTTTCTTTTACATAGATTTGAGTAGGTGTGAGAAGAATCTCTCCTATTTTTTTATTTTTATATACATTTTCTGGAAAAGAATCTGTATATGATAATTTTGTTTTCTCTATTACTCTTCTTGCAAGTGTGTATCCATTTGAGTGTATACCACTGCTTTTCAAACCTATTATTACATCTTCTGGTTTTATTTTTTCACCTGTTATAATGTCTTTTTTCTTAAGATATGCAAGACACGTTCCAGCAAGATCAAATCCATTTATAATTTCTGGAAGAGATGCAGTTTCACCACCTATTATTGAAATGTTTGCTTGTTTTGCGCCTTCTGAGAGTCCTTTTCCTATTTCTTTTGTAATTTTTGGTTTTGGGTCATCTATTGCTAGATAATCTACAAATGATAATGGCTCTGCACCAACACATATTGCATCGTTTACATTCATAGCAATGCAATCTATTCCTACTGTATCATATTTTTTTAGTTTCTCTGCGATTTTTACTTTACTTCCAACTCCGTCTGTACATAGCACTAGTGCATAGTCGCCAAATTCGATCATTCCTGCATAGTGTCCACCTAGAGGTTTTCCTATTCCTTTTCTTGTTGATTTTATACTTGATAGTATTTCTTTTATTGCTTTTTCTTCTTTTTTTATGTCTACTCCACTTTCTCTATATGTCATTTTCTTCAAATTAATCGCCTTTCAAATCAGGTATATTTAATGTGTATCATAATTGTTTTGATTAAATTTTTTTATAAAATAGGAAATGTTTGTTAAATAACCTTTATAAACAATTAGTTATAGAATATTTAGTTGGAAGTGTATATGAATAAAAAATTATTAACTTTGATAGTATTTATCTTTGTATTAGTTCCGTTTCTATCAGGATGTTTTGAGGAAGAGAGATCTTTTAATAAAAAACCTGTTGTAAAAATTAATCATCCTAAAAATTATGATACTGTTTCTAAGATTGTTACTATTTCAGGTGAAGCTTCTGATCCTAATGGTGTTCAAACAATTAAATCTGTGGAGATTATGATTAATGACAGCTGGATTGCTGTCGATGGTACTGATAAGTGGATTTATAGTTGGAATGTCTATGATTTGGAGGATGGATCTTATATTATTCATGCTCGTGCTTGGGATGGAGATCTTTATTCTGATATTGATGAAGTTTCTGTAACAGTTAATAATCCTGAGGTAGTTGAATCCGATGAGCATAAATGGGCTGTTTTTAGTTTTGTTGGTAATTTTCCAGAGGATAATGAAAGCAAGCTTGGTAATGGTGGTTTGTATCTGGCTGAAGAAATGGCTTCTTATCTTATTGAAGAAAAAAATTATCCTACTTCTAATGTTTATATTCTCTTTGACGATGGTTATATAAGAAAGGATAACGGTCTTGGAAAAAGACTTTTGTCTCTTCAAGAACGCATTCATGAATATGATGTTTTTTATGCTGCTGCAACTAAAGATAATTTTAATTCTGTTATAGATGATGTAGTACAATCTTCAAATAAGTTTGATGATAGTGAGGTTTTTTTGTGGTTTTCAGGTCATGGAGTTGGTGATAGTGGAAATCCTATAACTGGTGGTAAACTATTTGAAAGGAGTGCTTTGTATCTGTGGGATAATATGATTAATGATAATGAATTAGGTGTTCTTCTTCAGAATTTAAAATCTAAAAAGACTTGTATTATTATTGATGCTTGTTATAGTGGTGGTTTTGTAGATAAAACAATTTTTAATCTTCCTGAATTGTTTTTGTTTAATTCAAAGATTCCTGCTAATGGTAGAGTATTAATTTCTGGTGCTAGTAAGTTTAGATCAGGTTGGGCAAGTACTATTGATGGCCCTCTTTTTTCTATGTTATGGTTTTATGGTTTATCTTCTGGTGATGCTGATGGTTATAGATCTGGTATTTTAAATAAGGGGCGTCCTTCTAAATTAAATTTGTTTAAGGATGGTGAAGTATCAGTTGAGGAGGCCTTTTTCTATACAAAATATATGCTTAAAAATGATGTAAAACTACAAAATTATAGTAAGATGGAACCTCAGATTAATGATAGATATCCGAGAAAGGGTATATTTGGTAGTTCTGATGGACTTATATTGGGATAATTTAATAATATATGATAAAAGAACAAAAAAGTTAATAAACTATGAATGATATTAATAAAATATAAACATAATTATTTAAAAAAGGGAAAATTTAATAAGGATATAAATATATTTATAAATATAGAAAGATAATAGAAAATAATATGACTCTAAGGTGAATATGTTATGAATCTGAAAAAAAATGATAAAATTATTGCAATTGTTGGTGTAGTAATATTAATTGTTGCAGCTATAGGAATTGCAGTGTTCTACCAAACTGAAGATACAGAAGATAAAGATAAAGAAAATGGCATGGAAACATTTTATGTTCAATGGGAAAGAAAAGAAGAACCGGGTCAAACAATTACAGGTAGATCAGAAGGAGAACCATACACTGATTCTGTTACAGTATCTGTACCACAAGGATCAGTTCTTACAAATGTAGAAATGAGATTATCTTGGGAAGATGATAATACTTGGGGTATTATATTTAAAAAAGGATATGATACTTTAAATGCAAAGATAAACAATGTTGAATTAGAAACCATGACTGGTAGTGGAAATGAAACATGTCTATTTAGTGTTTGTAATATACCTAATAGTATGGAAATAGAAGCAGAAACAGAAGAGGAAGCAAAACAAAAAGCCAAAGAAGAATATGCAGACTTAAACTCTGCTACATTTGATGTTGAGGTTATAATAAATGCTGGCGAAAAATTCAAATTATTAATGCCTATCAGATCACTATTAAACATGCTTAAAGACAAAGGAGACGATTTTGATATATCAGTTAGATACACATATTACGAGCCAATTGTAGAAGGATACGAAAACGATGATGACGATGGTGATGAAACAGGATACAAAGAAGAAGGCACACAAACATATGTTACACTATCATATCCAGGTAAACACTAAGAATTATATTTTATAACGTAAAAGGGCACCAATACCACCAATTCCTTCCATTTTTTTACCTGCATCATGCATGGTATTAATTATTGTAAAATCACTATGAGTTTCTTTTGCGATATCAAGTAATTTTTCACCTTTTTTTGTTCTTACAAGAATATCAGTAATCAAAAGATTTTCAACTGCTCCATTTTCAAGTGCATTATATACTTCTTTTTCACCATATGTTGCAAGACCATCTTTTTTGATTTCAGAAAATAGTTTTTCTACTAGATCTGTTTCATAAACAACTCTATTTTCTTTTGTAATCTGTTTTACAATACCTGTTTTTATTGCTTCATATATTCCATTCATACCAGCATGACCAGTTCCATTAACATGGCAGTTTGAAAAATAATCAGCTGCTTTTTCTTTTCCATATTTTACGAAATGATCTTTTGTAAATCCAGGACCTACAACAACTAAGGCGGTGTTTTCTTTCATATTGTTTTTTACTACAGATAAAACTTCACCATAATACTCTTTTTCATGTTCTTTTGTTTCTTCGTACATTTTACCTGATTGTTTTGAATCAATCTGGGCTATCTCTTGGATGCCACTTTGTCTAAGAACAGCTATAGTTGCGTTTTCATCATCAATTGATACAAATAACACTAAGGGTTTTTTACTTTGTTTTACTGCTTCGTCAAGTCTTTTGAGATGATGATTTTTCCATTCCTCTTTAATTATGCTAATCTTATTCATTTTATCAGCATCAACATTTAATGTATGAAATGAACCCAAATCTTGCGGACCTTCTTCTATTATACCATGTATACGTAATCTATCAGAAAATTCATGAAATTTAATTTCACTTACTCTTATACCTAATTTCATGGGTTTTTTCGATGCTTTCTTAGATCTAATTTTGTCATCTTTTTGATCATCGGTTCTAAAAGTAACAGCTCTTACCAAGTCACCTTCTACAATTATGTTATATAGATGCCATATGTCATCTAGGTTTTCTGGAATAACTTTTATTTCACCGTGTTTTAGATCTTTAAATACTATTTTCATATATTATACCTCAACTCCAAAGCTATCTGCAATAGATGCTCCTCCCGGCGGAAGTACTTTACTTATAGTTTCAATAGATTCACCAAATGTTTTTGCTAGTTTTTTTGATATATCGTTTTTCTTTTCAGGCCCAGGGTTTAATATAACATATTTATCTGATTTATCTTTAACAGAATCTACAGGTCCACCCATAATTTTTTTGCAACCTTCGATTTCTATTTCACCTACAGCAACTTCAAGTTTGCATCTATGATAATTACGTTTCCCTCTTATTATAAAAGCTCCTTTTGGTAAAAATTCACCACTCTGTGGAGTTTTACTAACTTGCTCAGGTAAAACCCAATATGCCTCTGCTTCAGCAAACTGTTTCCATGCTTTACTATAACTTGCGGCAAAGATACATGCTTCTTCAAGTGTTTTTTTATCTATTAAAACTTTTTTTTCATGTATGTCTTTACTTTTTATAATAACGCTTGGTGCGCCACTAATATCTGCATGGGAATATCTATCTCCTTTTGAAAGATATTTTTTAACTACAGTATCATTTGTTTTTGCATCTTTTCCTGCTACTACAATATTTCCATTACTACTTATGAACCATCTATAACGTTCGAACCAAAAAGTTTTTTCTTTTTTCTTTTTTGTTTTTTCTTCACTTTCTTTTTTTTGTTTTTCTTCTCTCTTAATTTGTTTTTTAAACTTTTTTATTTCATCTTGTGTTTTATCTAAAGCCTTTTTTGCACCGTTAAGTTTGCTTTTTAATTTTTTATTTTTATCATAAGCTCTTTCAGCATTTTCAGAAACAGTTTTTCTAAAATCAATTTTAACATCAAAAAATTTATTTTTTGTGTCATTTAATTTCAATATCAAAGTGTTTTTTTCTGGATTAAACTCTTTAACAATATCTTTTTTGTTTATTTTTTCAATACTTTCTTTTTTCTCTTTTAAATCAAGTATTTCTTTTATATCATTCAAATTTTTTTCAATTTCTTGATAATGAAGATATATCAGATCTCCTTCGTTTTTTTTCTCTGTAATTTCTTTTCCAATTCTTTTTATAGCTTTTTCTTGTTGTATTTTTTGTCTGTTTAGTTTACCAAGCAATTCTTCTTTTTTATTTTTTCTTTCTTTTTGTTTTTTAGGTTTTTTTGTTTTTCCTATGAATTTTTCAAAACCTCTTATATAACTGTCTATTTCTTCAAAATCATAGTCTTTATATATTTCAAATACAAAAGGTAAAACATCAATTGTTTTGTTGTTCTCCTTGACTATCACAGGTTTAAATTCTCTTTTTTTAAAGATTTTTAAAAAATTTTTAAGACTTTTGAAAACTATATTTATTTGCTCATCATTGATATTTTTAATTTCTGTGTTTTTATCTATTTTTGCTCTTTTACATATTTCCTCTGCGATAAATCCACTAAGATTAACATTTACTGCAAGAGTTCTAACTAAATCTTTGTCACTTTTTTTAATAAGTTCTTTAAACTTATCTAAAGATAAATCAAAAGGGTTGACTTGAGAAGGGGGCGGATTGTAAGGTTCTCTTCCTTTTAGTTTTCTATGAGCCCAGACTTGTCGTATAAATGGAAGTATAATTTTTCCATCAGGATCTACTAGTATTATATTTCCATCGGAGAAAAACTCTATTATAAGGGTATATACACCTTCTTTTTTACTTACCATGATTTTAAGTATTCTATCAAACTCGTGTTGTTGTACATCAGCAATTTTTCCGTTTTTTAAATATTTACGAAGAGTTGTAGCAAAGACAGAAGGCCTATCTGGTGTTTCTAGATCTTTATTTGTAATACATATCAGTTCGCCATTTCTTATAAAGATATTTTCTCTTTTTTTGTTTTTAATATTTCTAAATCTAATTAGGATTTCATTTCTTGAGAGCTGATAGATTTTATCTATGTAGCTATCTTGTAACTCTCTTAGTTCTTTAGTGATTACATAGATATCAAATGAGGATAACTGTCTATTCATCTTACAATGAAAGTAATAAAAGATGTTATTAAAAAATGCTGTTATAAAAAAATAAGAGAGGGGATGGGAGAGGGATGCATAAGTAAAATATTAAACATGAAAATTATATGGCAGAAATGCCAGCAGGGGCTGGCATTATCCCCCGTATCTCACGTCTTTCTAATACTATGTACATATCTACTACTTTATATACCTAAAAGGAGGGTCACTGAAAGTATTCTAACTTTGTTAATACTTTAAGTTATCCCATAAAAATCTTATAATTATATATTGTCACTTTAAACTATAATTATGACAAAAACAGGTATTGCAAATTTACCTTTACATGGTGGTGCTGCACCAAAATGGTTATTTAAAAGGATGGTAAAACTTTCAGAGGGAATTATTAGTTTAATGGTTAGTGAATTTGGAACTGTTGAAGTTTTAAAAAGATTTTCAGATCCCTTCTGGTTTCAAGCATTATCTTGTGTTCTTGGCTTTGATTGGCATAGCTCAGGGTGTACTACTGTTACATGTGGTGCTCTAAAAGAAGCAATAAACCCTGAGCAGCATGGTTTTGCAATAGCAGGAGGCAAGGGTAAAGCATCTAGAAAAACTATTGAACAAATAGGAGAAATAGGGGAAATCTTTAATCTTTCAACATCAAAAATTAAGAATTTACAATATTCCAGTAGAATGACTGCAAAGGTAGATAATTCTGCAATTCAGGATGGACATAATTTGTATCATCATGTTTTATTTTTTACAGAAAATGGAATGTGGGGTGTAGTTCAGCAGGGTATGAATTCTGATACTAATTATGCTAGACGTTATCATTGGTTTTCAGAAGATTTTAATAGTTTTATTTGTAATCCTCATGATGCTATTATTGGAAAAAAAGTTGAAGATAAAGTATTAGATATGGTTTCTTTTGATAGTAATCCCGCTCAAAAAACATCTGTTGATTTAATATGTGATAATCCTTTTCATTTAAGAAGAGATTTTGCTATACTTAAAAAACCAAATAATCAAAGCACTCTTGACAATTTCTCTAATAAATCCTACAAAAGAAAAGATATAGAGTGCCTTGATATGCCACGTAGTATTAATTGGAATAAAATGCGGCAGCTATATGAATTTCAACCTAAAAATTATGAGGAGTTATTATCTTTGAAAGGAGTTGGTCCTAGTACTATTCGTGCTTTGGCACTTATATCTGATTTAATCTACGGAGATAAACCTTCTTGGAGAGATCCTGTGAAATATAGTTTTACAGTTGGTGGAAAAGATGGAGTTCCGTTCCCTGTAGATCGTAAAACAATGGATGAATCAACTGAAATAATAAAGTCAGGTATTAACCAATCAAAGGTTGGTAATAAAGAAAAAATGAAGGCAATAAAGAGATTAAATAAATACTTTGACTTAAATTAGTGGGCCCGGC
>CAYZTD010000003.1:0-178751 GCA_964481275.1 uncultured Thermoplasmatales archaeon
TTTTCATATTAGAACTTTTAGGATTAAGTATTGTAATTTTTGGTTTTGATATTTCTAATATCTATCTTTTTTCTTATAATAATTGGAATGTTGGAATTAATATAGGTGGCGGAATCATTCCTATTGTAATTAGTATATATCTTTATTTCAAAAAAAATCTAGATTGGAAAAAAATATCTATAGCAATTATTGTTGTAGCAATTTTTACTTATCTTATTACATACGCGGATCCAACTAAAGGAATTGTTGCTAAAATTCCTCTTGCATTTGTTCCTGCTTTAATTGCTAGTATTTTATCTATCATTCTTCTTTATAAAGATTTTAAAAAAGCAGCTCCGTTTGCTTACATATCTGGAACAATTGGAGTTTTAATAGGTGCAGATTTTTTTCATCTTTATGAACTACTAAATCATCCAATAGAGATGACTACCAATGCGGTTATTGGTGGAGGAATAATCTTAGATATGGTTTTTATTACAGGAATTATTGCAGTAATTGTTGATGGAATCATAATGTTTAGACAAAGAAAAAACCAAGGAATTGAATAATAAATTTATTTTTTCCTCCAAAATACTTAATATAACACTTATGTTTATTATATCAAAATTTAGCATATATTTGTTTGAAAAGAAAGGAGAAAAAAAGATGATAAAAGAAAGAGGAAAAATAATGAAACGCGCTGCCATTTTAGTTATATGGGTTATTTCACTAGTTTTATTTCTATATCTTAATGTTACATCAGTTGACTTTCATGTAAGTTCTTTTGCTTGGGGGGCGGTGTTTGGATTATTATCTGCAATTCTAGTCTATTCTATAAGAAATTGGTATGATGAAATAAAGTCAGAAGATAAAAAAAACATTTAAAAATTTCATTAATTGTAAACTAAGTTTAACCGATTTTATGTACAGATTTTTAGAAATTCTATAAATTTGTCCATTTTTAATAACTAAAATTAAATATAAGTTCTCAATTCTGTTTCTTTACAATAGATACAAATTACCATATTAAATAGTAACAAAAATATGAGTAAAATTTAAATATAGTAATAAAATCAAGTAAAAATAAGGAAGAAGTATTATAAAGTCACAGCTAACTTGATTATAATACTTATTATTTCCTAATTAATACAAAATTGAATTTAAGACATGTGATTTATAATGGCTGAAGCAATAGATGACCTTATTTCAGAAAAAGATACACTTCAAGAAAAAGCAAATACTTTAAAATCAGAGAGAAACAAACTTCATGATAAATCAAAGGAACTATCAAAGAAAAGAGATGAATTAAATAAAAATATTAGAGAACTTAGAAACAAAATATCAGAACATAAAAAGAAAAGAGATGAATTAAATAAAAGAGTTCAGCATACAAAAGAACAAAGAAACAAACTCAATAAATCATATGCTAATATAAAAAAAGATATAGAAAAATTAGAACGAGAGCGGTCTTCATCTTCTGGAACAGATATAAAATCACTAAAAAAACAACTTAGAAAACTAGAAAACGAACAAATGACTCAACCTATGTCACCACAAAAAGAAAAAAAATTGATAGAGACTATCTCTGATATACATACCAACATAAAAAAACAAGAAGAAAAACTAAACAAAGATCCTAAATTAAAAAAGGCAATTGAAGAAGAAAAGATTATAAAAACAAAAGCAGAAAAACAGCATGATATAGTAGAAAAACTTGCTAAACGAGCTCAAGAAGAACATAAAAACATGATAGATCTTGTACAACAGTTAGAAAACATGATAAAACAGGTAAACGAAATCCATGAAAAAATCGTTGAAACAAAAATTGAAGCAGATAAAATACATAAACAATTTATTGAATGTGTAGATGAAATTCATAAATTAGAACGGAACATCTCTTCTAGTAAAGAAAAAAGACGTAAAAGCAAAAAAGCAGAAGAAAAGACTGCAACCACTAAAGAAGCAAATGAAATATTTGAAAAATTTAAACGTGGTGAAAAACTTAGTACAGAAGATTTAATGACTCTTCAAAAAGCAGGATTGATATAAGATTTATGTGGGGATGAAAAAAACTTATGCAATGTGAGCTTTGTGGTAAAGATTGTGAGTGTAGATCCGCAATTGTAGATAATGTTAAAATGATGCTTTGTCCAAATTGTCTGCAAAAACATGGTAAAAAAGTACAGGATTTATCAAAACCTACTTCTTCAAATACGCGAATTCTTGGTAGAATCAGAAAGACTCAGGAAAAAGATCTATACAAAACCAAAGATATGGATAAAAAGCTTGTTTCAAACTATGCTGATATTATAAAGAAAGCAAGACAAAAGAAAAATTTAACTCGTGAGAAACTAGGTTTCAATATAGGGGAAAGAACTGTTACTATTTCAAAAATAGAAAATGGTGATTTAAAACCCTCAGATAAAGTTGCAGAAAAACTAGAAAAGGAATTAGATATAATACTTTTCGAAGAAATAGAAAAAGTATCCTCAGTTTCTCCAGGTAGTCATAAAAGCAAAGGTTTGACACTTGGAGATTTTATAAAAAAAGAATAATTTCCTGTTATTATGAAAGAAAATATTATAGATAAGGCTATTTTTGCTTTAAAAAAAGGTGAACTTATTGTTTATCCTACTGATACTTTGTATGGTATCGGTGCAGATATTAAAAATATAAAAGCTGTAGAAAAAGTATTTGATATCAAAAAAAGACCAAAGGAAAAACCTCTATCGGTTGCGGTATCTGATTTGAATAGTCTTAAAAAAATTGCTTTTATTAATAATAAAAGTAAAATTCTTGCAGAAAAATTTCTACCAGGTCCTTTATGTCTTATTTTGAACAAAAAAGAAAATGTTCCAGATATTGTTACTGGTGGTTTAAAAAAAGTTGCTATAAGAATTCCTGATAATAAAATATCTCTTAATTTAGCTAAATCTTTTGGGCCGATCACATGTACTAGTGCAAATATACATAAAAAACCTGTGCTAAATGTTATAAGTGCAATTCATATGCATTTTAAAGATAAAATATCTGTATATATTGATGAAGGCGAATTGCATTCAAAACCATCAACCATAATCGATGTTACATCAGGTGATGTTAAGATTTTAAGACCAGGTGTTATATCAAAAAAAGAAATAGAAAATGTGATAGATAATGGATGAAAAGATCTATGAAAAATATCTACTTGCCGGAAAAATAGCATCAGAGGCAAGAGATTACGGATCAACTCTAATTAAACCTGATGTATCTTTTTTAGAGGTTGCTGAAAAAGTTGAATCAAAAATAAAAAAATTAGGAGCAGCTCTTTCATTTCCTGTAAACATTGCAATAAATAATCTTGCAGCACATTACAGTCCTAGACATGATGATAAACTTGTTTTTAAAAAAGGTGATCTTGTAAAATTAGATGTAGGAACACATGTTGATGGATATATTGCAGATACTGCAGTAACATTGGAAGTTGATACAGATAGATATAGTGAGATAATTGAGGCATCTTCTGAAGCATTAGATGTTGCAATAGAAAATATGAAACCTGGAATTAAACTTTCAGGTATAGGAAAAAAAGTAGAAGAAAAAATATCGTCTTATGGATTTAAACCAATAAATAATCTTACTGGACACAGTTTAAAAAGATATATCTTACACGCGGGTCTTGCTGTTCCAAGTGTATATGATATAACAAATATATCAAAACCAAAAGTTGATGATGTTATTGCAATAGAGCCCTTTGCTACAGATGGAGCAGGACATGTCATCTCTGGTGAGGGAAGTAATATATATTTATGCAACAAAGCTCTTAAATCACGTTTGATAAGAGATAAAAAATCAAAAATTATGTTCAAGAGATTTAAAAAAAGATTTAGTACTCTTCCTTTTGCTCAAAGATGGGCTGAAAAACATTTTAAAAACAGTGATATTATACTAAGAAGATTATCTATGCTTGGATATATAAAACATTATCCTCAACTTATAGAACAAAGAAATGGTATTGTATCTCAAAAGGAACACACAGTAATTATAAACGAAAATGGATGTGAAATTACAACGTGAAAAAGAAAAAAAGTAGTATATCAAGTATAATAAAATTTGAAGAACTTTCTTGGAAAAAAATAGAAGAATTAGATAAAGAAAAAACTATTGTTTTTCTTCCTATAAGTCCTATGGAGGAACATGGCCCGCATTTGCCTGTTGGAACAGATTATTTAACAGCACGTCATGCTGCATCAGATGCAATACGCGTTCTAAATACTGAAAAAAAAGAATTAAATTATATTTTATTTCCTGCAATTCCACTTGGTTTTTGCGGTTTTAATACTGATTTTCCTGGAAGTATATCTAGTAGCAGTAAAACCATAAAAAATATAATTTTTGATATAGGTTCAAATCTTGCAAGACATGGATTCAAATATCTTATTATTTGTACTTATCACATGGCTTTACCCCATCTTAGAGGTATATATTATGCTATAGATAAACTTGAGAGAAAATACAATATTAAATGCTATGAACCTTGGAGTCCATATTTTTATGGGGGAAAGATAGAAGAAAATGAACCAAAACTTGGTTTTGATACCTCAAAGGAAGTTCATGCTGGTTTCCGTGAAACAAGTCTTATGAAATATCAGTATCCTTATTTGTTAGATGAAAATTATAAAGATTTACAAAGTATCTATCGTGATCTTAACAGTCCTAAAATTCTAATAAAAAAATTCAAAGAACTTGGCTTAAAAGATGGTTATGTTGGAAGTCCAGCTAGAGCTGATGCTGATTATGGAAGATGGTTTTATGGAGAGACTGTAAAAACCTATGCCGATGCTGCAAAAGATTTAATTGAAGGGAAAAAACTAAAAGATTTACCAAAAAAAATTAAGGCAGAAATGAATCTTCTTTTTTTCAAATAATTTGTTTTTTTATATTCTATCAATTAGAGCACTAATCATTAATGGAAGTATAACTGTAGCATCTCCATCTATTGTAACATTATCTGCTTTTTCTTTTATTTTCCCCCAGGAAATAGCTTCACGTGTTTTTGCACCACTAAGACTTCCATCAAATTCAACTGCGGTTGTATTATATACTGCATAATCAAGACCGTTATGGAATTGATTCCACCATATAGTATGATGTTTTGATATTCCACCACCAATAATTAATGCACCAGTTTTTTCTGCATCAAACACAATGTCTGAAAGATCTTGTTCGTCTTTTAATAAATCAATTGTAAAATCTCTATGATTTTGATAATACATCCAAATCTGGGATCCAAATGCACCATCAGTTATACCTGGGACAAAAATTGGGATTTTATTTTTATATGACCAATATATTATCGATTCTTGCTTTTTTTCTTCATTTTCAAGTTTTTTTCCAAATTCCCATATAATCTCTTTTGTTGGCCATTTGTTTTTTTCTTTGGATATCTCGCTTAAAATAGGTTGCATCTTGTTTTCGAGTATTTCTCCATAGCATTTATTTGGAATAAAAATATTTCCAAGTCTGTTTACACCTTTTTTATGAAGTTCTTGATCATTTGCCATAAAATGGCCATGATAGTAATTTTCCCATATTCTTGCTAGATCGTGATCAAGTGTTCCACAGGTTGTAATTATTACATCAAATAATTTTCTTTTAATTAGTTCTTTTATAACGCCTCTAGTGCCAGTAGAACATATACAAGCTGGAAAAGAAAGAAAATTGACACATTTTTTTTCTTTTATCATTTTTTCTAGTATATCTACTCCGTTTGCTAGTTTTTTTGCTGTAAATCCACCGGATTCATAATATTGTTTTACAAGTTCATCAGCAGTTATTTTTGTTTTTAATTCTATATCTTTTACTGGTTTTTTGTACAATTATTTCACCTTTAGTATACACTTATAGCTCCATATCCTACACATGAGCTTCCAGGATGCACCTCATAACTTGTCCCATATTTAAGTAATTCTGCTTTTTTTGCACCTAGTTTTTTTGCTGCATAAATCATTGATGAAACTGGTCCATATCCACACATAGAAATATTTTCTTTTTTTACTGTTTCAACTATTTTTTCAGGATCTATTTTTAATATTTCATCTATTGCTTTTTTATCTTTTGTTTTAGCATATTCATCTACATTAGTTCCTGCTGGTGGCATTGTCATATAGCTAAAACCTATATGAGAAAAATCACTGCTGGCAATTATTACAATTTTTTTGTTTGTTTCTTTTATAATATCTGTGATTATTTTTCCTACTTCTTTGTTTGTATCTATATCTTGCATTGACATAGAAATTGGAACAAATTTAAATTTTTTATTTCCTGAAATATACTGCAAAAATGGTAACTGTATCTCGATACTGTGTTCTTGTAAGTGTGCTTTTTCATCAGAGTCTATTATTCCTGTATGTATCTTTTTTGCTATCTCTTCATCTATTTCTACTTTTCCTAGAGGAGTTTGCCATTTTCCATGAGTCATTGTGGCAACTCCAGAACCCATACCTGTATGGTTTGGCCCAAGAATTATAAATGTATCTGCAAAACCATTCTCAGAAATTTCTTTGTATGAATGCGCTGCTATCGCACCAGAAAATATCAATCCTGCATGTGGTACTATAACTCCAATTATTCTTTTCCCTTTGTTTTTTATATTAGGTATCTTTCCAGGTCCTCTTTTGTCTGTAAAACATTTTTCTATAGTTTCTTTTAAACGTTTTTCTGATGAATCATAGAATTGTCCTGCAACTGCAGGTTTTCTAATTTCAAGCATTCTTTTTTCCTCTTTTTTAATTTATTCTGTAATAAATTATCTGTAAAATTAATTTTTTGGGTACAAAAAGATATAAATACGTCAATCGAATACGGATTTTTAATATTAGGATAGGATATAAAATGGAGACAGTTTGTCACATAGAGATTATAAAAGATGGCAGAGATTTTGTTGCTAGAGCTCATATGTCTGATGGATCAATAAAAGAATACCGTCATCAAGTGTTTGAAGATGTCCTTACCGAGATGGTTGTAGATCTCCAAGAAGAACTAGCTGAGTAAACTATATTTTTACATTTATTTCTTTTTGTTTTTTTTATTCTCCATATGAGAAATTATTGATACTCCTATAGTGCATATTATTGCTGTACCAAGAATCACAACAAATGCTATTCCTTCAAAAAATCCGCTGTATCCTGGCATATATCTATCAACAAAAATAGGGCCAAAATTTATTGCAAGTATCGCTGCTGCAAGGCCACGTGGCATCATTGCAATCATTGTTTGTTTGTCATCTTTTTCAAAACCACATTTGTATGTAGAAATATAAACTGCTAAATATCTTACAATTATAAGTGCTATTAAAATTATTATGCCAATTAAAACATAATTCACCTGTATTTTTTGAGTGCTAACAAGTATTCCAAGATATACAAAAAAGAAAGTTCTAATAATAAAAGATGTCAAGCTATGAAATTGTTTTGTTTTTTCATCTACCTCAAATCCTCTACCTTTATATTTTACAATTCTTAGTATCTTTTTACCATTTCCAAGAACCAATCCAAACATAATACAAGAAATTGCTCCAGCTCCTTCTCCGCCTTCATTTGCTCCAACAAGTACTACTGTAAGTGAGTAAACCAGAAATACTACAGCAAGTGTTAGTACATATGAAAATTGTTCTTTTCTAACTTTATTCATAATAAAAAGCCATATGAGACCTAATACTAGACCAAGTACTATCCCAACTGAAAATGTTTTTACTACATTACCTATACCTGAAATTAGATTTATTTCTCCTAGTTCTAATACCATATATGCTATTGCAAAAGCTACAACTATACATATTGGATCTGTTAAAATACTTTCAATAGATGCTACTATTTTTGTTTTTTCCTGTAGATTTTTTAAACGATATACTAAAGGAATTATAATAGGACTACTTGTTCCAGCAACAATTGCTCCAAGCATTGCTCCAACAACTAAACTATCGTCTTGTATTGCTATAATATTTAATGCATCTAATCCAACTATTAAAATCATAACTGAAAAGAAACTAAAAATAAAACCACTTAATGTTAATAAAAGACCTCTAGGCGCCCCTCTAAATAACTGATGGAGATTAGTGTTTATACCTCCATCAAAAAGAATTATAATTATTGCTATTGCTCCAACCATTCCTGATATGCTATCTATTATGTTTGGATATAAAGTTTGAAAATCCTGAATCCTAAAAAAATATCCAATTAATAGGCCAAATAATAGTAGCCATACAATACTTGGAATTTGGGTTTTATTGAATATATAGTTACCAATGAACCCAAGAATTAATATTAATCCAATTGTAATAATTCCTGAAACTAAATCCATAATGAATCTAAAAATCAAAGAATTTAATTTAAATGTTCTCCTTTTTTAAGGGATAATTATATATTTCCTGTTAAAACTATTGTTACAATTACAGCAGCAAGAAGACCATACATAAAATAGATAATTAGTTTTCTTTTCTTCTGCATTTTTAAAAATTTTTGTCTGCATTCTTCTGAACAATAGTTTTCATTAGAAGGTATTGCCTTCATACATACATGACAATGGTTATGAGGTAGTATTTTTTCTGCCATAGTTTATCTAACCCCACAAATAAACTTTCTCTATGAAATACTTTTCTAATATTATATTTCCTTAGATTCTTTGCATACTTTTTTAAAAACTGGTAAAAAATTATTAATTATTTCTCTTGTAACATGTGGCATTAAAACAATTCTTATCGCTGAAAATCTATTCATTTCATTTACAACCCAACCTTTTTTATAAAGTTTTTTTGTGATAATATCTGGATTTTTAAGTTTGATAGCTATTACATTCATGGTTGGTGCAACAACAGGTTTTAATCCCATATCATAAATCTTTTTTTCTAAATATTTGGTATTATTCATACATTTTCTAACTATTTTTTTATAGCCCTCTAATCCTAGATATCTAGCTACTGCATATGCTGCCGCAACAGAGCCACCCGAACGAGTGCCAGTTATACCTGCCTGTTTTCTAATACTGATATAAGGTGTTTCGACATTAATATATTTTAACCATTCTTTGTTTCTTATCATAAGTGAACCCATTGGTATCACAGAACATCCCATTTTATGAGCATCAATTGAAATAGAGTTAACTCCTTTTATTTTAAAATCAAAATCTAGGATGTTATTACTTATTTTTCTTAAAAAAGGTATTACATATCCTCCAAATGCAGCATCGATATGTAAAAAAATATTTTCATCCAAACATATATCTCCTATTTCAGCTATATGATCTATTTTTCCCAGTTCTGTAGATCCTGCAATTCCTACAACAGCTGCTGTATTCTTGTTTATCTTATTTTTTAATTCTTTTGTATCTAACACATACTTTTTGTTTAACGAGATAGGTATAATTTTTATATCCATTAGAGATGCAATTTTTTTAAAAGAAAAATGAGCACTTTTTGGTACAATAACTTCTTTTTTACTTGATAAATTTTTAGCAATCCATATTGCTGTAATGTTGCTTTCAGTGCCGCCACTTCCAATTATTGCAGTAGAACTTTTTGGAGCATTTAATATATTTTTTAAGAACAAGATATATTTTTCTTCGATTTCTTTTGTTCCAGGAAATAACTTAGGATCTCCCAGATTTGTATCAAAAAATTTCATTAAAGCTTTTTTAGCTATGGGGTGTGGTTGGGTGCACATTGAACCTAGGATTTGTCCATTTGAAAAACTATAATCTTTTTTCTTATATTTGTCTAATTCTTTTAATACTTTATCTATTTTTGTTTTAGGCATGTTTTTTTCCATTATTCTTTATTATTAGGTAATGATACAAATATTATTTTAAAAAAGATTTCGATTTAAAATACATTTTTTCTATGAATATGAATAAATAATATATTAATCAATTGAAAGATTTTAACCTAGGAGCTAGGAATTTTACAGAATGTTTTAATATATGTAATTGTATTTTGATTACATGATGGAGAATAAAACTAATACACATGGAGAGGAAGTTACATCTTTTCTGAGACTACCTGTTTATACACGAGAAGGAAGATATGTAGGACATATTAGAAATGTTTTCTTTGATATGGATGATAAAAAAGTTAACAGTCTTCTTGTTACTAATACAAATCCTTCTCTTGTAGAAGGGACTGTTGATGTATCAGTTCCATATAGGTGGGTTAATTCTGTTGGGGATATTGTAATCTTATCTTATTTTCCAGATAAAGTAACTACTCGTAAAAAAGAAGAAAAAAAAGAGGAAGATACCAGTTCAGAAATCGACGTAATTGAATAAAAACCCTTTTTATTTTTTATTCTTTAATATACATGAAAAACTATATAAAAACACAGCTAAATATGCAAATCCTTTTATATAATGAAAGTAATATATAATTATAGTATAAGATTGATTGTATAAAAGTAAGAGATGTACAACAATCTTTATATATGAGCAAAATAAAATATATATTGAAAATATAAAATAAATGGTGATAAAAAAATGAAAAAAAATTTCAGGTCAATTAAGGCTACACTAATAATTGGTCTACTTTTAGTAAGTTTATCTTCAATGATGATACCTGTAAATGCAGATTCTTCTTCCGAAT
Source organism: uncultured Thermoplasmatales archaeon (assembly GCA_964481275.1). Classification (GTDB taxonomy): domain Archaea; phylum Thermoplasmatota; class E2; order DHVEG-1; family DHVEG-1; genus CAYZTD01. The sequence goes on from CAYZTD010000003.1 coordinate 10,589, forward strand.
CGCAAAGTAATTCTTTCTCGCTTTTTAAGCTAGAAAGTTATGTAAATCTTTTAGGATATGATAAGAATCTAACAAATGTTCCAATACAACCTCGTGGGACAGGTTTTTCAACTCAATTAAATCTGGAATATGGTGTTACTTACTCTGCAGGATTGTTCAATATTTTGGGTAGTGCATTATTACAAATGCATAGAGGAAGAACTCTAAAAATACAAATTGAAGCACTTGATCATCCTGAATGGACTTCTGTATCCGTAAGTCAATGGCCTACAGTGACAGTATCCCCGGATAAACAACCTGTTGCAACTCAATTAACTGTTAAAGTAAACGAAAATGCTCCTGCTTTTGGAGCAGGCGACATAAAACTTAGGATAACAGTACCTGATGTGGGTTTAATTAAAGGGATGGTAAATGAAGTTGAGATTCCTTTTTCTGCAGGTTATATTCCTTTAGTAAAAGCTCAGTTCCCTGAGGGTGAAAGTGAAATAGTTGGCCCTATGGATACAGCTGTATTTCCAATTGAGCTTCAAAATATGGGAAATGCAAGAACTAGAGTGAGCCTTCAAGTTTTAAATGTTCCTGATGGATGGGCTGCAATAATTACAAATGATGTGTTAATAGAAGAAGGAAAGGGCTCAAAATCTATGGCTTATCTTACTGTTAAACCTCCAAAAGGTTTTGGATATCATGATGATTCTGCAGGCATTGTTGTTACTTACACTCCTGAAATGGCAGAGAATCCACAATTTGTAGGTGAAACAAGAACTGTTGATGTGCTAGTGGAAAGCAGAGGTTTCTCTATAATTGGAATGGAAGTAATAATTTTACCGCTTATTGCCATAATTGTAGTACTAATACTATTGTACTACTTTATAAAAAGAAAATGAATAAATTTGAAATTATTTTCCATTTTCTTTTTAATATAATTATATTCCAACTGGTTTAAGAAGGGGGATTTAAAAGAGGTATGAAAAAAAAAAGATTGATAACTATATTTATCGTTTTCTTTATATGTTTCAATCTTACAAATAATTTTTTAATAAAAAATATCTCCGCACAGGATAACGAAAAAGATGCAATACCAGAAAAACCTCGTGGTCTTTTACAATTGTTTGGTTTTACAGCTTCAAAACTTCAACCTATAGTCCAACTTTTGATAGTTGCAGGAGCCGCCGATCCTTCTAAGATTGAAATTGGTTATAATGAAACAGTAAATTTTGATGTTGGTATCTGGGATTTAGAAGGAGATGGATTCAAATTTTTTACAGAAGAAGATGTAAAAATGGATGTAACTGATGACAGATTTTTAAAATTTGAGATATTAGAATATCCAGGTGGTAATGAATTTGGAAAATGGAAGGTAAGTTTTGATCCATCATATGTAGAAGTCAAAGAGGGAGCTAGCTTAAAAACAAATGTATCTGTTTCATTGAGATCTCCAAGGTTAGCAGAAAAAGCAATAAAAAGCGGAGTTCTTAAAATTAGAATTATAGATACATACGTTTTCGGAAATGTTTGGCGTCCACCCGAGGGCCATCCACTTGATCAACCATTTATGAGATCTTTATGGACTTTTCTTGGACTAGTAGGTGGATGGGGAAAATTCAGCGGAAGAGTACTTCCTGAATATCTAGATGTCAATATATTGGTAAAAGTAAAACCAGTTCATGAAGTAAGTTTTGATTCAGTTAAATATTATTCATTTGAACCAGATCAAATTGCGTCTATTCCTATAACTATAAAAAATCTTGGAAATTATAAAGATACATATAGATTTAGTGTAGTTAGTGAAAATGAAGATATTACAGTTGCTAATCCTATTAGTAAAACTTTGGCACCGGGTGAAGAAGAAGATACCTATCTGGGAGTATATATACCTCCTTCTGTGTTTGATTATGGAACAATTCATAATATTAAAATAGAAGCTTATTCAATTAATCAACCTAATGTTACGTTGGCAGATAGAACAGTAACACTTGAGTCAAAAGGTATTTATTTATCTGAGATAAGTATCTTTGGTATGATTTTGTTTTTTTCAACTTTTATTGTAATAATTGTGTTATTAGTTTTTCTATTTAAAAATAGAAAAAATACTATTTTTGCAAAATTTGATAAAAAGAAGAAAAAAACCAAAGAAAAGAAATATCTAAAGAATTTAAAAGAAAAATTGAAAAAACCAAAAAAAACTAAAGAAAAAAAACAAGAAAAGGAGAAATTAGAATCCTTATTTAAAAGAGAAATAAAACCTAAAGATAAACCAGAAAAGAAAATAAAAAAAGAAAAAATTGAAATGAAAAAAGAACCAGAACCTTTGGAAATTTTAAGATCTGGTGAAAACAAAAAACAAAGAGTTTTAAAAAGAATCAAAAAGAAGCAAGACAAACAAAAAAAGAAATTAGGAAATATAGGAAAGAATCAAGGAGATAAAAATGTTGATATTATCTAAATTTAAAAATTCATTTGTTTTTTTCTTAGTATTAACTAGTTTATTTTTTGTTATCTTACAGTTTGAAAGCTTAGATGCTTCTGAACCAGTTTATAATGCAAAGGCTGTATTAACATTGGAATGGGATACAAAAGAAACTCAAAAACCAATTGTTCCAGTTGATGAAATAATGGAATTAAATCTTTCTGTTGAATACAAAATTGAAACGGGTGAATATTTTGGTAAAGGAGCAGTTATTGGTTACCGGAATGAAAATGCCCTTGCTTTAGTTGATCTTTCAATTGTTGAAACACCGTCTTGGTGTTCTGCAGTTATTGAAAGAAGTAGATTGGCATTAAATTTAGGTAATATTATCAGATCTGGTACTGAAACTCAAAATATAAAGTTATATTTAACTGTCGATGCAGATGCACCGGCTTTTACAGGTGGGTACGTAAAGATTAATGTATCAACAGGTAACCTAGGTTTAATTAAAGGAACAGAAGATGAATTTAAATTAACTTTTACTCCAAGTTTTAATTCAAAAATAAAAGCAAATATCCCTGATCTAAATTCTAAGAGAATAACACCAAGTGAAGAAGCAATTTTTCCTATAGAGATAGAAAATGTGGGAAATGCAAGAACAAGAGTTCTATTTGAAATTCAAAATGTCCCGGATAATTGGAAGGCAACAGTTAGTAAGGAAATAGTACTTGATGAGGCTATGGGGTCAAAAGATACCGCGTATCTTACAGTAATTCCACCTAATGATTTTGGTTATCACTATGAAGAAGCTGATATAGGAGTAATAATCACACCAGTTAGGGCAGAAGATCTAGATGATGTTGGGAATTCTCTATATTCGAATTTTATAATTCAAAATAGAGGTTTTTCAAGTAATGGAATCGAACAGATATTATTTTATATAGTAATTTTAGTAGTTATTGCTTTTATAATATTTTACATTATAAAAGTTATAAAACAAAAAAAATTATCTTCTTAATATAAAAAAAAGATTGAAAGAAATATTTATTAAATTATACTATAAACCGGAGCATTTACAAGTATAATTATTGCAATTATTAGCATTATTATCCATACGGTAGCGTTCCAACGTATTATTTTGATGCCATCAAGGGGTCCAAAGGGTAATAGGTTAAAAGCTGCTAGAAATGCGTTTATAACACATATAAAACCAACTAATTGACTTATTACGGGTTCTTCTATAACATACATATATAATACTAATGTTGTAGATGCAATTATTATATTTGCAAGAGGACCTGACATTGCAATAAGACCTGTTTCATAGTTTCTTGCACCCCCTCTAAACATAACTGCTCCTGGTGCTGCAAATACAAAAGGAGTAAAAATACCCAAGATAAGACAAATAAATAATCCCTGTGGAAACATTCTATATTCTGCCCAAAGACCCTGTTTTTGAGCCATAAATTTATGAAACATCTCATGAAAAAAGAAAGCTGTTATAATTCCTAAAAACGAAGCTAATAAGCCAAAAGGTATAGCTGATAGATCAAATCCTCTTGTTAAACCTGTAAATAGATTATTTCCTGTAATCAAAAATGTAAATGCTATCGTAAGAACAGTCATTGAAATTATTAAATGTCTTATTTCTATACCACTAAATTTTCCTGGTTTGCTTGGTTCAATTGTAGCTTTTGGAAAATACATATATTCTCTAGGTGGTATATCATGAAATGATGTGTAGATTTTCCTTTCTTTATCCATACAATCCCAATTTAGTATTATGAATCTTTTAACAAATAAATAATTTGTCTTATGCGCCAAACCCTAGGTTTGCTAAATAAGGCAAGGCTACAAAGGTACCTATCATGCTTCCAACATTTGCAAGAGCAACTACCAAAAGAAGTCTTATGACTCTATTTTTCCAAAAATCACCAAAGTTATCAAGTTTACTGAGTTGTTTAAAATCCTTGATTTTAGGAGTTCTTAATTTTGCTTCAACCCAACCTGCAACCCAACCTGCAGCAATAGCAGGATTTAAGGAGGTAAGTGGTGCTGCAACAAATGCAGTAAGCCAGGTTAAAGGATGTCCTCTAGCAATTATAGTTCCAATTGCAGAAAGAGTTCCATTTATCAAAAACCACATTCCAAGAGCCAATAATCCTTTTTCTATTCCACCTGTCAGAATTATATATACAAGCAATGCTGCAAAAATAACAGGTATTGAATAACCTATTATTTTTAATATACTAAATCTTTTTTTAGGAACATATTCAAGATCTTTTAAATTCAAATCCTTTTTAGGATTCTTTATGTGCTTTTCAATTCCTCCAAGATGCCCTGCACCTACAACTGCAACAACTTTTCCTTTTTTACTTTCATCTAGTATTTTTCTTGCTATATATTCATCACGTTCATGTATTAAAACAGTTGTAACACTTGGTGCAATCTCACCAAATTCTTCCATCATAGATGAAATTACATCTTGGTCCATGAGCTCTTTAAGATCAAGATCTTCTATTTCCTCTTCATCAAATCCAATAATTGCTTTAAGAAATTCCCATACTAGTCTAATTTTTTCACGTATACCCATTTTTTTCCAGGCACGTTTTAAGGTTACAGAAATGTCTCTATCTACTAATGCTACTTTTAAATCATGTTTTTTTGCAATATCCATTGCTGCAATCATTTCTGATCCTGGTTCAACACCGTATTCCTTACCTAGTTTTCTTTGAATTGATGATAAAAATGTTTGTGCGAGCATAAAAAAAGCATTATTTCCTTTAAGTAAAGAAGTAACTGGTTTATTTTCCCATTGATCTTTTTTTGTTATTGATTCATATCTTCTTTTACATAGTTCTACAGCAACTATATCTGGTTTATTTTCTTCTATTACTTGTTTTACTTCTTCAACACTATCTTTGGATATATGTGCTGTACCAACTAGTATAATGTTATCATTTACTATTTTTTTCAAAACATAGTCTCCTAGTTTTTAATGAATTTTATTTTGGATTAGTAAATCAAATAATGAGATAAAAAAATTTTTAAATTTCTGCTTCAAAATCTTCTACTGTGGGTTTGAAATCATCGTATTTTTTGATTTCGCCTTTTTGTTTTAAAATCTCTCGTGCTAGAATCCAATATACAAGTGCAAGAGCACGTCTTCCTTTATTGTTTGTAGGAATTACTAAATCAAGATACCGTGTTTCATTATTTGTATCGCATAGTCCTATTACTGGTATTCCAATATTTTTAGCTTCATGTAATGCTTGTTGATCGGCCATAGGATCAGTTAAAATCAGCATTTCAGGTTCGCGAAAGCTTTTTGAATTAGGATTTGTAAGAGTACCTGGTCTGAATCTTCCATCTAATATTTTTATACCAGTAAGTTCGCCTAATTTTTGTATGGGTTTTTTGCCATATTGACGAACACTTACAGCAAGAATATTTTCTGGTTTATATTTTGTTATAAATTTAGCTGCAGATTTAATTCTTTCATCTGTCTTTTTGACATCTATTATATAAAGACCATCATTTCTGACTTTGTATATAAAATCTTTAATATCTGAAGTTTTTTGTCTGGTTCCTATGTGTGCACCAGAGGTCATATATGTCTCTTCTGGAACAGTCATTTCATCTGTTTCTTCTTTTTTTTCTGTTTTTTCCTTTTTTTCTTGTTTTTTTACCATTTATGTAGCCTCTTAAAATGATTGCTTTTATTTTTTTTCTAATCTTTTAACTGTTATAGGTATTGCATCTTCTTTAAATTCAATCATAGCAATATCAATTGGAGATATGACATCTTTTGGTATTTTTATTAAAGTTGGAGCTCCCATTGATATCTGAAGCGCTCTTGCCCCTACTATTCTTGCTTTTTCAAATCGAGTATAATTCAAATGATTCACCATATCTTATAAATAGTAAGAGCACACAATATCAAATGTATTTAAAAAGCTTACCCTTAAATTTTATTATTAAAAGTAAAAATAAACAATAAGAATAAAATTTTAATATTTTTTACGTTCTGTTTCTGAGAAATTATCTGATTTACTAGAAAATTGGTCTAAAGCAAGTTGCATATCTATTGTTATATCTCTTAAAAGTTGATCTAAATATTCGTTTTCAAATTCTTTTTCGCCGTCTACATCTGAAAAAAGTTTTCCTAAATACCCTTTTTCATCCTTATGTATTTCAATATTATATAGCGTTTCTTCCTCCATTTCAATTGTCCCTCTTTACAAGATAATATATATCGTATTAAAACGCTTGAATATAAAAACCTTTTGGATGCTTTTTAAATCATTTTTTCTAAAAGTTTATTTATGTCTTTACCTCTATAACCAAGGGCGCCATTATTCTTAAATGATCTTTTTAATCCTTCATATCCGTTTTTAGGTGGATTCAATCTAAATATAGGCTTGATATTAGGTATCTCTTTATACTTGAATTTATTTTGCGATATCTCCTCAGATAATTTATCAATATTTTCATATGATGTATTAGATTTTATGAATTTATCAGTAATTTCTTTGTCACCACTAAGCTTTCCTCTGTTTTTTATTAGTTTTGTAAGAGTTTTTTTATCTATTTCTCCCCAAGTAATATAGTCTTTTGCAACTTGTAACATACCTTTGATATTTTCCTTATCTTCTAGTATCACACAGTGATTTGCTCTAGTTAGATTTAAAAGCTCTAAAGTTTTTTTAATATCTGGATTAACGTTTACTTTTCCTCTTACACGTACTGCAGCATAAGGCATTATTTTTCCTCCTTTATTTTTTCTTCTATGGGCTCTTCCTCGATTTTTATGCTACCTGATACAATACCTATTTTTTGTGTTTCTTTACTTAAAATACGCATCTCTGCATTATCTACAAGTGCGTTAAATACAGCTTTAGCATAATTTACAGTAGTACGAGTTTTACCTTTTGTGAAAGCCCAGCAGTCTTCTATACCTGCAAGAGTTAATATTTTTTTTGCTACATTTCCAGTTGCAAGCCCTATTCCTCGAGGTGCTGGTTTTAAAATTATCTCTACACTACCACTTTTGCCATAAATTTCAAATGGAACTGTGTGAGGTTTTCCACATCCACATTCCCATGAACCGCATCCTCTTCTTATTTCAATTATATTTAATTTTGCAGAATCAATTGCTTTTCGGATACTTGATCCTACTTCTTTACCCTTAGCTTGTCCAAATCCTACATATCCATTTTTATTTCCTACAGCAACTGTTATTACAAATTTTACTCTTCTGCCACTGTCTGTCATACGTTGGACCATATTTACATCAATTACTTCGTCATCAAGATCCAGAAGTAGAATATCAACAATTTCAGGTTCTCTTATGGGAAGACCTGTTTTTAAAGCTTCACTTATAGTTTTAACTTCACCAGATCTCACAAGTTTTCCTAATTTTGTTTTTGGATCCCATTGTATCTCTCGTGGTTCTCTTCTTTTTGCTTTTTGATTTGTTCTTTTGGGCGGCATTATTTACCTCCAGATATTTTTTTGATTATGTCTTTGATTTCTACACTTATTTTATCATCTATATATTTACCATGAATTCTATCTTCGCTTGGGAGTTTTTCTTCATTATGTGGACATTTTATTCCTGCATCAAGTGCTCCCTTTAATGATGCAAATATCTTTGAACCACTGACCGGTCTTTGTCTTCCACAATCTAATACACATTCTTTAATTCCTTTTTCTTTTGCTCTTACAGCAGCAAGATATCCTGTTATATAAGCAGATGGTGTATTTGATGTTGGATATTTCCAGTTGTATCTGTTTTTTAGTTCTTTTGAAACTGCAGATGAAACAATTTTATCTCCCTCTTCTTTGTATTCAACAAATTGAACAATTGTTTGGGATAGTGTTTTTCTTACTACCATGCGAGTATTATGTGAACTTAATAGACTTAATCTTTTGCGATAATCTGTTTTTCCTTCTCTTCTACGTCTAGGTTTTACTCTGTATCTTGGTCCTTTACTCATTTTTTATCCTCCTTTTTTAGTATTCCATCTGACAATAGATGTGTCTCTAGATGATGTTTACTTCTAAATTCGCCACCTTTTGCTTTCATGTAATATTTCCTATAAACTGAGGGTTTAATCTTTTTGTTATCTCTAAGTTCTCTAAGATATGATCTTATAGGTCTTATTGTTTTAATCCATCTTTCTTTTTTGGAAATACGTGCATTTTTCGCTCCTTTACGAGAGCCATGTCCTTTTCTTCGACCTTTTTCTTTCTGTTTTTTTACATATTTTTTTCTATAATTTGAAATACCTTTTTTTTGTTTGGCTTTTATTGCTTTTCCTTTGATTAAAAGTCTGATGTCTTCTTTTGTAACGGCTTTTGCTATTTCATCTAATCTGTCTTGATCCATCCATACTCTATTCTTCCCGCATTTGAGAATTTCTGATGCCATTCTTCGTTGATTTCTTAAATCAGCCATTTTAATTACCTCTGATGTTGTAAATTCAATATTCTAATGTCAAGTTCTTCTGCACGTTTTTCAATATCAATCCTTTTTTTGGTGCCAACAGAGCTACCAATCCTTGCAGCTTGTATATCTGGATTGATCTTGTCAAGATCCTTTTTGTTATACACCATTACTTCCTCAAATCCAGATGAATGCAATCCACGTGTCTTTTTTGGCCCTCTAAAACCTATGCGCACTTTACTTGGACGGTATTTATAGTTTGCTCTCATCTTCGAGTGAATACCATCTGGTCTTCGCCAATTTTTAGATATTCTTTTGTATCTATACCATTCTTCACGCCTAAATTTTGGTGTTCTCTTTTTAATCTCCTTTCTTTTCTCTAGTATCTGTTTTATTTCATTTGATAGCTTTGCTTTCTTTTTTATCTTGATTTCTTCTATTGGTTTTTCTTCTGTTTCTTCTTTTTTTTGTTTTTTCTGAGTAGTTTTCTTTTTTGGAGTTTTTTCTTCTACTTTCTTTTTTTCCTGATAATTATTAATTATTTTATTTGCAATCGAATCTGTTACACCTTTTATTTCTGTTAAATCTTTCTTTTTTGCCTTTTTTATTTTTTCTATACTGTTAAAACCACCATCAATGATTGTTTTTGCTTTTGCTTCTCCGACTCCTTTAATTTTTGTAAGTTCTTTTATTAAATCTTTTTCGGCCATGGTTTTATCCTCCTCTGCTTATTCTATAGACTCCATCTTGATATACTCTGATATCTCTCCTTTTGACGGCTGTTGCTCTTTCTATATTTGCAACTGTTTGACCAACTTTTTCTTTGTCTATACCCTTTACTGTTACATCTTCACCTTTTGTTTCGACTTGTACGCCTTCAAGAATTTTTGCCTTACGTGGTGCTCTCTCACCTAAGAAGTTTTGAATAACAAAAATATCTCCTTCCACAGATGTTTTTATTGGAAAGTGTGAAAAAACAGTTTTCATTTTATATTCAAACTCTTTGGTTACACCCTTTATCATATTTTTGATATGGGCTACAATGGTACCTATCAAAGCTTTCTGTTTTTTCCTGACATTTTTACTATGAATAATAATTTTATTATTACTGGTTTCAATTTTTATCTGAGGATGAGAAAATACTCTTTTCAACTCTCCTTTTTCACCTTTAATTGTTATTTCGTTATTCTCAATAGTTGCGGTTACATTTTCAGGAAGTTTTATTTCTTTTTTTAGTTCAGCTATTTTCATCTGTTTTTCACCTCAGTAAACATATGCTAAAAGTTTTCCTCCGATACCGTTTTTTCTTGCTTCATCTTGTGAAAGAATTCCTTTTGTTGTAGTAATAATTAAAAGACCAAAATGTTGTGCAGGTAAATATCGGGATTCCCATTTATCAAGATCTTCATTTTTTATAGGGTATCTTGGTTTTATAACACCACAGTTGTTAATATTTCCATTTAAATCTACTTTGAATAATCCTGATTTTTTATCTTCTATATATTCAAACCCTTTAATGTAGCCTTTCTCTTTTAATAAATTTAGAACTCCACCAATAAGTTTTGAAGAAGGATTTATATCACATTTTCCTTTACCTCTTAATTCAGCGTTTTTCATAGTAGATAAAGCGTTTGCTAGTGGATCATTTAACATATTTAGTTGCCTCCTTTTTATGAATATTTTTTAAACCCCATTTCTTCAGCTTTTTCTCTGAAGCATTGTCTGCATATATGAAGTCCATATGCTTTGATAAGTCCTCTTTTACGTCCACATCTTTCGCATCCTTTGATTCTACCGTAGATTTTCTTTTTCTCTTTTATCTTCATTCTACTACCTCCACTTTGAATTCATCTTTGAAAAAATCTATTGTTTCATCTCTTCCGACTCGATGTTTATGTGGAATTTTTTTTCTTTCGATACGTCTCTTTTTTATTCTGTATCCTGGTCTTTTCATTGTGATACATATATCCATTCCAAAAATTCCTACATTTGGATCATATTTCTGTGATTTAAAGAGAGTATGATCTGGTATTCCAAATGAAATATTTCCTTGATCATCAAATGAGTAATCTGCTATTTTGTTTTCTCTAGTATCAAGTGCTTTTTTTAAAAAATCTTCAGCATTTTTTCCACGAAGTGTAACCTTACACCCTATGGGCATCCTTTTTCTTAATCCAAGATCTTTATTTGTTGTTTTTGATAGGCTTTGTACAGGTTTTTGATTGGTAATATTTTGTAGTAGATCCTGCGCTTTCTTCAATCTCTCACCTGCCTCTCCGACACCAATGTTTACTGTTATCTTTTCTATCTCTGGTTTAAATTTCTGTTTTTTTGATTTATCTTTCTTCATTTGATTTTCACCTCAGGTAGCTCTATTACAGGACTCTTTTTTCCTATTGGAAACACATATTTTTGTAAGGTTAGAAAATCATTTTTTCCTTTCATTTTAGCAAGATTTGGTTTTGATGAGGGATTTTTTTGCAAATCATCAATATCGGCTATCTCGCCGATATGACTTCCTCCAATTATTATGGAAACATTTCCTTTTTTAAATTCAAACTTATCAGATATTTTATTATCATCAAAATTTATTTTTAGAACGTCACCAGTTTTATATTCGTCTTTTTTAACTATTTTATTTCTTCCGTCATGAAGATTTATCTGTGTTTTTTTACCTTTAATAATTTTTTTGTTTTCAACACGACATAATTTCCATTCAGCATCTTTTGAAGAGATTGGAATAAGTGAGAGTTTTCCTCTCTGATCAAATATTACACGGAAATATTTCTTTATTTTTGGAAAAGATACTACATCCATGAGACCTACTGGATATTTATATTCTTTTTTAATTTCACCATCTACATATACTTCGTTATTTGAAAGAATGGATTTTGTTTCTTTTATAGTATCAGCAAGATTCAGATAATCTCTTATTATTATCCCTAAAGGTATAGATTTTTTGATAGGATGTGGGCCTGGAGAGGGTTTTACTGTCCATGTTTTCTCTTTTCTATGTAATTTTAATGCTCCTGGTACATTGAATCTTTTCATATGTTTACTCATCTATTTTCCCTCCTTTTTATTGGTTGAACTTTTCTTTTTTGTTTTTGTTGTAGTTTTTTTCTTTGTTGTCTTCTTTGTTTTTTCCTTTTTTTCTTTTTTGGGTTTAGATTTAGTCTTTTTCTTTGGTTCTTTTTTAGTTTCTTCTTTTTTAGATTTCTTTGTCTCTTTTGTTTTTTCTTTGTCTTTTGATTCTTCTGTTTTCTTTTCAGTTTTTTCCTCTTCTGTTTCTTTTACTTCTTCATCTTCTGATTTTTCTTTCTCTTCTTTAGCTTTTTCTTCTTCTAATTTTTTTTGTTCTTCTTCTTGTTCCTTTATTTGTTCCTCTGCTTCTTTTTCTATTTCCTTTTTAGCTTCTGCTGAAAGACCTTTTTCAAGTTTTCTTCTGCGCCATTTATCAGTAAGATTAAGTTTAGTTATAATTACATTACTTGGATGGATTGGTTTTGCAATTTTGTTTCCATCTGCTTTTGCCATTGTTATGCCTTCGATTTCTATGTTATATTTTTTAACATTTACTTTTGATACTTTATCTTCATGACCTTTGTAATTTCCTCTCATGACTCTTATAGTATCTCCCTTTATGACTGGGACAGCTCTTTTATCATACTTTAAGATTAGATTTTCATCTAAATGAGATGCAAGCTGTTTTCTTTTTTTATGTTGTGGTGCATTGAACATTTTTTTCCTTTGTTTATTTGGTTTAAAAGATTTCATTACAATTTCCCCATTATATTATAATTGATGCATTTGATGCAATTTTTGGATATCTCTCGGCTGCCTCAAGAGCAACTGGTCCTTTTATCATAGAACCTTTAGTCTCACCAGTTTCTGTTACAATTACTGCTGCATTATCTTCAAATTGTACCATTGTTCCATCTGGTCTTCTAAAAGGTCTTTTTTGTCTTACTATTACTGCCTTAAATAATTGTCTTCTCATGTCTGCTGCTCCTTTTTTAACACTTATTATTATCATATCTCCTATCCCTGCTTTGGGATATCTTCTATGAGTTCCCTTAAGTTTTGGTGTCTGTATTATTTCTACAATTTTTGCTCCACTGTTATCAATACATTCTAGTCTAGCTCCAACTGGAAGACCTCTCATGGTTTTGCCAGCGATACCTTTCATTTTTTAAATCACCTATCCTATATTTTTTCTATTGCTACAAATGAAATTGTTTTACTAAGTGGACGACATTCAGCTATTCTTACTTTATCTCCAACTTCAAGTTTTATACATGGAGGACAATGAGCAGCATATGAAGATGTTCTCTTTTCGTAACGTTCATATTTTGGAACATAATTCATATATTCTCTTTTTACAAGTACAGATTTTTGCATTTTTTTAGATGATATTATTCCAGTTATAATCTGTCCTCTAACTGGAAGGTTTCCATGAAATGGACAATTTTTATCTTCACATGTATCTTTAGGTGGTTTTACGTTAATTCCTATGTTTCTTACTTTGGTTTTTTCTTTTACCATTTTGTTTTTCACCTTATTTTTTTAATTCTGTTTTCAGGTTTATACATAATATCTGAACCTTTAATGCTAATTTTTTTATCTTTATTATATGTGAATTCAAATACAGCAGTTTTTTTTGCTATCCTATTTTCTTTGCCATCCATTTTTATAAGGAAAGTGTTTTTTGTCTCATCAATTATTATACCTTTTTTTCCTTTCCAATTTGGATCAGTACATTTTTTTATTTTCACTTTTTTTCCTATTAGTTCATCTTTAGCTATATTTTTTTCACTAATATTCATTTTTTACCCTCTTATAGAAGGTTTTTATGATGTAATGGACCTAAAGTTACTTTTATACTAATTCTACTGTGAATCCCATTTGTTCGAGAGTGTCTTTTACTCTGTTTCTGTGATCGCCTTGAAGTTCTATTTTTCCGTCTTTTATTGTTCCACCACATGCACATTTTGATTTGAGTTTTGTTATTAAAGAGTCGATATCTAAATCATGACTATCGATTCCTTCTATAATAGTCATCATTTTTCCATATCTTCGTCTGTCAACACTGATTGTTATTTTCTGTTGTTCACGAGCTATATCTTCACAGACACAAATTTCTTTAGGTAGTCCACATACTTCACATATTTCACTCATTTATTGATCTCCTTCCTCCCGCATGATGGTAAGTATTTTTGCAATGCTCATCCTGAGTTGTCTTATTTTACCAGGAGATGGCGGAGAACCACCCATTGCAGCAACACCTCTCTCATGCATAAGTTCGCTTTTCAATTCTTTTAATTTTTCACGTCTTTCCTCAGGTGTGAAACTTCTAATTTCTTTAGTCTTAATTACCATTTTTATGCAACCTCTTCAAGTATTTTTTTAAGATTCTTTAAAATATTTTCTGCTGTTTTTCCTCCAATACCTTCTATGGTTGCGAGATCATCTACATCCATTTCATATATTTCCTCAAGTGATTTTATACCTGCTTTCTCAAATTTTTTGATGACTGATGGCCCTATTCCCTGTATCTCTTTAAGCTGTTTTATATCTGTTTTCTTTTCTTTTTTCTTTATTTTTTCTTCAGATGGTTTTTCTTTTTCTTCTTTTTTAGATGTTTTAAGACTAATTTCATCAGGTAATTTTGAATCTGGTTTCATAATGCGTACTTTAACGCCTAATACACCAGCTTTTAATTTTGCTACTGAATATCCTTCATCCATAACTTCTCTAGCTGTTTCACCACAATATTTAACATGTCCTTCAGTAAATTTTTCTGTTCTATGTCTTGAACCAGTAAGTTTACCTGCAATTATTACTTGACAACCTTTTGCACCTGCTTTCATTATACGTCTAACTGTTGAATGACCTGCTCTTCTAAAATGCCATCCTCGTTCCAGGGCAGCTGCTAATTTTTCAGCCATAATTTTTGCATTTAAGGATGCATTTGCTCCTGCTTCTTCGATTTCTATCTGTGGATTTTCAACATTAAATTTCTCTTTTATTTCATTGGTGAGTTCTTTTACTTTTACACCGCCTTTACCAATTACTATGCCTGGTCTTTCAACTACTATATTTATCCTTGTTCCCATTGGAGTTCGCTGTATATTCATACCGCCAAATCCCGCTCCCTCTATCTTTTTTATCAGAAATTCTTTTATTAGTATTCTATTTGTATTTTCTCTAATAAATGTACGTTCGCTTGTCATTACTCTACCTCTTCAATAATTATTTCAAAGTTTGTTGTTCTTGTATTCTTATCTGTGGCTCTACCCTGAGCACGGGGCATTATACCTTTTATAACTCTACCGCCGTAAGCGGAGGCGTGTATTATTTTCATATTTTCTGCATCAAATCCTTTATATTCTGCATTGTTTTCTGCATTTTCAAGTATTTTTAAGATATATTTTGATGCTTTTATTGGGTAACTCCCAGGTCCTGTACTTTTTTTATGCGCTCTTTTCTTATTATGCACTCTTGTTGGTAAAGGCCGTTTCATATCTATTATTTCTTGTAGATATTTTTTTGCAGCATTTACATTCATATTCTTAATTGCATATGCTATGTTAATAGTGTCTTTTTTTGAACAATGTAGTTCATATCCATATGCTTTTGCAGTTTTATCAGGGTCTACATTTTTTGAATATTTCATATATCATCACTTCAATGGCATAAATTTGGATGACCTAGTAGCTCCTACTCCAGGTCCGGTATGTTTTACTTTTTGTCTTGTTAATGCAAATTCACCCAGATAATGACCAATCATCTCTGGTTTTATGTCGACTCGTTGAAACTCTTTACCATTATGTACATATATCGTATGATCGACAAAGTTAGGAAGAATAATCATATTGCGGCAATGTGTTCTTATCATATCTCCTTTTTTTGCTTTTTTAATATCATTTAACAATTTATTTTGTCTTACAGTAAATCCTCTTTTTATTGTTCTTCTGATTCTTGATGGAAGAAGAGGTTGCATTTCTTCGTATGAAAGTTTTCTAATTTCTTCTAACGTGTATCCTCTATACTTAAACTCTTTCTTTTTGAGTTCTATTTTCTTCCTTCTTTTTTTCCTTTGTCTTCGGGATAGGTTTTTAAAATCTTTTTCTGCCATCTATCTACTTCCTCCCAGTGCGTTTTGCAGCAATGCTACCAACCTTTCTACCAGGTGATGCTCCTCTTTTTACTGTTGATGGTTTTCCTACATGTTGATGTCCGCCTCCACCGTGTGGATGAGCAACCGGATTCATTGCCACTCCTCTTACTTTAGGATATTGTTTTCCTCTTGTTCTCATGGCATAATGTTTTTTACCTGCTTTTAAAAATGGTTTATCTTTTCTTCCTCCACCTGCAGTAACTCCAACTGTTGCTTTGCACTTTGAATCAATAGTTTTAAATTTTCTGGAAGGAAGCTGTATAACCGTTTTTGATTTGTAATGACTTACAACGGTTGCATTAGTCCCTCCTGCTCTTACAAGTTTTCCACCATCTCCTGGTGAAAGTTCGATATTAAATATTGGTGTACCCTCTGGGATATTTTTAATTGCTAAAATATTTCCCATAATTACGTTATCTTTAGTATCTGTAGTTTTTATTTTGTCTCCTATTTTTATTCCTTCAGGAGCGAGTATATATGTTTTTGTTTTATCTTCAAATTTTATTTCTGCTAGAGGTGCTGTATGTCCACCATCATGTAGTATGTCACTTACTATACCCTCTTTTTTTCCATCTAAGTTATGAATATACTTTACTTTACCTTTGAATCTATGTGAGGGAGAATTAAATTTTGTTTTATTTCGCCCGCGTCTTTGTTGTATTAATCTTTTACCCATATTATATTACCTCTAGAATATGCCAATTCTCATTCCAATATCTTCTGCATTTACATCATCAGCAAATATCACGATTGCATGTTTCCCTGTTTTTTTGATTCTTGTGT
The DNA here is from genome assembly GCA_964481275.1 of uncultured Thermoplasmatales archaeon. GTDB lineage: Archaea > Thermoplasmatota > E2 > DHVEG-1 > DHVEG-1 > CAYZTD01. Next base: position 27,410 of record CAYZTD010000003.1, read on the forward strand.
TTACTTTTTTGACTTTTGCTTCAAACATTTCTTCTATCGCATTTTTTATTTGTTGTTTTTTAGCATTTCTTTTTACTATAAATTCAATAGCATTATTTTTATCCATAAAGTTCATGGTTTTCTCTGTAACATATGGATAAAGGACAATATCATACGGATCCATCATCTCTTCCCTCCAATTTTGCTAAGTGCTGATTTTGTAAAAATGGTTAATCTACCTGGATATCCGCCTGGTGCAAGATAATTAATATTTATCAGATTTGGTTTTACTGAATCTACACCTGGAATATTATTTGAACATTTTATCATAGAATCATTTGTAGAAACAATAAGAACTGATCTAGGTTTTTTGTATTTTCGCCCTCTTGACTTCCCTTTTCCGGCTCTGATGTGTTTACCATTGTCTGCTCTTATAATATCCTCATATAAACCGATTTTCTCGAGAGCTTTTATTAAATCTTTTGTTTTTTTAATGTTTTCGAATTTATCATCTACTACTACAGGTAATGTAATGTTATCATCGAATTTATGTCCTCTTTTTGTAACAAGTTCTTTTTTTGCTGTTGTAGCAATTGCGGATTTTTTTGCCAGTTCTTTTTCTTTTTTGTTTATTTTCTCTTTCCATATTCTTTCTGCTCTAGGTGGATGAGCACGTCTTCCACCTACAACACATGGTGCTAGTGCTGCTCTTCGCCCTTGGGTTAATCTAGGCACACGACTCATACCTCTACCTTTACCTACAGAGGCAGTTGCGTGTCTACGTCCTGCAAGTATTGATGCTCCATATGGTTTTCTTTTATTTGATTGTAATACATTAAATGACTTTTTTATGATATCTGGTCTGTATTCTGTGTTAAATATCTCCGGTAATTCAATTTTTTCTGAAGAGGTACCATCTGTTTTGTAAACATTTACTTTTACCATCTATTTTACACTCCTTGTTTACTTGTTGTAGAAATATATGTGAGCTCTGGTTTTTTAACTTCTACACCACGTTTATATCTAATTGCATCTCTCATATTTATTAGTCTTTTTGAAGGACCAGGTATTGAACCATGTAAAATAACATATGAATTTTTTATTACGCCATAATGTGGAAAACCACCTGAAGGTGTAATGTCATCTCCGTTATCTCCTATCTTTAATACACGTTTGTTATGTTCTGTTCTTTGATGATAACCAGTTTGACCTGCTTGTGGGACGGTTGTTTGAATCCAATTTGGATGCCAACTTCCAGCGGTCCCTATCATTCGTCTATGTTTTGAGTTTTTATGACTTAATAATTTTACACCCCATCTTTTTACATGCCCCTGAAAACCTTTTCCTTTTGTAACAGCTATTGCATCTATCATGTCCCCTTCTTTTATAGCATCTGTTATTTTGATTTCTTTTCCAAGAATATCTTTTGCATATTTTATTTTCTCCTCCATTGATCCTCCGCCAATTCTAAACTCACGGATTTCAGGTGTTTTTTTAGGTATTCCTGAAACAAGTTTTGGTTGGGTGTATATAATTACTCTTATTTCATCTGCATTTTTTGTAAAGTCCCAGTTTTTTTTACCTTTCTTTTTTTGGACAGGTAATCTTTTTGCCAATTCCTTCTCAATCTTATCCGCCCATATTTCACCTATTGTTTGAAGGCCATGATATGTTTTTTTGTAAGCTCTTACAGCAGCAATTTTAACAGGAGGTGTTTCAACAACTGTTACAGGTTCTTTTACTTCTTTACCTGAAGTTGTTGAGGTAGGTCTAAAATCGACTATGAATACATGAGTCATTCCTGCTTTGTATCCTAAAAAGCCTTGTATTTTTGGTTTGTCTCCACCATTTGGCCAGCTTTTAATATGTGGAGTTTCTTGTCTAGCTCTTTTTCTTGGCGAAAAGCCCATTGATCCTCTTCTTGGATGATGTCTCTCTGGCATAATATACCCTCTATTGAAATTTTTAGAGATTTAAATTTATACTATTTTTAACTCCAAACCGTGACATTGTACATCTTGGCCAAAAAATTCTGTTTGGCTTTTGCGTCATCGGGTTTCATATTTGAATTGCCCAATCAATGTCTGGTAAGGATAAGGAAATAAAGCATTAAGGATTTCATATATAAACCTTATTGTCTCTAAAGTATTAATATCAAATAATCAAAAAAGAGTATTAATTTTTATTTATAGATTTTATACTAAAATATCAAAGGAATTATACGCCAAGGTGTTTTTTTCATAAAATCTTTATATTTTTCACCGTACTGATCTATAAGTAATTTTTCCTCATCAATTATACTTAATATCATAATAGGTACTGCTATTATTGCAATTAAGATTGCAATAATTGAATTAAAAAAAAATGCAAGGCCAAAACCAATTAAAAGAAGAGAGGTGTAATGCGGATGTCTTATTTTTCTAAATATTCCATCTGTTACAAGCTGACCGTGATATGTTTTTTGCCAAAATATTTCCCATTTAAAATATAGATATCCACCTATTAGAAATATTATACTTCCTATAGATATGCTTATTAAAATGTGTATCGGCATCTTCCATATTCCATATATTGGTGTTATTGGTCCGATTAGTAACATGAGAATTAAAGGTGCATAGTGAATAATAAAAAGAGCCCTAATTTTTTTTGGTGGTTTGTATTCTTTAAATATTTTTATAATGTTTTTTAGCATGTTTATATTAATCTAATGCCACCCGAGTCTATTATCATGTCTTGTGGTTTTAAAGTATGTTTTGTATTTCTCATTTTCATAACAGATAATTTTCTACGGTCCATTGTGGGATCAAAGCTTAATTTAATCACTCCATCTGCTAGAAATTCTGAGATTCCATCTCTTGAAAGCATATTTGATCCAACTGGTAGCTCTGATGTTACAATGGAAGTTGCTTCTGTTGATTCAAGAGCGTTTATTATATATCTTAGATGTAATCTTCTGGTAGGTAGGTTAATTCCTTTAGGTATCTCATCTGGGTTTACAAGGCTTGTATCAATGTTTGTGTCATCTATATCCTTAATATACATAGGCATTTCAGATAGAGGTGTAATTGAATCTAAAACTATTCTGTCATAGTTACCAGTCATTATTTCGTTTGTCATTTTTTCATATATAGATTTTTTATTGATGTTTAGATATTGAAACTTAACTTTTTGTTGTTCAATTGCTGGTTGGAAATCAAATCCAAGGCCTGCTGCCTGTATGATTAGTCCTTCTGATTTTTTGTCAAGACTTAAAAACAAGCATTTTTCATTATTTTTTATCCCTTCATATATAAACTGAAAACAAAAGATGCTTTTTCCTCCTCCCGGGGGACCAGATACTAGAGTTATCGATTTTTCAGGAAATCCGCCCTGAATAATATTGTCTAGTCCGTTTATTCCTGTTTTAATTCTCTCTAAATTAAATCTATTATTTTGTAAATTGTCAAAATCTTGCATACAGAATGTTGATATATAAATTGATATATATTATCTTATTCATTAGAAAAGAATTTTTTGGACTTATTTTGCTAATTTATACAGACAAGAATCTTTTATATTAAACATTTTTATAAAAAAATTTAAATATAAGAAACTACAAATATTATATGCATAAAAAAAGAAATGATGTGATAAAAATGAATGGTAAAAATGTACATATCTGGATATGGATTCAAAATAACCGTGTTTTAAAAGCTGTTCTTGATATGGACATTGGCATTCTTAAAATATTTGACGAGTTTGATCAATTGATAATGAAAAGAACAGGATTGAATATAAAACAGGTAAGAGAAGTAGAAAAATCAATTATTAGATATGGTGCAAAAAGATTAGATTTTCATGCAAGACCTTTCAGATTTCTGTAATGATCTACTTTTTATGTTTTTTAATATAAAAATAGCTTTTTTAAAATTTGAAAATATGCTTTTTTTCCTTTAAAATCATGATTTTTTAGTATTTTTATAAAAAGATTTATATATTTAGTAAACCAATATTAATAATGGGGAAAGCTATATGCAAGAAAATATCTGGGTTTGGCTTCAAGACGATCATGTCCTAAAAGCGGTTCTTGACACAGAAAACGGGATTCTTAGAATATATGACGAAAATGATAAACTGATACTTAAAAGAACAGGATTAAAAAATGAACAGTTAAAAGAAGTAGAAAGATGTATAATCAAATACGGTGCAGAAAGACTTGGTGATCATAAAAAACCATTTAGATTCCTGTAATACTTATTTTTTTGTTGATATTATAATATTTTTATCTGTATGAACTTTAATTCCTTTTTCAGTAATATCCATTAAATATACCTTTTTTTTATGTTTTCCATATCTCATTTTGATAATTTCTATAGCATTTTTTCTTTTATCTTCATCTTGAACATTATAAAGTACTATTATTCCATCTGCCAAAAACTCCTCTATTCCTGATTTACTATATCTAGTTGGTATGGGATCTGTTTCAGTTACAAGAAAGCTAGTGGCTCCTGTTTCTTCAAAAAACCCAAAAAGTTGCTGAAGATATACTCTATAATTTTTATCCTTTGTAACAGATGCTGCGATAATTGCAGTAAGCGAATCAACAAAAATTGCTTCTGGATTAAAACCTTTTGGTATTACCAATGGTTTTATCTTATATGAAAGCTCGGTTGCAGATCCTGATCCTCCAATTGACCCAAATTTCATTCTTAGTATATCAAGAGGATTTACTTTTTGAATTAATAGAGTCTCATTTTCTATGTATTTATCTATATTCCATCCAAATTTATCCATGCTTTTTTTGATTCTATCTTTGTTTTCCTCAAAACTGACATACATACAGTTTTTTTCATTTGATACAAGATTATAACATATCTCTCTACAAAATGTGCTTTTTCCTGTACCTGGCCCCCCAGCAATAAGTACAGAGTTACCTTTTGGTATTCCTCCGTCTGCAAATAATTTATCAAATCCTTGTATTTTTGTCTTAAGTATCTCATGTTCTTTTTTTGATTTATTTTCTGATTTATTCATTTTGTTTCTGTTCACCTATAATTAAATTACATTAAAAATTATACCTATCTAAATCGACCATATCAAGAAACTATATGTCATTATAAATAAAAAGTTTTCTTATTATGTAAAAACTAGGTTATAACTGTTCCTAATCCTAATTGTACACCTAATTCTACTATAGTAAAATCTATATCAATGTCTTTTAAATTTGGTGATATTTCAATATATGGAGGATTTGATGATTTTTTATATATAACATCGATGTAACCTCTATTATCATATTCCCAGAGTATACCTACTCTATTATCTGTAAAAGATTTATTCCATGCATCTAAATATTCTGAGTATATTCTAATATAATGATTATCAGGATCAGAAAGAGTATCTGTATGTGTTATATGTCTAGTGTAATTTGTTCTTATATAAGTCAAATCTATACCTTGCATATTTCCTTTTCCTGGTGCACAATTTAACACAGGAATGTAATAATAAATTTTTATCTTACCCGGACTTCCTGATATATTTTTTACTGTAATTGCAGGATTTATTTTCATTGCTTCTCCAGTGTTATGCTTACCGCCTGTCTGATTACGTATAATCCCACTTCCCTCATAGATATAATTTGTATTATAACCTTGATACATACTATAAAAAGTATATCTAATAGATGTTAGAGGAATTCCATTGATATATCTTGAGTCACTTACTGATGGAGAAAGTTCTATTTCATTATTTTTATCAGATGTATCATCCTTATCTATAATTTCTAAAAGACCAAGAGAATTACTTGTAACAAAATACGGAAGTTTTTTGGTTCCTAGTATCAAAGGAGATGACATTGGGGAATATGCTATTGCTTCATCTGATTGCATTACCCCCATCATTGATTGTGTTTCAATAACTGATTTGACTTGAGCAAATTGTTTTTCAACATCATCAAGGTGATCAGTTTCTTTTTGTTTCATTACTTCAGGAATATAAACAAGTTGTATTGTTGAAAGAATAATTGCAACAAGACCAACAAGTAAAAGTGCTTCAATAACTCCTGCTAGAGCAGAGTTATTTTTAATTAACAATTTTTTCACTCCTTTCATCACCCTCAAATATGATTAATATGTATCTTCTATAACTTATATTTTTCCGATAAATTTGTCATTTAGTAAAAAAATCATTAAATACGGTGTTCTGAATTCATTTATTAAAGATTAATTATAAGATTCTTGGCCTGAATATCTTGGAGAAATTAATATGGGAAATACATTTGCTGAAAAAATACTTGCAAAATATGGAAATAAAAAAGAAGTAGTACCTGGAGAAATTGTGACTGTAAAACCAGATCGTTTACTAACACATGATAATACTGCGGCAATTATTCAAAAAATACAACCCGAACTTAAAAAATATGGAGTCTATTCAAATGATTTATCAATAATAGTACTTGATCACGTGGTTCCTGCTAATTCAGAGAAAACAGCTAATAATCATAAAAAAATAAGAGAATTTGTAGAAAAATACAAAATTAAAAATTTTTTTGATGCAGGGCAGGGTATTTGCCATCAAATAGTATTGGAAAAAGGATTTGCTTTACCCGGTAAAATACTTTTAGGAAGCGATTCGCATACCTGTTCATATGGTGCGATTGGTGCTTTTTCTTCAGGTATTGATCGTACTGAGGCAGCTTCTTTGATTCTTACAGGGGAAACATGGTTAAAAGTTCCTGAAACTATTAAAATAACTTTATCTGATAAACTTAAAAAAGGTGTTTCTGCAAAAGATGTTATTTTACATATAATAGGTGATATATCTGCATCTGGTGCAAATTATTGTTCTGTTGAATACTATGGTGAAACAGATAATTTCTCGATAAGTGATCGTTTCACAATTTCTAATATGGGTGTAGAGATGGGTGCAAAAAATTCAGTTTTTTTTGTAGATGAAAAAACAAAAAAATATCTAAAATCGATAGGTATAAAGAAAAATTTGTATAATCCTGTTTATTCTGATGATGATGCTTGTTTTAAGAAAACACTTGAATATAATTTATCTGATATCGTACCAGTTGTTGCTTGTCCTCATACTGTGGATAACGTTAAACCTGTAACAGAATTAAAAGATTTAGAAATACAACAATGTCTTATTGGAACTTGTACAAATGGTAGACTTTCAGATTTAGAAGTTGCAGCAAGAATTTTAAAAGGAAAAAAAGTTCATAGTAATATAAGGTTACTAATTTTACCTGCTTCAAAATATATATTGGAAAAAGCTCTAGAAAAAGGAATAATTGAAATACTTGTAAATTCTGGAGCAATATTATTACCACCTGGCTGTGGCCCCTGTCTTGGAGCTCATCAAGGATGTCTAGCGCCAGATGAAAAATGTCTTAGTACCGCTAATAGAAATTTCAAAGGTAGAATGGGATGTAACGATGCTGAGATTTATCTAGCTAGTCCTGAAACTGTTTCTTATTCTGCAATTAAAGGTAAAATAAGTGATCCAAGGGAGGTGATTTAATTATGAAAGTATGGAAATATGATCAAGATAATATAAATACAGATATGTTATTTCCTGGAAAATATACATATACTTGTAGTACACCCGAGGAAATTAAACCACATCTTATGGAAGATTTGGATTCATCTTTTTCAAAAAATGTAAAACCTGGAGATATTATATTTGCTGGAAAAAACTTTGGTTGTGGAAGCAGTCGTGAACAACCGGTCGTAGGTTTAAAATCTGTTGGAATCAAAGCAGTTGTTGCAAAAAGTTTTGCCCGTATTTTTTATAGATCAGCAATTAACCAAGGTCTAATATTAATTGAATGTTCAAAAGCTGTAGATTTCTATAAAGATGGATATAAAGTCAATATTGATATTCACAAAGGTAAACTTTGTGTTAATGATAAGGAGTTTTATTTTCCAAAACTTCCCAAAAGAATACTTGAAATTAGAGAGGCAGGAGGACTTTTGGATTTTACTCGTAAAAAATTAAAAGAAAACAAAAAATGATGTCATTTACCTTTTGTAAATAGAGTGTTTCTCTAGTTTATGTTCCTTAGATAACTTTTTGTATATCTCAGCATTTTTTATACATATTTTTTCAAATTTTTTATCTTTTTTTACTTTTTTACCTGGAATTCCCATAACCAAACTATTTGGAGGTATCTTTTTGCCCTCTGTTACAAGGGCACCCGCTCCGATAATAGATCCTTTGCCAATTTCTGAACCATTCATAATTGTTGAATTCATACCAACTATAACATTATCTTCTATTGTTGCTCCATGGATGACTGAACCATGGCCTATTGAAACGTTTTTTCCGATATTTACATTATTTTCTGAGTCTACATGGATTACTACACAGTCTTGGATATTTGATCCTTCATTGATTTCTATCTTATTTTGATCTCCTCTTAATACTGCATTTGGGAAAACACCGCAATTTTTCCCGATTTTAACATTTCCAATTATTACAGCGGTGTTTGCAATAAAACTTGATTTGTGTATTTCTGGTTTCATAATATTGTGTCCTCTTTTTTGATAAACATTTAGTTATTTTATAAATTATCCTTTTTCGTGTTTTTGTACTTTTTCATTTTTCATGTTCTATATTTTAATTATGTTAATAAATAGAAAGATAGAAATACAACTTTAAATATATTAATTACAAATTATTCACAATCGGTTGGGAGGCCTTGTTGAGAGGAAGAAGATTTATGTTAAAAACATTTGGAAATATTAAATGTAGGTTGTTGATTTTACTAGTTGTATTACTACTTTTTTTTAATTTTTTAAACTTACCAGTAATAGCAGAAGAAAACGATTTACCTGATATCGAAATTTTATCTGTTGATTATGATAAGGAATTGACCGAAAATAAAATGTCTAATTTTATTGTAAAAATAAAAAATAGGGGCAGTAAAAATTTATCTGGAGAAGAAATTAAAGTTGCATTATTTTTAGATCAATTAGCAGATCCTGTTTCGTATAATTCAACAACTGATGATCTTGGTATAGGAAAATCTATGTACATAAATATCAGTTGGATGCCTAGTTTTGGAGATGACAAACAATATAGTTTAAGTATAATTGTAAATCATGAAGAGTTGTTTGATGAAGAAAGTTTTGATAACAATTTTCGTGATTTTCTTGTTACTATAAATGAAAAAGATACTAATCTTGAAATAACTGATATGAAAATTCCGGATGAAATTTATGTTAATAAAACATCAACTATAATTACAAATATAATAAATAATGGTAGAACAACAAACAAAAAAATTGTTGCAAAAATGAATACTAGTATTAATGGAGAAGTTGAAACTCTTAAAAAAGAAGGGTTAGACAGAGATGAATTATTTATCTTTAATTTTAGTTGGGTTCCATCGAAAGTAGGTATTCAAAAAATAAATATTTATGTTTTTTTAGAAGAAGAGTTACATGATACTTTTGAAGAATATGTATTAGTTTCAGCTAGAGATTTTAAATGGTGGAATGAAAGTTGGCATTACCGATATTTTTTGTCTGTTAAAGGAAAAGGGAATTTTTCAAAATTTTTTAATTTTTCAGAAATACTTGAGGATCTTGGTGTTTTTTCATATCATTTTGAAAATGAAAAAATTAGAATAGTTAAATATTCAGAAGGCGGAGAAATAATTGATGATGAAATAAGTTACAATTTTGCAGAATCTGATAATTTTAGTAAAACAGATAATGCTTTAGGAAATTTAGAATGGAAGGTGTCTGGTAATTCTGATATCAAATACTATTTGATTTATTTTGATGTAGAAGAAAACAGGGGGTTAAGAAATGGCGATGAATCTATAGTTGGAGCTATCTCAGATGATGTGGTTATATACAATGAAGGTTTCTATGAAAGTTGGTGGGCTAATATTATCAACCCTTCTCATAAAGATCCAATCATTCTAGATAAAAATAACAAAGTGGATTTTTATATTAAATCAGTTGCAAAAATTTCTAATGTATCATTTTATGGTTATAATCTAGATACTAGTAGTTGTAATTCTTCTTTTTATCTAATTGATACGGGAACTGGAACTAGTTGGTATAAAAACGATATGTCTTTTTGTAAAGAGGGAAATTGGAGTTTTAATATTTCCTGTTTAGATAAAGCAGGTTTATACTATAATTTTTCAGATATCTTTTATATTGGTAAACCTGATTTAGAGATAAAAGATATTAGTATAGCTGTTGAAAATACTCCTTCTTCTGCAGGTTTTCATAGAAATGATAAATTAAATATTTCTGCATTAGCAAAAAGTAGTTTTATATCTTTAGAGGATGTTAATGTTTCATTTGAAATTTTTGATATAGAACATGAAAAATTTATATTTAAAGAAATAAAATCATTTAATTTTACTAAAGATAAAATTACTAAAATACATTTCAATTGGATTGCAAATATTTCAGGTAAATTGAATTTTACAATCCGTGTTGATCCTAATAATAGCATCAATGAGACAAATGAAAATAATAATGATATTAACAAAAAGATAACTATTTATGATTGGCCAGATTTATATGTTGAAGATATTTTTTTACCATCTGAGGGTATAACAGAATTTGATGAAGTACAAATTGATTTTGTAATTGTAAATCAAGGTTTAGGTAATGCAGATGAATATAAAGTAGGTCTTTTTATTGAAAAGATTTCTGGTAAAAATCCTACTATGCTTTATGAAAATATGGTAGATAGCAAGATTATTGATATTAAAAAGGATTCTAGTAAAACTTTTAGTTTATATTGGGATTCTGCTAAACCTGGTAGTTGGTTTGTTGGAATTAGAATATTTTATAATGAGTCAAAATATGATTCAAATCGATGGAATAATAAGCTTCTGTCTTCTGAGAATTTGATGGTTAAGGCTATCGAGTCAAATAGTCCATTAATAAAAAATGTAATAGTTAATCCTAGTAACCCAAGACAAGGTGATAGAGTTGTAATAAAAGCAGAAATCTATGATGATACTGGTCTTAAAAAAATAAGTATCGAGATAACTGATCCATTAGATAAATTATATAATGGGATGATGATAAGAACATTCGATGATCAATTCAAATATGAATTTGATTTTACATCTAGAGCTGGAGAATATGTTTTTGTAATTGAAGCAGTTGATAGTACTGTTAAAAATTCCACTCAAACAGAGCAGGGTATCTTTAGTGTTAAAAAAGATATTATAAATCCAGAAATTATTTATTTTGGTGTAGAACCTATGGTTCAATTGTTAAATAAAAGTGTTGAAATTAGCTGTATCGTTCATGATAATTTTGGTGTATCTAGTGTTGAACTTATGGTTGTTACACCTGATGAAATTATATATCAAGAGGATATGGAATTAGAAAAAGACGGAAAATATGTATATAAAAATATATATGAGAATATTGGTTCATATAGTTATGATATAAAAGTAATAGATAAATCTGGAAATACTGTAAAAACTTCTAAAAAATATTTTTGGATAACCACTGATCTAGCTGATTCGGATGCTGATGGTATGCCTGATTCTTGGGAAGAAAAATACAACTTAGATAGATTTGATGCGTCTGATGCAGAGGTTGACCTTGATAATGATGGTTATACAAATCTTGAAGAATATAATATGGGAACTAATCCTAGAAAAAATATTGTATTTCAGAATGTTGCATATGAAATCAGAGATAATATTTGGTATCTGATACTTTCAACTATACTGTTTTTTTCTTTATTGTTAATAGCATATTATGGAAAAAGGAGGACAGTAATATGAACAAAGAATGGATTAAAATAAATATTTTATTTATTTTAATTTCCCTCTTAGGATTTGTAATTTTTGTTTTAACTCTCTATGATATATTTTTAAATAAAGATTTGACTCTTCTTTTAATAGCTAGTTATATTATATTATTCTTAATTTTATTTATGTTTATTTTTTACTATATTGGAAAAAGAGTTACATCTGTTTTGTCTATCGAGGAATTTGAAAAAACATTGAAAGGTGGTTTGTTTCATTTTAAGTGTCAAGTGTGTGATGGTGTCTTTGCAATTAAAAAATCACGAGGAAACGATAAAAAAAAATTAAGGATGGAATGTCCAGATTGTGGTGCAGTAGGAATAATACCTAAAAATCCTGCATGCATAAAAGAAGATATACCCGAAAAAAAATCAACAAAAGCTGTTTTTAGATGTAAAACCTGTGGTGAAGGTATAACAATTTGGGCTGAGGGAAGAGATCTCTATAATGAACCACAGGTTCTAAATTGTCCTTTCTGCGGAGTAAAAAAACCTTTAAATCGTATTCTCTAATCTTTTTTGATATGTCTTATTTTTACTGCCTCACCATAGTCTAATTTTTTCATTTCTATTCCATTCATTAAAGAAGATCCTACACCTATTAGTTCATTTTTTCTAACAACTGCTACTTCGTCGCCTATTCTTATGTTGCTATCTGCATTTTTAATTCCAGGTGCAAATACAGATCCTTTAAGTTTAAAATCATCATCGATCTCAACAAGATTTTGTTTTTCTTCAAATAATATTTCAGCTCCATCAAGGGTTAGTGATACTAATCCTTTTTCTTTAACTAACATTCCAAGTTGAGTATTTTTTTTCATAATTTTTAGATAAGGATATCTGCCTCGTATACTGCTTTTTCCTGCTATTTTTTCTGCAGTTTTTTTCCCGAATTGATAACTCAATAACGCTTCGATATTTTCTTTAAATCTAACTTTCCTCTCAACTTTTTTGTATTTATTAGTTTCATTTTTCAATACTTTTTTTAATCTAGAGAGAGATTCATCTGATGTAGGATGATTTATACAAGTAAAAATATCAATATCTACTATATTTTTTATAAAACTGTTAATTTCATCTGATAGATGTGAAATGATTAAATCATATTTATTGTTTTTAAGATAATTTCTAAGTAAATTATTAATCATATTTTTTTCATCTTCCAGCCAAATTCCAGTTACTGGTATATCATAATTTGAAGCGGGATACACTAATTCCAATTCTCTTGGAACAATACCTACAGGTGATGTAACTATAACTTCGTGTATAATATGTGGATTTTTTGAAGAAAAAATAGATTTTCTAATCAATCCATGAGATTTTGAAAAAGAATAAGGTTTTTTTGCTGAACATGGTAAAAGAAGTAGTATTTTTGCATGTTTTGGCTTTTTAAATCTACTAGTCACCCTTTTTTGGAATCTCAGTATTTCAGGTCTATTAATTGATTCGATAGTTGTTGCAAAAATAATATTTTTACTAATCAAAGGTGTTTTTTCTTCAAAATAACTATAATTTTTTTGATCTAAAATTCTAAGTATTGTTGTTAGATGTGGATCTGATTTCACTCTTTTTTCAACTAGATTTCTTATATTTTTGTTTCTTATATGGTTTCTAACGTTTTTTAGTTCAGAATATAAAATATTATAGTTATGATTTAGTATTTCATCAAAATTCATATCTTCTGGTTTTTTGTTTATATCATTACATATAGGGCATATACATGGGTTTTCTTTCAAATTTTTAATTTTTTTGTTTCCATCTAAAAAAAACATGACTTTATTTCTTGCAGAAATAATCGCTTTTGTATAATCAAAAAAATCAATACCTATATATACAAGTAAAGATAGGTTTGCAGGTTCTGCAATAGAAGGTGTATACATTATTTTTTGATACCCAATTTTTTCTCTGTTTTCTATAATTTTTTCTGTGAATCTTTTTGGTTTTTTAAATTTTTGATTTGCATATTTTAATGTGAAAATATTTTTTTCTTTTAATTCAAAAAAATTTAAATCTTCTTGTAAATCTTTTCTATAATTTATATATGGTTTTTTTATGTTTTTTTCAAGATTTGTAAGTATTATATCTGCAGAATCAAATGATTTAAATCGATTTGTATGTATCGAAAAAATATTTGGAGTAAGTATTTTTTCATTCTTTATTTTTAGATAACCTATCCTGCTAGGGCCATCTCTGTCTTCTATTCTAAACTGCATCAATTTTTGTATACATTAAAAGTTTATAAGATATATTCAAAAAACAATTTTTAATGTCTAAAGTATCTTTGTCCGGAGAAAACCATAGATATACCGTGTTCATCTGCTGCATTTATTACTTCTTTGTCTCTTATACTCCCGCCTGGTTGTATTATTGTTTCAACGCCTGCATCTGCTGCAAGATCAACTGCATCACGGAATGGGAAAAAGGCATCAGATGCAAGAGTGCTACCTTTAATGTTTTCTTTTCCCTTATGTGTTGCAATCCATGTTGCATCTACTCTTGCGGTTTGTCCTCCTCCGATACCAACAGTTTGTGTGTCTTTTACAAATACAACTGAGTTTGATTTAACATGTTTTACTACTTTTACAGCAAATTCCATTGATCTTATTTGTTCTTTTGTCGGTTTCTTTTTTGTTACAATTTTCCATTTTTCTCTCGGGGTTAGATATGAGTCTCTTTCTTGAGATAGAAATCCTCCAACTACACTCCTTAATCTAATACCTGTACGTTTGGATTTTTTGTCAATTCCTTTTAATTCAAGAAGTCTAAGATTTTTCTTTGTTCCAAATATCTCTCTTGATTCTTTAGAAAATTTTGGTGCTATTATTACTTCTAAAAATAAGTTTGATAGTTCCTTTGCTACATCTTTATTTACTTCTCTATTAAAACTTATAATACCTCCAAATGGAGAGTATGTATCTGTAGAAAAAGCATCTTTCCATGCTTTTAAAACAGTTTTTGCACTTGCAACTCCACAAGGGGTTGCATGTTTTATTATAACACAGGTAGGTTCTGTAAATTCTTTTATCGCTTCAATTGCACAATCTCCATCAAGGATATTATTATATGATAGTTCTTTTCCCTGAAGTTTTAATGCATTTGTGATACATGGTTCATTTGTTTCTGGAATTGTTTTATAAAAGGCTCCTTTTAAATGAGGGTTTTCTCCGTATCTCATATCCTGTTTTTTACACATTGTGATGCTTAAGTTGTTTGGTAATGTTTCGTCTGTAAATCTGTTTCTTAAATAGTTAGAAATTATTGTGTCATATTGTGAGGTATGCGTATATGCATCTATTGCAAATCTCTCTCTTTGTTCAATTTTTACATCGCCATTTTCTTTTAACGATTCTATAACTTTTTTGTATTGTTTTATGTCTGTTATAACTATTACATCTTTGTAATTTTTTGCCGCAGCTCTAATAAGAGTTGGACCGCCTATATCTATATTCTCAATTATTTCGTCTAATATGACATTTGATTTTTTTATAGTTTGTTCAAACGGATATAGATTACATACTAACAGATCAATCGTTTCTATCTTATGCTTTTGAAGAGTTTTCATGTGTTCTTTATTTTCTCTTTTGGAAAGTATTCCTCCATGTACTTTAGGATGTAGAGTTTTTACTCTCCCATCTAGTATTTCTGGAAAACCAGTTATATCTGATATCTTTTTTATTTTAATATTTGATTTTTCTAAAAAAGATGCAGTACCACCTGTCGAAATAATCTCGATTCCCAATTTAGAAAGTTCTCTTGCAAAATCTTCTATACCTTCTTTATTTGATACACTTATTAAAGCTCTTTTAACTTTCATTAATGTTACCTAAGATGCATAGTTATATTATTCATAAACATTTGGGTTTTTATCGTTCTTCTCGGATTCTATCGCTTCTTTTAAACTTATTTTTCCTTCTAAAACTTTTATCGCAATTTCTTTTGAAATTGTAAATTGACCACTTGTAATTTTTCTACTTTTTTCTTGTATATTTTTTATTTCTCCTTTTGTAGGATTTAGAGGTAATCTCTTTTGTACCTTCCCGCCATGAATAAGTGCTATTGTTGCTGCTGCTTCACTGTCTCTTAAATGTCTTTTAACCTCTTGAGACGGTGTGGTTTTTGTTTCGTCTACAATCTCGATAGGTATTTTAAGTGAAATTAAAGAATTAATAATTCTATTTCTTATGAGAATTGAGCCATGTCCAATTCTAATTATTACTTGTAATGCAGGATATTCTTTCAAAAATCTTTTTATTTTATCTACAACTTTTCTTGGTGATTCTGCATGTGTTTTAAATAAAAGTTGGTCATCACCTACGACTGCAATGCCTGTGTGATCTCCAGGATCTATTCCAATGTATAGATTTTGATAGAGATCTTTTCCTATAAGCATTTGTATTGCTAGATCAACTGCATGATCTACTGTATCATATGCATCTGCTGCAATTACTTTTAATGATTTGATATCATGTATTTCATTATTTGATGTAAGTATTACTCCTATTTTTGATGGTATATTATTTATAGAATTAAGTGAGACATATGGAATTTTTCTTTTTCTAAGTATTTTTATGAGATCATGATATAGAGAAAAATCTTTTGTGTAAACACCGATTGTTTTCATTTTATAAAAATATCAAACAACTTTGATTTAATATTTTTGAAAATGTTTTATATATTCTTATCTTTCCCATGAATATTTTTCATCTAAATAGTCTGTCCAAAAAATAAGTAGTTCTTTATTAAGTAGTTCTTTGTTTTCCACAATTCTATATTTTCTATTTACTATTTTATCTAAGGTTTTCCCAAGACTTAATTTGGATAAGTTATCTTTCAAGAATTTTTTAATATCTACATATTCTCTTTTTATTTCTACATTTATTCTTTTGTTTTTTTCAAATGGTTCTTTTATGCCCCTTTTACTGTTTTTCCATTTTTGTTTGAACTTTTTTACGTTTTTATCTAATTTTAAAGGAGGACCTTGATGTATCTTTGTATCCTGAAGTTTTTCTTTATCGGTTTTAATTATAATATATATCTTTTTGTTTTTTTTATCTACAAAAAACTGGGTGTCATATATCTCAAAATCTTTTTCCTTACATGCTTTTTCTATAGAGCTTTCTGCTTTTCTTATTTGAGGATATAGATTTTCGTCAATTAAATCAGGTTCATTAAATACTATTCCTATGTATCTGCAATTTTGTTTTTTTATCTTATTTTTTATTTTTTCATAACTCCAAGGCTTGATAGGTTTTGGGAAAAAGAAATTTACACTTGGATTTTTAATATAGTCTTTAGATGCTTTTATAAATAAATCAAATTTCTTTTCAGATAAAGCAGATGCTACATTTCTATCTGGATCAACGGGATCAATAAAAACTAAGGGAGTATCAAAATCAGGATATTTTCCATCTTTTAAAGCTAGTTTTATTCCTTTTTTCCAGTTTTTAGCATTTTTTATTAGGTTGTCGAAAGATTTGTAATATAGTATTAATATCTCACATAGATATCCTGAAAAACCTTGTATTTGCGCTTCAGCGCCATAACAATTTATTCCTTTTAGAAATTGCTTAAAAAGCCTTACTTCTTTTTTTTGTTCTTTTAATATATTCTTTTTAACATATTCTGTATGTAGTGGTGTTCTATCTACCGCGGATAGTTTTTGTGATGCTTTTTCTATTTTATAACATGGGACTATTTCTACATAATAATCTTTGTAATATCCACGGATATATGGATGTTCGGCATAGGATTCTTCTGTGTTTATAAGTAATGTTTTTCCTATTTTTTGTGTTGTTTCTGCGATTTTTTTCTTTTTAAAATTTTTAGGAAAACATATAAAAAAATCAATATCCATATTATTCATTAGATAGGTATCTTTTGCAATAGATCCAACAAGTATTACATCTGCAGGTAATTTTCTTTTTTTGATTTCTTTTTTAAGTTCTTTTTCAATTTCTTTTACTATTTTTTTAAGTTTTTTTCTATATTCTTCTGTAGGAGTTATTTTTTCTATTACTTTTTTTTGGATTTTATCCATAATCTTCTTTTTTATGGATGAATCTTTCTAATAAAAATATTGTTACTAATGCTACAGCTGCACCTGCTATTACATCGATAATCCAATGTATTGACAAATAAAATACAGATATAATTACTGATATCATCATAAAATATGTAAAATATGCAAATTTTTTATTTTTTGTTAAGCTACCACAATATGCAATAAATATAGTCATTGCAGTATGAAGAGATGGTAGACAATTATTGCAAGTTGTTGTTGAATAAAAAAACTGTTCTATATTAGGTAGTACTATTTCAAATGCTGAATCAGCATTATAGTATGTATACACATTTGTAACTGGAACAAAAAGATAGAAGGGAAGTGTGATAATATAAGTTATTACAAGAGCATATCCAAGACTTTTAAGTGCTTTTTTTTGTTTATCTAAAATAAAGTATACTAATGAGAACCATACACTAAAAGGATATATAACAATATAGATTAAGACAAAAAAATATAATAGTATTGGATTCCAATTTTGACTGAACCAATATACAATACCATTTTCAAAATTTACAATTATGTTTGCATAGTCATACCCAACCCACTCTGTTACTATTGGATCTATAAAGTTTACTTCAAATAAATGAAAACAAAATGCAAAAATGATAATGGTAAGAATTTTATATTGATCTAAAAAAAGTTTTGCTATTTTTTTAATATCTAAAGGAATTTTTTTTAAAAAATCTTTTTCAGTCAAAAAAATTATGCTAAAGAAAAAAAGAATAGCATTTGTTATTAAAAAAAATAAAATCCACATTTGCTTACAACCCTAATCAAGTTCAATTTCTTCTAAAGTAGTATATATCGGCCCTTTTTTAGTTAATTCACTTTTTTTAAGTTTTATTTTTTTAACTTCTAAATCTAAGAAATTTGTATCTTTATATTTATTTACGATTTGTAAAAGTTTATCTTTATTTCTTCCACTTTTTACTCTTGCAACAGTAATATGTGGTGAAATTTTTCTTTTTTCTTTTTTAAAACCTATATTTGATAGTTTTTCATCTAACTTTGTTGCTATATCAACTATTTTTTCATAATCTTTTAATCCAATCCATATTACTTTCATGTAGTTTTTATTTGGAAAAGCACCGGTATCTTTCAGTTTTACTTTAAATGGATGTATATTTTTTATCGTTTCTTTTATGATGTCTTTTATTTTTTCTACTTTTTTTTCTTCTATGTTTCCTAAAAATTTAAGGGTTATATGCATTTTTTCCGGTTCAACTATATTTAAATTTGCACCACTAATCTTTAATTCTTTTATAATCTCATTTATTTTATTTGTGATTTCAATATCAATTGCTATAAATGATCTAAAAGTAACCATCTCTCTTTCCCCAAATTTCCTTTAGGGATATGTTACTTTGCATATTTCTTTTTTTGGCTTAATTTATCCTAGTAAAATATAAAAAAAGTTAAATATTTTTATCCACCGCTTATCATATGTATAACATCTATTTTTGAATTATCAGGTATTTTTACTTCAGAATATTTTTTTCTTGGAATAATTTCATTATTTATTTTTACGATGATAAGAGGAAAAGAATATTTCATCCTTTTTAATAATTGATTTATAGTTTCATTTTCTACATATTCGACTTTTCTTTTGTTTACCTCGATCATTTATCTTCACCAAGTAATATCTCTAAAACAAGATTTGCCTGCCAGTTAGCCATTAAGTTAACTCTTGGAGAAGTTAATACATCTTTATCACTATCTTTTGCGTCTTTATCATAAACAATATATAAATTCCCAAGTTTTTTTTCTCTTATTCTATTTATATGGCCATATCCTGAAACTCCAATACATGAAACAATTGGGATATTTGGTAAATTTTTTGTGACATCTTCAATAAAATTTGTTTTTGTTTCCGCGTCATCAAGTGCTTCAACTATTACATCAACATTAGAAAAAGGTTTATGCATAGAGCCTGCAACTAATTTTTCGTTAGAAATTTCAACCTTAATTGATTCATCTATTCTAGAAATATTTTTTTTTAAAGCCTCTACTTTTATCATTCCTATTTGATTAAAAAAATAAAACTGACGATTAAGATTGTTTTCTTCTACTATGTCATAATCTACAATTAAAAGTTTTCTGACACCCGTACGAGCAAGTGAAGACGCAACATTTGAACCAAGTCCACCAGCACCAGCAATTCCTACAACTGATTTTTTAAGTTTTTGTCTTATATAATTGTGCTTTTTAATATTCATAAAGTTTTACCATTTTTCCCAATATTTAGGATTATTACTTGGTGGTTTTTCTCCTTTTTTGTATATTCCGCCCCATTTGTTAAATCCTTTTTTTTCATCCTCATCAATTTTTTCTTGAAGCATTTTTAGCATTTTTTTGTCAGTAAAACCAAGCTCTTTCATTTTTTGAGGTGTTGGTACTCCATTTTGTGTCCAGCCACGTCTGTAGTACACTGCATCTGTTAGTTTTTGGTATTGGTCTTGTTTCCATTCATAAAGTGTTTTGATTCTTTCTGGTACAGTCATTTTTTCTACTTCTTTTTCTTTTAAGCTTACTTTCTCAATAAGTTGTTTGTCGTATCTATCTTTTCTACTCATATATTCAACTTCAGTTACAGGTCCCATAGATCTATATGGTATCCAGTCATCACCACGTCTGCCTCTCCCCATCCATACATTCATTGCACGCTGCCAATTATAGCATCTTTCACTTTGAAGGATGAGTTCTTCTTTGTCAACATTCCAACCTGTAACGCCATTTTGGTATTCAACATAGTTTTGCACATGCTCTGGAACTTTTGCAGGGTCATCAGTTTCGGCGTTTCCAGCGGGTTCTATATCATTCCATGGAAGCTTACATAATCCATTAAGCCCAAACCAAGTACGCCACATTGGAAAATAATGAAGAGCTTCAGCTTTGTCTTCAAAAGTTGGTATCTGATTATTAACCATATCCATAAAAATCAGCCATGCTTCATCATGTTGAGGGCCTTTTAAAGTTAGGCCGTATCCTCCTTGCATAGCAAGACTTTCTTTTGTTACATACTCTGAATATTCAAGACCTTTACTTTCCATACCGGATTCTTCAATTAAGTATGGATCTCCCCATCCTTTTTCTTTTATCCAGTCTTTGACACGGCGTATTCCTTTTGCTGCAACTGTTACAAATTCGCTTTTATCTCCTTTTGCCATCTTATGCATGAATTCCATTACCGCCTCAAAATTTCCAAAACACATCTCAAGTCCATCACAACGCTCTTTGTTTAAAATACCATATTCATACATTTCCATGTAAAAAGCAATAGCAGTACCTGTTGATATTGTATCAAGGCCGTATGTATCGCAATAAAAATTGTATTCAAGTATTTCTTTTGGATCCCAAAGACTCATATTAGAACCACAACCAACAGTTTCATATTCTGGTCCATCTACTGTAACAAAATCACCTTTATATGGTCCAGTCATAATTTCAAAACCATCAACTGTCTTTGCACAAGCCATTGTACAACCATGCCAGCATCCATCAGGAATTACTTTTGTAAAATATTCATAGAACTTTGGTGAAAATATTTTTGATGCTTTTGGAAAACTACCAAATCTATAATTTTCACAAGGAAGTAAATCATACTCGTTCATGATTTCAACTAAATGTACTGTTCCAACCGCTCTCATATTGCACTGATTTCTATCAAGATCACGAATCTCACGATGAAGTTTCGTTCCAACTTTTACAATTTTTTTAACTTCTGCAGGATTATTTGACATTCCAGTAAAATCTTCTACCTTTGCTACAAGTGCTTTGATTTTTTTATCGCGAAGGACGGTACCTAATCCTCCTCTTCCTGCTTGTTTCATCCTGCATACTTTTCTTCTAATATCATAAAAACTAAAATTTAAGCAACCCCAGTAACTATTTTCTGCAGCTTTTCCAGCCGATACAACAGATATTTTCTGACGAGATAGATCATTATTCTCTGATGCATACATTTGAGTGAGTTGTTCACTTAAAACATGTGAGTTTGTTTCCTCAAGTGGTGCGGTTTCAACTGTTATTTTTCCTTTTTCTCCATCAACTACAATTACAACATCTTCTTTTGCTTTACCTTGTATTTCTATTACATCGAACCCTGCAAATTTTAGATATGGTCCAAAAAAACCACCAACATTACTATCACATATAATGTCTGTTGATGGCGAAACACTTAGGCATAGGGATTTACCTGATCCTGCGTATTGAGTTGTACCACATAGCGGACCAGTTGTGACAAGTAGTTCATTTTCAGGACTATCCCATCGTGTTGTTGGTTTAATCGAGTCCCATAAAAGTTTTAGTCCGAAGCCACGTCCTCCAGTGAACAATTTTTTCATCTCTTTTGTTACTTTTTTTTCTTTAATTTCACCGGTATCAAGATTTACATAAAGAGTTCTATTTGAAAATCCTTTCTCGACTTTTCCTTTTTTATAAGAATGTTCTGCAATAATTTTGTGTTTTGATTTTAATTTCTTTGTATCCCACTTGCGTTCTGTATTGCCTGTTTTATATTTCTCTATTGGAATTTGACCTTTGACCATTATTTATCAGCTCCTAATTTGTAATAAACTATCTCTTTAATTTCATCAATTTTTTCTTCAACTAATTCAAGTGCATCATTTGGGCATGCTCTTACACATGCTCCACATGATATACATTTAAAAGGCTCAATTCTTGCATCAGATTTTCTCATAGCACCGATTGGACAAAAACCAACACATGCCTGACATCCAATGCATTTATTTTTATCAAGCCATATAACACCATTTTTCTTTCTATAAAGTGCACCAACTGGGCACATATCAATACATAATCCTCGCTGGTCGCAAACATGCATTTTATAGCTTTTTCCCTCTTTGATTATTCTTATAGCAGATTTATCTCCACCTTCATTTGTTTTAAAATGTATTTTAGAGCAAGCCTTTTCGCATTCCTTGCAACCTACACATTTTTCTGAATGAAATTTTAAGACTTTAACTGTTTTTGGTCCAGATTCATCTTTTTTCATATTAGGCACCTATAATAAACCAGAATCCCAAAACTGTAAGCCAACATAAAGCAGAAATTCCTAAAGTGGTAGGATAATATATTTTATCCTTGATTGTAATATCAATTTTCCCTGCAAATATTGTAATTGGTAAAATCAATGCTCCTATAAGTGCAGGTAATAGACCGCTTGCAAGTATTCTAGGCATGAAAGATATTAAATTTTCTGCATAAAATATGGATCCTCCTACTATAGGAGTTAGAATTTGGGTTACAATGTACCCTCCTACATAAACACAATAAACAGTAATTATACCTAAGCTAGCTTGAAATCTTAAGGTTCTGAATTCTTCAAAATTAAATGATATCTTGTACCATATAAGCTCAAAAATTGCACCTTCAGCCATAATGGCAAGTGCTGAACATAAATGACAACCTGCAAATGGGTTAAAAAGTCTAAGAGCACCTGCTACAATACCCATACCAAGTTGCATACCTGGTTGTCTATACATTTTTATACTCATTACAAGGAAAAACAAAGCAAAAAAACCAGTCATAATCGCACCAGAAGGTAGTCCAATATTGCTTAATGCAGAACCTATTATTACTTCTGAAAATCCCCATAGTGATCCAAATAATATAACTCCTGCAAACAATTTCATATTTTTATTCATTTTATTTCACCTCTATTTCAATTACATCTCTAACCCAAAAAGAATGAGCTGTATCTGGAAAAATTACACGGTTATAATCAGTTAGTATTCCTATCTTCATCATTTCCCAAGTAACTGTTTGTTGATAATTATCAGATGCCTTAAATGTATATTCATGGCATGATGGACATTTAATATCTGTATAAATTATTAACTCATCAAGTGCGATACCTGTTATTTTTTCATCATCTGCAATAACTGTTTTGTTATATATCAGTGTAAATAATTCTTCTAAATTGTATTCAAGATTATCTATTGTTATACTATTTTCCTGATTGTATTTTTCTCTTTGTTTTTCTAGTTCTGATTCCTGTGCATAAACGTATAAAGAAGAAGTTATTCCTATAATAACAACAATCATTGCCAAAATTGGTATTATTTTTTCCTTCCCCATGGTTATCAGTGCACGGGATGGAGAGAGTTATATATAAAAATTATGAATAACAAAATAAATATTTTATTTTATTTTCCTGCTTACTTCATGTTTTTTTATGATATCTTCAATTGTTTTTATATCACCCATACTTACTTTAAATATCTCTTCATTGAACAGCTCTTTTTTATTAGGGTTTTTCATAAATGTTGTTTGTTTTTCGCCTTCAGATAAAATAGATTTTATCTCGTTTTCATCGTTTATATATCTAAAAGGTTTTAGCCTTCTTTTTTTAATTTCATCAGGTTTTTCTTGTGATTTGTTAAGTATTTCATCAACTAAATCATCAATAGATTCGTATAGTCCCATTTTAACCCTCATATTAACTAATAGATAAATAGTTCTTAATCTTTTTTGTATTGTATTTTACTAAACTAAAAGATTATTAATTTACTTTATCCCATTTTTTCTAATTTTTTTGCTATATCTTATTAAAATATCTTCCTGCTCAGGTCTCCATTGTATTTTTTCTAAAAGTGAATATGCTATTTCGTCATTAATATCATTTATTCTTCCAGGTGAAAGTTTAATATACTCATCTATAAGAGCAATTGAGAGTTTGAATTTATCTTCTGTAAACATTGGATCTGTTGAAAGAATTGATGCACATACCCCTCCGATATCTTCTGATGGTTTTCCAATTCTTGCTTCTTCGAAATCCAACCCATAAATTCTATCAGTAAAAACAAAATTTCTAATATTGGAATCTCCATGAATTAAAAAACCGTCTTTACTTTTAAAAAAATTATGAAATCTATAATACCATTCAGAAAGTAATATCATTAATCTTTTCTTTTCTTCATATGAGGCATCTTTGTCATTAATGATATCGCATAGATTTTCTCCTGCTATATAATTCATTAATAAAACATTGTTTTTATCATCTTTTTTGTAAACAACTGGAATATCGAGTTTTGATTTTGCTTTTGATAATATTTTATATTCTTTTTCCATATTTCTTTTTAGACCAGGTACAAACCATTTTAAAACTCGAGATTTATTATTTATTGTTACATATGCAACTGTATTCTTTTTACTTTTCAGTTTTTTTTGAACAATTGTTTTTTTATATTTTTTAGTTTTATCAATTAACTTCTCTATATCCCTCATTTGCAAGTTAATTATGTAAAATAAGGAAAAAAAGGTTGTGGTTGAAATAGTTAAAATTTAATTTTATACTATCTCTATTGAGGTGACGTACTTTATTTTTAATTTTGATGAAACAATCGCTCCGTCATCTACAAAAATAGTTACTATTGGCCCATCTTCATCGATATATTCGTTTTCTTCTTTATATACAATAAGAAATGTTAAATTTCCTTCACCTGTTATTTTACCTGATTCATTGTATATATCTACATGTCCGTTAATCATACTTTGATTATACTCATCTGAACCGTCTGTTGCTTCTATCAATAAACTATAGTTGGTACTTGAAATTCCAATTTCTGTTGCTAGTGTACTCCATCTCACACCTGTATAATTTGTAGGGCCAGTAATGACAATATCTGGTAGCCATCCTAATTTTATGTATTTGATACTTCCAGTGTATTGTTCGATAGATTCTAAATCCTCGAGTTTATATTCATAATTTGTATCGTTGTAAGTTACTGTTAATAAAACTTCATTTGAATTGTCTGTTCCTTCGCCATTTGTTTTTTCATCCTCTGGTAAATTGACATATATTAATACTATTGCTGCAATTGCTATGATAATTACTAGCCCAATTGTAAGTATTTTATTTGTATTATTTTTTTCTGTCATGTTTTTTCTGTGAAAAACTATTTGTTTTTAAATATTGTTCTTTTTTGAATGATGTTTTTTTTAGAAGTTAGATAGATACCTGTTAGAATAATTGCTCCTCCAAAAAGTGTGTAGAATGATGGTGTTTCAGAAATCCATGGTGTTAGAAATGCTAAAAGTGTCGACCCGATAGGTTCACCAAGAAGTGCAACTGATGCAACAGATGCTCTTATATATCTCAATGACCAGTTGTAAAGAGTATGGCCCAGTATTCCTGCGACAAATGCCATAAGAATTAATATTGCATAATCTTGTGTTTTTATGTTGTAATCGCTACTTTGACTAAATATAACCATAAAAAACAAGAAGATTGTTGCTATAGAATAAACAATAAAAGCATAAGAGATAACTGATACATTTTTTCTGATTTTTCTGCCACCTAAAATATATAATCCAGCGCAAGCTCCTCCAATTATTGCAAGAATATTTCCTTCAATACTATCTATTGTTAATGGCCCTAAATCATAGTTGCCGATAACCAATATTACAACTCCTATTAACGAAATTGTAATACCTAAAATATTTACAAATGACAATTTTTCTTTTAAAAAATAATATGCAACCGGTGCAACAAGAACAGGATGGGCGGTAACAAGAATTACTGAACTTGCAATAGATGTATAATCTAAAGATGTGATCCATGAAGCAAAATGAACTGAAAGAATAATTCCGATTCCAATCATTAGGATTAAAGTCTTTTTATTGATGTTTAGTAACTCTTCTCTATATTTTTTATAGAAAATAAGAAATGGTAAAAGAAATAACACAGTAAATAAAAGCCTATAAAATGCAATATAAAAAGGTGGCATTCCTCTTCTCAATAATGTTTCAATAAAAATTGCTGCAAAAGATACAGATGCAATTGATATAAATAGACCAATACCCGCTTTTTTATCCATAATTGTAACTTGGTTAACTTTATTTCATATTTTGTTTTTATGGTTCTAAAATCACAATAGTTTTATGAAACTCTTTTTTTATTCTTTAATTATGAAAAAACCATTTGTTCTGGGAATATATGGTAAATCAAATACGGGAAAAACAAGTTTAATGATAGATTTAATAAAACATTTCAAAGAAAAAGATTTTAGTATTGCAACTGTAAAAATTTCTGATAAAAAGATAGGTTTTGATACACCTGGTAAAGATTCCTTTAAACATGGTGAAGCCGGTTCTGATTTAGTTGTATTATCTTCACCTTTAGAAACTGGCTTTTTAATAAAAGGAAAACAAACAATTGATGAAATTATTTCTATAATATCTAATTTTGATTTTTATGATATGGTATTCATTGAAGGTGCAAATGACAAAAAAACACCTAAAATAAGAATAGGTAATATCGATGAAAGAGAAAACACTATTTATACATATTATGATGATTTTTTAAGATTAGTAAATATTATTACTGAGAAAATAAATAAGGGGATTGAGAAAAAATGAGTGATATTAACATAAAAGTAAATGGTAAAAACATTCCTTTAACAGAGTTTCCTGAGGATATAATTAAAAATGTTATAATTGGTATGTTAAAATCTCTTAAAGGCGTAGAAAAAATAGAGACCGTTGATATAAGTTTTTCAGTCTAGTTTTTTAAAGAATAAATAAGTCTATCTCTATCTTTTCCTTTTGTATCTCTTTTGATTTTATCAATTTCTGGAATTTCATTTGTATTTTTAACATGTGTTCCTGCACATGGACATACATCAAAACCTTTAATTTCAACAATCCTAAGTTTTTTTATAAATTTTGGAAGAAGATCAAGATTACATCTTTCTTCGTTAACTCTTTTTTCAAAACTCTGTCTTTCTTCTTCATATATCTTTATAGGTAAGTCTTTTGAAACAATTTTATTGAATTTTTCTACTATTTTCTTAAGATTTTCTTCTGAAAAAGTTATAGGATGAAAATCAACACGTGAGTATTCTGCATGTATTTGATTTCCTACTGTTCTTGCATTAAAATCATCAAATATTATACCTGATATAATATGCTGAGCTGTATGCATTTTCATATGACTATATCTTTTTTCCCAGTCCAATTTTGCATGTATCTTTGTTTCAACTTCTGGTTTTTTTCCATCTAATCTATGTTTTATTGTATCTCCTTTTTTTATCACATGTTTTACTCTGATTTTTTTGTCTTTCCAATATATGTATCCTGTATCAGATGGTTGTCCTCCTCCCTCAGGATAAAAAGCCGTTTTATCAAGAGTAATATAATCTTTTTTACTTTTTGTAACTATGGCTTCAAAGTCTTTAATGTAGTTACCCTCTATATTTTTCATATATAGTATTTTAGTCATATATCTTCTTAAAAGTGGATTGTGCTTTATGAATTTTTTCTTTTGGATTTTAAAAGTGGTAGATTTTTTGGACTTTTCTTTGAGTTTACTAATAAAAGACCATTTATCACAAATATTCCTCCTATCAAAAAATACATTGTAATTATTTCTCCCACCAGAAAAAAACTAATTATTGTTGATACAACTGGTATTGCATATAGATACATACTTATCTCTGTCGCATCTTTTGTTTCAAGGGCTATATACCAAAAAGTATAGGCTATAATTGTTGAAAATAACCCTAAAAATATTAATGCACCCCAACCAACAAGAGAAAGATTCTTAACTTGATTTATTAAACTTGTATTTAAAAATGGTATTAAACCAATGCTTCCTAGAAGCATAGCATAAACTGTAAGAGAAAGACCTGTGTATCTCTTAAGCATCTTTTTACCTGCAATTGTATATAGTGCTCCCATTAATGCTGCTATAAGTACTCCTATTGCGCCGAATAGATAATCTATTTCTATTTTTGCGTTTGTTGTTCCCCAAAGAGATATAATAGTAACTCCAGTTAGTGATATTATAATTCCAATGGTTTTTTTGATTGTTATTTTTTCTTCGAGATATAAAATAGACAATATTGCTACAAAAATAGGAATTGTTGCAATAATTAAGCTTGCTGCTCCGGGTGATACATATTGTTCTCCATAGTTTAAACCAAGATGATATCCTATTACCCCAAAAAATCCTAATAAAAATATTGGTATTATATCTTTTTTTTGTAATGGGCTAAATCTTTTTGATTGAATTGATATAAAAATAATTAGTACTGTACATACAACTACAAATCTCATAATTGTAAGATTGATAAATGATAGCTCTCTAAGTAAAATATTTATGAATGGAAATGCACATGCCCAGAAAATTATTGGAAGCGTTATCAATATGGCATATTTCCAGTTAGATATTTTTTTGTTTTGTTTTTTTATTATTTCGTTCATGTCTTGCTTTGAGAGTATTGATATATTCTATAAAAACCGATTGAAAAATATAAGACAAAGAAAGAAATTTTTATAGTAACATTATTAAATATGCGTTCATTAATACCATTGTTGAAAAGATATGAAAATGCTTATTCTCAATGTGGATCGTGATGATGATTTTGGGAGAAAAGCAAAAGTAAAAAGTCCAATTATTGGTCTTGAAAAAAATTTAGAAGCAGCAAATAAATTAGGACAAAGCGATCCAGAAGATTCTGATTTAAATGCAATTTATTATGCAATATCAATATTTCATAAATTAGGTAAAGAAAATAAAGATGTTGAAATAGCAACTATATGCGGTCATATAAATGTAGGTATAAAATCAGATGAAATACTTTCAAAACAAATAGAAGAAGTAATCAAAAAAACAGGTGCAGATAATGTTATTCTTGTATCTGACGGTGCCGAGGATGAATATATTTTACCTATTATTCAATCTCGAATAAAAATAACTTCAGTCGAAAGAGTATCTGTAAAACAAAGTAGAGAACTCGAAGATGTTTATTATCGTTTTTTAAAATTACTTGAAGATGAAAAAGTGTTAAAACAATTTGTTCTACCAATCGCACTTGTTTTGATTGTATGGGCATTTTTTGTTCTTATGGATATGGCATCAAGTGGTTTTGGAGCTATACTTTTAACGCTAGGTGCATATCTTCTTATTAGAGTTTTTAAATGGGAGAAAAATATTGTATTTTTTTGGAATGAGATTAAATCAGGATTTTTAACTGGTAAATTATCAATTTATACTTATATTATCTCTGGTGTTATAATTATTGCTACAATATTTCTTGCATATCAAAATTCAAATATTCCAAATCAAACGGATATACAAATAATTCTATCATTTGTTAAGAACATGGTCTGGGGTATTGTTTTAGCAGGTCTTGTTGCTTTATTTGGTTTAATTATAGATACATATGTAAAAGATAAAAAAACTCTATGGGCATATTGGCCAATTCCATTTTCCTTATTTGGTTTTGGTTTTATTTCATATGCTATATTTGATGCGTTATATGATGCGCTTATCAATTGGCCAAATAAATTCTATATAAAACCTTTTACAGGATTTGATTTTATTGGATATGCTAGTTCTGGTATACTAATAGCTATAGTTGGAGCAATAACCTATCACTATATCAAGGAAATTTATAATACAGAAGAAAAAGAAAAGGAAATTGAAGAGCAAACAAAGACTCTTGCAAATGAAAACTAAATATGTTATATAAAGACTGGAAAGTATATTATAAAAAAATTTTAGATGATTTTGATTTTGAAATTAAAAAGGATATAGAGTCGGCTAAACTACTTGATGAACTTTTATCAAATAAAAATATAATTTCGCTATCTAAATTACAAAATCTTTTGAAGGATAATAAAGTGGCTATATTTGGAGCAGGTCATTCATTAACTGATTCCTTAGATATTTTTAGAGAAAATAGTAAATCTATAAAAATTGCTGCTGATGGAGCAACTTCTGCTCTTATTAAAAAAGACATTATCCCAGAAATAATTTTAACTGATTTAGATGGATATATACCTGATCAAATCAAAGCAAATAAAAAGGGTAGTATAGTAATTATTCATGCACATGGAGATAATATAGATAAAATTAAAAAATATGTGCCAAAATTCCATGGAGAACTATTAGGTTCAACCCAAGCAGATCCGTCTCTTTTTAAAAATATATATAATTTTGGCGGATTCACAGATGGCGATAGATGTATTTTTCTTGCAGATCAATTCAAAGCAAAAAAAATAATTTTAATAGGTTTTGATTATGATAAAATAGGTAAATATTCTTTTTATGATAAAAAAAACAAGAAAATAAAGTTTAAGAAACTAAGATGGTGTAAATATCTAATAGATGAGCTTAAAAAACAAAATTTTAATATTGAATATTTGTAGAATAATTTATAGAGAAATTTAATAAACAGAAACTTATTGCAATGCTCTTAACTATGACGTGGATAGATGGTCTATTAATATTCATTTTTATACTTTTAGTATACTTTTTAGCAATCTTATTATTAAAGAAGAAAGGGTTATTTGAAAAATATAATCTAGGACTAATGGGGCCATTTCTACTTATAAAAACAAAAAGAGGTATTGGTTTTCTTAAAAAATTATCTCAAAAAAAGAGATTTTGGAGAGGATATGGTAACTTTGCCATCATATTAAGTTCTATAATAATGGTAGTAATGGTTGTTTTTTTAGTATGGCAGTTAAATCTTCTTGCTCAAATACCAGCCGAGTTAAAATCAGAGCTACCTGGCCCTGAATTCATATTGATTTTACCGGGGATTAACCCCATTTTGCCGGTTGATTATCTTTTTTACATAATAGTTGCATTTATAGTAGCAATAATTGTACATGAGTTCTCTCATGGTATTCTGACGTTTGTTGGTGATTTAAAAGTTAAATCCATGGGGATTGCTTATATGATAATACCGATGGGTGCATTTGTAGAGCCTGATGAAGAAGAATTGAAAAATACCAAAATTTCAAAACGTATGAGAGTTTTTGCGGTTGGTCCTACGGCTAATTTTATTGTTGTTTTAGTATGTTTACTACTCTTTTCCTTTGTTTTTATAGGATCTTTGCAACCTGTCACAGATGGTGTTGTAATTGTTACAACTGCCGATGATTCTCCTGCTGAGAATTATGGATTTAATGCAGGTATGATAATTACTTGTCTTAATAATACCACTATACAAAATTATAATGATTATTTCTATGCAATAAATAATACAAAAGCTCAACAGGAAATTGAAATTGATTACTATTGGAAAGGAATGAATTCTAAAAAAGTTGTTTTATCAGATAAATACGATGAATACAAAAAGCGCCTTCCTGATGAGTATAATAATGAATCCTTTAAAGGTAAAGGGTATTTTGGTATACGTCCTGAATCAAATGGTATAGATACTGTATTATCTGCATTAAGAAATCCTTTTGGAGATAATATGATGAATAGATTTTTTTATATTATAGCTATACCTATTATGGGGTATTTCGATGGATATAATCCTATTGTTTCTCCTTTTACTGAATCTTATATTATTACTGGCCCTCTTAGTTTTTTACCCGAACCAGTTTTTTGGGGGTCTGTAAATTTATTATATTGGATATTTTGGCTTAATCTCATGGTTGGACTATTTAATGTATTACCAATGGTCCCATTAGATGGAGGTTATTTGTTTAATGATTACATAAGATTTGTAATAAAAAAGTTAAAGAAGGGGATAACAAAAGAACGATTAGATAAAATTGTAGGAAATGTTTCTCTTGTTGTTTCACTTGTCATACTTTTTATTGTAATATTTCCAGTTATTTTCAAATATATTTAAAAAATAAGTTAGTGTTTTTTTGTTTTGTTAATATTGACTTTACAAGGAGTTGGTACTTTCATACTGCTTTTTCTTAATGCATTTTTTGCATGATCAATATTTTCTTCTGTTGTTTCAATTGTCATAATTATCTGATTTGGTTTAACAATCGCTGCTGTTCCAACATTTTTCCCATAAGATGCACGCATTCCTTGACTAACACGGTCTGCACCCGCGCCCGTAGCTTGTTTGTTTTCTCTTAAAATGACATGTGGGTAAACCCTTATTCTTAATCTATAGTTTGTAGTTCCTATTTTTTTTTCGGCTTCTCTGTTTGCAGTTATACGAGCTGATTCCAAAGCGGTATGTCTAATTTGGCATTTTTCTTCTGCTCTAAGTTCAAGTTCGATTGGAAATTTTTCTGTTTTGTTTCCTAGTACAAACTGTGTAATATGAGGATTGGGGACTCCACCCATATATTCTTTACGAGTTGTAGCTTGCCCTCTTACATATCTGTACATGCTACCTGGTTTTCGTGCCATTATCTACACCTTTTATCTTGTATTGGTAAGAAAAGCGAAATAAGCTTACTATTTATAATGTTTTTTACTATGCTAATATAACAATATTTTTTAGTTAATAACAGTTTTTAAAACGTAATATGGTTAAAGAAATAAAAATTGAGAAAATCAATCACGAGAATTTTAACAATTTTTTGGATTTAATTGATAAACTGGCAGCATATGAAAAACTAGATCCACCTAATAGACAAGCGAAACATAGGCTTAGAGTTGATGGATTATATGAAAACCCAAAATATGAGGCTTATTTAGCAAGATTAGATGATAATTATGTTGGATATATAATCTATTTTATGAATTATTCAAGTTTTCTTGCGCTTCCAACTTTATATTTGGAAGATATTTTTGTATTAAAAGAACATAGAAAAAAAGGAATTGGACAAAAATTATTTAATTTCTGTGTTAAAAAAGCAAAAGAAAAAAACTGTGGTAGGATAGAGTGGCATGTTCTAGATTGGAATAAAATAGGTATAGATTTTTATGAAAAAAATCATGCAAAGAATCTTTCAAATTGGAAATATTACAGACTTACTAAAGATAGATTTAAAGATTTTTTATAAAATTATTTTACATTAATTTCAAGTCGCCAGGAGTTTTTACTTCCAAACATATCTTTATTAGTAACCTCAATCTTTCTAGAAAATAAAGGGCAATTCAAAACATAACTTTCATATTCCCCGCCTTCACCAGCAGGATTAATTTTATATTTATCATAAAGATTTTTTAGATTTATAACAAACTGTTTGTCAATTTTTCTGCCAAGCCATGATTTGTCTAGTGGATATGCAAAAACACCTGTGATAATTATATCAAAACTATCATTAATTAAATCGTTTAACAAACTGAACTGATCTTTTTTCCATAAAGGATTAAAACATTTTATATTTAATTTATCGCATATTTTTTTAATTCTTGATTTTTGATATACAGATTCAACTGCACCTGTGGTTATACAATCTATATCAAAATCTTTTATTGCTTTTTTGATTGCTTTTTCAAGATCTTTTAATTCTTTTTCTTTTTCTCCTAAAGTCTCTCTTATTATTAATGGAATATTCATTACTTCTGCTTGTATTTTTACTTTAGAAATTGAAGGTGTATGAAACATATAACTTTCAGGATTTTTAGAAAAAATAGAAATCAAACATGAAAGATCATATCCTTTTTTTTTCATTAAATAAGCTGCATATGCTGAATCTTTTCCACCTGAAAATAAAATACCGCATTTCATTTAAATTGTTTAATTGCTATCTTATTTAAAAACTTTTAAGCGTTAATAAATAAAATATTTAGAAAAAATTTTTATTTTTTTATGGGAAAATCCCATACAGATTCCTTTAATTTAGAATAGTTATCAATTTTTGAATAATCATTTCTGTTATCGTCTGATTCTAAACTATAGTAATAAAAACTTGGTTTTTTTGTTCTATTATCAGATAAAAGTTTAACTTTTATAGGAACTCTTTTTCTTATAATTATCACTTTATTTCTTTTTTGTTTCTTGATTTCAACTATTTTATATCCAATATCTTTTTTATCTATTAATTTAAATTTCTCAATTTGCTTTTGAATAAATAATCTTGTATTTCTTAATTTTAAGAATATTTTATTAGTTAGGTATTTAAATAATACAAAAATTTTTTTATTAATATTTTTTAAGAATTTCACAGATCTTTTCTTAACAGATTTTTTGTTTGTTTTTAATTTATTTTTTTTATATTCTTGTTTTTCTTCGATTTTTTCTCCAAATATATTTAATTCTTTGAATTCATCATCTGTCAAAAAAATAACCTCAATTTTTCTGTATTTAGTCTCGTTTATATTGTTTTAGTGTTCCATCATCTTTCTCTTCAAATAATGGTATCTGCTTTGGACTGGTAAACACAAATTTATTTTTCATTCCCATCTCTGGCACCCTCAAAATTACTAATGAATTTTGACTTTAAAAATTGTGCGATATATTTAAAAAAATTACGTGTTAAATAATATGATTATATCGAATTTAGTTCTTCTTCTGTAAAAAATTTCAATTCAGTACCATCTGGTAGTATTGCTATTTTTATTTTTTTCCCAGTCTCAGGATCCTCTCCTTCTTTGAATTTTGTTCCCTCTGGAAAATTCATATTAGTATACAACAGAAAATAGTTTAAAAATATATCTAACTCTTATATCTTTATTGATGTTGCATGTGCTTATGTAGGTAATAATGCAGATGATTATTCACAAAAGAATAATTTTATATGTAATGAATTGCATCTATTGTTTGGACGGGATGCAAGAAGAAGATATAGAAACTAAGTTAGAACATTCTATCGACATAAAAAGACCGTTAATAATTAGAGCTCTTAGAAGAAGCAATGTTAGAAAAAAAATTGCTGAATATCTTTTTGATATTAGTCCTAGTAGTAGTTATACCTCTGAGATTGCATATAATGTAAAAACTACACCGACAAATGTAATTGGTGCAATTAGAGGTATGCAATCTAGATATAAAGAAGAGGAATCTCTTCTTAAACTTGGTATTGTTGAAGAAAATATGAAAGGTAAAAATATTAAACTTTATAGTTTAACTTCTTTTGGAAAACAAGTGGTACAACAATTAAAGGATAGAGAATAATTTTTTTTTATCTTAATTCATTTTTTAATTTCTTCTCTTTTTTCTAGTTGTTCTGGACTATAGTATTTTCTTTTGCAGTTAGGACATACTATAGGAGATTCGTTAGAACTTCTGACCCATCTATGTCCACAAAAAGGACAATTTTCTCTTTTCATTGTGTTCCCCGCAAAATTAATAAGATTTCTTTCTTTAAAAATATATCTCTATTATTTTAACTTTTTTGATTTTTCCTCTATTTGCTAATAAATAATTTTAATCATAATATAATTTGTTTGCTTTATTATTAAATTTATAGTTCTTACCTTTTCAAAAAATCTAACTATTAAATTTTAAAATTAAATAGTGAGATTTAAGATATTTATATATAAAAATAAGAAATTTAATTATATTCTTTCCATTTAAATTCTACTTTTATATAGTGAGGTGGTATCTTTTTACCATCTTTTGTTTTATAGCCTTCAATAGGTTTATATTTAATACCATATTCTCCTATTTTGCTATTTTTATGTTTCATTATCTTTTCTCTCCTTTCTTCTTTACCATGCTATCGCACAGCAAGTATACTCTCTGAAATTTATTATATTTAAAACTAATTTGTAAAAACGTCAAAGAAACATTTTTTCAAATAAATCAAAAATTTTGTGATTGCTTTCTTGGAGCAATCTTTATTATACTATTTTTTTTCTATTTCTATATCTTCTTTAATACTTCCTATTCTCTTTGCAAGATTCATGTATTTTTCTATGTCTGTTTTTGCATTGATCATAAGTTTTGCTCCGTCTGGTGAACCACCACCATGCATACATCCAGGTACGCCTGCTCCTATTGTAAGCCATTCTATTAAACGTGCAATTTTAGCTCGTGTTTCACCTGAGCAGTTAGCTTTTAAATATTTCTTTAAAAGATCTCCATATTCTGGGTTGTTAATGTCTTTGCATGATGGTAGACATCCGGTTTCTGCAATACCACCTGAAATGTCTTGTGTTATTCTTTTAGTGTCATATGGAAGTGTTCCCACATGAACTTTGTTTACATTTGATAGAAGTTGGTTTGGAATCCATACGCCGCTTGGATGTTTTTTACCTAGAACGCTTGAGGCTATTCCCATACCAAATGTTGTTTCATTGTTGATTATCATCTGTGTTATTTTATCTCTAAAAACTTTTTCTTTGAGACCATTAGCACGTGCCATAAGAGCAGCAGCTCCAATCATTAGATCTCCTTGACCTGCAACACAACCACCTATTGCTGCACGATATGGCGCAACAAAGTTCATCACAGCTTTGAATGCATAGTTGTATTCTTTGTTCATAAATACTCGTTCTTTTGGAACAAATACATCTTCAAACAAAAGATATGCTTGGGTGATACCTCCAATTTCTACAGGTATATCAAAACCTTCTTCTGTTTCACGAGTATCGCTAGGTCTTCTTGTTTCTACAATTTTTAGATTTTCTATGTCACGTGGTATCACAAAAGATACGGCATAGTCTTTGTCTGATTCTTTGTAACCTGTACCCGGCATTACAAAAATTTCATTTGATGCGGCAATACCACAGATCATTACTTTTGCTCCACGAACTATAATACCATCTTTTTTTTCTTTGACTATGTGAAGATTCATATCTGGATCTTTTTGAAGGGATGGAGGTTTTGAACGGTCTCCTTTTGGATCTGTAAGTGCTCCTGCAAGAGTTATGTCTCTTTCTTGAGCATCTTTTAGCCATGTTTTGATCCTTTTATGATACTCTGTTCCACAGTCTTTATCGATATCGTATGTTGTTGCCCACATAGCGTTGAGAGCATTAAAACCAGCACAACGACCACCGGTACATGTTCCTGTAAGATTAAACATTAATCTTTTCATACGAACATTATTTATCATATCCTCAGCGCTACCTAAAATTGAAAGATAACGAATCACACGTTTATTTGTAAGTTTTGATTTTGTAGTAAGAATATCTTTATATTCATCTTTATGTGCTGCATCAAAAATTTGACCATGTCCATTAACTGTTCTTCTGGTTGCTGGATGTGTTGTTACATCCTTTATAAGTTCACCAAATTTATAGATGTTAGGTTTCATTTTTTTAAGACTTTCTTTATATTCTTTTGATGTTTTCATATTTATTACTCCTTAAGTCTAAATTCCCATTTACACCATAGATCATCAGGATGAGGATCCGGTGGACAAACATTACATTTTACCTCTATATTTTCATTTATTTCATGAGCAAAAGCTTTTAAAAAACCAAAACGAACTGGTTTACATCCAAATTCGGTAAGACCTTTTTTAAGACGAGTGTTTTGAACACGGCATTTAATGTTTCTTATGATTCCAACATTATCTTTTTCTTCGATTTCTTTATCTTCAAGATCCATAGTCCAACCAGAATATGAAAGTGCTTTTATTAAATCAGAAATTGTATCTCCTTTTATATCAAACAATTTCTTAATTTTACGTGCTTCAATTTTTCCCATAACTTGCCATACACGTCTATCTATTTCTGTTGCAACTTCTGTTCCATATTTTCCTTCAATAAATAGATAATATAGTCCATCTACTGCCCACATATTACGTAGATGCATAAAAACAAAATCAGCTAGTTTTTCTTTTGGGATTTCTTCTATATATCTACGATCTAATTCTCTTCCCATTTTTACACCTTTTAATAGGTCTTAATAAAAGAAAAATTAGAGTTTTTATCCCATTTTTTCTTTTATAGCATTAGTTAATTTAGGTAAAACTTCATAAAGGTCTCCTACAACTCCATAGTCAGCTGATTTAAATATCAAAGCATCAGGATCTTTATTTATTGCTACAACAATGCCGCTATCACGCATACCAGCTATATGTTGTATCTGGCCACTTATTCCTGCTGCGATATAGAGTTTTGGTTTTACTTTATGACCGGAAAGACCTATCCAATGATCTTCTGAAAGCCATTTTAAATCTGCAGCGATTGGTCTGCTGCACCCAACAGTTTTTCCTTTTGTAATTTCTGCTAATTCATTTACAAGTTTTATGTCTTCTTTATTTTTAAACCCGCGACCACAGGATATAATAATTTCAGCATCTTCTACATTTGCGCCTTCGGTTTTTAATTCCTGGGTCTTTAGTATTTTTGAATTATATGAATCTGGTTTGATTTGTTTTTTTGTGATTTCGCCTTTTCTTGATTCATCTTTTTTAAGAGGATCAAATGCCTTTGAAGGAATTGTGATTATTGCTGGTTTACTTTTGAATTGTTCGACTGCTATTGATTTTCCACTGTAGACCACTCTTTCAGCATTTAGTTTTCCATTTTTAAAATATATATCATTTGAATCTACTACACATCCAGCATTTAATAGTCCACTAAGACGTGCTGATAGTTCTTTACCATTTTTATCTGAACCAATTAAAAGAATTTCTGATTTTGTTTCATCAACTATTTTTTTAAATATGTCTGCGTATTCTTCAGCTTTGAATTCTTTTATGTCTGTTTCTGCGATAAATACTTGATTTGCACCATAACTTATGTATTCTTTTGCAAGTTTTTCGTCTGTTTTTCCAATTATAACTGCTGTTACTTTGGTTTTATTTTCTTTTGATAATTCAGTTGCTTTGCTAAGCATTTCAATTGTTATATTTTTGTTATCTGAATATACTAGAACCATTTTTATCGCCCTCCAAGAACTCCTTCTTTAGCTAAATTATCAACGAGTTTGTTAACAGATTCATCTAAGTCATCTTTGTAGATTATATTTTTACGTTCCATACTTACACCTTTGAGTTCTAATGTATCAACTAAAGTTTTCAAATCACTTTTAATTGAATCTGCGCCCCACTCTTTAATAGGTTTATTTGCCGCAGCAAGTATTTCCATTAAACTTGGTAGACGTGGTTCGTTTATTTCTTTTGTAACTGTAACAAGTGCAGGATATTTTGCTTCAGAAGTTACCATTTGATCTCCAGTGTTTCTTTCAGCAGTGATTTTATCTTTTTCAGAATCTACTTTTTGTGCATAGGTTAATTGTGGAATATTTAATAGACCTGCAACTCGTGGTCCAATTTGTCCTGAGAAAAGATCAACAGATGCTTCGCCACATAAAATTAAATCATATTCACCTATTTTTTTAACTGATTCTGCAATAAGCTCTGCGGTCATATAATAATCCATGTTTTCAGGTGCCTTTACAATTACTGCTTCATCTGCCCCCATAGCAAGAAGTTCTTTTATTCTTTCTTTTGCATCCTCAGAACTGATTGTTAAAACAGTTATTTTTCCTCCATTTTTCTCCTTTATTTTTATTGCTTCTTCCATTGCGTTTTTATCAATATCATTTACTATCTGAGGTGTCCCTTTTAGTATCGGTTTATTTGTAGAGGGATCGATTTTCATCTCAGATATATCTGGAATTTGTTTTGCACAAACTATAATGTTCATAATTTTTTTCCTCCCAATTTTCTTTCCTTTTCAAGTTCTCTTAAATTCTTTCTTTTAATTTTACCACTTTGTGTTTTAGGTAATTCATCAACAAATTCTATTTCACGCGGATATTTGTAAGGTGCTGCAACCATCTTTGTATGATTTTGAATATCTTTTACTAATTCGTCTGATGCTTTCCTCTGATTATGTAGTATTACAAAAGCTTTGACAATTACACCACGTGTTTCATCAGGGCTTGCAACAACTGCTGCCTCATGTACTTCTGGATGAGAAATAATTGCTGATTCAACTTCAAATGGAGATATTCTATATCCTGAAGCCATGATCAGATCATCGTCACGTCCGGAAAACCAAAAGTATCCCTCTTCATCTTTATATAACACATCGCCAGTTAAAAACCAGTCACCATTGAAACTGTTTTCTGTTTTGTCTTTTTTATTCCAATATTCTTTAAATAAACCTGGATCTATTTTTTTAACAGCAAGCATTCCTGGTTCATTTGGAGGTTTTGGATTTCCATCTTTGTCTACTATATCACATTTTTTTCCTGGTTGTGGTTTTCCACAGCTACCAGGTTTAATTTTTATACCTCTCTGGTTTGACAGATATACCATAACTTCGGTCATACCTATTCCATCATATATATCAAGACCAAGC
Organism: uncultured Thermoplasmatales archaeon; assembly: GCA_964481275.1. Lineage (GTDB taxonomy): Archaea > Thermoplasmatota > E2 > DHVEG-1 > DHVEG-1 > CAYZTD01. Next base: position 68,122 of record CAYZTD010000003.1, read on the forward strand.
CTATCCTTCCATAGTTCTATAACTTCAGGATTAAGTGGTTCTCCAGCACTTATACAATGTCTAAGACTAGACAGATCATATTTATTTTCAAAATCAGGAACTTTTACAAATACTCTATAACAAGTTGGAACACTCGCTAGGTTTGTAATTTTATATTTTTCAATAAGTTTGAACCATTTCTCTGCATTAAATTTACCATCATATACAAATGTTGTGATACCATGTCGCCATACATATAAAAAACCGTTTCCAAGAGGAAAAATCCAAGAAAGATTACCTGTGTGACCAATTATGTCATCTTCTTTTGCATCTTGCCAGTATAATACACTTGGATCATTTCCCGGGACCCATCTATGAAGATGCACTGCTCCTTTCGGGTCACCTGTAGTACCAGAAGTATAGCAGAAAAATGCCATATCCTCTTTATTTGTTTTTTCAAGTTTAAGTTCTTCTGAAGCATCATTCATCAAATCTTCATAGGAAACTTCGTCTTCTCCTGGCTTGTCAACTATAATTATATGTTTAAGTGTGGGACAATTATCTTTTATTTTTCTTACCTCATCAACATATTTGGAGGTAGTGATTACTGCTTTTGAATCGCTGTCTTTTACTCTGTATTCAACTTCATGAGCACGAAACATGACACTACTTGGAATTGGCACTGCTCCAATTTTTACTCCTCCAATAAAACATATCTGAAAAACAGGTATATCTGGGAGTCTAATAAGGAAACGATCACCTTTTTTAAAACCAAGATCTCTTAATATATTTCCAAATTTATTTGTAAGTTTTTTCATTTCAGAAAAAGTATATTTTTTTGTGTCTCCTTTTTCATTTTCCCATAAAAGACAGATTTTATTTTTGTTTTTTCCTTCTGTATGTTTATCTACACAATCATATCCAATGTTGTAATTTTCTGGTATTTCCCAGGTCCATTCTTCATATTCTTTTTTGTAATCTAGCTCCCCCATAATATCAAACCTTTTATCTTTAATTCTTGAATTGAATCAGTTTTAGGTAATAATAGATAAGATAATAAAATTTTATATTTTTTTATCTTAGAAGACTTCCTGCAATAACCATTTTTTGAACTTCACTTGTCCCCTCGTAAATCTCTGTTATTTTTGCATCACGGAATAAACGTTCTATTGTGTATTCTTTTGTATATCCATATCCTCCATGGATTTGTAAACCTTTTATCACGCATTCCATTGCAGTTTCTGATGCAAAGAGTTTTGCCATTGCAGCTTCTTTTGAAAAACGCCCACCTTTATCTTTTGCACTTGCAGCATTGTAAACTAGATAACGTGCCGCTTCGATTTTTGTTGCCATTTCTGCAATCATCCACTGAATTGCCTGAAACTTAGCAATAGGTCTTCCAAATTGTTGTCTTTGTTTTGCATATTCTATACTTTCGTCAAGTGCTGCTTGTGCGATTCCTACTGCTTGTGAGGCAATTCCTATTCTTCCTCCATCAAGACTAGAAAGTGCTATTTTAAAACCGTCTCCTTCTTTTCCAAGTAGGTTTTCTTTTGGAACTTCCATATTTTCAAAGATTAGTTCAGATACTAGATTTGCATTTATCCCCATTTTATCAAAGATACTGCCAACTTTGAATCCTTTATAGGTATTTTCTACGATAAATGCACTTATTCCTTTTGCACCTTTTTCTTTATCTGTCACCGCAAAAACTATTAGTACACCTGCTTCAGGTCCACTAGTAATAAATGTTTTGTCACCATTGATTATATATTTATCTCCTTTTAGTTCAGCTGTTGTTTGCATAGCTCCAAGATCTGATCCGGCATTTGGTTCAGTTCCTGCAAAAGCACCTATTTTTTCACCTTTTGCAAGTATTGGTAAATATTTCTTCTTTTGTTCTTCGGTTCCATATTTCATTATTGGATATGAAACCAATGAGTTGTGAACTGATGTAATAACACCGGTTGATGCACATTTTTTGGATATTTCTTCGATAACTGTAGCATAGCTAATTGTGTCAAGTCCGGCTCCTCCATATTCTTTTGGTATAACTATTCCAAGAAGACCAAGTTTAGCCATTTTCTTAAGGATTTTATGGGGAAATTCTGACTTTTCGTCTAGCTCTGCAGCAATTGGAGCTATTTCTTTTTCTGCAAATTCTCTCACCATTTTTTGTATCATTTTTTGTTGTTCATTTAATTCTAATTTCATGAGGGTGCAAATAAAATTAGTAAACATAAAGGTTTCTATACGTCAATAGTAGAAAACATTGGAAAATATTAAGAAAAAGATATAACAATAAAGCTAATTACAAAAAGACGGGGAGTTTTCATTGGAAAAAGGATATGTTCATGTATACACTGGTAATGGTAAAGGAAAAACTACTTCAGCAATTGGTCTTGGTATACGTGCTGCAGGTAATGATTTTAAAGTACATATGATCCAGTTTATGAAAGGTAGAAAATATTGTGAACTTATAACACTTGATAAACTCAAGAATTTTACTTATTCTCAGCATGGAAGAGATGAATTTGTAAATAAAAACAATCCTGAGAAAATAGATATTGATATGGCAAAAGAAGGTTTTTCTTATGCAAAAGAGCTGATCAAATCAAATAAGTATGATATGATAATACTTGATGAGATAAATGTAGCAGTTGATTTTAATTTGATATCTTTAGAAGAACTTTTAAAACTTGTAAAAGAAAAACCAGAAAAACTTGAGTTAGTATTAACAGGCAGATATGCAAAAAAGGATATCATAAAACTTGCAGATTATGTAACTGAAATGCTTGAAATAAAACATCCTTATCAAAAAGGCGTCCAAGCAAGAAGAGGTTGTGATTTTTAATATGGATTATAAAAAAATTAAAAAAGAAAAAGAGAAATGGGAAGAAAATTGTTACAAAAAATTAATTAAAAAACATCCTGAAAGAAAAGAAAAATTTGAAAATCTTTCCTCTAATGAGATTAAAAATCTGTACACTCCGGATGATATCAAAGATCTTGATTATTTAAATGATATCGGCTTTCCTGGAAAATATCCGTTTTTACGTGGGATACATTCAACAATGCATAGAGGTAGACTTTGGACGATGAGACAGTTTGCAGGTTTTGGATCTGCTGAGGAGACAAACAAGCGTTACAAATATTTACTTGATCATGGTGAGACCGGTCTTTCTGTTGCATTTGATTATCCAACTTTATATGGTTATGATACTGATCATCCGATGTCACGTGGCGAGTTTGGTAAATGTGGTGTAGCTGTAAGTAGTCTTAAAGATATGGAGATATTATTTAGCGATATACCAATTGGTAAGGTTACAACTTCTATGACGATAAATGGTCCTGCTGCAGTTGTTTGGGCTTTTTATATTGCAAACGCTGAAAATAGAGGTATATCTAAAGATGTTATTGGTGGAACAATCCAGAATGATATTTTAAAGGAATATATTGCTCAAAAAAGCTATATTTTTCCACCTGAGCCTTCTATGAGATTGATTGTTGATACTTTTGAATATGGTAGTAAATATGTTCCACGTTGGAATACGATTAGTATTTCAGGTTATCATATCAGAGAAGCAGGTTCCACTGCTGTCCAGGAGTTAGCATTCACACTTGGTGATGGGGTAGAGTATGTTAAATGGGCAATAGAGCGTGGTCTTAATATTGATGATTTTGCACCACGTTTGAGTTTCTTTTTTAATTCTCATAATGATTTTTTTGAAGAAATTGCAAAATATAGAGCTGCTAGAAGAATCTGGGCTAAAGAGATGAAAAAACTTGGTGCTAAAAAAAATCGTTCTATGCTTATGCGTTTTCATACTCAGACTGCTGGATGTAGTCTTACTGCTCAGCAACCAGAGATAAATATTGTTAGAGTTGCTCTTCAGGGTCTTGCAGCAGTTTTAGGGGGTACTCAGAGTCTTCATACAAATAGTATGGATGAAGCACTTGCACTTCCTTCAGAAAAAGCTGTAAGAATTGCTCTTAGAACTCAGCAGATAATTGCTGAGGAAAGTGGTGTTACAAATACTGTTGATCCTCTGGGTGGAAGTTATTATATTGAGTGGCTTACAGATGAGATGGAAGAACAAACCTACAAATATTGGGATCGTGTGGAAAAACTAGGTGGTGTTCTACCTTCAATTGAGAAAGGTTTTTATCAACGTGAGATCGCTCAAGCATCGTACAAATATCAAAAAGAGATTGATGATAATAAAAGAACAATTGTTGGTGTTAATAATTATCAGTTGGATGAAGAGCCTGACATCCCCATTCTTAAAATAGATGAGAAAGGCGAGGAACGTCAAATAAAACGATTAGAAAAACTTAGAAAAAATAGAAACAACCAAAAGGTTGATCGTAATCTTGAACGTTTGAGAAAAGCAGCTGAAGGTGATGAGAATATGATGCCTTTTATCTTAGATTGTGTACATTCTTATGCTACGCTTGGTGAAACATGTCAAGTTTTACGTAATGTTTTTGGTGAATATGAAGAACCTGTTATTTATTGAGGTGTAAAAATATGGATAGAAAAATTAGAGTTCTTGTTGCAAAACCCGGACTTGATGGTCATGATCGTGGTGCTAAAGTTGTTGCAAGAGCACTTAGAGATTCTGGAATGGAGGTTATTTATACTGGTCTTCATCAGACTGCTGATATGATTGTAGAAGCAGCAATCCAGGAAGATGTCGATGTAGTAGGTTTAAGTCTTCTTAGTGGTGCACATATGACTCTTTTTGTTGATGTAGCTGTTCTTTTGAAAAAGAAAGGTATGGATGATGTTTTAGTTATTGGCGGTGGGATAATTCCAGATGAAGATGTTCCAAAACTTAAAAAAGAAGGCATTTCTGCTGTTTTTGGACCAGGTACTCCTTGTGAGGAAATTGTTTCTTATATCAAAAAGAATGTGAAAAGATGAATGATTTAGCAAAAAAGGTTCTGAAGGGTGATCCAAGAAGTATCGCACGGCTTATCACTTTATCTGAGAATAATGATCCTATTGCTGCAGATGCTATGAAAGGCATTCATCCTCATACAGGAAAAGCACATGTCATAGGAATCACAGGTGTTATGGGAAGTGGTAAAAGTACTCTTATTTGTGAACTTACTAGTTTATATCGTAAGCAAGGTAAAACTGTAGGAATCATTGCTATTGATCCAACTAGCCCTTTTTCTGGTGGTGCCTTACTTGGTGATAGAGTTCGTATGATGGAGTTAGCCCAGGATCCTGGTGTTTTTATTCGCAGTATGGGTACACGTGGAATGCTTGGCGGTCTTACTAGTGCTGTTTATGATGTTGTAGAAATTCTTGATGCATCTGGTAAAGATGTTGTTCTTGTTGAAACAGTAGGTGTCGGTCAAGCTGAAGTCGATGTTATTAAAATTTCTGATACAACTCTTGTGATAGTTGTTCCTGGTCTTGGAGATAGTATTCAAACATTAAAAGCAGGTGTTATGGAAATTGCTGATATCTATGTTGTAAATAAATCAGATAGAGATGGAGTCGAACAAACTATTGCTGAAGTCGAAAGCCTTGTTGATATAACATGCTCGGAAAAAGACAGAAAAACACCTGTTATTTCAACAATTGCAAAGCAAGGTAAAGGAATGAACGATCTTTTATCTAAAATTAATGATCATAAAAAATATCTTAAAAAAACAAAAAAGTTTGAAAAACAAAGAAGACTTCGTTATGAAGCAGAACTAGTTGAAATTATTAGAAAAAAACTTATGAATTTTATATTTGATGAAAGTACTTTTAAAGAAAAAATAGAGGATATTCTTGAGAAAATTAGTAAAAAAGAACTTGACCCTTATACTGCCTCTGAAGAAATACTTGATAAGATTCTAAAATAAAAAAAGGAAAAAATAGGTTATTATTTATCTTTGAAATCTGCTTTCCGTTTTTCTAAAAACGCTGCCATTCCTTCTTTTTGGTCATGTGTTGAAAAACTAGTTGAAAAATATGATATTTCAAGAGCACAAGCGCTGTTTAAATCAATATGAGAACCTTTGTTTACCAAAGCCTTGATAAACGCGGATTGAACTGCTGATTTTCCTGATATATTTTTTGCAAGTTCTTCTACTTCTTCAGAAAGCTTTTCGTGTTCAACTATCTTGTTTACAAGACCTATCATGCATGCTTCTTGTGCGTCCAAGTTTCTTCCTGTTAGAAGTAATTCTTTTGCTTTCATAAGACCGACTATTCTTGGAAGTCTTTGTGTACCTCCAAAACCAGGATTTATTCCAAGATTTATTTCAGGTTGTCCGATTTTTGCATTTTTCGATGCTATACAGATATCACAAGCCATCATAACTTCACAGCCACCACCAAGTGCATAACCATTTACTGCTGCAATAAAAGGAAGCCTAGAATCTTCTATTTTCATAGGAAGACTATGACCTAATTCAGCAAATTTTTTTGCTTCAAGTGGGCTCATGTCTTTCATCTGTTTAATGTCTGCTCCTGCGATAAATGCTTTTCCTTCACCAGTGAGAATTACTGATTTAATTTTTTTATCATTTTCAAGATCATCTATTACGTTGAGCAGTTCTTTTATAGTTTCCATGTTAAGTGCATTCAAAACTTTTGGACGATTGATTTTAATTTTTGCAACACCCTCTTTTTTTTCTACTATAATGTTTTTATAAGCCATTTTTTTCACCTACTTTGAATAATCATAAAATCCCTTTCCGGTTTTTCTTCCTAAGAAACCTGCTTGCACCATCTTTTTAAGAAGAGGACATGGCCTATATTTTGAATCATTGAACCCCTCATACAAAACCATCATAATATCTAGAACTACATCAAGTCCTATTAGATCAGCAAGTGCTAGTGGTCCCATTGGATGATTCATACCTAATTTCATTACTTGGTCTATATTCTCAGCGGTGCCTATTCCTTCATTCAAACAAAAAACTGCTTCATTTATCATAGGCATAAGAAGCCTATTTGATACAAAACCTGGTCCATCATTTACTTCAACAGGGATCTTACCCAATTTTTCTGATAGCTCATGAACAGTTTTTGCTGTTTTATCATCTGTTCTAAGACCACGTATTACTTCTACAAGTTTCATTAGTGGAACTGGATTCATAAAATGCATTCCGATAAATTTTCCCGGTCTTTTTGTCACTGAAGCCAAGTCTGTTATTGGAATTGTACTTGTGTTACTTGCAAGAATACATTCTTTTTTACAAACGTCATCAAGTTCTTTGAAAAGTTCTTTTTTTACTTTTATATTTTCAAATATTGCTTCTATTACAATATCCGCATCTTTTACATCTGAAATATTTGTAGTACCTTTTATTTTTGAAAGAATCTTCTTCTTTTCATCTTCTTTCATTCTTCCTTTTTCAACACTTTTTGATAAAAATCTATCAATCTTTGAAATTCCTTTTTCAACATATTCTTTTGTGATATCACGCAAAACAACATCATATCCAGCTTTAGCTGAAACTAAAGCTATTCCATGTCCCATCTGTCCTGCGCCTATTACACCTATTTTTTTTATAACCATTTTTTCACCTCTCTACAACCATTTGTACTGCATTTCCTCCACCCAAGCAAATTGTTGCAAGTCCTCTTTTTTTATCCATGTTTTTCATTGCATGCATTAAAGTGGTAAGTATTCTTGATCCACTACATCCAATTGGATGGCCAAGTGCTACAGCTCCTCCATGTACATTGAATTTTTCTTTTGGGATATTAAAATGTTTCATTACAGCAAGGCTTGCTGAAGAAAATGCTTCGTTATGTTCTACTATATCTATATCTTTAATTTTTAGTTTCATGTCTTCAAGTAGTCTTTCTACTCCTGGTATTGGTGCTTCCATAACAAGTTCTGGTTTCAAACCAGATGTGTTGTATCCTTTGATTGTTACTAGTGGTTTTATTCCTATTTCTTTTGCTTTGTCTTTGCTCATAACAACTACTGCACTTGCTCCATCAGTTATTTGAGATGCGTTTCCAGCGGTAACCACTCCATCTTTTTTGAAAAAAGGTTTTAATTTTGCAAGCCCTTCAGCTTTGGTTCCATATCTTATTCCTTCATCTTTATCAAATATTATCGGATCCTTTTTTCTCTGTGGTACTTCTATTGGTATTATTTCATCTTTGAAGTATCCTTTTTTTGTTGCATTTTCTGCTTTTTGATGGCTCCATGCTGCAAATTCATCTATTTCTTTTCTTTTTAAGTTATGACGCTCAGCTATAATTTCACCTGTCATACCCATGTGAAAATCGTTATAGATATCCCATAATCCATCGTTTACCATTAGATCTACTACTTTTCCGTCAAACATTCTATATCCATATCTTGCTTTGGGAAGTGAATATGGTACGTTGCTCATGCTCTCCATTCCACCAGCTACAACTGTGTCTGCATCTCCACATTTTATTGCTTGTGCTGCAAAAACTACTGCTTTTAAAGACGATCCACAGACTTTATCAACATGAACAGCTCCTGCTTCATAAGGAATACCTGCGCCTATTGCTGCTTGTCTTGCAACGTTTTGCCCAAGACCTGCAGGAACTACACAGCCCATCAGTACTTCGTCAACATCTTTTGGTTTAATTTTTGCTTTTTTTACTGCTTCTTTTATTACAATACTTCCTAATTGAGGTGCTGAAAAACCTTTTAGCGCTCCAGAAAATTTTCCCTGTGCGGTTCTAACACCAGATACAATTACAACTTCTTTCACGTATATTGCCTCCTCCAAATAAAGTAAAACCTGAGTGTGCAATAAGATGTTAATTTAAATTATTTTCCAATTTTATCTCTCTTTTTTTACATTAATTGTAAGTGATAATATATCGCCTAACCCTGCTTTTATAGTGTCTTTATTTTTAATTTCACTTACACCTTCAGGTGTTCCTGTAAGTATTAGATCACCTTCTTCAAGAGTCATGATTTTTGATATAAATTCAATTATTTCTTCTATTTTAAAAATCATAAGATTTGTATTTGATTTCTGACGTATTTTACCATTTACTTTTAACCATATTTCTTGATTTAGAGGATCTGGTATTTTTTCTTTTAAAATAAGATTGCTTATCGGCGCAAAAGTATCAAATCCTTTTGAAATACTCCATGGCCATCCTTTCTCTTTTGCTTTTGATTGTATATCTCTTGCTGTAATATCAAGTCCAAGAACATATCCTAAAACATGGTTCATAGCTTCATTTTTTTTGATGTTTTTTCCTTTTTTTTCAATAACTATTCCTAGTTCTACTTCATGATGAATTTTTTTTGATAGTTTAGGAAGTATTACCGTTTCATTATTGAAAATAACTGAACTTGCAGGTTTTAAAAAAAGAAGAGGTTTTTTTGTAACATCTGTTTTCATTTCTTCAGCATGTTTTTTGTACGTTCTTGCAAGACAGATTATTTTACCTATAGGTAGTTTATCTTGTTTTTTGTCTTGGAATTTATAGTATTTCATAATCAAATCATTGAATAGGCGATCTCTTTTATATATTTCAGTTATTTTTTCAATAAATTTCTTTAATAGGTTTTTGTTACCAGCATGGGGGCTTAAATGAAGTTTATTCCAAACTCAAATATCAAAAAAGAGATGCTTAAAGATATAGGTCTTACTACTATAGATGATCTATTTTTGGATATCCCTAAGAAAATTTTAATCGATGAATTAAATTTTGATGATGGGTTATCTCAGAAAGATACCGAAGAAAAGATGAGAAAGATTTCAAAAAAAAATAAATCTTTTCATGAATTAATTTGCTTTACAGGTGGTGGATTAAAACCTCATTATATACCAAGTGTTGTAAAATCAATAATTTCCAGAGGAGAATTTTTTACAGCTTATACTCCTTATCAATCTGAGGCAAGTCAGGGTTTTTTACAATCTATGTTTGAATATCAAAGCATGATAGCAGAGCTTACTGGTATGGATATTGCTAACTGCTCTTTATATGATGGAACTACTGCTCTTTCTGAAGCAGCTCTTATGTGTACTCGTGTCAACAAAAAACAAGAATTTATAATTCCTGAAAATATTTCTTGGGAGAAAAAATCTGTTTTGAAAAATTATTGTAAGGGCCCTGGAATTAAAATAACTGAAGCTTCTTATGATAAAAAAACAGGTAAAATTGATATTAATGATTTAAAAAAGAAGATTAATTCAGATGTTTCTGGTGTTTATATTGAAAATCCTAATTTTTTTGGTGTATTTGAGGATGATGTAAATAAAATCAGTAAGATTGTAAAGGATTCTAATTCTCTTTTTGTTGTAGGTATTGATCCTATATCTTTAGGTATAATTAAAAATCCTGGTGAATATAAAGCAGATATAGTAATAGGTGAAGGAGGTTCTCTTGGTCTACCTATAGACTTTGGTGGTTCTACTCTTGGTATTTTTTCTTGTAAAAAAGATTATCTGCGTCAAATGCCCGGCCGTATTATTGGACTTACAAAGGATAGAGACGGTAAAAGAGCTTTTTGTATGGCTCTTCAGACTAGAGAGCAACATATACGGCGTGGAAGGGCTACTAGTAATATATGTACAAACGAAGGTTTGTGTGCTCTTGCCGCATCAGTTTATCTGTCCTGGATTGGAACTAATGGTCTTTCAGATCTTGCAAAAGTCAACATCAAAAAAGCAAATTTTCTTTATGAAAAAATAGTTTCTATTGATGGTTTTGATAAAGCATTTGATGAATTGTTTTTTAACGAATTTGCAGTCAAATGTTCAGTTGATCCTGAGATGATAAATAAAAAACTTTTAAATGAAAATATCCAAGGTGGTTTAGTTTTAGAAAAATATTTTCCAGATCTTAAAAACTGTATGCTTTTCGGTGTAACAGAAATTCATTCCAATGAGGATATGGAAAAACTAGTAAATGTTTTAAGGGAGGTATCTTAAGATGTATAAATCTGCTATTTATGATGAGCCATTACTTATTGATCTTGATTCAGAAAAAGAAAAAACTGATTTTTATAAAAAAGTTCCAAAGTCTCTTAAAAGAAATAAAACTCTAAAACTTCCAAATATGGATGAAACACAAGTCGTAAGACATTTTCACAGATTAAGTCAGATGAATTACGGAATAGATACTGGTATATATCCACTTGGTTCTTGTACGATGAAATATAATCCTAGAATTTGTGAAGAAATATCTTCTTGGGATAAATTTGCAAATACTCATCCTTGTCAGGATATTTCTACTGTTCAGGGTAACTTAAAAATTATGTTTGAATTGGAACGTATTTTATGTGAACTTACTGGCATGGATTATTTTTGTTTGCAACCTGCAGCTGGTGCTCATGGTGAATTTTTAGGTATGCTTCTTACACGTGCATATCATGAAGATAAAGATGAAAAAGAACGTAATGAAATAATTATTCCTGATACGGCACATGGTACAAATCCTGCTAGTGCTGCTATGGCTGGATATAAATTAACTGAAATTCCATCAAATGATAAAGGAACTGTTGATCTAGAAGTTCTTAAAAAAACACTTTCTGAAAAAACTGCTTGTTTTATGCTTACTAACCCAAATACTTTAGGAATTTTTGAATCAGATATTCTTGAGATATCAAAAATGGTTCATAAAGCTGGAGCGCTTTTATATTATGATGGAGCAAATATGAATGCCATTATGGGAAAAGCACGTCCCGGTGATATGGGTTTTGATATTGTTCATTTGAATCTTCATAAAACTTTTTCTACTCCTCATGGAGGTGGTGGGCCTGGTAGTGGTCCTGTTGGCGTAAATATTAAACTTGAAAAATTTTTGCCTGTTCCAAGAATTGGTAAAAAACAAGATGGTACCTATATTTTTGATTATGATGCAACCCGCTCTATTGGAAAAATAAAAAGTTTTTATGGGAACTTCAGTGTACTTTTGAAAGCTTATGTTTATATTTCTATGATGGGAAAAAATGGACTTAAACAAGCTTCTGAAATAGCTGTTCTTAACTCTAATTATATGAAAAAGAAAATTGTTGATAGTGGTAAATATGAAATGCCTTTTAAAGATATTCGAAAACATGAGTTTGTTTTAAGTTGTGAGAAACTTAAAAAAGAAAAAAATGTAAGAGCGTTAGATGTTGCAAAGCGACTTCTTGATTACGGTCTTCATCCGCCAACAGTTTATTTTCCTTTGATTGTAAAAGAAGCTTTAATGGTTGAGCCTACTGAGACTGAATCTAAAAAAGATCTTGATAGATATATCGATGTTTTATTAAAAATCGCTGATGAAAAACCAGATATTTTAAAAAATGCACCAGCAAATACATCTGTTAAACGTATCGATGAAGTATCTGCTACAAAAGATCCAGTTCTTACTTGGAATATGATTTAATCTTCTTCTTTTTCTTCTTCCATTAAAGATAGTATTATTCCAATAATTCCTGGTAAAACTAGAACTATTGTAATAGAATATATACCAATGTCATACCATACTCCGTATCTTGCCCCCCAGTAAATATAGTGTAATAATCCGCCTAATAAAAATAGGATTGAAAGTATTGTATATGCGTTAAATTTTTTTATATTAATTTTTATCATCTATTCCACCTAAATTAATTGTTTTTTTGGTAATTGCTATTAATTCTTTAATTTTTTTATATATCTTTATTTTCTTGATGGGGGTACTGGGATTTGAACCCAGATCGGCGGGTCTCTTCTTAGGTCATCGCTCCAGTTAATCATCATTCTATCAGATGACCCTATTCTAATCATTCCATAACTGGAGCCCACAATGATGCCGGGTTACACCATACCCCCTTAAAAGATTACTTGTTTCTTCTACTTCTTTTTTCCCGTCTCATTCTTTTCTTTCGCCATTTCCAACGCATTTTATGTCTTTTTTTCCATTTTCTTGAACTTCGCTTCATCTATTGTTCCTCAAGTTTTATTATTTGCCCTAAAACAAATCCTTATATATAATGGTTTAGGAAATTTTTTTATTTTTTAAACACAAAAATAATTAAGCTAAAATCTTATTCAATTTTTGTTATGGTCGAAAATACAAATTCATATATACTTGGACAGATTCTTCGTTCTATTTATCATGTTGCTGGTAGAAGGACAACTAGATCTTTTGCAGCTAAAGTAATTGGATCTATTGTTAAAAATCTTCAATCTCAGTATGATTTCTTAAAATATGTTACAGTAAATGATAAAGGTCTATTAGATGAAAACGAAGTAATTGCAATTTCTCCTGATATAAATACTATTTCAAAAGAAAGAATAGGAAGAGCAATTGAAGCAGTTGCTAGAATTGTTTATATGGATATCATTGGAAAAGCAGGGCTGTTTTTTATATCTGAAATTAAAAGACATGCTGGTGAAAGCATTATTGCAGCTCTTAAGGAATATAATGTTGATCTTGCATCTTTACAGGTGGAACAGCATTATATTTATAGAGGTAGAGAAGCAAAAAAACGTAGGAAAAAAGATGATGTCAGTCTTCTTGGTTATACTTGGAATAAGGTATCTTCTTGGAAGTATGATCCAAATAACAAAGTATGTGTTTTATATAATAAAGATGGTGAGATTTTAGACAATCTTCATCTTGAAAATATCATTGAAAATTATGTAAAGGATCTATCCGATACCATTGAGGAGATACCTGAAGAATTAGAGGAAAAAATAAATATCAATGGTAAAGAATTTGAGCTTTTAAAAATGCTTAATTCTAGAGATATGGATGCTGAAACAGCAATTACTCTTTTGCATATAGATAAAAATGAGTTTGAAACAATGGTTAGAAAACTTTTACAGTTTGAATTACTACAATATAGTTCTTATAATGTTGTTGAGTTAACTGAGTTGGGTATCAGTTATATCAAGAAAATAGAAGAAAATGAAGAAACAAAAGAACTAACACCGTAAAAGTAAACTTAATTATTATTTTTTTAACTATCCATATACATATATTTACAGCGGGTGCAATACCAACATTTTGAGACCCATTTTTGTTTTCCATTTTTTGGGTTTATATGCCTATAAAGTCTTACTAATTTGAGGTTACATCTAGGACATGTTTTATTGAATTCCTCTTTATATTTTTCATGGCCGATTTTATACATCAAAGTTTCTGCTGCTACATTATATGTATATCCACATTTTGTACATATCCAAGCTGTAGGAAGCCATTTCCTTTTTCCATTTATACTTTTATTTTGATATAGTTTTACCGCTTTTGAACTACATTCAGGACATTTTTTTTTAATTTTTACCACCAATTATTTTTTTATATCTATTATCATCTTATGTATATATGGTAATTTTATATGGAATGTACTTCCTTTTCCTTTTTCACTATCTACGTCTATAGTTCCGTTGTGTTTTTTTATTATTTCTTTACAGATGAATAATCCTAAGCCGGTTCCTTCGTTTTTACGATCATCTCCAGTATATGCTTGATAGAATTTATTAAATATTTTTTTAACTTCATCTTTTGAGATTCCTATGCCTGTGTCTTCTATATTTATATTAATATAATCTTCTTCTTTTTTTACTATTATTCCTATGTGTCCTTCATCTGTGAATTTAACCGCGTTTACAAATATATTTTTTAATACTTGAGACAGTCTATATCTATCTCCCATCATTTTAGGAACTTCTTTAGGGATATCAATTTTAAATTCTAAACCTTTCTTTTCTATAACTGGTTTCATATCTTCTACTATCTCGTTTAATATATTTATTGTATCAAGTTTTTCCATGTCAAATTTCATGGTATCTGTGTCAAGTCTAGAGACATCTAGTATATCATTTACTAGTCTGAGTAGTCTTTCTGCATTTCTGAGACTTACCTTTGCCCATTTTTTTATTTGTTCGCTTGTTTTTTTGTCAGAAATTATCAAATCTAAATAACCTTTAATAGGAGTTACAGGAGATTTTAATTCATGTGCAGCTATGTTCATAAATTCTGTTTTAAGCCTTTCTGATTTTTTTAGTTCTTCTTCAACTTTTCTTCTTTCAGTTATGTCTCTTATTGTGCATACTAATCCTGAGAAATCTTCTTCTTTTTTTATAGGGGATATATTTACTTCGATAGGTGTTGTTTCTTCTTCATTGACAACTAGCTCTAACTCAACATTTTCTATTTTTTCTTTTTTCTTTCTTGCATCTAAAAAAAGCTGTTGAAAGAAATAAACTGAATCTTCTGATAGGTGCTCTCTGAATAAAGTTGCTAGAATTTTACTTTTCCTTTTCTTTAACATTTTTTCAAATGAGGGATTTACATATGTGAGCCTTCCTAAGGGATCTATAGTAATTACTCCATCTGCAGATGTTTCTGCAAGAATTCTATATTTTTCTTCTAGTCTTACTAGTTCATTCCATGCATGGCGTCGTTGTGTGATGTCTCTTCCTCTTATGATTACTCCTTTTGTTTGTTTTTCATATCTTATTGGATCTGCTGAAAAAAGATATCTGTAGTTTATCTCTTTTGTTGTACATATTTCCGTTTCGTATTCTCTTGTTTTATCTCCGTTTATTGCTTTGTTTATTGCATTTATATGTCTTTTTATACCTACATCAGTAAATTTTTCTTCTAAAAATGTAATTTTTTTGCCAATTAATTCTTTTTTTTCTAGTTTCAGTATTTCTAGTGCTGCTCTATTTACATCAAGTATTATATCTTTTTCAAGATAGATTAAAAAGTCGCTTGTTGCGTTAAATATATCTCTAAATTTTTTTTCCGATTCACTTAGCTCTTTTTTTATTTTTTCGCTTTTGTATCTTTCTCTTAGGTCTCTTACTATTACAAGTACGCCATTTATTTCACCGTTTGTTTTTATGACACTGGCATTTAATTCTGCAGGAATTATTTCATTATTTTTTGTTATTATTTTTACTTCATATGGCGGGGTATCTTTTCCATTGATTCTTTTTTTAAAATTTTCTTTTGTTTTTTGTTCTGATTCTTTATTAAAAATTTCTAATTCAAAAAATTTTTTCCCTAGTAAATCTGATTTATCATAACCTAATATATCTGTAACTTGTTTGTTGATATCTAAAAATTCTCCATTTTTCCCTAGTATAACTATAGGGTCTATTGCTGTTTCAAATATTTTTTTATATTTTTCTTCTGATTTCTTATTAATTTCTATTTGTTTGTATTTTTTATCAAATAATTCCGGTTTTTCTATATCTAGGATTTCTTCAAGTTTTCCTTGTTCTTCTTCTCTTCTTAATATTTTAACTATTTCTGGTTCATTTTTCAACTGTTACACCCCGAAAGATACGTATTAAAAAAACCCGTTTTATTATAGGAATAAAAAGGAAGTTTTGTCTTACTAAAATTAACACTATTTGCATCCATTGCATCCCATCTCGTACAAATTGAAATATAATTAATAGTATATTAATTATTTTGCAGGCTTAATTAAAAGTTTCTTTAAAACTAGATTATAGTATATATTACAATTATAGAAAAATAGACGGACGCGGCGGGATTCGAACCCGCGATCACTGGCTTAGAAGGCCAGTGCCATATCCAGACTAGGCCACGCGCCCAAAATTTTTATTAGCACTTGTATTAACTAAAAATTGATAAAAATTTGTATTTAAAAAAGAGAAATAAAAGTTTTTATTCGTATGGTGCGGATTCATCGATGAGATCTACATGTGTTAAAATCATACGTCTGCAACAGTAACGATCGATACCTACGTCATCAAGTATATCTTTTGGATATTCTTTTGGTTTCTCTCCTGCATCAACTGCTTTTTTGTACTCATCATATCTTTTTTTGTATTCTTTATAGGAATCTCCTATAACTTTTCCACATGTGAAACATCTTATGGGAATTATCACTAATATCACCTATATGATTTTTGTTTTTTCTTTCTTGCACCACGGCCAAGTGGTTTTTTCGGTTCGCTTCTACGTGAATCAGAAACTAAAAGGCTTCTATCATAATCAAGAAAAGCAATTTTTAAACTTGGATCGCCTGTAAATTCTAAAATCCCTTTTGCAATAGCTGTTCTTGCAGCATTTGCTTGGCTTATGAAACCACCACCTTGAACTGTTACATCAATGTTTATTTTACCTATATGGTCTTTTGCTATATTTAGTGGCTCTAGTAACTTCCATCGAGCAATTTCTGGTTCATATAGCTCAACTGGTTTTTTGTTTATTCTTACAAGACCTTTTCCTTTTTTCACCGAAGCCCTTGCAATAGCTGTTTTTCTTTTACCAGAGGTGTTTACAACTTTTTTTGCCATTAAATTTTCGCCCCTAATGATTTTGACAATTCTTTTATTGTTATATAATCAGTTGGCTGTTTTTCAGCCTCTTTTATTTTTTCAAATTTTTTATCTTTAAGTTCATCTGGGATATCAATATAAGATTTAAGTCTTTTGAAAGCCTCTCTTCCATGTGGTTTTTGATAAGGAATCATGCCTCTTACTGTCCTTCTAACAATTCTATCGGCAGTTCTTGGGAAAAAAGGACCTTTTCTATATGTTCCAACTAGTCTTTTTTCTTTATATTTTTCTTTAATTGCTTTTTTTCTACCAGATATTATTGCTTTTTCAGAATTAACTATTGATATGTCTTCACCATTAAGTAATCTTTTTGCTACATGTGTACTTAATCTACCTAGATTTGCTCCTGTTGCATCAATTATTGCTGTCATATTTATCCCATTATCCTGATATCTTTTCCTTTTGGATTATTTTTCATTAATTCTTCAATAGAAATTGTTTTTCCACCAGCTTTTTTTATTTTTTCTTCGGCTTTTTCTGAAAATGACCATGCAGAAATCGTTATTTTTTTATCTAGATTTCCTGTTGATAACACTTTTCCAGGTATCAGTGCTGTTTCTTTATTTTGTACATATTTACTTATTTTGTCTAGATTTACTTCTGGCCAATTTCTAAGAGGTTTTTCTAGTCTTTTAGCTATATCTTTCCAAATTGGAGCCTCTTTTTCATTTGCCTGTTTTTTAAGCTCATTGATTAATGATATTAATGTTGGATTTGTTTTATTATTTTTCTTTGTCATTGGATTTTCTCCAGATATGTGAAGAGTAGTGTAAGTGAGTGGTATTTAAAAGTTTTGTGGGGGCTTAAATGTCTTTTTCTTTAAATTTCCAATATGCTAAAACTAAAGGTAAAACTAGCCATACTAACAATGCTATAAACATATTTGTACTATTAAAAAAACCTGGATATTCAATAAATATTAAACCTGGTTGAAGACCAACTGAACCTATATTTAAAGATATAAGAGTACCATAGGCATTTAGAGGATTAAAAAAATTTAAAGCAAAATACCAGTCTGGTATAGAATCTAAACTTAGTCCACCAGTCAATAATACTATCGCAACAACTATGAATTGCCAAATTATTGTAAATAAGAAAAATACAAAAATTGCTCCACCCATGGCAGTCGAACGTTTTTTGAATAAACAGGATAATAATATTCCAATACTTAAAAACACTAATCCAATTAGTATAGTAGCTCCAATAAAAAATAGATATTCTAAATAATTTACATCTGGAACATTTGCTCCGATTACAACACCTGCTATACCAAAACCAACTAAAATTGTAAATGTAAGTACTGTACCTAAACCAATAAATTTACCTATTAAAATTTCTATTCTTTTAGTCGGTAAAGAAATAAATGAACTCATTGATCCTTTTTCGATTTCTCCAACTATAGAAGAATAACCTAAAATAAGAGCTATTATTGTAATTAGAAAGTTTACTAGACTAATCATAGCAGATACTGTAAGATCAAGATCTTGCCAACCTTCACTATCTATAGATCCAGCATATGATGACAGTAAAGCTAGCGATGCAAAAAGAATGGTAATTATTATTATCCATTTATTACGGATGTTATCCATTATTTCTTTTTTTGCTATACTAAAAATTATATTTTTTATCATATCTATTCCTCTGTATATCTCATAAAAACTTCTTCTAGCGTTGGTTCATGTGTTTGAAGATTAATTATATTTCCACCTGCTTTTTCTATAGATAAAATAATTTTAGATTTTACTTCAGAATCACAAATGACCCCTATTGATTTATCTTTGATATTGATTTTTTCAATACCTTTTATTTTTTTAACAGAGTTTATAATTTTCTCTGTAATTTTATCCAGTTGAATGGTCATTTTTGGTTTCAGATTTAATTTTTTACTCAAATTATTGACAGTATCTTTTGCTACAATTTTTCCTTTATTGATAATTCCAACTCTATCACAAATCTCTTGAACTTCGCTAAGTATATGTGATGAAACAAAAATTGTAGTGTTTGTTTTCTTTAGTTCTTTAATTTTTTTTCTAATCTGTAGAACACCACGTGGATCTAATCCGCCTGAAGGTTCATCTAATATTAATATAGGTGGATTTCCCAATAAAGCTCTTGCCATACCTAGTCTCTGTTGCATTCCTTTAGAAAATTCACCAACTTTTTTATTGATTGAATCTTTAAGACCAAATTCTTCAAGTAATATTTTACATTCTTCCTTGGGAGCGTCCTTCATTTCAGCGTAAAAATTAAGATTTTGAAGAGCAGTTAAATTATCATAAAATGCTACTTTTTCAGGTAGATATCCAATATTTTTTTTAGCTTCTTTCTCTGATTTTTTAATATTAAAACCATTTATTTCAATTTCACCTGAATTAGTATTTATTAATCCTATAATAGATTTCATTGTTGTAGTTTTTCCTGCACCATTAGGTCCAAGAAAGCCAAATATTTCTCCTTTTTTTACTGAAAATGATATGTTATTTACTGCAATTATGTCCTTATATTTTTTTGTAAGATTTTTTACATCAATTATTTTTTCATGTGTATTTTTATAATCATTTTTGAAAGTAAATTTACCTTTTTTATTACAATTCGGACAGTTTATATATTTAATTTCTCCAGGGTTGCCCTCTATTTTAATTTGTTGATTACAATGTGGACATATAATTTTTTCAATCATTATTTTATCTCCAACAAGCTTTTTACATTATAAACAAACCTTTAATTAATTTATTCCAATTAATTTGATGTAATTTTAAACAAAAGATAATTAAGATCTTAATAATTATATTATTCATTATGAAAAACTTGATTTCTATTTGCGGAAGCGATATAGGGGATGAAAATCTATCAAAAGATGCTTTAGAGGTTGCTGAAGAAGTAGGGCGACTTATTGCAAAAAGAGATGGAGTTGTTGTCTGTGGAGGACATGGAGGTATTATGGAAGCAGCATGTCGTGGTGCTAAAAAAGAAAATGGCATTACTGTTGGTATAATGCCATTTGAAAAAGATGAGGCAAACAAGTTTATTGATATAGCAATACCAACCGGTATTGGAAATTTTCGTAATTTTCTTGTTTCAAGAACTGGAGATGTGACAATTGCAATTGGTGGCCGTTGGGGTACCTTAAATGAGATTTCTTTTAGAATGATATTAAATAAACCTTTGATTCTGATTCGAGGTACTGGTGGATGTGTTGACGAAATAACAAGTAAATGTATTATGAATGGTATTGAATCAAATTATTATATTGTAGATAGTGCACAAGAAGCTGTTGATAAGGCATATGAGTTGATGATTTAAAACCAAAAATTAATATGTTTTTTATTATTGTCCTATGTGGGTTGTACAAAAATGAGAAAATATAAGATTAAAAGAGGACATCATCCAGATATTGCAGCTCTTATAAAAGAATATTTTGGAGCTACAGGCGATATTGAAAAAGGAATGAAGTTTGAAGTCAAAGGTATCGGAAAAATAGATATGAAAAAAGATAACAAAATACTGATAGTTGATATAGAACCACCAAAGGAAGTTTCTGGGGATTATAGTATTATAAAAAAATGGAACAAGTTTCTTTTTGAGGCAACTGGAAAAAACACTAAGGAACGTAAAAAAGATTTTGGTAAAATAAAGTAAAAATAAATTTTATTTTTTTACTTTTTTCCAATCATCACAAAATCTCTTTATTCCAACATCTGTAAGTGAATGTCCTGCCATTTTATGTATTACTTTTGGAGGAATTGTTGCGATATCTGCACCTAATCTTGCAGCTTCTATAACATGAATCGGATGTCTTATACTTGCTACAATTATTTCTGTTTTGATATCATAGTTGTAAAAAATTTCAGTGATTTCTTCTACTATCTGCATTCCAACTTGTCCTTGATCATCAAGTCTTCCAATAAATGGACTTACAAATGATGCACCTGCTTTTGCGGCAAGAAGTGCTTGATTTGCAGAAAAAACTAGTGTTACATTTGTTTTAATTCCTTCTTTGCTAAGTGTTTTTACTGCTTTTAATCCTTCTGTTGTCATTGGAATTTTTATTGCTACATTTTTTCTATATTTTTGTTTTACTTTTTGTACTAATCCTTTCGCCTCTTTTATCATTCCTTTTGAATCTTCACTTACTACTTCTAGGCTTATTGGGCCATCTACAATCTTAAATATTTCTTCTACTATTTCATCAAAAGACCTACCACTTCTTTTTACAAGTGTCGGGTTTGTTGTAACACCATCTACTATTCCCCATGATGCTATTTCTCTTATTTCATCTAAATCAGCTGTATCAACAAATATTTTCATAAAGCCTCGCCAGTCAGATGGTATCAAGTTTTTATTCATAACTTTTTGGTTTTTTATATTATTTGCTTTAATTTATATAATAAATAAAAAGGTAATGAATATGTTTGGATATATTTAAAAAAATCAAAACATATATATATTCAAGTATACATTACTCTGATTCGTCGTGTGGTGGATGGGATATGCCTCTAACAAGGAAAGCCCGAGTTGTGGGCAGTAGCTTAGTGCTGACAATACCTAGTCAGTTAGCAAAAGCCCATGAAATAAATGATGGAGATGAAATTGAAATAATTCCAGTAGGAATAGGAGAATTTAAGATTAGAAAACTAAAAATATAATATTCTTACGTTCTTTTCTATTCATAACTAGATTTAATTTTTATCATTTATATTTATTAATGAGTACTGTATTTCCGGTTTTTGATTAAAAATGGTTTTAATAGCTCCATCAATTCTTTCAGCTGATTTTTCAAAACTAGGAAAAGAGATAAAAGCAGTTGAAAAAGCAGGTGCTGACTGGATTCATATCGATGTAATGGATGGTCATTTTGTCCCAAATATTACAATAGGTCCTGTGGTTGTAAAAAAAATTAGAAAAACTACTGATCTTTTTTTTGATACACATCTTATGATTGAAAACCCTGAAAAATATGTAAAAGATTTTGCCGAAGCTGGATCTGATTTAATTACGATTCATAGTGAAGCAATAGATAATGTAGAAACAGTTATTAACGAAATTAAAAAACATAACTGCAAAGCAGGCATATCAATTAATCCTGAGACAAGTGTTGATTCTATAAAAAATGTTATACCACTTGTTGATCTTGTTCTTGTAATGTCAGTTCATCCAGGTTTTGGTGGACAAAAATTTATAGAAAAAGTTATTCCTAAAATCAAACAAGTAAAAAAAATAGTTGATTCTACAAATAAAGATATATATCTAGAAGTTGATGGTGGAATAAATAACAAAAATTCAAAAACTGTAATTAAAAATGGTGCAAATGCACTTGTTGCCGGAAGCTATATTTTTAAAAATAAAGATTACAAAAAAGCAGTTGATTCTCTAAAAAGTTGATATTATAAACCTGATGCAAGGTCTCTAATAACTTTTTCTTTATCTTCAGCTTTTACAATACCACTTGCAAGAAGAACTCCTTCTGAACCAAGTTCTACTGATTTCTTAACATCGTTTCCATTTTTCACACCAGCACCACAAAGAACTTTTACGTCTTCATCGATTTTTCTTACTGCTTCAACACTTTTTTTGACAATTCCTGGATCTGCTGTTGTAACAGATATATCACCACCTATTAATTCAGGTGGCTCTACTGCTACAAAATCTGGTTTAAATGTAGCAATTGCTTTGGATGTAGAAACATTATTTGAACAAACTATATGATCAAGACCAAGTTCTTTTGCACGTGTTATACATACATCAATATCAGCTAGTTTCAAACGGTGTTCACTATGATTTATAAGTGTTCCAACAGCTCCAGCATCCTTTACTGCTTCAGGAAGAATCCAACCGGTATGGCTTCCGGGTTTTATAGGATCGATGTGTTCTGCATAAACAGGTATATCAACATTTTCAGATATCATTTTTATATCTGTTGCTTGTACTGATATTGCCATACTAATATCTGTTTCTTTACTAACTTTATCCATAATTTTTGCAATTTCTAAAGATTTTTTACCTACTGCTTGAGAATAAGTTTTAACGTTAAGAACTATAGTGGGCGTTTTTAGCATATTTTTTTCTCCTCAATTGTAAAATATGTAAATCGATGGTATTTAATAAAATTTGGTTTTTATCTAAAATAGGTTTATATTTTCTGCTAAATAACGTATAAATCTTAACAGTCTAGATTTCTCAAATAATATAATTGAAAGCTCTTTAGCATTATTTTTTGGCATACTTACACTTAACGGATCCGACCAGCCAGTTTCTTCAGATATATGTCCATTTGAATCCATCAGTAGGGCCTTTGTTCTTATATTGTAACTTCCTGATTTTGAGAAAGTATGCGATACCTCAACTGTTTCATCTGAGTTGTATGGTCCAAGTACTTGGCTAGTTGTTCCATCTCCCCAATTAAAGATATAGTATATACCATCTAATGGTGGATTAATTGAAAGATGTGTACTATAAGTGTATTCAACACCAGCTTCTCCAGAAGAGATACCATCTGGTCTATTTGGTTTCGACTCAATATAAATTGTTGTTCTATATGTATCTACGTTGTTATTTTCATCTTGAACTTTTACACCAACAAAATAAACACCTTTTTTATACCATGTATGGCTTGTAGTCCTGCCGTTAGAGTCATCATATATTCCATCTTCATCAAAATCCCAACTATATTTACATGCTCCAATCCCATGGGTGGTAGAAGCCTTAAATTCAACTGGAATATTTACATAACCGTTTAGTTTATCATTAGAAATTTTTACATCAAAATATTCAGAAGGAGGGTATCCCCCAACTTTTAAGCTTGGATCACCTAAAAGGTTGAATTCTTCTAAAGTTATGCAATCTTTCCATTCACCTTGATTTAGATAATCATTTTGAGCACTAACAAGCATTTCAGAAACCATAATACCTGGTTCATATGCTTTGAAGAAATGAACATTCATAAATCCCGCTCCACCATGTATGCCTTCATTATCAACCATTGTGAAAGCAACTCTTGTTGCACCGATTGTTGCTACTGCACCTCCAAAAGGTTTTAAAATTAGATACCATGCAAAACAAGGTACTTTAAAACCAGATAATGTGTAATCAATTCTAGCAGTACTACATGCATCAAAGAAAACTATTGGATATTTGTTACCGTTTTGCATACCGAGAGTATGATGAATAAAATACTCTATTCTTTCCTCTTCGTTTGGTGGGGACGTTCCAAAACCTAATTCATATCCATGGCCTGAATAACTAACAAAACCTGCTCCTTTTGATATTTCCCTATTAATGATTCTTGGTTTAAAATTATCAGTAGACGTCCAGAGTTTGATATTATTAAATTCAGAAAGTTGATTTGAAACTTCTTCAGTTACAACTTCGCCTTCATATATACTTCTTCCAGGAAAGGTATCTCCTCCCATGAGAACTGCTCTTTTAAACCATTCTGAATTGTAACTCTGTGTTTCATAATTAATAATTTTACCTATAGCAATTTTTAGTTCAAGATTATTTTTACATGGGATTCTACCCACTTTAATATCTGCATATAGATCCACAAAATCAATATCTCCTTCTCTCCAGTCATACTCTCCAAATTTATTATCATTATCAGTATCCCACGTGCAAAAAGTTCCGTTTGCATCATAGATATCTGCATAATATAGATCAGTTGGAATTCCTTCTTGATTGTATATGTTTATATCTGTTAATCTCATAGGCATCAAATCCATATCACCTATAAGTAAAGCATATTTTGCACCATATGTTTCAATCGCGTCTTTGATAAAATATTTGACTCGCTCAGGTTTATCTCTTCCGTTATACTCCAAAAAGATTTCTTCTGTGGTTTTAAGCATTGTAGAAATATCGTAACTAATCTTATGATCTATAAGAGGTTGAAGTGTTGATGAAAATCTATCTGGAGAAATTATTACAAGATCATATTTGTCGCTAACAAATACAGGATTCCTTGGTTTTTTATAAGATACATCTATATCAATATTTTCACTATACAAAATGATATTTTTAGAAGGATTATACTTTATGGGATAACAATTAATTGAAAGATATATAACATGTTCATCTCCATCTAAACCAGCACCTAGATTATATGTAAAATTTTTACTAGGATAAAGGTCTGAACTTTCATAAATCGAAGTATCTAAAGTTGGTTTTTCATAATTATTTTTAACAGAGTTCAAAGGCTGTAATCCAGTAGCCGGTTTAACATAATTATTTAAAACTATTTCTTTTTGACTGGAAAAACTAACTTCTATATTTTTAATTTTAGACCCAAAAGGTAACCTATATGTTTTAGAAACAATAGGAAGCATTGGTTTACCTGATTCTTTAATAAAAGATGTTCTTTCTTGAAAATCAATATTTATATATTCTTCATTATCTGTAACAGCTGGCTTTGTAATTTTTATAGATTCACTAATATCAAGTTGATTATCTGATGCTAAAACACCTATTCCACTAAAAATTAAAATTCCTACTAAAATTATGCTTAAAATGTTTTTTTTCAAATTTTTCACCTCCACAGCATAAATTTGTTACAATTTACAATTAACACTCATTAATTAGACCTATATAATATTTATCCAGTTAATATACTCAGTATTATATATATTAATTTCTTAAATATAAAATTAGATGGTTCTTTTTCATATATGTTTTTAGTTTTCTCTTATTATACAAATTATTTGCTTTCCCATAATATTTAATACATTCTTTAGTATTTCATTAGAGAATTATTATGGATATTTTACCACAAGCAAGTTTATTTCTTGGAATTATTCCTGCATTATTAATCTTATATATTTGTCTGAAAGGATACGAAGGTTATTACAAAGATAAAACAATTTTTATAACTTTTATTACAGGCATAATAATGGGTTTTATCGCAGCTTTCGTGCAATTTTATTTCTTTGGGCTTGTACTTATTTTATTAATAAGCCTGTCAATTTTCAATCAGCTATTCAAAACAATAATTCTAAACATTGGACGATTTCAAAGGAAAAAAGAAACACCAATCTATGGTTTATCACTTGGTCTTGGTTTCGGCTCTTCTTTTACACCCTTTATGCTTATTGCAGCATCAGCAAGTCCTTATATTCCAAATAATATCTATATTTTATCTCTTATAGCTTTAGGATCTTTAGGAATTATATTTTTCCATGCGGGAACAGGTGCATATATTGGCTATGGTGTATATACCAGAAATCTATATAAAAAATTGATAATTTCAATTATTCTTGAATTTCCTTTAGGATTTTTGAGTATGCTTACAATCAATTCAGATATATCAAATATTAACACACAAATTATTTTTGTATTTATAACAATCTTTTATGGTTTTGTTGTATTTTTTTATGTAACAAAAAATATTCTTCCACTTATCAAAAAAAATAAAAAATAGGTTTTTTAAACCTATTCTTTTGGAGCAGCTGCTACTGGCATCTTCTCAGGAAGTGAGAAGAACGCAACAATTTGCATTATTTGTGCTATTAATATTATGATTGCGCCGATACCAATTATTATTAATGCAGCTCCAATCAAATACAAAAGCCCAGTTGTAGCAAATAAACCAACCTTTGTATGATCTGATATGCTCTTGAAACTCTTTTTTAGGAACAATGTTGATATTATCATTAGTACCCATAGCACTACAAACGATATACAGCATCCTCCAAGTAATGCTTCTAGACTGCCAAATATAGCTGTTGGATCTGTTACTCCTGCTTCGGTCTGCAATGAATTATAAATCGACATAAAATCAAATCCAATTGTAGCACCTACAGTTACAGCCATTATTCCAACAAAGGCCACAACCGCAACAATTTGCAGTATAAAAGACAGCAAATAGTTTTTAAATATCGATTTGTCTTTTGCTAAATCTGCAATGTAATATACAGCTAAAATCACTAGTATAAATCCTATTAGTGGTAAAATAAAGCCCACCATTGGGATAAATGCTCCTACCAGCATCAATATAGTTCCTATTCCTCCAAACATTTTTGCATTTTTCAAATCAGCCATTTTTATATCTTTCCTCCAAACTAAATTTTAAGTTAAGTAGCTTTTTAAAATATAAAAAAATATCGTTTTTCTAAATTTCTTAAAAATTTAGCTAAATTGCTTTTTTATTTCTATTATAATACATATCTCTAAATTCATCTATAATCACACCAAAAGCAATACCTGATGCAATTCCAGTTAGAAGACCAGTTAACATACGAATCAAATTTGTACTTTCCCAAATTCCTGCAAGTTGACCAAACCCATCTATAGCAAGAGGAATAATTCCAATCAAAAGAATAAAAAGAATTTTTTCGTCAAACTTTATTTTATAAAAAATCATAAAAGATAAACCAACAGCAAGGCCAACCCATATAGCTGTACATCTTGCACAAAAAGGCATTTGATTTCCATTTATAAAAAATGAACGTTCAGCTTTTTGGTGACATAATCTATCACCAATATTATATATAAAATTCAAAGGAAAAGGAACTTTTTCTATATCTTCTTTGTTATCCGAAATAATTGAAAGACCAGAAAGATCTTTTATACTATTTGCAGGTGTCAAAATAGGTGCTAAAAACTGAAGAATAGCAAAAATAAAAAATATTAAAAAAACAATTGATACTAATCTAGAAAACTTTTCCCTTGCTTCCATTTTTGAATTCATCTCTTGATTTTAAAATAATTACAAAAGCAATAATACTTAGCACCGATCCTATAAAGAAAAATCCAAAAGAAAAAATTGCAAGAAAAGAAGAAACTATTGCAATATCAAAATGCTCTCTTTTTAGACAAGCCATAACAGAAAAAATTGCAAAAACAGAAAAAATAAGTAAAATAGCAGAACAACCAAAAGAATCAAAATCTTTTTCTACAACATCTGTACCCTTTTCCAATTTAAACGTGGATTCAGATGTAATAACTGGTAATACAAGAATCTCTGTTTTTTGAGATATATAGCCCTCCTTTGAAATATTTATTTTTTGAATTCCAGGTTCAATATTTTCTTTTTTATAGATTCCATCTTTATTTTGTTCAATTGTTATATTATTAATCATAACATTTGCATTATTTATTGTAGAATTATTATGAGAGGACAATATGTTAAACTCTACACTACCAGAAGATCCTGCAATTGATGCAACATCCATTGTAGATTCAACAAATATTTCTGAAAAAAAAGCAGTAGTAAAACCTATTGAAAAAACACAAACCAATATTATTACAGCAATCATAGGTTTTTTTGTTCTAGGTTTAATAGAAGACAAGATAGTTTTACGGGGTTCACCGTGTTCTTCCCATGAATAGTTAAAAGAATCATCATCATTTTTCAATTTAATGTTAAATTTATGTTCACATTTAGGACAAGAAACTAGTTTTTTTTCATCTGTTTTAGAAATATCAACGATGAATTCATGTTCACACTTTGGACAAACTGCTTTTCCCTTCATGATTTACACCTAAAGTTGATATATATAAGGTATTAAGTACGTTTCTATAATTTTTAAATATAAAATAAATAAACTCAAAAATAGATTTCTTTTATATAAAACCACGTGTGCACTATATTTATATAATAAATCCTTATTTTGGGTACAAATAACAAAGGCGGATATAAATATGGCAAGATTTCCAGAGGCAGAACAAAGAATATTGAATAAAAAAGTATGCATGAAATGTGGCGCATTAAATGCACCAGGTGCAGACAGATGTCGTAGATGCAAATCAAAAAGATTAAGAATCAAAGCAAAAGAAGGAAGGGGAGTCTAAACTCTCTTTTTTTAAAAGAACCGTCATATTTAAGAGTATTATTTCTTTTTTGAAATGCAGGTCGAATAGATTATGCCAGAAACGAAGGTAAAAAAAACAGAGGATTTTCATGAATGGTATAATGAAATAGTAGAACTTTCAGATCTTTGTGATAAAAGATATCCGATCAAAGGAATGAACGTCTGGAAACCCTATGGTTGGACACTAATGAGTCATGTTGATAACTTAATTAGAGAAGAGATGATAAAAACAAATCATCAAGAAGTAAACTTTCCTCTACTTATCCCTGAATCATCTTTTAAAAAAGAAGAAGAACACATTGAAGGTTTTGGAAGTGAAGTATACTGGATTACACATGCGGGAAAAAACAAACTAGAAGAAAAATGGCTTTTAAGACCAACATCAGAAACAGCAATGTACCCTATGTTTTCATTATGGATTAGATCTCATGCAGATCTTCCATTAAAAACATATCAGATAGTAAACACATTTAGATATGAAACAAAACAAACACGTGCTTTTATCAGAGTAAGAGAAATACATTTCTTTGAGGCACATACCTGCCATGTAGATTTCGATGATTCAGAAAAACAAGTAAAAGAAGATAAAAAAATTGCAGAAGGTTTATTTGATAAATTGTGCCTTCCATTTATATTTTGTAAGAGACCTGAATGGGATAAATTTGCAGGTGCATATTATACAATAAGTCTTGATGTTTTAATGCCCTCGATGAGAACATTACAACTTGGATCTATTCATCAATATAGAGATAATTTTTCAAAACCCTATGATATAAAATATGAAACAGAAGAAGGAAAACATAAATACTGCCATCAAACAACCTATGGTATGAGTGAAAGAATACTTGGTGCATTAATTGGTATACATGGTGATAATAAAGGACTTGTAATGCCTTCTGCAGTTGCTCCAACTCAGGTTGTAATAATCCCGATTGTTTTTAAAGGAAAAGAAAAGCCAGTGATTGATGCAGCAGATAGTTTATATGAAACATTAAAGAAAAAAGGTTTAAGAGTAATAAACGACAAAAGAGATATAACACCTGGTAGTAAATACTATGATTGGGAACTAAAAGGTGTGCCTTTAAGAATTGAGATAGGTCCTAGAGATGTTGAAAAAGATCAGATTGTTCTAGTCAGAAGAGATACATCAGAAAAAGAGTTTGTTAAATTAGATTCTTCGATAGAAAAAATAAATCAGACAATAGAAGAAATATCTAAAAACCTATATCAAAAAGCAAAAAAAATTCTAGATGAAAACTTTCATAGAGTAAAAACAATTGAAAAAGCAAAGAATTTAAAAGGAATAATTGAGCTTCCCTGGTGTGGAACTGAGAGTTGTGCACTAGAAGTAGAAGATATAATAGATGGAAATACTTTAGGTGAGCCAATAGATAATAATAAATGTGACACTAATTGTCCTATATGTAATAAAAAAGGAAAAACTTGGATGAGATATGCAAAAACATATTAAAAAGAGGTAAAAAATATGAAAGGAAAAATAACAAATTTTTTGAGAGAATATGTACTGTTTTTTAGTATTATTTTGACAGTTCTTGGAATAATCTTACTATTTATTGGTATAACAGGTATGTTTTTTGAAGATATACCACGAGAATTAATGGGTCTGAACTCTGATTTTCTTAAATGGAGTATCTATATTCTAGGTCTTGGTTTTGTATCTTTTCTTATTGGTGTATACTATCTTTACTTATATTTAAAAAACAGAAGTTTTATGTTAAAAGAATTAAAGACAAATAAAAGATCTGAATTATTAAAAAGACACACCGAGCTTAAAATAACTGCAAAACATATGCCATCTAAATACAAAAAAATATTAAAGGAAAAGGAAGAAGAATTACATTTAAAATAAATAATTATTTTTGGATGGTGGATTAAAATATCGTTTTTCTACGTAATACTTGTGGAACCAAAATATAGTGGAAATATTGGTGCTGTTGCAAGATTAATGTCTAATTTTGATTTCAAGGATCTCATTCTTGTTAATCCTTGTGAATTAGATGATGAATGCTATACCAGAGCTATGCATGCAAAGGATATTTTAAACAATGCAAAAATTTTTAATAATTATAAAAAAGCAATTAAAAATTTTGATTATCTAATTGCAACATCTTCAATAGAAAGTCAAAATGATAAAAAACATCTTAGACAGGCTATACCACTTGAAAATATCACTGATGATATATTAAAACTAAAAGGAAAAATTGGTCTTATTTTTGGAAGAGAAGATTACGGGCTTTATAATGAGGAGATTGCAGAATGCGATAATCTAGTTAAAATTCCTACTAGTGAATCCTATCTATCTTTGAATCTTTCACATGCTGTTGGAATATTTCTTTATTCAATTTTTATTAGAAAAAATATTTCAAATAAAGAAAAAATAGTTATTGGAAATTTGGAAAAAGAAAAATTATATGATTTTTTTAAAGAATTATTGCAAGAAATTGATTATCCTGATCATAAAAAAGAAAAAACAGATATTATGTTTAGACGGTTAATGGGTAGAGCGATGCCTTCTAAATGGGAGTATCATACTATGATGGGTGTTTTTAGTAAAACTTTAAAAGAAATTGAAAAACAAAAATAATTATTTTTATTATGCGGTTTCAATGCTAAATAAAACTTTCGATTCTTTTAATGCAGCATGTACTTTATCTGCAAACCAGACTAGTTCATCAACTTTTACTTCATTTTTATCCCATTCGTATACAAAATCGTAGTTACCTTTTGCTGCTTTAAAACCTAAATTTAGTAATTGATTTTTTACGTCAGAGGGATTACTTCCTTCACTATTAAACAAAATTGTTAGGTAAGTTTTCATTTATTTCACTTCATTTAAGAAATTGAAACAGTGGTATTTAAATCATTTTAAAAATCTACTTTTTTAGCCCAATTTTATAAGCTATATATTGGAAATGGTATAAAACAAAGTAACAAAATAGCTACGGCTAAAATAAAAAGTATTTTTCTTTTTGTATCAAGTGTTGTATTATCATTTAAAGGTGGGGGATGTGAAGTGCCCATCATAAATATAATGATAAAAGCAAAAAACCACCAACCCGTAAATACCATTATAATGATTGCTGCCCATGCTAAATATTTCTGTTTATCTCCTAAAACTGATCTAAATATATGACCTCCATCAAGCTGTCCTGCTGGTAACAAATTGATAGATGTTATCAAAAGTCCTACCCATCCTGCAAATAATATTGGATTCATATCAATAGTTAGATTTGAAGGTAAATTATGAATTAATTTTACCAAAATATCAATTAATAAAGAACTTCCAAAAACTGTTGTACCTGCAGATATCTCATCAATTGCGATTTGAGGTACAATTTCAGCTGTTGATATTCCAATAATTGTTACGGGAATTGCAACTAAAAAACCTGCGAGAGGACCTGAAAAGCCTACATCAAAAAGAGATTTTTTATCAGGCATTGGTTCGTTACTAGAAATTATAGCTCCAAATGTTCCTATATTAAAATATGGTAGTACAGGTGGTACAGGAATAAAAAATGGAAAAGATGTAGATATATTATGTTTTCTTGAAATAAAATAATGTCCCATCTCATGTATAAAAAGAATACTCATCAAAGGTAAAGCAAATAATAATCCACCAAAAAGCAAGTTTTCTGGATTTAAAATATCCATAGGATTTTTCATACTATATATATCAAAACTACCTTGGTAAAGCATTGAACCAGTTAAAACTGTTGTAATAATTACTGCTAATAAAAGAACCATATTGACCCATACTGGTTTTTCTTTTTTCTTAGGTTTTTTTAAAATATATATAATGTCTTCTCCTTTTTCATAACGAAGCATAGGAATGTAGCCTTTTTTGGAAAGAGATTTTCTTAGATCTTCAAATTTTTCTTCTAAACGTTCTTTGTCAATTCTACAAAAAAATGCTGCACTTTTTGTATTATATTTCATATCATAAAAAGGAAATCTCTGTGCTACTTCTTTTTTTAATAAATCTATATCAAGATCTGTATTACTCTGTTTATCAAAGAAATTCCAACTTTTAGGCATTTTTGTACTGGCCGATATAGGCTTTGTTTTATAAAACCTTCGCAAGAAATTCAGATTAATTATCCAGCATATTTATTTACTTCTTTTTTTATGCAGGGATAGTGAAAAACAATGTCTGTTAATCTTATAATTGGTACACAATGGGGTGATGAAGGAAAAGGAAAAGTTGTTGATTTTTATTCTAAAGATATTGATTATGTTGTCAGATATCAAGGTGGAGCAAACGCAGGTCATACAATTAAAGTTGATAAAGAAGAATATAAACTCCATTTGATTCCTTCAGGAGTTATACAGGGAAAAACAGGTATAATAGGTAACGGTGTAGTACTAGATCCTGAAACTCTGGTAGAGGAGATAGATAGTCTTAAAAAACGTGGAATAAACCCAAAACTTATGATAAGTGATAGAGCAAATATTATCATGCCATATCATAAGATTTTAGATGGTGCCGAAGAAAGATTTTTAGCAGATAAAAAAATAGGTACAACAAAAAGAGGTATTGGTCCCTGTTATAGTGATAAAATATCAAGAAATGGTATTAGGTTTATTGATATAACTGATAAAGAAAAACTTAGAAAAAAACTAGAATTAATACTTCCAATTAAAAAACGTATATACAAAGCATATAACATAAATGAAAAACTTGATGAAGATGAGATATTGGAGTTATATAGCAATTATGGTAAAAAATTAAAGAAATACTTATCAAAAACACACATAGAATTAAATAAAGCGATAAAAAATAACAAGAACATTCTTTTAGAAGGTGCACAGGGAACAATGTTGGATGTAGACTTTGGAACTTATCCGTATACTACTTCTTCTCATACGATAGCAGCTGGATCCAGTATTGGTTCAGGTATTGGCCCTAAAAGAATAGATGATATAATAGGTATTGTAAAAGCATATACCACAAGGGTAGGTGAAGGGCCTCTTCCAACTGAACTTTTTGATGAAAATGGAAAGCATCTTCAAGAAAAAGGACATGAATTTGGAACAACAACAAGTAGACCCCGCAGATGCGGTTGGCTTGATCTTGTAGTTGTAAATCATTCTTGTATTCTTTCAGGTGTTACAAAAATTGCATTAACAAAACTTGATGTGCTTGCAGGGTTAGAAAAAATTAAGGTTTGTATAAAATACAATATAAATGATAAAAAAATTGATTATTTCCCGGCAAACATACATGATGTAGAAAAATGTAGGCCAGTTTATAAGGAATTTAAAGGATGGAAATCTATTGATCCAAATCTAAATTCCTTTTCTGATTTACCAACAGAATCAAAAAAATATATTAAATTTATAGAAGACAAATTAAAAACTCCTGTTTCTCTAGTTTCAATTGGACCTGGAAGAAAAGAAACAATAAAAATATAAAATAAAACACTAAACTGTTTTTTTAACATTTAATGCTGTATTAATCCAGCGTAAATAAGAATTTATTGCAGCTCTAAGTGAACTTATATCTTTTGCTTGTAGTTCTAAAAAAAGTTTTTTACCAGAAATTGAAAGATTAACTTCTGTTTTAGGAATTTTATGTTTAATTTCAGGGTTTATAGAATCAGCTATAATTTTTACATCTTTTTCCGAATCAAAATTAATAGTAAAAGAAGCTTTTTTCATAAAAAAATAAATCTTATTTTGATTTAATACGTTTTGCAACAGTTGGTCTTTCTTTATAAAATATTTTACTACCACAGTAAGGACATTGCATACCTATATTTTTAACATCAAATTTAACACTTTTTTTACAAAGACCACATTTATAACCCGCCATTTTATTTCTCCTCTTCTTTTACTTCTTCTTTTATTATTTCTGGTTTTAATTCGCCTCTGAGTATCTTTTCTGCGTTTTGTCCAGATTCTGTTTTAGGCATATATGCTCCGCCTGCAAATTTTATATCACATTTTTTGCATTGCCATATACTTGTACTTATCCGTTTTACTTTTTTGTGACCACAGTTTGGGCAAACATGTTTATCTTTTTGCATAACTTCAATATTTCTAATTCTTGATCTAGCACGGACTCCGTATCTAGCTTGAAAACGCCCTGCGGGTCCTACTTTTTTTGTTCTTTTAGCCATTTTTTCCCACGCTTTTATATAATTGTTCTCTGATTTTTTTACCGTTATCTATCGATTCTTTAATAATTTTTTGTATCTCCTTAACAGTAAAACTTCCATTTAAACCTTTTTGCATAGCACGAATATCCCCATTTTTATCTGTTGAAACAGTAAGTCTTGCTTCAGCTATCTGCTCTTCATCAAGAGACGGATCTGTAACTATGATATCATTGAATTTTACACTAGTACAAGAAATAGGAGGTTCACTTAGAGGTAGAGGATAATCTTTTCCAAGTTCAAATCTTTCAGCTGGAACATGACAAGTCATAAGTGCCGCAAGTGATGCAAGTGAAGCGGCATCAAATAAGTTTCCATCGTAATCAAGAATATGTATATCAATAAATGCAATCCATACTTTTTCTCCTTCTTCAATACATAGTTTTTCCATATCTATTATATTTGATTCACGTATGCCTCTATCAACAACACGTGCTAGTTCAATTGCATCTTCTCTAGGTGGACCTGCCTCAAAATCAGGAGAAGCCATAGGTATTAATTCTGCTGCTGTAGTCATAACACCACTGTTTGGTGAATCAGGATACGGCTCTCCAACATCCATTTTGATTCCTGCCATAACTTGGGTTTTTCCTATTTTAACTCTTGCAGATCCTTCTGCCTTTGAGATTATATTATGCTCAATTTCAATGTCTCTAAATTCATTGAATTTACGTCCATCAAGTCTTTTACCGTTTTTTGCAAGTTTTTCTATATATTCTCTTTTAATTGAAGGAGTAATAGTCATATTTATTCGCCTCCTTTTTGAGTTTGATATTTCTCAATTATTGCTTTTTTCTGCATTTCTGAAACCTGTTCACATCCTTTAATTGCAAGATCAAGTGCTTCATCAAATTCTTTAACTGTCAAATGTCCGTCCATCTGAAGAAGTATTATATCTCCAGTTCTAGGTGATATGGCTATTGGTAAATCTGCGTCTCCAAAGTTATCTTCTTCTTTTCCAAGATCCAGTACTACTTTACCATCTATTTTTCCTGCCGCGCATGATACAGGTATGTCTTTCATAGGAATTCCTGCATCAACAAGTGCTACTGCTGCGGCAGTAAGTCCTGCACATCTTGTTCCTGCTTCTGCTTCTAATATCTCTATATTTACATCTATTGATGCTCTTGGATATTTTTCCAGCAATATTATATTTTCAAATGCTTCAGATATGACTTTTGATATCTCTCTACTACGTCTATCTGGCCCTGGTCTTTTTCTATCATCTACACTGAATGCTGCCATATTGTATCTGGCATTTACAATAGCTCTAAGAGGATTTTGTGTGTGTCGTGGTATTGCTTCTCTTGGGCCATATACTGCCACGAGTACTTTGTTTCCTCCCCATTCAAGATAACATGATCCATTTGCTCTGTGAAGCACTCCTGCTTCTATCTTTATTTTTCTTAGTTCGTCTGGTTTTCTTCCGTCTTTTCTTTTTCCTTTTTCAAATAATTTATCGTCTGATTTCATTTAATGCACTTCCTTTGCATTTTTTTTTAAAATATTTTCAACTTTGTCTGTTAATCCATAAGTCAAAGCTTCATTTTCTATTAATCTAATTGTATCAATTACTTTTTTCATTCCTTCTTCATTTCCCTCGATCCATATTCTTCCATTTTTTCCAACAAATATTCTGCATTTTGTATATTTTTTAAGAAGAGATATCATCGATGCTTTTTTACCGATTATTCTTGGTACTTTAGATGGTTCAACTTCTATTATTTGTCCACCTTTAATTTTATATAAATTTCTATCTTTAAGAGTTATTTGTAATTTTTTTTCTTGATCTACTTGAGATACTTTTGCCATCACTGAATCACCCTGGTTTAGATATTTTTCAGTTTCACCAAAATCAACATCCCAGGGTACTTCGTTTACATGCAAAAGTGCAGGATATGCTGCGTTTATATCTACAAGCCAGCTTGAAGCCATAGGTTCTGTTACAATACCTATTACAAAATCATTTTCACTAGGTGAATAAATACCTTTTAATGGTATCACATTTACATATTTTTTGTCAGCATTTAATATACCTAAAACTTCTGCATATATTTTTCCGTTTTCAACGTATGTTCCTCTGCCAGCTTTTATGTTTTTGATTTCTCCCAAAAACTGGCTTGGAATAACTATTTCTCGTTTTTTTTCTATCATAAAACAATAACCCTTATACTATCTACTTTAAAATCTTTGTGGAAACGTTTCCTTTTGTTACATCATTTATTTCGTCATAAAACTTGTTTTGCATTCCTGCAGCAAGTTTAATAATTCCTATCCATGAACCATCTGATTGCCAATCTTCTCTTTCTAGTGTTCCATAATTTCTAATTGTTCCATATGCTTTTCCAATGAATTCAGCTGGTATTTTTACAGATATCCTTATTTGTTCAATTGATATTGGAATTATCGGTCTTAATGCCTCTATTATTGTCTTGACCTGTTCACTTACTGATTTAAAGGGATCTACATGTATCCCTGCTTGTTCCATAGCAAGCTCGATTCTTTGTCTAGGATGTGGTGATTTTGTTTTTGGATCCATTGCATTTCTTGAGATGTTTTCTACTATTCTATTTTTCTTGTTTTTCTGCATTTTGGTTCTTTGTTCTGTTGTAAGTTGTATTTTTCCCTTTTTTATTATTATCTTTGCGATTTCCTCGGTATCTGTTGTACCAAATGATTTTTGTAAAGCCTCTTCTGATGCATGTTCTCCTTTTTTAGCATCCTCAAATATTGCATCTATTGCTAGATTATTCATTATATTTACTTGTTTTCCATCTAGAAAATCTGATGCAATATACGGATCAACTAATATTTCGAAGTTTTCATTTTCTTTTTTGTATCTTGCTATTACTGCATCATCAAGGCTTACCAAATTTATTTGCCTCCAATGGCTTTAGTCACAAGTTCTTTTGTTTCTTCTTGTGATAATATATTAAAGTTATGTCCTTTATCTACTAAACCAATTTCTGTTGCATCTGGATTTAGTTTTCCCTCTGTTGCTTTGTGTAACGCTTTTATTGCCATATCAATTGCTTCTTCTTTTGAAAGCCCGTCTTTGTAGTTGCTCTCAAAATAGCTCATAGCACCTGATCTGCCTGATCCTTCGCTACTTGCTTTGTATTCCATTAATGCACCAGATGGATCTGTTGAAAATAATCTAGGGCCTGAGTCATCTACCCCTGCAATTAAAAGAGCGGTTCCAAAAGGTCTTACTCCACCATATTGAGTATATGTCTGTTTAAAATCACAGATTTTTTTAACAAGGGTTTTTACACGTATCTTTTCATCATAAGTTATTTCATTTATCTGACAATCTATACGTGCTCTATCAATTAATGATCTTGCATCTGCAACAAGTCCTGATGTTGCACAACCTATGTGACCATCGATTTCAAATATTTTTTCTATAGAATCAGGCTCTACTAATCTGGAGGTTACTCTTTTATCCACTATTAATACTACGCCGGTTTTATATTTTAATCCAACAGTTGTAGTTCCTCTTTTTACTGCTTCTCTTGCATATTCAACCTGAAATAATCTACCATCTGGAGAGAATACAGTAATTGCTCTATCATATGCCATATTTGGTTGCATTTTTTTATTTCACCTCATTTCCTTCAATATTTTATATATTTTTTACTCTAAGTTATAACTCGATTTTTTACTGAGAATACACTAATCGTGTATATAGTTTGCCGTATAAATATAAGCTTATAATTTCTTTTATTATCCTTATATACATCTATCTTTGTCTTTCCATATTATTTTATGAATCTGCAAACCAAGAATTACATCTAATCCGTCTTTTAGAATCCATTCTGCAAGTTTTTCTGTTTTTGTTTTCCAAACCGGCTGAAAATATATTAAAGATTTTGGATTATATTTTTTTATCATCTTTTTTGCATATTCATAGTCTTTTTCATCTTTTATAACAAATTTTACTTGATCCTTTTTTGTTAAATTTTTTATATTTTCAAAAACCATTTTTTCATGCATTTCTGATGAAGGACACTTTACATCCATAGAAACTATCAATTCTTCTATTTTTGGTATTTCATTTATCTCAATGCTGCCGTTAGTTTCAATTATTATCTCATATTTTTTCTTAAAAAGGTTTTTTATAAGTTCTTTTAGTTCTCTTTTTTGTAATAAAGGTTCTCCCCCTGTTATACAAACTTTTTTACAAGGAAATTTTTGTATATTTTTTATTATTTCATTTATTGTCATCTCTTTTCCATTTGTATATGCATATTTTGTATCACAAAATTTACATCTTAGGTTACAACCTGTTGTTCTTATGAAAATATTGGGTTTTCCTGTCCATTTTCCTTCGCCTTGTATTGAATAAAATATTTCGTTGATTTTCATTGTGTGTATCATTCATATTTTTTTTGTACTTAAATTTTTCATTTTTATATTTGTTATAATCAGATATCTATTAGAAATTGGGCCTGCTGAGAGGCACACATCTCAACAGGAGAAAAACAGGTTAAAACATTTACAAAAGTATTGTGTTTTATTTTATCGTGAAATTAACCATTTCCAAATAGGAATAATTTCTATTTCTTCTTTTTTTTCTTCTATATTCTTTGATAAAATTATTAATTTCTTAATTTTTGATTTGTGTTTATTTCCAAATTCTTTAAGTCCACCTAGTTCGCGTTTGTTTATTTTATCTGTATAGTTTACATTTATGGCGGTTAATTTGTCGTTTTCTTTTACTACAAAATCTATTTCTTGTTTGTTTTTCCAGTAAAATACTTCTTTCCCTCTTCTCCTAAGTTCCACATATACAATATTTTCTGCAAGTCGTCCTGTATCTTTTGAAAATTTTAATGCAACAGCATTTCTTAGACCTGTGTCAATACAATAGGTTTTACTTGGATTGACTTGTTGGACTTTTAGTGAATAGCTAAATATGGGTATTAGATGAATCAGATTTATATCTGAAAGATGTGATATGTATTCAAGAATTGTTTCTTTGCTAAGTTTCATTTCTTTTTTAGCAGTATTGTAATATGAATTTATGCTGAAAATTGAGGAAATATTTGTAATTAAATATTTTGTTAATATTTTTAGGAGCCTTGTATTTCTTATTGAAAAACGTTCTACCAAATCTCTATATATAAACATTTCATAGTAATCTGAAAGTGTTTCTTGTTTTAGTTTTTCAGATAAAACAACCTCTGGAAATCCTCCAAAATTAAGATATTCTTCAAACATATTTTTTATTTTATATCGTTGGCTTGAATATTCATAATTTTTTTCAATATTTATATTTTTAAATCTTAGAAATTCACTAAAACTCAATGGGAATAAGTGAAAAGTTAGTGTTCTTCCTCTTAAACTTGTTGCAATTTCTTTACTTAACAATTTCGAGCTTGAACCAGTAACATAAATTTTTATTTTTTCTTTATCATATATCCTTCTTACAAATATCTCCCAGTTTTTTATATTCTGTATCTCGTCAAAAAAGAAATATTTTTTTTGTTTTTTTAAATCTGGATATAGTTCATAATATGCTTCAATTAGATCATTTAGTTCATCGACTTCAAGTGGTAACAGCCGGTCATCCTCGAAGTTAATATATAGTATATTTTCTTTTGGAGTGCCGTTTTTTAGTAGATTTTGGATTATTTGATAGAAATAAAATGTTTTTCCTGCTCTCCTTGAACCTACAATGCTAATTATTTTATCAGTATCCGGTATGTCTAAATCTCTGGGTATTATTTTTGGGAATTCAAAATCGTGATATTCTTTTATGATATATTTAAATTCAGTAATTTTACTCATTGGTATTATATATAGGACTACTTATTAATAAATTTATCCTTTTATAAAAGACTACTATTTAGAGATTTTTTACTGATGGGCCTGCTGAGATTTGAACTCAAGTCTATAACTCCCGAAGCTACAAGGATACCAAGCTACCCCACAGGCCCAGAAATAATATTTTTCACTTTTCTAAAATAAAATGACCTGTAGAAATTGTTTTTGGTAAAAAAAAGAAATATTTTTATTTTAATTTTTTTAGTTCTTTAGAAAGCTCTTTGTATGTATCTTCTAGCATTTTTGCTGATTCTAAAATAGCATCTTTTGCTTTTAATGATCCATCTGTTTCAAGTTTAAATGTAAATTTTGTTGGATCTCTTTTTATTTTTATAAAATCAACATTTTCTTTGTCCATATATGACTCAAGCACAGGTATTTTTTTTTCATCAGATAACTCAAGTTTATCTTTTTTTATTTTTACAAGATCTTTTGGTAATTTCTCTATAAATTTTTTTACGTCTTCTTCTTTTTTCTTGTCAAAAGAAATATCTGCAATCATTCTATAAGAAGGGGCTGTTACAGCTTGCCATTTTGCGTGATCTTTACCTCTACCTAAAACAGCTTCAGCTTCTAAAATTAATCTTTGATCACCATATAACTCAACTATTGGTATTTTATCTTCTGTTATAGACCAACTTTTCTCTGCAGGTTGTAAATCACCAGAAAAAACTGTTCCTTCTCCTTCTTTGCTCAAAGTGTATCTTACTGTACAGCTGGGGCATCCTTTTCCTTTGCAGGTACATTCGTCTTTAAAATTAAGAAGACCTAGATCAGTAGGAATTGGTATCAAACCTAATCTATGAGCTATTATTTCATCAAAAAGAGCACTTGTATTATCATAAATTATTACGTCATCAACAGCTAATTTTGGTAATTCAGCAATCATTATTCTTCTCAGAGCATTTACAAAATAAGGTTTTGTATCTTCAAAATCTAGAACTGCTTTTTTTGGTTTTAGTTCTTTTATTTTAACTTTCATACCAGTTATTCACCTTTAAATTCTTCTTCCTCTTCTGCCACCTTTTCTTCTACAACCATCATGTGGCACAGGTGTTACATCTTCTATTTTGTTTATTTTAAGACCTGTTCTAACAAGAGCTCTTATTGCTGCTTGGGCACCTCTTCCTGGATTTCCTCCTTTGTGCCCTCCTTTTCCTCTAATCTTTACATTTACTTTGTCTATTCCTTTTTCTTTTACTGCGTCTGCAACTGTTTGTGCTACTTTCATAGCTGTATATGCTGTTCCTTCATCTTTTGCTGAGTTTGTAACCATGCCACCGCTGCATCTTGCAATTGTTTCTGCGCCAGTAAGATCTGTAACCGTAATAATAATATTATTAAACGAAGCAAAAATGTGAGCAACCGCTAGTCTTCCCATTATTCTTTACCTCCATTTTTTTCTTCTTTCTTTGGTGTTTCTACTTTTCCCTCTTCTTTCTCAGGTTTTACTTCTTCTTTTGTTTCAACTGGTTTTTTATCTTCCTTTTTTTTCTCTGCTTCTTCAGGTTTTTCCTCAGTTTCTTTTTCCTTTGGTTTTTCTTCTTTTTTTGTTTCCTCTTTTGTCTCTGTATCTACTTTTTCCTCTTTTGGTTTTACTGATTTTTTTACTGGCCCTTCTGTAAAATCTGATTTAGGTCTAACAGGATGCATAGAATCATTTAGAGGTGATGCATCAGTATAACTGATATTATTCTCTTCGTTTTTTGTTACCATATAACTTGGAATAGTAACTCTTCTTTCACCTAAAGTAATATGACCATGAGATATCAGTTGTCTTGCTTGTTTTGGTGTTGAAGCAAATCCTTTAAGATAAGAAATTGTTTGCAGTCTTCTAGATAATATTGATTCTGTATCAAGTGCTAAAACATCATCTAAAGTAGAATTTACTGGAAGCATGTTCATTCTACTTAAATGGTTTAATAATTGTTCACTTTCTTTTTTACTTTGTTTGTCACCTGTTGCAACACTTGCAAGAAGTTCTCGTGCTTGACTTCTATAACGTCTTAATCTGGTTTCTGCTTTCCATATTTCTTTTTTGTTTTTTAAACCATATTTTTTGATTAACTCGTTTTCTTTTTTAAT
The DNA here is from genome assembly GCA_964481275.1 of uncultured Thermoplasmatales archaeon. Classification (GTDB taxonomy): domain Archaea; phylum Thermoplasmatota; class E2; order DHVEG-1; family DHVEG-1; genus CAYZTD01. The sequence continues at coordinate 111,245 of CAYZTD010000003.1, forward strand.
ACGTTCTTCTTGCCAAGGATGTTTTGGCGTTTCGAATTTTTTCCTGGAAAATTTTGGTTTACCCATAAAAATCACTTAAATTTACTTATTTTTATTTTGCACCGATTTTTTTGATACACCAAGAGTCAGGCCTTTTCTATTATTTCCTTTTGTGCGTTGACCTCGGGCTCTCAGTCCTCTTTCATGTCTTATTCCCTTGTATGATCTTATCTTTCTCATTGTGTTTATTTCTTCTCTAAGACTCATATCAATATTAGAACCAGTTAAATGTATATCTTCTCCTGTTTCCATATCTTTTCTATGATTTAGCATCCATTCAGGCGCTAATTCTTCGATTTTATCTATTGTATTTTGTACTTTTTCTATTTGTTTATCAGATAACTTACCTACCTTAGTATTTCTATCAATTCCTGTTTCTTCTGCAATAAGCGTTGCTATGTTAAGTCCAATTCCTTTTATCGAGGTTAGACCATAGATGAAACTTTTTTCTCCATCTACATCTGTATTTGAAAGTCTTACAATATATTGAAAATCGTCATCTTTTTCTTCTTTTTTACCTGATTTTTCTTTTTTTTCAGGTTTTTTTGTTTGTTCTTTTTTATCTTCTTTAATAGTTTCAGTTTTTTCAGAGGCTTTTTTATCTTTTCCTTTGTCTTCTTTTGTTTCTTTGACTTCATCTTTTTTTTCTGGTTTTTCCTCTGGTTCTTTTTCTTGTTTATTCTGCTCTTTTTCATCTTTTTTTGGTTTATCTGCCAATTTAATAACCTCTAAATAGTATTTTTTATTTTACTCTTATATAATTAAGCAAAGTATTGGCAATAATAAAAGAAGCCCTATTTAAGCGTTTAGGAGATATTTTGATATAAAATATCTTTTTACACCGTAACTAATTTATTCTAGAATTTTATCTGGTGCAGTTGTGGTAAGGATTATGAAAGATAAATGCTGGACTAAAATAGATGAGATACTTGACGGAAAAAAAACTGATAAAAAAATAGATTTACGTGGATGGATTTATAGAACCCGCAGTAGTGGAAATATTGTTTTTACTATAATTAGAGATGTAACTGGAACTATTCAGGCAACTGTAAAAAGAGGGAATCTTCCAGATAAACAATTTGAAGATGCAAAAAAAGCACTTATTGAATCATCAGTTAAAGTCCAAGGGCTTGTAAAAGAAGATAAACGTGCACCTGGTGGTTATGAAGTAAAGGTTACAGGTATAGATATTGTTGATTATGCTGATGTTTTTCCAATAACTGAAGATCAAAGCACAGAATTTTTACTTGATCAGCGTCATTTATGGATCCGTTCACAAAAATTGAAATCTATTTTTAAAATTAGAAGTACAATTGTTGGAGCGATACATGAGTTTTTCAGAAAAAATGGTTTTTATGAATTTGATGCACCGGTACTTCAGCCTAACCAATGTGAAGGTGGTGCAACCTTATTTGAAGTAAAATATTATGATGAAAGAACGTATCTTTCTCAGTCTTGGCAACTATATGCCGAAGCAGGTATTTTTTCACTTGAAAAAATCTATAATATGGGCCCTACTTTTCGTGCAGAAAAATCCAAAACATCTCGTCATCTCTCAGAATTTTGGATGGCTGAAATGGAAGCAGCATGGATGGATTTACATGACATAACAGAAATTGCAAAGAAAGAAATCAAATATATCTTAAAAGAAGTATTTAAAAATAATAAAAAAGATTTGGAAATACTTGGACAAGATGTAAATAAATTAGAAGAAATTTCTAAATTAGATTTTCCAACAATTACATATACAAAAGCCTTAGAACTTTTAAAAGAAAAAGAAGATATGGATATAAAATGGGGAAAAGATTTAAGGACCATTGAAGAGGATAAACTAATGAATCATTTCAAAACACCAGTTGTTGTTACTAACTATCCTCTTGAAATTATGGCTTTTTATAAGCCTCCTGATCCAAAGGATTCAAAAACAGCATTATGTTTTGATATGATAGCACCAGAGCGATATGGTGAAATTGTTGGTGGGTCTCAGAGAAGTACAGATATAGATTACATGAAAAAAAGATTAAAAGATATGGGTGAAAATATAGATAACTACGAGTGGTATTTTGATCTCAGACGTTATGGTTCTGTTCCACATTCAGGATATGGTGTAGGAGTGGAGCGTGTTGTTGCTTGGATATGTGGTATAGATAACATAAAAGATGCAATTCCATTTCCCCGTACTGTTACAAGATATAAACCATAGGGTTGTATAAACGTATGAAAACGCATAAGCATGTATTAATTTCTGGAAAGGTTCAAGGAGTTTTTTTTAGAGCAAATACAAAACAAAAAGCAGAACAGTTAGGAGTTACTGGTTGGGTTAAAAATACCTCAGATGGAAAAGTTGAAGCAATATTTGAAGGAGATGAAGAAGACGTTAATGAGATTATTACTTGGTGTCACCAGGGTCCATCTCTTGCAAGAGTTGATGATGTAGATATAAAAGAAAAAGAAGTCAAAAATGAATATAATGATTTTAAGATAAAATACTAGATATGTATTATGATAAATATTTTTTGTTTGGTTTTTCCCAAACATTTTAATATTCTTTATATACTTTTGATAACATAACTCTAAAAAAGGTGATATTTAATATGAAAAGAAAAAATCTAATGGCGTTATTTGGAGCAGTTATTATTTTTGTTGCATCTGTTTTTTCCGTTTATTATTTTTATAAACCTTCTGATGATGGCTCTTCTGAAACTATTCCTGCAAAAGTTGCAGATGATACAAATGCAACTGGAGAGAGTTTATCTTCTCTTGTAGATTCACTAAATAATTTTTCTTTTGAATTTTATGACGTACTAAAACAAGAAAATTCTGGTAATATTTTTATTTCGCCTTATAGTATTTTTGTTGCCGTTTCTATGGCATATGAAGGTGCTCGCGAAGATACATATCATGAGATGAAAAATGTTTTAAATATACCTCAAAATGATTCAGCAATACAAGCATCTTTTGGTAAAATTTATAATTTGTTAAATCAAAATCAAGAGGGATATGAAATAAATACAGCAAATGCTTTTTGGGCAAACAAAAATTATGACTTTTTAGATGAATATCTAACTCTTTTAGAAAAATATTATATTGCTGAAGCAAATAATCTTGATTTTTCAAATAATGTTGGAGCAGCAGAGACAATAAACTCTTGGGTTGAAGAACAAACCAATGGAAAAATTAAAGATTTGATACAAAGCAGCAGTCTTTCTGAATTAACTAAACTTGTTTTAACAAATGCAATTTATTTTAAAGGTGATTGGCAGAAACAGTTCAATACAGATGATACCTATGAAGAAGATTTTAATTTATCAAATGGAAACAAAGTTAAAGTTGATATGATGAAATTTACAGGTGATGAAGCCATATTTAATTATACAGATACAGAAGATCTTAAGATTCTGGAACTAACATATTCTGGTAACGATCTGTCTATGTTATTTATACTGCCAAAAGAAAATAATATAGAAAATATTGAACCTATGATCAACTCTGATAATCTAGACGAATGGAGAAATAACCTATCAAAACAAAGAGTAAATATCTATATTCCAAAATTTGAATTTGAAACAAAATATAGTTTAATCAGTGCATTACAAAATATGGGAATAAATGATGCTTTTACACCAGGTGAAGCTAATTTTTCTGGTATGGATGGAACAGATGATTTATTCATAAGTGAAGTTGTTCATAAAGCATATGTTAAAGTAGATGAAGAGGGAACAGAAGCTGCTGCAGCAACAGGTGTGGTTATAGGTATAACAAGTATTAATGAACAAGATATTGAGGAGTTTAAAGCAGATCATCCATTTATTTTTATGATACAACACAAAAAAACAGGTTCAGTTCTATTTTTAGGAAAAGTAATGAATCCTAACCCATCCTGATAAAAATATTATTTAAAAAAACCTTTTTTCTTCTTTTTTTCTTCTTTTTTCTTTTTCTTTTTTTCAGCTATTTCTTCTTGATGTCTTCTTTCTTTTGTGTGAAGTCCTTGCAAAACTCTTATTCTAGCGTTAAATGTTTTTATTTTTTCTTCTATTTTATTTTTCTTTATATTGAATTCCGCTCTTGTTATCTTACCGCTATCTATTTTCTCTTTTAAATTATCTATATCTCTTTTTTCTTTTTCAATCTGTTTTTCTTTTCTTTCAATCTTTTTTTCTAATCTTTTAAGAAAGCTCATTTTGTTTTACCCCATAATTTTTTTCTATGTGCTTCAAGTGTATTGTTTTCTTTACCTAAATACTCTGCGAAAGTTTTTACTTTTCCTTCTTTTTCGTAGGCAACAGGAAATTTCTCTTTATATTTTATATCTCTCAATAGATGATGATCAAGTATTATGTCACAATTTAATTTTTTCATTATACATTCAAAATTGTTAATGGAATCTTTTAGATTTTCCATACTTAGCTTCCAGCCTAAAAAAATTGTTGGCGGGCCATCCATTATCAAAACGTCTGGTTTTTGTTTAATTATATACTCTGTTGCATCTTTTGTTATTGGCCCCTGTACATCTGATGAATGGAGAAGAGTTCTATCTTTATCTTTTATAGTGGTCATTATTACATATCCAAGTCTTACATTTTCTGGACCATGAAAAAAGGGGGGTGAAAATATAATCTCTGTATCATTTATTTTATGTTTTGTGTTATCAGAATAAATCAATTCACATAAATTTTCCATTCTTTTTTTAAAATCTTCTCCTCTTTTTTTCTGAGATTTGTTTATATTTTTTTTCTTGTCTTTTGCAAAAACTTTTTTATTTTTATAAAAAACTTCATTTGGATTGTAATGATCATAATGATAATGAGATATTGTAAATATATCACATTTTTCTGCAATTTTTGATATTTTTTCTTTTATTTTAAAAAGTGTTTCTTGTTCTTTCGGGTGAGGCGGCAATCTGTATCTTTTTGGGCCAAGCGCTGCTGATGGGTCTATTAATATTTTGCAATCCTTTGTTTCCACATAGGTTGCCATAGATCTTACGCCTAATGAGTCAGATGCAATTGGTTCTATTTTCATGATTTTTCCTCCCAACTTATCTTTTAAGTATCTTTTTTTCTTTCAAAAATTGTTTCATTTTTATATCTTATTTTAAAAATTCTATGAAAAGGTATCATCGCTGATGTAGTTTTCATAAAAGATCTTTTAATTTCAATAATTTCTTTTCCAGATATCTTTTTTGTGTCATTCGGTGCGCCACGATGTATATACCATACTTCAACTTTGTCTAAATCAAGATCTTCTTTCCATTTTAATTTATTTAAGATATTTCTTGGATTTATCATATTTATTATAAATAACTAGTATTTTGTAAAGTTTTTTTTATATGTCTATTTGCGCCTCCTTCTATTATGGTTTCATGACCTGGATATAGGTTTTCTACATCTAATCTAGAAAGCCGGATGATAGACTTTTTTAAAAGATTTGGATTTCCTCCGGGTAAATCATATCTTCCAAAAGAACCATATGCAAAAATAGTATCTCCTGAGATTAAAGATTTGCTATTTTTTTCATAAAAAGAGATGCTGCCAGGTGAGTGACCTGGGGTATGTAAAACAAGCCATTTTTCATCACCAATTTGAACTCTATCTTCATCTTCTATCTTATGATCAACCTTAGCACTTTGCATTTCCAATCCAAGCATTCTTGCAAAGTTACTTTCGCCTTTCTCAATTTTTTCTGCTGCTTTACTATGAGATATCACCTTTGTTTTTTCTGAGGTGTTCTTTTTAAGTTTGTTTATTCCTCCAGTATGATCAAAGTGTTCATGTGTAAGGATTATTTGTTTTATTTTTTTAGGCTCAATAAATTCTTTTATTTCATCTATCACTTTTTTACTATGTATACTTGTTCCTGTATCAATTATTGAAGGTTTTTTTCCATCTATAATATAAATGTTTGAATCGTAATCTATGCCGTATATACATTTTATTTTCATATCTATTTGAAAATGAAATATGATTTAGATAAAACTTGTTATATTATTTGAAAATTTTTGGGCCATTAAAAACATAAAAAGTCATTTGACCAGTAGAATCAGTGTTCCCCTCTTCATCATAAATTTTTGTTTCTATTATTGATTTTGTGATGCCACTTTCATCAAAATCCCATACATATGGTGGTTCTGTTACAGTCTTTTTTAATTCTCCATCCAAATAAAACTCTGCTTTTTTAATATTGTCTTCTTTAACATTAATTCTAAGCGGGCCAAATACAAGTGGTTTAAAAAAGGGCATTATCTTTTTGTTTTTGAAATATATAAAACTTTCAAGATTTATATCTGTATTTTTTGTTATTATATACAGTACTAATGCAGTTCCTCCTAAAATTCCTAAGATAATAAAAATATTCATCATAGGTATTTTTTCTTCTGAAGGAGTATAAGGAACAAAAATGAATACTGCTATATTTTCTGAGGTTTGTCCGCCTTCTATTGATTTTACATCTAAGAGAAGTTGATATTGTCCTTCTTCAAGATCATGTGTGGGCGTATATTGAAAGGTTTTATTGTCATCAATTACTTCAATTTTATCTTTGATATAGTTATGTGTACCTGTAATAAAATTATAAAAATCTGCGTCAATTATCTGGACAGGTACATTGTATATAATTGTTATTGTAGTGTTTTGTTCTCCAATTGTGCTTCCTCGTTCAGGTATAAATACTGCATCTTCTAATGGTGGCGGAGAATATTCATAATATATTCTATAAACAGTTGAAGGATCATCTAAAATGTAGATTTTATTATTTTTTCTCCATATCATATTATCTGAAATCTGGCTGTTATCTGATGATCTTATAATTTTTATTATTTTATCTTCTTTATAGTTATCTGTAGTTTCAATATATATCCAGTCGGCTTTATTTACCTGTATTTTAACAATTCTCTGATTGTTGTCTCCATTGATTGTATCTTCAGTTATTGTACTTGTCTGATATGTGACATTTATTATTTTGTCATCTTCTACATTCCATATGTATAATTTGCTAAGATTATTGTTTACTGAGATTAGAAAAGAAGTTTTTCCGTTTGTAGTAAATGAGTTGGGTTGTACAGCAGAAAGTATGCCGTTTTCATCTGAAAAGGTATCCATGATTCCGTCTCCATCTGTATCATATGCACAGAAACTTTCATTTAAGGTTGTGTTAGACCAAACTTCAAGAGTATTTATAGTTGAAACTGATGCATTGATTTTATCTAAAGCAGAGATTGTTATAGTCGTCCTCTCCGTATCTGTTTTTTCATCGTCATCTGTTACAGTAAGTTCTATATTATACTCACCATCTGCAAAATAGGTGTGTTTGATTTTTACACCTGAACCTGTGGTTCCATCTCCAAAATCCCAAGTATATGAAGTTATATTGCCATCTAAATCAAAGCTATCTGATGCGTTAAAATTTATTTCTTCTAAAACTTGATAACCAGAATACGGCTTGCCTATATCTGCGGTAGGATTTTTGGTATCAGCAATGTTTCCTGATGTGTCATTTGCGTATATAACACAGTATATTCTTTCAGTTGGTTCATTTGTTGTTATTATTTTTTTGTAAAGATCGCCTGCTGTATTTTCCATATAGGCAATTTTCTTTTCATTGCTTTTACTATACCAATATTCGATCCAAACATTATCTAACTCTACATTATCTGTAACATATGCTGAAAAGGTAAAAAGATTTGATAGATCATCTGTATTGCCACGTTGATTTACCGTAATTATTGGAGGGATGGTATCATCTGTTATTGTAGCTGTTGTTGTATCTGAATCAGATCCTCCAAGATCGTTATATATTGTTAGAGTTATTGTATATGTTTCAGAGCCTGTATATGTATGAGATGGTGTTGAACCGGTACTTGTACTTCCATCTCCAAAATCCCACACATATGAAATTATTTCTCCATCTGGACTGGTGCTATCTGTTCCATCAAATGTTATTTCTTCTCCAGTTGATGCTTTATATGGCCCTCCTGGATTTGCAGTTGGTAGTCTGTACATCAAAGGTAAATAATCCTTGCTTGCTCCGCCGTCTATTGAATAAATTTCTTCTCCTATTCCATCTTCATCTGTGTCGTTTCCATTATAATCATCCCAGTAATTTCCACCCATATGGGGTCCTTTTATAATATTTGAATCTGAGGTCTTAGTTATACTCCAGGAATTTTCACCTGTACTTATATCTCTAGCATTATATGTATTTTCTTTGAATAAATTGTTATGAACTAGATTGTTTACTGCGTAATAATTAATATGCACTCCATAGCGAGAATTGCTAATTATTCTATTTGTTTTAATCTGGTCATCTGTGGAATTCTGTATTATAATGCCGTCATATGTATTCGATTTTATAGTATTATGAGATATAGTTGTATTATCATCTGCAAGAAGAAATATGCCATGTTTACTGTTACTTTTTATAGTATTATTTTTTATCTTGTTGTTTGATCCAACGATTAAAACTCCATAATAGCTATTTGTGTATATTGTGTTATTTCCAGTGATTTCATTGTTACTTGAGTTTTCTATTCTAATGCCTATTTTTGAATTGCTATATACATTATTTTTTGATATGTTGTTTCGGTTGCAATGATTATGCAGATAAATTCCGTTGTAAGTATTACTATAAATATCGTTATTTGAAATTGTGTTTGTATTGCATGTTGAATTTAAAAAAATCCCTTCGCCGGTGTTGCTGTATATAGTATTGTAACTAATTGTGTTGCTGTTGCATGAAGATTCTAGAAAAATGGCATTTGTGTTACTTGTGATGGTATTATAAGAGATGGTAATACTTTCTGAGCTGTTGATAAAAATACCGTTTTTACAAGTTTTAATAATATTGTCTACTATATGGCAGTTATCTGCATTTACTCTTATGCCGGCATTATTTGCGTTTGATCCACTTTTTTGTATTGTAAAGGTACTAATATCTACATCTGGACTGTTAACAGTTATAACATTGCCACTGAAATCTCCGTCAATAATTGTGTTTTCTCTATCTTCACCAAATATATCAACGCTTTTGTTGACAATAATGTTTTCAGAATAAGTACCAGAATAAACAATTATTCTGTCTCCTGATGAACAGTTTTCTGAATTTATTGCATCTTGTATTTTATCAAAATGATCTACTTGCCAGCCTGGTGTGTTAGTATTGTAATCATCATCTACATAGAATTTTGGTAGAACTGATGCATTACATTTTTCAATATCTTTTACAAAATGAAAACCTGAAAAACAAATAATAAATATCAACAGAATAGCAATTTTTCTATGTATCATCCCATCCTACCTGCACGTGCAATTACATATTCAAAATATATTCTCCATTAAAAAAGATTCCTATTATTAAAAAATCCATTGTGTATTTGGATTTGATGAAGCGGGGTCATTATGTTTTCCAACTTCCAAAGATGATAATTTTTGTTTTAACAAAAAAAACAAATCAACAATTATATAAAAAACTTTTTATATTATATAGACTATATTAATATATGTTACTAAAAGTATGGGGAATAAAAAATGATTAAAAGACAAACAATATGTATTTTTACTATAGCTATATCGCTTGTTTTATTGTCTTCTATGACAACAGTGGGGTTAAGTGATACAAATGTTATTTCTAAAAAAGATTATGACGATTCGCTGAATCCATGTTCAACTCCAAGTAGATTTGTTAATAGCTTTAATTACAAAACATATGAAGATGAAAATGGAAATGTAATAGGTAAAAGTAGGGACAAGGGATATTCTATCATGCAAACTTCTGATGGCGGGTACATTATAGCAGGGGAAACAAGAACACCCGGTTTATATAATGTTCAAAAGCTTGTATGGCTTATTAAAACTGATATAAATGGTGAAAAAGAGTGGGATAAAACATATGGTTTGGGGTTACCAGGTGCTTCTGCTCATTGTGTCAGGCAAACATACGATGGAGGATATATTTTAGTAGGTCATCAAGACGATTATCCTGAGGGAAATGGTGGTGTTTTATTAATAAAGACAGATGGAAATGGTAATAAGCAATGGCAAAAACTATTTCGTGACGGAAGAAGAGCGCACTCTGTTATGCAGACGCCTGATGGTTATATAGTTGCAGGTATTTCATATTCAGAAGGAAATTCAGGTGATGCTAATGTATTGCTTTTAAAAACAGATCAAAATGGAAATAAACAATGGGTTAAAAAAATTGGAAATCCTAATACTTTTGAAGGTGCAACTTCTGTAAGACTTAGTAATGATGGTGGGTACATTATAGCTGGGCAAGCAGGAATAAATGAAGAAAATGGATATGATTTTCTTTTAATTAAGACTGATGAATCAGGTAATAAAAAATGGCTTAAGACCTTTGATAATAATGGCTGGAGTGAACGTGGAACAACTGGCATCCAGACTTCTGATGGAGGATATGCTGTTGCAGGATTTACAACAGCTAGAGAATCTGCAGATTCTAGAACGTGGCTTGTTAAGACTGACCCGGATGGTAATGAAAAATGGAATAAGATAAGTGATACAAGCGATTGTTGGGCTGGATGGGATGGATCACTTATACAAACTAATGACAGAGGATATATGATAAGCGGATTAAAAGGGGGAGATGCTTGTCTTTTTAAATTAGATAATGCAGGTAATCAACAGTGGATTAATTCTTATTCAAATGAAGAGTTGGGAATAGAAAATACAGATACCTGTGGAGTTTATACTCTGGTGTTTTCAACTGCTCAGACTTTAGATGGTGGATATGTTTCTCTAGCAACTAATGGATTAGGTGCTAATTCCGCAGGGGATATCATTATCATTAAGACAGATCATTTAGGAAATTTTAATGGTCCTGAACCTGAAAACAATCCACCAATTGTACCCATACTTTCTTGTGATTCTAAATCAGGATATTCTTTTACAGTATCTTCATGTGATCCTGATGATGATGAACTTTATTATCGTTTTGACTGGGGTGATGGAACAGATAGTGGTTGGCTAGGTCCATATAGTTCTTGTGAAGAAGTAAATGTCGATAATGTTTGGTATGATTCTGGAACATTCAAGGTCTTTGTTGAAGTTAAAGATTCAGAGGGTCTAAATTCTTTTTCAGAAAATATCGAAGTTAATATAGTTAATGCTCCTCCAGTCTCTCCTAATACGCCTATTGGTATATCTCAAGGTTTTATTGGAAATTCATATGATTTTGTTACTGAAATTGCTGATTTAAATAATAACCAAGTTAGTTATGGTTGGGATTGGAATGGAGATGATGTTGTTGATGAGTGGAGTAGTTTAGTAAGTACCAACGATGTTTCTTCTTTTTCTCACACATGGAATTCTATAGGTGTATATAATGTAAAAGTTAAAGCAAAAAACGAATATGGTTTATCTAGTGATTGGAGTGAAGTTTGTTCTGTTACAATAACTGAGTTGCCTGTTTTGGATTATAGCACTAAAAATATTGATTTAAGTGGTTATATAAAAGATAATTCTATTGTTGCTTCTTTTGAAATTTGGAATAGCGGTGGTGGAACTTTGGAGTATACATTGACAGAAGAGATAGATTGGATTGAGATTAGTTCTTCTGGTGGAAAATCAACAGGTGAGTATGATACTATATATTTAACTTTTGATTATTCTGGTCTTTCAGATGGATTAAATACTGGTGATATCAAGATTTCTTCAAACGGCGGATTTGGAATAATACATATAGAAGCAGATATAGAAAACTCAGAGATGTATATTTTAGATGTTAATATAGATGGAAGAGGACATATCTATTTGAATCCTCCCGGGGGTATTTATGAAAAAGGAACAGAAGTAAAAATTGCTGTTGTTCCTGAAGAGGGTTGGAGTTTTGAACATTGGAGTGCAGATGATATTGATGAAGATTATGATCTAACTAAAATTGTTACTATGGATAAGGATCAATTTTTTACTGCGCATTTTAAGGAGGACAGCCCCCCTCTGTTTATAGGAAAAGTCAAGAGTCTGATGGAGAAATTTTCTATTTTGGATTTATTCCCAAATTTATTCAGATTAAAATTATTTAACAAAGCTTAATTCTTTGATGTACAACTAATATGGGCCCGCCCGAATTTGAATCGGGGTTCATGGCTCCCAAAGCCACGAGGATGGGCCAAGCTACCCCACGGGCCCAATAGTAACCTTATCTTTGGGGAATTAGAAACCAATATTTAAAAACTTTTATCAAAGTTAAGTAGATAACTGTATTTAATGGATTTTGATATTAAAAAACCTACACATTTGTTTGCTTTGTTGATGATAATAGGAAGTTTTACTGTTTTTTTAGCAGTTCCGATATTATCATATTTTCTAATTTTTGAAACAAATCAGATGGACTATATAACTGATTTTTCACCTTTATTTAGAATGATATTTGAGATATTTGCACTATTAATCCAAGCTTCACTTGTAATACTATTCATGATATTTTCTCCATACATATGGTATACACTGGTAAATGGACTTTCTTTAAAAGAAATGTTTGCAAGAATTAATCTTCATAAAAAAAATTTACATATGGCCTTTTTATGGGCAGTCTTTACAGTTATAGCTGCGTTTTTTATTCTTATCATTTTAGGAAATATATTAAGTTTCTTTGGTGTGAATGTTGAAGATTCAAGTAATATTCAAAATTTAGAAATGTTTTTTTCAGTACCTGTAATTCTTATTTTGATCACGCTGCAACCAATAGCTGAGGAAATCTTTTTTCGAGGATTCATTTTAGAAAAAATAGATTCAGTATATGGATCAATTCCTGCTATAGTAATATCTTCAATTTTGTTTGGACTTGCTCATCTTTCATATGGAAATCTATATCCTGCTGTAATGATTATTTTTATTGGGGTTTTACTTGCTGTTCTTGTTGTAAAGACAAAGAATCTTACTGCTGCAATTATCGCGCATGTCCTGTTTAATGTTACTAGTTTTGTCTTTTATATTGTAGGTAAAGATTTATTGACAGAGGCGTTAATACTATAAACTCGTTTTATATCACCTTCTTTATATCAAAAAATCAGTGTGGTCTTTATGGTAAAGGAACAAACATTTGTTATGATTAAACCTGATGGGGTACAAAGAGGTTTGATTGGTGAAATTATTACTCGTTTTGAAAAAAAAGGTCTTAAGATAGTTGCTATGAAGATGGTGTCAGTTGGAAGAGATCTTGCAGAAAAACATTATGGGATACATAAAGGAAAACCTTTTTTTGAACCAACGGTTGAATATGTTACAAGTTCACCGGTTGTTGCAATGGTAATAGAGGGAAATAATGCTATTCAAATGGTTAGAAACATGATGGGAAAAACAGATCCTCAAAAAGCAGAGCTTGGTACTATACGTGGTGATTATGGACAGTTTATCGGAAGAAATATTGTTCATGGTTCTGATGGAAAAGATACAGCTGAATTTGAAATAAACTTGTGGTTTACAAAAGAAGAGCTTTCTATTTATACTAAGATAGATGAAGAATGGTTAGCAGAATAAACTGTATTTTATAATTTTTTCTTTATGATATTGAACATTTGTTACCCATATATACATAATATTATATAAATCAAAACATTATATTGGATATCTATGTTAGTTTTTTAACTTTTTACAACATTTTTACTAAGATTTATAACATACTATTTTATACGCATTAGGCAATGGTTTTTGACAGAAAAACGTTAGTTATACCAGATGAAACTAAATTCGAAGAAAAACTCATTATCACCAAAGGAGATGTGGTAATAGGCGATAGATGTCTTATAAGATTTGGAATAAAAACAGATGGACGTATTTTTGTTGGCGAACACGCAATAATTGATGGCGATCTGGAGGCTACAGATGATATTAGGGCTGATATTTTTACAAGTATTGGTGGCGATGTAAAAAGTGATGGTAATGTTTATCTTGGAGAAAAAGTAAAAGTTAAAGGAAAATTATCTCTAAAAGGTGATCTGGATGTCGGTGATAGTGTTGAAATTGAAAAAGGCTTTGAGGCAAAAGGTTGGATAAATATAAGAAGTCCTATACCAGTTGTAATATATATATTTATATATCTTACACAGCTTTTAAAGATGGGTCACAGTGAAGAAATTGAAAGAATACTAGAAGAAATAGAAGAAAACAATGGCGATGCTATACCAATCTCAGAGACATTTCTGTTCATTCCAAATAACTCAATAATAGGAGTACAAAAATCAAAACTAGACTACAACATACGAACAGGTAAAAAATCTATCATCCTAGGAAATTACGACATAAAAGGCAACGTCTTTATCGACGATGAATCAATAATTAAAGGTACAATAAGAGCCACCGGGGATGTTTTCTGTGGAAAGAAAACCAAAATAGAAGGTAACATCGAATCAGAAGGCGATGTCAAAATAGAAGATAAATCAAGTATCTCTGGAGATATTTCAGCTGTTAAAATATATCTATCAAAAAAAGCCAATGTAGAAGGAGAATTATTTGCAAAAAAAAGCACATCTTTTACAACAGCAAAAAAATCAACATCAGATAAAAAAGTAAAACGTTTTGAAAACGACACCGATGTTGTTGATGAAGTAAAAAACATGTTGGAGTAAAAATAATATGGGTATGCAGATAGGTATAGTTGGAAAACCAAATGTTGGCAAATCCACCTTTTTTAATGTAGTTACAAATGCCCATGCAGAAATTGCAAACTATCCCTTTACAACAATAGATGCAAATAGAGGTGTGATGTATGTTGCAAAACCATGCCCATGCAAACATTTTAATGTAAAATGTACACCACACAACTCAAGATGTATAGGTGGAACACGTTTTGTTCCGATAGAAGCAATAGATGTTGCAGGTCTTGTACCAAACGCGTTCAAAGGAAGAGGGCTTGGTAACAAATTTTTAGATGACTTACGTCAAGCAGATGCACTGATCCATATTGTTGATGCTTCAGGTTGTACTGATAAAGAAGGAAATCCATGCAAAAATAAGAACTATAATCCTGTTGATGATGTGATATTTCTTGAAAAAGAGATAACATATTGGCTTGATGGAATCATAAAAAAGAATTGGGATGTTATCTCAAGAAAATGTAAATTAGAAGACAGAAAAATAGATAAAATGTTAGCAGAACAGCTAACCGGTCTCGGTATCACAGAAGACTATATTCACAAAGTTATACGTTTATTAAATTTAGAAATGGACAGACCATCTGAATGGACCGATGAAGATTTATTAAAGTTTTCAGATGAACTAAGAAAACTAAGCAAACCAATGCTTATATCTTTTAATAAAATCGATAACTCACAAAAAGATGCAGATTCTAAGATGGATGAAATAAAAAAGAGAGGATATATTGTTGTTCCCACTAGTGCAGAGTCAGAATTAGCTTTATCAAATGCTACAAATGATAATCTAATTTTTTATAAACCTGGAGATAAAGATTTTAAAATATTAGATGAATCAAAACTTAATATAAAACAGAAAAAAGCACTTGAGTTTATTAAAAAAAATGTTCTTGATAAATTTGGATCGACAGGAGTTCAAAAAAGTATTGAAAAAGCAGTTGAAATGCTTGATCTAATAGTAGTTTATCCTGTCGAAGATGAAAATCATCTCACAGATAAAGAAGGAAGAGTTATACCTGATGCATATTTTATGAAAAAAGGTAGTACCGCAAAAGATTTAGCATACAAAGTTCACACTGATTTAGGTGAACATTTCATTAGAGCAGTGGATGCAAAAACACACAGAACAATTGGGGCAGATCATGAACTTAAAGATGGAGATGTAATCCAAATAATATCGGATAAATGATTCTTATTGATCCAATGTCCCTACTTTTCCACATTTAGGACATTTTACTTTTTTAACATTTTTTATATCTTTTATTGTAAACAGATGTTTACATTGGGGACATCTAATAGTATATCCTTTGTTTTCCTCAATTTCTGATCTTTTTTGTGTATTATATTCTTTATCATTAACTGGCTCTAGTTTTTCAACTTCATCTGAAAGCCATTTTATAATATCTCTTTCTCTATATTTTTTAATATCTTCTATATCGGTAAATTTTCTTTGATTTTTATCATTTAGTTTTTGTTTAATATTTTTGTCTTTAAAAACTAAGAACTTGATTATATCTATAAAATAAAAAACAGAAAGTACAATCATTATAAAAACAAAGATTGTTGGGATAAATAAGTATTTTAAATTAGGATCAACAAAATAGGCTAGTGATATACCATCTAGATTTATTACTTGGTTCATAAAATCGTAATGAAATAAAAAAATTAAAATGCTTATAAATAAAATTGGTAACCCAAACATTACAAAAATTTTTGATGTGTATGAAAAAAATTTTGTGTTATAGAAATTTATGACAGTTCCCAAAAATGAAAAAATAGATAAAATTATTGTTGACCAAAGAAGTATATTTATATTTTCAATTTTTTCTACAAAATTTAATAAATCTTGATCCTGAGTAGCTTTCATAGAGTTAATATTTAAATCTAAATCTTGATTATAATCTTGGTAATTGCTTATTTCAATTAAGGGAATTATTGATGTGATCATTAAGGATGTAATAGCAAGAAAAATAATCAATATGAATCGGTTTTTGATTTTATCTGATATTTGATTTTTCATTATATATTATTCCCTATCGATTTGCATCTGATAATTTAAACATCTCATTATAATTTGATTTAATTACTGTAAAACATATTTTCAGTGATACTGCTAAAAGAGATATGATTATTAATGGTGCAGGAAAAATTAGTGCTAAATCTGGAAAAAAGGTTTTTAGTATACTAATATTTGTAAACGACAATATATTTGCACCTAAAAATTGAACTAAAATATATATTGTATACAAAAAAACAATTATTATTATTGATGTTATAAGAGTTTGAAAAACAAGTAATTTCTTTAAAGAGAAATCAATTTTTTTGTCTAATATTACTAAAGTAACAAAAATTAATGATAGGATTACTAAAATATAACAAATATGATTACTAATATTGGGTATTAAACTGAAATCATTTTTGTTTAAACCAAGATACAAACTACTATTTTTTGAATTAAAAAAATCTAGTATTTTGCTTTCATTGCCATCTTCTTGTGTTTTAAAATCTTTATAATAACTTCTTTCTATAAAATCAGATTGTGAAGAGGAGCTGTGTCTTATGTACATCCATGGAAGATAATTTACAACTGCAAGACATATGATTGTAATAGTTAAAATTACAAAACCTATTTTAAAAAATGGTTTTGCCTTTTTTTTTATTTTTTTATTTTTTGATTCCAAAAAGATAATAATCTTTCCTCCTCACCAAGATTTTTACACTCTAAAAACCTTTGATTCCAAATCGAATAGTTTTTTATTAATCTTTTTAAAAACCAAATAAATAATATTAATATGCATATGTATCTGCAGTATATATGCATAATCAGGTGCAAACTACTTTTTTATACACTTAACACATTATATTTTGTTACTCAAATTGGGATTGCTCTATATCACTTTAGTTTTGAGTATCGAGGAGGGAAAATATGCAAAGTAGGAAAATTAAACAGAATACGCTTTCGAAGTTTTTAGACAGGAAAATATCTCTAGAAGAAATACCTAGCAAGACAGTTAAATTAACATTTCATGCTTTAAGATGGATTTTTCTGCTAATTTTTTTGTTTATAACTATAGGGATTTTTGTTTTGTTTATAACCGGAGGACAGAGTTATATACAAACCATCTTGGGATATAGTATAACTGGTTTTTTTACCTTTTTTATGGGTTATTTTGGGTGGTTACTTGCACAAAGTATAATAGAAATGCTTACTGGCAAAGAGGAGGATAAAACTACAAAAGGATACTCTTACTATGTAAAAAAGAATAATAGAAGTAGATACAGATCATAAAAATATTTTATCTCAAAGTTTTTTTAATTAAAATATATTTGTCTTTTTGAGGTGAAATATTTTTTGATTATATTTGATAATCATCTCCATCTTAGAAGAGATGGAAGGTTTTTAGATGCAGTAAACGATTTCAAGAAATCAGGTGGAACACATTTTGTTTTATGTCAATATCCAATGCCTGATTTGGTTATAAAAAAAAGAGATTACTTAGATTGTTATGAAGAAACTTTAAAGATGGCTCATGAAATAAAAAGAAATATTGATATTGGTGTTTTTATAACAGTTGGGCCTTATCCCATAGATTATATTAAGTTAAATAAGAAATTTGATAGAAAAAAATCTATGGAAATTATGAAAAAAGGTATGGATCAAGCTGCTTATTTCTGTCAAGAATATGAAGAATGTATAGGTATCGGTGAAATTGGGAGACCTCATTTTAAAGTTAGTAAACAGATACATGATGATTCTAATGAAATTTTGTTATATGGTATGAAACTTGCAAAAGAAATAGATGTACCAGTTATTTTACATACAGAAAGTACAACACCTAGAAATTGTAAAGAATTTGCAGAAATGGGTAAAAAAGTTGGTTTATCATCAAATAAAATCGTTAAGCATTTTTCTCCACCTTTAATATATAAAGATGAAAACCATGGTTTAATGCCATCTGTTTTAGCATCTAATAAAAATATCACAGAAGCAATTCAAAAAGGTACCAGGTTTATGATGGAAACAGATTACATAGATGATCCTAAAAGACCGGGGGCAGTTCTTGGACCTAAGACTGTTCCTAAAAGAACAAAATCATTAATAGAAAAGAACCTACTCAGCCTTGAGCAGGCAAATATAATTCATAAAAAAAATCCTGAGAGTACCTATAGTATTTGTTTAGATGGATAGGGTTATTAACAAGTTTTTTATTTTAGATGTGGTGGATTTTAAAAATGGATATAAAAAAACTAAAACTTGACATGAGAACTGCTATCTATCTACTTATTATAATTTTGTTAATAATATCAATTGCGTATCTTGTATCTACTGGTTCAGATGATTCTGATGAAATTTTATCTGTTAATAATGTTCTACTAAACAAAGAAGCATATGTTGGGGATAATATAAAAGTAAGAGGCGTATATGCTTCTATAACTGCAGATGAAAATTATCTAAAATCTTCTTTTACTACAGATTTAGATCAATCAACTGAGATGTTGAGATTGAATCTCGATGCTTTAAATAATAGTGTCCGTGAAAATTTATCTGAAGATAATCAATATATTGTTACAGGAGTTTTAAGTCATATTGAAACAGATCAAGGCTCTCAGATTTTAAACGTTGAATTAGTAGTCTCAAAAATTGAAGAAGTATAAAAAATATTTTTTTAATTTTTTTATCCAATATATTTTAATTCTTCTGTTTTTTCTTTTGATATATCTTCCATTTCTTTTAGTTGATGAGCGATATGTTCGATTTCTTTTGCTTTATCTTCTAAAGCTGAAAGATTTACTTTTATATTTGTAATTTTCATTAGAATTTTTAAAACTGCTTTTGCACTTTTCGGATCTACAAGATAGCCTGGTGTTTCACCCATGAAACATGTTCCTTTTATACCTCTTATTTTACCTAAACCTAATAATAAACCACTGGCTCCGACAATTCCTCCGCCAGGCTCATTTTTCTTAAAAACTGCTCCATATTTTTTCATTATCTTTACAAGTTTTTTATCTGTAGTTGCGCATAGAACATCAGGTTTTTGTATTTCATGACCAAGTCCATATCCTCCTAGGGTAAAAAGTTCTTTTACATTAAATTCATCTGCTATATCTAATATTTTTTCTACAAGTTCATATTGTCCTTGGGATGATAGGCCTTGATAGTCGCCAGTTATAAGAATTATATCTTTTTGTTCTTTCTTTTTTGCTTTCCAGTAGTAAAATTCATTATTTACAAGTTTGATTGTTCCATCTTGGTTTATAAAAACTTGTGGTGGGAAATCTTTACAATGTAACTCTGCAAACTTTTTCGCTCCGATTGTATCTATCAGATGCTCTACAGCAAGTTTACCTACGTTTCCAATACCTGGAAGCCCCTCTATTAACACTGGTTCTTTTAATTTAGGTTTCTTTCCTATATATCTAACTGAAACATAATCCATATTATCAACTCTTATGTTGTAATTTTTTTAAGTTTTCTCCTATATTTTCCATAGTGGTCCTGAGGTGAGAAACGAGGTGGAATCTTTGATATTGTTTTTTTTTTACATTTGCTGCAAACTTTGTTTAATGTATATATATCACAATTTTTGCAGTAAAATATCCCGGTCATTTATTCCTCAAGTTTTCTATGGAATTCACATATACCATTATGCTTTTTAATATTATTTTCTACTCTTTCCACAGCTTTTTTAAGCTCTTCTTCTGCTATTTTATAATCAGGTGCTTTAACAGTTATCATATAATTTGGTGCACCAATATATCTAACTTCAATTTCAACATCATCGTATTCGCTATTTTCTCCCATTTGTAAGGAATCTTGTATATGTTTTATTCCATCTGGGAGAAAGGATTGTACAGTAACATATCCTTTTATATCTACAAAAGGCATGGTTATATTTTGTTTTGCTGTCTCTCCAAAAGCATCTAACCATTCACCTTTGAAACCATCTTTTTTAAGGTTTTCAATATCAAAAGCTGCTTCTTCAAAAGCTGCATATAACGTCCCATATTTTTTTGTTAAATCGTTTGCAAAATCAGAATAGCATTGGTCGACTGTTTTACCAATTTTTTTTGCAGTCATCTCAAGTAATTTTTCTGATTTGTGGGAATTTTTCCATTCTTGTATTTTATCTCTTTTTTGGTGTTCATTTACTCTTTTTAGTGATAAATCAATATGATTCTTTTGGGTATCAACATTTAAGACTTTACAGACTACTTTTTGTTTTTCTTTTATATGATTTCTTATACGTTTTACCCATCCTGTAGCAATTTCAGCGATATGAATAAAACCCTCTTTTCCTTGATATTCGTCTAGGGTTACAAAAGCACCAAAATTTTGTACATTTTTTACAGTTCCAACAATTAGTTCTCCTTCTTCAGGGTATTCTTTTTTTATCTTATCTACCATTTTATTTAGACCTTTTTATTCTATTATTTCTAAAATTTCGCCTTTTATTTTAGCTTTTCCACCTTTTGGAATGGCTAGTTTGCTACCACATATGTGACATGATACAGCTGTGCTAGCTTTATTGAATAAGATTTGTTCATTTTCGCAGTCTTTACAGCGAACTTTAATAAATTTACTATCTGTTTTTTTCATTTTTCACTAACCTCTACTTTTTTTGCTCTAATGCTTGCAGGTTGAATGCTTTTGTTACATTGAGTGCAAGTATATTTTAAATTTGCTCGTCTACTAGTTTTCTCTCTTCCTTCTGGTTTTGGTCTTGGGAAACCTCTGTACCCTCTCATTACTCTTCTGAAACGTCTTTGTCCCTGTTTAAATTCACTTGCTTTTTTCTTTTTTACTTTATGCACTTCATGGATAGTATGCTTTTTACAGTTGGGACAGTACATCTTGATTTTTCGCGGTCTTTTCATATGAAACTCCTTAACTTATTAATCTTTTGAGTTTAGACGTAATATGGAGGTAATATATAAAACATAATGTTCTTACATTTCAATTTTTTCACAAACTTTTCCTTTTGTAATCATTTTACACATGTCAGGTGAAATTGATAAAATATCATTTTTCTTTAGATTATATTTTTTTTTGTCGGTTCCTATAAATTCTGGAATGTCTTCAGTTGCTCTTACAATAGGTTTCTTATTTATTTCTTTTTTATTGTTATCTTTTTGTTCTTTCTCTTCATCTTCTTCTTTTTTCTTTTGATTTCTTGATAAAATTTCAGATCTATATTCTTTTATGTTTTCTAATATCGAGTTAAAAATTTTTTTTTCTATTTCTAGCATGTTTTCAATATTAGGTTTCCCGCCTCTTGCTTTTGATATTGCTGCTAATAAAATTTTTTTTTCTCTTTGTTCATAGATATTTAAAACGATTTTTTTCAAATCTATTATTTCTTCATTTAAGATTTTTTGTTTCTGTGTATTTTTTTCATCTTTTAATCTTTCTTCAAGACTTTCAAGATGATTTAATATATCTTTATAAAATTCACTTGTTATCTCTGATAGTTTAGGAGAATTTTTTTCTATCTGTTGAATTTTTCTTAAAAACCTGTAATTTATTTCTTCTTCATCCATATGATTTGCAGATATTGGATATGAAATATTTTTTTAAATAAATTTGGAATAATTGTTTTCTTCAAATTAAGCAATTTTTGCCATTCTTCTTGCGATTAAGAAAACAGCTAAAAATTCAGGTACTTTTTGTTTTCCTTCTTCTAAATCAAATTGTTTATTTTTTAACTTAATTTTAAAATTAGTATTCATATCAATCTTAACATCTTTGTTTGATAATACAACTGTTTTGATGAGTGGATCAAAGTTTTTTAAATTATCTATATCAATTTTTTCAACTTTAAATCCTGTTTTTCCATGAAGGGAACCTGGGAGTCTAATAAGTCTTTTTACATCGCATGTTACTGGTTCGTCTGTTTCACCTGCACTCATAGTAACAGCAGTTTTTCTAAGAGCATTATTTAAAAAAAACTTACGAATAGTTTTTGTTTGGTCAAGATTTCCCTCTTTTATTCTTTTCACTCTTTCGTCTGATAGTTCCTCTATTAGTTTTTTTGCATCAGAATGTTTTACGCCATATTCTTTTAGTTTTTCTAAAGCATTGTCGCTTTCTCTTATTTCATTTACAATATCTATAATACCTCTGCTTATCCTTCCTTTCCAACCAGGTGAATCTGGCTGAGGCATTTTTAGAGATTTTGCACTTGGATATCGCGTCTGACCGTATGTTTTAGTCCCTGTTGTATGATCCTGAAAAACTAGTGAATCAAGTAGATCTCTACCTGTTATATAGTCAACTATCTCTCTTCTTGAGTTGCTATCGAGTTTTAGAATTTTAGGGTCTTTGACATGGCAGTGATATCCTCTACCGCCACTAAAATATAGTTCTATATATTTTTTTTCAAAACCAAAATCATTTAGTAAAAAATCAAAAACAAGTTTTATAAATTCTTTTTTAACGGCTTCTAATTGTTCTTCATAGCTTAATTTTTCTGCGTTTGGAAGATGATCTGAGTCTAAATCAAATATAAGTTCAGCACCCATCCAATCTTTATCTTGCATCTTAGCTGCATTGGGTTTTTTATAATAAGCTGAAGAATAATATGTATGAGCTGGATTGTTTTCTTTTATAAAATTTAAAAAGTCAGTTTTTTTGTTATAACTAATATGTCTCATCATTCCTTTTCCGCCGAAGAAAACAAAGGCATATTCTCTTCTACCAAAGCGATCAGGTAAGTCTATTTTGCTGGAATTATAGTATTCATTAAACTTTTGTTTGAGAAAATTTAATGATTTTTTGATTTCATTATAGTTGTTCATTCTAAATGTAATATCTCTTTTTTCTTTTTTAATATTTGTTGAAATAAATCCGTTTGTTTCTATAATTAATCGAGATAAAGTTTTATGAATAGTAACCTAATACGTATTAATAATGAGCAATTTAATTGAAGATGAACTACTTTCAGGATCTGTTATTAAAAATCCAGATAAACTAGATTTTGACTATGTTCCAGAAGAACTTATACATAGAGATGAACAACTACGTTTTCTTTCTCAGATGTTTAAACCTTTACTTTCTAATGTACCTCAAAACGCTGTTATAAAAGGCCCTGTTGGTAGCGGAAAGACAGCTATTGCAAAAAAATTCTGCATGTCTCTTAAAAAAATTTCTTATAAAAAAGGGAAAAATATTGAATATGTACATATAAACTGTAGAAAGAGATCTACAGATGCTATGGTAATTCTTGGGATTCTTAATCATTTTGACTCTAGATTTCCAGATAGAGGTTTTTCTGTTGAAGAAATGCTTCAGGTACTTAAAAAACAACTTAGAAGAAGAGATGCGCAATTACTTGTTGTTCTTGATGAAGTAGATGCTCTTCTTGAAAAAGATTCAGATTTGATATATAAGTTAACTCGTTTTTCTGATGAATCTTCTATTGATAAAACACCTGTGTCTCTTATTTTGATATCTCAGAAAGATGTTCTTTCCAAGCTTGATTCTTCATCTCTTAGTACTTTTAAAAGAAATAATGTTTTAAAGCTTGATAAATACACTAGAGATGAACTTTATGATATTGTAAATCAAAGGATAGATTTAGCTTTTCATAGAGGTGTTGTGCAGGATGATTGTGCTGATTTGATTGCAGATATTTCTTCAGAGTGGGGTGATGCACGGTTTGCAATTGAGCTTCTTTGGAAGGCAGGTATAGCTGCTGATCACAATCATGATGATAATGTCACTCCTGAGTATGTACGTGCTGCAAAAGCAGATACTTATTCTGTTGTAACAGAAACTAAGTTAAAGAATTTGAAAAGACATGAATTGTTAACACTTTATTCTATAGCAAAGAGACTTCAAAATGATGGTACAGCATATACTAGTACTGGTGATGCCGAAAAAACATATAAAATAACTTGTGAAGAGTATAGTGAAAAACCAAGATCACATACTATGTTTTGGTCTTATCTTAAAAATGTTGAAAATGCAGGATTTATATATCTGAAGCAATCTGGAAAAGGGCAACTTGGCACAACTCAACTTATATCTCTTCCAGATATACCTGCGGAGGTTGTAGGAGATAAAGTACAAGAATTATTAGATTAATTTGTCTTTGTTGTGTTTACAATCTTTTTCTAAAGGGCAGTTATTACAAACCGGTTTTTTTTTACAGTAGTTTTTAGCAAGTATTACAATCATTGCATGTAGATTGTTAAATATATTTGCAAGTTCTTTTTTATCAAAACTTTTTTCTAAATTTTTTTGAAAATAGTTTTGTATTTTATCATAGGAAATTTCTGTATTTAAAGGAAATCTTTTGCATAATCTTTTTGTGTAAGAATCTACAACAAATATTGGTTTGTTTGCTGCATATAAAATAATTGAATCTGCTGTTTCAGGTCCAATTCCTTTCATTTCTAGTAATTCTTTTCTAATTTCTTTTATATCTTTTCTAAAAAAATAATCTAAATTTGAGTTATATTTTTCTTCTAATATTCTACAAATATCTTTTAATCTTTTTGCTTTCTGATTAAAAAAACCAGATGATCTTATTAAATCCTTCAATTCCTCATGATTCACCCTATTTATTGATTTTATATCTAATTTTCCTGCTTTTTTTAGATTATTTATTGTTTTTTCAACATTTGACCATGCTGTGTTCTGTGTAAGAATTGCGCCAAGAATTATTTCAAATCTTGGGTCACTTTTGTTTTTTTTATGGTATTTTTTATCCATTGGCCACCAATCTAGTTCCCCGAATCTTTTGAATAGTTTTTCGTATAATGTTTTTGGATTCATAGTAATAAAATCTGATATTCTTTTTGTTTTTAACAGTTTGTGAATTTATTGAATTTAAAAACGTGGTATATTTATTTTCTAAAAATTAGTTTTTTATTTTTTTTGTATAGTAAATTACTAAAATAGCTATTGTATTTCACCCAGATATAACGGGCTAGTGGTCTAGGGGTTATGACGTCGCGCTTACAACGCGGAGGTCACCGGTTCAATTCCGGTCTAGCCCATTATTACTAGGTGCTTATTATGGCTGAGAAAATCTTGTTTTCACTTGAAAAATGTATGAAATGTAATCAGACAAAAGAACTTATTTCTGATAGAGAGGATATAAAAATTATAACTTATCCTCATGATTTAAATGAATGGAATGATGATCAAATAAGTGAAGCTAAATCCTATAATGTTTTTGAGGATCTTCAAAGAACTGCCCCTGTCATGTGGGTTGATGGTGAAAAATTAGTAGGATATTTACGTATTAGAAAATGGTTGCAAGATAATAAATAAAATTTTATAGCTCATCCAGAGTATTTTTCATTTTTTTGTACCAGTCATCAATACATTTTTCAATTTTTTTCTTTGTCTCTTTTTTTGTAATAGTAGAATAAACATGGTAGTATCCACCTTTTTTAAGAGTTTTTGTTTTTTTCTTGCATAGTCCACAGCAGACTAACCTCTGAAGGGATCTATATACAGTACTTCTTTCTTTGTTTAGGGTTTTTGCAAGATCTGTTGCTGGTAATTCTTTTTTTTCTTTTAGTTTTTTATATGTACTCATATCTAGTTCATTTAGATCGAATACACATTTTATTACTTCATTACAACAAATGTTTTTTTCTGAACTTATAAATTTCATGACTTCTGTTTGAATATTAAATATCAACTATTTAACGGTTGTGCCTATTTTTTACACAAACGTTAAATATTAGAATAAGTATTATAACAAAATAATGAATACCGAACTAGAAGATATAAAGAAAAAAAAACTCGAGCAATTAAAAAAACAATATATGGACAGAGGTAAAAAAATGAGTGAAAACATGCCTGATAAACCAATAAAAATGTCTGACGCAGATTTAGATCAATATGTAAAAAAATATAACATGGTTGTAATTGACTGCTGGGCTCCATGGTGTGGACCATGCCGTATGATTCATCCTATAATAGATGAACTTTCAAAAGAAAAACAGGGTGAAATTGTATTTGGAAAACTAAATGTCGATGAAAACCAACAAACTGCAATGAAATATCAAATAATGAGCATACCCTCTTTACTAGTTTTTAAAGAAGGAAAGTTGGTCGATACAATAGTGGGGGCTATGCCAAAAGAAGTTTTGAAACCAAAGATAGAGCAGTATCAATAATCCTTAGTTATTTTTTATAACTAACAATCTAAAGAGGCTATTATATAATGACAAGAAAAAGGGCAGAAATAAAATCTAAAAAAAGCCTGAAAAAAAGTTTTAATAATAACAAAAATAAAATTTTAGTTTTTTTAGTTTTTGTCGTTATCATTTTTGTTATAATAGCTTTCTTATACGCAGGTTATGGAAATAGTTCTGAAGCAGAAAATACAGACAGTGATAATTTGTCTGATGATAGTCAGTATACTGATAAATGGTTATTTGCTATGGATACTGATAATGTTCAATATAAATACAGTGCAAATGCAATTCCAACTCTTGTAATAATTGGCACTGATGGTAATGTTATTTTTTATGACCAGGGTGCTCATTCTAAAGAGCAACTTACTCCTTATATTGAAGATGCAATTGATGAGAAAGCAGATAGTCTGGGAAAATCTATTGATTTTACTGTCACAACATTTGATGGAAAGGAGTTTACACTATCTAAGTATACTGGAAAAGTGGTTCTTATCGATATTATGGGTGTAGGATGTCCCCCTTGTGAGATGCAAATGCCTGAATTACAAAAAATAAAAAAAGAATTTGGAGGAGATATTACTATCCTTTCTGTTGATGTTTATTATTCTGGTGAGACAAAAGAAGATGTTATAGATGTATATGGAGAATATATAATACAGTAAATTTTATGATTGAAAACTGAATAACAAGTAAATATTATATCTTTAGAGCGATATTTAGGTATTAAATTATTGGTAAAAGGTAGGTAGATATATGAGAGATATTAGTAGAATAATAGGTACAATTTTATGTATTTTGTTAGTTTTATTTTTATTGAATATAAACGTGGCTGCAAAGCCTACAGTTAATAACATAACGACTATTCCTGAGAATCCTGGGCCATTATCAGATGTAACAATTATTGTAGATATCTCTGGGGAAAACATATCAACAGTAAATCTAACAATATCTGGTTGTAATGAAACTTTGTGTTTTACTGATTTAACTCAAAGAGTTACTATGTTTCTAAATCAAGATGGAAAATATCAAGCCGAGATAACACTTAAAGATTCTGAAGGGAGAGCAGATCATATTGAATATTATTTTAAAATAGCTCTTGAAAATGGGACAGAATATTATTTATCTGAAAACTCCTGGAAAACTTATCTTGATTTGGGGGAAGATAATGATCTGAATAATGATGATGTAGCAGATGATAGTACACCTGGTTTTGAACTTATATTTGTTATGCTTGCAATATTCATTGGTTTATTACATTTAAAGAAAAAGAGATAAACTATGAAACTTCAGTTAAAAAGATTAATATCTCAATTTTTTTTCTTTTTTACTGTAAACTTAGGGGCTTTTAGATTTAAAACAGGTTTTTGTTTTCCTTTTTTTTATTGTAATGCATGTCCTGCAGCAACATCGGCATGTCCACTGCGATCTTTGGAACTAAGCGTTTTTGATACATATAAAAAACCTGGAAATTTTAGTCTTAAACTTCTTTTATATCCTCTTTTAATCCTTGGAACAATTGGCATTCTTACCGGTAGAGCAGTTTGTGGATGGGCATGTCCAATTGGTCTTTTGCAGAGAGGAACCGGTAAAGTAGCACGTTTTCTAAAAAACAAATTTCCTTTATTTAAAAAAATAGGTTCTCATAGGATAGAAAAATATCTTAGATATACGAAATATTTTATTTTAATTGGTCTTGTGTTTCTCACTTCAATTTTTATAGGGTTTGTTTTTACTGATATCTGCCCTGTGGGAATGCTTACTGGTACATTTGCAATTTTATTTCTTCAACCAGGATTATATGTTCCTTCTTCTTATTTCTATATTGCTTTTGTTATTCTTATTTTGTTTTTACTTTTAATATTTCTTGTTGAGCGAGGTTGGTGTAGATATTTTTGTCCAGTTGGAGCTATACTTGCTCCTTTCAATAAAATAAGTTTTCTATATGTTGATGTTGATAAAGATAATTGTAAACACTGTAATATTTGTTCAGATGTTTGTCCTATGGGTATAGATGTGCCAAATATGCATAGAGATCCTGAATGTATCTTATGTGGAAAATGTGTTAATAAGTGTCCTTATAATGTTATTAAGTTTAAGAGGTTATAGATGAAAAAAATATTGGTATTTCAGATAGTACTATTTATTCTATTTTCAGGAGCTACTGCTGGATTGATTTTAAATACTGATGTTTATGATGATGTCCAAAGAAAAATTGTTGAAGAATTATGTTTAAGTTGTGTTAAACTTAAACCAGATACTGAAATCGAATATATTTTTGAAACAGCAAATAATAACCCCCATCCAGGATTTGTGTTAGAAAATTTATCTTATGGTCCTGTACTTATTGCTTATAGAATTGATTTTTGTCCTGGTTGTGATGAGTTGGAAGAAAATCTAATTGATGTATTGAATATCTCTTTTAGACCATATGATGTTTTTTATAAACATGTTTTATTTGATGATGAAAACATTACTTTCATTCATATCAACACAAATCAAGTATCTGAGGAAAGTGATTTGTATAAATCAAGAGTAGTATATGATACAACAGGCGATAGGGGAAATCCTATGATTGTTTTTATTACATATGGTTATAATCATGGTTTTATAGATCCAGCATATGCAACTTTATATGGTTTAAAAGGAGATGATTTTCAAAAACGTAATTTAGAACTTGAAAACTATATCTCAGAGTCAATAAATCTTTATAATACACACAAAGATGCTTTAGATTAAGTCTTTTTTTATAGTAAAATAAAAGCTAGCACATCAATTTTTTCTTCTGATGTTTTTCCCATGTCATCATATGCTATTGCTTTTATTTCATATCTAAATTTGAAAAATGGTGTAGATTTCCATAGATATTCATATGGTTTATCTTCTAGTTCTGCTACGAGTTTGTCATCTATATAAATTTCAACTTTTTCAACTTTTGAGTCATCAGATGCTTTTACTTTAATAGGAGTTCTACCTAAAATAATAGTTTTCAGATTTAATGTTGCTGTAACATCTTTTCCAAAGATATGCAATCTCCCATTTTTAGGATTGGTTATACCTATCTCTGGTCTTAAATTCGCATCTTTAACAACTAAAGATCCATCACATGCATCTGCATAGTATGCCTCAAATGGTTTTTCATCTGGTGGATTTGAATATTTTTTTATAGGTTCAGAATTGAAAACAACTGCTATAATCATAAGATTATCGGGATCAAGATTTCCCACTTCAAAAGTTGTTTCAGTTATTTTTTCATCTTTTGCAGGGATTTCTATCTTTTCATCTAAAAGATATTTTATAAATCCATAGTGATATATTCCTTCTCCTCCATAGTATTGCCAAGAATTTCTTTCTGTTAAATATATTTTTAGTCGGCCAGTATATTTTTCCTCTTCATAGTTTTCTATTAATACATTTGTTTTTATTTTTGTGTTGTCTTCATTTATTTCTGGAGTTATATTGATATATACTTTAGGTACTTCTCTTTGGGTGGCTTTAGTAATTTTTTCTTTGAAAACATTGATATCTTTATCACCAATTACTATGTCATATCCTCCATCAATGTAAACTGTGGGATAGGCATAGATGTTGTAATCGCTTTCTAATATATCTTTAGCTTTGGGTTTTTTATCTTGAACCATATTAACATAGTAAAAATTGTATTCATCTGAGTTGTATAATGTATGTATTTTTTCAGCAACATCTGGACAGTTATTACACCATGTAGCTGTTCCTTTTTGAATAAAAACATTGTGAGATAGGTCTTCTATGTCTTTTTCAATAGATATTGTATAATATTTACTTCCGTCATTAGATGGACTACCTATAGGTCCATTACCTGCTTTGTCATCAATAATTGTATAGTAATACCAATCTTTTATTGAGTTTGATGGTATCTGTATATCAAATTTACCACTAAGAATCGATTCGTTCTTCCATTTATTATCATCTTTTTGTCTATAGTAAATTAATGCTTTTTCAACATCTACATTGTCTGAAAAAGATACATATATAGTAGTAATCTTTCCTGTTGTTCCTGTTGTATCCCCTGTTATGTCTTCAATAATGGGGGGTTCTTTGTCTGTGTTTTTTTTGTTATCATTATCTTCTGCATTTGCAAAAAATATAAAATATGACATAGATAAAATCAATACTACTATCAAAACTATGGATATTAATTTATGAATTCTTTCCATCTTGCTATAATATTAGTGTATAATTATATATAAACTTAACGATTGTTAACATTGTTAATTATTTTTAAAATATTTTTATAAAAACTTATTTTAATTTAATTTTTTCACCTTTTTTCAAAGCCTCAACAGATTTATCAGCATGTTCTTCAAGTTTCTTTTTGTCTAAAACAGCTCTTCGAGCTTTGATATTTTGGTC
This sequence comes from uncultured Thermoplasmatales archaeon, assembly GCA_964481275.1. Taxonomy (GTDB): domain Archaea; phylum Thermoplasmatota; class E2; order DHVEG-1; family DHVEG-1; genus CAYZTD01. The sequence continues at coordinate 142,440 of CAYZTD010000003.1, forward strand.
TTTGATTGCTTTTTTCGCCTCTTTATATCTTTTTCTTCTTTCACCTTTGATAGCCATTATTTTTGATTTCATTTCATATGCTTTTTGATGGGTGGCATCTGCTTCTTTTTTTATTTTTATATATTTTTCATGTTTTTTATTTGCTTCAGCAATAGAAACAGATATTTCCCTTACAAGTTTGATATATTTTTCATGTTTCTTTTGGCTCTCGTTGTAATATTTATCTACTAGTTCATGCTCTTCATCTGCTTTTTTAAAAAGTTCATCTATTGCATTATCCTTATCGGAAATATCAATTTGTATTTCTTTTTGTTTTTCCATTTGTTTTTTTAATTTTTTATATTCTCGTTTTTTTTCTCTTATCTTTTCAATGAGTTCATTTTCGTCTCTTGGATTTAAAGGAACTGTTTCTTGTTTATATTCTAGCATCTGTGCATCTGCTTTCAATTCTTCAACTCTCATTGGTAAATTTCTAAAAACTTCTCCCTTTCTCTTTCTTTTAGCTTCAATAAGTTTTTTTGCTTCTTTCTGAAGTTTGTTTCTTATTTTTTTATGCTCACGCATTTCTTCTACAAGTTCATCTCGTTCTTTTTTTAATTTTTCAATTTCTTCTTTTTGTTCCTTCTTGCTTTTATGTATCATATCTCTTTCTTCGCGTAGAAGTCTTGCCTCATCGTTTAACTCGTTTCTTTTCTCTATATATGACTGAAATTTTTTTTCTGAATCTTTTATCTGTTTTATTTCCTCTTTATTTTTTGATTTAGCTTTCATAAGAAACACTACAAATCTTTACCCTGCATTACACTGATATTATTTAACTATTATTTCAATTTCGTTTTTACCTTTTTCTGCTATCCAAGGTATCTCAATATCAGCATGTCCACCAACAGGAATAGTAATATTCTCTGCTTTGTTTTTAAGTTTACCATTTACATATAACATAACGGTAATTTTTTCAGCAGAGACATCCCCTCTGTTAAAAAGTTTAAATGAAGTTTCTATTCTGTCTCCTTTTTTAAATATCTTTGGCCAATGTAAAACGCCAGAGATAGAAACATCTATTTTTGAATCTTTAACTACTGTAATGGTATCAATTTTTATACTTTTTCTTTTATCAATAGGTTTTGCTGTAACTGTTATTTTTGCCCAATCTTCTGGTTTTACATTATCTGTAGGTTCAACTGTTAGTTTTATCTTCTCTGATTTACCTGATGTAATAGTTATTTGTTCTTTTTCAAGTTTGACATCCCATCTTTTCTTTATTTCTTTGTTTATATTTGCTTTAATATTATAGATTAATGTTTTCTTATATGGATTTTTAATTGTTACTTCAAATACTGCTTTTTCATCTGCTTTAATTTCTTTTATACGCTTAAGACAGATAATCTCAACATATTTTCTTCTAATTATTAGTATTATTATTGTAACTATTATCAACAGAATAATTGCAGCTATAAAAATTAATATCCATGCACCCATCCCTTTAAGCAAATCCTGATCTTCAAGTGCATCATCTAACCCTATTTTGTTTGATAGTTGTTCAAATAGATGATATGTACTTTCAAAAATATTAGGTGTAATAATATCTATTTCTATATTATATGTTTCATTGTAAGGTTCATCTAGATTCTCGCTGCTTGCACTTGATATGATTTTAAGTATTAATCTATCTGATTCAACATCTGTATAAAGGGGGATATCAACTCTTACTCTTGCTGTAGCTTCATTTTTAGAGCTACTTGTATAAACTGATACCTTTTCTGTAGGTTCATATCCACTGTAAAATTCATTCTCAGAGCTTATAGCAACTCCATATGAATCAGTTAGAAATCCAGTATTTTTGTTTCTAATCTTAAATTCAAATGTTTTATTTTCTCCATGTTTTACTTCAAATTTTTTATCAGGTAAAATCAGTTCTAAATCATATTCAACTTTAGTTTTATCTACTCTTATAGTTTCTGTTTTACTATCTATACCTGTTTTTCCTGAGACGTTAAAATATAAAGTAATATAATCATTACCATATGCTGTTTCGTCTGTTGCATCAGATTTTACAGAAACTGTAACTATTGTATTGCTATCTTTATCGACATTAATTTTTTTAGGAGTCCATGATATATCCCATGGCCCTTCACTAATTTTTTCTTCTATGTTTATATCTAAAGTATCTGAAAAATTACTTGATATTTCTATATCAAAATTTGCGCTGCCACCAGAATAAACATTTTTTGGTGATATTTCCTCTATCTTTATGTTTTCTGTTTCATCATAAACATATTTTAAATGTGATGGATAATCATCTGAATTATATAACAAATAAATTGGTCTTAAATTAAAAAACGATGATTTACTTAGAGAAACCTCTAATTTTAGACTATGATCATAAGTTATTTCATAATTTTCAATTTCAAAATTAAATGTTGTAGGTGTTTCTGGTCCTCTATTAACAAGTTCAGAGAAAGTAGCTCCATCTATAATTTTTGTGTTGGTATCTAATTTTTTATCGTTATCAAATAACTTAGCAGTTATTTCTATATCTCCAATCGGAATGATCTTTGGATAATGAATGTATAATTCAGCAGAGACGTTTTTAAGTATTTTGTTTCTTTCAAATGAAAGGCTTGTCCATTTTAGAGACGTGTTTGATAATTTTTCTCTTATTAGTTTTCCCTTTGGTAAATTCGCAGTCATCTCTCCATTATCTTTTAAATATAAATATTTTGCATTTGTGATATCTTTATATCTTCCCTCAAAAGTGTATAGTACCCATAATATAACCCAATTAAGAGCATCATCTTCTATCTGTGACAAATCTGTTGAACTATCGTAAGTACCCGCTTCTTCTAATAGATTCTCTATTAAATATCTTGGAGGCCATGAGCGGTGTTCTTCAGTATGTGGAGCTGTTTGGTTTGCTATTTTAAAAAAACCAATGATATATTCATTTAACAAGCTCTCTACGTAAAATTTACTTTCAAACTCAATATTTGCTTCTTTTCTAAAATAAATTGTAAAGTTTTTTCCAGATTCGGAAGAAAATTTAACATTTGAGTCATATGATTTTGAACCATAATAAAAAGCTGAAGACACAATTGTATTTACAATTGATTCGATTTCATCTTCGCCTATAAATTTAGTAATATTGGAAAGTTGATCAGCAATATAATCTATATCTCCTTCGTCTTCTATTAAATCATTTTCTTTTAATAAATCTGCAAACATTTCACTTTCTAGAAATAAATTGAATAATTTTTCTATAACTGGAATAAGTCTTTTTCCTGAAAATGTACTGATTGGTTTTTTTGTTTGGTTTACTTCTATTCCAAATAAAAGATAATCTTTTGAATCTAGTTCAATCTCTAGATTCTTCATTTTTACAGATAAAGATCTTATTTTATTTTCCATGTCTAAAGAACCGACATTTAGTTTAGCTCCTTTTTCTTCTTTTATTTTTTTAGGAGTATTATTACCATCTATATGGTATAAACTAACATCTATTTTATCCTGAAAATCTAAATCAAAGAAGTTTATGTAATCCATTAATGTGGATGAAACAAATAATTCAAAATCCATATCTCCATTTATATTATACGAACTATTTGGCTGCCACACTCCAACGTATCTATATGGATGTGGTGTTAAAATGTTTTCAAATTCGATTCCTGCGCTAAAAATCCTGAGTAGTTCCATAAGGCTTTCAAGAGATAAATCAGATGGTATTTCATCAAAAGTATCATCTGCTTTTGTATGAGGCGAATATAATAAAACTGAAAAACTACTGATGATAACAAGTAAAGTAATAAGGATGGTTCTTATCTTGTTTAATTGTAGCATTGCGTTTTTTCACCTGTATAGTTTAATTTGAGGTTATTTATATTTAAATCTTTTTTTACAAGAGTTACCCTTTTTCGCTTTTTTATAATATATTCCTCACTATAATAATATAATTAATATTTAATAAATATTTTGTTAAAAAAATACTTTTTCTATTAAAATATAAAAATATATAGCATGAAAATCAAAAAAATTTATTAAAAAAACATAAATATGTCAAAATACATCGTAAAAAACATAAATATCTAAAAAATATGGTGGCAAATGAGGAGAACAACTGTAAAAGTCATTCCAAAATTTACTATTTCGATAATAATCATATTAGTTTCATTTTTATCTTTTAATGTTTTGTTTATTTCTAACTGTAGTTCTCAAGAAGAAATTTCAATATATGTAACAGATTTAGATGATGAACCTATTAATCAAATAACAGAAGGTAATTATTTCAAAGTAAGAGTATACGATCCAGACTCTCAGTCGTACACGTTTTTAATAAATGTTAGTATTGAATTTAATGATGAAGAATATTATATATCTGATTTAACACCTAACCAGGAGATAGCACTATTTGCACCAGAAGTAGGTGCAGATAGAGATTTTTCTATAAGAGCATTTAAAGATGATTTAGTTGGTGAAAAAACAATAACTGTATTAAATAAGCCAGAATTGATAGTTTCTCCTCAAGAATTAATAATAGATGCAGATAATGATTTTTATGTTATAGTAAAAGATGATAAATCAGACAAACCTGTCGTTGATGCTACAGTTTATATCTCAAATATATATGATCAACAGGATACAACTAATGAAAATGGCATTGTTTATCTTCATGCACCTAAAAATAGAGAAGAAATAAGAGTCATCGCTCAGAAAGAAGGATATGAAACAGGTTATGTTGATATAAGAATAAACACTCCAAAGACTTTTGTTGATTACATTGTTGAAACTGAATATTTTACTTTTTTTGTAGCTTTTATTGTATTAATTGGTGTTGTTGCTTTTGTTCATTTCAGACAAAAAAAATCTATCTATGAAAGAACAAAGGAAATTACTAAAGAAAAACAAATGGAAAAGTATGGTTTTAAAGATAATCAAGATAATTCTTCAAATAAAGATAACTCTATTTTAAATCAATCAAGCTCGATGGATGCAGTCAGAGTAAAATCTAAACCTGATTCGAAAGTTGAAGAAATAAGAATTTCAAGAAAAAGAAAAGAAAAAGAAGTAGTCCCAATAGAATCAAAAGAAGATAAAATGGAAAAAATTATATCTAAAAGAACTCAAAGAAAAAATCAGGATTGGTTTAAAGGAAAAGATGACGTTAGATATGAAATCGATAAGATCACTGGTGAGATTGACGAAAAAGGAAAGGATAAATGGTTTGAAGGAATAGATGATATCAGAGAAAAAATTGATGAAAAGGTAAAAAAAGATAAGAAAAAAGATAGAAAAGAAGATTGATTTTTTTGTTTTTGGTAGCGTTTAAATATTTCTTTTATGTTTACAAAAAAATAGATGACAAAAAAGAATAAATTAATAAAAGATTTTTATGAACTCAAAGTACAACAAATTATGGATAAAAGAGTTTGGGATCTTCCTATCATAGAAGAAAAAGAAGATATTTATCATGTACTTGCAATACTTGGTGGTAGAAATCATATATGGGTTGTTAAAGATAAAGAAGAAAAAATATTAGTTGGAGTCATAACAGAACACGATGTTTTATCTATTCTTGCTCCAAAACATTTTCCATCATATGTTTTTGGAATGCCGGACATAAGTTCTATTCAACATGGAACTGCAAAAACAGCAAGAGATGTAATGTGTCATAGAACTATTACCTGTGAACCAGATGAGAAAATAATTGATGCTTTAATGAAAATGATAAACTATAAACTAAGAAGACTACCTGTTGTAAAAGATAAAAAAATTGTTGGAGAAGTAACTTTACATCAACTTATTAGAAAATATTATGATGCAACACAGTACAAGTCAATAGTTGAAGATGAAGAAGGTTGGTAACAACGGAATTTGGAATTATATTTAATGTATTATTACTAGTTGCTATAGCATTACTTCTTGCAAGAATATTTGGTTATTTATTTTTTAAAATAAATCAACCTGCGGTAATAGGTGAAATCCTTGCAGGTATTTTTCTCGGAGGGATTATATTATTATTTTTTTCTGGACAAAATTTTTATCTATTTGATTATCGACTGCCTCTTCCTCTGTTGAATTTTAGTTCTCAAAATCCAGATCCATTTTATTTTTTAGCCCAAATAGGTATTTTGTTTATATTATTTATATCCGGGTTAGAAACCAGATTATCAGAAATAAAAAGAATGGAGAAAACATCTTCATTTGTTGCAGTTGGAGGTGTGATAGTTCCTTTATTTCTAGGATTTTTTTTAGGTATGATATTTGGATATGGTTATCAAGTTTCTATAGTAATAGGTTTGATACTTACTGCTACATCAGTTGGTGTTACAGTTAGAACACTTATGGATATAAATGAATTGGATTCTGACGTTGGAGTGACTACTCTTGGAGCTGCAGTAATTGATGATGTTATAGGAATTATTCTTCTTGCGTTAGTGATAGGTGCAGAGTCACTTTTGGGTGTAGCTTGGATAGGTCTAAGGATAGCTATTTTCTTTTTCATTTTTCTTTATATAGGATTAAAAATAATTGATAAAATACTTGATCTTGGAGATAAAATAAATCTTCCCAGAGCTCTTTTGAGTATTTCTCTTGCTATTTTACTTATTTATTCATTTTTTGCAGATAGAGCAGGTATATCTGGTATTATAGGTGCATTTATTGCAGGAATAATAATAGGTCAAAATGTTAGATCAAGAAAAATTGTTGAAGATGTTAGATCTATAGGTTTTGGTCTTTTTATTCCTCTTTTCTTTGTCTGGGTGGGAGTAAGTCTTTGGCAAGGATATGAAGCAAGTTTTGAGTCAATTATAGATATCCTAGTTTTATCTATATTAATAATAGTTATTGCAATAATTGGTAAAATAATAGGTTGTGGTATAGGAGCTAAAGTTGCTGGTCTGGGAAAAAAAGAATCCCTTCAGATTGGAGTTGGTATGATTCCAAGAATGGAACTTGCTTTGATTATTGTTGCTGCTGCTAGTACTCATGGTCTTTTAATGGGTGAAATAGGTGTTGAAATTAAAATTGTTACAATAATTATGGCTATAGCTACTACAGTTATAGCTCCTTTCTTGATAAAAGCTACATTCAGATAAACAAAAAAACATCTTTTAATTTATATTAACTGCTGTTAAGGAATTTTTTATAAAAGATTAGCTGTTCTGAAATAATAACATAAGGGAGGAAAATATGGTAAAAGTTACACTTGATTTATCTGAACATGATATAGAAATACTTTCTCATTGTATAGAAACAGCACTTGATGTAAAACCGATGGATCAAGAAGAAAAAAGAACAGCTTCTTTAATTTTAAAACAGTTGAATAAGTATGTTTCAGCTCCTAGCTATTGAAGAGTTGGTATCTAAAAAATATTCTTTTTTAATCTATTATTTTATTACTTATAGTTTAGATATTTATTATATATAATAGAAATAAATGCTACAGTTAAAAATAATAATCAAAATACACATTGCTGTTTATCTATGAAATACTTATTTGAACTTTCAAAGGAACACAAAACTTTTCCTTCTGCTGAAATATTTTGTTGTTTAAAATCAGAAAATATTGATTATAAAACACTAGAAATAAATAAAAATATTTTAATTATAGAAACAAAAGAAGATAAGAAAATAGAAAACATATTTTCTAGATTATCATTTACTTTTTATATATCTAGATATCTTTTTTCATGTTCAACAAAATTAGATAAAATTATTTCAAATGCAAAAAAAACAAAAATTAAAAGAAATGGTTCAATAGCAATAAAATATAAAAACAGATCCGAAAAAATCAATTCACAAAAGATTGTTAAAGCTTTGGCAGAAGTTTTTACTAAATATAGAAAAGTAGATCTTAAAAATCCTGACTGTGAAATTAGAGCTTTGATTACTGATTCAAAAGTTTATGTTGGATTGAAGTTATTTGAATTGGATAGAACTCAGTTTGAAAAAAGAAAGGTTCAATTCAGACCATTTTTTTCACCTATATCTCTTCATCCAAAAATTGCTAAAGTTTTGGTAAATCTTTCATGTATCTCAAAAGATAAATTACTTTTAGATCCTTTTTGTGGAACAGGTGGAATTCTTATTGAGGCGGGATTAATGGGGATAAATATTATTGGTAGCGATATAGAAGAAAAAATGATTGATGGATGTAAAAAAACTCTAGATTATTACAATATAAAAGATTATAAACTTTTCAAATCTGATATTGGTAAAATAAACAATTTGATTAGTAATGTCAATGCTGTTGTAACTGATCTACCTTATGGTAAATCTACCACTACAAAAGGTGAAAAAATGTATGATTTATATGATAGAGCTTTTGAAAATATTTCAAAGGTTTTAAATAAAAATAGTAGAGCAGTTGTTGGTGTTTCTAAAAAGAATTTAATTTCTATTGGTAAAAAATATATGAAACTTAAAGAGATACATGAACTCAGAGCACATAGAAGCCTTACTCGTTTTTTTGTAGTATATGAAAAACAACCATAAATCTTATACAATATATTATTATCCTTAGTTTAAATGACGCAGTTAAGTATTATATTTCTTGGAACTGGTGGCAGTTGGCCTACTATCAAACGTAATGTATCAAGTGTAGCCGTAAAAAGAGGAAAAGAAGTTATTCTTTTTGATTGTGGTGAAGGAACTCAACGTCAGTTTCAGAAATCAAAATTAAGTTACATGCAAATATCAAAGATTTTTATCACTCATTTTCATGGAGACCATTTTTTAGGTATTCCTGGTCTAGTTCAAACTATGCAGTTAAATGATAGAGAAAGCCCTCTTCATATCTATGGTCCAAAAGGTATGATTGATCTTACAAAACAGTTGTTATCTCTTGGTTATTTTAAACCATCCTATGAAATATTTGCTCATGAGATAGATGAAGGCGATGAACTTGATTTTAAAGATTATAAAATCAAGCCATTTAGAGTAAGTCATGGCGTTCCATCTATTGGCTATTCTTTAGTTGAAAATAAAAGACCTGGAAAATTTGATAAAGAAAAGGCATTAGAACTTGGCGTTCCTGAGGGTCCACTTTTTAGTAAAATACAAAAAGGTCAAACAGTCACACTTAGGGATGGTAAAAAAATAACACCAGATATGATTTTAGGAAAACCTAGAAATGGTAGAAAAATTGTGATATCTGGTGATACAAGACCAACTGGGAAGATAATTGATATTTCAAAAAATGCTGATGTTTTAATTCATGAAGCAACATTTTCATCTGAATTCAAAGACATTGCTAGTGATTATGGTCATTCTACAGCTTTTGATGCTGCAAATATTGCAAACAAAGCAAAGGTAAAAAAACTTTTTTTAACACATATCTCTCCTCGGCATCTCAATTCTTCTGAACTGGAAGAAGAAGCAAAAAAAGTTTTTAAAAATTCTTTTGTACCAAAAGATTTCCAGGAGATAGAAGTTAGACTTAAAGATAATTAAAATAATTTTTAATCTTTTTCTTCTTTTAAAGTCGAACTTAAACATTGGCTTAAGCTTTTTTGAGCTTCGATTTCAAACATTATAGGGGCATCTGTTGCCCATCCGCCGAAAGCATCAATTATATCTTTTACATCATTTGTCTTTTTTGACCAGTTTTCTTTTTTCATTCCTTCGTTATCTATAAAAGCAGAAATTGCTTCTTTTTTATCTTTATCGGGAGTAACAAATATGTTAAAAGTTGATTGATTGCCATCTTCATCTAGTTTATAAAAAACACAGCTTTTTGGACTTGATTGATAAATACCATATCTATATACCATATTATTTTCAGCTCCCTATGAAAAACCTAATTAACAATTATGATATGGAATACTTGTTTTTAATTCTAACGATGAATAAATAATTTTTTCAAATCATAACGTTATTAAGTTTTTTTTGTATTAGGGATTTGATTCTTATGAGTGAAAGACCAACATACGATGAATATTTCATGGAGATGGCATATGTAGTAGCAAAAAGAAGTACGTGCCTTAGAAGAAAAGTAGGAGCTATTCTTGTAAAAGATAAACATATTTTAAGTACAGGTTACAATGGTGCTCCGAAGGGATTGAAACATTGTTCTGAAGTGGGTTGCCTTAGAGAAAAATTAAAAGTTCCCTCTGGTGAAAGACATGAGCTTTGTAGAGGTCTTCATGCAGAGCAAAATGCAATAATACAGGCTGCTGTTTTTGGTGTTTCTATAAAGGGATCTGTTTTATATTGTACTAATACGCCCTGTGTGGTCTGTGTTAAGATGTTGATTAATGCTGGTGTAAAAGAAATTATTTATTCTGGGGATTATCCAGACGACTTAGCAAAAAAAATGTTGAGCGAGAGCAACATTAAAATAAAAATTTTTAATAAATAATCTTTCCCTCCTGTTTTTGAAAAAATGAGAAAAATATAAATACTCTCGAATGATTATGTTGATGAGGAGAATATGAAGCGTAAACGATCATTTGTTTTGGATGAAAAAGACGACAAAGCAGTAAAATTATTCTCAGATCTTGGGATGCCCAAAAATCTTGCCAAGACTTTGATGTATATTTCACAGGTTGCTGAATGTAAATCAGCTGATGTTGAGCAAGGAGCAGATTTGCGTCAACCTGAGGTAAGTGTTGCAATGCAAGAGATGAGACGTAGGGGTTGGGCCAAAAAAAGAGATCTTAAAAAGAAAGGTAAAGGACGTCCGGTTCATTTATATAAACTTACAAAACCACTACCTGCTATATTACAAAACTTTGAAAAAGATAAAATGAAACAGGTAGATACAATCAAAAAGGACCTTGATCAACTACATAGTCTTATAAAAGAATATAAATAAACTTTTCATTCCAAAAATCAATAGAATATACTCTATTCCTTTTATTTCTTTATTTTACTCTCTCTTGGATGTTTTGTAATGATAACAGAGCAAAGGGTTAAACAAATTTTTAAAAAATCAGATAAACCAATAGATGCAGTATTAATAAAAAACCAATCTGAAACCTTAATTGATACCAATTTTTTTTATACAACCGGGATAACAGAAGGTCTTTTTGAGGGTTGTGCTACTGTTTTATATCCTGATGGAAAAATAGATCTTATCGTCTCTAAACTTGAATCTGGTTTAGCTGAAAAATCAAAACATAATGTTTTAATCTATGATAGTAAAAAAGAATTTGATGAAATCCTAAAAAATATATTAAAATATAAAAAAAATATTGGTCTAAATTTTGATGGGATATCTTATAAAAATTATAAAATGATAAAAGATTTATTTCTAAGAAAAGAATTTTTTGATATATCAGATAGTTTAGTAAAAAATAGAATGATTAAAGATGAAGAAGAAATTAGTTTAATTAAAAAAGCTTGTAGTATAGCTGATAAAGTTGCATCTAAAATACCTGATATTTGCAATAAAGGTATGTATGAATATGAACTTGCTGCAGAAATTGATTATCTTTTACAAAAAAATGGTGCAGATAACTCTGCTTTTTTAACAATTTCTTCATTTGGAAAAAACACTTCTAATCCTCATTATAGCCATGGTAAATACAAATTAAAAGAAGGAGATTTTATATTATGTGATTTTGGAGCATGTTATAAAAAATACAATTCTGATATCACTAGAACATTTATTTTAGGAAAACCAAATAAAAAACAAAAAAAGATATATGAAACTGTTTTAAAAGCACAACAAATGGGAATGGAAAAAATAAAACCTGGTTTGAAAGGAAAAGATGTTCATGAAGTTGTATATAATTTTATAAATGAAACTGAGTTCAAAGATTGTTTTATTCATTCCACAGGACATTCACTTGGTATGGATGTACATGATGGGGGAGTTGGTTTTAATTCAGAATCTGATATAACACTTAAAAAAAATATGGTTTTAACTGTTGAACCAGGGATATATCTATCCAGTTTAGGCGGCGTGAGAATAGAAGATGATATATTGATAAAAAAAGATGGCGTGGAACTACTTACAAAAGCAAAAAGAGATTTTATTGAAATATAATTTTTCCATTACCTTTTTATTAAGAACCTTAATATCATGTTTCTGTGAGATTTTTATGAATTGGATAAAAGAAGCTGAATATGTTAGAAAACAAGCAAAGCTAAATAATGAATTTTTTGCAAATTCTATACCCATGATTGCAAGTGAAAATGTTTTGTCTCCTCTTTGTAGAGAGATGCTTTTAACAGATTTTCATGGTAGATATGCTGAAGGTACTCCTGGAAATAGATATTATCAGGGTTGTAAGTTTTTTGATAAAGTAGAACTAAAAGCAATGGAGCTTGCTAAAAAACTTTTTAAATGTAGTTACGCTGATGTACGACCTACCTCTGGTACAACTGCAAATATAGGTGCTTTAAAAGCACTTATTAAACCTGGTGAAACTGCAGTAGTTTTAGATCTTGCAAATGGAGCTCACATAAGTTTTGGTAAATGGGGTGGAGCAGGTGTTCGTGGTATAAATCTTGTTTCCTATCCTTTCAATGACGAAGAGATGAATATTGATGTAGATGGTGCAGTAAAACTTATTAAAAAAACTAAACCTAAACTTTGTTTAAACGGCCGTTCTGTTTTTCTATTTCCAAGTCCAATAAAAGAAATAGCAGAAGCCGCCCATGAAGTTGGTGCATACCTTATTTATGATGCTGCTCATGTTTTAGGTCTTATTGCTGGAGGAGAATTTCAGGATCCTCTAAGAGAAGGCGCTGATCTTATGAATGGAAGTACTCATAAAACTCTTCCTGGCCCTCAAGGAGGTATGATTCTCTCAGATCATAAGAAAAACACTGAAAAAGATAAAAAATTCTTAATGCGAGTTGGATTCGGAGTTTTTCCTGGTGTTACTTCTTCTTATCATTTGCATCATGTAGCAGCAAAGGCTATCTCTTTTGCAGAGCATCTTGAATTTGGTAAAGACTATGCTAAACAAACAATAAAAAATGCAAAAGCTCTTGCACAGGCTTTGCATGAAAGAGGATTCAAGGTTTTTGGAGAAAAATTAGGATTTACAGAATCTCACCAAATTTTGTTATCTATTGGTCCGGGCAAGGGTAAAGAAGCTTCTGAAAAACTTGAAAATGCAGGTATTATAACAAATATGAACACAATCCCTGGAGATGAGAATCCTTTAAATCCATCTGGATTGAGGCTTGGTACACCTGAACTTACAAGAATTGGTATGAAAGAAAGAGAGATGGGTGAAATAGCTGAATTCTATAAAAGAGCGTTAATCAAAAACGAAGACGTAAAGAAGATAAAAAAGGATGTAAAAGAATTTAGAAAGGATTTCCAGGAATTGCATTATTGTTTCAAAGAAGGCTATCGTGGATATGATTATTTTGAATTAAAATGAAAGGATATGTTAATTGCAATTACAGGTACACCAGGAACTGGAAAAACATCTGTTGCAGAGATTTTAGAAAAAAAAGGTTACAAAATAGTTGATATAAACAATTTTGCAGTTGATAAAAAATGTATTCTAAAAAAAGATAAAAAAAGAGATTCCAACGTAGTTGATATCAAAAAATTAGATAGTTATATTAAGGATTTTAAGACAGATGATATTATGTTTGTAGAGGGGCATCTTTCTCATCTTTTATCTAGTGTTGATAAAGTTTTTTTACTTAGATGTCATCCTAGTAGACTCAAAAAAAATCTTAACAAAAAAAATTGGGGAAAAGAAAAAATTAATGAAAATTTAGAAGCTGAAATTCTAGATATAATTTTACTTGAAACAATTGATAACCACAAAGAGAGCGATATCTTTGAAATTGATACTACAGAAAAATCTGTTGATGAAATTGCAGATATAATTATTGAAATTATTAAAAATAACTTTAAAAATATAAAAAAATATAAATTAGGTAATATTGATTGGTCTGAAGAAATATTAAAGGATTTTTAGAATCTGAGAGATGAAAAATGGTTCTTAACAATCAACGTGAAAACATTAATCCACTTTTATCTAGATTTGCAAAAATTTTTTTAGGTGTTAATCCTAATACTTTAACTTGGATTTCATTATTTTTTGCATTTATCGCAGGATTGTTTTTTTATCTTTCAAGTCCCGAAAAAGAACCTTCTAATTTTTATTTGTATGGGGCATCTTTATTTGTATTTTTAAATGGTTTTTTTGATGCAATTGATGGAAAAGTTGCAAAACTTACTAATAAAACTTCTTTAAAAGGTGATTTTTTAGATCATGCTATTGATAGATATGCAGATGTTTTGATACTAGGTGGACTTGCAATAAGTAGTTGGGTTAGATATCCTATAATTGGTTTACTTGCAATTGTCGGTATGCTTCTTACAAGTTATATGGGTACTCAGTCCCAAGCTGTTGGATGCAAACGTAATTATTCTGGTTTGCTTGGCAGGGCAGATAGGTTAGTTCTTTTAATGATAATCCCTTTGGTACAACATATCTTAGTTATCTATAATATAGAAACAATCTATATTACTGAAATATTGAATTTTAATATGCTTGAATGGATGTTAATATATTTTGCAGTGGTTGGTAATCTTACTGCGGTACAGCGATTTGTTTCTACTTTACGTTGGTTTGACAAAAAATAAATTTATTTTGACGAAGAATATTTCACAATATTTTTATAAAACTTCTAAATACTATTTCTCCTAAGGCCTAGATTAATGAAAATGTAAGGTTATTTTTGGCTTTTCATTTTTCATCTCCACCAATAAATCTAGGCCTTTTATTCTTAATTTATTTTTGTTTATTCAGTTACATATTCACCTACAAAAAAACCTTTTATAGTTTACTGTGGCTATATTCATTAGTAATCTGAAGGGATATATATGGAAATTTCAGAAGAGTTAGAAGGTACGTTGAATACTGTTTTTGTAATAATTATTGCAATTTCGGTTGTTGTTTTTTGGTTTCTTATTATGCCTGTATCATAGTTTTTTCTAGTTTTGACTATGTTTAATAAGGAGTTACTATATCTGTTAATATAATGGTTGAAGGAAAAAACGCTATTGTAATTTCTTTAGATCAAAATATCTCTGAAATAATAGATTTAGCTGAATCTCTTAATTATGATACTATAAATACATTTATTCAGAATAGAGATTTAGCGGATGCTAATTATTATGTTGGTACAGGTAAGGTAGAAGAAATAAAAGAGTTTATTGATAGTTACGATGAAAAGATTGATTTGATTATAGTAAATAGTAAACTTAAGCCTTCCCAATGGTTTAACCTTGAAAAAGAACTTAAAGTAGATGTTTTTGATAGAGTAACATTAATCTTAGCTATTTTTGAAAAAAGAGCTGATAGAAAAGAAGCTCGTTTGCAGGTAAAACTTGCTCAACTTCAATATCAGCGCTCTTTTGTTAGGGAATTAATTCATAGAGCTAGATCTGGCGAGCATCCAGGTTTTATGGCTGGTGGTGAGTATCAAGTTGATGATTATTATGAAAATATTAAAAAACAGATGAAAAAAATAAGAAGAGATCTTAACAATATTGCTGAGAAAAGAAAGCTACAAAGAATGCATAGACATGTTAGTGGTTTTTATTTGGTATCTCTTTCTGGTTATACAAATGCAGGTAAAAGTAGTCTTTTGAATTTACTTTCTGATGAAAAAGTTAAAGTTGAGGATAGATTGTTTTCAACTCTTTCTACTACAACAAGAAGAATCAATCATAAGAGTATTCCTATTTTACTTACTGATACAGTTGGATTTATTGAGGATTTACCTACTTTTATTATTGATGCTTTTCATTCTACTCTTGAGGAGATAAAACTTGCTGATGTTGTAATTCTTGTAGTTGATATAAGTGAAAATAAAGATATTATATCTAAAAAATTAAGAATCTCATGTAAGGAATTAGCTGATCTTGGTGTAGAATCTCCAGTTGTAGTTGCTCTAAATAAAATTGATTTGTTGAGCAAAGATGTACTTATTGATAGGTTAGATTTTATAAAATTTTCTTCTGATTCTAAAAATCGAGTTTTTATTCCTATTTCTGCTAAAAATAATAAAAATGTTGATCAATTGCTATCTGCTGTTTATGAGTCTCTTCCAAAATTGGTTAAAAGTGTTGTTAGATTGCCTTTAACTAAGGAATCTCAGTCTCTTGTGTCACAGATATATGATAATGCAAATGTAATTGATGTTAGCTATGATGATTTTGTTACTATTTCTTTTGAATGTAAATATGATATAAAAGATAAAATCTTATCTGATTGTAGAGATATTAATGGTTTAATAATTAAATAATTGTTATTTTGTCATTTTGTAGATTTCTCAGATAATGTTTAAATATGGTTTTCTAGAAACATAACCACGTTAGTAAATATCACGATAAAATATAGCGTGGTTATTAAGATGTATCGAAAGAAAAGAACGTATTTAGCATTCATAGTAAGTTTTACTTTTTTATTAATTAGTCTTTATCCTAATACATATGCTTTACAAATCAGTCATCAACAAAACTTTGATGACTATATCATCGTAGATAAAAAAAATGGAGATTTTAGCTCAATACAAGAAGCTATAGATTATGCTACATCAGGATCTACTATATATGTAAAAAAGGGAGTATATACTGAAGTTATTGATGTTTATAAATCGATAAGCCTCTTGGGAGAGGATAAAGAAAGCACTCTAATAAATCCCGTCTCTGAAAAAAATAAGTACGCCGTCAGTCTGGGGGCCCAAAATATAAAACTTAAAAATTTTAAAATTAAGAATAGCGCCCCCGGACTATATACAAATGCTCTAAAAATTACTTCGTCATTTTGTGAGATAGATAACTGTGATTTCTATGAGACACCTATAGGTATATCTATTTTTTCTTCTGGAAATATAATTAAAAATTGTGAATTTTGGGATTGTACTGATGAAGGTATTGCACTGCTTGGTTGGATTGATAATGGATGTATACAAAATACAATAGAAAACTGCATATTTAGAAATAATTGTGATGGAATAGAATTACAATATGCATCACAAAATATAATACAAAATTGTGAATTTTTTGATAATACTCATACGGGGATAAATGCTATTGCTTCATTAAATAACAGAAATCAAATTATAGATTGTACCATTAAAAATAATAGAGTAAATGGTATATATCTTTCTTCGTCTTTTGGCAATAAAATAATTGATTGTCTGATTTCTGATAATCAAGATGGAAATATAGTTATGAATAAATATTCTTTAAATAATCTAATAATAAATAATAACGAGGAAAATAATCATATACAGATGATTCAAAGTGCATTTCAAAGAATTTTAAATCTGTTAGAAAAAAATAATTTTAGGCTAAACAGTTTTCTATCTTTTACTAATTTTTTAAAAGAAAAAATATAAGTCCTAAAAACATATATTATATTCTAGATTTGGAGAGAGTGGATTATATGTTAGATGATGATGTTCATATTAAAATAGAATTATTTAAAGATAGCAATTCTGGAAAAATGGCTTTAAGAGTCCATTTTGATGATGATGCACCAAATATTATAATGGAAAATAAAGAATGTTATTGGAAACCTACTAATGAAGAAGAAAAAATATTACATGAAGCATTTAATCTTTTATCTTTTGATAAAAAAACTACACAAACTTCTGAAGAAGATACAACTTATACAAAACCTGCTACATATCAAACTAAAGAGGATTATATACCCGAAACCCAGCCGAAATACGAACCTAAAATGAAATCTAAATTTGAAGAAGAAAAAACAACAGAGCCGATAATGGAATCTAAAACTGATTTTAATCAAAATCCAGAACCTAAAGTAGAGTCTAAATTTGAAAAAGAAAAGATATCTGAACCAGTAATGAACTCTAAAACTGAGTCAGAATTTGAACATAAATCAGATTCAAAAGTTGAAACAATAACTAACAGAAGAACTGATAATAGAGAAGAAATATTAGAAACTCCAAAACAAGAGGAAAAAAAGAAACATCTTTTTGGATTTAGAAAAGAAAAAGATACCTTTTCATCTGACAAAAAAACTGATGAAAATGAACCTAAAGTTGAAGTGAAATCATATAAAGAAATCAAAAAACATGATGAAACTAAAGATGATAGTGATACGTTTTTTAAAGACGATCTTTTAGTATCTGATTCAGATAATGAAGATGTTGAAGATATAGTAAAAAAACATAGTGAAAACGAAGATGATGAAAACATTGTAGAAGCAGATGAAAAAACAATACTTGATAGGGTTTTAAGTCAAAAAAAGAAAGGAAAATGGAAAAAATAATTTTTTTAAATTAATTTTAGTTCCTTTCCGAGTTTTTCATATATATTTAAAATTTTATCTAAATCTTCTTTAGTCATTCCTGCATTCATTTGGTTTCTAATTCTTGCTTTATCGCGTGCTACCATTGGAAATACTATTGCTAATGCAAATATCCCTTCTTCGTACATTCTATTTGCTAAATTTTGTGCTTTTTTACTGTCACCAATCATAGCAGGAATTATCGGCGTCTGGCTGTTACCAGTATCAAAACCAAGGCTTTCTATCTCTTTTTTGAAATATTCTGTGTTATCCCATAGTTTTTTAATTCTTTCTGGTTCTTCTTCGACAACTTCAAGTGCTGCTATATTTGCTGCTGCAACATGTGGAGGAAAAGCAGCACTTAATAGCCATGTTCTTGCTGTATTAAATGCATATTTTGTTAAATATTTACTTCCAGCAAGCATTCCCCCAAAGCTTCCAAATGCTTTTGAAAAAGTTCCCATTTGAAAATCTATTTCTTTTTCAAGGTCAAATTCTTTACCTATTCCATATCCATCTCCAAGTACTCCTTCTCCATGTGCGTCATCTACATATAACATAGCTCCGTACTCATTTGTTAGTTTGTAAATTTCATCTATCTTTGCTATATCTCCATCCATACTAAATACTCCATCTGTTATGACAATTGTTCTTCTGTATTCTTTTTTACTTGCATCTTTTAGTACTTTTTCTAGCTCGCCCATATCTGAATGTGAATATATGCCTCTATCAGCTTTAGTTAATCTTACACCATCAATGATACTTCCATGGTTTAACTCATCAGAAATTAGAAGATCTCCTTTTCCTGCAAGTTGAGGTATTACACCAGAGTTTACTGCAAAACCTGTTTGAAAAGTAACTGCTGATTCTGTATTTTTGAATTTAGCTATTTTTTTGTGAAGATCTATATGTACATCCATGTTTCCTGCGATAGACCAATCTGATCCTGCTCCTGCTCCATATTTTTCAACTGCATCTATTGCTGCTTTTTTGAGTTTAGGATGGTTTGCTAAATTTAGATAGTTGTTTGAAGCAAGCATTATACATTTTTTTCCTTCTACATCTACATGTGGTTGTGATGGTCCTAAAAGACTTCTTATTGTCCAGGTGTATCCTTTTTCTTTTAAATCTTTATATTCTCTTTCTAAAAACTCTGTTTGTTCTTTCATTATTTATGTGACCTCCTTTTAAATAAAACTTAGCATTTTTATCTGAAACAGGAATTCGTATTAAAGATTGTTGGTTTGGATTTTTACTACTCTACTTAATCTATATCCTATTACGACCATTATAAATTCTTTTTCTCTGAATTTTTTATCTAGTTTTTTATCACCTGTATCAACTCTTAAAACAGGTGTAGATTTAAGTTTTGAAGGGGTAGAAATAACTATTATATTGTCAAGGCCGATTTTTTTTATTACTTCTGGGCTTAGCTGTAGATTTCCTCGACCTAAAATAAATCCTTGTGCGCCAATTGGACTTAAGATAACTTTTGCTTTTGAATATTTTTTTAATAGTTTCAGTAATCCTTTTTCGTTTAAATCAGTTCCAACTACCTTTTTTTTGTGTACTGCATCTATTCCTAGAAGAGTGTTTTTAAAACCTAGTTTTTTTGCTATGTAATCAATTGTTCCTCCTGAGCCAAAAAGATATAGATATTCATTGTTTTCTTTAAGTTCGTCTTCTATGTGTTCTGCTATTTCATCTTTTATATGATTATCAGATACAGATTGAAAACTAGCTTTTCCTACTTGGACATATGTTGGCTCTACAATTCCTTTTGCAATTCCAAATAATTTAACATGCCATTTGCCTTTTCTATATTTTTTTTCATCTAGATCCATTATTTCTGCTTCGCCTACTGTTAAATGTCCGTTTATAAATTCATATAGCATTTTTGCAGAAGCATTGGTATTTATCGCAAATACTCCTGAGTGCATTTTGACACCTGAAGGTATTCCAAGTATTGGTATTTTTTGTTGAACTATTTTGTATATGTCTCTTGTGGTTCCATCTCCTCCACAGAATAAGATTAGATCAACTTTTTTTTCACCGAATTTTTTACAGGCATTTTGTGTGTCTTCTGATGTGGTATTGTCTTTGTTTGGTTTGTATATAACTTCAAAATTTTTAATATTATTTTTTTCTAGGATTTTTTGTCCCATTTTGTCTTTGCAGGTATACCATTTTATTTCTTTTTCTAGTTTATATTTTTCATTGAATTCTTTTATGGCATCGTTTGCTTTTTTTACAGATATAGGTTTTGCTCCTAGTTTTTTTGCTTTTTTGTATACGCCATCTGTTCCTTTTAGTCCTACTCTTCCGCCCATACCTGCTATAGGGTTTATTAGAAATCCTATTTTTATTACCATAAAGCATTCTTCTATCTATAAAGTAATAGACTTTTATTTAAAAGTTATACTAAAAAAATAAAATTACTGACCCTTATATTTTGGGTCAGATAAAATCCATGATTATTTCTTTTTTAGATATGGTAGACCAGTCCTTTTATTTACACCTACGGTATAACCATCTGGTTTATCACATGGTTTTCCACTTTTTGGTGTTCTTTTACTAAAGAAATAAATGGTTTGAGTTCTACCACCTTTAAGTTTTACATCTCTAGTATATAAGGTCCATCCTTCATATGTATATGCCATAAATCTTCTACCTCCCTAAGAGTTGAATGTTTATTAATACTTTTAAGTTTTTCCAAAAAACTAACTTTTTAATCCCTGATACCCTTTTCTGTTATTGTAAATACTGCTTCTCCTTCTGGTAGATGAGGTGAATCTATAAGTCTTGCAATTCTTTTAGGTCCTTTACTTTTACGTAGATATATTCTAAATGTAGCGGTATGACCTACTATATGTCCTCCTATAGGACGTGTGGGATCACCAAAAAAAGCATCGGGTTTTGCAGCTACTTGATTTGTGACACATACTACACCATTGTTTAAATCACTCCAGCGTAGTAAATCGTGCATGTGTTTGTTTAGTTTCTGTTGTCTGTCTGCAAGAGCGCCTCTTCCTACATATTCGGCTCTAAAATGAGCTGTAAGTGAATCTACAACTAATAAACGTGGTTTTACTTCTTTGGAGAGCTCGTTTAATTTAGATACCAATAGCATCTGATGACTTGAGTTATATGCACGGGCTACATGGATATTTGAAAGAATTTTATCTGGATCTAACCCATGAGCTTCTGCCATTTGAATGATTCTTTCTGGGCGAAAAGTATTTTCTGTGTCAA
Organism: uncultured Thermoplasmatales archaeon; assembly: GCA_964481275.1. GTDB lineage: Archaea > Thermoplasmatota > E2 > DHVEG-1 > DHVEG-1 > CAYZTD01. Next base: position 163,934 of record CAYZTD010000003.1, read on the forward strand.
TATAAAAAGCATGTGCATTCATACCGCCTTTATCTTTAGGTAGTTGTACATCTACACATAGTTGATGTGCGATTTGAGTTTTTCCGGAACCAAATTCACCAAATAATTCTATTATTGATTGTGATTCAAATCCACCACCTAAAAGCTCATCAAAGGTTTTAGAACTAGAAGTCAAATGACCTACTTTTAATCTTCTTTTTAGAACATCGCTTCCTGTTTCAAATTTTCCGATATCTGCTTGTTTTCTTGCACCAAGTATTATTTTTGTAGCTGTGGCATCTCCTATTTCTGTGGCGTCTGCTAGTTCAGATGGTGAAGCAACTGCTATACTCATAACATCAAAATATCCTGATTCAAGTAGTTTATCTGCTGTTGCTGGTCCAACACCTGGTAGTTTACTTATCTGATCAATATCATTATCTTTTCCCATGAAAACTCCCTTTACAGGGTAATTACTGTCTATTTATAAAAGTGTGGTAGAGTATATTAAAACTATTATATCTTAGATCTTTATACAGAATAAGAAAATGTCTGAGAAATATTATCCTTGGGGTGGAGAATTCACAGAATGCAATCATACTAGTTCTGTTGCTGTGGTTCTTCTAAATATTGATTATATACCTACAAATAAAGTTGCGGTATATGGTCCATTGAAAACTGAAAATATTGGTGTCGAAAAAGTTGTTGCAAACACAATATCAAATCCTAATATCCGTTTTCTTGTAATATGTGGTGAAGAAATTAGAGGTCATCGATCTGGTGAATCTTTGGTTTCTTTAAAAAAAAATGGTATAGATAATCAAAATAAAATTATTGATGCTCCAGGAGCGATACCATATATTGAAAATCTAGATAAAAACGCAATAAAAAGATTTCAAAAACAGATAGAAATAATCGATTTAATAGATATAAAAAATAAGAAAAGTATTGATAAAAAAATTAATGAATGTTTGAATAAGAAAAAAGAATCATTTGGTAAACCATATATAGCAATAAAAATTGCTTCTGAAACAAAATCAATAGGTGACAAAAGAGCTTTACATTCAAAAATTATTGTAGATTATCTTGGAAAGATTAGAAAAAGAGGAGAATAAATGTTTTCATTTGCGACAAAACAAAAAAAATACAAAATCAGGAATATAACTATAGGTGGTCAACCAGGAGAAAACCCAACTGTTTTATTTGGTGGTTTTTTCTTTAAAGGAGAACCTGATTTTAAAAAAGCAAAAAGAGATTTAGATTTAATGCTTGATTTAAGTAAAAAAACAGGTAACCCTGCTATTCCTGATTTTTTTGTTAAAAAAAAGGAATATATCAAAAAAATTATAGATTTTATTAAAAATGAAGTTCCATCTAATCATCTTTTTTCTGTGGATATTATAGAGCCAGATCTTAAAATTGAAACTTTGAAATATTTAAATAAAGAAAATCTTCTTAATAGAACAATTTATAATTCAGTTCATGTAGGAATTACTCCTGAAGAAAAGTTATGTCTTAAAAATAATACTCCTGAGATGGCGATCGTTGTAGCTTTCAATCCAAAGGATAAATCACCAGATGGTAAAATTGAAGTTCTTGAAAATGGAGCTAATCTAACTGAAGATGGTTTACTTGATATTTGTAAAAAGATTGGAATCGAGAACATCCTTGTAGATACTGCTGCTATGGCACCAGGGGATTATAGTGGTGCTGCAATTTCAGCTATTCCTGTAATAAAAGAAGAATATGGTCTTCCTACGGGTTGTGCGATTCATAATGTAGTTGAAAAATCTAAATGGTTGAATGATTTTAAACAGGCAAAAAAAACCGTGGATGCTGCATCAAATGTAAATATTTCTCTTTTTGGGGGGGATTTTGCAATTTATGGCCCTGCTGAAAATACTCATCTTGTTTTTCCAATAGTTGCATGGCAGGATATTTTAATATCTGAATATGCTGAGAATTATTTTGGAGTTAAACCAAGTAAATCACATCCTCGGAGGAAGTTTTTCTAAATGGAACTTGATGTAGAAACGACGGTTGTTGGTTCATATCCAACTGAAATAAATACTCTTGAATTTATGAAAGATTTTTATAATCAAAAGCTTCCATCATGGGAAAAATATATAAAAACTGCTGTTGAAGATATGGTTAAAGCAGGAATAAATATTGTTTCGGATGGTCAGACAAGAGATCCTTTTGTAAATATCTATTTTAGAAAAATTAAAGGATGTAGAATCCGAGATAGAGCTGAGGTTATAGATAAAGTTGATTTTGTTGAACCTATAACTATTGCGGATCAAAAATTTGTAAGAAAACTAATTCCTAAAGAAACTAAATTATTAGGTCTTTTAACTGGTCCTTATACTCTTACAAAATCTTGTGTTGACATGTATTATAATAATGAAAAAGATCTTTCTTTTGATTTAGCAGATGTTTTACAAAAAGAAGCAGAAATTCTGCAGAACCATGTTGATTTGATAAGTATAGATGAACCGTTTTTTTCTGTTTCAACTCCTGGATATGCAAAAGATTTAATTAAAAAAGTTTTCAAGAAAGTAAATTGTAAAAAAAGGCTTCATGTGTGTGGTGATATATCAAAAATAATTCCATTGCTTCTTGATATGCCTGTTGATATTTTATCCCATGAATTTAAAGCCCAAACTAGTTTACTTGATGATTTTAAAGATTATTCTATTTCAAAGGAAATTTGTCTTGGGTCTGTTAGATCTGATAAAAAAAGAGTTGAATCTATTGATGAAATTAGGACTCATATTTTAAAAGCAACTGATATATTTGATAATAAAATAAGTCAGATAGCTCCTGATTGTGGCTTGAGACAGATGCCGAGAGAAAACGCGTTTAAAAAACTTGAAAATCTTGTAAAAGCAGGTGAAGAGATATATGGTTAAAAAAGTACCTTTGATTAAAGCATATAAAACACTGGAAAAAGATGTTAAACTTGATCCTAATGGTTTTTTTGTAATAGAAATTGATAGAAAAGAAAAACAAATTAGAGTTGAGTATTATTCAAATATATATAAAAAAGAAAAAATTGTTTCAGGTAATCTAAAAAAGGTTTTTACAGGGAAAAAAGCAGATGCTCTATGTGATACAATTGTTAAAAATGTACCTGATCTTTTACCTGAGCATTATATGTATCTTGGTAGAGAAATTCAGCGTGCACAATGTGCACTTGATAAAAATAAGAAATATGTGCAGGGTGGATGCTAGTTTTTTTCTATAGTACATCTTCCGTTTACATGTATTTCATCTTTGCCTTTTATGTTTTTAATATCTGCATCTTTTAATTTTATATTGTTTCCTATTTTGAATTTTTGAATTTCTTTTACTTTTTCATCCCATATTGTTATTTTTTCAACGCCTTTTTTTGTTTGCAGTTCTATATCTGTTACAAAACCGTATTTTCCATTATCTCTAAAGAAGGGTCTTGTTGCATTTATGTTTACTATTTTCCCTTCCAATATATTTTCTTTTTGGAGATTATTTGTTGTTTTGATATCACTATCTTTTTTTATTACTTCTATTAATCCATATTTTCCTATATTTATCTCAAGGCCGTTAAAACCCTCTTTTACATAACCATTTATTACTTTTACATAGGATCCTTGTCTGATTTCTTTGTTTTTTAATAAATCGCAGTCATTATTCCATAAAACAAGATTGCATTTTCCAGTATCGTCTTCTATTTCAAGGTTTGCTACTTGTCCTGTGGATCCATTTTTTTTGGTGTATTCTCTTTGATTTTGTATTCTTATGATTTGTCCTATAATTGTGCTTTCATTTTTGTCTTTTAAATCTTTTATTTTAGAAATACTTTGGTTGTTTCTACCGTTTTTATCAATTAAAAGTAAAGCAGCTGTTTTTTCGTCAAAAAGCTCATCATGTTTTTTTTGGAATTTTTTTATTTCTTTTTCAAATTCTTCTTTTGTTTTTAGATCTTTTATTTTTTCGTATAAATCTTTTATATTTTTATGCATCCTTACTATTATTCCGTATCTATTTTAAGTGTTTAAAATTATTGATAAAATAGTTATTTTTTAGTATATAATTCAAATAAAAAAAAAGAAAAAAAGAGATGTTTTATTTTTTTTTTATATTTCTATTATATTTTGTATCATTGGTAGTCTTAGTATTTTCTCAAGTATTGGTAGTCTTAGTAAATATTGTAGTATTGATAGGTTTTCGATATCTTTACTTTTTGCTTTTTCATCTGTTCTGTATCCACCGATTTTTAGACTTGGATCACCTAATATTGGCCATTGTTGTACTGTTTTACAGTCTGTTTGATCTTCCATTCCTGGCCAGGTATCCATGTATTTGTTTTGTGCACCTAACCATGCTTCTCCTAGGATGTCTTTTCCTTCGTCAAGTGTGTCATAGAACATTCTTATTTGGTATCCACCTACTGCTTCTAATGTATCTGGTTGGTTTATTCCGTCTCCATCAAGGTCTCCATTTTCGCCTACTGCGCCGTATCCTAAGCCTGTGTTTCCAAAACTTGCAATTGCCCCTCCATTTTTCATCCTTACGAGATGCCATGCAAAACATTCTGGGACTGGCATTCCATGTGTCCAGGTGTATGGCTCATTTAGAGTTGTTGATAGAATTGTTACGTTGAATTGACCGTTGTGGCATCCACCTATTACACATACTGGTAGTTTTACATCGTTTTTCATTCCAGAGAAGTGTGTTATATCTATTCCGCCGGGGGTGTCTTCCCAGTTGAATTCTCCTGGCCAGTGTGTATTCCAGCTTCCAGGATGTCCATGTCCTTCAAATAGTAAATGCCCTGCTCCGTTTGTTATTTCTCTTTGTATTGCACTTGGGCTTGGTATATTGCTGCTACCTTTTCCATTGGAGGCATATAGTTTTATCGGGTTGAATTCTTCCATATAGGTTTCTGCTATATAGTCACATGCGATTTCCCCTTCTATATAATCTTCTGGATCGTCATGGGAATCTCCACCTATTAGGATAATATTTTCATACCAATCTGATTCATGTTCCAATCTTTCGTAGTTAATGATTTTTGTTACGACTCCTTTTACTTCGTTTAGATTTCTACATGCTAATCTTCCTACTATTACATCTGGATATAAATCAATTATGTCTTTTTTGTATCTGAATGATCTTCCCCATTGTGCAAATATTCCGTCGCTGTCACCGTTTTTGTCTTCATCCCATGTGGAAAAGTTTCCTCCTGAGTCATATATATCTGCATAATAAAGATCACTTATGAAACCGGGATCATATACGCTTCCCATTTCTTTGACATTTGTATATCTAACTGGTACATGCCAGTCTTTTGTTCCTTGGTTCATATCGTCTCTTGCATCTCCACTGATTAAAGAGGTCATACCTCCTACTAGTAACACATATTTTATTCCTTCAGTTTCTATTGCGTCTTTTATAAAATATTTAATTTGCTCTGGTTTATCCACGCCAGAATATTCGCTGTAGATTTCTTCTGTTGTTTTTATGTATGTTTCAATTTTGTATTTGTTTTTGTGTTCTACAAATCTTTGCAGTTCACTTGTAAACTCTGTTGGTGCGATTATTACCATATCATAGTTTGCATTTGTTGGGAATGGTTTTTCTTTTGGTTCTTCATAGGTTATTTTTAGTTGTATATCTTCTGCATAGAATATTGTGTCTTTGTTTGGATTGTATCTAACTGGGTTTATTCTTATGTTTACAAAGGTTTTATGCTCCAGGTTTTCATCAAGACCTGCACCTGTATTTATTGTATACCATTTTTCAGGATAGTATTCATTTGAGCTGTATATTTCATAGTCTATTTTGTATTCTTCTTTTGTGTTTCCCATGTTTGTTATTACTGGTTTTGGGGCAGGTATAATCTTGTTTTCAAGAGTTTTTGTTTTGATGTTTTCTACTGTGCATTCTACATCTATTATTTTGGATCCAAATGCTAAATCTAGTTTAGTCTTTGAAATCGGTAATATTGGTTTTCCTGCGGTATATAAATATCCATCTGTTCCATCGATAGTTATTTGTGTATATGTGGTTTCTTGTATTTGTTTTTCATTTGTATATGGTTTTAAAAAAGTTTTTTCTATGTTTGTGTTTTGTTTGAAACTTGTTGTTTCAATATCAGCTTTTTTACTTAATCCTATAGCAGCTAAACTACTGAATAGCAATAGAGCTGCTACTAATATGGATAGACTTTTCATTTTTCTATCTCCCCTATATTAACAAGTGTTAATATGTTATTTGTTATATAAAGTTTTTTCCAGATGCAGTAGTTTCTAAGGTGGCCCAAAACAGAAGAAAAACCTAATAAAATTAGTCAATAAAGAATAGATTATAAGGAGAAAAAAATGTTTTTTACTAAAAATAGAGAATATAGATATATTATAGATTAAGGAGAAAAGACAGATTATACAGGATAATCGTTCTAAAAAGTTATTTAAGAATGATAAACCTGATGATGATTCTTTGGTATTTTTTGCATTCGGAAGTATTGAGATGGAATCGTATAATAATTATAGAAGTTATATTTATTGAACGGGGATATGGAGGTGGTAAAGGAGAGGAGGTGAAAGGATGAGAAAAAAAACAAGTTTTTTTCAACCTAAATCCCCGTTCAACTAATATTTACTTTGTAAGAACTTATTTAAAAGAGTTGTTTGACAGTTCTATCCAGGATTCCTTACAATTTTTATCATAAGGGATTGTTTTAAAAATAGGTTATTTATTTTTGGTAATTTTAGATGCTGTTTTTTTCATTAAAACTTCTCTTATTTCTTCTGGTTTTGTACTATCAATTCCAAAATATTCTGGAAATTTTTTTGTTGTGGTAAGCATCTCTGTATTTCTATATTTTCTTGCATTTATTAGTTTTATATCAGAAAGTATATCTACGTGTTCATATGCTTTTTCGCCTATCATTCTTCTTAGGTTTGATTGTTTTATTGGTTGGTGAAATGCAATAAGAGTGAGTGTTTTTAAAAGATTTGAATCTATTTCAGGCTCGGAGACCATTAGTGTTTTGTCTGTATATTTTTCTTTTATCTGCATGGTATATTTGTCTCCTGCTTTTACAACTTCCATTGATGTTTCGTCTTTTCTTGTTACGTTGTAGTCTTGTATTAGTTCTTCTATTGTGTTTTTAACTTTTTTAGTTCCCATTCCTGTTGCATTTTTTATTTCGTTTATACTTACTGGTTTTGTTGCAGAAAACAAAATTGATTCTACCAGGCGTTTTTCTTTAACACCCATTTTTTTCTACCTCAAATAAATATTTTTAACTATATCCATTGTTTTTAATATATATCTTTCCGTAAGGAAATCTCTTCTGATACACAGTTATTTTATTATCATATGCTAAAAATAGAATTGACATCAAAATTCTTATTGTTTCTTCTCTACTTTGACTTTCATATAGATCAGATATTAACATTGTTTTTTTAGGTATTTTTTTGATTTTATCCCATGTTTCTTTTATATCTTTTTCTAGTGGGTCTTCGTGTGCTGTTCCTTTCATTCTTTTTCTTGCGTTTTCTGATATACGTTTTCTTTCTAGTTCTCTTTGTTTTTCTATTATTTGATGTTCTTCTGCTTCTTTTTTAGCCGTGTCAAATGCATCTAATAATTCAATTAATGTAACTTTTCTTTTTTTACTTCTTCTAAGAGGTGTATCTATTGGTGGTTCCGGTGTTTTCATCACTAGATTTGTATATGAGTATGCATCGTCTTCTGAAAACCACATTTCTTGTGGTAGATCTCCCCATTCTATTGGTTCATATGTTTCATTTTTTTGGCTTTCCATTGTTGATACTAGATTGTTGCTTTGTAGTTTTAGTACTTTCCATGCAAGTAGAATTATTCTTCCAGCTGTTACTAGATCTATTTCTTCTTCTTTTGCTCTTTTTAGATACATTGTACTAAAGTTTACTAGATCTATATCCCATGGGTTTAGATGTTGTTTTGTTACTAGTTCAAATGCTATTGCTATTGATCTGTCAAAAGGATCTGTGATTGTTATGTGTTCTCCTTCATCTGTTTTTTGCAGCATTGTTATATAATGGTTTATTCTCTGCGGATCTTCTTTTTCATCTATTAGTGATTTATGAAAAAGCAGGTGGTTTATTACTTCGTTGTCAATTTTAAGTTGCTGCAACCATCTTTCCTCCTTCTTGTTTTATTTCTCCTTTGGGTCCTACTGAATTTGGGTCTATACTTCCTATCATATCTGATATTCCTGTTTCTTTCATGGTTACTCCATATACATGGTTTGCCTCTTTTAGAGCAGTTTTTCTTAGTGAAACCATTATGAATTGTGAGTCTTCTGCACGTGTTTTTACCATGCGACTTACTGTTTCTGCGTTTACTCCATCTAAAAACATGTCTACTTCGTCTAGTACATAAAATGGACTTGGATCGTATCTTTGTATTGCAAATATAAAACCAAGGGATGCTATACTTTTTTCTCCTCCTGATAATGCAGAAAGTAGTAGTACTTTTTTTCCTCTTGGTCTTGCTTTTATTGTAAGGCCACTTTCAAATAAGTTATCAGCATCTTCTAGTTTTAATTCTGCTTCTCCACCTTCTGATAGTTGTGGATATATATCTTTAAAGTTTTCATTTATTGCATCATATACTTCATAGAATCTATCTGTTTTCTTTTTTGTTATATTTGTTACAAGTTTTATTAGATTCTTTTTTTGATCTTTTAGGTGGTTTACATCTTCATCTAGTTTCTTTTTTCTTTCGTTTTGATGTTCGTATTCTTCTAAAGCACGCATATTTACAGGTTCAAGTTCATTCATTGTTTCTTCTATTGTTCTTACTGAGTCTTTTAGTGATTCTACATTTGGAAGTTTTTCTTCTTCTGAGATTTCTACATTATAGAGTTTTATTTCTTGCTCGAGTTCTTTTATTGTTGCATCAAGCGTGGGTAGTCTATATTTAGCTCGTGATATTAGATCATAGTATGATTCAATTCTTGTATTTATTTTATCTATATCGTTTTCTATTTGTATGGTTTCTTTGTATATTTTGTCGCGTTCTTCGGTAAGTCCTTTTACTTTTCCTGTCATTTTTTGTTCTACTTTTAGTAGTGCATTTAGTTCGTCGTGTAGAGTGCTTCGTTTTTCTTTTAGTTCTTCTATGGTTTTTTTGTGTTTAGTTGTTTCATCTGTATTGTTTTTTATTTTTTCTTCTATTTCTTGTTTTCTTTCTTCTATTAAACCTATTTTTTTATCAATTCCTTCTTTTTCGCTTTTAAGAATCATTGTTTCTTCTTGTAGCGTTGTTACTTCTTCTTCAAGGTTTCTTGATTTCTGGGCTAGTTCTTTTTTTGTTCCTTTTAAAAGTAGTTTTCCTTTTTCTTCTTTTATGTTGTTTAGTTCTTCTATTCTTGTTTTGTATTCTTTTATTTTTTCAAGTATTTCTTCTTTCTTTTTTTCTAGTTCTTCTTTTTCAGTTGTTTTTTCTTTGATTTCTTTTTCTATAACTTCGATTTTTGCATCGAATTCTTTTTTTCTCACTTTTAAATCTTTTATCTGTATCTCTTTTTCTCCTTTTGTTCTAATATCACCCAGATTGTTTTCTATTTCTGCTATTTCTTTTCTAAGGTTTGATAGTTCTTCAGATAGTTTATCTTGATGTGTCATTGCTTTTTCTAGTTCATTAGTTATTTCATCAAGTTTGCTTCTATCTATCTTGCTAAATGATAATCTTGATTTGGATATATTTCCCCCGGTCATCGCTCCACTTGATTCCACTAGGCTTCCTTTTAGATCAACAAGTCTTACGCCACCCATCAGTCTTCTTGCATCTTCTAGTGTTTCTACTACTACTGTATCTCTAAATACATACCAAAAAGCGTTGTGGTATTTTTTATCAAAATTTACTAGATCTATTGCAAAACCATGTGCTTTTTCATCTTTTACTACCATTAATGGTTTTCCTCTGGGTTTTCCTGGTGTCATTTTGTTTAATGGTAGAAAGGTTGCTCTTCCTGTTTTTTGTCTTTGCAAGTATTTTATTGCTTCACTTGCGCATTTATCGTCTTTTACAACAATGGATTGCATTCTTCCACCTGCTGCTATTTCTACTGCTGTTTTGTATTTTTCATCTACTTGTGCAAGTTCTGCGATTGTTCCAATTATTCCATCTATTTCTTTGTTGTTTCTTGCTTTTAGTATTTCGTTTACTGCCTGGTTGTATTTTCTTTGTATGGATTCTGCTGCATCGATTTCTGCTTGTAGTTTGGATTGTTCTCTTTGTAGTTTTCTTATTCTTGTATCCAAATCTGTTAGGTTTTCTGTTATTTCTGTTTCTTTTTTCTTTTTTTCAAATAGTTTGTTTTCTAGTTTTTGTGTTTCTTTTGTTTTGTCCTTGTTTTGTTTTTGGTCTTGTTCGATCTGCCAGTTTATATCTTTTATTTCAAATTCATATGTTTGTTTTGTTTCTTGTAGTTCTGCTATTTGTGTTTCTAGGCTTTCTATTTTATCTGTGAATCTGTTTCTTTTTAGTTTTAGTTCATGTATATCACTATTTTTTTGGTTGAACTCTTCTCGCATTTTTGCTAGGTCATGGGCAAGATCCATTGATTTATCATCTGTTTGTGCGATGTCTTCTTTTAGTTCTTTTAGTGTTTTTTCTTTTTCATCAAGTATATTTTGTTTTTCTTCTATATTTTGTGTTATTTCGTTTTGTTTTTCTTTGTTTTCTTCTAGTTCTTTTTCAAATGTTTCTAAGTTTGTTTTTAGTTTGTTTTTTTCTTCTTTTAGTTCTCTTATTTCATCGTTTGAGTAGTTTACTCTTTCTTCTGCTTTTATTTCTTCTGTTCTTATGTTTTCTACTTTTTCTTTTATTTCTTTTACTTCTTCTCCGCCTACATCGCCTATTTTTGCTTCTATTTCTTCTAGGTTTTTTTGTTTTTCAGAATATTGTTGTTTTAGTGTTTTTGCTTTTTCGTCTAGTTTTTCTTTTTCTGTTTCATATGATTTTATTTGTTTGTTTATTTCATTTATTTGTGTTTCTACGTCTTGTTTCTTTTTTAGAGCTATTTTTGCTTTTTTTTCGTATAGTTGTTCTTTTAGTTCTTGGTATCTGTATGCTTCGTCTCTATCGTTTTTTAGTTGTCTTATTTGTGAGTTTATTTCATTTAATATTATTTTTATTCTATCTAGGTTTTCTTCTACATCTGTTCTTTCTTTTTCTGCTTTTTTTATGTCGCTATCAAAGTTACTTATCCCAGCTATATCATCGATTATTCTTCTTCTGTCTACACCTCCCATCTCGATTAGGTTTGTTACATCTCCTTGTTTTACTATGTTGTATCCATCTCCCGACATTCTTCCATGTAGTAGTATGTTTTCAAAATCAGAGTATGTCGCGCTTTTCCCGTTTACATAAAATTTACTATAATAATTATTTGGATCGTTTGTGAGGGGTGCTCTTTTTATCATACGGGTTAGTATTACTTCGTTGTTGTCTACTGGCATTTTTCTTTTTTTGTTGTCAAATACTAGTGATACTTTGCAGTATTTGGCTGGGTTTTTTCGTTTTTTCCCACCGTTGAATATTAGATCTGTTAGTCTTCCTGCTCTCATTACTTTTGAGCTTTTTGGACCTAGTACAAATAGTATTGCATCTGCAATATTACTTTTTCCTGAGCCGTTTGGTCCTGTTATTGCTGTAAAACCTTTGAAAAAAGGGACTGTAAGTTTTTTTCCAAATGATTTAAAATTTTCCATTCTTACTTCTTTTAAATACAGGTATACATCCCTTCCTAATCTACATTAATTATTTTTTATCATTCATCCTATTATTTCTACTTGCATCCCTCTCTTTTTTTGTATTATATATAAGTATTTAAAATTTTTTAGATTTATTTTTATTTATTTTTTTGAATTATCTATTGCAGCTAAGGTTTTTTTTGTATTTTTTTAGATTTTGAATATTGTTTTTTTGTTTTCTTCTTCTTTTTGTTCCATTTCTTCTATCATTGTGTCTACTTTTCTTGCAACTTTCATGTGTAGATCTACAAAAGTGTTATCTTGTACTTTGATGTTTGTTGAGGTGATTGTTGTGTCTTTGTTTTCTTTTGGTTTTTTATTAAACCTTATTTTTTTATTTTTTAGGTTACTAATTGCTTCTTTTACTTTGTCCATCCCATCATCCTTTTTTAAAAATATTTTTTTTATTATTTATATTTTATATGCACCTGGTTTATGTAGATGATTATGTAACTGAATATATATCTGCATCTTCTGGTAGTTTTTTTTCAGTTATTTTAATAAAATATTGCTGCAGTATATATGCTATAAAAAAGAGGATAATACCTGCCATGCTTATATAGAATCCATATTCTATTATCATATAGTTTGTATAGTTTAGGTTATAAAAGTCTATAGTATTTATATAAAAGTAGTTTGCAGCTATGAAGAGAATACTTATAATTGGAGTTAGAATACTTAGATATAAAAAATATTTTGTTTTTTTTATTCCTATATTCTTAAAACCTTTGTAAATAAGATATATAAAAATTGCTAAGCCTATGGGAAATAATGCAACATAAATAAGACTAGCTATGTTTGTTGAGAAAAAGATGTCTCCTTTTTCGTTTAATAAATCTAGGTCTTTTGGGTTTATTAAAGTTGAATCGATGTTTATTGGTTTTTCTGTTTCAAATTCTATTAGATTGAATAATCTGTATGAGTGATGTTCAGATGGTGAGTTTGGGTCACTGAAATCATATATGCTATGTTTCCATAGTACAAGAGACGTCTCTATTTTTACATATGTTCTAGGTGGGTTATAGCCTTGTTTTTCTAGATCATCTAAAACATCTGAAAGATCAATGCTGGCCATTGGTGCAAAAAATGATATTGCAGTCAATATAATTGCAGTGAGTATGATTATTTTTAATACTGTTTCTTTATTTTTTTCTTGCATCCCAAACACTTTTATGAATTGTCTATTTTTTTATAAAATTTGTTAAATTTTGCAATGTCACTTATTCATAAGGATTGTTTTTCAGGTAATTCTAGATAATATGATTGTATTATATATGCTGCGAATATCAAAGCTATAGCTATGCAAAATAAATAAAGCCCATAACCTGGTTGTATAAAGTTTATAAAACCTAGGTTACTGTTATCTGAAAAATAGAAGTAATAGTATGATGCAAGTATAAAACTGGTAATGCCAATTGAGCCCATAATTCCAAGATATAAAAAATATTTGTTTTTTTTGATAAAGCAAAGTTTTATGCCTTTATAAATAAAATAAACTCCAGAGAATAGGAGTATAACAGCTAATGTCATGGTAATCATTTGTGTTATGATATTTGAAATAAAAGGTGATTCTCCTCTGTTGTATTCTGAAACTATACCAGCAGTTGATCTCCCGCTCTCTATATTAAACATTCCATGGAAGATTTTGTAAAAATGGTATTCTGAAGGTTTTTCATTTGTATTTTCTCCAAAGTAATATTCTGTTCTATGTGAATAAAAAACTGTACTTTCGTATGTCCAGTACCACTCTGTGTTTTCGTAACCATGTGCTTTTAAAACATCTGAATAATCAAATTTAATAACTGGTGTAAAAAGACCTGCTGTTATTGATGCTATAAAGAATATTATAATTATGTTTAGTATTGTTTTTTTGTTTTTTTCCTGCATCCCAAGCAGTATAGTTAATTATTTGCTTTATTATAAGTTTTTGTATGTAATTCTTTTTTTTTACTTGAAAATCCTTTTTTTATATAAGGAATAGGATTATTGTTCTATAAACTTTATATACTTTTATTTACCTAATAATATATTAGACACAAAATATTTAAGAGGCGCGATCCTATGAAATGTAATAAAAACCCCTGTTTTTTACACAAAACCCCCATACTTTGTGAATAAATGCCCTTTTCTGAATGGCATTTCATAGGGTTCGTACTCCTTTTTTGTTTTTCAGACCAGAATCAAGAGATTATTTATTATTATCGCTATCTATAGAAATAGTTTTTTCCTTTGGATATTCAAGATAATAATTCTGTAAAATATGTGCTAAGAAAAATAATACAATAGTTGCAATACTTAAATAAAAACCATATTCTATAGTTATAATATCTGTATATCCTAAATTATTTATATCCTGGCTATTGATAGAATAATACATTCCTATCATAAAAATAACACATGTGGTTAGAGTTAGAATAAATAGATATAAAAAGTATCTAGTTTTGTTGTAAATATTCTTGATACCTTTATATATAAAATAAATTAACAAAATTGGTAAAATAATTAGCATTAATATGTATAACATAAAAAATACATTCAAAAAATTACTAGCTTGATTAATATAATAAAGATCTGGATTTAGCTTGTGGGCTGAGTTAATCTCTCTATATGTTCCTGTTTCAAATTTAAAAAATTGGAAAAAAGTGTATATATGGTATTCAGAAGGATCATCTGGGTTACTGAAATCATAGGTAATATGGTGGTGCAATAATGGAGCATGTTTACTTTTAATATATTTTTCAGGATTTTCTGTACCTAATTCTTTTAACAAATCTGAATAATCAGCACTAATTGTTGGTGCAAAAAATGATATAAAACCTAGGATAACAGCAACAAGAACAATCACATTTAATAGTATTTTTTTATCTTTTTCTTTCATCCAATCCCTAGATATAAGCACCATTTAGTATCATTTAATCTTTTATAAAAGTTTTAATTTTCTCATCTAAAAATTGTTAAAAATGTAGCTTTTAAAAAAGAAATAGGTATTTGGAGTGCCGAGGGTGGGACTTGAACCCACGGCATCACGGTCTTCAGCCGTGCACTCT
>CAYZTD010000004.1:0-28812 GCA_964481275.1 uncultured Thermoplasmatales archaeon
TGGGTTTAGACCGTCGTGAGACAGGTTTGTTGCTATCTTCTAGAAGTGTTGATGTCTGAGGGGAAAGACCCTTTAGTACGAGAGGAACAGGGGTCTGCAGCCACTAGTTTACCAGTTGTCCGACAGGGCAATGCTGGGCAGCCACGCTGTAAGGGATAAATGCTGAAAGCATCTAAGCATGAAGCCCACCTTAATACTAGGCATCGTAGAGCTCGGATAAAAGATCCGTTTGATAGGGCTGGGGTGTAAGCACAAAGCTTCGGCGATGTGTTCAGCCCGTGGCTACTAATCGCTCATTTATCTGGCTCAATCGTTAGACAGGTTGTGTATGAATCATTAATGATGAATTTCATATGATGGTTTGACGGCCAAAGCGGTGGGGAAATACCCGGTCTCATTCCGAACCCGGAAGTTAAGTCCACCTGCGTAATCCTCGTAACCATGATGCGAGAGCTCATGGGATGATTACCCTCTTAAGAGGGCTTGAAACTCTGGGCTAGGCGGAGAGCCCCGGTTGAGTTCTTCGGAACTCTTCTGAGGTAAACTTCGCTGCTTGAAACCCTTTGGTTCTCGGTACGCTGTCAAACCATCTTAAATTCCTTTTTATTTTTATATTGTTGTATATTTTCTTACAAAATTTCGTAAATAGTCGATTTTTTAAATCATTGACGAAAAAAATTCCACAAACGTTTTATACTATCACAAACAAATATAATATTAAAAATAAAAAAGGGTAAGAAGAGGTGAATTTTGTATATGAAAAAACTTCTACTATTCTTAGTAGTAAGTAGTATGCTATGTTTTAGCATATCTGGGGCTGTTGGTTTTTCTCTCTCCAACAAAAAAATAATAGAAAAACATTCAGATATAAATGAAATAACAAAAGAAGAATCTTCACAACTTTTAGAAAAATACTCAAACTATTTTATAAATGAAAATAACAAAAAACCAAAACAAATAGATATACCTTGGATTAATGTAAATTCAGATATCTTAGAATGGAAAATAAGATTAAAGTATAATGGTGAAAGTTTTGAAAAGAATGTACCAGTTGATATCACAGATTTTCAAGAAAAATTTTTAAAGCATCCTGAATATGGTGAGATTCTTCGTTTTAATGTTGATAGCGATCCTGAAGATGATGTTGAGATTAAAATAGGATTCTACTGGTCAATAATAAATGATCCAGATGAAGGTGAGATAAAATCTCTTGAAAAAAGATTTCAAGTGAAAATCTTAGAAACTGGAGATTATATTGAAGAATCTGAAGGAGAATTTGAAATATGGTCTGAATTACATGTGAACTATGGACTTATAAAAGAAAAAGCAAAATCAGTTTCTAAGGAGAGAAATATATTTAGTGAAAATAACTTTTTTAAAAATTTATTTGAAAAATTGCCTAGTAAAAACATTTTCAGTTATATTATAAATATAATGGAACATTTTACATCAGAAAAGAGAGATAACAATAAAGAGTACACTACTGCAACATCAGATGAAGATTGTATAACAGTGGGTGCTGGATATAGATCACCACAAGGAGAAGAAATACCTAGATATCTAGAAAAAAGATTTGCCTTTGCAAGAAGTAATATATTTAGTCCTACTATATTCCAACATCAAATCGATCCTGGTTCCTCAAAAGGAAAAGGACCTTTTGAACTTTTATATGGTTTCAGATCTTTTGTAGCTGGAAACAATGATCCAAATTATGATATCGAGTTTTCGGTTGAATTTAATCCCGCTGTTTTTTTGAAAACAAAATTTAAACCTTTGAGTGGCTATGTTTATTATTTCTTTAATCAGGATAGCAAAAGATATACCGACACGACAGTGACATTTTCATCAAATATTTTAAAAGGTAATGGGGAAGATATTGAGTTGTCACTTGTTTTTGATAAAATAGATGATTCACTTGGTGTATCTGGACGCTGGATGAGTTTTGATATTGATATGTTTGGAGATAATGAACTTCTAGGTGGTAGTTTTCATTATGATGCAAGTCATAAGTTTGATATCGGAATCATGGTTGATTCACCAGTTTTTAAAGAAAAATTAGAAATGCTAGGTATTCCAAAAAGTGTCGATTGTTCTTGGGATCTTGATTTTATTTTGAATCCATCTCCTATACTATATGCTCATGCCAATGGATATATAGATTTAGCTATGAGTTCTGATTTTGAGGGTATAAACATATATTATCCAAAAAGTGATCCCTCAATTGAAGATAAAATTTTTATTGATGTGCCTGGGGGGATTCCAAGCAGTACAAGGTTAGATGCTGCTATAACGTTAAATGTTGATGTTAATAATCTAAAAAACCCATCAAACTATGTTTATGGAAAAATTAGCCATACATGTAGTAGCAATGTTGATTGTATTCGTGCTTTTCTTCCTGATGAAGAAATACCAATAGTAAGAGTTACAGAGATTCCTGCATATTCTGATGCAAATGGTAAACTTTATTGGAATAGTCTAAAAGGTCATGCATATGTTCAACGTGGTTCAAGCGGCCCACCTGATCCAGTTGAAATCAACCTTCAATATAAAGGTTTTAAAATTCATGATATTTTGACAATAAGAAATGGTCATATACGTACAGAATTCAAAGTTGCTGAAGATGGAAAGTTTTTCTTAGATACATCTCAAGGTATTTTCGGTAATGAGTTAGAAGTTAGTAATTCTGATACAGGAGACTCAATTTCTTTATTTATTGATGAGGTTTCTGCTGATAATTTAAATGCAGACTGGGATATTGATACATCTGGAGATAAAATTAAGATAAATGAACTAAGTTTTAGTGGTATGATTGATACTTTGAAAGGTTTGCAATTAAATCTAGTTTACAAAGGAAAAACTACCTCTTTAGAGCTAGATTGGGTTTTAGGGCAAACTGGTAATTTTGAGATATCTGTGAACCAACAGGATGATCTAACTTTAGATTTCAGTCAATTTGCTCAGAATAGTACCGTTTTTGACCTAGATGGGGGGATCACAATTTCAGATGATATAAGTTTTGATATGAGCTGGAAACTTTATCAAGGTGAAAAGGAAGGTGGTAGTGTTAATCCAGGCTTTTTCACGGTAAACGAAAAGAACGACCAAGCAATAATAAAGGAGTTTGATTTCTATCTAACCTATCAAGATAAATATGGAATAAATGTGGAATTTGATAATTTACGATTTTATCTTAATTTAGAATGGTGGAAAGGAGATAGATTGCTTCCATATGTCTGGCTTGACTACGAGGTAAGTGCAGATGATTTTGATGTTGATTTATTGTGGACTAATCTAAATGGTGAGACCCAATGGTATGAAAATGTGGAGAACTGGTGATAGATTTTTGAGGTGAAAAAATGAAAAATGAAATTAAAAAAAATAAACTTTTAAAGCTAGCAGTAACACTAATTTTATCCTTTTTTTTGATAAGTTCATTTATACCTACAATCACAGTTAATGCTGATGATAATTATTATACTTGGGAAGACGACTTTTCTAATGCTCAAAAAATAGATAAATCACTTTCAGAAGGGTATATTGTTGATGGAGGGGAGGTAAAAATATATGGTAATTATCCTATGTGGACGAATCCATCTTGGACAAGAATGAAAGAGATTACTATTGACAGTTCTGAAAGTCTTTCTGATACTTCTATCAAACTTATTATTGATTATGATAGTGATATGAGAAATGATTATGGCGATCTTCGCTTTAAGATGGGAAATGATGATTATTGGCTACCATATTGGATTGAAGAAAAAGATCCTGAACCAAATGATCCATATGCTATAGTTTGGATAAAAGTGCCGACTCTTAACAGCGGTGAAAATATAATATATGTTTTTTATGGAAATCCATCTGCAGAGGATATTGGTGATTACTGGGCAGTATTTGATGAAGAGAGTTGGCAAAAAAAATATGTTCATGATCACAAAGTAACAGTTCATATGGAAACAGAGGGTGCATGGGATCCAGATGTTGCATATGGAAATGGAAAATTTTTGGTGACCTGGGAGGAAGGAGTCCCAAGGTATCTACCTTTAGGTATGATTTTTGCACAACAGATCAGAGGATGTTATTATAATGAGGATGGTGAAGTTATTGGAACACGTTTTGATATAACCGAAGAAGAAAATCCTCCTTATAGATATGAAAATCCTTCTGTTAAATACGGTTCAGATAAATTTTTTGTGGCTTTTGAACACTATAACACTCCAAATGATTTGTTGAGTAGAGATATAAAAGGAGCCATTGTTTCTGGAACAAGTGTAGATAGATTTGATATATGTACTTTATCAGGTAATCAGGCTGATCCATGTGTCGCTTATGATAATGTAAACTCTAGATTTTTTGTAGTTTGGGAAGATGGAAGACAAGGTACAAGTAATTATAACATCTATGGAAAAATATTCAGACCTGATGGAAGTCCTGTAGGGGGTGAAAAGATAATTTGTGATAGACCTAACAGTCAGTGTGAGCCATGGATCACTTTTGATAGCGTGAACAATCATTATATGGTTGTATGGGAAGAAGGTGTGGATCCTGAGAATGGTCCTTTTGAAATTTGGGGGCAGCTTTTTGATATTAATGGGAATCCTTTAGGTAGCGCAGAACAACTTTCTCCAGATGCTACTAGTACTATGGATTATAACTTTCCTTGTGTGGCTTTTTGTGAATTAAAAGAAAAATTCCTTGTAACATGGCAGGATGATGATATAAGTAATAATCAATGGTATGGAAATATATGGGGTAAAATTCTTGATGAAAATTGTGAAGTAGAAGTTGATACCTTCAAAATTGCAAATGGTGCATATGAAAGAACACAAGTTGTACCTCATTTAAGTTCATCTTTTTTTGTTGTGTATGATGGAAATGGTGATATTTGGGGTAAACTTGTTACAAGTGAGGGTAGTGTAAATCCTTATGTTTTACAGCTTTCTGATGGCGAATCTGATCCTGCTGATTGGGCGACTGTTGCTTCAAGCGGTGAAAAAATCTTTGTATCTTGGGAAGATGAAAGAATTATTTATCCTGAGCCTTATGAAAGCTTGAATCTGCCAGATATTTATGCTAATGTTTGGTCTTTTAATACACCAAGTGGTTCAAATATTGATTATACTTATGGTGAAGAACAAAGTTTAATTCTTGAAGCAATTGTTGTTTCAGTTCCTATTAATCCTGTTAACTGGGAAAACTGGCAGAGTTTTGGTGCAACAAAGACAGGTGATGTGACTTTTGATATTTTAGATGGAAATGATCCTGATGCTATTTTAAAGCGTGATATTTCAGCTGGTGGTAGTCTTCAGGGTATTAGTTCTTCATCAATTCGGTTGAAAGCTACAATGAATAGAAATAATCCATCTTCTTCACCAACAATAGATAAATGGAGTGTTTCTTATGTTGGAAAAGATGAGGTTCCTCCAAAAACAACTGTTGAAAATGTAGAGGGGGTTCAAGGTCTAAAGGAATGGTATATAAGTGAAGGTGTAACAGTTTGGCTTCATGCAGAGGATTTCCCTGAAGATACTGGAAGTGGAATTGAACACACATATTATACTTTAAATGGGGGTTCTCAGCAGATATATAACCAAGATACAGGTCTGCAATTAACTGTCACTCAAGATTCAAGTTGGACAGGTTCATGGGATATAAATTTCTGGTCTGTAGATAAATCAGGAAATAGTGAAAACAGACATAAACCAGAAAATACAAGAAACATTAAAATTGATGCTGATAGACCATATATAGAAATAACGACTCCTTCTAACGAAGAACAGGTTGAGATTCCATTCTGGGTTAGAGCAAATCCTTCTGATAATGTAGGGATCGAAAGAGTTGAGTTTGATATTGAGCCTTTTGGTGAAAGAGAGGGTTTTCCCTATAAAGACTATGATCCTCCTTATGAATGGTATTGTGACGTAGAGCAAAAAGGTGGAGATAATTTAGCTAAAAATAAAGATAAACCTGGATCTGATGATGTTGTTACTACTGGCGTTAATGTAATGGTCAGAGCACAAGCGTATGATGAATCAGGTCAAACATGGATTCATGAGGTATGGGTTCATATTACAAATTGGGAAAGAGATGATAATCCAGGTACAATATTAGAATGGTTGTGGAATCTTTTGATTAAGATTCTAACATATATAATCAATGATGGGGGGATTACTAGTTATCCCTTAATATTAAGACTATTAACTCTTTAAAAGTGCAAAAATAAAAAAGTGGGGGTATTTCGTTATTTGATAGATAACTAACTATATATGGAAAGATTTATATATATGTAATCCCTATAAATTTGTACTTTTGAAATGGGAGACCTGTGATAAAATGAAAGAAAAAATAATAATAAGCTTTTTTTTAAGCATGCTAATGATTGTCAGTATTTTTGTCGGTGCTGTAAATAGCCAAATTTTTTTATCGTCAAATAATGACGAAATAAATGTTCCAAATTGGAAAGAAGATTTTTCATGGACTTATGATATGGAAGTTGATTGTGAATTACCCTACCATGGTATTTCTTTTGATGGAACGATAGAAAATATAGTACTAACTGTTGTAAATACTAACAGCCAATATGATCTTAGTGTAGATATTCCTGCTCAATCAATAGGAACTGGAGAAATAACGATACCTGGTTTTGATCAACCAATACAAGGACCTGTTAAGTTGACTTCTTCCAGTGGAACTTTAAATATTGACAAATCCAACTTAGGAATAATTGAAGGAAATGTAAATCTAGTTGGTTACTTTGATAAGATTGTAGATATACATTTTAATATTGATATAACTTTAGAAGTAGAAGACTTTGATTATAACGATGCTATATATAAAACACTTGATTTTCCATTATATAAAGATAAAGAATGGCTAACACAGTATAGAGTGCTAGTATTACATTACGCTGGAACAGTAATGGGTGTATATATAGATGATAAAGAAAATCCTGAAGACAATTTGGAACCATTTGAATTTTATGTAGGTGGTTACAGTTATAGATGTGTTGGAGAAGAAAATGTAAACACAGGTGCAGGTAATTATGAAGCAATGAAAATAGAAAGATATTTACAAAATGTAACCTCACAAAATTACTTATGGTATGCTCAAAAAGCAGGTAACATCGTAAAAATTGATTATAGTAATATAGATTTAGGAAACATAGTATTTAACAATTTCAAGTTTGAGCTAACAGATACAAATTATAACAATCCACCAGATTCGCCAGAAAAACCAAATTCAGATGACGGTGGAGAAAATGGAAGAGCAGGTCCTAAATATACATATTGTACAACTGGTGGAATAGATACGGATGGTCATCAAGTACAATATGGTTTTGATTGGAATGGCGATGATGTTGTCGATGATTGGACAGAACTAGTTGATTCTGGTGAAACTGCTTGTATTAAACATAGTTTCAGTTCAGAAGGAACATATCATATTAAAGCAAAAACAAGAGATGAAAAAGGAGCAGAAAGCGAAAACTGGTCACCTGAATTAACAGTAAATATGGATCCAAATAATCCGCCTTCAATACCAACCCGACCTGAAGGTGATGAAACCATAGGAATCGTAGGTTTTTCTTATGATTTTTCAACATCTTCATCAGATCAACAAGATAATGATCGAATTGAATATGGCTGGGATTTAAATGGAGATGGAACAGTTGATATATGGGATGATAATGAAGGTAACTATTATTCATCTGGTGAAAATGCTGTTTCATCACTTATATGGACTGAATCAGGAACATTTAATTTGAAAGTAAAAGCTAGAGATGAATATGGTGCAGAAAGCCAAGATTGGTCTTTAGGGTTATCTGTAACTATGGAAAATAATCCACCTGGAAAACCTGATACTCCTTTAGGTAAAACAAATGGCAAAAAGGGAACATCATATACATATGAAACATCTTCTATTGACCCAGATGGGCACAGAATAAAATATTTGTTTGATTGGGGTGATGGAACAGATAGCGGATGGGTAGGTCCGTTTGATTCCGGAGAAACTGCTGAGGCAACACATACATGGAATGAAAAAGGAGACTACGAAATAAAAGTAAAAGCCAAAGATGAATATGATAGTGAAGAAAGCGATTGGTCTGATCCTTTATCTATCTCTATGCCAAAGAGTAAGATACCAAATAACGATCTTTTACAGAAACTATTTGATTTTATTAATATGTTGGAGGAAATTCTAGAGAATACAAGAATATATAAAATACTATCTTGAATAAAAATATAATTTACTATTTCCTCTGATATTTTTATTTAGATTAGATTTGTATAAAAAGCTTTAAATAATATTATCGATGTTAATAATTATATAATATAAACAATGGAGGAATATATCATATTTAAAGATTCTAAGATAATCTCATTAATTTGCATTTTAATCTTAGTTTTTACTAGTTTATCTGCTAATGCTATTTATAAAAATGAAGATACAGATTTTGAATCTATTTACGAAAGGATACATTTTCCTAATTTTTATCTTTCAGAAAAAAATGATTATAATACTTTGCAAACATCAAATGAAGAGAAAGTAACCTATACGATGAATGCAGGGAAACCAATGTTACCTGTTGTTACAAAGATATTTACATTTCCTATAGGTACAAAAATCAAAGAAATTAAATGCATTATTTCTGATGTTGATGAAGAAATAATCACTAATGAAATTAAACCTGCGCCTTCGCCTGTTCCTCTTATAGACTTAAAAAAATCGATTGAAACAGATGTAGAAAATAAAGATAACAATATCTATTTAAGTTCAGAGCTTTATCCTGATACTTGGTATGAATACACTATAGGTTCTGGGAGAAATAAAGATGGAAGATCTGTTTTTTTAACAATAAAATGTTATCCCATCAGATATAATCCAAAAGATAACATTTTACATAAAATATCAGATGCAGAGATAGAAATAATTTATGAAGAAACCAAAGACAACTATATTGTCTCTGAAGATGATTCATATGATATGGTACTTATCACTCCAAAAAAGTTTTCTTTACCTCTGCAAAAACTGGTTGAACATAAAAACAGTCATGGTGTTAAAACAGTTTTAAAAACCACAGAAAATATCTATAGTGAATATCCTGGAAGAGACAAACCAGAGCAGATCAAATATTTCATTAAAGATGCATTAGACAATTGGAATATCACATATGTTCTTTTGGTAGGTGGACGTCAAAATCAGAGATTTAAATGGCATCTGCCAGTAAGATATTCCAATCTACATGATGCTGATCTTTGGAATGAAAGTCGATACATAAGCGATTTATATTATGCAGATATCTATAGATATGATCAGTCTTCTCAAAGTTATGAATTTGAAGATTGGGATTCAAATAAAAATGGTATTTTTGGTGAATGGACCTGGTTTTGGGATGCTGAAAACGGTAGATGGTCTGGAACGAAAAAAAAGGATGTTATAGATCTTTATCCTGATGTTTATCTCGGAAGACTTGCTTGTAGAAATATTTTTGATGTTAGAAATGTTGTTCAAAAAATAATTTCTTATGAAAATACTGTTTATGAGAAAGATTGGTTTAAAAATATAGTTCTTGTAGGTGGAGATACGGTTCCTTGGGGTAATGTTAATGAAGGCGAAAAGGTAACTAACCTTGCAGCATCATATCTTGAAGATTTTCAGGCTACTAAACTTTGGGTTTCCAAGGGAACGTTAAATGGTGCACAAGATGTTATTGATGCTGTGGAGAAAGGAGCTGGTTTTATATTTTTCTCTGGTCATGGAACTCCTATTGAATGGTGTACTCACCCTCCAGGAGATGATAAAAATTGGACTGATGTATATGCCTTTCAAATGAAAAAATTGTCTAACAAAGATAAACTTCCAGTATGTGTTGTTGATGGATGTCACAATAGTCAGTTTGATGTAACTAGTTTAAACTTTCTCAAAGGAATAAAAGAGCATGGCTTGGGCTATTTTGATGTCGATTTTGGTATAGAATGTTTTGGAAAGTTAGCATGGGCTTCAAGGTGCTGGAGCTGGAATATGGTAGCTCAAAAAGATGGTGGTTTTGTTTCAGCAATTGGAAATACCGGTCTTGGATGGGGTACTATAGAAAATAGTTGTACAGAATATCTAGGAGGAAATTTAACAAGTAGTTTTTTCAAAGTTTATTCTGATCTTTCAGAACAAGGATATCATAATTTAGGTATGATTCATAGTGAAACTATTAATGATTTTATTAGCTTTTTTTCACCAAATAATGATGAAAAGGAGAGAAAAACTGTTGAGGAATGGAATCTCTTGGGTGATCCAAGCCTTAGAATAGGCGGATATCCACAAAATTAGATTACTATTTCTTTTTCTTATATCTAATAATTAAAATAAATAACATTAAACTTATAAAAATCAGAATTATTTCAAAACCAGGTATAACCCATTTATCATTTTCTGCGTCTTCATCTTCATTATTTTGATTATTTTGGTTATTATTTGATTCGGTAATTATTGTAACTATTGTCTGGTCTACATCACTTAAACCATGTTCATCAGTTACTGTAAGAATAATATTATATGTTCCTTTATTTCTATAGATATGCTGAGGGTTTTTACCGGTACTTGAACTGTTATCTCCGAAATTCCAGCTATATGTTATTGTATCGCCATCAGAATCAAAACTTTCTGAGCCATCAAAACTTATTATTTCATCTACTAATCCAGTGTATGGTCCTCCTGCATTTGCATTTGGTTTTGTGTTATCTCCTGGATCCTGGATAGTTAAACTCTCTGTTTTTGAGTTTGACCATTGTTCATCATCTTTTATTCTAAAAGATATTGTGTATGTTTTTGCTTGTGAGAATGCGTATTCAAACTCATTTGAGTTGTTTACAACTTCTCCATCTATCTTCCATTCATAACTAGTAATTTCTCCATTGTCTGTTCCATATCCTCTAAAATATACTGTTTCATCTAAAATAGCTGGATTTGGAGTAATATAATCTATATATGCAACAGGTTTTTGATTTTCTTCATCGTCATCATTTGTATCTGATGGATTTACAGTTAAATCTTGAGTTACTTCATCAGACCATTGTTCATCATCTTTTACTCTAAAAGATATTGTGTATGTTTTTGCTTGTGAGAAGATATATGTAAATTCATCTGAACTGCTGACTATACTTCCATCTATTTTCCATTGATATTCTACAATATCTTCTGTAGGTGTTCCATGGCCGTTGAATGTTATAGTTTGATCTATATAGACTGGGCTTGTAATATAATCAATATATGCAACTGGTTTTGCTGCCAAAAATTCGCCTAGTGGATAGTTATCAACTACGCCATTTTTTGAATAGGGATTATCTCCTATACCATCGTTATCTGAATCATAATCGTTATAGTCACTCCAAATATTTCCTTCTTGTCCACTGTACCAATTGTTGCTTCCGTAATCCCTTGCGTTAGGATTGTTGCTTAAAAAACTATTTTGATATATCGTATTACCTGAAGAAGTATCATCTATATATATTCCTCTTAGACCATTATTTTGAAAAATATTATCATATACTGTATTATCTGATGATGATGAAGTAATCATCATACCATCATCATCATTATTTTTTACTATATTTTTCTCAATTGTATTTTCATTTGATGATTTTATCCATATACCTGTTTTTGAATCTTCAATTATACAACTACTAACTGTACAATAATCTGAATTTTTGATATAGATTGCAGCAAGATTTGAAGATGCAGAAGGATGGGTTTTGATTTTAAGATTAGATATTTCTACATTTGAAGAGCTAACAGTAATTGTATCGATATTTGGATTGCTACCTATTATTATTGTATTTTCTTTGTTTTGCCCGGTTAATATAATTTCTTTGTTTATCTTGATATTTTCTTCGTATGTACTGCTATTGATTTGTATTGTATCACTATTATTTGCCTCATCTATTGCATCCTGAATCGATTCACCAGAATCAACATAGATTGTATCTCCTCTAACTTCTGATGTAATAACAAAAAATACAGATATACTAAAAAGAATAAATAATAGGATAATACTAGAATTAATTCTCATATCTTACCATCCAACATTAATAATCTCTATTTCTAATAATATTTATAACTATTGTGTAAAAATCTTTATAATATAAAAATAGCGCCCCGGTCGGGGTATAATTATTATCATCCATGTTATATATTAATATATTTTTAACTCTTTTTCAAAATTATTTATAAATTAGTCATGCTTATATACAACAAAATACTTATTTTTCCCTTGACTAATCTTGAGGTAATAAACTATGAATCCTTTCATAAATCCCTATTTTTTCTCAAAGATTGTAGCTAATTACTTAGCCGACTTAAATAGACTTCAAAAGATGAATCCCAAAAGATTACAAAAATTCCGTGATAAAAAAATCCAAGATGTGGTAAGACATAGTTACAACGTATCCTTATACTATGAAAAATTTAAAAAAAAAGGTCTTAATCCAAAGAATATAAAAAATATCGATGATATCTCAAAACTACCATTTATCACAAAGCAAGACTTAATTGATAATTATCCTGATAAAATTGTTAGTTCAAGTTTTAATAAAAAAAATTCTGTTATTAGTTACACTTCAGGTACGACAGGAAAACCTGTTTCAATATATTTTGATATGTTAACTACAATCAAGGCATTATTTGGTTATATCAGAGTTGTAAGAGAGCATGGTTGCAGATGGTCGAATGATAGATTAACAATCATTGTTGATTTATCTGAAGATAGTATAGAAAGTGAATATCTAACTTCATGGATTCTTCCAAGTTTAAAACCAATATTTAATTTTGATAATATTCAAATTTTTAATACATATGATATAGCAGAAAACATAGTAGATAAAATAAATCAGTTCAAACCAGAATATATTGTTGGATATCCAGGTATGCTTAGACATCTGGCTATTCTAAAAAGAAAAGGATATGCTGATAATATTAACCCTAAAAAAATTGTATCCTGCGGATCTATTCTCGATAAATCACTTGAAAAATATCTTGAAGAAACTTTTAAAACAGAGATATTTGACGCATATGGTGCAATGGAATCAGGCCCAATTGCTTTTCAATGTAAACATAAAAAATATCATCTCCATTCAGATTTTGTACATATAGAATTATTAGATGATAAACATGAACTAATTAATTCAGAAAAACCAGGAAAAATAGCTATAACTAGGTTATACGGAAAGGCTACGCCCATTATACGATATACTGGTTTGGATGATATTATAACACCAACTAATGAGAAGTGTAATTGCGGTCTTTCAGGTGATTTAATTAAAAAGATACATGGAAGAGAAAAGCATTCAGTAGTATTGCCTGATGGAAGAATATTAACTCCCTTGACTATGGGTAATTTTATAGGAGAAACATCAGAAGAAATTAATATTGAAACAATAGAGCGATTTCAAATAATACAACATAAAACAGACAAAGTAGAGCTAATAGCAGGAATAAAAAAAGAAATTAAAGAAAAAAAAGTTGAAAAGATATTGGAAAAAATGCAGGAAAATTTCAAAGAAAAATATGAAATAAACCTTGACATAAAAATAAAAGATTCATCCTATTTTAAACCACATACTCCAGGTATAATCCAAAAAGTTGATTTTAATAAAATCACAAAAAAACAATATCTTTAATTTACAATTACTTCATCTAAATAAAACAATGGTCTATCAATTTTTTCACTAGATTTTTCTTTTTTGATTTTTTTCTTTAGTATATCTTTGTCTTTTATCTCTAATTTATTAACAATGGATAAAGCCTCATCATAATATTTTTCTGCTTGTGTTTTTTTGTTTTTCAAAATCTTTATTCGTCCTAAATTCCAATAGCTTAGTATTTGATTTCTATTAAAACATATGGAAAGTTTGAATTTTTCCTCTGCTTTGTCATATTTTTTTTGAATGAAGTTTTTTGCAGCTTGTTGAAAAAATCTATTTGATTTTAAAATTAACATTTTTTCTGAAAAAAAATCTATTCTATTGATATCAGTTGGTTCTTTTTTTGTTTTTTTAAGAGAAACAATTGTTGATTTTTGTTTTGATTCATCTAACAAATTAATAATCGAAGTTTTTCCAATTGTTTCTATTGTTTGAACGAGTCTTTTTTGTTCTCCGACAAAACCTGCTGTATCTTTTAAGATATGACATAAGATATGTGGGAAATTAATTTCAACTAATTTAGATACTATTTTTGTATATTTATGCATCTGTTTTTTATTAAAGATTTTATTTTTGATTATTTCATCTAATAAAACTAGTGTAATCTCTGGATTTCTTATGCAGCTCTTTATTATTATTTCTTCAATTGTTTCTATGTTCTGTTTTTTTAAAATTTTATCAATCTTTTCTGGAAACTTATTTATTAAAAATTCAATTTCTAAAGATTTTATTTGATTTTTTAGATCAAATATGTGTTTTTTCAGAAGAGTTTTTCTTACATTTGAAATTAATTGATATGGTTTGTAATTTTTTTTCTTTTCGCATTCTATTTTTAAAACTGGTTCAAATTCATCAATTTCATAAAGTTCTTTTTTAATTTTAATAAAACCATTGTCCTTTAATATTTCAACTAGTAGATCTTCAGGAAAACATAATTTATGTGTCATACCTGGAGTTTCGATTCCAAAAATCCAGGGTAAAAGATTTTTTTGTGTTTTATAATCTCCATTGACATATTTTTTAAAAGCAGTTTTAATATCAGGTGTTTCAATAATCAATTTACCTTGGGGTTTTAACACTCTGAAGCATTCACTTATACAATGAATACTACCTATAATTCCTAAGTGTTCTATTAACTGTGATGCAATTATTTTTTCTGCTGTGTTATCTTTTATTTTTAAATCATAAGCAGACATTTTTTTGTCTGCAATGTTGCTGTTGTAACCATCCAGGTTTAGATAACCTTTTTTGTAGATTCCACCACAGCCGAGATTTATTTTCATAACCATCTCATAAAGTAATCGCTGTTTTATTATAGAAAATTATTTATTAAAAAAATTTAAATCGATTCAAAAATCTTTTACACTTACAGTTCCATATCTTCCGCCAAATGGGTCTTTGTAAGAATTTATTGGATTGTTTATAGATGTAGGAAGATTCTGTTTTTCATTTGTATTTATATCTATTATATATCTTACCTCATCTTTTTTCATACCTAGGTTTTTACATATTTGATATATATTTTCTTGATTCATCTTTTTTACCTAACCAATTTTTTAAAATCTATATGCAAAGAAAAATATTTAAATTATTTGTAAAAATTGTTACAAATAGGCCTATTTTTGTCTCATATAGAACAGATTATTAGTATATTTATTAATATAAAAAATTCCTTATTCTCATTTCGTATTACAAAATAATTCTTGCTCAATTCTATAATAACAATATGGATCGTTATGAGGTTTATCTGTCAAACTTGTTGACATACCCATACATCCACCTTTGCAAGTTTCACCATATTTACACTTTCTACAATTTTTACCAAGATCTTCTTTATTGAAATTTCTATTATAGGAAAAAGCATTTGAGTTGTTCCAAACATCAATAATACTCTTATTTCTAATGTTTCCCTCAATATATTTATCAGGTTGGGCGAGACATCCTATAACATCTCCATTACTTTTAATACTTAAAATTGAAATACCAGCCTGACAGCCGTTCCAACCTGATGAAAGACCTAAATGCGGAATATATTTCGAAAAGTAACCGCAACAATGCGCGCCTATAACAGGCAGTTCTTTTTTTGAGTATTTTTCTTGCATGTCTGCAATAAACAACCCAAGAGAATAAAATTCGTCATCTGATAAAGTAATTTTTTCTGGGAACCTTCCTTCAGGTGATCCTACTTGTATCTGCCAAGCAATATTTTTTCCCTTAAGAAAATCTCTAAGTTTAGGAAGTTCCTCAAAATTTATTTTGTTTACTGTAGTAATAACAGCTGTTGGTAAATCTGCATCTCTTAATAAATTTAGACTATTTATACATCTTTCAAATGATCCATTTACTCCTCTTATTTTATCATGTGTCTTAGGAGTTGCTCCATCTATACTTATAGTAACACCATATGGCTTTAGTTTTACAAGTTTTGATATTATATCATCATTTATCATATAACCATTTGAAATAAAAAGTAATTTCATTCTTTGATTTTTTACTTCTCTCCCAAGTTCATACCATTCTTTTCTTAAGAATGGTTCGCCTCCCATAAAACAAATTTCTTGAGAATTTATCTCTGCAAGATCTTTTATTAATTTCAATGATTCTTCTGTAGAAAGCTCATCTTTTCTTGGTTTACCTGCTGATGACCCACAATGTATACAGTTAAGATTACATTTTAATGTAAGTTCCCAGACTACTTGATGTGGTGTATATTGTTTTTCCTTTAACATTTACTTTATTACCCATATAATATATCATACTTAAACACATTTATTAAAATAAAAAATAGTATTTTATTTGAAGTGCTTTATGCTGATTGTTCCGTAGTATCCTCCACTTGCTTTATAGCAGTCAACTGGACTCAAAATTTCTGAAGTTTTAAAGTTTATATTAGTTTTCGTTATTTTTTGTATATCATCTCTTTTTAGGTCTAATTTTTGGGATATTTCCAGCATCTTTTCTGTATATCTGCTATCATGTCTCATTGTATCACGATTTATCTAAATAATATCTTAATATAAAAACCTTTCTGAAACATAAGAAATTCTAAAAATAATTGCTATAAACAATATTTTTTTATCATATTATTTCTTTTTCGATTCTATAAAAACAATATGGATCATTTCTGACCATTTTTGTAAAAGAATAAGATCTCGTAGAACAACCACCCTTACATAAATCAACATATTTACAATTTATACAATTTTTTCCAAGATTTTTTTTATTAAAATTCCTATTGAATCTACAGAAATTAGGATCATTCCAAATATCAATAATATTTCGATTTCGAAGGTTTCCTTCTATAAAATCATCAGATAAAGCTAGACATCCTTTAACACCACCATCACTTTGTATTCCAATTGTCTTTTTACCTGCCCAACAACCATTCCAAGAATTAATTGATCCAAGATCTGAAAGATATTTTGAAAAAAACCCCATATTATGAGGACTACTGACATTAATCTTGGTATTCAAAGATTTATTTTTACAATCAGCGATAAATAAACCTAAAGCATAATATTCCTCTTCAGGTAATACCATATCTCTTGGAAATCTACCAATAGGAATTGCTTCTTGAATCTGCCAATCAAAACCCTTACTAAAAATTAGGTTTTTAATAGCTGGCAATTCCTTAAAATTCATTTTACTAACTGTTGTAATTGCTCCTGAAGGAATATCAGCATTTTTCAGTAAATCTAAAAAATTAATAGCTTTACTAAAAGATCCTTTAACACCTCTAATATTATCATGTGTTTCGGCTGTAGAACCATCTAGGCCTACTTGAACAGAATCGACTTTTAGATTAACCAGTTTTGGAATTATATCATCTGTGTTTACAAAACCATTTGTAACAACAGAGATTTTCATACCTAAATCTTTAATTTTTCTAGCGATAATGTGCCAGTCTTCTCTTAGGAATGGTTCTCCGCCAAAAAGAGTTATTCCTTTAAAACCAATCTCTGAGAGTTCCTCACATATTTTTAAACATTCATCTGTTGTTAACTCATTTTTTCTAGTTTTTCCAGCAGATGAACCACAATGTTTGCATTTAAGATTACATTTTAATGTTATTTCCCAGATAGCAAGACTAGGATTTATATCATTTATACCTTCCATTCAAATACGATACATTTGTGAATAATATATTAGATTTACCTAAACCCATTTTTTGTTAGGGGATTGTAACTATAGCCCCAAGGGTTTTTAATCAATTCAAAGAATTAAAAAATATATAGGGCGCATATAGTTGAAGTGGGTACGCCCCGGTCGGGATTTGAACCCGAGTCGTAGCCTCGACAGGGCCACATGATAGGCCGCTACACTACCAGGGCAAAAAATAATAACGTGTTTTTAAACGGTAAATATAATCCTTTCTTTAATTTTTCCCTTAATATCAAGGTTTTATAACTACAAAACGGTAAAATTACACAAAGTATTTAAATATTAACAAATGCTAAACTTTATCTGTGGATGAGTAAAGAGTTTTGCACTCTTGATCTAAGAACTATTAGATGAAGGTGGTTGTTAATGCAAAGAGAATTTGATAGAAATATGTTTATCATGTTACTTTCTATAATGATAGGTGCAATAATTATTACTTATTTTGTGGCAGATATTGTAAAAAGATCACAAATAGAAGAAATAGAGGAAGAGCACACTCAACAAATTAAAGATATAGAAAAGAAAAATATTAACTTTACTGGTCGTTTTCTTGATTCTTTAGTATCTTTGAATCTAGCAAAAGAATTTAGAATGGGTGGTGAAATTAATTATAATATTGGTTATAGTTTTTATAAAACGATATTATCAGAAACAGATGAGGCTAGATTTAACAAATACAAAAATTCTACATTGGAAAATTGTACAGATGCTATGTCAAATTTTTGGTATTCTTACTTAAATTTTAATAGTTCTATAGGAAATTTTGCCGAATCAAAAAAATATACATCATATGATGTTTATCTTGGTCTTGGAGATCTTTATATTAATCTTTCAAGATCTGGTGCTAGATTAACTTTATTGAGATACAATGCTAGTATGTATCTTAGGAACCTTTCAGATCTTTTAATTTTTGATAATGGTACTGTAGGATACAAAGAAAATATCTCAGAATTAATGAATAATTTTAATGAAACATTAACAGATTATCTAACTGAAGAAGATATATATTCTGGTTTAATAGATGAAATAGATTTATACGAGTTATATAAACAAATAAGGTAATTTTTTTAGATCAATCCTACTCTATGTTCGTCTAAAAAGAATATAGGACATACTACAGATTCATCTGTACTGTACCATTCCACTTTTGAGAAACTAGACCATGATCCTCCTAGTTTATACTCTGTTATAACTTGAAATCTTTCTCCATTTGATTTTTCTATTATATAATCTATTTCAGATGATCCATTTCTTTCAAATCTTAGTTTATACCAACCGTTGTAAAGATAACTATCTATTATTGGAATCCAGTTTCCAGATCCATAATAATATGGTTTTAATAAAAAGTTAGTTGTTTCTTCTAAACCTAATGGTAAATATTCAAGTTTTATTCTAAATATGTCAATATCACTTGAATCTTTAAAATCAAGTATTAAATCTGATTCTTCACTAGCATTGCCACATGCAAGCATTACTTCCCACCAACTCATTTCAGCTTCTAGTTCATCAAGTGTATAATACCAATTTAGATTGTTGCTTGATGCTCTAAGTTTTATTTTAAAAGAATTATCTGTGTTATACTCATATCCTGATGCCACCTGAAAAACACTTTGCGTATCTGTTTCACTTTGCGTATTAAACCATGGTCGATTTATATAAATCTCTGACGCGTTATAACCAGGAGTATCATCTGAGAAATCTTCTACTACATAGTCAGGTATCTCAAAACAAAATACAGTTATATTAACAATATTGCTGTATGCCCATGTATCAGCTGATCCATCGTTATCTGTGTCCCATTTAACATCTGCTTTATTGGATATTATAGTTCCATTTTCTACATCTGTATTGACTGTTGCTTGAAACTCTATTTTTACATAATTACCAGGAGTCCCTGGTGGAATGTCTCCATCCCATGTTATGTAGTTTCCATTTGGATCAGAATGGTATTGTGCTGTTCCAAAATCTGCTGTTAGTGTACCTGGTATATATGTCAAATTATCAGATACATTGTCTATCATATGGGTATTTGAAAGTTCTATATCTCCTGCGTTTTTTATGTATATATCGTACTTTACAATTTCTCCTGTATCAATATACTCGATTAATTCTCCGTTTATATTTTTCACATCTTTTATTACTTCTAATGATACATCAGCTTCTTCTTCAAAACGGAAGTTATCAAGAAAAACTGCGCTATCATATCTATTATCACCATAATCTTCTATACTTATTGTAACCGTTATTATTTCTGGACCTAGTACTGGATGTTTATCTTCAATCGCCCAAAGAATTGTTGCACCTGCATCATCTGCTGAATTAACTGTTGTTGTAACATCATCTCTTGATTCAGGATTTCCATCTAATGCAAAAATATCAAAACCTGTTCCGGTTAAATCTCTTGATTCCTCTCTAAAAAGATTACTATCTACGTTAAGTTGATCAAAAATTGATACTCCTTGTGAAGATTCAACTTCTATTACTAAATTATCATTGTAACCTTCACCGATCCATTCTGGTGCTTCAGAACTTAGGAATCTTACATCGTACTTTAAATATTGAGCAAGAGGTGGGACTTGTAGTTCCATTGTTAATGTAGCTTTATCTCTAGGATATCCGGTTTCTCCTCCTCTAAACCATGTGCCTCTTTCATCACCAGGATCTTCTTGGTTGGTGGTAACAATGGGTGCTCCAGCAACTCCGGTACTTAGAATTACAAAAGTTGAACCATTAGTCGGCTGCATAATCCCAAGTGATTCGAATATACCTGATTGTCTGTTTCCGCTATCATCTTCATCAGAATAACTTGAACTAACAAGTAAATCCGGATTACATAAAATTGCTTCTGCAAGTGAATCACTATAAGAATCTGCAGAAACTTTTTCTGAATTAAATATAACAAAGAGCGCTAAAAGAAGAAAGATAAAGCTTACTATTAAAAAATATTTTTTAAATAACATTTTTTATCCTCCTTTACTATATTTTATTATTTGAAGTGTATCAGATAAAGTAGTACTATAGTCCATACTACTTTTGTTTGGTGTAACTATACAACTCCATATATTTCCAATTACTGTTTCTTCAGATACAATTACACTTCTATCTGAAAAACCATCTTTTGTACATAGATAATTTTGATTGATTTGTTCGGGTGTAAGACTTCTATTATATATTTTGAATTCATCTATTTTACCAGTATAATTTTCATAAAATTTTGACCCTGTTGTAGCATTGATATATATCTGATCAAAAAATACTCTATCATTAATCCAACTTGCATCGCATCTGAACATAATTTTCATGTCATTTGGAAAATTATAGTCTGACTTGTTTATATAGAGAATTTCATGATGCCATATGTCTTCTTCAAAACCACTTGGATAATTTCTGTCAAGAATCATTTGCCATTCGTTGCCATCCCAGTATTTAACCCACCAGTCTTCTCCATTTGACCAACCCCATGAGCCCCATAAATAGTAATCATTCCACATCCACCAGAAATCAAGTTTAATAGATGTGTAACCAGTAATATCAATTCCATTTGTTAAATAAAAAGAGGTATCTGTTTCTTCTTCATCCCAACATTTGTTTCTTATTATTGCAGAATAATCTCCTTGATGTTTATACCAGTCAACAATTCCGCAGTCTCTTCCTCCATCTGTATAATTTCCCCATCCATCTTCAAAGTCATCATAGGTTAAGGTTTGCCAACTACTTTCACTTCCTACTTTTCCTCCATAACCAATAGTGGCATTTGGTTTACTGCCATCGCCTAGTAGAGTAGATGTAGCATGACTTTGTGCTTGGTTTTCTTCTTCACCATCTATATACATAATACACTTGCCATCGTTATCATCATAGGTTACTGCTATATGATGCCATGTTCCATCAGAGACACTAGAAATACTACTTATTTCATTTGAGCCATCGCTACCATTTGTGTGCCATTTTACTTTTCCTTCATCTAAGAATAATCTCCAATATTTGTTATCTTCAAAAGAAGATATCATTCCATTTTGAGAATTTGTATTTATCCATGTTTCAATTGTAATTTCATCAATAAAACCGCTTTTATCGCAACAATATGGTAATTCAATGTAATCGTTACCATCAAATTGATAACATCCGCCTATAATTCCTGTTTCATTCCAAGTTGCACCCTTTATATCTCCGTTAAAATTGCATTCAGAACTTGTTTCGTTGCATGAATAATCTTTTACTAGATTATTATCATTCAAATCAAAAGGATAAAGAACATAATATATGGGATTGTTTCCTACAAGCCAATTATAGATAAATGAAGTAGCATCTGGTGCTTCAATTGTATCATTAAAACATATAAGATCTTCTTCACAACTTTTTGTTTTTAAAGTAGAGATAAGCATAGGGTCTTCAATTTCTTCTGTATCAGTAGTAGTTCCTTCTGGTTTACCAGTTAAAATACCATGAAAAACTTCTTCAAAAGATCCGTCTTTATTTTGACAGTATAAAGCTATATCTAAACTCATAGTTTCATCTGTTAAGCGAGTGTCATATAGTTCTAATTGTTCGAGAGGATATCTATAGCTACCGATTTTCCATTGATCTCCATTGATTGTTTTCGATCCAATTAGTTCTCCAGTGGTTTCTCTTATTAAAACTTTATAATTTGAAAGAGTGTCTCCTCCTTTATGTG
The DNA here is from genome assembly GCA_964481275.1 of uncultured Thermoplasmatales archaeon. GTDB lineage: Archaea > Thermoplasmatota > E2 > DHVEG-1 > DHVEG-1 > CAYZTD01. The sequence goes on from CAYZTD010000004.1 coordinate 22,525, forward strand.
CAAGTATTACTCTTCCTTCATCACTTACATATCCTTCTATTTTTACAGGAGTTTTTAGATCTGGTCCTGGTGGATATAAATACATGTATATTGATGCAAATGCAACTACTGCAATTACAACTAAAAATAGTCCTCCCACTATTTCTGAAACTGCATGATTTGTTTTAAATGAATTATTTTTTCCCATCTCTACTAATCCACTTTATATTTTTTGTATCTTATATTATAAATTTATTTTGTGGTATTTTATCAGTGTGATAAACTGTCGTTATACTCTCTTAGAACATGAATTTAAATACAAAGAATGAAACAAGAATTAAAACAAAACCATATCTAACACCGCTTGATAATTTTCCGTCCATCATAAAACCACCTAAAAGTCCTCCTCCGATACTTTGTACCAATACAAATACTAGAAATACATTTTTTAATTCTAGAGGATCTACATCAGAAATACTCAAAGCACTGTTTCCTATAGAGGTACCTGTAGGCATTTTACTCTGAAGATCAAAAATTGCTGAAAAAATTGTTTTGTCAATAATTAAAATTACTGCAAGAAAAACAAAGAAACTGATAAAAATTACAATACTGTACATTGACATTTCAGCTTTTCTTTGTTGCTCTATAACTTTTGATTGATCTATTTCTTTTGCAGCTGCTTCAAAAACAGAAGCGGTGTTACCACCTATCATAAGCGCTTTATTTATTGTTACAACTATTCTTTTTATAGCTGGTGTATTAACTCTTTTTGCAAAATTCTCAAGTGCTTCATCTACAGGTATCCCCCATGAAAGTTGAGATGCCATCATTTTAAGTTCAGGTGTGAGTTTTCCATGATCGCCCTGTGATGCAGAAATTACGGCATCAAAAACAGTCATACCAGAGGATGTAGAGCTACTTATCTCTCTTAAGAAATCAGGCATGTGTTCTTCTATTTCTCTTTTCTTTTTTGCTTTAAGATGGTTATAAAAACCAATAGGGCCGATTGCTGTTAGAAGTCCAAAAACAATAAAATCCATGCCTGTTAAAATGTTTCCTGCTACCATTGCAAAATCAAGAAGAATCAAGAGCCCTATAATAAATAAAAGAACTGAGCAGGTAAGTGATATTCCTAAAAGTATCAAGATATTTCTATCTTTACCATATTTTCTTTTTGCATTATATTTTTTGATTTTAATAGGAAATTTCATATAGACTCGCCCATACCTGAACTCATAAGAAAATAAAATCCAGCATAAGCCATTGGTAGAATCATAAGAGCAATAATATATAGAAAGGGAAAGGAAATTCCTCCCTTGCTTGTAAGACCCATAATAGAAATTATTATAACAAGAAATAAGGGAAAAGCAATTACTGTTACAACAAATGCTTCAGCCATTACTGCAAGAGATTCAAGATCTCTTTTTCTATCTATAAGATCTTTTGCCATATATTTATCTACACATCGTTCAAAATAGGGTTCGAGTTCACTTCCTGATTGTATAACACCTAAGATCCCCTGTATAAATTCTTTGAATTTATCTGATGGTGATATGTTTATAGCATTATTCAACGCTGTTATTGTATCTATTCCCATCATATTTATTTCTGTGGTAATTTTTTTTGCTTCTTTTTGTATCTCATCATACAAATCAATTTTTGATAAAGCCTCAAAAATTTCAGCGGGAGAAACTCCTGCTACAGACATAGTATTTATAAAATTTGTAGCATAAGGTAAATATTTATCAATTTTTTTACCACGTGCATTTGCTTTTGATGTAGGTAGAGCAAGATAATACACTCCAATTCCAATTGGTACAACACATGAAACAATAAGCATTAAAATTGCAGTAATTGGATTTGGAACGATTAGATAAAGAATTAATGTAGAAATAAAAGATACAATAAAACCAATTATTATGTTCATTAGAACCATTGAGTAATATTCTTTGTAGATCATTGCTATATCTGCTTTTTCAAGAATATTATTTTTAGTAGTTTCAATTACATTAAATCTTTCAAAAAGATTTGAAAAAAGTCTTCGGCAGAAACGTGTATATTTTGTGGATTTCACTTTTTTGTTTCCTCCGCAGCTTTTTTTAATAAATCATCTGGATATTTACTGTATAAATTCACGATTCTTCCTACTTCTCTGTAATCGTTTATATCTTTTTCAACCATCCAACGTAGAATCAACATTCGTTTTTCAAGTTCCTCGCAGAGTTCAAGATCACTCCAGTCATTTTGCAATCTTATATTGTTTAGTAATTTACTTGATCCGCTACTTTCAAAACGATCATCAGTTTTTGAAACCCATTTATATGGTTCCATAAAAATTAGTTGATTTGTATCAGGATCAAGTTTTACAATTTCAGTGACACTAGTCATTCTTCTAACAGTTTTTCCTTTGATATCTATTGCATTTTGAAAGACAATAACATCAAGTGATGTCAAAAGAGCTCTAGGTAGAGATATAGGTGGATTTTCCAAACGTTGTATAAGAGTGTGGATATCACTTGCATGAACTGTTGCATATGAAGTATGTCCTGTAGCCATAGCTTGAAATAGACTGTATGCTTCTTTTCCACGTACTTCTCCTACCATTATAACTTTTGGTCTTTGACGAAGAGCAGCTCTTATTAAATCAAACATATCAATATCTTTACCTGTTTTTTCATCTGATGCGCTAAAACCTTGACGTGTTGTTCCCGCGATCCAGTTTTCATGAGGAAGATTTACTTCACGAGTATCTTCTATACTTACTATTTTATGTGATCCAGGAACAAAAAGTGATAACGCGTTAAGAGCTGTAGTTTTTCCAGATGCAGTACCTCCACAGAAAAGAATAGATGATCCTCTTTCTATTGCCATCCAAAAGTAGGCTGCCATTTCTAACGATATTGATTTGAAACGAATAAGATCAATTGGTGTCAAAGGATTTTCTTTGAATTTTCTAATTGTAAATGTTGATCCACGTGTTACAGTTCTTGCAAGGGTTGTTTGTAGACGTGATCCATCAGGAAGTTTACCATCAACAATAGGTGAATAAATAGATATCTGTTTACCACAGATCTGTGATAGCCGAACTACAAATGAATTTAGTTCTAATTCATTATCAAAAACGATATTTGAAGATATTTCATCATATTTTTTATGATAAATAAATACAGGTACATTATGTCCATCGCAACTTATATCCTCGATTCCCTCGTCTTCCATTATGATATCTATTTTTCCGTAACCCAAAAAATCTCTAAATAAATGATAAAAAATTTTCTCTTTGATTTCTTTTTCTTTTTTATCTAGTTCTTCTTTTGAAAGTTTTTCATCTTCGTTCTTTTGTCTTGAAAATAAAGATTTTATTTTTTCTAAAACTTTTTGCTCTTCTTCATCTTTTTTCTTTTTAGACCTTACAAATTTGATATTGTTATCAGTAATAATCTGTTCAAGAGTTTCCTCTAGAAATTCTTCTTTTTCTTTTTTTGTCATATCAGATATATTTACATCTGCAAGCATTTTGAAAAGATGTGCAATTTCTTTTTTAATCTCTTTTTCTTCTTCGTTTAGTTCTGGTTCGGTGACCTCATAAAAATGTTCTTTTTTTTCATCTTTATATATGATCTTTCTGGTACCCATCCCTTTATAGCCAAAACCTGATTTTTTTTCAATCAGTTTTTTATTTCCTTTTGTTTCTCTTGATATAAAATCTGTCTGTTTTCTTTGTTTTGCTTTTTCCAAAAGGCCTTTTGGTTCTATAACTATTTTTTCTTTTTTAATTTCTGTATCTTTTTTTTCGGTAAGATCTTGTTTTTTTTTCTGTGCTTGTTCTAAAAGACCCATTTTTTTCACTTTTTCTTATATTTTTCAACTACTCTTTCATAGATTTTAAAATCATCTGATTGTACAAATTCATCTATTTTTTCTTCTGGTAAATCTCCTAAAAGATTATCAATAATTTCTAAAGCTTTTCCTATTTCTTCATCAAAATCTGTTGTATCTGTAGAAGTGACATCTTGTGTTTTTTTATTATCTGGAATATTTTTTCCTTTCTTTTTTGTTTTAAAAAAACTTTTTTCTTTTTTCTTTAATTTTTTTGGTTCCTTCTCTGATTTTTGTTTTTTATTTGGTAGCTTTATACCAATTTTTTTCTTTATTTTTGTCTTTTTTTCTTTTATTTTAGTTTTCTTTTCTAACTCATTTTTCTTTGGTTTTTTCACTTTTTTAAGTTTTTTTTCACTTTTTTTCTTTTTTAGTCTTCTTTCTTTTTTGTTAGGCTTTTTTTCTAATTTTTTTATTTCTTTTTTATTTTTGGAAAGTTTATTCTTTGTTTTTTTAAGTTCTTTTTTTGTACTAGGTTTTCTGTTATTTGATTTTTTGTTTTTATGTTTCGTTTTTGTTTTCTGTTTTTTATTTTTTGTTTTCGGGCTACTTTTAGTCTTTGTCTTTTTGTTTGTGTTTTTTCTGAAAAAAAAGCTAAATGTCTTGTCGTCGTTTGAAAGATATAGTGAGTTTTTTTTGTAATATGTTTCCAGAGGTTTTTCTAATTCAAATAATTCTTCATCTAAAAAAATCTCTTTATCATTTGTTTTACGTGTATAAAATTTGGGTGTTATTGGAGTTCGATTATACGAATTTCTAATTTCTACGGTTTCTTTTAAAATATTTTTATTGTTTTTATTATGGTTTTTTAGTGTATCGTCTATTTTTTTTGATAATTCTGGTGTTAATTCTATTGTTTCAATCTTTTTTATTTTTGAGTCGATTTTTGATTTTTTTTGTGATGATTTTACGTTCTGTTTTATTTTACTTAGAATACTTCCTTCTAGTGTTAAAAATATGCTTATTTCTATTATTTTTTTTGGCATTCTTACCAAATCTCCTCTGATTTAGTAGATGCTTTAATTAGTTATTTTTTAAGGCATCCCAATCCAATTTTTCTAATATTTGTAAGCAACTATTAATTTAATAAAATTTTCTATTAATATAATGCATAGAACAAGTGTGTTATTTTTACAAAAAATTGTTTTACCGTTTTTGTCTTTTCCCGAGGAAAGTTTAAATAAAATTAAGTATAAAAGTTGATTTGGTAGATGTATTACTATTTGGTATGAATCTAAACCAGGGTGGTTTGGGAGGAGAAAGTCAAAAAGTTTTTATACCATTTGTGATATCTACTACTAAATAGCTTAAATTTAAGCTAGGAGAGAATGGGAAAATGAAGGCAAATAGAAAATTTATAGAAGATGGTGAGGCTGTTTCTGCTGTAATAGGTGTTATTTTAATGGTCGCTATTACGGTAGCTATTGCAGCAACTGTATATGTCTATGTAAGTGGTATGTTAACACCTGCTAGTACTGGAAAAACAATTTCAGCTCTTCAAACAGGAACTGGAACTCAAAATGTTACTTATAAGGTAACTAATGCTGATGCAGGTATAACCTGGTCGCAAGTGACTGTTTCTTGGGATGGTGGTGGTGGTTCCTTTAATGATTATATAACGGGGCCTACTGGAGCTGATAATATAGCTGTTGGCGATTACTTTACAATTGAATTTGGCGATTCTGGTACATTTACTCCTGATTTGATTTATGAGGGTAGTATAATCTGGACTGGCTCGACTGTTTCAGTTTAATATTTTGGAGTAGATTTATATGAAAGCTAATAGAAAATTTATAGAAGATGGTGAGGCTGTTTCTGCTGTAATAGGTGTTATTTTAATGGTCGCTATTACGGTAGCTATTGCAGCAACAGTATATGTTTATGTAAGTGGAATGATATCTGCTGAAGACGAATCAAAAATTATATCTGCCATAAAATCTAGTACAGATGATCTTATTGTAACTTATAAGGTTACTGATGCTGATGCAGGTATACCATGGTCTGAAGTGACTGTATCATGGGAAAATGGTAGTGCTGATATAGAAGGTGCTGATACAGCAGGTGGTAATATAGCTGTAGGAGATTTTTTTAACGTTAATTTTACAAGTACCGGTTCTGGTACATATGTTCCTGATTTGATTTATGATGGTAGTATTATTTGGACTGGTGCAGCTGTTGTTGTAAGTAGCTAAAAATAAATCTTTTTTTCTTTTTTTACATTTTTTTGATAAATTTAAATAACTAACAAAGGATGTTCTAAAGAGAAAACTAGACAAATCTTTACGTTTTAAAATTTATAAAAGGTAAGGTGAATAAATTGGAAATAGCAACCTTATTAGATATATCAAGGTTAATGGTTGGAATAGTAATACTTTCTTATGCCTCGTATACAGATTTAAAGACCCGTCGCGCTTCTAACTATCTTTGGAT
>CAYZTD010000004.1:28912-60744 GCA_964481275.1 uncultured Thermoplasmatales archaeon
CTTATGCCTCGTATACAGATTTAAAGACCCGTCGCGCTTCTAACTATCTTTGGATTGCTATGGGAATAATTGGTGCAATAATACTTGCAGTTGAATACTTTACAGTTGGATTTACAAATCCAATGTATCTAATTTTTGTACCAATAATGATTGGTTTGTTTTATCTTTTATTTCAACTTAGATTGATATTTGGTGGAGCAGATGCAAAAGCAATTATGGCAATTTCTATACTTGTTCCTTTTCCGATAAATAATATGCCTCTATTCGAATTTTCTGTTATGCCTGGATCTTGGCAAGTGTTTGCAAATTCTGTAATTCTTTTTTTGTTTATACCATTAAGTCTACTTGTTTTCAATATTTTAAAAAGAAAAGTGGAATTTCCATATGCTCTTCTTGGATACAAAATGAAAATTTCTAAAGCCCGCGAAAAATTCGTATGGCCTTTAGAAAAAATAGAAAATGGAAAAAGAAAATTTGTTTATATGCCTAAAGATTTTGATATAGATGAAGAACTAGATGAATTTGAAAAAAATAATATAAAAGAAATATGGGTTACACCAAAAATTCCTTTTATGATACCTCTTTTATTTGGTTTTATCTGTACTTTTCTTGTTGGAGATATTATGTTTACTATCATGAATTTTTTTATTTAAATCTTCATAAATATGATATACTAGTTTTTGTTTTACACACTGCTTGAAATTATGCCTAAAAAAGATTACTATGATATACTCGGTGTGGACAAAGATGCATCTAAATCTGAAATTAAAAAAGCATATAGAAAACTTGCATTAAAATATCATCCAGATAAAAACAAAAGTGAAGATGCTGAAGAAAAATTCAAAGAAATATCTGAAGCATATGCAGTACTTTATGATGATGAAAAAAGAAATATGTATGATCAATATGGTCATGCAGGTATAGATCAACAATTCAGTAGAGAAGACATATTTAGAGGTGCAGATTTTGGAGATATTTTTAGAGGTAGTGGATTTGACTTTGGTTTTGATATCAATGATATATTTGAAAGATTTTTTGGCGGTAGAACTGGTTTTAGTAGAAGACAACAGCAAAGAAGAGGAGCAGATCTTAGATATGATATAGAGATCACACTTGAAGATGCATATAAAGGTCTTGAAACATCTATAAATATTCCACGTAGTGAAACCTGTGATAATTGTAATGGTAGTGGTGCTAAACCTGGTACAAGTCCAAAAAGATGTCCTAAATGTGATGGTACTGGTCAGATGAAAACATCTAGAAGAACTGCTTTTGGAATGTTTACACAAGTCTCAGTTTGTGATAAATGCGGTGGAAAAGGAAAAATTATTGAAGCACCTTGTCCAGAATGCAGAGGGAGAGGAATTGTACAAAAAACAAGAGAAATAGAACTAAAAATACCCGAAGGAGTAACTGATGGTTCACAATTAAGGCTTTCTGGTGAAGGTGAAGCTGCATCTGGTGGTACAGGTGATCTGTATGTTGTTATACATGTCAAGCAAAATCAAAAATTTGAAAGACGTGGTCTTGATCTTTATACTGATCTTTATATCTCTTTTCCAGAGGCAGCACTTGGTACAAAAAAAGATGTAGAACTTATAGATAAAAATATAGAAACAATAAAGATACCAAGTGGAACACAGAATGGGGAGGAAATAAGATCGCGTAATAAAGGGATGCCTCACATTCGAGGTGGAAGAAAAGGTGACTTATATGTAAGGATACATGTTAGGACACCTGAAAAAGTATCTAGAAAAGCAAAAAAACTATTAGAAGAATTAAAAGAGGAAATATAATAGAAACATTTAAATAGTAGCACAAATACACAATATTTGTAAAAATAAAGGAAATATAGGGGGCAAAAATTATGATTTCATATGATGACGACCGTGATAAAAGAAAAAAAAGACGAAACAATCCATTTGATTTATTTGACGATGATTTTTTTAAAGATATCCTAAATGATGATAGAGTAATGGATGATATAAAAAGAATGACAGAAGAAATGATGAGGATGTTTTCCAATGCTCAACCTGGAAAACCAATAGTACATGGTTTTAAAATAAACATAGGACCAGATGGAAAACCAAGGATACAGGACTTTGGAAATAGATACAACAAATCACCAAAAGGAGAAACAACAATATCTGAAGAAAGAGAACCCTTAACAGATATAATAGAAGGAGACAATGATGTAGCAGTAACAGTAGAAATTCCTGGTGTTGAAAAAGAAGACATAGATCTAAATATAACACGGGACAAATTAGATATAAAAGTCGAAAACCAACAAAGAAAATATCATAAAACACTTGATTTACCATGTGATGTAAAACCAAAAACAACAAAAGCAACGTACAAAAACGGAGTTCTTGATATAGTAATAAAACGAAAAGAAAAAAAACAACCAGGTGACGGATACAAAGTAAACATAGAATAAAATTTCATTAATATTTAATCACAATATTTATATACAAACCTTAGATATATATAAATGATGAAAGGATGAGGGGTTTAAAATTATGATTTTTCTTTCATTTTATCACATCATTTCATATTTTCCCCTCATCCATATTACATCTTTTGGATTTTATAAAAATAATTAAAAAAGAGATTTTTATAAATAGAAATTATTTTACTAAATTACCAAATGTTTTTTTCAAAATTTTTTTTGCTTCACCTGCACCAATATTTGAAAATCTAAATGTTTCTTTACCATTATTCCATTTAATTCTTATTTCATTAGGATTATTTTTACCATCCTCATACATCATACCAATTTTAATTCTAATTTTTTTAATATCATTAACTGATATACTGTAGTTATTGGGATTTTCATTAAGAATATTCTCAACTGGCATATCAAAATATTTTTGATAATATGAAGTACCAGATGTCATAGTTTTAGCCATTCTTTTTAAAAAACCTTCGCCCTGTTCCTTTGATTCTTCCCTTGCTTTCTTTGCTTCATTCTTAAGCATATCACTTGTTAACTCTGCAACAATTAGACGTTGGTTTGTTACAATCAAATTATATGCTTTTTGACCTAAAAAACCTGCATGGGTATTAGGAATAATACCTACAATCTCTTCAGATGTCATAGGAAAATGGTATTAATATATTATATATAATAGTATGGGCTTAGCCGGATTTGAACCGGCGATTTCCGCCATGTGAAGGCGACGTCATAACCACTAGACCATAAGCCCTAAAAAATATTTTTTAACTAAATAACATAAAACTTGTTAAAATATTTTCGAAAAAATAACCTATAAAATATGATTTTTAGAAAAAATTTATCAACTAATAGGATGTTTATGGTATAAAAGATTAAGCTAAATATTAATAATTTGGGGGATTAAAATTATATGTCAAAATGGAATATTTTCAGTAAAAACAAAAAAGATGAAAAAACTGAAGAAATAAAAGAAGAAAATCAAGAATCCTATGAAGAAAATTCTGAAGAAAAACCACTTGCAACATATAAAAAGACACTATATTCGGAAGAATCTAGACCAAAAAATCAAGGATCAATTGAAACAGATGTTTCAGATCAACACATATGGAGAGATGTAGACTCTATAGAAAAAAATGTTGATAATCTACATATTAAAAAAGGAGGAGAACCCTCTAGTGAAGTTGATAAAAAAGTAGATGAAATAATCAAGAAAACCAAAAGTACTGCTAGAAAACCATCTAATGTTATTTATGTTGTAAGTAGTCCTCAACCAGGTCAAGTAAAAGGGGATTGGGCTGTAAAAGGACACAAAAAGGTATACAGTCATCATCGTAAAAAAGAATCAGCTATAAAAAAAGCAAGAAAGGTAGCAAAAAAAAGAGATGCTACAGTTATGGTACAAAATACTGATGGTACATTTTCAGATGGATTTAAACCCCGCTCTAAAAAATAATATCTTATTTTTGTGTTTTAAATGATAGCTGTTCTACGTATCGGCCATAGAATACATAGAGATAAACGTATAACTACTCATGTTGCACTTGTAGCAAGAGCTTTTTCTGCAGATAAAATCTATATTGACACTCTTGATAAAAAAATTGAAGAAAATATAAAATCAACCTGTGAAAGATTTGGGAAAGGTTTTGAAATAAAAACAGGTGTAAATCCAAAAAAAATAATAAAAAATTGGGATGGAATGATAGTTCATCTAACAATGTATGGAGAAAAAATAGAAAAAATAATCGAAAAAATAGATGAAAAAAGAGATATTTTAATAATAATAGGTGCAGAAAAAGTACCACCATGGATCTATCAAGAATCTGATTATAATATTTCTGTTGGAAATCAACCACATTCTGAAGTAGCAGCTCTTGCAATTTTTCTTGATAGAATTACAAAAGGTAAATGGATTGATAAAAAATTTAATGGAAAAATGCAAATAATACCTACTAATTCTGGAAAAAAAGTAGTTTCAAAGGATAAATAATCATGTCAGATATACCTTCTCAAAGTGAATGCATAGATCTTCTTAAAAAAGCAGGATGCTCAAAAAAAGTAATAGAACATTGTAAAGCAGTACGAGACATTGCAGTAAAAATTGCAAAAAAAGCAGGAGCAGATGTAAAACTAGTTGAGGCTGGAGCTCTTCTACATGATATTGGAAGATCAAAAACACATGGTATAAAACACGTACTTGAAGGTGTAAAAATTGCAAAAAAACTTGATTTACCAGAAGAAATAGTACAAATTATTGAACGACATATTGGTGCAGGAATATCAAAAGAAGAAGCTAAAAAACTTGGTCTTCCATCAAATGATTATATACCAAGAACTCTAGAAGAAAAAATTGTATGCCATGCAGATAACTTAATTCAGAATGGAAAAAAACAGTCTATAGAAAAAGAAGTTGAAAAAGCAATTAAAAAAGGGCATAAACAATATGCAATAAGATTAGTCTCACTTCATAAAGAACTAAGTGATATTTGCGGAGTTGATTTAAACAAAATATAGTTTTTTTACCAGAAAAAATAAATACGCTTTTCTTATTTTAGGACTCCACTGAACTTATTGCAGGGGTAGCCAAGCCTGGCCAACGGCGCAAGGTTGAGGGCCTTGTCCTGTAGAGGTCCGCGAGTTCAAATCTCGTCCCCTGCATTTTTATTATCTGTCTAGCAAAGTTTTATATATAACGAATTATATAGTAACTATAGATGATATATAATGAATAATCCGACTACCATTCAATTAGATAAATCTGTTGTAAAATCCCTTAAACAAATCAGAGAACATCCCAGACAAACATACAATGAACTAATTTCTCGTATGATAGAACTTTTTAAAAACGTAAAAAAGAGAAACCAATATGATGAATTTCTTCATAAAATTCAACAACAAAAAATGAAAGAACTATGGGATAACAAAGAAGATGAGGCATGGGAAGATGCCTAAATCAGGTGATGTAGTAATTGCCCAAATACAATTTACAGATACTTTTGAAATAAAGAAAAGGCCTGCTCTTGTTTTATTTGAAGAATTTGATAACGTAGTTGTTGCAGGTATAACAAGCAACCTTGAAATGAAGGGTGTACCTCTCACAAAAAAAGAAGGTGCGGTAAAAGAAAGTGTAATAAAATTAAATTATATATTTACAATATCAAAAGCAATGATTTCTAAGAATTTGTTTCATTTAAATAAAGAGAAGAAAAGCATAGTTTTTCAAGAATTAACAAAACGATTAAATGAATTGAATAAATAAAACAAAAAATTAGACAAACCAATTTTTTACCGGTAAAACTGAGTTCAAATCTTGTCTCCTACATTACTTTAAATACTCAACAGATAAAAAACTGGTTTTTTCCAAAAAGAGGTTTAAACTTGAAGTTTAAATTACTTCCCCTGTATTATTTTTTTGTTTTATAAGAACGAATGTAGTATCTTCACTATTTAATATAAGAATTTTATCTTCATTTGTAACTCCTATAATAGGATTTCCAAATGAGTTATTGCTTCATTTGCAATTCCCATTCAACAGAAGCCTTTAATATAGATATTAAGATATCAGGCATTAGGGGAGATAAAAAAATGATATTAAATAAGAAGTTAAATATGCTGATGATTTTAGTGATAGTATCATGCCTTTTTTTGGCTGGTTGTATCAATGGAGTAGATGAAAAAAATGGCGATGGGGTAGGCACACAGGTTGAAAAGTTTTTTGCCATGCATACAAATGAAGAAGGAAAAATAGGTGCAGGAGCATATATATCCACTTTCCATGCTGGGGGTCAATGTGTTTTAGAAGAGATTGAAGATGTTTATGTCCCGGATAGAGGAGTAGAAACTCACACGAGTGGACGTGGAGATCTAGTTGCTATTGGCCTGCATACAAATTTCAATCCGCCTAGATTAGATAATCAGCAAGAAATGTTTCACGTTAAGACACGTGGAGGATGGTTTAATATAGGCGACAGTGAAATTCAGGAACTGCCTTTAGTACCCACGCCTGAAGAGGACAGATACACAGCAATCCAAGGCACCTCGATCCAGGTTTCACCAAGTGGACATGTCTTTTACGTAACTGAGGACAAATCAGATTACTATTTTACTGATGATTCTTATTACTGTGTTGTAAGATTCAATCCAGAAACAGAGGTTACAGATAGTACTGATCAGGAAACACAAGAAGCCTTTTTGAGAGTTCAACCGGAAACAAATGAGGAAATGGTTGAGGGATACGGTAATATTTGGAGCGCATTATCTGCTACGATTTATCCATCTGACTGCGGAAGATATGTTTATGGTACAATTAAACCAAATAGCTACTATGCAGGAATGTCTTATAGTGCAGGCCCACATTATTTGTTTGAATATGATTTTGAGACAGGAACATTCAGAAGACTAGGGGAAGAAGAGGACAGTAAAGACCATACTTTAAATGGAATAACAAAGGATAGCCGCTATCTTTTATACCAACATGATGGGGTTCGCAAGTGTTTGAACATAGAAACTAACCAAATAACGATCTTGGAGAATGCGCCTGGGGGAAGCACCAAGCGAACTTCATGGAACGACCAAGGCTTCGTTTATGTCGCAGGAGGCACATATTCATCGCTTTATTATTACAACATGATTACCGATGAGGAGAGTATTAAGATAGCAAGACAACCCAACATCGCTGGGGCGTATAACTATATCTATAAAATACAACCTCAAGTGTCATCCGACGGTAATGAACTCTATTTCATCTTGAACTCTGGTGCCTGGTACTATGGGCTGGAAGACGATGAGCGGATTGATGCGGAGGACAACACTCTTTACGTGATGAGTGATTTTACATCTGATAATCCTTATACCAGGGTTGCATGTCAGCTTCCGTCAAATGTACAAGGCGTCAACATCATATGGAGTAACTGATAACCTACTACCTCGAACAACATTAAGGATAAAAATAATAACGTTTCAGATATATTCTGTAGTCTTGGACATAAAACTGACTGCGTTGAACTTGGAATTTAACTCTTGTCCCCTAAATCATTTGACTATTTTTACAAGAAAAAAACATTTTTTTGATTAAACAGTCCCTAATTTCTAAATAATGGTTAAAACTTATTATCAAAGAAAAATTTATTTATGATAAAAAAATATATATTAAAACATATATATAAGTTATGTCAAATGTGTGTTTTATGAAAAAGTATGTAGCTATAACAATGAGTTTTCTTTTGTTGTCCATTTTTATTAATATTTCGATAGGTCTACAAAATATAGTATACATTGAGCGTAATAACAAAACTATTTATGTTGGTGGTGATGGACCAGGAAATTTCACAAAAATTCAGGACGCTATTAATAATTCAGCCTCGGGAGACACAATTTTTCTTTACAGTGGAACTTATTTTGAGAATATTATTATTGATAAATCAATTATTATTGTTGGAGAGAATCGATATACTACAATTGTAAATGGTAGTTATAAAGAAAGTACAATGACAATAAATTCTGAAGGAACAACTATCTTCAATTTAACAATAACAGGTGGAGGGAGAATCGATAGAAATAATCCACAAAGTATATTCAAAGCAGGAATAAGAATTACAGCTTCAAACAATATCATCCTTAATAATATTATTAGAAATAATAGACTTGGTATTTCAGGTGTTCGTGTTACAAATCTAACAATCTGTAATAACACTTTTCTTAATGATGGTATAACATTTACTCCATATGAAAATGATGAAAGACCAACGATTAAAATAGATTATTTTATACATAAAATAGAAAATAATATAGTAAACGGAAAGCCATTATATTATTTTAAGAATTCAAATGATTTTATTGTCCAATCTGATATTGGACAATTAATAGCAGTTAATTGCTCAAATGTGACACTAAAATATATGAACATTTCAAACTGTGACAATGGAATATTAATGGCCTATTGCACTAATTGTAAGATTGAAAATTCCACTATTTCAAAAAATGATGGAATTTGGGCTTTTCAATCATGTAATAACATCTTTCAGTTTAATAATCTCTCTAATAATATTCTCCATGGTATAACCCTTGATTATTCTTCTAATAATAATATAATTCAACATAATCTCATATCCAATAATGGAATTGTAGGTGTTATGTTAGAATGGTATTCGAAAAATAACCTGATTACCAATAATAATCTGATTTCTAATAATCTATACAATGGTTATCAAGTTCAATCTTTTAAAAACAAGTGGGAAAGTAACTATTGGGATGATTGGAAAGGCTTGAATAGATCCTTGTTTAGATTTTTTCCAAAATTAGTTTATGGTAGTCCAATTGAAAAAATAACATGGTTTATGTTACCTATTAGTATTGATTGGACCCCTACAAAAAAACCATATAACCTCTAATTTAAATCTACTATTTGCAATTTTTTTCGAAAAAATATCCAAAATCAGGCCTTTTGATTTTTTAGTATAACTTATTAGTTTTTCCTTTTGAATTTTAGCCAACAGAAGAAAACATACTTATTTTACTGGTAAAACCATATTCAAATCTTATCCTCTGCATTATTTTATTCCTGAATTAAAAAAATAATGATTTTATAAACTTATATAAAAAAATGAAGCGATGTTAAATTTATTTATTGATATTTTTTTTATTAAAATTATGGAACAATTAATTTAACAATATCCATTCTTTTATTGGTACTAAAAAGCCTGTGCATCTCTTTTATTCTCTCGGCTTTTCCTTGTAATACAAATATTTCAAGGCATTTTTCTTTTTCAAAATGGCTATGTATCTGTGTTTTTGTAATATCTTTAAAATCATGTTTAATTTCTGAAACTGCATTTTCTGAATCATGATGATGTATGACAAGAAGTAATGAATTTATCTCTCCAAATAATTTTTCAGTATCTCTGCTTTCTGAGATTAAAAGTCTAACACCTGCTCTTATCACTTCAGATCTACCTGAGTATCCATACTCATTTTGTATTTTTTTAATATCTTTGAGTATCTTTTCATTTAATGATATACTTATGATTGTCATAGTAATCAACAATTAATAACATATTTATATACTTGACCATAAAGATTAATAACAAATTATATAAATGTTAATAATATCTGTATTGATGGCGGGGGAGCCATGTTATGGAAAAAAATCAAAAAATCATGATAATTGTTGTAGTTGTAATATTAATCGGTGTAGTAATTTTTGCGAGTTTTAATATCGATTCAAATGATAAAACAGGTGTATTAGTAACTATTGTTCCACAGGCTGAAATGGTAGAATTTATTGGTGGAGAATATGTTGATGTTACTATTATGGTTCCACCTGGTGAAAGCCCTCATTCTTTTGAACCAACTCCTAAGCAAATGAAGAAGGTAGCTGAAGCAACAGCATATTTTAAGGTTGGTTCAGGTGTTGAGTTCGAAGTTGTACATATGGATACAATTCTTGAACAAAATTCAGATTTAAAGGTTTTTGACTGCTCAGAAGACATATCTGTAATTTCTTTTGATGAACATTATGGAAAAGATGGTCATCACGATGAAGAGGAAGAACATGACCATGAAGAAGGTGATGAAAATGATCATGCAGGAACTGATCCACATATATGGACATCTCCAGAAAATTTCAAAAAAATGATAGATGTGGTCTATAATGGCCTTGTTGAAATAGATCCTGATCATCAAGAGGAATATTACGCAAACTATCAAACATACATTTCTAAACTTGATAATCTAAATACAAATGTTAGTAATCTTTTACAACCATATAATAGTAAATCTTTTATGGTATATCATCCTGCATGGGGTTATTTTGGTGATGCATATAATCTAAAGATGATTGCAATTGAAGATGAAGGAAAACAACCAGGTCCTGCAGGTATCGATGCGATAATTAAACAAGCTCAGGATGAAAATATAACTGTTATTTTTGTTGCACCACAATTTGATACATCAAGTGCAGAAACAATTGCAGATGTAATAGGTGGAAATGTTGTTTTTGCAAATTCTTTGATGACAAATTATGAAGAAACAGTTACAAAACTTGCAGAAGATATGGTCGCAGGATTTGAAAATAGTTAAAAACAATAACTAATTATGTTCATAAATTATTTGAAGTTAAATAATTGTAAGGAGCATTTTTTCAAATGAAAAAAAAAGTTGCAATTGAGTTAAATAATATCTCTGCCGGATATGAAAATGATGCTGTAATTGAAAATATAAATTGCAATATTTATGATGGTGATTTCTTTGGTATAATTGGTCCTAATGGCGGGGGTAAATCTACTCTTTTAAAAATAATACTTGGTTTGTTAGATCCAATTAAAGGTAATGTAAAACTATATGGAGAACCACCAAAAATTGGTCGTAAAAATATTGGTTATGTTCCACAGTATTCTGAGTATGATAAACATTATCCTATTTCTGTAGGGGATGTAGTTTTAATGGGTCGTAGAAGTGTTCGCGGGATTCATCCTATTTATTCATCTGATGATAAAAAAGCAACAGATGATGCTTTAAAAAAAGTAAGCATGTTAGAATATAAGAAACGACATATTAGTGAACTATCTGGTGGACAAAGACAAAGAGTTTTTATTGCCCGTGCTCTTGTTTCAAATCCTAAAATTCTTCTTCTTGATGAACCAACAGCAAGTATTGATAAAGATTTACAGATCAATTTTTATAATCTTTTAAAGGAGTTGAATAAAAATGTTACAATTCTTCTTGTTACACATGATATCGGTGTAATTTCATCTTATGTTACTCGTGTTGCTTGTCTTAACCGTTTTATGTTTATTCATGATGATGAAAAAATGATAAGCAGAGAAATGCTTGAAAAAACATATAGTTGCCCAGTAGATTTGATTGCCCATGGTGTTCCTCATAGGGTTCTTGATGAACATAAAAAAAATAATAAAAAAGGTGTAGAATAGTTTGGTTGCTGATATTTTTGAGATGTTTCAGTATCCTTTTGTTCAAAGAATGTTTATAGCAGGATTGCTGGCAAGTTTTGCATGTGGAATTATTGGAACTTATGTTGTTGTTAAACGTGTTGTTTTTATTAGTGGAGGTATTGCTCATACCACTTTTGGCGGTATTGGATTTGCCTATTATCTCCAGTATTTGGGTATAGTTTTTATTGAACCTTTAGTGGGTGCTTTGATTTTTGCACTTATTGCTGCAATTATTATGGGTCTGCCTTTTATCCGAACTCGTCTGCGTGAGGATTCAACAATTGGAATATTATGGGTTGTTGGTATGGCTCTTGGAGTTTTATTTTTAAATCAAGTCGATAGAAGTGAAATACTTGTTCAGGATCCTGTTAGTATATTGTTTGGAAATGTACTTTTAATTAAGATGCAGGATATTTATCTTATGTTTGGATTGCTTGTTTTAATTATTTTTGTTACAATTCTTTTGTATAAGGATTTACATATTCTCACTTTTGATGAAGAGTTTGCTCGTATCTCTGGAATAAAAGTTGATTTTTTATATCTAGTTTTAATGGTTTTAATTGCATTTACTACAGTTGTTTTGATAAAAGTTGTCGGGGTTGTTCTAGTTATCGCAATGCTTACTATTCCTGCAGCGATTTCTAATCTTTTTACTCATAATCTTAAAAATATGATGTTTTTTGCAATAATTGTTGGTTGCATTGTTACTTTTTGCGGTTCATTATTATCTCTTAATTTTGATTTACCACCTGGTGCAACTATTGTTATTTCATTAGCAATTCTTTTTATTATAGCACTATTGCTAAAAAATATTAAACAATTTTTTGTAAAACCTGCAAGATAGAAATTTATTTTTTTATGCTCTTTTATGAATCAAAACTTTAATAAAAATAGTTTACTGAAAAAAAATAAAAATAGAATAGATTGTTTTTTTTAAGAGATTAATTCCATCAATATTTAAAATAAAGATTGAAGATTTGGGTATCTCTCTGACAATCTATAAAGAAGTTTACTTAATAGAGAAAATGTTTGCACAGATTTGCTTTCTTCTTGATATATTTCTCCTTTTATATTAAAGTTCAAAGTTGTGTCAGTTTCACCTATGCTTACGGTTTGGCTATCTTTGAATTCATATTCTACACCATCTAATGTAAGTATTACATCGACTTCTACTGTGTAATCAAAGTTTTTGTGTACACTTGCGGAATATTTACCGCCAGGTATAGTTCTAAATAATTTCTTTTGTGTTACAGAAGTATAAACTGCTTGTGTTTGCCCTGTTGTTGGTTCAGTAATTGTTACTTCTACATTTTCAAGTATTAATGTTTTTTCTTCACATGGATTGACAGTATAGTAATAAGCTTCAACACTGCCTGATAATAATACACAATCTGATCCATTATCGCTTAGAGTTAAAGAGGATGCCGATAATGCACCGAAGGTTACCAAAATCATAATGAAAGTTGCAAATATTGCAAAAGCTGATTTTTTCATCCTTTCACCTTCCCCCGCCTGTTTTTTAATTTTGTATCATTATCGGCGGCATAATGATACTATATGTTAACTTTACCAAAATCATAATACAATTAATTATATATAAATATTATGTATTATTTATATATAATCGTTTATTTTAAAAATCTATGAATAAAGTTTGCAAAGAAGTTATCCAAGAAAGAACATATTTTTTGTATTATACTGTTATCCTTTGCTTCTTTATAACTGTTTTCTTCTTTTTCTTTAAAGAAAAAAACCTTGTAAATTTCTCCACCAGAAAAAACATATGGAATTGTTGTTTTTTTTGTTTCACTATCTTTTTTTGCAATGACTGTACAATTATGAAGACCGTACCATGAATTCGAAGGTAATGAATCGGTAGAATTATCATCTATACTTACCTCAAAATTAAATGCCCCGTCTTTATCTGTTACATTTGATTTTTCTCTACAATATATTTCTACTCCTTCAATTGGTGAAGTTGTTAATCCTTCTATTTTTTTAACTGAACCATAAATATAAACATTTTTTTTCCAAGGTTCATCATTTAGCCAATTGGTAAATTCTATGCAATCTTGTATAGTTTGATTTATAAGATCTGCTATTCTTGGTATTGTATTTATTATAGATTGCAGATCAGATATTATATCCTGAATATGATTTATATAGAACTTTGGATACCAGCCTCTGGTAAAATTTGAAATCTGGCCGTTTAATAAATATCGAGTTAAGTTTAGAACTTCTTTTACATTTTGATATAAATCTAATGCAGTTTTTATAGTATTTTCTGATAGTGTCCATATCAATTTTGCTTCCTGGATTATAACAGTAACCTGATCTATAAGTTGATAGACCCAACCAAGTCTTCCTTCTATCATTGATATTATAAGATTGATTAATTCATCTACAGGATTTACTGCACCTGTCTTGGGTATACCCTCGTAGTTATATTCTTCTATAACTTTTGATAGTTCGTTAAGATCTATATCTACATTTTCATTATCTTCTTCATATGAAATGACTACCCGATTTTTTATTGTTTCTAACTCTTTAGATACCTCTCCTCCTTTGGTTTCTTCGATAAATTCTTCTAATCTATTTTTTTCATTTGAAGGAATGAGGAATTTTCCTGAATTATCTTTATTATCTGCAATATTATCGGATTCAACTATAATTGAAAAACTTGCTATCATAAGTATTGATACAAAAAACATTGAGATAATTTTTTGTTTCATATTTTATCCATCCATTAAACTAATAATACATATTACTTATAATATATAAATATTACTATAATATAATTAAATAAAAATAAAATTTTAAATTTTTATTAGTAGCAAATAACTATAAAAATTAAGGCTGTAAACGATTTCTATCCCTAGGAAATAAAATACATTCACGAATGTTTTTAATATCTAAAAGTTCCATCATAAAGCGCTCAATTCCAAAACCAAAACCGCCATGAGGGGGCATCCCGAAACGAAAAGCTTTCAAATAAGATTCAAAATCTTTTGGATTTAAACCACATGCTTTAATTCTTTCTTCTAGTAAATCTACTTTATGTATACGTTGGCTTCCAGATGCAAGTTCAACTCCTTTACATTCTAAGTCAAAAGCACGAGAAAACTTATCTTCTTCAGGCATAGTATAGAAGGGTTTTGCTTCAATTGGATATTTTGTTATAAAATAAAAATCATGACCTTTTTTCTTCATAATTTTTCCTAATAGTTTTTCATCTTCAGTTCCAAGATCTTCTCCCCAATTAATTTCTGAATCATTTTTTTGTAAAAAATCAACAGCGTTATCATATGTAATACGTTCAAAGGGTAACTTAGGAACTGCTATCTTTTTATCAAGAATTTTAAGTTCTTCGTTAAACTCACTTGCTTTTTTCCACATACTATGAACTAGACCTTCAAGTATTTTCATGACATCTTCTTCATTTTTTATAAAGGCCATTTCTAAATCTACTGCAGTACTTTCATTAAGATGTCTCCTTGTATTATGTTCTTCTGCTCGGAAATACCATGCAACTTCATATACTCGATCAAAACCAGTTGCCATCAGAGTTTGTTTATAAAGTTGTGGTGACTGGGCAAGAAAAGCCTCTTTTTCAAAATATTTTAATCTAAAAAGATCTGTTCCCCCTTCAGAAGAACTTGCAATTATTTTTGGAGTATGAACCTCTAAAAAATTGTTTTTTCTAAGAAAATTATGCACCTCCAAAATTATACCACTGCGGATTTTAAAAATAGCTTGAATCTCAGGTTTTCTAATATCAATAAAACGATTGTCAAGACGAGTATCAAGTTCAGATTCGACCTTATCTACGACACCAAGAGGAAGAGGGCTTTCCGATTCTGATAAAATTTCAATCTCTTTTGGAATCACCTCGTAGCCATTACGAGCTTTATCACTTTTTTTACATAAACCCATAACTGAAATTACCGATTCACGAGGGATGCTAACAATTTTTTTAAACATTTCAGAATCTTCTTTCTTAAAAACAGTTACTTGTAAAGTTCCTTTTCTATCTCTAAGTATAACAAATGCAAGAGATCCTATGTTTCTTATATCTTCTACCCAACCAGAAACAAAAATGTCTTTACCGTAATCTTTTTCTTTTACATCAGTTGAATAATGTGTTCTATATTTTCTCATAATAATTACCTAGTATTAAAACAAGGAATTTAGTCTTTTTGAAATAAAATTACAAGCTTCTTTTAACATCTTTTTATTATCCCATTCTGAAATCAATTTCTCAATTTCTTTTTTATCTTCTTTTTTTAACAATTCAACCCATTTAATTATTTTAGGAATAGCTCTAACAATGTTATCAACAATTGTGATATCAGCAGTTTTTGCAGTTCTAGATAAAGGATTTAAATCTATTGTGATAACTTTTTTTCCCATATTTTTTAAAGCCTGACATCTATCCCCATCTTCAAGAGGAACAAGTACTACATCAGAAGAAAAAATACCTTCTTTATCGCACAAACTCCGGTCATGATCTAAACCAGGTATACAAGACTCTCCTTTTATACCATATATTTTACTAAGGTTAAACTTATTTAACTCATCTGAAATTTTTTCAATTCTTTCTTCTGTTCTATGAAAAAGATTTATCTCAATTTTTGCAGGAATTTTTTTTGATAAATTGATACATTCTTCTGCAGATAGAGCAACAACATTTCCATTAACAGAAATCACTGGATTTTTAGCACAAAGAAGAGCTGCAGCAGCTACTTTTTCTGCATCATCAGCAAAATAACAAGTTTTTTCTCCTAGTAAATAATCAAAAGCTTCTCCTCTACCATGAGCAATAAGACCTGTTTTGTGGACAACTCCATTTTTTTCTGCATTTGATATTTTTTCTCTTGTAATAAGTGATAAATAACGCGGATGATTTTTTGGTATTTTACTCATAGTATACATTATTTGGAAATAAAAACATAGTTTAAAACCCTTTTATAAAGAAAGGAGTGTTATGTACGGTGAAAAAAAACAGGTTTAACCATACATGTTAGGTTGAGGTGCTTGCCCTGCAGAAACCATTGGTTTTGCTTGTTTGTGGAATTTCTGAAGTTTTTGCTCGATACGTTCTGATTCTTCATATAACGGATTTACATTGATTTCTACATTCATAATAGATGCCATAACTTCTATTGCTGCAGCAGCTGCTCTAGCATCAGGATAATTTGGATGAGCTTCTGCAAGAATAGATATAACATCAAATTTAGATTGTTTACCAAGATTTAAAAGAACTCCTGAAACACCCGCAATTATTCCATTTTTAAATTGAGGTATTTTTTTAGAGACTAACATATTACGCGAATCTGGAGTAGAGGCAATAGCGTATGCCTCGATATCCCTTTCATTTTTATCATCGTTATCGCTTCTTTCTACAACCATACCTTCAGGAGAGATTAGGACCTTACATTTTTTTTCATTCACCCAGTTCATGATTGTAATGGATATAGAATTTATGAGGTTAGGTTTAGGTTTAAACTCGGATACAAAAACAACTATTTTTCCTGCACCTGCTTTATCACCACAATATATTCTTACAGGTGATAAAGGTTCGCCGGTATGTACTACAGAAAGAGCAGGAAAATGAGGGGAAGTAAGACATCCTATCTGTCTTAAATTGAGAGCATCAATTAAATAATTTGCAGCAATAGTGCTAACAAGTCCAATAGATGGAAAACCAGCTATCACTTTAGCATCAGTTAAATCTACTTCTTCAAAGATACAAATATCAACATCATCCATTATGCATCACCATCCACAATAACCATAATACATTTTCTTACATTTAAAATTAATTGGTAAATTAATAAAGATTTTTTTATCCTTTTACCACACCTAATGGTTTTAATTTAACTACTTTTTTTGAAATACCGGAATTATGTACTATATCGACTACATTTCTAATATCTTTATAGGCTCCAGAGGCTTCCTCTGCTGCTACCTTAAAGCTTGCTGGATGAATATAAATTCCTTTCTTATTTAACTCTTCAACAACTTGTTCACCACGCCATTTTTTTGTCGCTTTTCTTCTAGACATAACTCTACCTGCGCCGTGGCAAGTGCTTCCAAATGTTTCTTCTGCTTGTTTTGTTCCAACTAATACATAGCTTTCAGTTCCCATATCTCCAGGGATTAGAACTGGTTGGCCTGTATTAATGTATTCTTGCGGAATTTCTTTTCTGTTAGGTCCAAAAGAACGAGTAGCTCCTTTTCTATGAATATATAATTTTTCTTTTTTTCCATCAATAATATGTTCTTCAAATTTTCCTATATTGTGACATACATCATAAACTATTTTCATATTCATATTTTCAGAAGAATCATTAAGTATTCTTTCAAATGATTCACGTACCCAATGAACTATAAGTTGACGATTAGCCCAAGCAAAATTTGCAGCACAACCCATGGCTTTTATGTAAGATTGCCCTTCATTTGAATTAATAGGAGCACAAGCTAATTGTTTATCTGGAATATCTATATTATATTTTTTAACTGCCTTCTCTAGGGTACGTAAATGATCACTGCATACTTGATGACCAAAACCTCTTGAACCAGTATGTATCATAACAGTTATCTGTCCTATTCTATCGATACCAAATTTTTTTGCTATGTTTTCATCAAAAATTTCAGATACTTTCTGTATCTCTAAAAAATGATTTCCTGCACCTAAGGATCCTACTTGGGATAATCCCCTTTGTACTGCTTTATTAGAAATTTCAGAGGTATCTGCAAAATCAAGAAAACCATTTTCCTCTATAAAGTTTGGATCTTCATCCCATCCATATCCTTTTTCAATTGCAGCCTTTGCACCACTATTCAAAATGTCTTCAAATTCTTTCTTATTAAACTTGATTTTTGCCTTAGAACCAAGACCCGAAGGTACATTTTTAAATATTTCATCTACAAGAGAATGAATCTTATTTTTATCTATATCTTCAACAGTTAAATTTGTTCTTACAAGACGTATACCGCAATTGATATCAAAACCGATTCCACCTGGAGAAACAACACCATCTTCTGTATCAACAGCAGCAACACCTCCAATTGGAAAGCCATATCCCCAATGTATATCTGGCATAGCCATAGCTTTACCAACTATACCTGGTAAAGTGGTAATATTGGCAGTTTGTTCTGGTGCATCATCTTGTCTGATTGATGGGATCATTTTTTCATCAGCATATATTACCGCTGATGTCTTCATCTTTAGGTTACCATTTTTCCCTTTATAACTCTTGGGTATTTCGTATCTATATTCATCAATTTTATTAAGTGGGCCATTCCATGTCATAATCTATATTAGTAAAAAGATAAGGTTGTAAAAATCTTTGGTAAAAATCATTTACTTTTTTTCTTTATATATGGAACTCCTGTTTTTTTGTTCTCTTTTACTTTGTAACCTTTAGGTAATTTGATAGGTTTTGAATAATCGGGTTTTTCTTTACTAAAAAAACGTATTGTTCTTTCATTACCTTTTTTGGTTGTTATTTTCTTTTCATATAAGGTATATTTTTTGTAAGTATATCCTTGTTTTTTACTCTTTTTTGGAGGTTTTCCCGTTTCTTCCATGTAAAAGTTGTCATCTGATATATCTTCTTTTATTTCCTCTTTTTTTCCTGTTGATTTTTTTTTCTTTTTTCTCTTAAAAATTTTTGTAACTTTGTTTTTCAAAGGTTTAGATTTACTTTTTTTCTTTTTTACTGGTTCAGATGGTTCATCGATTATTTCCCATTCTGCATCTTCTTGTAAATCTTTTATTATTTCCTTTGCTTTTTTCCTTTTTATTCCTTTTATTTTGCTTAGTTCTTTATAAGAAGCTTTTTTTAGAGATTCAATGTCTGCATAACCGTTTTTTAACAATAACATTGCTATTTTATCGTCAACACTATCAATATCTTCAAAAATTTCAATATTAATATTTTCTTCAATTTCTTCATCTTCTTTTTTTTCTGTTAATTTATCTTCATCTTTAATTGGTTCAACTTCTACAGTTTCCACTTTTTCCCAATATTTTTTTGGTTTTTTTGTTTCTTTTTCCTGGTCCCGATTTGATTCTTCATTTTCTATATCTAACGGTTCCCACTCGGTCATTTCCTCTTCAGGCGTTATTTCTTTTTCTTCTACTGATTTGTTTTCTTTTTTGTCTATTGCTTTCCATTCTGTTAATTCTTCTTGTTTTTCTTTTTTTCTTATTTTCTTTGGTTTTATCTCTATAAAATGAGGTTCGTTAGTAGTTTTTTCTACTTCAAATAAATCTTCACATTCAAGTTTTATTTTTGTTTTTTCTGTTTCTTTTACTTTTTTATTTTCAGGTTCTTTGATTTTTTGTTTTTTTCTAGGATATACAGTTACTTTTGGTTTAAGAGATCCTTCTTCTTTTGTTGAACTAGTAGATCTTCTATAGTATATCTCTTGATCTTGCTTTTTTAACCTATTCTTCAAATCATTAATATATTTTTTATCCTCATCTGATATTTTTTCTGAATTAGATTTATTATCAAGAATTAGCCTTAATTTTTTAATAGTACTATCTTTTGGCATTTGTAACACCGTTAGATTTAGATATTAATAAACTCCATAAGTAACATTAACTTTTATTATATAAATATCTTTTTATACAGATATTGTCATAAATAGAGAGATAGGTCTTAATATTAATATATTATCCTAATTTACTTATTTTTGTAATTTTGAAAACTTTATTAAGCTTGTTTTGCATCTCTTTTTTTTTGATTAGAATGAATTTCAAAAAAAGAGACATAATATCCATAAAAGATTTTTCAAAGAAAGAGATAAACTACATATTGAGATATGCAAAGAAAATGGTTCCTTATGCTAAGGGTAAAAAATATAAAAATTTGTTAGAAGGAAAGGTTTTATCATCATTATTTTTTGAACCCAGCACTCGAACCCGTCTAAGTTTTGATAGTGCCATGAATAGATTAGGTGGAAGAACAATTGGTTTTTCAGATCCAAGTGGTACCTCTCTTAAAAAAGGTGAGAATCTTGCTGATACAATAAGAATGGCTGATTCATACAGTGATACAATTGTTATAAGACATCCTCATGAAGGAGCAGCTAGACTTGCTGCTGAATTTGCTGAGGTACCTGTTTTAAATGCGGGTGATGGTGCAGGAAGGCATCCTACCCAATGTCTACTTGATTTATTTACAATTCTTACTGAGAAAAAAAGTATTGAAAAAAATAGAATAATCCTTTTGGGTGATTTAAAATACGGTCGAACTGTTCATTCTCTTGCCTATGCTCTTTCTATGTATGGAGTTGATCTAACTTTTGTATCACCAAAAAACCTAAAGATGCCAAAAGAGGTAATTGATGAATGTAAAGAGCTTGGTGTGTATCCAAATCAGACATCTAATCTTGAAAAAGCAATAAAAGATGCAGATGTTTTATATGCCACAAGAATTCAAAAAGAACGTTTTCCTGATCCTGCAGAATATAATCGTGTAATAGGATCATATAAAATTGATATGGATCTAATTGAAAAGGCAGATAAAAATCTGATAGTTATGCATCCACTTCCTAGAGTTACAGAGATTTCTCATGAAGTAGATAAAACAAAACATGCGGTATATTTTAAGCAGGCATTTAATGGTGTTCCTGTTAGAATGGCTCTTCTCTCTCTTGTAAATGGAGGTTTACCATGAAAAAAGAACTTAAAATTCCCTTAATTAAAGATGGTACAGTTATAGATCATATCACTCCAGGAAATGCAATTAAAGTACTTCGTATAATTGGTATACCTGAAAAAACGACTTCAGTAGTAAGTGTGGCTATCAATGTTAGAAGCAAAATAGGTAAAAAAGATATTGTCAAAGTTGAAAATAGAGAACTGGATCCATATGAAGTAGATAAAATAGCTCTTATAGCACCGAAAGCAACAATCAACATTATTCGGGATTATGAAGTAGCAGAAAAACATAAAGTGAAACTACCTGAAGAAATAGCAGGTATTGTAAGCTGTCCTAATCCAACCTGTGTTTCAAATGCAAATGAACCTGTAAAAACTCGTTTTAAAGTTATTTGTAAAGATCCCCCTAGAATAAAATGTTATTATTGTGAAAGAGAGCCAGAAGATATAGCAGAACTAGTTATCTAATTTCTTCCAGTATTTCTTTTGCTCTGTCAAGTTTGATTTTTTCTTCTTTTTTCATTTGCTCTGCAACTTGATCTATCTCTTTATCTTTTGCTCCAGCCATAATAGCAATGTTTTTTGCATGAAGACTCATATGTCCTTTTTGTATTCCAACTGTTGATAACGCATATACTGCTGCAAAGTTTTGAGCAAGTCCTAAACTTGCAACTATTTCGGCTAAATCAGAAGCAGTTTCTATTCCAAGGATTTTTTTATAAAGCTTTGCTTTAGGATGAATGTTGCTTGCTCCACCAACAATCCCTACTGCTACAGGAATTTCAATTTCTCCAACTAAATTTCCATCTTTGTCTTTGTAATATTTTGTAAGTGAAGTATATTGTCCATTTCTTGCTGCATAGGCATGAGCCCCTGATTCTATTGCTCTAAAATCATTTCCAGTTGCAATGATCAAAGCATCTATACCATTCATAATTCCTTTATTATGGGTTGCAGCTCTATATGGGTCGACAGCGGCAAGATTGTATGATTCAAGAAATGCATCTACTACTTTTTCTCCTCCCATCTTTTCTTTTTCAAAAACTGCCTTTGCTTTTGCTATTCTTTTATCTGCAAGATTAGAAAGAATCTTAAGTCTTATTTTTCCACCAGTTATTTCTTCAATCATTGGGGCAAGAGCTTCACACATTGTATTTACAGCGTTTGCACCCATTGCATCTCTTACATCTACATGAATATGTGTTACTATCATTTTGCCTATAGGACTTTCTAAAATTCTTACCTCTAAATCTTTTGCTCCACCGCCAAGTTCAACAAGTATATTATCTTGTGCATTTGCAAGTTTTAATAATTGTTCTTTGTGATCTAGAATTTTTTTGGAAGCTGTTGTTACATCTTCTACATCTAATAACTGGAGTTGTCCTATCATTATTGGCTCTGAACATTCTGCTTTAAACCCGCCTTTTATTCTAGCTATCTTTGCGGCATTACTTGCAGCAGCGATTACACTTGATTCTTCTATTGCCATTGGAATCAGTTTGTCCTTTCCGTTAATAACAAAATTTACTGCAACGCCAATTGGTAATTCAAAAGTTCCTAGAACGTTTTCGACCATTCTGTCAGCTATTTCAAAGTCAAGACTGGAAGAAAACAGTTTTTCTTCTTCGTCTGTCAAATCGGCAAATTTTTTTACAAAGTCAACTCGTTTTTCTATTGGTAGTTTATAAAAACCTGATACTTTTGATATCTTTTTTGTCATATTTTTTTACCTCTTTTTCATAAGGATTTTTTGGTGATACAAAAGTTAGATCAACTCCATACATAGAAAGATAACTATATATTATTAAAATTGTCCTTTTTAATTTCGTTTATTAACGAACTTATTTAGTTTTTATAAGCTATTTTTTAAAATCTATAACCTCTCTTGTCTTTACAGATACGCCAAAGTTAAATGATAACATTTCATCTTTATTTAGGATGCATCGTCCTATAGCGACTAAGTTGTCTTTTTCATCTACAATTAGACATTCATCATAGGGTCTTAAATTAGCATCACAATCTTTTACAAACTTTGCAAAAACACTTTTTCCTTCTTTAACAAAAGGAATTGCATCTTTTTTTATTACAACTCTCAAGTTTGGTTTTTTAAAGTTTTTGTGGAGAATTTTTGCTCCTGCGCTCTTTAAAGTAAACAAACCATCTTCTGCTCTCATAGATAAGATATGTTCCCCGTTACAGCAAATATTACGTATCTTATCAGTTTTTTTGGATTTTACAAGCTTGATATCTCCTTTTAACAAGATATTTCCTGATCCTTTTCCAAATTGTATATCACAAACAGCAGATATTCTTAAAATATCAATGTTATAGTTTTTACTATCAGATTTTTTGATATTATCTATAGTTTTTTTCCCTTTCCAACAGATAAGATTTTTATTTTCTACATATTTTTCAAAAATATTTCCAACTATTTTTTCTGTTTCATAATCTATTATTTCTGGAAAAACAGATTGAGCAAATGGGTACATTTCGTCAAGTTCTACAGGTACAGGTCCGATGGTAGAATCAACAAGGAAGTTGATATTTTTATTTTTTGATAAAATCTGTTTTATATTTTGAAAATAGTTAACAGAGTAAGGTTTTGTTGTTTCAGGAAAAATAATTGTATCTTTTTTCTTTTGATTGTATCTTTCTAAAATCCTATTATGAATTCTATATATTACTGGCCTATGTATAGTATGATTTCCAGTGTAAAAGACTGCACTTTTTTTACTTATAGGTTCCTTTTTTTCCAACCATTGTTTATTTTCTTCCAATTTTAATATCTTTAGAGATTCCAAAAGATAAGGATTTGAATTTGCTCTTCTTTCAACCAGTTCCCATAGATTCCCTTGTAAAATTGCGTTTCGTATTTTTTTTATCTCACTAAAACTTACATAAAGATTGTGTTTTGCAATTTCTTTTGTTCTTTGTTTTTTACTCAATTTTTTAAGTTCATTTACAGAATTATTTGAACATACTGGACAGTTACATGGGAGTTCTTTTAAGTTAGAAATCTTCTCAGTTCCCCATGGAAAAATAAATCTTTCGTCGTTTGCATATTTTACATATGCTGAAGAATCAAAGAAATCACATCCTAAAGCTACTGCAATTGGAAAAATAAGAGGATGGCCAGCCCCAAATAGATGGACCGGTCTGCTAGGATTTAACCCTTTTTTTGATGAGATAATAATTTTTAACAAATCAGAGTATCTCTGATTTTCCATTAGCGGTACTACTCCTCCAATTGGATGAAAATCTGCATTAATTTTTGATAACTCTCTTGCACATTTATACCGAAGATCTTGATATATGGATCCCTGAACTGGACATGCAAGAATCATATCTTTTTTTATCTTGATACTTTTTTCAGCTCTTTTTAATGTTTCATTGATTCCTTTTTCAGCTTCTTTTTTTGTAATATCAGGTCTACCGAATATATCAAGAATCGTTCCGATATCACTTCCAATTTTTCTTTGAAATTCTACAATTTCCAGAGGATCAACATTAACATCACCATAAACATACGATTGAAATGTTCCAGAATCTGTCATTATAGCCCCATCAAAATCAATTAATTTGTGAACGCCGTCCTTAAGAGCTTTTTCTTTTAATTTTCCATCTTTTTTTATTATATACGAGTTTGTAATTACAATTTCTGTTCCAAATTCTTTTTTCATCTCTTTTGGAGTGATTATCATTTTATTTGGATTTATAACAGGCATAAGAGTTGGTGTTGTAACTATACCATGTTTTGTATAAAATTTGCAGATTCTTCCTGATGCGTCTCTATTTTTTATTTCAAA
The DNA here is from genome assembly GCA_964481275.1 of uncultured Thermoplasmatales archaeon. Lineage (GTDB taxonomy): Archaea > Thermoplasmatota > E2 > DHVEG-1 > DHVEG-1 > CAYZTD01. The sequence continues at coordinate 53,795 of CAYZTD010000004.1, forward strand.
TTTCATGTTAATATAAAAAGGTAAAGCAAAAAAGGATATTTAGTTTTAAGTGAAAAAATAGAGTTTAAAGTAAGTTTGTCTTTACAAAATAAAAATCAAAATTAAGATTTACTATGCTCCTATCTGTATTGGATTTATCAGCCTTTTTAAAGTTGCAATCGCAGAAAGAGATGCCATATAACTAGAACCAGGGTTATTTGGATTTGGCATGTTTTCTACTTCGGCACGCAATCGACCAAATTTTCCATGTGCAAGAATCTTATGGCTGTTTCTAGTTGCTACAGGATCTACTACAATTTCAACTTGTGTTTTATCAAATCCTATTCCTGCGATAGAGAGATTTGCAGCAACATTTATGTTTTTAGGAAATTTTTTAACAGCTTCTCTTGCAGTACCATCAAAAACAACAGTTCTTTTAATATATTTTTTTTCTAAAGCCTTTGGAGGTTTTGTAGTAACCAATGTTACTTTGTCTATGTTCCCAATACTAGCGGATAGTATTCCATCGATACCACAAACCGCTCCAGATGGAAGATAAATCTTACACTTATTTTTCTTTGCAATTTTTTCAAGTTTCGTTCTAAATTCATCATCTGATAAACTACCTATGCTCATAATAATAATGTCTATACCATTTGTAAGTACCTTTTCAGCATATTCTATAACTGCTTTTTGGGAGGCTGCTTCAAAAACAACATCGGCTTCGTCTAAAAATTCTTGAACTTTTTTGATTTTACTTTTTTTAATCTCTTCATTTAACTTATCAGCTGCTTTTTTATCCTTGTCAAATAAAAAAATTTTTTCGATTTCATCCATTTCATCTGCAGCTTTTGCTACGTCGGTACCAATTGCTCCACAACCAATTATTCCAATTTTCATATTTATTTACCAAAACCTTAAAACAGCATATGCTATAAAAATTATTGTTATGGATGATATAGATAGATTTCTTTTAGAGGATTTAGATGAAGATGGGGATATAACTACAAAGGCTCTTTACTCTAATGAGAAAGGAGAAGCAAAAATTATTGCAAAAGAAAAATGTATTATTTCAGGTCTTTATGAAGCAAAAAAAGTGTTTGAAAAAACAGGGGCAAACTTGTCATCAAAATACAAAGATGGTGATGAAATTAATGAAAATGAGATTGTTGCATATGTAAAGGGTTCTATTAAATCGATATTGGTTGGGGAACGACTTGCATTGAATTTTATTTGCAGAATGAGTGGCATTGCAACAGAGACAAAATATCTTAGTGACATATGTAAAAAAATAAATCCAAATGTTTTTATTGCTGCAACAAGAAAAACAACTCCTGGTTTTAGAAAATATGAAAAAAAAGCAGTTGAAATTGCAGGTGGTGATAAGCATAGATTTGGTCTATATGATGCTGCTTTGGTTAAGGACAACCATATAAAAAAGAAAGAGTCAGTAGGTTTTGTTACAAAAAAAGTTAAAGAAAAAATAAAAGACAAAATAATAGAGGTTGAAGTGGAAAATGAACAAGATGCTTTAATAGTAGCAAATATTGGTGTCGACTATATTATGCTTGATAATTTTTCGCCAGAAAAAGGAAAAAAAATTGCAGACAAAATTAGGAAAATAAATCCAGAGATAAAAATAGAGGTGTCTGGCGGAATAACTTCTAAAGATATTCAAGATTACGCTTCTTTTGCTGATAGAATCTCTCTTGGATATTTGACTCACTCAATTAAAAGTAAGGATTTTTCTCTTGAAATAATTTAATTTTTTTAGGAAATATTTAATAACTGTATTTCCTTTACAATATTGAAAAGTTGAAAAAAATAAAATTATCGCAATAAAGTGGGGATTATTTGTTGTGAGGGTATGGTGATTTAGATGAGAAGAATTGTTGAAGAAGTAGTTTCAAAAGAGAAAAAGAAAAAAAAAGCTAAAAAAACTAATAAAAAAAATAAAAATAAGAAAAAAAATGTTTTAAAAAATTCCCTTACCCGGCAATCAGTTGATATGAGTATAAGAAATAAAGAATTAGAAGATGTTTTATCTGATTTAACAACTAACATAAAGGTTGTCGGTTGTGGTGGCGCAGGAACAAATACCATCACTAGATGTGTAGAAAGTGATATCTCTGGTGCAGAATTAATGGCGATAAACACCGATGCACAACATTTGTTAATATCTGATTCTCCAAACAAGATTCTTATTGGCAGACATTTAACAAAAGGATTAGGTGCAGGTTCTTTACCAAGAGTAGGTGAAGAAGCTGCCAAAGAAAGTGAAGAAGATATTCGTAATTCATTGGGTCGCTCTGATATGGTTTTTGTAACATGTGGTCTTGGTGGTGGAACTGGTACCGGTTCTGCTCCAATAATAGCTCAATTAGCAAAGGAAACAGGTGCCTTAACAATAGGAGTTGTAACTCTACCTTTTAGTGTCGAGGGAATGATTCGTATGGAAAATGCAGAGGCAGGTCTAAAAAGACTTAGGGAAGTATGTGATACAGTTATTGTTATTCCTAATGACAAACTACTTGATATTGTACCTAACCTTTCTCTCAATGCTGCATTTAAAGTAGCAGACGAGGTACTTATGAGATCGATTAAAGGAATTACTGAAATGATTACAATGCCGGGTCTTGTAAACTTAGATTTTGCAGATCTTAAAACAGTTATGAAACGTGGTGGTGTTGCAATGATAGGACTTGGTGAGGCAGAAGGGGAAAATAAAGCAGTAAATGCGGTTGTAGAGGCATTGAATTCACCACTTCTAGAAGTAGATATTAGTGAAGCTACAGGAGCATTAGTAAATGTAACTGGTGGAGAAGATATGACTATTTCTGAAGCAGAGAGAGTAGTAGAAGAAATTTATTCTCGTGTTGATCCAAACGCCCGTATTATATGGGGTACAACTGTTGATCCAGAGCTAAAGAGAAATATTCGTGCAATGCTTGTTATAACTGGTGTTAAATCAAAACAAATTCTAGGGCCAAGTCATCAGTCATTTGAAAATAAAGAATATGGAATAGATTTTGTTGCATAAAAAAATATTCTTTATCTTTTTTTTCTTTAAATACCTATAACAGCCAAATTCTTTATATATGTCTATTTATTTGACCATTTTGAATTTTGAGGTGTAAAATAAGTGGAACTACTCAAGAGAAATAAAAACAAAGATGATAGTAGAGGATTCATAGAAAAGGCCCGGGATCTCCAAGAACGTATAGAGTCAAGACGAGACAGAATAGGTAAAGGAAAATATGGTAGAGTACTAAAAATGGCCCGTAAACCTACAAATGAAGAATACTCAAAAACCTCAAAGATTACAGGTGTAGGAATACTTTTGATCGGTGCTCTTGGATTTATTATTTTTCTTTTAGCAAAACAGTTGGCTCCATGGATTTTAGAAATGTTAGGATTAATATAATATCAGGATGTAGTAAATATGGAAAACACAGATTTTGAAGAATCTATTGAAGAAAAATCTAAAATTTTTTCAATAAAAACACAAGTTGGAAAAGAACAGAACACAGCTGATTTAATTAACAGTAGAGCAAAAAAACAAAAGTTAGATATCCCTTCTATACTTGTTACACCCGAACTTCGTGGTTACCTTTTTTTGGAAGGACACGAAAGGGAAAGAATAAAAGATATGATTAAAACAGTTTCATACGCTCGTAATATGCTTGATGGTGATATACCCATTGATCAAATAGAGCATTTTCTCGTACCTACATCATCTGTTGCAAAGATTGTCGAGGGAGATGTAGTTGAAATGGTTTCAGGTCCTTTCAGAGGCGAAACTGCAAAGGTCACACATATTGATGATACAAAAGAAGAAATAACAGTTGAACTGTTTGAATCGGTTGTTCCAATTCCTATTACTGTTAGGGGTGAACAAGTAAGAGTTGTAAAAAGAAAAGAAGAAGATGAAGAAAAGGAGAAATAAAAATGACAGAGACAATTGAAGCACTTGTTGAAGGCGGAAAAGCAACTGCAGGTCCTCCTTTAGGTCCCGCATTAGGACCTTTAGGTGTAAACATAATGGAAATCATAAATGCAATAAATGATAAAACAAAAAATTTTGACGGTATGAAAGTACCTGTTAAGGTAGTTGTTGATCCAAAAACAAAAAATTTTGAAATAAACGTAGGGACACCTCCTGCTGCATCACTTATATTAAAAGAACTAGGTGCAGAGAAAGGATCCGGTGCACCTTCTACTCATAAAATTGGTGATATAACCGTTGATCAAGCAATAAAAATTGCAAAAATGAAAGAGGATAATCTTCTTGGAAAAGAATTAAAACAGAAAACAAAAGAAGTAATTGGTACTTGTGTGTCACTTGGTGTAACTGTTGAAGGTAAAAAACCAAAGGATATACAAAAAGAAATAGATGAAGGAATTTTTGATTCTAAATTTTAATATCTATATTATCATATCTTTTTTTTCTAACTTCATTACTTTCTACAGGGTTTCCAAGAATTCTTCTTTTCATATGTAGCTGTGGTTCACCTGATAGAATATCTTCTCTTATTAGCCTTTGTTCTTTCTCTATTGCTCTAAGTCTTTCTTTTATATTATTAATCTCAGCTTTTATCTGATCTATTTCTTGTTCCATCCAAAAATAGAAATACTTACTTTTTTTTAAATCTTTTCAGTCGTTTATATTCTTTTTAACCCACGTTGAAAAAATTGTTTTATACTTTTTATCATTCTATAGCGTCTATAATCAAGAGATAAGGGTTTTCCTTCTCCCCAGGTTTTCTTTTTTTCAATTTCTGAAATAATGCTATCTATAGACAAATCATTATTTTCTACAGTGGTATAACCTAGTCCACAATATTTAGGTATATGTGAATCACTGCCTCCAATTCCACCAAGATTATATTTTTTTGCGATTTTTGATGCTTTATAATTTGATTTTTGAACACTGCAAGAATTAAAAACTTCTATCGAAGAAATTTTGTTGTCAACCTCTTTTAGTTTTTCCTCTTTTACACCAGACATTGTTCTAAAAAGATGAGGTATTATAGGAGTACCTCCCAAATCAATTATTTTATCTACAGTTTCTCCGATTGTAAGACCCTTTGAAACATTACTTTTTATATTTAAAGCGATCAGATGCCCATCCTTTGTTGATATTTCAACTCCGGGTATTACAACAAAATCTTTTGGAGCAACTTTTAGTGTTTCAATACCTCCCTTTATTGTATTGTGATCTGTGATTGCAATACCATTCAAGCCTTTTTTTTTGACAGATTTAATTATTTCTTTAGGAGAACCAATAGCATCTTCTGAATATTTTGAATGAATATGTAAATCAAGTTTTAACATTATACCATCAAACTAGAAAATCTAAAACATATTAGAAACTTGCGTTTAAAAAATAGATGCATTAATTTTGGAGTTTGAATTCAAATTTTAAGGTTTGATTGAAATTTTATAAAAAAAATAACTATCAAAATTGTAAAAAATATTTATTTTTTTTATCTCTTCAATCCAAGGCTGAATATTCTTACAAACCTTTCCTCTTCAGTAGACAAACCATTGCTGTCATATGCCTTTATTTTTATTGTATGTTTTCCAAATGTTCTTTCACCGAAATAAAAGTTTATTGAAGAATTTGTATCATTGAATTTTAGTATATCATCAAAGTATACTTCCATTTTTGTAATTGTTGCAGTTGCATCAGCAGGTTTTGCTTCTGCAACTATTGTTATCGGTCCAATAATTAAAGTATTTGGAAATCTGAATAGGTCTCTATCTCTGAAATATAATCTACTTGAGTTTCCTGGTTTGGAAATAATTAAAGTGGGGGGAACGGGCTGTTGTTCTTCAACAATTGTAATTGATATTGCTATTGTTTCCTCTCCAGCATTTGAAGAAATATCGATGTAACAAGAATACTCTCCTAATGATAAAGCAGTAGTATTTGCTGTAATTGTTATTTCATCATGCTCGCCTGTTGAAGCACCACTTGTTTCAGATAATTCTAACCAGGATCCATCTACACTAAGATCATATGTTAATGTACCTGATCCGCTATTCCATATCTGAATTGTAGTTTTTGCTGTTTCTTTTTTAGTTTTTTCACCAAAATCATAAAATTCTGGAGTGTATGACAATATAGGTTTATCAGAAAATGCTACATTTACAAATGCATCGTCTTCATCAAAAACAGGTGGGAAATTGGGTGTATAGCTAGTGTTTTCTCCTAGGACAGTCGCTGAATTTATGTATTCTCCGTAGTCATCGATAGTTGCGTCAAAAATTACAACAACATTCTCTTTGGCTTTAATTATACCTAGATCCCAAATATATTCAATATGATTACTACTTGGATAAACGTGGTCAAAAGCTGGTGTGGCAGTATCTTCTATATAAGAAAGACCTTTAGGTAAAATATCAGTAATGGTTATTTCAAGATCCACATCACCTGTGTTGGTAATTTCTATTTTAAACCTGACAGAATCGTCTATAGAAGCATCTACTCCTTCAGAGTCATAAGAATTGCATGGGAGAATCTTGACGTATTTTTCTATTTTTATGTTTTCTGTTGTGCAGCCGTATATGTTGAGTGTTGCGTGGTCTTGGTCTGTGATCCATTGGCTGCAGTCGTATTTGGCTGAGACTTCTGCGTGGTTTTGTATGTTTTCTCCGCAGTTGTTTACGTCTGCTTTGTATGTTATGATGTAGTTGTCTTCTCCTGGGTTTGTGATGTTCCAGTGGAGGCATTTTCCGGCTTTTTTGAAGGTGTATGTTGGGGTGTTTCCTGTGGTGCTTATTGTGTATGATCCGGGTCTGTATGTGAGTTCTGGTGGTAGGCAGTCTTTGATGTTTATGAGGTCAAATGAGCCTGTGGTGTTTATGTATAGTTTGAAGGTTACCCAGTTGTAGTTGTTTATGTTGAAGTTTATTTCTTTTTTGTATTGGCTGCAGCAGTTGTATTTGACGTATTTTTCTATTTTTAT
>CAYZTD010000004.1:60844-169392 GCA_964481275.1 uncultured Thermoplasmatales archaeon
TTTCTTTTTTGTATTGGCTGCAGCAGTTGTATTTGACGTATTTTTCTATTTTTATGTTTTCTGTTGTGCAGCCGTATATGTTGAGTGTTGCGTGGTCTTGGTCTGTGATCCATTGGCTGCAGTCGTATTTGGCTGAGACTTCTGCGTGGTTTTGTATGTTTTCTCCGCAGTTGTTTACGTCTGCTTTGTATGTTATGATGTAGTTGTCTTCTCCTGGGTTTGTGATGTTCCAGTGGAGGCATTTTCCGGCTTTTTTGAAGGTGTATGTTGGGGTGTTTCCTGTGGTGCTTATTGTGTATGATCCGGGTCTGTATGTGAGTTCTGGTGGTAGGCAGTCTTTGATGTTTATGAGGTCAAATGAGCCTGTGGTGTTTATGTATAGTTTGAAGGTTACCCAGTTGTAGTTGTTTATGTTGAAGTTTATTTCTTTTTTGTATTGGCTGCAGCAGTTGTATTTGACGTATTTTTCTATTTTTATCTCAGGGGTCTCACAACCATAGATATTAACAATTGCAAAATCCTCATCAAAAACCCAATGGCAACACTCATACTTACCAGAAACATTTACAACATTTCTAATACCCTCACCACAATCAACAACATCAGCAATAAAAGTAATCACATAATCATCTTCACCAACATCACTAAAATTCCAATAAAGGTAGCCATTAGACTCTTCAAAAGTAAAATCAGGACTACCACCACTAACAGAATAGGAACCAGACCGATAAACAAGTTCATCAGGAAGACAATCTACAACATTAACCAAATCAAAAGAACCACTCGTATTTACATACAACTTAAAAGTAACCCAATCATAATCATTAATATCAACATTTATCTCCTTAGCATAACCACCGCAACAATTCCACTTTACATACTTCTCAACACTTACATCTGGAGTCTCACATATTACAAAAACAGAGGCAGTATCTGAAACATCAAGTATACCATTCTCGTTTTCTATATCGTTGGAGGGATTATATATATGTTTCAAGAAATGTGGTGAAACGGTGACAGTATTAACACCAGGACCACAGTCAACTGCAGTAGCTTTAAAAGTAAAATTTAGATAACCGAGAGGGGCGATATCGTAAGGTTTATTCCATCTTACTGTGTTATTCTCCCAATCGACATCTTCAAAAAGTTTTTGATTTTGATATGGGCTTTCTGGATGACCAGGATGTCCTTCTGGGAAAATAGTAGAACTTTCATTTACGTATCTTAGATTATCAGGTAGTTGATCAAAGACATACCCGCTAAAATGAACTTCGTAACATTCATTAGGATTATAAATTTCGACTCTGAATAATACTTCTTCCCCTAGATTTATATCTGTATGTTCCTTCCATGAACCTGAATTTTCATTCCAAACTTTCTTCTCAACCTGTATGTCCTCCGGAGGTGGACATGAAGGTTCCTCTATATCAAAAGTTGCAACACTACTTTTAGTAACAGTATATGGATTATTACAGCCAGATGAATAACCAGTAAATTCTATAGTTGCCTCATTCTCTGTTGAGTATTCTATGTTTCCATTGCAGTTATTTGGTATGCCAAAATAGGATCGGTCTAGGTATTCGACTTTGCCTTGGAATACAATATCTATTGATTGGCCATCATATACATTATTAATATTCCATTCTATTTCTGTATAGGCAGATATGCTGTTTGTATATGGATCAAAATCGTATTTAGGAGTTACGCTATCTGGTGTTGTTGATCCTTCTAACATTCCAATAAAGCTTACAGTTGGTGGTAAATAATCTATGATTTTTATATCACTTGCATCTTCTTGGGGTGAAAAACTTAATTTAAATTTAATGGTATCCCCAACGAAATGTAAAGTTGTCTTTGCCCACTGTTGTTGATCGGCATCCCAAACTTTTTTACTAAATTCATCATCGTCATCTGGAGGCCAGATAGGTGGATCAATAGGTGGGTCTATAGGTGGTGGTATATAAGGGTCATCTCCATCAGGTATATCGGGAGTTTCTGCAGATAGATTTTTATAATTTGATAATACTAGTAATGCATTTGGTAAAATTAATAGAAAGCTTATATATATAATTATAAATATTTTTTTGTTTTTTTTCATGTTTTTCCCCCAATTGGAAAATATTATATAAAAACATCTTTTTATATATAAACTCTCCTATCAAAATATTTATCTGATTATATTCATTAAATTTAAACCAGATAAATAGGTATAATACTTTTAAATTTTTTAAAAATCAGTATGCGGGCGCCGGGATTTGAACCCGAGTTATAAGCTTGGCAAGCTTAAGTGATACCAGGCTACACCACACCCGCAAATCAAAATTTTGAAAACATGAAGCAATAATCCATTAAAAAGGATTATGGTTGGGGCATTCTTTTTAATGGCTTGCTAAGATGACGTCGGGCACAAATAGGTACTTCATAAAAACCAGGTTTTATTTTACGTTGAATCTTTTCCATTTTTGGTTTATTACTTTTTGTGCCACATATCCTACATTTAAAACCTTGGTCTTTACCGATTGATTTCATATGTTTTCCACATTTTGGACAAATAGGATTTTCAACTTTTATGATTTTTTCTTGTAATTTCTTGATTTTTATTTTTTCTAAATTAATAGTCAAAGGTTTATTTCTAACACCACCATAAACTTCAACTTCATCATTTGTCATGAGATTTCTTATAATATCTCTAAATTGTTTTGTAGGTTCATATGCTGCGCAATCAATTTCTCCATATTTGTCTTTAATAGAAAAAATAACATGTCCTCCTTTGATGGTATGTGGTTTTTTACTTACCAAACCCTTAGTTATAGTTGAGTCATATGTTTGAATTTCTTTAATAGACCTCTTTTTAAGATGATCATCTGTTCCTTGATTTGATTCGAATAATAGCCAGCTATCAACTTTTTCGGATATAATAACTGATTTGGCTTTTATGAGTTCTTCTGGGGTGTCACCTCTGATTCCATAAAGCACAGGACATGGAGAACTTGGAACTAATCTGTTATGTTTGTTTAAAAGATCATAGTTATCAAAAGTAGATGAAAATTTTTTATCAATTTCTTTTGAAGTTTTATCTTGGACTATTCTTTTCGTGCCCCATTTCTTTTTTTCTCGATATGTAATTAACTCATATGTTTTATCATTGATAGGCTCCCATGAAACAGCACCTGTTGCACCAATTAATCCTCTCTTGTTCTTTAATCCACTATAGTAAACAGCATTTTTTTCTAAAAATTTTATAGTATCATCTAAAGTAATAATCTTTTGAACAGCTTTTTTATAAAATTTTTTTGAAGGTTTTTTTCTAAAAATTACAAAACCTGAATTAGTATTTTCATCATCTAATTTTGCATATTTATCGATGATTTGAATGATTATGTCCTTAACTATCCTAATATCCTTATTTTTTATATTATAGTTTGAGCTTTTATCAAAAGAAAAAATATTGTTTTTTTTGTAACATCCAATCTTTTTTTTACTAGTTCCTTTTCCTATCTGAATAGAAATTGCGCCATTGCCTCTTGTTTTCCAAGGTATATTAGGATTTAGTCTAACTAATCTTGGGTATCCTATAATACTAAAATTTTTGTCAATTAGTTTACTAACTAACACACATGCAGTATAGGTTGTACAACCACCAGATGGTGAATCGGTATCATCAATTCCAATCCAGATAATTATTCACTCTCCGATACTATTATATATAAAGTCTTTCTTTTATATTGAACTAAATATGAATCGTCAGGAACTTATAGATAATGTAAGAGAGACATTAACCAATGCTGGGTTCTATGTCTCAGAGTTATGTTCTATGCGACCTGTAGGTTTTGATTTAGTCGCAAGAAGAGACAACTCTCTTCTTATAATAAAAGTTTTGACTAATATAAATGCTATCTCTGAGGATGTAGCAGATGAACTAAGAGCATTATCTACGCTTCTAAAAGGATGTCCAATATTAATAGGGGGAAAAAAGGGGCCCGGAGTTTTAGAAGAAGATGTAGTATATGATAGATTTGGCGTGCAGGCTATATCCTATAAAACACTTAAAAACCATCTTTTGGAAGGAATACCTCTTGAGGTATATGCTGCACCAGGTGGACTGTATGTTAATCTTGATACAGAAAAAATTAAGAAATTTAGAGAAGAACAAAAGCTCTCTCTTGGCTCTTTTGCAAGGTCACTTAGAGTTTCAAGAAGAACAGTACAAATGTATGAAGAAGGAATGAATGCGAGTATAGAAGTAGCATTTAGGATTGAAAATTTTTTAGGTTCAGAAGTTACTACACCAATAGATATACTTAAAAAACCTGTAATTAAAGAAAAAAGCTTTAAGAGAAAAGATTTTAATTTAGACGGCCTAAGAGATTTTCAAAAAGAAATATTTTCATTATTAGAAAAGCTAGGTTATCAAGTCATACCAATGGAAAGAGCTCCTTTTGAAGCTGTAAGTCAAGATAAAAAAAAGATACTTTTGACTTGTGTTGATAGATATGACAAAAAATTATTAAAAAAAGCACATGTAGTAGATAGCATATCTAAAATTACTGAAAAACAAGCTGTATTAATCACAGATAAAAAACAAAATAAAAAAAACATAGAGGGAACACCTCTTATATTTAAAAAAGAATTGAAAAAAACCCGTGGCCCAGAAGAATTACTCGAGTTGATACTTGAAAGAATCTACAAAAAAAGTAAATAATTGCACTTTTTAACCAAAATTTTATAAATAAGATTGTCATTCCCGAAGACTACATTTTCTCTATTTAAGGGAGAAATTGTTGCATATATACACTCGATGATATCTATGACAGATAAAAAAACATTAGAAGTAGTTGAAAAAATAATTGAAGATTCAAAGAAACTTAATCGTAATTTTGAAGAAAGTATTGATTTAGTTTTTAATCTAAAAAATATAGATTTAAATGTTCCAAAAAACCGTATAGACGAAGAAATACTACTACCTCATGGAAGAGGTAAAAAGGCAAAAATCGCTCTTTTTGCAAGTGGGGAACTTGCTCTTAACTCAAAAAAACATGTTGATTTATTGATAAAACCTGAAGAGATTGAAGATTTATCAAATGATAAAAAGAAATTCAAAAAAATTGTAGACGAACATGATTTTTTTGTTTCGGAAGCACCTCTTATGCCTACAATTGGTAAAAGTTTAGGTACCGTTTTAGGTCCAAGAGGAAAAATGCCTAGGCCCGTACCTCCTAATGCTGACGTTTCAAATATAGTAAAAAATCTAAGAAAGACTGTAAAAGTTAGATCAAAGGCAAATAAAACATTTCATACTATTGCTGGATCCTTAAATATGGATAAAAAAGAGATAACAGAGAATATAGACACTATACTAAAAAGAATTGAAGCTTCGCTTGAAAGAGGAAAAATGAATATAGGTTCAGTTTATGTAAAAACCACAATGGGACCACCGGAAAAATTGATGTAGGGAGGATTATAATTTTATGGCACATGTTGCAGAATGGAAATATGAAGAAGTAAAAACACTCACCGATCTTCTTACAAAAAATAAAGTAATTGGAATGGTAAATATAGGTGGCATTCCAGCACCGCAATTGCAACAGATGAGAAGTAATCTTTATGATATGGCAGAAATAAGATCTGCAAAAAATAAGCTTATATTGAGAGCACTTGAAGAATCAGAAAAAAAAATAAAAGGTATAGAAAATTTAAAAGAATGTATAACAGGACAAACAGCAATTATTTCAACTGAAATTAATCCTTTTAAATTGTTCAATAAAATTAAATCTACTAGAACAATGGCTCCAGCAAAAGGTGGAGAAACAGCACCTCATGACATAAAAGTAACAGCAGGTGATACCCCGTTTAAACCAGGTCCTGTAGTAGGAGAATTACAAAAGGTTGGTATACCTGCATCGATAGAACAAGGAAAAGTAGTAATAAAAAAAGATAAAGTAATAGTACCAGAAGGGGGAAAAATTTCAAAAGATGTTGCAAAAATGCTCTCCAGGTTAGAGATTTATCCGATAGAAATCGGAATGACACTAAATGGTGTTTTTGAAGATGGAAATATCTTCAAACCTGATGTACTTGATATAGATGTTGATGAGTTTATAAATAATATTAAACTAGCAAGTATTAATGCATTTAATCTTGCAATAGAAACTTCATGGTATAATGAACTTACCATACAACCTTTAATAACAAAAGCGTATCATGATGCATTTGCTCTTGCTATAGAACAAGGAATAATTAATGAAAAAACAATTAAAGATTTAATCTCAAAAGCAAACGCCCAAATGCTTGCTTTAAAAAACAAAACATCATAAAAGAAAGATTAAAAGGAGGAATATAGAAATGGAATACATATACAGCGCGATGCTTCTTCACTCCGCAGGAAAAAAGATTACAGAAGAAAATGTAAAAAAAGTTCTGACTGCTGCTGGTGTAAAAGCAGATGAAGGAAAAATAAAAGCTCTTACTGCTTCACTTGACGGTGTCAATATAGAAGAAGCAATAAAAACTGCTTCAGTTCCAGTTGCAGCACCTGCCGGTAGTGCGGAATCAGCTAAGGGAGCTTCTTCAGAAGAGAAAAAAGAAGAGAAAAAAGAGAAAAAAGAAGAAAAAGAAGAAGAAGTATCTGAAGAAGATGCAGCTGCTGGATTAGGCGCATTATTTGGATAAACAAAAAAATAAATTCATAAATAGAAAAATCAAAAGAGTCTAATTTATAGACTTTTTTTCTATTTTACTTGATTTTTTAGTTTTTTTCTAGCTTACATTGATCTCTAAAAATATTTTACTAAGAAATGGGGGACGGGATGCATTGATAGGAGGAATGCGCCTCTAAGCGGAAAGCAGGTACAGTTTTACCTCCCCTACATAAACCTTAGTCCCCCATTTATAAATAAATTTATAAAATAAATATTTTTCTCACGTTTTTTCTCTTCAGTAGCTAACCATAGAATTTATCTATTGTGGTGGATATCCTCCAACCATAAGACTAGGATCTCCTAATAATATGTACTCTTCTATTGTAAAGTAGTCCTTAAATCTATTATTTATATATGAATTTTGAGCATATGTAAGCATTTCTCCAAGCCTTACTCCTTCATGATATCCTTGAAAAAACATCCAATCTAGGTAGCCTGCACCTATATGTACACCATCTTTGTCAACAAAAGAATAAGCTGTTCTTGTTGCACCAATTGTTCCAATTGCTCCTCCGTCTTCTTCTATCAAAAAGCACCATGCAAAACAGGGTAGATGATTATTTTGGTTTATCTCTAAACCTGTTAACTTTATAAGTCTACCAAGCATTGTGTAATAATCTGCTAAATCTTTAAGATTAAAATCAAGTTTTGCAGTAAGACATGCATCAAAAAAGATTATAGGAAGTTTGTACTCATTTTTTAAAAACTGTATCATGGGTGTATGATAAATAGGATTTGTTAGGCCTAACTTATTTCTCATATAGTTTGGTCTATATGTCCCCCATCCATGCTCAAAACCATGACCTGCATAACTTAAAAAACCTGCTCCATTATTTATCGCTCTATTAAAAGTAAAAGCGTTCAAATTTCTCTTTGTAGCCCATAATTTGATATGTTCAAAATCTTCCATTTCTTCTGCTACTTTTTTATTATTTATTTCTCCTTCATAAACAAATGGTGCGGATCCTCTTCCTGGGGGAAATGTATCTCCACCAGCAAGAATTATTTTATTAAACCAATCCTCTCCATATGTTTTACTTTCATAATTTATTATTTTATCTACAACAATATCAACTTCATCTATGTTTCTACATGCAAGACGACCAACATGTAAATCAGGATAGAGATCTACTTCATCTATAATTTCAAAAGATATGTTATTCCATGAACGTCCAAACTCTATTTGACCAAAAATACTGTCATTGTTTGTATCCCAAGTTGAAAAATTATAGTTATAATCATAAATATCTGCATAATATAAATCTGAAAGCACACCTTCTCCGTGATGTCCCTCAAAGAAACATGAATCAGTCTGTCTGATAGGTGTTTTTCTAATTTCTCCTACTAATAAAACATATTTTATTCCCCATTCTTCAACAGCATTTTTAATAAAATATTTAATTTTCTCTGGTTTATCTCTACCTTTAAAATTACAATAAATCTCTTCTAGGGTTGTAAGATTTGTTTTTACATTATATTTTTCTTTATGCTCTACAAGTTTTGTAAGATTTTCTTCAAAATATGATGGAGCTATTATTAAAAGATCATAGATATCTGGATCAGGAAATTCTTCTCCAGAGCTTTCATATTGAACTTCTACTTCTGTCTTTGTGATATATTCAAGTATTTTTTCTTTAGATTTGTGCCTAGTTGGATAAATGCTGAAAGTTAAAAACTTTACATGTTCTCCATCTTGGCTGAGACCCGATCCTTTTTCAATATCATACCATGTATCTGGATATATATCGTTATTAATTGTTTCTGAGGGTATTACAGGTTCTTTATTATTTTTGACTTTTTCATAGCTTATAGGTTTAAACAATGGTGTATTCTTTATCTTACTATTATTCAAATCAATTGTTTCTATATCAGATGTTGAAAAATTAATAGTTAAAATTTCTGAGTCCCATGGTATTTCATATGTTTTTCTAAATACAGGTAAATCTGGTGTTCCCTGTAGATATAATCTTGAATTTGCTTCTTCTACATCAACTTTTATATATTCTCCTATTTTTTGATAGGTGGGTTTGGAAAAATTTTGAGTAAATGAAATTGTTTCATTAACAGA
Source organism: uncultured Thermoplasmatales archaeon (assembly GCA_964481275.1). Taxonomy (GTDB): domain Archaea; phylum Thermoplasmatota; class E2; order DHVEG-1; family DHVEG-1; genus CAYZTD01. Next base: position 69,611 of record CAYZTD010000004.1, read on the forward strand.
ATTTTTATTTTCTGTTTCTACAGATGTTATAGTTGGTAAAACTAGTAATATAACGCATAGAAATGCTACTAAGAAACTAAGCTTTTTTATTTTTATGTTTGTTTTCATTATATTATCCCCCTAAAATAGATATTATTAACGGATGTTAACATCTGAGAATATATCTGTATTTATAATTTTTTCGATTTATTTTTTTATTAAACAAAAAATAATATTACATCCATGAATCAAGACCAGTTTGCTCGGTTACTGCGATATCTGAAAGACCAAAAGCACCCTTAATATAATTTTGAATCATCTCTTTATACCAGTCAAGATCAATCTGATGTTTGTCCTCTAAAAGATCAACAGGATACATATAATCAATGGGTTTGACACCACTCTTAGATGGATTTTGAATTCCTGGAAGAGGTTTTTTAGTTACAACAAATTTGAATTTAACTCTACTTTTAATTTTTTCTCCAAGAACTTTTTCCAATGCAGCAGCTCTTTTTCCAAAAGTGGACATAGAGCCATTTTGATTTGGTTTGTATCTATTTGCGGGTTGAACTGATTGAATCAAAGTTAAATCTTCAATATCAACTTTGGATAGATCAATTTCTGATACGATTTCTCTAGTTTTGTCACCTATTAAATCTCTAACTTTCTTACGAGCTTCTTCTTCATCAGACCAAGTTGGAATTTCTTTTAAAACTTCCATCATTATCTTTTTTAAAGCTATACGCGCAATATTTGCTTTATCTGATCCTTTGAAATTGTTACCTTTTGTTATCATATCAATTGACTCGTTTTTTGAATCAAAAATTAGATAGTTTTTATGTTTAACAAAAATCATTGCATCATGTTCTTCAGGTTCCAACTCAAACTCTGGATAATTTAATTCTTTACGCCATTTATTGTTACATTCTTCAATTGCAGAAAAAGCTGTATCTGGTTTTGTAATCCATTTTTTATCTTTTACATCTGTTTTTACATCAAGTTTTTTTGAAAAATCTGGAATGCTTTCCATTGATTTAGAACATCCTAGATAGATACCATCTGTATCCCCATACACAACACGTATTCCTTTGTTTTCCAGATAATTTAAGGTGTCTGCAAGGATTGCTTGACCTTTTGTAGTAATTGTTGCAGCGCCCCATAGATTAAACTGACGGCCAGATACACCAGGAGCACTAATAATCCCATGAGTATTGTGTAATACAATACCTCCGTTTATATCAACAAAATTTTCATTATCTTCTACACTGATATCATAAACATATTCTGAGGTGGGTTCTACAAATTCAATTTTTTTAGGAGGAATAGCAAAACAATCTTCGAAATATTTTCTTTTTCCTTTAAAAAAACCCACCATTCTTGTGTTATAAGTTTTTTTGCTTTCTCTAAAGGGAGTATCAACCTTAGGATTTTTTTCAATATTTGGAATCTTTTGTGTATGTGTTAACAAAGTCTCCTTTGTTAATTTGTTTGCATTAATCATTGATAATTTGTTATCTTTAACTGTAAATATGCTATGATTTGGTGTAACTACTGTTGATCCGCTTTTTGTTGTTATTTTTAAAAGTTTACCATTATACTTATGACGAACTACTTTTTTCACTCGTTTTATCTCAGTTTTACCATTTTTTGTTACTGAAACAGCGTACCAAGGATCTGTTATTTTGGCGATTTCAAATTTTGTTCCGTTTATATTTTCTATCTTCGAAACATTTTTTTCTATTTCTGTATCTACGAATTTCCCTATCTTTAAAGGGCAATAATCTCCTTTAGTGTTAACTAAAGCAATTCTTTGGTTATAATCTACGCTTCCAGCATTTCGAGCTCCTTTGACACTTTGATACATCATTTTTAACCTTTGAATTGCTTCCTTGTTATCTGTTTTTTTAACCTCGTTTAATTCTTTTTTTATCTTTGAAATCATGTTCATAATACCTGTCATCGCACAGTTTACCACACCTTGTTTTTTGTCTATTTTAACACCAATCATGTATCCTTTATCTGCGTATGTGTCTTCTTCTGTTACTTTTCTATATTTTACATTGTTTTTTTCCAAAAAGTTTTTAGGTATTTTTTTTAACCATATCCAGTCATCTGGTTTTTCATCATTTTTTGCATATCTTACTGTATCAGCACCGATATTCATAGCCTTTAGAATTGTTGGATACATGGCTCCAACATCGGCAACTACTACATACCACCAGGGTATAAAATGTGATTTTGCATCTTTATCAGGTTTTATGGTCATACCGCCAGGGAAATGATAGTTTAAACGTTCATCTGTATCTTTTGCTCTTTCGTTATATATTACATATGGATCTGTAATCCAGTTTGGCATTTCATCTCCATATTTTATGATTCTAACCATTTCTTTTGATAATTGTTCTTTTTTATCTTTTGCATGTTTTACAATTTCTTTTTTAGTGTTGCATCCCTTGAAATCTCTCACAAGAGTTTTTGCTGTAGACATAACTCTACATATAGGTGGCATAATCTTTTTCTGATGATGTCCTCTTATAAGAGACATATGATCCCACATGTTTACTGCACCAGATGATAGTAACATATCAAAAGACATACCTGTGGTAAAAGATAGAGGTAAAACTTGTTGTATGAGATTTAGTGTGACACCTAGTTGTTCTTGAACATCATGTTTGTTATATTTCAGAGTTCTTTCATCTATTTTAATCTGCGAAGGTGTAAGAATTATTCTATCTTTTATATTTACACCTAGAAATGGAGCAACAGATTTTAAACTAAAATCATTTAGAAAAGAATAAAATTTTCTTACTCCTAGATATGTATCAAGACTAGATGGATAAAATTGTGTGATATTATTTCTAATTCCAAAATGAAATGATTTGTCTTCTCTACTATATTTATTTAGAAACTCCCAGAAAATATCTTTTTTTTCTTTTGAAAGACTTTCTTTATAACTTTTCAGGATCCATTTAATTCTATTATATATCTGAGTGTTATCAAAACCAAGAATGTTATGACCAGAGATTATATCTGATTTCATTAAAATTTTACAGAAATTATAGAGGTTATCAATTTCTTCATCTATATTATTTGAAACAATTTGGGTGATATCCATTTCTTTCCATGATTTGGGACAGTCAACTATTTCAAAACTAAATTCTTCGTTTTCTAGATTTTTTGAGGATTCAAAACATATTTCAAAATTTGAGTAACCAATTATGTCAATTGGTATGTTTTCTTTTCCCTCAGAATATTCTGTAGTTTCAATATCATATACAAGGGTATTTAAACTACTTTTTTTTCCTTTACTATCAAAAACCCATATATCTTTATCGACAGAGATATCTACAAGTGCTCTCTGATGATATGGTATGTCATGCTCTGCTGTGAAAAGTCCATATTTGAAAAATAAATAATCACTTATCTCTGGTACAAAATAAGATTTTTTGGTATAAACTCTAAATACTTTTCTATCTTTTTCAAAATCACAAAAACTTCTATAATTTTCAATTTCTCCGATATCTTCTATTTTAGAAAATATATCATCTTCTGTTTTGTTTTGTTTCCATTTATTATATAGGCTTGATCTAGTGGATTCAACATTATTATCTGAAAAAGCTAAAAAATATGGTTTATGAAAATCAGCTACTTTTTTTGTTTTTCCATTCTGAAAATATAGATAATCTGGTGAAATGCTCAGTAGTATATCATTCATAACCTAATTTCCCCTAAAATCTAAGACCAATATATTTTTTCATTACTTAAAATCTTAGAAATAAACTTATATTAATGATGTTGCATAATCCTTTTCTGATTTTTTATGACAACGCAGTTGATATACTCAAAGAATTTCGATAGACATAATAACAGAAGACATCCTGAAAACAATAATAGAACTAAAATTATGATGGATGAGCTAAGAAACTCAGATCTGTATAAAGAAGTTGAAATAATAGAACCATCAGAACTTTTAGCTGAAAAAAAACTTTATGGGATTCATTCAGATGATATGATAAAAGAAGTAAAAAATAAAAGTAGAGAAGATGAATCATGGATAGATCCAGATACATATGTTTCTAAAAATGATTATGATACAGCACGTCTTGCAGCTTGCACTGTTTTAAATGCATGTAAAAATGTTCTTAAAGGAAAAGTAGAAAATGCTTTTTGTATGGTACGGCCACCTGGCCATCATGCAACTCCTGTTAGATCTATGGGTTTTTGTCTTTTTAATAATGCAGCAATTGCAGCAAATGAAATTTCAAAAAACAAAAAAAAGGTATTAATTTTTGATCCAGATGTTCATCATGGAAATGGCACTCAGGATGTATTTTATGATAGATCTGATGTTTTATATCAATCATTACATCTGTCACCGCATTTTCCAGGGACAGGAGATGTGGAAGAGATAGGAAAAAGTTCTGGTAAAGGATATAATATTAATGCTCCCTTATCATATTTTTATGGAAATAGAGCAGCTGATCAGATTTTAGATGAAATATTTTTACCAGTAGCTGAACAATTCAAACCAGATTTAATAATTATTTCAACAGGTTTTGATTCTCATCATTCTGATCCATTGGGTGGTCTTAGATATACAGCTGATTATTATGGAAAACTAATAAAGAAATATCAAAAAATTCAACCTAAAATAGTATGTACAATCGAAGGTGGCTATAATCCTCTATGGATCGGTAAATGTTTTTTATCTCAAATTGCACAAATGTCACATCAAAAAATCAAGATAGAAGATAAAATATCATCAAAATCAGATATAACAAAATTAAAGAAAAATATTAAAAAAAATATTGAGGAGTTTTGGGATATTTAATCAAATATCATTCCCATACCAGATGCTGCTGAATCTTCCTGTTCTTCAATTTTTTTATTTATTTCTTCTGCTTTTTTAGAATCAAGTTTTTTAAAATCAAATTCTTTTGCAAGCTCTTCTGCTCTTTTAAGGCCTTCTTTACTTCCTTCTACTTTTAGATAAGAAAAATCACCATCAATATTTAAAGAACTTGAATCTCTAGTGAGAACACTTTGTCTACTTACCAGATCGTCTTTTATCATTTTGTTTATTTTACCAACATCTTCGGATTTTACTTCAAAGATAACATATGCCACTTTTGATCACCTTTTGATGCGACGAAAAAGATATCACATATATAAAACTATTTACTTTAGTAATTCTCCTTCTCTATTGATTTCTCCTTTTTTTATTCTTGTAGCACTTATTGGACGTTTATCATCAGCATATACATAAGGAATAACAATTATTTTCATGGGTTTTTTGTTTTTGTCTTTTCTTTTTTTGTTGATTTTTTTGGCGTTTTTTTCTGTTTCTTTTGATACGACAATTGCATCAAAATCGTCTTCTATTGTTGGGCCGTATATATCTTCTATTACTTCTATTAAAAAATCTGTTTTGTAATCTTTTTTAGAGATGTATTCTTCAAGATTTTTTTTTCTTAAATCCCAGTTTTTTACATCTTTTTTTTTATCTATCAACTTGTTTTTTGTTAGGCCTATAAAAACAAATCCGTCTTTATTTGCAACTTCAAAAGCTTTTGATATAAGGAGTTTATGGCCTTTATGAATTATGTCAAATGTTCCACCTATGCATACTTTCATTTTAAAAACCTTTAATTTTACTTTGCTTAAAAGAATTTGCAAGAGTTTTATTATATTTTGTTCAGAAAAATATAAATCGTGGTAATTACATCTTCTTTTCATAAGCTAGGAGGATGGAACGGATACATAATAGGAATGCTTTAGCAAGTTTAGCATTTACTACAACACTTTTGTTGCTATTTAGTATGACATCTATTTTTCTAACAGATTATAGTAAAGCCGCTGGATCTATTATATATGTTGATGAGAGCTATTTATTACCTTATATGTCAGATGGATCTGTTGGTCGTCCTTATACTAACATACAAGAAGCTATTGATTCAGCTGAAGAAGGAGATACAGTTTTTGTTTACAAGGGTTCATATTCAGGTTTTGTAATTGATAAGAATATAACTGTTAAAGGAGAAAGCATTACTAATACATTTATATCTGGAAAAGCAAAAAAAAGATATCTGATAGATATAACTAAAAGTTATGCGTCTATTGAAAGTTTTAAGATATGGGATACTGCACCTACTACTCATAGAAAAGCTGTGATACATGTTTCTTTCTCTGCTGATCATGTCAGGGTAATTGGAACTTTAATAAACCAGAGTATAAATGGATATGGTATAGAAATTGAAGGTAATAACACAATATTAGAAGATAATACAATGTATAATACAAAGGGAATAAATGTTGTAGATTCAAGTGTTAACACTATTTTTGATAACTGTGTTTACCTGTGTGGTGACAATCCCGCTGTAAGAGTTATAAATTCGGATTACAACCATATAGAAAAAAATAGTCTAAATAATAGTAAATATGGTATTTTTGTAAGTAACTCCAAAAACAATAAGATCATAAACAATACCATATTTAATATCACACATACAGCGGTTAAAATAGATGATGGAATAAATGATACCATCGGAAACAATACCATATACGAAAATTTACGTGGAATTGATTTTACTTCTTTGAACTGTAAAATATTATCAAATATTGTCTTTGATAGTTATGTTTGTTTGAATATTGGTGGAGATAATGGTCTTATCAAAAACAATGTTATAAAAAATTCATTAACGTATGGAGTTAATACTGAAAAAGGATCAAATAACAATGTTATTTTTGATAATGACTTCAAAAATAAAAATAGTGGATTATATGCTAATGAAAATGGTAATAATAAATGGTATAACCAGGATTTGCAGAAAGGTAACTATTGGGATGATTTTTTAGGTCCTGATCCAAATAATGAATCAACATTAGACTCACTTGATAGTTCAGTTTTTTACTATACTGCAGGAGGAGTTTTAGATAAGTATCCTCAAGGAAAATATCAAAAAAGACCTATTATTTCTGATCCAAGCCCTTCTCATCTTGAATCCGGAGTAGATCTTCAACCTGCTTTAAGTGTTAAAGTTGTTGATCCCGATGAAGGAACTATGAGTGCTTCTTTTTATTACAGAAAAGATAATGAATCCCATTTCATTGATTCAGTTAAAAATATAAGGAGTGGAAATAGAGTTTCTATACCATTTTTTTCTCTTGAAGAAAACAAGAATGCTGTATATTCTTATATAGGAACAGGTTATGATTATATATGTGAGTGGTATGTTGAGGTGATTGATCAATATTCAAAAACTATTAGTTCCAAATATTTGTATTCAACTGTTAACTCTCCATTTGATAATGAAAAACCTATTGCTGATGTAGGTGGACCTTACAAGGAATATGAAATAAATAATGAAATCGCATTTGATGGATCAGATAGCTATGATCCTGATGGAGATATTGCTTTTTATAGATGGACTTTTGGTGATGGTACAAGTGTTGTTAATGTTGAAAAAACAAGTCACAAATATTCTAAAGAGGGGATATATGAGGTTACTTTAACAGTTATAGATGATAATGGTAGTAGTGATACAGATACTACTTATATCTCTGTTTTATCAAAAAAACCTAATTCTCCTCCTGTACCTATTATTTCTTCTTCATTGAAGGCTAATGTTGGAGAAAAAGTTGTTTTTACAAGTAGTAGTACCGATTCAGATGGTGATGCCCTTTCTTGTATATGGATAATAGAAGGTGCTACTTATTCTGGGTCAACTGTTAATCATGTTTTTAATAAAACTGGAAATTATATTGTTATGTTGACTGTTTCAGATGGAGAGAGTAATACAAGCTCTCTTTATTCAATAAAAATTAATGAAAAAGTAGAGGAAACTCCTGGTTTTGGGTTAATATTAGTATTTTTGACTATGTTAGGTTTTTCTTTAGTAACTAAATATAAGAAAAAAAGCTAGTTAATAAGCCGATGGAGGGATTTGAACCCCCGACCTGCTGATTACAAGTCAGCCGCTCAACCGGTCTAAGCTACATCGGCGTTTCTTTTTTAGCCGTAATATCAATTCCTATATAAAACTCTCTTGGTGAATACGACTTGATTTTATTAATTCTAAAGTCTGTTAAAGATATGTTTTTGTTTAGAGCAATCTCTTTTAATTTTTCAATTCTTTTATCTATCACATCTTCAGATATAATCTCATAGTAATGGATAACACTTTCTTTTTCAACTAAAAAAAGTGCGTAATCAAAAAAATCAAAGGAAGAAAAAGGTAGATTCATAATTATTCTATCTACATTAATACTATTTTTACTATGTTTGTCTAAAAGTTTTTTGACATTTTTTGAATCCGCACAAATTAGTTTTATTTTATCATAAGCCTTATTTTTTCTAACATTTATCTTTGCTAACTCTATTGCATCTTTATTTTTGTCAATAGCATAAATCATTTTTGGATTTGAGTATTTTGATATCATTACAGAAAAAGGTGCAACACCTGTAAACATGTCAACAATTATTTCATCATTTTTAACTATATCTGCTATACGTTTTCTTTCATTTGCAAGTCTTGGTGAGAAATATACTTTTTTTAGATCTACTAAAAAACTAAGGTTGAATTCTTTATGTATAGTTTTTGTTTTATTTTCACCTGCAATTATTTCTAGGTTTCTTGTTCTATATTCTCCAGAAACTGGATCTGTCATACAAACTGTTTTAATATTTTTATTAGACTTTAAAATTGCGTTTCCAATTTCTCTTTTATATTTTTTTATATCTTCATCTAATTTTACAACTGCGATATTTCCAATTATATCAAAAGAAGTAGGTAGATTGCCTTTGATTTCTTCTATAGCTATATACTCCTGATATGAATCTATTTTTTCTTTATTTTTTTTGAAAAATTCTATGGTTGTTTTTAAATCTGTGTAACTATCTTTTTTTATTGGGATATATGAAAAACCATTTTTTCTAAAAATCCTTAGATTTTTTTCTAAAATATCTTTTTCTATTAGTTTTCTTCTTATTTTCTCTGTGTCTTTTAGTTTAACACGAACTGCTTTTGATTTAATTTTGTTCATATCTATTTTTTCCTAAATAAGATAATATTTGATAAAACCTACTTTAAAAAAGAGTCCCGCCTCCCGGATTTGAACCGGGGACCTGCCGGTAGCTACCATATTTGGGTCTACAGCCAGCCGCTCCGGCCAGACTGAGCTAAGGCGGGAAAAATTTCAAAAGGGCAATAACAATAGGTATATTTATTTGTTAAGGTTGTTTTCCGGGTTTTGAAAATATGAAAAAAAAGTATGGATTAATAGTATGTCCAAACTGTAGAAAAGCAAAAGCAGTTGATTTATCTGTTAAAAAAACAAGATGTTTTCGTTGTAACAAAACTTTGTCTTTGGATAAAGTAAAGATACTTTATAGTAGTAACTCTAATGAAGAAATACGTAATGCTATAGGTCTTTTGAATGCAGAGTTTGATGGAAATCTTGAAAAATTTAAAGAAATTTTGAAAAAAAGAAAATAACAAGTTTTATTAACAAATGTTTGAATTAGTTTTTTCAAAGGAGATTTGAATTATTTGACTAATATTAAGCGTGTTATATTAGATGTATTAAAACCTCATAAACCATCTATCCTTGTTCTTGCAGAAAAATTAGGTGGACTTGAGGGTATATCTGGAGTAAATATTTCTCTTGAGGAAGTAGATGCAGAGACTGATAGCGTAAAAATTACTATTGAAGGACAAGACATTGATTATGAAAAAGTAAAATCTCAGATTACAGAGTGTGGTGCAGCGATTCATTCTATTGATGGTGTATCTGCTGGTATTAAACTTGTTGATGAGGTTAATACGCCTCAGGATAGATAAGATAGATAAGATAGTTACAGGTCACAGGTTTTAAACATAGTTTTATTTAGGAGAAGAATTTAGGCCGCAGATTTTAAACAGAATTGATGTAAGGTTCAGGTCGCAGAGATTATACAGAGTTGAGGGGGTGTTAGCTTTTAGTTCATTTTTAGTTACTTTTTACTTCCTTTTTAGTTCCTTTTCTTCTGTTTGAAATTCTGTTTGAAAGCTTTTATCTATAATACTTACCTATGGAGTATTAAATCTTATCTAAAATATTTACCTAATATTAATAAATATTAATATTATTAACATTTCATCACAAAACCTAAACAAAAAAGAAAAGGATAAGAACTGTAATTTTGTTTTTTTGTTTGTGTTTATTGTGTTTGAAGACTATTTTATGCAGGTAAATATTCAAATGCTATCATCTATACATCTGTAAAGCAATATAAGGAAAAACGCAACTTTTATAAAGAAGGTAATTATTTACGTTGAAAAGAGGGTCCGGTGAGGACACGGATGCCTGAAAGTTCACATATTTGATAGATATGGTTATGAACTTTCTTATCGATTTACGGTGTAGATCGATGCTGTGTCTAGATGGGCCTATATAACGTAAAATAAAATTGAGAAGAGAGGATATAATAAAATTTGGAGGAAAAAAATATGAGAAATAATAAAGATAGAAAAATAATGAGCATATTTGCAGTATTAGCTTTGCTCATTTCAACTTTGGTAACAGGCTTTTTGTTTGTACCAATGACTTTTGCAGGTGATACAGTAGGAAATCAAATACCAAGCAATATTAACCTTACAGAGCCTGCCAATGGCTCTTATTATGGATGGTCTCAAACAATAACCATAAGCTGGGTTAATGCAACTGACAGTAGTACTAATTTTCGCGATGTAGATATGTTTTTGATTAATGTAACCGGTCCGGCGTTTCCTGATGGTGAAACTGTTGATACGGTTTTAAATTCGTCAGCTACAAATGACTCCTATGATTGGGTTATCTCTAATAACCTATCCCTTCCTAGTCACTGGGGTAATTATACTATAACTGTAACAGGGGTCAATACAACTGGAGGTTATACTGAGAGCAGCTGGTCTAATTATACCTATATTTTGGGCACACCTGGTTATAATATGTGGCAGGGAGGTAACAAATCTGTCACTGATGAATATGATGATAATACAATATTAGATACAGAAACTGCAGACTTAGAATATAACCCAGATACTTATGTAGATATCGAGGTTAACGATAATTTAAATTGGGATGGCAGTAAGACTTACTATCTATATAAACCTGAATATAATGGAACCTCAGATTTTGCAACTAGTAAATATGCTATCAGATGGGCACGTGTTGAATCTAATTCAGAAGGGGCTTTTGCAAAAGTAGACCCAACTTCTGATTATTCCTTTGAAGGTGTTCTTTTAGATAGAGCAGGTCTCTGGATAATTAATGCCAGTACTGAAAACTATATTTATCCTGATTTAAGTACTTTTGAAAAGCGTAATTCAACAATAGCGGGTTGGTTCTGGGTAAACACTTCATCAACATATGATCTTGATGTTTCTGATACAACTTTTCCATATAATTCTACAGGAGAGATAGATTTAACAGTGACCGATGATGATGGTGCTGTTGCTGCACTGGTTGATGTTCGCAGAAACGATAATGGTTCTTCAATTGCAGTAAGTAACAAATATACTGCAGGTGATGGAATCTATTCTTACACGAAAAATAAAACAAGGTTCTGGAGTGTGGGAAATTATACTGCTTATGCATATATGGATGTTGATACTTGGGATGGTTATGTGTCCTATTATGGACAAAAAAATATGGACAATAATGAGATGAAATCTTATAACAAAACATATGGTGCAGATGCTGCCTTAACTGGTAAAGATGCTTGGTTGAACGCTGTAACTCAATATAATTGGACGGTCCTTGGACCATGGGATCCACCAGAATTAAATGCATCAAATGTTGATATTACTGTTGAAACAGCAGAGCCATACACCTCGGTGACTAATGATACTATGTACTGGGGATTTGATGGTGAAGTAAATATCACGCTTAAAGAAACTAGTGATGTCCTAGGATCTTTTGACAGCTCAAATACTGTTGTCTATGTATATGATGACGATGGAGTTAATGTTACTTCACATCTTATGTATTCTTCTAGTGGCTCAGGTCAAATAGATATATCTAATGTTGATAAGGGATATATACATATCAATATGACTGAATGGGGTAAAAATATATCAACTGGATCTTTTGCTGATAATGGTACCTGGTATGCCTATATCTATGTTGATATGAATGATGATCGTAAAAATGATAACAAAGAGTGGACTGAAGAATGGAATGCAACTGTTGAATGGAGTGTTAAAAAAGCACCAAAAGCCCAATTCAAATGGATTAACGACGATGGAGGTATTGGTGATGATCAAACAGATGGAATAATACCATACATTCCAACGGTAGCTAATGTTCCATTGGAAGTTGAATTTCAGATATTGGGCCAAGATGGTAGTAAGTATGGAGATGGTTTTACTCCTTCTGAGAAAGGTGAAAATATAACAATTTCAGGTAATTCTTTATTTACTGGAACATTAGATGAAATACCTGGTGTAGACTGTGCAGCTGGTACTTGGATGATTCCAGTTATACCAACCATGTCAGTAGGTGGAGGAGAAATAACAATAACAGCAGACGCATTCAACTCTACAGCTGAAGGCGTTCTAAGTATTGGTGGAGCTGATTATGAGAAAAATGGTAGTATAGTTGAAGTAACACCAAATGAATTTATGATAGATCAAGAAGATCAGACACTGACTGTTACTGTTAAAAATGCAGATACTGGTACAGCAAATCCATATTGTACAGTGTCCTTGTATTACTTAGATGAAGATGGTGAAATAAAAGGAGATAGTGTTACAAGTACTTCTGATTCACCATATACATTAGAGTTCAATATAACTCAGCAAACAAATAACCAAACAGAACAAGCTTTGTTTGCAGCAGTAAAAGCACCAAGGAATCTAACTATATATGTTGCAGGTCCTGGTGGTGCTAACCAAAGAAATGGTTATGCTTTAATTAGAATGAATCCAGTAAATGATCTTGAAGTTGAATTATCACATGATACAATTATTGCTGGAAAACAATATGATGACTTTACAATAGATTGTACATTTGCTGGAAATTCAACAGATACACCTTCTGAGGATGATGAAGACGATTTCTACATAAAAATATACAACGAAACTGGAGAAGATTGGACAGATGACCTTCTAAATGGTGTAGCTGCAACTGATTTAAATGGAGCATATTCATTTGACTTTAACAATGTTTATGCAACTGAACCAGGAACATATACATTCTATGCATACAACAATACCCATAACAGCAAAGGATACAACGCAACATTAGTCGTAGAGCAAGTAACTGTTGAATGTGACAAAACACCATTGATTTGGGGTTATGATGACAATATTAGTGCAACATTTACAGTAACCTATAATGGTGAACCAATCAACGGAAGTTTGATACTAGATAACATTACAAAAGTAAGTCACGATGATGGAGATTACAATGCAACTTGGTATAATACATCATTTAATGAGACTACTGAAAACTTTGATGGTACTACGGTTGAAGGTATAGAAATAGATTCAGATGATCTTGTAAACGGTGTTATAACTATAAATGATATAACTGCTGATAATTTACTAGCTGATGAAGCATCACAAAACATAACATTCTGGTTTAAACCTGATTCTGATGATGGACCTGGAGCATATGCAAAAGTAATAGGTGTATTACCTGTATCTGTTCCAACTGTAACACCTGATCCGCAGTATATTGCTGTTGGTGAGACAACAACTGTTGATATAACAGTTACTGGTAGAGATATTCTACTTGATGATATCTTTGTTGCCTTAAATGGACGAGGTGTCGAGCAGAATGGTACTTCAGGAGCAGATGGTGTAGTGACCTTCTCACTCTTACCAACTTCAAGTGGAAACATCAGTATTGATGTTGGAGAAGAAGGAAGAACTGTTGACACAGTTATAATAGCCACAAACTGGAAACTAGACATTTCAGTTTCACCAGATACCGTCGATGAAGGAGATGACTTCACAGTTACTATAACTGAGGAAAATTCAGGAGAAGCTGTAGAAGGCGCAACTGTAACAATAAATGGAATTGGTTCAGCAGATACAGACGAAAATGGAGAAGCAACATTTACCGCTCCATCAGTTACTAGCGATCGTTCCTTTACAATAAAAGCAAGTAAAGAAGGATATGCACCAGAAACAGACACAGTTACAATCTTTGTGACAAACGTTCCGGCATTAGTGATATCAGCAGATGCTAAAGTACAAGCTGGAGCTACATTTGATGTGGCTGTAGCAAAAGATACAGGTGATCCAGTAGTTGGTGCAACTGTAACATTAGATGGAGAAGAATACAAGACAAAAGCAGGTGGAGTAGCAACACTTACTGCACCAGACAAAGAAGGAACATATACAATAACTGCAACATTTAGTGACTTTGTTTCAGCAGAAACAACAATCAAAGTAACACCAGGAACACCTGGATTCGAACTATTAACACTAATTGCAGCAATCGGTGTAGCATTCATACTACTAAGAAGACGTAGAAACAAATAAAACAAAAATTGAGGGATTTTTCCCTCATAAACTCTTTTTTTTAATTTTTTTTTAATAATTTTTATATATGTTTTTTTGTTAGCCTCTTTCTAGAAAGATACTTGGATGTGATTATTTACGAAGATAAGTGTTGTTCTTCCAACTATAAATGAAGAAGAAGGTATAGGAAAAACAATTGATTCTATAAAAACAGATTATTTTAAAAAAAAGAAGTGGGATCTAGAAATAATAATTGTAGATGGAAACTCCAAAGATAAAACAAGAGAGATTGCAAAAAATAAAGGTGCTAAAGTAATACTTGAAAAAAGAAAAGGATACGGCAGAGCTTACAAAACAGGTCTTCCTAAAGCATCAGGTGATATAATTGTTACAGGTGATGCAGATGCAACCTATCCTTTTGAAAGAATACATACATATATAAAGCAACTTCTTGATGAAAACCTTGATTTTATAACAACAGATAGGTTTGCAGAGCTAGGTCACGGCTCTATGAGCGTTAAACATTATTTTGGAAATTTCATACTTGCAATTACACTTAAAATACTTTTTTTTGTAAACCTTAGAGATTCACAGTCAGGCATGTGGATATTTAGAAAAGACGCACTCAAAAAAATACAGCCTCTAAAAGATTTCAATGATGGAATGCCTTTTTCTGAAGAAATAAAAATAGAGATGTTTAAATCAAAAAATATAAAAGCAAAAGAAATACCATCAGCTTTATATGCAAGAAAAGGCGATGTCAAAATAGAAAGTTTTAGCGATGGATGGAAAAACTTAAAGTTTCTTTTTAAAAAAAGAGTTTCTTAGTCTTTTATATAATTAAGAGCATTTATTGTTTTTTCAACATCTTTGAAATCAGGAATCATATATGTCAACTGTTTTAGTTCTTTATCCCATAATCTTTGTTTTTTTATTACTGTTTCTTTAAAAATTCTTTTTTCAAATTTTTTTTCGTAATAAGATAATTTTTTATCTATTATTTTTTTGGATACATTATTTTTTTTCCTAATAAGAAAATATAAATCATAGATATCTCTTGCTTTATCTCTAGTTAATATAGCACGTATCTTTTCAGCCATTATCTCTGAAGGATGCATTGTAAGTAGTATATATGAAGATAAATCCTTGTATATTGGAGTTATAGTATTCAGCTCGGCAGGCAAAAGAACTTTTTCTCTTTTACTTGCCTCTATGTTAATATATGTTAGACTTTTATCCAATCCAGAATACAAAGGGCCTTTTGTTCTTATTTGAAAATTAATACTTATCTCATCATCTTTTAATTTTTTTTGTATGGATTTATACCCAAATATCTCTAGTTTTACAAGAACTTTTTTTATTATATCTTCAAGATTTATTTCTTTTAATAAAGTAAAATCTAAATCTTCACTAAAACGATTTAAACCATAGGTTTTTTGTAGAGCTGTACCTCCTTTAAAAATTAGGTTATTTGTTTGTTTTTGATAAAGATTCATTAGGAAAAGATGTTGGATATAATCTTTTTCTATTTGGCCTAGGTTAAATCCTGTTGCTTCTTTGTATTGTATCAGATCATGTCTCATAAGCAATTTTATAACACCTCATTTATTTTCAACATCCATTTTTTGTTGTTTTTTCCTTTTAAAGGTAAAACTGGATTTAATAAATCGTATCTTTTGTTTAGATGATTATTTATTCTGTCATGTATATCAACGCCATTTAACTCTAAAAGATATCCTAATCTTTTCAATGTTACAATAGAATCCATTTTTAATGCATAACTCAAAATTTTTTCAATTTGGATATTTTTTATTTCCAACGCGTTTTTTACTTCTATAAGAGGGCAGCGTTTTGGTATAAAAAGACTATCAAGAATAATTTTTTCTAATTCTCCAATAAATGCATAACCATTCTGTGTTTTCTCTTTTTTATAGCCAAATATTCTTTTCTGGTTAAGCTTTATAAATATTATTTTGTTTTTTTTGTAGTTTATACTTTTTTTTGAAACTGTAGTTACTACCTGTGTTATTATAGGTATTTGTGATGTTTTGTGATAATATGACAAGCCTGATAAAAAAGATATATATGCAGGGTGTACTAAGTTTGTAGATATTACTGTAAGATCTGTTTCAGGTAGTATATATTTGCCTTTTTCTACTCTTTGGATTACATCTCTTTCTTCTAGGCGCTTCATATAAATTGCTGTATATTTTTTATCTTTATTGATGATATGTGCTGCATCTGATAAAGTTATGATTCCTAAGTCCAGGTTCTTTATTTTTTTTATGAAATCTCTTTCATTCATCGTTATTAGCAATATAATAAGTTACATATTAACTTTTTGTTGTTATATTATTATCAATAATGATAATATTAAAAACATAAAAAGTTATATTTAGATAACCTTTTCTAACTCCTTTTTTAAAATCCTACTTATAACTCTACCATCAGCCTTACCGCGCAACTCTTTCATCATAACCCCCATCAAAGGACCTAATGCATCCATCTGTCTTTCTTTTATAAAATCAATACGTTTTCTTATTATTTTTTCTGCAATTCTCTGTATTTCTTCCTCACTAGTCTTTTCTATATCACATTCATCTATTGCTTTTTTAATATCTCTTTCTTTTTTTTCTCCAAGATATCTTAAAATAGAGGGTATTGCTTCCTTTGAAAATTTATTTTTCTTAAGGTTTTTTAGTATATCTAAAAGTATTTCTATATCAAAAAAACCGGTATCAAGTCCTTTTTTTTCCAACTCCGAAAATGTATTTAAAAAAATTCTGATGATAACATTTTTTTCTTTAGGATACTTCTTTACAAGCTCTTCAAACTCGTTTTCATAACCACTATTTAATATTTGTTTGGTTTGTTCTATATTTAACTTATATTCCTCAACAAACCTTTTTTGTTTTTCCTCTGGAAGCTCAGGAAGATTATTTTTAATTCTATCTATATCTTTTTTATTTATCCTTGTAGGCTCAACATCTGTCTCAGGATACATTCTTGCAGCACCAGGCATAGGTCTCATATATTCTGTAGTATCATCTTCAAGTGCTCTTCTAACTTCGTTTTGAACACCATTTAGACATATCTTTGCCCTAGCTATTACTGCATATAAAGCTGTTTTAACGATTTTTTCTTTTCCTATAGCAATAACAAAAGAATCGTTTTTGTTTGTTTTAAAAAAGTTATGTATCTTTTCAACTTCTTTATCTTTAATTCCATAACCTGGAAGTTCATCACTATGAATGATTCCTCCGATACCAGATGCAATTCTTGCATGAGCTGCAAATTCTTTACCAAGCCTTGTTTCTTTTTGTTTTAAAAGATTATTAAACCCGGGTAGTTTAAATCCTTTAATTACTCCTTTTTTTTGTAGTTGATTTTTAATTATTTTAGAATCACAATCTTTTAACAAATCAGTTAAATCTTTAATTTTTATATCTTCAAGATCTTTTTTTGTTATTTTTTTTTCTAAAATCTCTTTTATTTTAATAAGACCAAGTTGTCTTTCAGCTTCTTTTTCTGCAACTCTTGAAATAGAACTAAGAGACTGTATACCTTTTATCTCAATTCTTGCACCTTTTTTTACAGATACGTTAAGATCCTGTCTGATTGTACCAAGACCTTTTTTTACTTTACCTGTAGCACGAAGTAAAGTACCTATTCTCTCTGCAACTTCTCTAGCATGATCTGGATTTTTAATATCAGGATCAGTAGCAATCTCAATTAAAGGAATACCAAGCCTATCAAGACCATAATTTACAAGTTTTCCTTTTTCCTGTATTTTTCTTGCAGAATCCTCCTCAAGAGCAATAGTTTGAATACCTACATTTTTAATTTTACCATCCATAGCAATAAGACCTGTTCTCTGAAAGCCACTAGTGTTACTACCATCAATTACGATTTTTCTCATAAAATGAATCTCATCTACAATTTTTGCTTTAAGTAAAACTGCTATAGTAAGACATACATCTACAGCTTCTGTGTTTACCTCATGAGGAGGTTCTTCATCTGCTTCCACTAGACATGTTGATTTATCACTAGCGGTATACAAAAAAAATCTATGTTTTTTTGCTTCAGCAATAGCTGCCTTATCAATATCACCAAGTTCACTTTGTGTGGGCCTAAGAAAACGTTTGAAAGAATAATCAATATCTTCAGTTATCTCTGACTGACAGTTACAAAACAGTTTATGTGTGTCAAGCTGTTGATGTATCTCAAGACCTGCTTTAAAACCGATTTTTTTATAATCCATAATAATAAAAAACGGATATTAAACAAGGTTTATTACTCTTACTACAAAAATAATAGATATTTAACCTACAACAGACATTTCATGATCAATTTTTTTACCTTTAAAACGATTAATATTTAAATTCTCTAAAATCTCACTTGTTTTACCATCAGAAATATAATCAGTTAGAACCTTAGATACCATAGGAGACAGCATAAACCCATGTCCTGAAAACCCGCTACATTGAATAAAACCCTTTATTTTGCTTTTACCAATTATTGGTCTTGCATCTGGTGTTACATCATAAAAACCAGTCCAATGACGCAAGATGTTTACATGTTTTAATAAAGGTGCATAAGAAACAAGAGTTTTACTCATATATTTTAGAAAATCAAAAGTAGGTGTTGTTTTAAACCCATATTCTTTTTCAAAAGGAATCCCTCCAACAATTTGACCATCTTTTTGCTGACTAAAATATATCCCATCTTTAAAAGAAATAACCATACATTCAAATAAAGGTTTCAAACGCTCTGTAGCAATGATTTCTTTTCTTAAAGGTTTATTAGGTAAGTTTACACCTACCTTTTCTGCTATATCTTTTGACCATATACCTGCAGCATTTACTACAAAATCTGCTTTAACCTTGTGTTTGTTGTCTATTTCTACACCTTTAACCTCATTATTTTTTACTATTATATCTGTTACAGATTTATGTGTATTTATCTCCAAACCATTTTTTTCAGCAGCCTTTGCAAAGGCAAAAGTTGTTTTAAAAGGATTTGCATGACCATCTGTTGGACAAAAGGTAGCACCTATAGCATTCATACCTTTTATATCTAGAATAGGTGCAATTTTTGTTATTTCCTCTGGTTTTAATATATCTACATTTAAACCAAGAGATCTCTGCATTTCAACGTTTTTTTCTGATTGTTTCATCTCTTTTTTATCATGAACTATGACAAGATATCCGCCCTGGCGAAATTCTATATCCATACCTAGTTCATCTGATAATTTTTCAAAAATTTTTACACTATCAATTGCAAGTTTAGTGTTTTCAATTGTAGACCACTGCTGACGAATACCTGCACCACAGCTACCGGTTGCACCAGATGTTAAATAATTTTTTTCAAATAATACTACATCTAGATTTCTCTTTGATAGATAATAAGCAAGAGAGCAACCATTTATCCCTCCGCCAATAATTGCTACATCAGCTTTCTTTTTCATCTTTATCACATGCAATTGTTCCTAATGAAACAGGTACTGTAGGTGGTCTAGAGGTTGGAAGTGGAATTTTTGATATTTTTTTACCGGTATATCTTTGTAGAATTTTTCTTACAATTTGAATGCAGACTCTACCTTGACACGGGCCCATACCTATTCTTAATTTTTTTCTAAGTTCTTCTATATCTATATAGCCTTCTTTAATTGCTTTAATTATCTCTTCTTCTGTTATATCTTCACATCTGCATACAATTGCTTTCTTTTTTTTCATTTTTTAACCCTTATATTTCTAATATCCATAGCATATTTTTCTTCTGTTTCAATAGTTATTACCATTGTTTTTCCTTTTTTAATAACTCTTTTTACTTTTACATTATCTATTTTTTCCCCATTTCGATTTAATCCATCTACTATATCTTCTTTTTTTGGGACAGGTAAAAATTCATAGGGTAATGTAACAAGAGCTTTTTTATTATCTAATATTTTTACAACAAATATTGCAAGTCCTGGGCATATCCCAACACATTTAGCACATCCTATGCATTTATCATAATCAATTTCTGGTAAAGCGTTTATATCTTTCATTTTAATAGAATCTACAGGACATGAATCTACACATGGATTACATGGGATTTCTTGTATACATTCAATTATTGCAACTCCTTTTTTGAGTTGTTTTTTATTTGGTAATCTAAGATCTTTTTTTGTTAAAACACCTGTTTTTTCGAAATCTCTCATCTGTTTTTACTCCATATTTTTTTGATTTTATCTTTTGCAATTTTTGGTTTTTTGCCAAAAGGACCTGATCTAAGTCTTTTAAGTTCTTTTTTATATTCCTTTAATAATTTCTCTCCTTTCTTGTTATATCCTAAACTTATAGATGCAGAAAGACCAGCAATTTTTCCTTCTATCATAGCAGTAGATGCCTCTTCTATACCTGATGAATCACCTGCGATATATACTCTTTTTTTTGTTGTCTCTAGGTTTTCATCATGAATTGCAATATATCCACCCGCTTCAGGGATAAAATCCATTTTAACATTCAACTGAGATAACAATCTAGTAGAAGGAGTAAGACCAACAGCAAGACATACTGTATCACATTTTATTTTTTCTTCAGATCCTTTTATTGGCTGCCAGTTTTTATCAAGCTTTACAGTTATCAATCCTTCAACTTTTTCTTTTCCGTATACTTCTTTAATCGAATGAGACGTTAAAATTGGAACCCCGCATCTTCTTAGTTTTGCAGCATGTACATGATATCCTCCTATATATGGTGCTGCTTCTACTACTCTAACAACATTTATACCTGCTTGTAGCAATTGATAAGAGACGATAAGACCTACGTTTCCTGCGCCTACCATTACTACTTTTTCCCCTGGTTTTACACCATATACATTCATAAGGGTTTGAACTGCACCTGCACCATATACTCCTGGTAGATCGTTTCCTGGAAATAAAAGCATGTTTTCCATGGCACCACATGCAAAAATAACTGATTTACAGTCAACCTCATAAAGCGTTCCTTCAAAGTTTTCTCTTTTTAAAATACCAAATTTATATCTTTGTTTTTTACTTTCATAGTATCCTATTACAGTTGAATTTAACATTAATTTTATTTTTCCTTCTTTTTGTAATTTTTTTACCTCTCCTTCGAGATTTTTTGCAATATTTATGCCTCTTGTCCCTGCATCTTCATGTTTTGATCCAAAAAATTTATGGGTTTGTTTTATCAGCTGTCCTCCAACCATATTATTTTCATCAACAAGTAAAATTTTAGCTTTATTTTTTGCAGCCTCTATACTTGCACATAGACCAGAAGGACCTGCACCTATTACAAGTATATCTGTTTGAACTGTTTTCTTTTTTTTACATATAAATTCAGCTTCTGGTAGATCTGCTAGTTTATCTTGTGTTTTTACGTTTATACCTTCTTTAAGTGGTGCTATACATGTTCTAATGTTTGGTATACCATTTACATTCATCAAACATGATGAGCATTTACCGATGCCGCAAAAAAAACCTCGAGGATTTTCATATTTTAAACTTTTTGAAAGAGTTGTTATTTTATTTACATGTAAAGCCGAGGCAATAGTATCTTTAGGGTATCCAAATAATTTTTTACCATTATAAAAAAAAGATATTTTTTTCTGTTTTTTGAAATCAATTATTGGATGTTTTTTTATTCTCAGAAGAAACTCCCCAAGGATTGGAATATAAAATTGGTTTAAAATTATTATGATTAATTTATGTTTGGCAAATCAATTATTTTATCTGGACATCTTTTATTGAATGATGCCTCCGGGCAAGATTTCTAATTATTTCTATGTTTTTTCCACCTTTACCAATTATTTTTGATTTTTCACTAGAGTCTACTTCTACTTTTGCAATAATATTATCCTCAGATCCCTCAAATGTTATATTATTTACGTTATATGGTTTGCATAGATTTTCTATAAATATTTTCTTATCTTTGTTGTATTCTACAAACTTAATATTTTTTTTGAAAAGATTTCGAAGTTTCTTAAGGTTCTTTGCATTTTTTCCGATTGCTTGGCCGATTTGTCCATTGTTTACAATAAAAATTAAATTATCATCATTAATAACACAGTTAATAATTGTGGTTTTTGTGATTCTACTGGCCATGTTTATATACTGCATATTTTCATTAGAAAACTTTATATCTACCATACTAAGAATCCTCTATCTTATTTCTTTTGAAGATTTAAAATATTTGTGCCACCATCATCAATAACTGCAAAAGTAGATACTGCAAAAGATTTTCCACATGCATAACCTAAATCGATAGATTTTGATTTTGAATTAAAAACAGGTATTTTCTTTTTTTCTGCAATTTTTGTTATTTTTTCTTCAAAAGGGCAATTACTTGAAATTACTACAAGCTTTGCTTTCTTATCATTTATTGCTTTTTTAGCTTGTTTAAAACCAAATTTTACTTCTCCTTTTTTGACTGTGTTTTTCATAAGTTTTTCTATTTCAACCATCTTATTTTCCCCTTCTTACTTTTTGTCTCTTTTCATAACAAGTTTAACTGCTCCTGTTCCAAGATTTACTGGTTGTCCTACAATAATGTTTTCAGCAACACCACCTAGCTGATCTGTTTCTCCTCTTCTTGCAGATTTAAGAAGATGTCTCACAGTTATTTCAAATGCCGCACGAGAAAGCACAGATTCTTTTTCTTTACTGATACCATGACGGCCGATAGCACGTATTGTTCCATCTGAAGTCATAACATCAGCTACAAGCATAATATGGCGAAGATCAACATTTAAACCTTGTTCAGATAAAGTGTTATGCGCTTCTTGTATTATCATGTTTCTAGCTGCTTCAATACCAAGCTCTCTATAAACTGCTTGAATATCATTTGTTGTTGTTCTATAGGGGTCTACTCCGTCAACTTGTAATACTTTTTTAAGGTTACTTCCTTCACTGTAGATAACATATCCTTCATTTGGTTCTTTTCTAATGATTATACGTTTAATCTGATCTATACCTTTTATTTTTAGATTTTTGAGTTTTTCATTTACATCAAGTAGTTTTTTATAACTTGGGTCATCTAAAGTTACCTTAATATTATTGCTTTTAGCTTTAGCGTCAACACCTTTAATATCTTTTATAAGTTTAGTTATATCCTCTGTTTTAATATCTTTATCTTTTATTGTTTCTTTATTTGGTTTAACTGTTATAGAAAGATTTGTTAGATCTGTTTCAATATCTGCGATACTATTTAACCTTGTAATCTCTATTTGATTTGCAACCTGCCTTGCTAAATTAGAATTTAACCTGTATTCATCTCTTAAATATATATTCATCATAGGTGTAGATGGTGCTCTTCTGGCATCAACAATTTCAATAAGTCTAGGAAGACCTAATGTAACATTAATCTCTGCTACACCTGCATAGTGAAATGTTCTCATTGTCATCTGTGTACCAGGCTCTCCTATACTTTGAGCGCCAACTATTCCGCATGCCTCGGAAGGATCAACAAGATTTTTACTAAAATCTATATATGCTCTCTCCACAATTTTATCTAATTTAGAATCAAGTTTTTTATCTTTTAATATTTCTTGAATGATATTGTCAACAATTATTTTTGGAAGTATTCTATCTTTTAATACATTCTCTATTTTTTCCCTGAGTTTTTTGTGTTCTTTTGGTTCTTTTTTTTCTTTTGGCTTTTTAGGTTCTTCTTTTATTGTTTCTTTTTTCTTTGGTTTTTTAGTTTTTTTCTCTGTTTTGTTCTTTTTACTAGATTCTTTTTTAATTTTTTCTTTTGTTTGTTTTTTATCTACAGTTTTTTTAATCTTACTTTGTTTTTTTGTTTTTTCTGTTTTCTTCTTTTTATCTGTACCTGTCTTTTTTTTGTTTTCTTCTTTTTCTTGTTTTTTTGTTTTCTTTTTCGTTGAAGTTTTTTTAGCCATTAAATCCCCTCTTTAACTTCAGATATTATTCTTTTTAGATCTAACGCATCACCATTGATGCTTCTTGCTGGATCAATTCCATCTTCACCATAAATAAACTGTATTATCTGTCCACCTGCTTGTCTTACTGTACTATCATTTTCTACTTTAACATCTTCAAGAGCATTAATCAATCTTCTTTGCATGTAACCTGATCTTGATGTACGAACTGCAGTATCAACAAGTCCTTCTCTACCTCCCATTGAATGGAAGAAATATTCTGTAGGATTAAGACCTATTTTATAGCTAGATGCAACAAAACCTTTTGCATAAGCACCAAGATCATGTTTTTTGAAATGAGGAAGTGTTCTATATTGATATCCTCTATGAATCCTTTCACCTCTAACTGCCTGTTGTCCAACACAACCACTCATCTGTGAAAGGTTAAGCATACTACCACGGGCACCAGATTTTGCCATAATAACTGCGCTATTATTCAAACCAAGATGTTTTCCTGCTATTTCTCCTGCCATATCACGAGCTCTTCCTGTAACACGCATAATCTCCATCTCTAAAGTTTCTTCAAGACTTCTACCAGGAAGAGATTCTAACTCATCTTTTTCATATGCCTTTACAAGATTTCTTATTTTTTTCATCGCTTTGTCAAGGCCTTCTTCTATCTTTCTTTTTGCTTCATCAGGAATATCTTCATCCTCGATACTTGTTGTAAAACCAATATAAGTAATAGCTGCAACACTCATACGAGTTACATTATCAATGAATTTTCTACCTGTATCAACACCATGATCACGAATGATTCTATCAAGAACCTTACCTTTAAAAGCACCTATACTATTTTCATCAATTGTTCCTTGTTTTAATACTCCATTTTTGATTATAACATATGAATCATATGGACAATCAGGAGCAGTACATTTTTCACAGTTAGAACACGTTGATGATTTAAACTCAATATTTAAATCATCAGGTAAAAGAGTGCTAAATATTTCTTTACCCGTTATAAATTTCTTACCATTTTCTTCTATTATCTTTGGCTGCTCTCCTTGATACTTAATTGCTGCTAATATATGAGAAGCATCACCATAAGGTATTTTTTTATCCCCATATGTTAAAAGAAAAGCACCTGATATATGATCATGTATTCCACCTATTATTGCTCCACCGAAACGAGGTGAAAGAATATTTTCTTGTACTTTCATAAGTATTTCTGCTTCTGCTTGTGCTTCTTCTCCCTGTAATAGATGTAGATTCATTTCGTCTCCATCAAAATCAGCATTATATGGTGGACAAACACACAGATTAAATCTAAATGTTTTATATGGTACAATTTTAACTCTATGTGCCATCATAGACATACGATGAAGTGAGGGCTGACGGTTAAATAAGGTTATATCTCCATCCATAAGCTGTCTTTCTATAGTAGCACCTGGTTCAAGTTTTTCTGCAACAGTTTCAGCGTTTCTTTCAGATACCTTAATACGCTGTTTCATCCCATCGCTTTCACGTATGACATAGTTTACACCTGGGAAATATTCGCCAATAGATTTTTCTGCATTTTTAGCTTTTTGAGCAACTATTTCTTTACACCACTCAAGGTTATGTGAAGTAACTTTTACTGGGATTGTAAGTTCTTTTGCAATATCAATTGGTACACCAAGTTCGTTAATACTTAAATTAGGATCAGGGGATATGACCGTACGAGCACTGAAATTAACTCTTTTACCAGAAAGATTACTTCTAAAACGCCCTTCTTTACCTTTAAGTCTTTGAGCAAGAGTTTTAAGAGGCCTTCCGGAACGATGACGAGCAGGTGGAATACCACTTGTTTGATTGTCAAGATAGGTTGTTATGTGATACTGTAATAACTCCCATAGATCTTCTACAATAAGCTGTGGTGCACCTGCATCACGATTTTCCTGTAATCTTTGATTTATACGAATAACATCAACAAGTTTATGAGTAAGATCATCCTCTGATCTTTCACCAGATTCAAGTGTTACAGATGGACGAACAGTAACTGGTGGTACTGGTAAAACAGTTAATACCATCCATTCTGGACGAGCGGCTTTTTTGTTTATATCAAGTAAAGGTAAATCCTCATCACGTATTTTTTCAAGCCATTCACGTATCTCAGAAGGAGTTAATTTTTTACCGTTTTCTCTTAAAGAAGTTGGTTTATCTAACTCTATTTTACCTACTTCACGTCCACAATGTGGACATTTATCTGCTTTTCTAGCGTCTTTTACAACTTGGCGAAGAAGATATGTGTTATCTCTTCCCTCTCGTGCATATTTATCAAGCTCATCTAAAAATTCCTTTCTTTGTTTGTCTGTAAGCTGCAGTCTTCCGCATTCGCGACATGTAGTTCTTAAACAATCTCTGATGCTTTTTATAAGACCTACATGTATAACGGGCATAGCAAGATCTATATGTCCAAAATGACCGGGACATTTGTCTTTTCCAACCCGAAGACCACATGTCTTACAACGAAGACCTGGTTCTATAACTCCTAACCTTGGATCCATAAGGCCCATAGCAATAGGAAAACCATCATCATCATATGTATCTGCAGTGATTACTTTTGTAGCACTCATTTTTCTAATTTCATCTGGTGATAAAAGTGAAAAAGATATGCTTCCAATTTTTTTTGTTATACTTCTATTTCTTCCCATAATTAACCCTTCAAAATAAATCAAACCAATGATTCTAATCTTATACGTGGTGCAATAACAAGTGATTTTAACTCATCTATCAATAACTTAAATGCATAGCTCATCTCAATAGGATATATATCTGCTTTGTCTTTACATACAGGACATCTCAAAGATCCATGACGATCGCGTATTGCAACATGTCCACAAACATTACATATATATTTAACTGTTAAATCCGATTCATCAAGTAATCTATCTTTTATAACCATAGATGCACCATGTCCAATTAGACAATCTCTTTCCATTTCACCAAAACGCAATCCTCCCTCACGAGCACGACCTTCAGTTGGTTGTCTGGTAAGTATCTGTACAGGTCCACGGCTTCTAGCATGTATCTTTCCTGCTACCATGTGATGAAGTTTTTGGTAGTATATACATCCTACAAATATATCAACCTCAAGTGGTTTACCAGTTTCACCATTGTAAAGTATTTCTTTTCCGTTATGCTTGAAACCATTTTTGATAAGTGTATCTCTTAGTTTCTTTTCAGGCTCACCACCAAATGCAGTACCATCAACATTTCTTCCTTCCATCGATGCAACCTTTCCCCCTATCATCTCGAGTACATGTCCTACAGTCATACGGCTTGGAATTGCATGTGGATTAATGACAAGATCTGGTGACATACCTTCTTCGTTAAATGGCATTTCTTCTTGTGGTACTAGTAGGCCTATTACTCCTTTTTGACCGTGTTTACTTGCGAATTTGTCGCCGTATTCAGGTATTCTTTGTTCTCTAACCTTTATTTTTACCATTCTAGATCCATTTACTGATTCTGAAAGCATTACTTTATCTACAATTCCCCCTTCGCCGTGTTGAACTGTAACTGATGTTTCCCTTCTTTTTTGTGGAGTTAAAAAATCTGTTGGTTCTTCAAGAAAACGAGGGGGAGATGTTTTACCTACTAATACATCAGAACTATTTACATTACATTCAGGGGAAATCAATCCATCTTCACCTAGATTTATATAAGCCTCTTCACTTCTAACCCCTCTACAATCTGGATTTGGTATTTCAAAATGGTCTTCTTGTCCACCTGGATACCGTTTTTCTTCACTGCTGTATGTTCTAAAGAAAGTACTTCTAGCAAGCCCTCTTTCTACACTTGCTTTACTCATAACAAGTGCATCTTCCATGTTGTATCCTTTATAGGATGCAACAGCCACTACAAAGTTTTGACCTGCGGGTCTTTCTGCAAATTTAAGATATTTTACTGGATGGGTTTGTACTAATGGAGCTTGTGGGTAATGCATTAGATGTCCACGTGTATCTGGTCTGATTCTATAGTTTGATGCGCCAAAACCAAGTGATTGTTTTCCCATACCTGCCCCCATAGTAATCCTTGGAGACGAATTATGCTCCGGATACGGAACAAGAGATGAACCTATACCAAGTATACACATAGGATCCATCTCCATATGTGTATGATCCTTTGTGATGTCTTTTTCTCTTAGAGCAATAAGAGTATTTTCTTCTTCTTCAGCATCAATATATTCTACTATCCCCTCATTTACAAGATCGATCCATTTCTTTTTACCATCTTTTATATCATCTAGGAATTTTTTTGTAAGTAAAATTTTACCATCTTCTACAATTACTAGAGGTCTTCTCAAACGTCCACAGTCACAATTTATGATTACATCATTTGCGTCTTCATAAAATGCAATGTTTACCTCATTGCTTAACATTCCTTTTCTTCTTCTCTTTTTTATCTTTTCAACGATTTCCTTACCGTTATTATGCATTCCAATAAGATCACCGTTTAAATATATCCGAGTACCAGTTGCTTTCTTAGTGATTTCTTTTATACCAAGATCTTTAAGGACGCTTTCCACTTCTTTTTCTGGGAGTCCTTCTGAAATTTCTACAGCTAACGCAAGATTTTTCACAAGACCACAGTTTGGTCCTTCGGGAGTTTCATTAGGGCATAACCTTCCCCATTGTGTACTATGAAGATCACGAGCCTCAAAATGTGGCTGAGAACGAGTAAGAGGAGATGTAACTCTTCTAAGGTGGCTTAAAACTGCAAGGTTACTGGTACGATCAAGAAGCTGAGATATTCCTGCTCTTCCGCCTACCCAATTACCTGTAGCAAGTGCATGATGAATACGTTGGCTTAATACATCTGATCTAAGGGATGACCCAATTTTTATTTCTTTTCCTTTAGCATGAATACGTTCGATTTGATATTTTAAATCTTTACAAAGAGCAGTAAAAGCAACCCGGAATAAATCTTCCATTAGATCTCCTGCAAGTTTAAGTCTTTTGTTTGCATAGTGATCTTTATCATCGGGCTCTCTTTTTCCAAGAGCAAGTTCTAAAACTGCCATTCCCATACGGGCCATAAAGATAGCTTTTGTAAATCGATCTTCTGATTCGTTTCCAAGATGGGGTAATAGATTTCTATCCATCAAAGTTTCAACACGTCTAACACGGTACTCTTTTGCTTGTCCTCCAGCAAATTTCTTACCAAGATATGCAATCGCTTCTTCTTTTGTTGTTATACCATATTCATTTGCACATTCTTCGATGTTTGCAAGAACAAATGGCTCCATTTTTGGATCCACACTTATTACATCAACGATCTCTTCGTCGTCTTCCATACCTAGTGCTCTTAAAAGTATCATCAAAGGAATTTGTCCATAGGTTGTTGGCAGAGATACCATAAGCATCCCTTCTTTTTTCTTTTCTACAACGGTAAGTGCGCGGTATCCTTCTCTCTGTGAGAAAACTTTTGCTACTTCAACGTCTCTACCGTATCTCTTACTTTTTTCTACAAGAACTCTATTTGGTGCAAGATCTTCAACTGTTATAAGAACTCTTTCTGTTCCGTTACTTATAAAGTATCCACCTGGATCAAGAGGATCTTCTTGTGATTCTTGTAAATATTTTTGATAATCATTTTTTGAAAGTTCAGTTCCCTTTTTCCCTTCTATATTGGATTTTGCGAGATTGCATGCCTTGGATTTTATCATTATCGGAAGTTCGCCTATTTTTACTTCCTCGGGATCATATTCCACTTCATCTTTTACAGGTATGAATTCTAATGTTACAGGTGCTTCATAGGTTAAATCACGAAGACGTGCTTCCATAGGAGTAAGTTCTCTTACTGTTCCATCTGCTTCTTTTACTTGGGGTTTACCAATAGATATCTTTCCAAATTTTATTTTATATCCTTCAATTTCTGGATAAATAAATCCGTTTTCCATTTCCTCTTCTTGTCCGATTGTGGTACTATCAACAATATTTTGTAATCTACGTTCTAAAAAATCATTATACGAGGCTATCTGATGATTAACAATACTACGCTTATTATAAAAAGTATCAACAATTTCTCTCACATTTACACCCTACTTACTACTTTCTACTACTACTCTATACGTTATCGCTTCTTTTGCGGTATGACTTTTTCTAGTTATTTTTAATATTTGCCCCGGTTCTGCTCCAATAGATAGAGAAACTGGATCTTCGGCTAAAATCTTTGGCAACTGATCAGGTGTTATATCATATTTTTCAAATAGTTTTTCTTCTTCTTCTTTAGAAATTATTTCATGTTTTGGTATCAGATCGTGTTGTGTTATATCCATTTTTGTTTTTTTTGCCATTGTAAGATATTCCTCCTAGCTCTACTGGACGAATTATTTGAGGTAGCGGGCCTGAAGGGATTCGAACCCTTGGCCACCTGGTTAAAAGCCAGATGCTCTACCTAGCTGAGCTACAGGCCCCTTAATATTTAGGACCGGGGTACTCAACATACTTTTTTTATCTTTATATATTCCACTCTAATTAATATCAATGCTGAAACAGTTTACCGGCTATATAAGTCCCTATATTTATAGTTTATGTACTTATCTTACTATTCATTTGGTTTTAAAATCAATTGATTCTTTTGATTGTTAAATATTATTTCATAATCCTCAAAAATAGGATGTCTTCCTAATAATATAGGTATATCATCTCTACTTGATATATGTATTTCTATATTGTCATATGTGACTAAACAATCTTTGTTTCCAATACTCATGCTAATATTTGCTTTGAATAGGGATGCTACTCCTCCTGCAGTGTCAACATCTCCTGCCTTTTTAAGTTTCAAATTTAGATATTTTGCTATAGGCATTGGTATTACTATAAAATCTCCGCCTGAATCAAGCAAGCCATCTATAAAAGGTGTTTCCTTTCCGTTGAAATTAAATCTAACTTGAACAACAGGGTATTTTATATATTCAAATATCATCACTTGTCTTTGCATAATAATCAGTATAATCTTTTGTTTTCTGAAAATACTTTTGATATTTTTATTTCGTCTTTTGGAAATTTCTCCTCTGGAAATTTCTCCTCTGCGAGTTTTAAAATATCTTCAACATTTTTACTATGATCGATTATTTCATCATTGAAAAGTAAAAGCCACTCTCCGTCAAATTTTTTTGTCAAATCTTCTTTTTTCATTGTATCCCGTTAAATTTTTTATGTATATAAAATTTATGTAGCTTTTTGATTTATAGTATAACAAAAAATAATGTGATTATTTTTATTTATTTTTTCCATAAAATTATTTTTAGTGAAATTTGTAAAATTTAGCAAAAAGTATAAATACTAGAACTGACAGAGAATATTATACTCTAGTCAAAGATGGATGTAATAAAAAATTAAAATGATTATGTAGGAAGAGGTTTAGAATCATGAACATTGTAACATTAGATGATTTATCAAAAGCTATATCAAATAGAGTAGGAATAGATATAGAAGAAGCAAGAAGAGATGCAGGTTTTGTAATGGATATATTTGGTTTTCAAGACAGAGTAATAGATAACGTACTTGATCCTGAAGATAGACAACTATTTTATATACTTGAAGAAGAAGGAATGCTTACCACAGAAAGAGAGGAAACTACTTTATATGATGGGCGCGAATGGAGAACACATTACTGGGTTATAAGAAAAGATATTATACTCAATTTTGCAAAAGATGAAAATAGAAGAAGAGGCAGTGTACTATCAGATAAACAAACAATCAATGATATTTCAGATGAAGCTATATATGATGCATTAGAAGAAAACATGTGGGTTACTAGAAAAACAGAATAATAGCTATCTCTCATCTTCGACAATTTTATATTTTTCTTTAAAAAAATTAATATTCAAGTTCTGGATTCTTATTTTTTACAAAATTTAAGAAATATAGTTAAACTATAGGTGAAAATCATGAGAAAAAGTATAATAAGTTCAGAGTCTGTAACTGAAGGACATCCAGATAAAATGTGTGATTTAATTTCAGATGCAATACTAGATGAAGCGCTAAATCAAGATCCAAATTCTAGAGTAGCTGTAGAAACAGGAACAAAAAATGGTGGAGTTATGGTTTTTGGCGAAATGACTACAAAAGGTTATATTGATATCCCAAAAATAGTAAGAGACACTATAAAAGATATAGGTTACACAAAATCAGAGTTTGGAATAGAATGGGAAACATGTTCAGTATGGGTACAAATTACAGAGCAAAGTCCTGATATCTCACAGGGGGTATCTGAAGGTGATGGTCTTCATAAAGAACAGGGAGCAGGAGATCAAGGGATGATGTATGGATATGCCTGTAATGAAACAAAAGAAATGATGCCACTTACAATCTCGCTTGCTCACAAACTCACAAAAAAATTATCTGAAATTAGAAAGAAAAAAGAAATACCATATATACGACCAGATGGAAAATCACAAGTTTCAATTGAATATGATGAAAAAGGAAAACCCATCCGAGCTAATGCTATTGTTGTATCAACACAACATGACAGTGGTGTTTCTTATGAGAGAATTAAAAAAGATATTGTAGAGAAGGTTATAAAACCAGTATGTAAAAAATGGATTGATAAAGATACTATCTTTCATATTAATCCTACAGGTGCATTTATACGTGGTGGACCTTACGCTGATGCAGGTTTAACAGGTAGAAAGATTATTGTTGATACATATGGCGGAATAGGACGACATGGTGGCGGTGCTTTTTCTGGAAAAGATCCAACAAAAGTAGATCGTTGTGCAGCTTATGCAGCTAGATATATTGCAAAAAATATTGTCGCAGCAAAACTTGCAGATAAATGTGAAATTCAAATTGCGTATGCAATAGGAGTTGCTGATCCAGTATCGATAAATATCGACTGTTTTAATACAAATAAAATATCTCTTTCAAAAATTGAAAAATTAATTAGAGAATTTTTCCCTCTTAAACCAAGCGACATAATAAGAGATTTAGATTTAAAAAGACCTATCTTCTATAAAACAGCAGCCTACGGCCATTTCGGTCGTGATGATCCAGATTTTACCTGGGAAAAAACAGATAAAATAAAAATTCTAAGAAAAGAAGCAGGGCTAAAAAAATAAATCTTTTTTCATTTTTAAATTCTAGATATTGCATTTTTTCGTTAGTTTAAAGTAACTTTAGATAGATTCTATTATGTGATTTTTAAAGGTGAAAATGAAAACAGAATATATGTGGTAATTGCCATTTTCATTATAGCTCTGATTTTTATTACTGTCCTATTCAGTTCAAATGATATAAATGAGGCATATATAAAAGACATTACACTTGGCCAAGATTGGTATGAAGATGTCAGCGGTAGATTTTCTGATGTTAGATCATTTGGTTTAGAAAAACAGGTTAGTTTTATATATAAAACTCGCGACTCTAATTATCCTGCTTTTTTAACAGTTAATACTTTTAAAACCCTATTTATGATGGATGAAGAAGATCTTCTTGAAAAAACAGTTGAAACTATTGAAAATGCAGTTAAAGAAAAAAATGTTTCTTTAAATGGCAACTCTAAAATTCAAGATGCAAGAGTTTTAAATAACGGTCATAAAACAATGTATATTGTTTATAATGGCACCAAAACCTCAGAAAATAATTCAGATGAAGTAAAAATAATAGGAGAAACCTGGAACTGCAGGGAATCAGGGACATCAATTATTGTTATAGGTTATGCCCAGACGACAAATAATTCTAATAATATGAAGGAAGAAAATTTAATTTATTGGGCAAAAATAATACGAGATAAAAAAAATACTTTTGATTTTTGCTCTCATGAGAATATCTTTATTGGTGATGATGGGCTTATATTCAATGTGAAATGTCATTAAATACAAAATTTATTTATCTTCCAATTCAGCTTTTTTAAGTTTGTATCCTATAGGACATTCTATATCCTCATATATTTCACTTATAGTATATTTTTTATCTCTCTGCAATTTTATTTTACATAAATAATAATATTTACAGCCGATATTCTCACATTCTATATTTTCGATTTTTGTTTTTGCACCTTCAGTATACTTTTTATCGATTGCGGTAATAATTGGCTGTTCTTCAACTTCTACAACTGCAACTGTCCCCTCATGTATTTTACAATTATGCCTTTTGTCCCTCACCTTCTTTATTTTATATTTCCTACCAGATTTAAGGTTAAAACATACTGTTTTAAGTTTACAATTTTTACAATCGTTATTGGGTCCTATATATGTAAACTCTTCATTTTCTTTAGCTATTCTTTCTCCTATAAGTGTAACCAATGCCATCTTTATATTACTCCTGTTGTTTTTGCTACTTTTTGTGCTGCATCTTTTGTAAGCCCTGTTTCTCCAAGAATAGTATATCTCTCAGGTCTTATCTCCTGGCATCTTGACAGGGCTTCTACTATATTTTTTTTAGTAACACCAAGTTCTTCAGAGGTTGTTGGCGCACCTATTTTTTTAAGAGTGTCTCTTATTTTTTCCCAGTCTCCTCCATGAAGATACATCATCATAATAGATCCAACTCCACATTGTTCTCCATGGAGCGGTCTTTTTTTGCCTTTTAATAATATTTTGTTACCTAGATGATCGAGCATATGTGAAAACATGTGTTCTGCGCCAGAAGCAGGTCTAGTACTTCCTGCAACGCTCATTGCCACACCAGATACTATCATGGCTTTTACTCCATACCATGCTGATTCTTCTGTGTTTGTTCTAATGTCTTCAGCGTTATCTATAAGCAGTTTTGCTGCAGTCTTTGCTAAAACTGCTGCATGACTACTATATTCTTCATCTTTTAATCTATAAGCTAATTCCCAATCCATT
Source organism: uncultured Thermoplasmatales archaeon (assembly GCA_964481275.1). GTDB lineage: Archaea > Thermoplasmatota > E2 > DHVEG-1 > DHVEG-1 > CAYZTD01. The sequence continues at coordinate 104,804 of CAYZTD010000004.1, forward strand.
ACTGCAGAAATATTTGATATAACATCTGCACATCCTGAAGCAAGCATTCTATAAGGTGCTTTATGTATTATTTTTGTATCTGCAAGAATTGCTAAGGGAGATACTGCTGTTTTTGATACAGATCCTGTTCTATGTTTCAATGATGCCCTAGGAGAGGCTATACCATCATGAGCTGCTGATGTTGGAACACTTATAAATGAATTCTTCAGCTCATATGCTGCAAGTTTTGTTATATCTATAACAGTTCCTCCACCTACACCTATCATAAGATCTATTTTGTTTGTATTTGCATATTTTATTGTATTATTCACTTGACCTACTGTTGCTTTTGATACTACTTTTTCTTTTATAGTGAAACCTTGTTTTTTTAATATTTTTTGTATTCTATCTCCAGATAATTTCTTTGTTTTTTTGTCGGCGACGACAAGTGCAGAATTACCTCTAGTAACTCTATTACAAAGTTCTGCAATTTGTTCTGTTGTATCATGCCCCACTATTATTTCTCTTGGAAATATCATTGTTTTTGATTTTTTAAAGTGTCGCAGCATAGCATTGTAAACCACGGGTTTAATATATTATCTTTTTGTTTTGGGCAAATGAACTTTATGGAAAAATATGATTTAACAAAAAAAGATATTGATAGATTGCTTTTCTTTGGTCCCTTATTAATTCTTATCTTTTTGTTTGGAGGATGTATGATATTTCCAAGTATTTTTTATGATAATTTTATCTGGAAATATTTTTGGGGTCCTATTATATCTGATTCTACGAATCAAGTAGTAAGTCTTAATGGTGTTGAAGCTGCTGATAAGTTTACGTGGATTTCTGAAATTGTTTATGGTTTAATGATTGTGGTAGCAATCTATTGGTGTTATAGACTTATAAAAAAATGGAAAATATGTATTAATTGGAATTTTTTTGTGGGATTATTACCCTATATGACATTTGGAGTGATTGCTCGTGTATTTGAGGATTCAGGTTTTTTTACTGAGCCTTTAGTATACTGGTTTGTAACACCTTTGATTTACATTCAAATTCTTATATTGGTGTTACTCTTTATTTTTATAGGTCACTATTTACAAAAACATTTCAAGTCAAGATATATTAATATCTCAAATGTTTTGTTTTTAAGTGGTTTTGTAATACTAATTCCATATCTATTTTTTACTGCAAAATGGTTTATAGGAGATCGATGGGGAGACACTCAAGGTGTTAGATTTGATATATTTTTATTGGTCTTCTTACTAGTTTTTATAATAACATTTTTTGTGTATTTAATTTCCAAATTTTATGGAAAAAATGAAAAAATTTCTGTTTTTTCTAAAAAAATTAATCTTGCAATGATAGCAGGACATATGATTGATGGGATTGCTAGTTATGTTAGCCTTTATGATCCTTTAAACATGGGTCTTCCATTTTATTCTGAAAAACATCCCGCATCAGATATTTTAATGCAGATTTGGCCGCCACTTTTTCCTATTGTAAAATTTCTGCTGATTATATCTATAATATATATTTTGGACATAGTATATAGAGAGGAATTAAAACCTTACAAAAATATTGTTTATATCTTAAAAATAATAATTTTTATTCTTGGTTTTGCACCCGGTTTAAGAAATCTTTTGAGAGTTATGATGGGTGTATAATATGAAACGTCGTCATCCTGATTGGTTAAAAGTTAAGATTCCTGGTGGTAAAGAGTTTAACAATATGAAAAGACTTCTTAGAGAAGCAAAACTTCATACCATCTGTGAAGAGGCAAAATGTCCTAACATATCAGAATGCTTTAATTCTGGTACTGCTGTTTTTCTAATTTTAGGAGATGTTTGTACTCGTAATTGTAGATATTGTAATGTAAAACATGGCCTCCCTCTTGATTTAAATCCTAACGAGCCTTCTGATGTGGCGCTCAGTGTTAAAAAACTTGGACTTGGTTATGTTGTAATAACCTCTGTTACCCGTGACGATTTAGATGATGGAGGAGCAGATGTTTTTTATAAAACAGTAATAAATGTTAAAAAAATGAACCCCAGATGTAAAGTTGAGGTATTAATTCCTGATTTTAAAGGAAATTTGGATTCTTTGAAAAAAATAATCAAATCCAAACCAGATGTTGTAAATCATAATATTGAAGTTGTGAAAGATTTATTTTCCTTCATTCGTCCCCAAGGTGATTATAATACCAGTTTGAAGATTTTAAAAAATATAAAGAAAATTGATATAAATCTTAAATCAAAATCAGGTTTTATGATCGGTCTTGGAGAAAATAAAGATCAAATAATTAAAACTATGAAAGATTTAAGAAATGCTTCTGTTGATTTTTTGACTATAGGTCAATATTTGCAACCTTCAAAAAAACATGCTGAAATTAAAAAGTATTATTCTCCTGAAGAGTTCAAAGAGTTTAATGATATGGCATTGGATTTTGGTTTTAAACATGTTGAATCTGCTCCTCTGGTTCGCAGTTCTTATCATGCAAAAAATGTTTTTTCGTAAATAATTATTTTTTATGAGATAAAAAGTATTTTATCCAGCTGAATTACATGAAAAACCATTAATTATTAATATTTTTATAATAAAATTTAAATATTATTGTCAACACATTAAATAATAGAGAAAAAAGTTATGGGGGATATTCAAAACATGAAAAAAACAATAAAAGCATTATTCATAGTTTTTTTTATGTTAACAAATTTTTCACATATTTCTATTTCAGATTTTTCTAGTGCAGCTACAACTGACGAAATAGTGGCATCCTATGTTTTTGATGATAATCTTGAAATGGAAAAAGTAACACTTGGTGCGAATCAGTATACAAGTATATCAATTGGTGGCGATGATTTAATTTCTTATACTTCAACACCTGGTGAACCTAGACTTCCTGTTAAGGGATGTAGGATTGCAATACCAAGTGGGCATAAGGTTGAAAATATTCATGTTATAAAGAGTGATCTAGTGTCTTTTTCTACTGATTTTAAAGTTGAACCTGCTCAGGACGTTGTTCCTATTGGTTATGATGGAGATATTAATTTTGATTTACCAAAGTTACAGATATATAACTCAGATGAATGTTTTCCGAATAAGGATTTTGAAATTGTAACTGAACAAATTTTCAGGGGATACAAATTCTTGGTTCTAAATATATTCCCTATTAAATATAGGTCCCTTTCAAACAAGTTAGATTTTTATAGATCTATGAAAGTAAAAGTAAAGATTTCACCTGTTTCTTCTTTGGAAGATACCGATGTTACATATAGAGGTTTACAAAAAGATATTAATCTTTTTAAAGATATGGTTGATAATTCAGAGCAAATTAAGGATTCATCATTATCTTATTATAAAACTCGATCTCCCACAGATGAAATTTATGAATATGTTATCATTACGACTGAAAGTTTAAAAAACTCTTATAGTGGATATACTTTTCAAGATTTGGCAAATGCAAAAGAAACTTCTGGTTTAAATACAAAAATTATGACAATAGAAGAAATAAAAGATGATTATACTGGAAGTAGTACAGAAGAAAAAATTAGAAACTTTATAAAATATGCTTATAAAAATTGGCAGACAGACTATGTTCTTTTAGGTGGAGATTCTGGTAAAGTACCTGTTAAAATTGTGACAGTAGATGATGAAGGATGGCCAAACCACAAGTCGTCTTGTGATCTTTATTATGCATGTCTGGATTCCCCTGCACCTGATGGAACCTCTAATTGTGATCTTACAGCAGAAGTTTATGTTGGTAGAGCACCTGTAGATAGCACTAGTGAGGTTTCAAATTTTGTTGAAAAAACATTGGATTACATGGATACAAGTAATGATTATATTAAAAAAGCTTTATGGATAGGTGAAGAACTTGGTCGTGGTATGCTACCTGGTAAAAAGATGCTTGAGCAATGTATTGGTCATTGTGAAGAGGATGGATATGTTACAGATGGACTACCAGAAGGATATGGAGAATATGAATATGCCGTTGAACGGTTATATGTAGGATATCAACCAAAGAATTATGCTAATAATAAATTAAACAGTGGAAATTATCATTTGATAAACTATATTGGACATTCGAATTCAGGATTAGCTATTGGTATGAGTTCTAGTCAGGCTAGTTCTCTAAGTAATGATAACCGTTTTTTTATTTATGGGCAATCTTGCGATTCAGGAATGTTTACAAAAAATGATTGTTTTGCAGAACATCTGCTTGTGAAATCTAAATATGGTGCTTTTGGAGTTATTATGAACTATGGGCATGGGCATCAATTTAAGGGTAGTACAAATGGTCCTACTAATAATCATTGCCGTCAATTTTGGGATGCTATATATGGTGAAAAAACACCTATCTTTGGTCAGGCGTATTATGATTCTAAATATGATAACTTAAATAAAATACATATAAATACTTTTCTGTGGACTCATTATTCTGTTGTTTTTTTAGGTGATCCTTCGCTTGTGGTTAAGAATACAGAACCAAGTTTAATGTATTCTCCTCATTACTATGATTTTGATAGTATGGAAAAAGGTGAGACAGCTTCTACTACTTTTAAGATTTGGAATAATGGTATCGAAGAGGTGGATTATTTTTTATCTGAGGATAAAGATTGGATTAGCGTTTCTCCTACACAGGGCAGTAGCTCATCTGGTAAAAGAAATATTATAACTGTAAATGTTGATACTACCGGTCTTTCTGATGGTAAACATTATTGTCATATAAATATAGATTCTGATATTGGCTCAGGTGTTTTTGTAGTAAGTGTTAAAGTCGGAGCGGTTTTAGCTTTTTATCCTAGGTCATTTACTAAATGTGTGTCTAGGGGAGAACAGTTATTGTCATCTTTTAATATTAAAAATGATGGACTTGATACATTAAGCTTTACTTTAAATTCTAGTGTTAATTGGTTGACTGTAAGCCCAGAGTCTGGCGAGTGTGAATCAAATGCTGAGATTCCGGAGGCCATCTTAATAGGTGTAGATACAGCTGATCTTGAAAATGGCTACCATCATGGTAGCATATCTATTTTTACTAATGCTGGAAATGATACATTTGGTGTAAAAATTGGTGTTGGTGGTCCTAATAAACCTGTGAATATTAAACCAAAAGATAATGCATCTGGTGTTGGAGCTGATGTAGAACTTATTGTTATGGTTGAGGATCCTGATGGAGATAGTATGAGTGTTTCTTTTTATAATGCCTTGGATGATAGTTTGATAGATTCTGAGTCTTATGTTGATAGCGGTGATAATGCAAAAGTAGTATGGAGTGATCGCAAATTTGGAACAACTTATAGTTGGTATGCTATAGCTGATGACGGGGAGATGACATCACGTTCTGATGTTTTTAGTTTTACTACTAATTTCCCTCCTAAATTTTCAAATTTTCATCCTATCGATGGTGCGTTGGATGCATCGATTTTTCTTGATAAATTAAGTATAGATATTAATGATCCTGAAGGTGATGCTTTTAGTTGGAGTATTTCTATTGTTCCGAGTACTGGTAGTAACTATAGTAATGATGATTTTAATGGTACAAAATTTTGTGATGCAGATGGTCTTTTACCAGATACTGAATATAAGTGGATTGTCAACGCAACAGATAGTAGAGGTGCCACTTATGAAAATATTTATAGTTTTAAAACAGAAGAAAATTATTTGCCATCTATTCCACGTGCAATCTACCCTAGTGATGGTATTTCTGAGATTAATATTTCAGATATTGTTTTGAATTGGTCTTGTAACGATCCAAATAAGGATGATTATCTATTTTATACTGTTTATTTTGGTAAAACAAAGAATCCTGAGCTTTATATAGAAAACATTACTGAAACTTTTTATAGTATTAATTATGATTTTTCTATGAAGACAACTTATTACTGGAAGATTAAAGCAACTGACAGATTTGGTGCAACAAATGAGAGTAAAATTTTTAGTTTTACTACCAGTTCTGTTCCTCCTTCTCCAAAACCAGGTGATATAGACATTTTGTTCTCTAAAAAAGTATGTAGTATTGGTGTTAAGGCAGATATCATAAATTCAGCTGATAGTGATGTTTCTAATGTTTATTGGTATATTTCTGTAACTGGTGGTATTTTAGATAACGTAGATGTATCTAATGAAGGGAGTATTTATCGTTTGGATTTAGATGAAGTTTATACTATCTCTACTTACCGATTTTTAAATGTTAAATCAAATGTGATTGGTTTTGGTGAAGTAGATATTGCTGTTAGTGTAGCTGATGAAGATGGTGAAATAGTTTGTGAGAAATCCTGTAAAGGTTATGTTTTTGGTTTATTAACAATAATTCGTAATTGATTTTATTTTTGTAATTAATTTGTTTTATATCGTTTATATAATAATATATAACAACAATTTTTAATATAATATCTATATTAATCTACATTTGATATTATTATCTAATATAATTACATACATATACAACTATATTTTTTTTATTATATCAGTCCAAATTAAGTATTTTTAGCCATATTTGTGTAATTTTTATAAAAACATTTATATATTATTAGCTACAATAAATATATATTGTAAAAAAAATATTAGAAGGGGCATTAAAAATGAAAAATAATAAAATAATTTGTATATTTCTTGCAGCTGTGTTTTTTTTCGCATCTGTAAATGGAGCTATTGGACAAGTAGACCTTAAACAAGAAGTAGATAACTCAATCGAAGGAGTTGTAAAAGAATCAAATGCTGCTAGTGGTAGATCTATTATCGAACTTACAGAATCACACTCTTTATTTGGCATTCCGTTATTAAGTATTACTAAGATTGCTGTATCTCAACCATTAGAAAAAGGAACTAGAGTAAGATTTGAATTGGCTTCAATGGGTCCTTTAGAATCAATATCAAATTTGATAAAAGCTATTTTAGGTAGACCGTTAGATGCAAAAATACAGAATTGGGAAGTAATAGATACTGAAAATCGATCTAAAGGTGAAGAGGTTGAAGAAGTAGATGAACCCGAATCTGATGTTTCCTATAAACTTCAAGGGCACATATATAATAGTAAAGGAGATCCTATTTCAGATGTAGAGATAAAGTTAATGTCTGATACAGTTTGTTATATTGGTTATGAGCCTCCTATGATAGTATCTAGTGAATCTGGTTACTATGAGATTGAAGGTCATTCTAATGAAGGAACCATATACGTTGAAAGTAGTGGATATAAAGGTGCTAAAGTACCCTATAATTTTGGTTCCGACTGTTATGTAATGAAGAAAGATATCGTTCTTGAAGAAAAGAGAGAAGAAGAACCAGAAGAGAATGGGAAACTAGAGTTAAAGATTGTTAGAGTTGATATTGAGAAGGATGATGATGGAGTTACTGGCATAATTCCGACAATTGCTTTAACAAATAATAATGACAAAGATGTTGTTTTTCATCCAGAGAATTTAGAGTATACTATTACAGCAAAAAGTGAAGAATTATCTATAGACTATGGTAAACAATCTAAGAATCATCCAACTCTTGAATCAAAAACTATTCCTAAGTCATTTATGAAACCTCTTATTTTTGAGATACCTATTGGCTCTTCTGAGGACGGAGACTATACACTTACCGTAACTTATGATGGTATATCTGATTCAACTGATTTTGAAATAATGCAGAAACCTGGTCTTCTATCAAATGCATTTGTTGAATTATCAAACGATTTTGCGATAAAATCTATGCAGACTCTTGAGAAAAATATGGATGGTGGATTAACGATGCCTGTGTGGGGCTGGGGTTTGACTACAGGAACACTACTTATGAAAATGATGGCTGATGGTGAAACAGAACTTAATCTAGATGAGGGTTTAAATTTACCATATTACAGAAATGAACCTTACAATCTTCAAGATGAGGATCTCTATAATGAGATTAAAAAAATATGTAATGAAAAATTTGATGTAAACGATTCTGAAATTATAATGGATTTAAAGACCTCTGCCGATGTTAATAAAATACCGGATGAATTAGGCTGGTTTAAAGAATCCTTTAAAAATGATTTTAAGGAGATATACAACCCTGCGATACAAAAATCTTGGCCTTTTGAAACTTATGGCGATCAACAAGATTTTATTACAAAGTTCAACGAGAGAATTGAAAAATGGACACGTGGCCTTATAAAGGATATGTTAACAGAGGAATATGTGCCCTATGGAGATTTTTGTAAAGGAGAACAACCTCTTAGTTATCATACTCTCTCTTATTATGTCTGGGTTAGAATGGAACAAAATAGACTAATGTCAGAGGATAATGAGGATACAATGACTTTCTATACTAAGAATAGAAATACTGATTCAGGTATTGAGGTAAAATGTGTTACACAAGAAGAATATGATTCATCTCTATCATTATATGAATGTGATGATTTTCAGATGTTGACAATGGATTTGCAAAAAGCAGATGATGGTAGTAACGGTGTTATGTTGTCTTTTATTAAACCTCAAGGTGGTCAGAGTGCTTTGTCAGTTCTTGATAATCTAGATCACGAAACTTTTTCGATGTGTCTAAATTCAGATAGTTCAATTAGTGGTACAACTAACAAGATTGAGGTTTCTATACCTTTTATTGCAACAGAAACTGGATCAGATGAAACAATAGACTTGATACCATTAATGTATGAGGAAATGTTTAATAATGAACATTATCCACCTATATGGTGCAAAGAAGGTGCTAATATGGAAAGTATGTTTGATTATAAAACAATAAGTGAAACTATTGGCATGAAATGTAACATGTGTGGTGGTGGAGATACTTGGGATACTTGTGCAGTAAAGACGCATGTTTCCAATGTTCTTTACAAGGCAGATTTGAAGTTAAATTCAATGGAATACGAAGCTGCAGCAGTTATGGATCCACTTGAGCCAGTCTATAGTTTTATACTTGATGAGCCTTTCATTCTAATAGACCACACCGCTAATGAGCATTTAATATCTTTCATTCTTACAGTGAATGAAGATGTACTAGTAGAAGCATAATCATTTATTCTTCTATTATAAAATCTATCTTAAATCAATATAAAAACCGGCAAAAAGAATTTAGATTCTTTAGGAATCTATTTTTTTTTGCTTCAAATTTTTTTTAAATTTTATTAGAATATTTTTAGATGTAATCTATTTATATGTAGAAAAAATTATAAACAGTTTTTTGTTTCTTCTAAAATACTATGTTTTCAAAATCTGTATATAAGATACCTAATGGTAAACTAGTTAAAATCGACCTTGAATATGATAAAAATTCAAATAAAATTATTAATGTTAATATTATGGGGGATTTTTTTGCTTATCCTGAAGAATCAATAGATATTTTGGAAAAAAAATTAAAAGATACAATTTTATCCAAAAAAACTCTCTTCGATAAAATTAATGAAATAATAAAATCAAATAATTTTCAGTTTATTGGTCTTAATTCCGAAGGTCTTGCTGATAGTATCCTAAGGTGTTTAAAATGAAAGAAACCTGGCGTTTTTTGGTAACAAATGGTAATAATGCCTATAGGAATATGGCAATTGATAAAGCAATTCTTATGGCAAATAGCAAAGGTCTTGTTCCCCCTACAGTAAGATTTTATTATTGGGAACCTTCTGCTATAACTATTGGTTATTTCCAAAGTTTAGAGGAAGAAATAGATCTTGATAAATGCAAAAGTTATGGTGTTGACTATGTTCGTAGAATTACAGGTGGTGGTGCTGTTTTTCATGAACATGAGTTAACCTATAGTATAGTTGTTTCTGAGTCGCATGGTGAAATACCAAAAAATATCATGGATAGTTATGGTAGGATATGTGGTGCTATAATAAAAGGATTAAAAAATTTTGGAATAGATAGTATTTATCATCCTATTAATGATATTTTATCTAACGGAAAAAAAATTTCAGGTAATGCTCAGACTAGAAAATATAAAACTGTTCTTCAGCATGGAACAATTATTTTGGATGTTGATGTTGAAAAAATGTTTTCTCTTTTACGTGTTCCTAACGAAAAAATAAAAGATAAACTTATTTCTGATGTAAAACAAAGAGTTACTTCAGTTAAACATATTTTAGGTAGGGGTGTTTCTTTTGATGAGATAGTTAAAGATATGAAGAAGGGTTTTGAAGAAGAATTCAATGTTGATTTAGTTTTAGGTAATCTAACAGATGAAGAAAAGAGTTTTTCAGATGAATTTGAAAAAAATTGCTTTTCCTTAAAAGAGTGGAATCATAAAAGGTAATATGAAGATAAATGTAAAAAAAATTAATGCTTTTACAGATAAAAAGGATGGAGGAAATCCTGCAGGTTTTGTTTTTAATCCACATGGTGTTACAGACGATCAAATGGCATATATCTCAAAAATTATGAACGTGTCAGAAACTGCTTTTATAAGTGAAGGTGTAAAATCAGATTATAATGTTCGATTTTTTTCTCCAGAATTGGAAGTGAATCTTTGTGGTCATGCCACTATTGCTGCATTTTATAATATGGCAAAATCAGGTTTGATATCTAAAGACAAGATCACTCAGAGGACCAAATCTGGTACTTTATCTGTTGAATTTGATTTTGATAGGGAAAATAATATCCGAAGGGTTATAATGGTTCAAGCAAAACCTAAATTAAAAGATATATATTTAGATATATCTAGCATTGCCGATTCACTTAACATTTCTACAGATGAAATCGATCAAAGTTTTCCAATCCAAAAAGCTTCAACGGGTCTTTTTACACTTCCAGTTTGTATAAAAAAACTATCTGCTCTAAAAAACATTAATCCTGATTTTAAAAAAATTAGAGATATATGTTTAAAATTTAAGATGGGTAGTTTTCATGTTTTTACCTTTGAAACATATGAAAATAATTCCTTATATCATTCACGTAACTTTGCTCCTTTATATGGAATAAACGAAGATCCAGTAACTGGTACAGCAAACGGTGCAGTATGTAGTTATCTTGTAAAAAATAATATTGTGGAAGATATAAATTTCATATGTGAGCAGGGAGATATCATTGGAAGACCAGGTAGAGTATTTGTTAATATAGATAGTAATAAGGTCAGAGTTGGTGGTACTGCAAGGTTTGTAAATGAAAAGATCATTAACGTTTAGAAGATATGTATCTAATTTTTGTATGGGTTGATATCTATTTTCATACCATCACTTGCTGCAATAACTTTTGAATCTAGTTTTTTAGAAATTTTTTCAGCTATTTCCCAAGGTTTAGCCTTGATTACTTTCATACCAAAATGAGTAAGAATCGTAAGTTTAGGATTCAATTTTTTAATGATATTTTCTGCATCATCAATTGATAAATGTTTAATTTTATCAACAGATTTTAACAATACAACATTCAAGATTAATATATCACCATTATAATTATCAAGAATTTTATCAGAATACTTAGTATCAGTAACCATAGATATTGATATACCTTTGCCAAAGAAGTTTAAACCAAAAGCTTCAACACCATGGATATTTTTTATAGGTGTAGAAAAAGATATATTTCCAATATCATAATTATTTCCTTCTTTTAAAAAAATAATTTTATCGACATGATCTTTAAAATGATCGATTATAACTCCATCTTTGTCTATAGCTTCTTTAGGTGCAAATACAAACCCTCTTTTATCAAATCCACCATTTGTCATTGCTTCTATCATAATATTAATATCGTTAGAATGATCGATATGGCTGTGCGAAAGAATAATTCCATCAAGTTTTTTAGGATATAATTTAGGTCTACTTGAGAGACAATTCAAGAGGGAGCCAGGGCCAGGATCAACTAATATATTTGTACCATCAATTGAAATCCAGGTTCCACCTGATTTCCTGAACTGATTAATCACAGCAAAACGCCCACCTGCTGTTCCTAAGAATTTTATATAGTTCATTTTTACTCCATTTATAGTAAACTTATTTAGGAACACTGTTAATTTATGGTTGTTTATGAATCTTTTTGAATATACATATAATCTTGTAAGACAAATTCCAGATGGAAACGTATCTACATATGGTGCAGTAGCAAAAGCCCTTGGTGATATTAGAGCATCTAGATCTGTTGGTAGGATGATGAACCAAAATCCTGATGCCGATGATATGCCTTGTTATAAAATTGTTCATTCTGATGGAAGAATAGGTGGTTTTGGGCTAGGAATTAAAGACAAAATTCGTAGATTAAAAAAAGATAATATAAGAGTAAAAGATGGAAAAATAATAAATTTTGAAAAAGTACTATTTGAAGATTTTGATACAAATTTTCCTTTAAAAAAACTTAGAGAAGAACAAATGAATCTTAGTAAAAAAGTTCAAATTAAGGAGGTTATAGATGAAATTAAAACAGTTGTTGGATTTGATGTAGCCTATCCAAAAAATGATTTTGATAAAGCTTGTGCTGCAGCAGTTGTACTTGATTACAAGTCAAAAAAAATTCTTGAAACCAAAACAATATACGAACACATTTTTTTTCCATACATACCAACTTATCTATCTTTTAGAGAAGCACCTATAATTTCAAAACTCATTAAAACTATAGAAATTAAACCATCTGTTTATATGTTTGATGGAAATGGTATATTACATCCTTTGGGATTGGGACTTGCGTCTTATATAGCTGTGTTAGATGATATTCCAAGTATTGGTATCGCAAAAAAACTTTTAATAGGTGAGCTTAAAGATGGTTTTGTAATACACAAAAATAAGAGAATAGGTTTTAGTTATATTTCAAACAAACGTGTAAAAAACCCAATATATGTTTCACCTGGTCATAAAATATCATTTGAAAAAACATCTGAAATAATCAAAAATATCAGTAAATATAGAATACCAGAACCAATAAGAAAGGCTCATATTCTAGCAAATAAAACTATAAGATCATAAATCCTTTAGTTCTTTACTTGAAATAACAGGAATATTTTTTTCTTCGAACCATTTACGATATTCTGTTACTTGGGATTTTCTAAGAGATTTTTTATGTATATATACTCCATTAACATTTGGTGTGGCATCAAGTGCTTTTATGAGTATTTCATCGTTTATATTTTTTATCTGATATGTTGGGATCATATGGCCAAAAGCAGCTTTTTTTTCTAGGGCTATATCTGTGAATCTAGGTGCGTAATGCCCTCCTCCAATTCCAATAAAAACTGGTATATCCTTAGGCATATCTTCTTCATATTTATATTGCTCAAGTAACTCTATGATAGATTTTCCAATAATTTTTGTAGGGGCTTTTTTATTCCATTCGTCTTCAGTGCTTCCTACCTCTGCAAAAAGGGTTGGAATATTCATATAAGGTCCATGATGTGTAACTTCAAAACAAATTTGATGATAGGTTTTTTTAAGTTCAGCATTTTTTTTAATTATTCTAAGTAAATGTGTCATAAGTCTTGGGGCAGATTTGGTAAGTGTTTTTGTTTTTCCACCATATTTTGCTTTATCAAAATTTCCAATTGGATGGGTTGTAAGTGTTGGTTCTCCACTTTTACTTCTATGTCTTGTGATAAATATTGCTTGTTTTGGTTTTATATCCAGTTTTTCTTTTACTTCTGAATCTAGATTTTCGTGTTTAATAGTTCTATCGTTTATTGTTATAATATAAATATCTTTTAGAACTGTATTTTTATAAACTGGATTATTTTCAAAAGTTTCAATTTCTTTCCATTTAGAAAACTCAAGAATAGATTCTTTTATATTAGTTCCTGCTGGATCTTCTGTAGATGAAATAATTAAAACACTAATTTTTTACACCAATAAAATAAAACAAAAAATGGTTTTTTTATTTTACTCTTAAATATCTTCTTTTTGCATCATTTCTTTTATTCTCTGCATTCTTATGATAAAATGAATTCTACTTTCTAACTTGCAGATCTTTGCTATATATTTAATCTCGATTACTTCTTGCTCTGTTGATAACAACCCAACAACTATCATATTTTCAACAAATAAATTTATATTTATACGTATATAATAGTTGTTGTACAACTGTTTCCCAATAATATTTCAGTTAAAAAATAAAATATTTTTTAGGGGTTTAACTTGGTTTCATATATTTTATAACTCCGGCTGTAAAACCAAGTGCTACTGGTAAAATAATAATGTAATACATAATATCTATTTTTCTAAAAAATTCTGTAATATCATATCCATAAAAATAAAGCATTATAGTTATCACTAAAAAAATAGGTAATATAAGCCCTACAACTAATGGTAATGATTCTCTATTTACCATTATACTCCCTTCATCAAACTTATTTGAATTAAATATTTTCAAACTATACAACTAACTTTTTTCTATAGGACTATAATATCTGTTTCCCTTGAAAATTTCTTCAAGTTCACAATGTGAAAAAGCGATATCCATATCATTTGGTCTATACCTTCCGTTTTTAGTATCCCAATATACTTCAATACCGTTATTATCTATTGATAAAATAATTCCTTTATAGGTTTTATTTCTTCCACTTTTATCTTTAAATATTCTTTGGACTCTATCTCCTAACTCAAAGGTATCATATAATGAGGGATATTTTTCTTCGATTTCTTTATTTATATACTCAACCATGCTCTTTCCACCTTAATTACTCTATATATCAAATAGATATTTGACGATATTACTATATAAATCTGATTGGTTAAAAATAGCATTTTGTAAAAAAGACAATATGAAAACTTTGCAAAAATATAAATTATGTCTACCATATCTTTAAATTGATTTAAATGCCAAAAAAACTGTTTATCTACTTGACGATATTATTTTTAATAGCCGGTATATCAATTACTTTTGACAACATAGCCAGTAGTGAAGATAATGCTGAAAAAATCCTTTATGTAGATGATGATGGCATGGTTGAATATACCAAGATACAAAATGCTGTAGATAATGCAAGTGAAAATGACATTGTTTATGTGTACAATGGAATTTATTTAGAAAATATTTTTTTAAATAAATCAATAAATCTAATTGGAGAAGACAAAAACAAAACAATTATTAATGGAAATTTAAATGAAAGTGTTGTTAGCATTTTTTCTGAAAAAGTAAATATTAGTGGATTTACCATAAAAAACAGTGGACATGGGATAAAAATAGGTGGTATATATCTTGAATCAAACTATAGTAATATCTTTGATAACAATATAGAAAATAACAATGAATGCGGTATTTTTCTTTGGGAATCTAGCAAAAACAAAATTTTTGACAATTTTATTTATAGTAATGGAGATGATGGGATTTATATTGGAAAAAATTCAGATCATAACAATATTTATAATAACACGATATCAAAAAATAGTTTTAGTGGATTGTATATAGGAAACTCTTCTTACAATACTATTAAAAATAACAAAATTAAGAGTAATAGCTGGGATGGTATATCCCTATATTCATCAGCTGATGAAAACCTCATAAAAGATAACAATATAACAAATAACAAGGACATTGGAATTAGATTATTTCAATCATCAAACAATACTGTTTATCATAACAACTTTTTCTACAATACTAAAAATTCCTATGATTCCAATAATAATACATGGTATAATAAGAGTATTATGGAGGGTAACTACTGGGATGACTATACAGGTACAGATAAAAACAACGATGGTATAGGGGATATATCACATGATATTCCTGGAGGAAATAACAAAGATAAATATCCATTAATGAAACCTTATTCTAATAAATCTATACAAACCTTCCAAGTTGATCGAGGAACAGTTATAAATATGCTTTTTATAGGAATGGCTCTTGCGATACTATCTGTTTTACCTATAGCTTATTATTGGAGAAAAAAATACTTCAAATAAAATCATTTTTTATGTTGTTTTTATTGTACCAAGAATTGGTTCATAAATTAATCCTTTATCCATCAGTGATGTAAGCGCTTCTTCCACTGAATCTTTATCAAGTTTATTTTTTTTGCATTCCTCTGTAATATTATCCCATGAGGCGCCATCTTCACCTTCGATTTTTTTAATAGTTTCTAGAACCTTTTTTTCAATTTCTTCAAAATCTTTTTCCTGTTCAGATGATTTTTCCTCTTCCTTCTTTTCCGGTTTTTTGCTTTCAGTTTTTACTTTTTCTTTGGGCTTTTCTTCTTTGTAAATATCTTTATCTTTCTTAATCTTCGAAGATGATTTTTTTTCAGGAGCTAGATATTGAAGTGACTCCTGGATTAATGCAATATATTTATTAAGATCAATATCTCTATAGTTTTGTATAGCTTTTACAATCCCCTCTGAGATATCTCTACTATATCCAAGTTTTCTTAACTCAGACTCATTTGATTCATTCATTTTCAACGCTTCAAACACTGCTTCAATTCTTTGTTTTGTGCTTTTGCATGTCTCTAGAATCCATATGTCTCTAGTTTCTGATCCAACTTCTATTACATTTTCAGGACGAACAGAAACATATAATGTTCCCTCTTCAGGAGTATATGTTCTTACTTTCCCTGTTATTGCAACAAAAGCCGGTACATCAATTTTGGAAAGCGCATCAGTTACTTCTTTCTGATATGATCCTGAATACAAGGTGAACACACCAGTAGGATCCGAAACATGAGCTCTTACAAAATCTCCTCCCTCCGATACATTTTCAACGTCTGTAAGTACACCTATTATAAAAACACGATTTATTTTTGCGCCAAGAGGTGTAACAATATATGAAGGCATCATTTCTTTTTCGGATTTAATTTCAACTGTAGAATCATTATATTCTCCAGCAAAAACTCTCCAAGCAGTTTCTCTTTTCATATCTAAAATTCCTCCAAGTCCTCCAATATTTCTTCAGCTTCTTTATTAATATCAACTTCTAATTTTTCAGCTTCTTTTGTTATAAAAGTTATACCAAATCTATCGCTTAAGGCATTACCCTTTAATTTCATTCTTTTTCCAAAAATTTTTTCTTGAATTAATTTTTCAAATTCTTTATTATCCATCTTCTTTACTTCATTAATCTCCTTACCTGTAATCTTCTCTGTTAACTCTTTATTTAATATAGCTCCTACTGCACCTGTTCCATCATCTACAATGAGCTTAAGTCTCATATCTGGAATGCCACTTACTTTTCCATGAATATTACATTCATCATTTTGTAAAACACGATTGCATTCAGGACATCTTAAAACAAATCCAGATCCTGGAAGTATATCAATTACTGTGCCTTTTACTTCTAAATCGAGCCCTCCGTTTTTCTCCACTAATTTAAACATAGGAATGGGCGTAAGACTTGTTTTGATATCTTTTTCTAAAATCTTTTTTTTATCAAGTTTTTTAACATCAGCGTTTTCATCAAATGTAAGTTGCGGAATTCCTTTCCATGATTTTACATATCCGCCAGAAATCTTTAATACATCTCCCTTTTTTATTTTAAAATCGTGCCAAGATGTAAATTGGGCTTTACCTGTTTCATCTGCAATAACTCCTGAAAAAACTTTTTTATTTTTATCATCTACTTTTACTTCTCGGTCGTTTATATCTATTATTTTTGCTGTAACTTCTACTCGTCCCAATCCAGAACGTAAATCAGATATAGTATATTCTTTAGGTTCAAATGCACTTTTTGGAAGTTTTTCTTTATCCTTTTTTTCTATTTTTACTCTATCACCAATATTTAGTTGTACAGCACCTTGCCATTCTTTAGTGTACGCATTTGATATTTCTACAACATCCCCTTTTTTAACATCGATATCTGTCCATGAAGTAAAAGGGATAGTACCACTTTCATCTTCTAAAATCCCATAAAATATTTTTTTGTTTTCCCCTTTAACGTTTACTTCCTTTGGATTTATCGCTAATATATGACCTAAAATTTTTACATTAGATTGATTAGGTTCTAATTTAGATATTAAAGTTCTTTCTGATGGATAGTCACTTGTAAATATCTCTTCTCCATGTTTTTTAATGATCGTTTGTTTAGCTTGGTTTATGGGTACACCATATTCCATAAATTTTTCGAATTCCTTTTTTATTTCGCTCTTGGTTATTTTTTCATCAGATTTATCTTTTAAAATGTTTAAAATTTCATCTACATGAGAATCAATATCTTCTGGCATAACTGTTATCCTCCCAAGAATATGCAATGCAATACTTGATATTTCAATGTATCCTTATTTTTTTTAGTATAATCCTTTTATATTCCTATTTTTATCAATATCAATTTTTTCAGATATAGGTCTTTCTGGAAGACCTGGCATAGTTGTAATTTTCCCGGTCATTGGTACAAGAAAACCTGCTCCAGCAGAGAATTTAATTTTACGAACAGTTATCTTAAAATCTTTTGGTCTACCCAGAATTTTCGAATCATCTGATAAAGAATACTGTGTTTTTGCGATGCATACTGGTAGATTGTCAAGACCGATTTTTTGACATAATTTTAGATCTTGTTCTGCTTCAACAGTATATACCACTCTATCTGCTCCATACATTTTCTTTGCAACAATTCCAATTTTTTCTTTCACTGAAGAATTTAGATTATATAGATATTTAAAATTAGATTTTGTGTTATGAATAAGATTTACTAATTTTCCTGCAAGCTCAATACCTCCTTCTCCTCCTTGAGACCAAATATCTGCTACAGCAAAAGAAATATTATTTTCATTACAAAAATCTTCAATAATTTGGATTTCTTCTTCTTTGTCATCTATATGATGATTAAGTGCAACAATTACAGGAATACTAAAATAATTAATATTTTCAAGATGTTTCTCAAGATTAGATAAACCTTTTTTGACTGCTTTTATATCCTTACCATATCCATTTTTCTTAAGAGCTTTAATACTAACAAGCATCACTACTGCATCAGGTTTGATATTACCTGTTCTGCAAACTATATTAAAAAATTTTTCAGCACCAAGTTCAGATCCAAAACCCGCCTCAGTTACTACATAATCAGATAATTTAAGTGCAAGTTTAGTTGCAATCAAGCTGTTTGTACCATGGGCGATATTTGCAAAAGGTCCACCATGGATAAAAGCAGGAACACCTTCTATTGTTTGAACAATATTGGGCTTTAAAGCATCTTTTAAAAGAACAGTCATCGCCCCAACAGCATTAAGATCCTTTGCAAATATAGGCTTATCATCATATGTATATGCAACAATTATATTTCCAAGGCGTTTTTTTAGATCATTTATATCTTTTGATAAACAAAGAATAGCCATTATCTCAGATGCTGGAGTTATTGCAAATTCTTCTTCATGTGGAACTCCATGTTTGGGGCCTCCTAGACCTACAACAACATGTCTTAAAGACCTATCACTTATATCAAGAACCCTTGGCCAGGTTATATATCTAGGATCAATATGGAATTTATCTCCATGATGTATATGGTTATCCAAAAGACTTGCAAGAAGATTATGTGCACTTGTAATAGCATGCATATCACCTGTGAAATGTAGATTTATATCCTCCATTGGAATGACTTGAGAATATCCTCCACCTGCTCCACCTCCTTTAATACCCATAGTAGGTCCAAGACTTGGTTCACGAATACAAAGCATAGTTTTTTTATTAATTTTTGAAAGAGCTTGAGCAAGTCCTATTGTCATTGTTGTTTTTCCTTCGCCACTTGATGTTGGATTTATTGTTGTTACTAGAATAAGTTTACCATTTTTTTTGTCTTTAATGCGATTAAATATATCAAAAGAAATTTTTGCCTTATGTTCTCCCCAAGGAATCAATTCGTTTTTTTTAATTCCAACTTTTTCTGCGATTGAATAAATATCTTCAAGTTTTGCTTCTCTTGCTATTTCAATGTCGGATTTCATAATATAATCAAATGAATCCAAAAAAATTTTTGTTTATAAACTTACCGGATATAAAAAATTAAATTTTAAAAGAGTAAGGAAAAAAGTAAGTTTGAAATGATGTGATAAAAATGAAACTAATTCCTTTCCTTACTCAAGGACAACAAATATTGTCATTATATTTAAGTATTTTGTACCTTTTGTCGATAATTATCGAAAAAATAAATAATATATTGCCTATAAAAAAAGTAAACTAAGTTTTTTGTATTTTTTTATTTACGATTTTTAAAATTTCTTTACTTTTACTATCTGTTTTATCTTCCAAATCTTTTATTTTCTCATTGGTTTTTGAAACAAATTTTTTGTCTTTTATCGAACCTAAATTAATTTTCACATTTAAAACAGCTGAGTTTACTCCTGATCTTGCCATAATTGCTGAAACTGCAGCATCTGTCACTGAATTTATATTGCCTTTTTCAGCGACAATTTTTGCAATATCAAATATTTTATAACATTCAAAAGCTGTTTTTAAAGGAATATCTGCTGCTTTTTTATATCCCTCTTGAATAAATTTAGTTCTCTTTTTCTTCTCTGCATCTGTTTCTTTTGGCATCTTGAAAGCCTTTATAACATCATTGAAAGCTTTAGTATCCTCATCTATTAATTCTGTTAATTTTTTTCTAATTTTTTCACATTCTTTTAAAACACTTTTAATTTCTTCTTCAACATTACTATATTTTTCTTTTCCTAGTGTCAAGTTACATACCATTGAACTAAGAGCCGCACCAATTCCTCCAGATAAAGCAGCTACACTTCCTCCACCTGGTGCTGGTGAAGATGATGCCAGTTCATCAAGAAATTTATAAATTTTCATGGATGCTAATGAACCTTTTTCTTCTATCATATATTCAATTATTTTTTCGTCCTTCTTAAAAGGATACAAATCAGATAAACCTAGTTTATGTATTGCTAAATTTATTATCTCTTTTTCATCAGTTAATTTCTTATTTTCTTTTTTTGAATAAAATTCTCCTGCCATAACTAGTGCGTCTTTTGGAACAAGACCTACTATCTCACTGCCAGTTATTTTAACATTGTACCTTTTTGCTTGTTTTTTAACTTCTTCATATACATGATGAAGATTCACATTTCTATAATTTAAAAGATTCATTGAAACTTGAGCGATATCTTCGTTAAACATCATCCCGCCTGCTTGTACACCTTTAAATTTACCAGGAATTCTTTCTGGTTTACCGTTTGATCCAATTATTTTATTTCCATCTTTATCCTTTTTTATCCTTCCACTAGTGCGTATTTTACCTGCTATATTAGATGCAATTTTTTTGTCTTTTGTATTAAGATTTATGTTATATGCTAAAAGAATATCCCTGCAACCAGTTGCTGTAACACCACTTTTAGGGACTAACTCTGATTTTCCAAAATCAGGTTTAAAAGATGGATCTTTGAATTTTTCTTCAAGTGCTTCATATTCTCCTTTTCTAATGTTAGGTAATTTGGTATTTTCAGGTTTTGTTGCACTTTTTGCATAAAGAAATACAGGTATTCCTAGTTCTTTAGAAATTTTTTTCCCAAATTTTTTAGAGAGATCAATACAATCTTTATCTGTTACACCACTGATTGGAATAAAGGGACATACATCTAAAGCTCCCATCCTTGCATGTTCTCCTTTATGTTTTCTCATATCTATAAGAGAAGTTCCTACTTTTGCTCCTTCAAATGCAGCTTTTAATACTGCATCAGGTGATCCTACAAAAGTGTAAACTGTTCTATTAAAATCTTCACCTGGATCTACATCCAAAAGTTTTACATTTTCAACAGATTTTATAGCAGCAGATATGGCATCTATTACAGCTTTATCTTTTCCTTCGCTAAAGTTTGGTACACATTCAACTATTTTATCCATGAGTATTACCTCCACCGCAAACCCTTAATCTAGGTTATTCTTTTAAGGGTTTGGGAAATAGATCATGGAAAACGTTGATTTATTAATTAAAAATGCAAACGAAATCATAACTCTCTCCGGCCCAAATAGACCTCGTGTTAAAAAAGAAATGAATGCTCTTTCAATAATAAGAAGAGGAGATATTGCCATAAAAAATGGTGTAATTTTTGATGTAGGTAAAAATTTAAAATACAAAACAGAAACAGTAATTGATGCAAGAGGAAAAACTGCGATTCCAGGTTTTGTAGATCCTCATACTCATCTCGTATTTTCGGGAACTCGTGAGTTTGAAGTTGATTGGAAACTAAAAGGATTATCATATCTTGATATTAAAAGAAAAGGAGGTGGTATTTCATATACTGTTAAAAAAACAAGAGAAGCATCTTTTGCTAAACTTTTTGATGAAGCAAGATTGCGGCTTGATAAAATGCTATCTTATGGAACAACTACCTGTGAGGCAAAAACAGGATATGGTCTTAACACTAAAACTGAACTTAAAATACTTAAGATTCAAAAGAAACTTAATGAGTTTCATCCTATAGATATAGTGTCAACTTTTTTAGGTGCACATGCGATACCAAAAGAATATTCTGTATCAAAATACGTAAAAATCATAGTTGATGAAATGCTTGAAAAAGCATCAAAATATGCAAAATTTTGTGATGTTTTCTGCGAAAAAGGTTTTTTCACAGCGGGGCAGTCAAAAAAAATCCTTGAAGAAGCAAAGAAATATGGTCTTATCCCTAAAATTCATGCTGATGAAATAGTTGATACAGGTGGAGCTACAATTGCGGCTGAAGTTGGGGCAATCAGTGCTGAGCATCTTTTGATGATTTCTGATAAAGGAATTGATGATATGATAAAAGAAGGAGTAATTGGAGTATTACTTCCAGGTACTCCTTTTAGTCTTATGATGAAAAATTATGCACCTGCTCGAAAAATGATTGACAGGGGAATTCCAATAGCACTTGCTACTGACCTTAATCCTAATTGCTATGTTGAAAACATGCAGTTTATAATCCAACTTGCTTGTTTTAATATGAAAATGACACCAGCAGAAGCAATAACTGCTTCTACTTTTAATGCAGCATGTGCAATTGATAAACAAAAAACGATAGGTTCTATCGAGAAAAATAAACAAGCAGATATAGTTATATTAGATGTACCAAATCATCTATGTCTCCCATATCATTTTGGTATTAATCACGTTGAGAAGGTAATTAAGAAAGGTTGTGAATTATTTTCAAAATAATAAAATAAATAAATGATTTGCTGAAACAATCTTAACAAAATTTAGAAAATATGAATCTGGGGTTCAATAATTAATCATGTCAAGTTATACAATGAAATTGGTCACCTAAAACAGTTTATTTGTTTTAATCATAATTGTTTATTCTTAATGGCCCTAAACAGGATGTAATATATAAAAAATTATCACTAAAAATAATGAAAAAATAATAAGAGAGAAGCATATATCCTCAAAACGATGACTCGGGGGAGAAAAATTCATAAAAGAGATGTGTTTGTATTAGTCACGACTCTTTTTCTTTTTTGGATTTTACTTACTAGTAACTTTTCTTTGTTTTCTCTCTTTTTAGGGTTTATAATTTCTTTATTAATTGGTTTGGCAGCTACAAAATTGACTATTGCTACAGTTGAAGGTAAACGAAAAACAGTTAAAGAATATTTTTTTGCTACTGAACATTTGATAGCTTTGATTATTTCAGCAGTATTTAGAATAATAATTGCAAATATTGAGTTAATTTACCAAGTAATCACTCTAAAAATTGATCCTAAAATTGTTAGAATAAATGTTGATTTATCTTCTGATGCTGAATTAACTATTATCTCTCATTTGATAACAGTAACCCCTGGAACACTTGTAATCGATGTGGAAGATGCTGATGATGGAGGGTCTTATCTATTTGTTCATTTCTCGTATCATTGTTCAGCAGATGAAGAATCGGCAGAAAAGATAGAAAAAAGTATTGGAAGATGGGATAATCTAATAGGGGCGTTGTTTAAGTGATTGTATATATATATTTTTTAATTGGAGTAGCCGTATTCTCATTATATAGGCTAATTGCGGGTCCTTTAATCCAAGATAGGTTGCTTGCATTAAATAGTGTCTCTATTATTTTTATTGTCATTTTAGCGTTATATAGTATTGATACAGGTAATGAATTCTTTCTTGATATTGCTATATCTTTTCTTTTCCTTGATTTTGTAGGTATGATTGCATTCACTAAATATCTTGGGCGGGAGGGGAACAAATGATGCTGTTTGTAAATATTATTTCTTTCATTCTTATTTCTGCAGGATGCGGAGTCATGGCCATAGCCGCATTAGGTTTGTACCGTTTTCCAGATGTATATATGCGCCTTCATTCAAGTACGAAGATAAACACAGGAGGCGCTATGAGTATTTTTATTGGTTTAATGCTAAGAACAGGTTTACATTTATCAACTGTAAAGATTTTTGTGTTGATGATACTTATTTTTATTTTAACTCCTGTAGTTTCACATGCAATTGCTCGATCTGTTCATCTGCAAGGAAAAATACCCTTGATACCTTTTTTATCTCATTCCACAGAAAGAAAAACTAATAAAGATAAACGGAGGAAAAAATGATTTTGGAAATAATTTTAATAATCCTTGTTATTGCCTCAATTTTTTTTGTAGTGGCAAAAACTTTGTTGAAATCATTGATTTTCTTTTCGTTAAATACACTCTTATTGGTAGTCATCCTATTTTTACTCCAAGCACCTGATGTTGCGATAACAACGGCTGTTGTTGGTACTGGTGCAACAACTATTCTTTATCTCTCAGTTATAAAAAAAGTGGGAGGGTTAAAGTGAAATCAAAAATATTGTTTGATTTAATTGTTCTAAGCATCCTTAGTTGTTTTGGATTCATAATTATTTCGTCAACACTGCGTAATTATTCATCAGAGTTAAACTCAGTAATTGCAACATATTATCTTGAACATATTTCCTTAACAGGTGCACTAAATGCCATTGTTGCAATCCTGCTTGATTTTAGAGCATATGATACACTAGGTGAAATTTTGGTTATTTTTGTAACAATCTCTGGGATAACGATGTTAATTAGGAGGACAACATGACTTCAAGAATCGTGAAAACTGTTTCAAGAACGATTATACCTTTCATTTTACTGTTTGGAGTGTATATAATCATCTATGGACATCTTTCACCAGGGGGCGGTTTTCAAGGAGGTGTTATCATGGCAATGGGTTTAATATTGATTATTGTAACTTACGGTCGCACTGCAATTTATAACTATGCAACTGAACTTTCATTAATCGAGATATTATGTGTAGCACTTTTTCTTTTTATTGGCGTTCTAGGAATATTTTATGGTAAATCGTTTTTTTCTAGTATTGATGCAATCTGGTTATTAAACATAATTATTGGAATTAAAGTATGTTCAGGAATTGTACTTTTCTACATGCTTTTTATTAAATGGGAGCAGGCACCATGATAAATGGGATTAATATTGGTATTGTATTATTTCTCATTGGATTGTATGGTATAATTACCAATAAAAACCTTATAAAAATAATTATGTCTTTAGGTATTTCAAGTAATGGTATTGTTCTTTTTTTTATCTCCTTTGGATATGTGAAGGGAGGTTTTCCTGCGATTATCACAGAGAATACAATCAATTTTGTTGATCCTGTCCCTCAAGCTCTCATGCTTACTATGATTGTTATTAATCTTTGTGACACTGCATTGGCGTTAGCAATTATTGTATGGATTTACAAAAAATTTGGCACTGTAAACATAGAGGAGATAGCATGATTGAACATACACCTGTCTTTCTATTAATAACTCCATTAACTGCAGCTATACTTGTATCAATAATTAATACTATTTCAAAAACTAAGATTATACAAAAAATCCTCGCCTCAATTAGTTTAGCTCTTCCATTTTTTTATTTATTTATCATATACCAATCCCTTTCTACAGAAACGATTTATTACAATATCGGCGGATGGGAAAAACCATTTGGCATTACTCTTGTTATCGATGAATTATCCTTTGCACTTCTACTTATTTCAAATATTCTTGTGTTTTTGACTTTTATTTATTCTTTACAAAATGTTAAGCAAAATACTGGGAAATTTTATTTTTTCTTTTTACTTTTGACAACTGCATTAAATGGTATATTTCTATCAGGGGATCTTTTCAACATCTATATTTTCTTTGATCTTACCATCATCTGTAGTTTTATTCTTATTTTATTTGGTGATAAAAAACATTCTCTTAGAGGATCCATCAAATATCTTATACTTGGAACTATTGCCTCTTTATTCTTTTTGTTAGGTATAGGTTTTGTATATGCTGAAACTGGTTTGCTAAATCTTGAATATTTGCAAAGTAAGATTTCACTGATTGATATTCAAATGCAGAGTATTATTTTTATATTGTTCTTAGCAGCAATAGGTATCAAATCAGCTATTATGCCTTTTCACACATGGCTTGTGGATGCGCATTCTACTGCACCAATTCCAGTTTCTGCTTTGCTTTCAGGTATTATCGTTAAAGCCGGGGTTTATCTTTTTATAAGAATAAGTTCATTTGAATTTACTCTTCCAAGAGTTACTGATATTATTATTGTTCTTGGTGCACTCACTGCGGTTGGTGGAGCATTTGCTGCATTGATGCAGTGGGATATAAAAAGAATCACTGCCAATCACACTATATCACAAATTGGTTTTATTATGGTGGGGGTTGGAACTTTTTCAACGATAGGGATGGCCGGAGGAATATATCATTTAGTTAATCATGCTTTTTTTAAAGCATTACTATTCTTGTGTGCAGGAGCACTAGTTTACAAAACAGGTGTTAAAGATATAAGAGAATATAGAATTGGTATGAATATGCCTATTACTTTTGTCACCTATGTTGTGGGCGTATTAGCTATATCTGGTATTACTCCATTTAATGGTTCAGTTAGCAAAATACTTATTGAAACAGCGGTGTATAATTATCCATTTATTTCTTTCATGCTTATTTTAGCATCAATAGGTACTGTAGCAAGTTTTTCTAAGATAATTTATTATTCATTTTTAAAGCATCCTGGGAAAAAAAACTATGGGAAAAAGTATGATGATATACCAATTTTAATGCTTATACCTATGGTTGTTCTTGCATTTTTCTGTTTATTTTTAGGGTTGATGCCTTATTTATGGTTAGATAATTTTATACTTCCTGCCTCACATGTTATTTCAGATTATACTTCAATTCATGTATCGTTCTTTGAACCGTTAATGATTCTAAAAGAATGGGGGATTGTTGCTATTGGCCTTTTACTTTTATTTTTGTTTATTCGTTTCTCAAGAATGGTTGATTTGGTACAAAGCAAGATTTCAAAAATAACAATGAACCAATCAATTATATTTATGATTATTACATTAATCTTTGTTTATATTATCTTAGATTTTATGTAAAAATTGATTTTTAGAGGATATTTACACTTTTTATTGAAGTTTACTTTTGTTTACTTAATATATCTACTATTATATAGAAGATAAACAATTTTGTAAAAACAAGAAAATTAAAAATAACATATGTTCTATAGTCCTTATCAACTTATGGCTTTTAAAAAATCAGAAAAGAGTTTAAAAAAAAATTTGGGATTATTTGAAGTTTTTTCTATAGCTTCTGGTGCTATGATAAGCTCTGGGCTTTTTATTTTACCTGCTATTGCGTATCAGGAAACCGGCGCATCAGTTATTATTTCATATCTTATTGCAACTCTTTTGATGGTTCCAACATTATTATCAGCATCTGAACTTACTACAGCAATGCCAAAGTGTGGCGGAGATTATTTCTTTATAGATCGAAGCATGGGTCCTGCTCTTGGAACGATAGGTGGTACAGCATCTTGGTTTGCGTTAAGTGCTAAAACAGCGTTTGCTTTAGTTGGAATCGGAGCGTTTGTCCAACTCTTTAATCCTGGTTTAACAGATTTTAATTTAAAAATAATTGCGGTAATATTTTGTATAATATTTACTGCAATAAATCTAGCAGGGGTTAAACATGCGGGTAGAACACAGGTTTTATTAGTATCAGGGCTTGTTAGTATTCTTGTTTTATATATTATTGTGGGTTTTTTCTATATTGAACCTTCAAGATTTCAACCATTTACACCGCATGGTTTCGGTTCGGTTATTGCGACAGCAGGAGTTGTTTTTGTTTCATTTATGGGGCTTATCAAAGTATGTAGTGTTGCTGAAGAAATTGAAAAACCAAAAAGAAATATCCCGCTTGGAATGTTTATTGCTTGGGGTGTGGTCTCAGCATTATATTTATTGGTTGTTTCTGTCACTGTAGGTCTATTAGATCATAAAATACTAACCAGTACTTTGATGCCTATATCAAAGGGGGCAGAAGTATTTGCAGGTGATTTTGGTCTTATCATTTTGGGTGTTGCAGCGGTTCTTGCTTTTATTACTACTGCAAATGCAGGGATTCTTTCCTCTTCACGTTATCCTATGGCTTTAAGTAAAGATCAGCTGCTACCTGGTTTTTTTTCTAAAATATCTAAAAAAGGCACACCCGTCATTTCAATATTATTTACTTCTGGTTTTATGATTAGTATTATTCTATTTTTAGATCTTGAAGGCCTAGTCAAAATTGCTTCAACACTTGTACTTTTATTATATATTTTAGTAAATCTATCTCTTGTAATGATGCGTGAAAGCAAACTTAGGTATTATCGTCCAAGTTTTCGTTCACCTTTTTATCCATGGATACAAATAGCAGGTATTGTTGGTTATAGTTTGTTAGTTTTTGAGATGGGTGTTTTTTCAATTGCTATTGTTGGATGTTTTATTTGTGGGGGTTTTGCTTGGTATTTGTTTTTTGCTCGTGATAAAATCTGGAGAGAATATTCAATTCTTCACGTAGTAGAAAGGCTTACGGGTGAGAAAAAAACAAGTTATCTATTGGATGAAGAGTTAAGAGGGATTCTTTTAGATAGAGATAACGTAACTGAGAGAAGATTTGAAGAGTATATTAAAAAATGTGAAATTATTGATGTTTTTAAGTATGAGCGTCCTGATAAGTTTGCATGGCTTATTGCCAATAAATTGGCAGAAGATTTGAAAACAGATAAAGATGAATTATATGCTCTTCTTAAAAATAGGGAGAAGGATTCAAATATAATTGTGCATCCAGGTATTGCTATTTTTTCACATATTATTAAGGGACGCGATAAATTTGAAGTGATACTTGTGAGGAGTAAAAAAGGAATTTTCATCTCAGATGATGCCGATCCAATTCATGCGTTTTTTATAATTGTTGCCTCTCCTGATCAAAATAATTTTTACCTGCATTCTTTAATGTGGCTTGCTCAAATAGCAGAAGAAGTTGATTTTGAAAAGGAATGGATAAATGCAAAAGATACTGAAGAACTGAGGGATATTTTCTTAAAAGCATGGAAGAGGCGAAAGATACCCTGATTCAATTTATTTTTTCTTTTTTGGTTTTACCAATGCCTCTGACCAT
Organism: uncultured Thermoplasmatales archaeon; assembly: GCA_964481275.1. Classification (GTDB taxonomy): domain Archaea; phylum Thermoplasmatota; class E2; order DHVEG-1; family DHVEG-1; genus CAYZTD01. The sequence continues at coordinate 134,011 of CAYZTD010000004.1, forward strand.
AATAATTGTACTATCTAAAGACTATAATAATATTCTCCTTCTTTTCTTTGTTTTCTATCCATATATGAATCTGGTTTATTCACACGGGGTCTATGGGAATCTTCGTCACGGCGGAAAGTTATATCTACATCTTTGAGAAATCTATTCATACCTTCATGTAGACTAAATGGGCCTTTTGCATGTCCAGATAATCCCGGCTTACCATCAAAAACAGTTAATGCATCACTTATCATATCAATAAAATATACATCATGGTCGACAATCATTGCTGATTTTCCATTTTTTTCTATTATTCTTCTAACAGTTCTGGAAGTAATCATTCTCTGTTCGCTATCAAGATATGCTGATGGCTCATCAAGTAGATATATATCTGCTTCTTGAACAAGACAATTTGCAACTGCAACCCGTTGTAGTTCACCACCAGATAAATTATTTATATTTTTGTCAAGTAAATATTTTATATTCATAGGTTCAAATATCTCTGCTTTATAAAAAGATGAAGTAAATATTTGCTGTGCGTTTATTTCAAAAAACTCTCTTACAGTTCCTTTAAAATCTGGTGTGATATATTGAGGTTTATAACTAATTTTGATATCGACATCGATTTTCCCCTCCGTAGGTTTTATTGTTTTTGCAAGCATTTTTACAAAAGTAGTTTTACCAATAGCATTAGGACCAACTATACCTATTATTTCACCTTGTCTTATTATCCCTTTATCTACCTTTAAACTAAAATCATCGTATTTTTTTATGAGATTGTCATATGTTATAAGGATTTTCATCTGCTGTCTCTGTTTTGGTGGATGAGCAAAAAATTCTATTTTTTCTCCAAAACGTATATTTTCTTCTTTTAAATAACCAGATAGATACGTGTTTATTGCATGTCTTACACCACGAGGATGAGTTACAACACCGTATGCCCCTTCATCTCCATAAACTAGATGAACTTGATCACATAAAAAATCAAGTACAGCAAGATCGTGTTCTATTACTATGACCATTTTCTCTTTTGATAATTCTTGGATTATTCGGGCTACTTTTAGTCTTTGATGAATATCTAAATAACTAGATGGTTCATCAAAAAAATAAAGATCAACATCTTTTAAAAGAGCAGCTGCAATTGATACAATTTGTAATTCCCCACCAGATATCTCTCTTTTTTCAATTCTTTTGTCAAGAATATTTTTGATATCTAGTTTTTCAACAATTTTATCAAAACTATTGGAATTATCTGCATTTTTAAGGATATCCTCAATTTTTCCTTCCATAACCTTTGGTAATTTATCTACATACTGAGGTTTTACAACACTAGTATTTTTTTCATTAGAAATTCTTTTAAAATGATCATATAGTTCTGATCCCGAAAAATAGTCGGTAACATCTTCCCAAGAGCCCTTTTTTTTATATTCACCTAGATTTGGGACTATCTGGCCCGATAGTATATTTATTGCAGTAGTTTTACCTATGCCATTAGGGCCTAGAATACCTATACAACTACCCTTTTTTGGTATAGGGAGGCGAAATAATCTAAAACCATTCTCTCCAAATTGATGTATAAGATCTGTTTTCAGTTCTTCTGCAAGACCAATTATTTTAATTGCATCAAAAGGACATTTATGTACACAAATACCACATCCAACGCATAGTTCTTCAGAAATCACAGGTTTTCCATTTTCTGCCATAACAATTGTTTCGTCACCAGCACGTACTCTAGGACAAAACTTTATACATTCTTTAGCACAATTTTTTGGTTTACATCTGTCTTTTAATAGTACTGCTATTCTCATAAATCTAAGATAGGAGAAGAAAACTTTGTTAAAAGTTTTTTCCTTTATTTAGAAAAAAATATTCCTTTCAATTAAAAACAATAAAAATCAGTTATAAACGTATCTTAGAGCTAGAATTATTGCATGCATCTGATGTTGGGTTACATCTATTCTTAAAGGTGGTTCGGATCGATGGTTCATTACCCCTCCAATGGCCATTTTATCATCTGTAGTATGATTTTTTAAAAAATCATTTGGTATAGGCCCACCGACTTGCCAACTTATCAATTTGTATAAACCTTCTTCAATTACACATCTAAATTTTATGGTATGATTTATATCATTATTTAGTTTAGCAAGTTCATATGCAGGTATTATTCCCTCATATGCATATGCTGTGTTTCTAGTTCTATCAAGTGTTTTGTGTACATCTATCATCCAATCTGCAAGATTTATTACTATATACGAATATTTTTCTGTATCATTCCATCCAGATTTATATAATTCAAAATATGACATACACCCCCACTGAAAAAAACCTTTAGTGATTGAGGAATCAGGTTCTTTTTCTAGTGCCTCAATTATATTCTTATCATACATTGCTTCTGCTGATTCTTTTATTAAATCTTTCAAATCATTTTTGTTTAAATATTTAGCAGCCTTAGTAAGAGCAAGTAATGATTCCCCATCAAAATATGGTGAATAATCTCCAAATCCGACTCCTATATCATGATAGTAATAAGGATAAAATTGTCCATTATCTTTTCTTAAAGAAACCAAAAAATTAAGATATTTATTTAAATCCGATTCCAAATTTTTTTTATTATCCTTATCTATGTGTCCAGAATTACGAAGTAAATCTATATGAGCCAAAGATAAAAGTGCTATAGTACCTGTTTTGCCATAACTACTATTTGGATAAACTATCCATTTTTTATTTCCAGATTCAATAGAGTTGTTATCAAAAAAGTTAAAAGCATTATACAGTGCAGGTAATAAAGACAAATTTGGTTTGTTATTATAAATCAAAGATAGACCCCATAGTGCACCTGCTTGTCTTACTTCACTATCTTGTGTATTTAATTCTTTTTCAATCCAATCGTATTCATAATTAAAATTTCCTTCTGATTTTTGATTATTTAATATAAATTGTGTTCCTAGTTCTAAAGATTCCTCAAGAATGCCTTTTGATAAGTTTGTCTCACAGGGAATTTCAATTTCAAATTCATTACTATCATTATTATAGATAGCTAATACTATTAGAGAAAGGAGTAGCAATGCTATTATCGTTAATATAATAATATCCAGGTGTTTTTTAATCTTAATATCCTCTCCATCCTTTTTTTATTTTTAAACACACGAACTATAGAATCTTTATTTCATCTCGAATAATTTTCTTAAATGGAGCATTTATTTTGTGTACTCCTATTTTGACATAGTCTTTAATATATTTACTAGCAATGTTAACAGTTTTTATACTATATCCTTTTACTCCTTTAATATTTCATACAAACCTAACATACTGCATATATTATGCTGTACATAATCTATACGAATATTATAATCTGTTAGTGATTCATGAAAACCACCTAAAGCTTTTTGTGGATTAGGAAGATTTTCAATATTATCCAAAGTGAATTGTGTTTGCAGCTGAAATTTTATAGCAAGTTTTATTGAATTGAGAATATCTTTTGTTATTTTTTGTTTACCAAAATCATTTGATAAATGATACGCTGCGATAAGCCCCTCTGAACGTGTTGCTGTAGGGGTTGATCTTGGTGGTGTATAATAACTACCAAGCCATTCAGGATATTCTAATATTTGGTTTACTTTATCTCTTTGAGCGTTCATAATTGATTTAGCTAATCTTATACAATGGTTAAAATAAGATGTGTTGTCTCTGTACCTATAAAGCTCGTTTAGAGCCATCATAAGCCAATGGTCATGCACTAGATCATTAGTTGGAATGTTCTTTCTTAAGTTTATTAAATATTGTGATCCTTTCTCAGCAACATCAAGCCACGTTTCGTTATTGTCAAGTGAATAAAGCCGACATAAACCAAGTATCGCCTCACCTGGATAATATTGTGAATCCCAATTCTCAATTTCACCAGATGAATAATATCTCTTACTAATGAATTTTCCTGATTCATATTGTGATATCTTAATATATTTTGCAAGATTTTGCATATTAGTTATATATGTATTTTCACCTGTAACTTTTGCATGTTCAGCTAGTGCTATTATTGTTAATCCTGCACCACCTAATTTTACTTCATCATTGTAAACAATACACGTTGAATTATCTTCAAATGGTTTTTCAAGTAATAATAGAAAATCTATTGCTTTTTCAGCGTCAGTAAGTAGTTTTTTATTTTTTGTTATGTCATAAAGCTGTAACATAGAATAAATTGTTCCAGCATGACGAAGAATATTATATGAATTGCTTTTGGTATCGCTAATAGGATCATATTCATACATAAAAACTCCATTACTTGTTGCATTTATTAGATAATTCCCTCCTAGAATTGCTGATTCTAATGTATCACTAACCCATTTTGATGATTTATTATTTAAAAGATAAAAGAAAGTTACTTCGTAATTAGATTTATTTGACACGTTGTCATGGATGCTTATGTTTACAAAATACAATTCATCATATGAACTAGAAGGCCATGATTTATTTGTAATAAAATCATATATCAAAAAATATACATCCCCTGTCGTATCATTGCTATAATAAGAGTTACTTTCTCTATAGTATCTTTCTTCGCCTTTTTTTACATTAATATTGACTGTTAAATTATAGGTTTTATTATGTGTAATATTTTTAAATTCAAAATCAACAAATACGTTGTCTCCTTGATTAAAAACACTTTTTTCTTGGGATCTGTTGTTATTTTCTCTAAAACTTTGATTTGATGTAGTAATAAAAAGAAATTCGGGATAACCAAATTTATTTTTTGTATTATTATTTTCCTCTTCAATCTCATCATTTATGTTTATTCCATTATTGATATCTGTTTCTGTATTAAATTGAAAAAATCCGGAACTTAAGAAAACAGCAAGAAGAATAAATGCAATTACAATAAAAAATACCCCAATAACAGCCTTTTTTCTTTTGTAAGAATCTCTAATATTCTTGTTTTCTTCTAAATCTCTTTTATTTTTTTTACCCCTGTAAATCCATCTGTAAGAATCCGTTATTTTGTCTATTTTATTTTCTATTTTTTTTAGTTCCATAGGGACTTCAGGGTCATGCAAATAATGAAGAATCTCCTTTTTTTTGATAATACCATTTTTGTCCCTGTAAATAAATGAAACATTTACAACAGGTTGATTGATTGTCTTATCTACATTAAAATTATCTTGTATGGAAAAAAAATCTGAATTTTTTAGTTCATTAAATAAATCAAGAATCTTCTCCTCTTTTATCCTATCTTCAACTGTACCTTTAACATCTACATTTTCAAAACCCTCATAAACAACCTTTCCATCTCCTTGAATAGTTATGCTGTAATAAGGTTTAGAAAAACCACCTTTTCTTACTAATTTTATTTTAATTGATTTTATATCCATAAATCCTATAACTCCGCAATATACAACTTCTCCTCATTATTTAGATGAAGTAGGATTTTATAAAGTTATTTTTTCTTTGCAATATTTCTTCATCGAGCAATTTTTACATCTTAGAATATCATTATGGTTTCTTACTATATTTCCTGTTTTAATTGTTTGTCTCATTTTGTTAATGGTTGATTCTAATTCATATCTAATTCTTGGATTATATTTTATTTCATAACTTCTTTGATTATTATAAACTAGTATTCCATATGGAACAAAAGTCCCATAATTTTCTTCTAAAAGATGGCAGTATGAAGCTAGTTGAAATATATGATTTTTCATGGGCTTATTATTGCTACCTGTTTTCAATTCAACTGGTATATAAATATCATTTTTTTTTATAATGTAATCTGGTTTACCTGATATTCTATATTTTTTAGAAAAAAAGATGTTAGCTGGTTTATTTAGATCGGTATACGTGATTTTTCCTTTTTGTATCTTATGATGTTCTTTCATCTTACTGTTTTTCTTTTTGATCTTTCTTGATATGAAAAAAGATAAAAAACAGAAGAATAACAAAACAAAAGATAATATAATAGGATTCATATAAGAACCCCAAAAATAAAAATAAGTATTGAAATTATAAATAGTAATACGCTTATAATCTCAAAAAAATATGCTCTTTTAATATTTTTATCTGTTTTATCAATAACATCTCCTAATTTTTTGTGTTTTAATATACCTTCTTTTAAAGATGCAGATTCTGGTTTAAAACCTTGTTTTTGTAGATACCAAGCAATTGAGCAATAATGATACTGTCCGATATCTGATGCATTGATAATTTTTGAAGTATCTGTTTTTTTCATTATTACATAAAATAGCTTTCTTAAGTTTATATATCTTATTTGGAGTTAACTGAAAGTATAAAATAGTTTTTCAAAAGGAGTTATAAAACAATTGCTATTTACCTCTTTTGAGAAAAATGAAACAAAACTTAGTTAATACTGTTAGAGAACTATCGGAGTTATATGATAAAGATAGTGATGATTCATACGTTAGTATTTATCTAAATAATGGTCTTGATACAAAATTTTTAGATAGAAGAATAAACGTTTGTAAATCTATATTAAAAGGGGAAGAACTAACAAATTTTGATAAAACAATTCAGGATATAAAAAAAATTTTAGAGGGAAAAAATGACAAAAACTTAGCAATTTTTTCCTCACACAAGAAGAGCTATATCAAATATATCTCTTTAGAAGTAAATGTAGATAATATACTAGTTGTTGATTCTTCTCCATACATTAGACCAATCGCAAGAATACTTGATGAATGGGATTCATATACGTTGGTATTAATAAATACAAATTCAGCAAAAATATTTTCAATATCAATGGGGTCAGTTGATGATACTAAAAAAATATCAAAAGATATAATGAGTAAACACAAGAAAGGTGGATGGTCCCAAGCAAGATTTAACAGAATAAGAAAAGGAGCAATAAAAGATTTCTTTAAAGAAGTAATTGAAGAACTTAAAAAAAGAGCAGATGAAAGAATAATAATCGCAGGACCTGGAACTACAAAAAATAAGTTTATTGATATGTTACCACAAAATATAGAGAAAAAAATGGTTGATATAATAGACATTAGTATAGACGATGAAAATAAATTAATAAAAAAATCCCTTCAATTAGTTTCTGAAAATGAGAAGAGAAAAAGCAGTGAAGCAGTAAACCACTTGAAATCTGAAATATTAAAAGACGGACTTGCGGTGTATGGTCCAAAAGAAACTTTAGATGCGGTAAAAAATGGTCAGGTAGAACTATTGATTATTGAAAAAGATTACAAACTCAAGGGATGGATATGTGAGAATTGTCAATATGTGGAAGACGGGAAAAAATTAAAATGTCCCTATTGTAACAAAGATACATCAGAAGTAGATGTTTTAGAAGAAATCCTTGAATTTGCTGAAAGAACTGATTCTGAGATAGAATTTACAGATGACAAACAAATATCAGATCTTGGGCACATTGGAGCAATTTTGAGATATAAATAATGGTTGTGTTAAAATGGAAAATATAATTGGTATAAGAACAGAAGATAAAAATAAATGGGAAAGAAGAGTACCAATAATACCTACTCATGTAAGAGAATTAAAGGAAAAATATAATCTAAAGACTATTGTCCAACCATCAGATATTAGAGTTTTTAATAATGATGAATATAAACAATCAGGAGCTGAAATATCAGAAGATCTCTCATCTGCGGGTGTAATTTTTGCAGTAAAAGAAATTCCAAATCATCTTTTTGAAAAAAATAAAACATATGTGTTTTTTTCCCATACTATAAAGGGTCAAAAATATAATATGCCCATGTTAAAGAAAATGATGAATCTAAAATGCAATCTTATTGATTATGAAAAAATAACTGATGATAATAATCGTCGTTTGGTATTTTTTGGAATATATGCAGGGATTGCAGGTATGATCGACACTTTATGGGGTCTTGGAAAAAGATTAAAATCAAAAAAAGTTAAAACAGCTTTCAGTGAGATTAAAAAGACTATCGAATATTCAAATTTAGAGGATGCAAAAAATCATATTAGATATATTGGTTCAAAAATACGAGAAGAAGGATTTTTAGAAAAAATTTCACCAGTTATTATCGGTTTTGCAGGTTATGGCCATGTATCAAGTGGGGCTCAAGAAATATTAGATATTTTACCTGTTGAAGAGATTTCTCCTGGACAACTAGAAACAATCCATGATCATTATTCTAAAAATTTAGTTTACAAAGTTGTATTTAAAGAAAAAGATCTTGTTGAACCGATATCTTCAAAAAAAACCTTTAATTTACAGGAATATTATGATAATCCTAATCTTTACAAATCAATTTTTAATAGTTATTTAAAAAGATTGACAGTTATTATGAACTGTATTTATTGGGATGAGCGATACCCAAGACTTATTACAAAAGATTTTTTAAAAGAAAATTACGCTGATATCAAAAAACTACAAATTGTAGGTGATATTAGTGTAGATATAAATGGCGCAATCGAATTTACTGAAAAGACCACTAATCCTAGTTCGCCCGTTTTTGTTTATAATCCTATTAAAGACGATATAAGTGATGGATTTAAAGGAGAAGGAATTGCTGTTATGTCTGTAGATAATTTACCTTGTGAACTTCCAAGAGAATCATCCATTGCATTTAGTAATGCATTATTTAGTTATATACCCAAAATCGTAAAATCTGATTATTCTACCTCTTTCCAAGAACTGGATCTTCCATCTGAGATTAAAAGAGCAGTTATCCTCCATCATGGAAAACTAACCTCTGATTATCAATATATCAACAAATTTTTATAGCCTATTTCGTTTTGCCTGCCTGAAACATTTAGTTAGGGGGTAAATTTACGACAAAAAAAGTCTTAGTTCTTGGAGCAGGTATGGTCTCGAGACCAATGATTGGATATTTTTTTGAAAAAACAGATTATATCGTTACAATGGCAAGTAGAACAGTTAGTAAAGCTGAGTCTATAATAGATAATCATCCAAACGGAAGAGCAGTGGAACTGGATGTAAAAAACGATGATCTTTTAGAAAAACTAGTTTTAGATGCTGATTTGGTGGTAAGTTTACTTCCATATGCATATCATGTAAAAGTTGCAAATATTTGTATAAAGTATAAAATTCCTATGGTTACAACATCATATGTGTCAAAAGATATGAAAGAACTCGATGAAAAAGCAAAGGATGCAGGAATTTTGATTTTGAACGAATGCGGTCTTGATCCCGGAATAGATCATATGTCTGCTATGAAAATAATTCATAAGATTGAAAAAGAAGGTGGAAAAGTAATAAGTTTTAAATCAACAACTGGTGCACTTCCATCTCATGAGGCAAACAATAATCCATTTGGATATAAATTTTCATGGTCACCAAAAGGTGTATTACTTGCCTCCAGGAATCCTGCTAGATGGCTTGAAAATGGAAAAATAGTTGACATCCCTGGAGAAAAACTTTTTGAAAATTATTATTTACAGGATGTAGGAGATGTAGGAACATTTGAAAACTATCCTAATAGAAATTCAGTTATGTATAAGGATATTTATGGACTTAAAAATGCAGAGACTGTTTATCGTGGGACATTTCGTATGACTGGTTGGTGTGAAACATTAAAAGCAATTTCGTCTTTGGGATGGTTAAAAGATAAACCTATTGAGGATTTTGATGGTGAAACATATGCTGATCTGACAAGAAAATTGATAGATGTAAATAAAAGTGAAAATTTAGAGTATGCAACAGCCAAATATCTAAATATAAAACCTTTTTCATCTGTAATAAAACGTCTGAAATGGCTTGGGTTATTTAGTGATATTTTACTTCCTTTGGATAAAAATAATCCTCTTGATTATCTAAATGTTTTAACACTTAAAAAAATGTCATTAAATGAAGATGAAAGAGATATGGTTTTGATGCATCATGAGTTTATTTCAGAAAAAAATTCAAAAAAAGAATATGTTACATCCACACTTGTAAATTACGGAATTCCTGATGGTGATACTGCTGTAGCAAGAACTGTAGCCTTGCCAGCAGCAATTTCTGTTAAGCTAATTCTGGAGGGTAAAATTAATTTAACCGGTGTACATATACCAGTACTTCCAGGGATTTATAACCCTATTCTTGATGAATTAGAAAATATGGATATTAAATTTAAGGAATCTTCAAAACTACTATAAAAAAATCAATGTTTTTTTGTCTTTTAATTTTAATGCACCGATACTATTTTATAAGAGATAAAGATACGCCTCTATCGATATTAATTCTTGGAGGTACTCTACTATGTCTATTTCCCCTGAAGAGGTACATAAAATACTAAAAAAAAGAATGCTTGTTGACGGTTTTGATTTTGTAGTTGATCTTAAAAAAAGTAAAGGCTGCAGAATTTATGATTCTAGAAATGATAAATATTTTCTAGATGGTTTTTCTTTTTTTGCCTCATCTCCTCTTGGATGCAATCATCCAAAAATGGATAACCCTGAGTTTATTAAAAGAATTGGAGAAGTTGCATTAAATAAAACAACAAACTCTGATTGTTATACAGTTGAAATGGCCGAATTTGTTGATACATTTCAAAGATTTGCTGTACCAGATTATTTCAAACATCTTTTTTTTATAAGTGGTGGTTCACTTGCAGTAGAAAATGGATTAAAAACTGCTTTTGACTGGAAGGTTAGAAAAAATATAGCTAATGGTAAAAGTGAAAAACTCGGTTCAAAAGTAATTCATTTTAAAGATGCATTTCACGGAAGAACAGGTTATACTCTTCCTATGACTAATACTTTTGATTTAAATAAAACAAAATATTTTCCTATTTTAGATTGGCCTAGAATAATAAATCCAAAGATTACTTTTCCTCTAAATGATAAAAATTTAGAAAAAGTAAAAGAACTAGAAAAAATGGCAACAGATCAGATAGAAAAGGCAGTAGAAAAAAATCCGGATGATATAGCAGGTCTTATAATTGAACCTATCCAAGGTGAGGGAGGAGATAATCATTTTCGTAAAGAATTTTTTAAAGAACTTAGAAGACTTTGTAATACACATGATATTATGTTTGTGCTAGATGAAGTTCAAAGTGGACTTGGTCTTACAGGAAAAATGTGGGCATATGAAAATTTTGATATAAAACCAGATATAGTTGCTTTTGGTAAAAAAACTCAAGTATGTGGTATAATGATTAGTGATCGTGTGGATGAAGTAAAAGATAATGTTTTTAATGTTTCAAGCCGTCTTAATTCAACTTGGGGTGGTAATCTTGTTGATATGTTTAGATGTAAAAAATATCTAGAAATAATTAAAGAAGAAAATCTTTTGAAAAATGCTGAAATTCAAGGGAAAAGATTACTTTCTGGTCTTGGAGATTTAGAAGAAAAATATTCTGATAAAATATTTAATGCTCGTGGTCTTGGTTTAATGTGTGCTTTTGACTGTTTAACTTCTGAAAAAAGAGATGAACTTAAAAATAAACTTTATTCTAATGGCTTGATTTTACTTGGTTGCGGTGCTAATTCTATTAGATTCCGCCCTTCTCTTATTATAAATTCAGATGAAATAGATGAGATAATAAATATAATTGGTAATACTTTGAAAAATTTCTAAATCTGTGATTTAATATAATCAACGATATTTTTTATTTTTATTCTCTTTTGTTTTGTAGTATCTCTATTTCTAATAGTTACAGTATTATCTTTTAAAGTTTCATGATCAACTGTTATACAAAATGGAGTACCTACCTCATCCATACGAGCATAACGTCTTCCGATACTACCACCGTCATCATAATAAGAAAAAATATCATTTGATCTAAGTTTTTTATCAATATCACAAGAAATAGCTATAAGCTTAGTATCGCTGATTAATGGAAAAACACCTACTTTAATTGGAGAAACATTTGTATTTAATTTTAAAAGTCTATATTCTTCGCCTTTTTTCTTTGTTTCAATATAGCTATGTTCTAATAAACAATATAAAATCCGATCTATTCCAAAAGAAGGCTCTATCACATGTGGAATATATTTTTCACCTGTAACTTTCTCTGTTTTTTTAACTATTTTATATCCATCTTTTGGAATCTTTATTTTTTTACCATCCAATTCGATAATTATATTGCTCTTTTCTTTAAGATCCATATTTTCAAGTATTTTTTTGATTTTACCTGCTTTATCTTTAAAAAGAGGTCCTAAAACACCCATATCCGGAACAATCTTTGTAACTTTTACATTCTTTGCTTTTTCATATTTTCTTATCGCATACATATCTGTATTTGTTGAATCAATATGAGAGCTAAGATCATATGCTGATCTATCTGCGATACCAACACACTCAATCCAACCGAAACGATCACTATATATCTCTGCATCCCAACATTCTTGTGCGTAATGAGCTAATTCGTCATCAGCGTGTTTTCTAAATCTAAACTTTTTTTGATCTATTCCTATACCTAAAAGAAAATCCTGTGTGAGATACATATAATATGCTAGAGCCTCATTATTTACAATTTTTTTATTTACAGCTTCCTGTAAAGATAAATAGATATTTTTTTTGTTATCATAAAGAAACAATTTTTCTTTTTTAAATTCATCAAAGTTTGGATGGGTTTTATCTTTAGGATCAAAGAAAATTTCAGCTTCTGCCATTGAAAATTCACGTAAACGAATGATTCCTTGTCTTGGTGATACCTCATTTCTATAGCCTTTTCCGACTTGAATTATTCCAAAGGGTAATTTTTCTCTTGCATATCTATAAAGCAAGTGAAAATCAATAAATATTCCTTGAGCGGTTTCTGGTCTTAAAAAAGCTTTTCTTGTTTTTCCAATACCTATTTTTGTTTGAAACATTAAATTAACTTCTTCCGCATCTTTTAATATTTTGCTGCAATTTGGACATTTAACCTTATTTTTTTTGACTGCTTCTTTTGGTGTTATATTTTCTTTTATTATGTCTTCTACTTTAAATGATTGTTTACAATTTTTACATTCTACTGTTAAATCTGTAAATTCATCTACATGTCCCGATGCTTTTAATATTTCATATAATGTAATAGTTGGTGTTGATATTTCATAACAGTTATCTTTTAATAAAAAGTTTTTTCTCCATAGAGTTTCTATGTTTTGTTTCAGTCTTGTGCCGAGTGGACCATAATCATAAAAACCAGCTGAACCACCATATATTTCAAAAGAAGGATATATAAAACCGCGTCTTTTTGCCAGCATCATTATTTTATCATAGATATCTTGGGCCATGATTGTTTTTTCTCCAAACAATAAAAAAGAAAATAGGTTAATATGATTTAAATCATATAGCTCATTAAATCGATATCACTTACCATACCTATAAGATGATCATTTGAGTCAACTACTGGCATATGACTAATATCGTTATCAACCAATTTTTTTGCAACAACTGATACAGGAGTATTTTTAGTTGCTTTAATAACATCTTTTATCATTATTTCTTTTACTGGTACAGGTGGAATTGATACTTCTGAGGTGGAATAATGCAGTCTAACTGTATCACGTATTCCTTCCCAAGTCCAAGCGTCTTCATCGCCTCCCATCCCCATATCTGAATGAGATACACTTTCTTTTATATGGCTAAGTTTGAATAGGTCCCCATCTGTCACGATTCCACAGAGTTTTTTTTCGCTATTTAAAACAGGAAGAGCATTTTCATGAGTTATATTTATTATTTCCATAAGTACATCAATAGGTGTATCTTTATATACTGGTACTACTAGATTTGTAAAATATTTCTCTACTTTTTCATCTATATCTTCATTTAAATTTTTTAAGATGTCTGTAGGACTTATTATGCCAACAAGATTTTTTCTATTGTTTAAAACAGGTAGACCATGTATTCTATGTTCATATAGTAATTTTGCTGCTTCTTTTATATCTTGATCTTGAGTTACATAGTGAAAATCATCTTCCATTATTAAGGCTAGTTGGTCTTCTTCTGGATTTTGGAAAATATCACTTCTTGTTACAACTCCTGCCACTTCTTTTGTGCCTTTTTTTAATATTGGCATCCCTGAAACGTTATTTTTTGCAAGGGTACTTAGTGCTTCTTGCACATTTCCTGGAACGTAACCGACAATCAATTTTTTAGACATTACTTCTTCAACTTTCATATATCATCCCTCGAATCCGATAATCCTGCCTTTTGAAATATATAAAATCTTTAGCGATTTTTCATCTAAAACCACAAAATCGGCAGGTAAGTTTTTACATGGAATACTGGGACTTAGATTTAAAACTTTCCTTGGAGAATTAGTAGTCATGTTCAGAAGTTCTTCTGTGGAAAATATATTTGTTTGCCTTTTTATTAGCTTTATTTCTTCTATTATATTTGGTTCATTTATCATGCAGTTATCAGTTCCAATTAATAATATTAATTCTGTTTTTTTTAGTAATCTGTAGTTAGGTTTCATTCCAAAAAATTTGTTTGATCTAGGACATATTGCTACTGGAATTTTATTTTCCTTTATTCTACAAAGATCTGATTCTGTTGCTTTTGTCATATGAACAACAAAATCTGGCTTGAGATCTAATATTAAATCTACGTCTTCTCTTATTCTTTCACTTGCATGTATAGCAAAAATTTTTTTTCTTCTTTTTGTTTCTTTTGCAATTTTCTTAATAAATGAATAATCCCAATCTGATATACTACTAATACCAATTCCATTTGAATTTTTTAAAAGTAAATCAATTTCTTTTTTATTGTATTCAGACGAATCTGGTCTAGATAAGATAATTCCTGATATATTACTTTTTTTTAACGAAGTTTTTATTTGATTTATACCAGATATGCCGTTTTCCCTGAAATCACAGAAAAGTTTAGTTCCAGTTTTTATCATTGTTTCTAACGATTTTTCCATTCCTTTGATAATTTCTTCTGGATTTGCTTTTCTTAAAAGTTGATGTTTTAGACCTTTTGGAGGTGCCACTAGTTTTTCTATATCTCTAGGAATCTTTTTTCTTTTATTTTTTATAAATGAATCTCCGATATGTGTATGAAAGTTAATAAAACTAGGAACAATTAAACCCTTAACAACAGGTTTTTTTGGAACATTATTTTTTCCTATTTCCACTATATTTTCCTTATTTAAACCAATGTATCCTTTTTCAAATCCAGTTTCTGTTAGTATTTCTCCAGAGATATATTTCATTAAATAATAATATCAATATGTAATGTTTAAATTTTCTTGATTAACTAATATTTCACATTTTCATATTACATAAATTTTATATTGAAAGCTATAATACGTCAACTGACGACTATTGGCAAATTATTGAAAATATTTGTTATAACAAACCGAAATTTGTGGGGAAAAGCGATGATAAATAAGACAATTGGCGAGATTTTAGATGAAACTGTAAGTAAATATCCAAAAAATGATGCACTAGTTTATATAAATAGAAAATTAAGAATGAATTACTCTCAGTTTAAAGACAAATGTGAAAAAATTGCAAAAGGACTTTTTGCTCTTGGAATTAAAAAAGGAGATCACATAGCTGTTTGGGCATATAATGTTCCCGAATGGGTTTTTTTACAATTTGCGTCTGCTAAAATTGGTGCCGTACTTGTAACAGTAAACACTTATTATAAATCACATGAACTAAAATATTTATTAGAGCAATCTGATTCTACTAGTTTATTTTTAGTTGAGGGTTTTAAAGATGTAAATTATGTTGACATGGTTTATAAAATTCTTCCAGAATTAAAAGAAACAGAGCCTGGAAAATTAAATTCTAAAAAATTGTCTTACTTAAAAAATATTGTTTTTATTGGTGAAAAAACACCAGAGGGTATGTACAACTTCGAAGAAATTATCGATTTAGGAAAAAATATTTCCGATCAGGAACTTAAAGATATTCAAGAATCTCTAGATCCAGATGATGTAATAAATATGCAATATACATCAGGAACAACAGGTTTTCCAAAAGGTGTAATGCTAACTCATTATAACATTGTAAATAATGCGTACTATGTAGGAGAAACTATGGGTATGACTGAAATTGATCGAATGTGTATACCCGTTCCATTTTTCCATTGTTTTGGTTGTGTTATGTCAACTCTTAATTGTGTTATCCATGGATCTGCGATGGTACCAATTGAGATTTTCAATCCTGGATCAGTTCTTGAATCTATTCAAACAGAAAAGTGTACAGTTTTACAGGGTGTTCCTACCATGTTTATTTCTGAATTAAAGCATCCCAATTTTAAAAATTATGATCTTTCTTCTTTGAGAACTGGAATAATGGCTGGGGCGTCTTGTCCTATTGAGGTTATGGTAAATGTTATGAGTAAGATGCATATGAAAGAGATTACTATATGTTATGGTCTTACTGAGGCTTCACCTGTTTTGACTCAAACTCGTAGAAATGATCCTGTAGCAAAACGTGTTGAAACTGTAGGAAAACCTTTGCCAAATATTGATGTGAAAATTATGTCTCCTGAAACAGGGAAGATTTTACCTCCAGATGAGCCAGGTGAACTTGTAGCTAAAGGTTATGGAATAATGAAGGGTTATTATAAAATGCCCAAAAAAACAGAAGAAGTAATCACTGACGGGTGGCTTCATACAAAAGATCTTGCTGTAAAAGATGAAGAGGGATATTTTAGTATAATCGGTAGAATTGATGATATGATAATACGTGGTGGAGAAAATGTTTATCCCCGGGAAATTGAGGAGTATCTATATACAAATGATAAGGTTAAAGATGTTGCGGTTGTAGGGGTTCCAAGTGATAAATATGGTGAAGAGGTTTGTGCTTTTATCCAATTAACTAATGGGGTTACTGCAACAGAAGAAGAGATGCAATCTTTTTGTGAAGAAGGTATATCTAGATTTAAGGTACCAAAATATATATTATTTACAGAGGATTTTCCTTTAACTGCAAGTGGTAAAATTAGAAAAGTTGAACTTAAGGATATGGCAAAAAAAGAACTTAATCTATAATATCGAAATCCTTAAAATATGCTATACATTACAAAATTTATTGTTGGGCGGAGGTAAAAAATAAATGAAAAAGGAATTTAAGGAAGAAGAAATAGAAATAATTGTTGACTATGATAAGTGTACCGGTTCTGGTGAATGTGTTACAGCATGTCCAGTTGATATTTTTGAATTAGAAAATAACAAGGCCGTATGTAAAAATGTTTCTGAATGCATAGAATGCTGTGCTTGTGTGAATGCTTGTCCGAATGATGCTATTGAACATAGCTCTTGTTAAATTTTAATCTCTTTTCTATATAACGTATATCCAAAAAGTTTAAATACTATTTTGTAATACATGTTAAATTGTAATGATTATAAAATAGTAACCATTACTTAAGGTGAGTATTTGGACAAATATGTGAAAATATTAAAAGAAAATAATCTAAAAATTACACCACAAAGAATAAAGATATTAAAATATCTAGATTCTCACCGAACCCATCCCACCGCAGATGAAATCTATACATCCCTAAAAAAAAGCATCCCGTCCCTTTCTAAAACAACAGTATACAACTCTTTGGATACGCTCAAAGACCATGGGCTTATCCAAACCCTTTCCATCTGCGGATCAGAGCATAGATACGATTTCAAACATGGAATGCATCATCACTTCTACTGCAAAAAATGTGGAGAAATAATTGATATTGATATCAAATGTCCAAATATTAAAAAAATTATCGATCAAGGTTACAGAATTGATGAAGTACACGGCTATTTCAAGGGAATATGTAAAAAATGTATGGAAAAGGAAAACAAAAATGAATAGAAAAGCACTACACAAAATTTCATACGGACTTTACGTCATCTGCTCAAAAAATAACAAAGGAAAAAATAACGGACAAATAGCAAATGCAGTATTTCAAGTGACAGCAGAACCAGCAACAATTGCGGTAAGTATAAACAAAAAAAACTACACTCATGAGTTTATATCCAGGAGTAAATCTCTAACAATATCAGTATTATCTGAAGAAACACCAATGAAATTCATTGGGACATTTGGTTTTAAATGTGGAAGAGATATAGACAAATTTGAAGGAATAAATTTTAAAATAGGAAAGACAAAAATCCCAATTATTACTGATTACTGTGTTTCATTTTTAGAAGTAAAAGTTTTTGATGATATTGATGTAGGAACCCATACAATATTTATTGGAGAATTATTAGATGCAGATTTTATTTCTGATAAAACCCCAATGACATATGAATATTATCATAAAATAAAAGGTGGTTTTTCACCAAAGACTGCCCCAACATATTATAAAGAAATGGATAAACCAAGAAAAATAAAAAAAATGGAGGAATAAAAAATGGATAAATATGTATGTGATGTATGTGGATATATATACAATCCTGGAAAAGGAGACCCAGATACTGGAATAGATCCGGGAACAGCATTTGAGGATCTACCAGATGACTGGGAGTGCCCAGTATGCGGAGCTCCAAAATCAGAATTTAGTAAAAAGGAGTGAAAATAGTTTGAAAAAAGTAGAACTAAAGAAAGACATTTACTGGGTTGGAGCAATAGATTGGGACCTAAGAAATTTCCATGGATATAAAACACCCCGAGGAACAACATACAATGCATATTTAATAATAGATGAAAAAATAACCCTGGTAGACACAGTAAAACATTACAAATTTGATGAAATGATATCAAGAATTAAAGAAATTATAGATCCATCAAAAATAGACTATATTATATCAAATCATGTAGAAATGGATCACTCGGGATCAATTCCAAAACTAAAAAAGATATGTCCAAAAGCAAAGATAGTTACCTCCACAAGAGGAGAAAAAGGACTTAAGAACCATTACAACGGAGATTACAACTATAAAGTAGTAAAATCCGGAGATACACTAAACATTGGAAAAAGAACGCTTCATTTTGTACACATACCAATGGTACACTGGCCAGATTCTATGGTTACATATATGCCAAAAGAAAAGCTACTTCTTCCAAATGATGCCTTCGGTCAGCACATTGCATCATCAGAAAGATTTGATGATGAAATAGATTGGGGAATACTTCATGAGGAAGCTGCAAAGTACTATGCAAATATCGTGATGCCTTACGGAGATCAAGTCGTAAAAGCACTTGATCAACTAGGAAAACTTAAAATAGATATGATTGCACCGAGCCATGGAATAATTTGGAAAACAAAGATTCCAAAAATACTAAAAGAATATAAAAAATGGGCGAATTTTCAATGCGATAAAAAAGCACTAATTGTCTATGATTCAATGTGGGGCTCAACCGAAAAACTTGCATACAAACTCTCAGAGGGAATAGAGGATTCAGGAATTCAAACAACAATAAGAAATTTGAAAACAACACACATATCTGATATCATAACAGATGTTTTGACTGCAAAAATAATAGCAGTGGGGTCACCTACAATAAATAATACAATGCTTCCTACGATGGGGGGCTTTCTAACATATCTTAAAGGATTAAAACCCAGAAATAAAACAGGTTTTATATTTGGTTCATATGGCTGGGGAGGTCAAGCAGTTGGAGAAATAAAAAATATACTTGATAAACTTTCTTGGGAGTTTCCTGAAGATAGTGTAAAAATTAATTATATTCCAGATGAAAAAGAACTGGAAGAAATAAAAAAAATTGGAAAAAAACTAGGAAAAAAGATAAAATAAAAAGGAGAAAAAAATGTTATCAAAAATACCTATAAATATAGAAAAAATAAAAGCAGAAGATATAGACAAAGAAATACTAAGAGCAGCACTCATAGCAGAACTTGATGCTATAAATCTTTATGAAGAAATGGCTGCTCTTGCAAAAGACAAAGGAATAAAAAAAGTTCTCTTGGATGTTGCAAAAGAAGAAAAAGAACATGTTGGAGAATTCCAGACTCTTCTTTTAATGTTTGATAAAGAACAAGTTGAAGAACTTGAAGGTGGAAAAAAAGAAGTTGAAGAAATGATAAAATAAAGGAGGAAAAAATAAATGGAAGAAGAAATGAAAATGCCTTTAATAGGAGATAAATTCCCAAAGCTTGAAGTACAAACCACACATGGAAAGAAAAAACTACCTGAAGCATTCAAAGGAAAATGGTTTATACTATTTAGTCATCCAGCTGATTTCACACCAGTTTGTACAACAGAATTTTATGCATTTCAAAAAAGATATAATGCATTTAAAAAATTGAATACCGAGCTTATAGGACTTAGTGTAGATCAAGTGTTTTCACATATAAAATGGGAAGAATGGATAAAAGAAAATCTTAAACTCGAAATAAAATTCCCGATAATTGCCGATACAGGAAAAGTTGCAAACACACTTGGTCTTATTCACCCAGGTAAAGGCTCAAGTACAGTTCGTGCAGTATTCATGGTTGATCCAAAAGGAATCATTAGAGCAATTCTTTATTATCCGCAGGAATTAGGACGTAACATGGATGAATTTTTGAGAATGATAAAAGGATTTCAGACATCAGATAAAAACGGTGTTGCAATTCCAGCAAACTGGCCAAAAAATGAACTTTTAAAAGATAGAATAATAATACCACCTGCAACAGATGTTAAAACAGCAAAAAAAAGACTCAAAGAACATAAATGTTATGACTGGTGGTTCTGTCATAAAAAATTATAGAAAAAACTAAGGAGTTAAAAAAAATGGCAAAAGTCAAGGTCTACAGATGTAAAATATGCGGGGATCCTTATATCGGGCTTGAGGCACCAACAAGATGTCCATTTTGTGGTGCAGATCACAGATTCTTTGTAGAAGCACAAGATTGGGATTCAAATGAATTCAATGTAGAACTAAGTGATATTTCACATAAAAATTTAGAAACTGCATTGGAACTTGAACTAGGAAACGCAGCTTTCTACGAATGTGCAAAAAATGCTGCTGAAAAAGCAGGAGATCACTATAGTTTTGCAAAATTCAAAACACTAATGAAAGTAGAAAAAGAACACGCTTCTGCTATCTCAAAATTTTTGAAAATACCTAAATCAGATCTAGAAAAAAAACAATGCAGCAACGATGCAAAGTCAAACACAAAAGAAGGATTTGAAAGAGAAGACAGAGCAATAAAATCCTACAAAAAATTCAGAGATGAAGCAGTAGAACCAAGATTAAAAGAATTTTTTGGAGCGCTTGTCGAAATTGAAACAGACCATCTCGACTTACATAAAGAAAATTTAAATTAAAGGAGAAAAAAATGATTGGAAAACCAAATAAAGAAGAATTAGAAGCAATACTTGAAACCCTGCCTATTGAATTCTCTGTACTTGACAAAAATGACAAAGTTCTTGCATGGAACAAACATGATACAAGAATATTTAAAAGACCGGAGAGTGCACTTGGAAGAGATGTGAGAAAATGCCATCCACCAAAAAGTCTTTCAAAAGTTGAACAAATTATATCTGAAATGAAAAAAGGAAAAAGAGAAAAGGCACAATTCTACATCGATCTTCCTATAGGAAAAAACAAGGGAAAAAACAAGGTTTTAATACAATATTTTGCACTGAGAGATAAAAATGGTGAATATATAGGGTGTCTTGAGGCATCGCAAAACATAACACCAATACAAAATATTAAAGGACAAAAAAGATTACTAGATTAATTATAGGGAGGTAAAAAATGGATTTAACACATTATGATATAGAAAAATTGTTATTAACTGCAATGAAAAGCGAGATAGAAAGTAAAGAGTTATATCTAAAACTTGCTAAAAAAACACAAAACGGTCTACTTCAAGATAAACTGCGATTTCTTGCAGATGAAGAAGAAAAACACAGGATTTTTATCGAAGATATATACAAGAATCATTTCCCAAATAATACAATAGAATTACCTGATAAATCAGTGGTCCCGATGCCGGAGATTATTTTTGATGAAGATACTCCTTTAAGTAAGATTCTAAAACAAGCAATGAATGCAGAAAAATCTGCAAGTGATTTTTATAATTCACTTGCTAAACGTTTTGAAAGTGAATCAAAAGTACATAATACGCTTGTGTATTTTGCAGATATGGAGATAGGGCATTTGAAACTTCTTGAAATGGAAAAAAACAGTATGGAAAGATATGAGGAAGATGAAGTTTACTGGCCAATGATACATGTTGGGCCATAAAATTGAAATTTATCGGAGGAAAAAATATGAAAAGTATAAAAGGAACGCAAACTGAAAAAAATCTACTTGCAGCATTTGCTGGCGAGTCACAAGCTAGAAACAGATACTCATTTTTTGCAAGTAAAGCAAAAAAAGAAGGATACGAACAAATAGCATCGATATTCCAGGAAACAGCTGACAATGAAAAAGAACATGCAGAAATCTTTTTCAAACATCTTAAAGGTGGAGAAGTAGAGATACAAGCATCATATCCTGCAGGAGTAATAGGCACAACAGAGGAAAATCTTAAAGCTGCAGCAGAAGGAGAAAAAATGGAATGGGGTACTCTTTATCCTGATTTCGAAAAAACTGCTAAAAAAGAAGGATTTTCCAAAGTTGCAGAAAGTTTCAAAGAAATCGGGGAAGTTGAAGAATATCACGAAAGAAGATATAGAAAACTACTTGAAAATGTTAAAAAAGATCGTGTTTTCAAACGTAAAAAAGTTGTGAAATGGAAATGCCGTAACTGCGGATATGTTCATGAAGGAACAGAGCCACCAAAAGTATGTCCTGCTTGCAAGCATCCTCAGAGTTATTATGAGATTTGGACTGAGCCATATTAAAATTTGGAGGTGAAAAATTTATGGCAAAATTCAGGGGAATATATAAATGTGAAATATGTGGAAATATCGTAGAGATTCTGCATGAAGGTCAAGGTGATCTTGTTTGCTGCGGTGAAGAAATGAAAGAGATAAAAGAAAAAACAGAGGATTCTAGTACAGAAAAACATGTACCCTATGTTGAAAAAACAGAGAAAGGAATTCTTGTAAAAATTGGTGAAAATGAAGATCATCCTATGATAGAAAAACATTATATCGAATGGATTCAGATAATTGCTGATGAAAAATCATATAGAAAATTTTTAAAACCCGGTGATAAACCACAGGCCTTGTTTGAAATAAAAGCAGATGATATAATAGCACGTGAATATTGTAATATTCATGGGCTTTGGAAGAACTAAAATTAGTTCTTCTTTTATTTTTGGTGGAGAAGTAAGAATGGGTATTCTAGAGACGAAAAACTTAAACTTAAATATTAATGGTAAGCAGATTTTATCAGATATAAACATCGATATTTGGGAAGGTCATGTTCATGCAATAGTAGGGCCAAATGGTGCAGGTAAATCAACTCTTGCCTCAACCATTATGGGTTTAGAAGGATATAGAGATCTTTCTGGAAAGATTTTTTTTAAAGATAAAGATATCTCAAATCTAAGTATAGACAAACGTGCAAGACTTGGTATCACTTTTGGTTGGCAGGAACCTGCAAGATATGAAGGTTTATCTGTTCATGATTTTATACTTTCATCAAAAAAAGAAAAAGATGATAAAAAAGCCGAAAAAGCTCTTAGCCAAGTAGGTTTAAATCCTAAGGAATATCTTTATAGATCTGTTGATAAAACACTTTCAGGTGGCGAAAGGAAAAAAATAGAACTTGCAAGTATTCTTTCAATGGATCCTGATCTTATAATGCTAGATGAACCAGATAGTGGTATAGATGTTTCAACACTTGAAAAAATGTTTGAGGTTATAAAAAAACTAAAAAATAATGGTACAACAGTTATTTTGATAACTCATAGTCTTTCAGTTCTTAGACAGTCAGAACATGCTTTTTTAATGTGTCATGGAGAAATTATTCAGAAGGCTGTTTCTGAAAAAATAATTCCATATTTTGAAAACAAATGTATTCCCTGCCCACATAAAAATGAACCTGATGATGTGGTGATACTTGATGAATAAAAAAGATTTTTCTGAAGATAATCTTTCAAAAGCTGCAGGTATTAATCATTCAGAAATTGAAAAACCAGATGTAGCAAGGCTTTTTATTCATCATCATAGAGTTGTAGGTTCACATTTGGTTCCCGGTCTTGAAATTAAAACTACCGAAAAAAAAGATAGAATAAAAATTGATATGATTTTAAAAAAGGGAACAAAAATTGAAAAACCTGTTCAAATGTGTTTTGGAATGATTCCTAAAGAAGGAAGGCAGCATATAATAATTAATGCTAAAATTCAGGAGAACTCAAAGATAGATTTAATTGCTCATTGTACTTTTCCAAATGCAAAAAATGTAGAGCATTTGATGGATGCAGAAATTACTATTGGAAAAAATGCTAGTTATAGCTATTTTGAACGGCATATCCACGGAGAAAAAGGTGGTATTAAAGTAATACCGAAAGCAAAAATAAAACTACATGAAAAGGCTAAGTTTAAAACAGAATTTGAGTTATTAAAAGGTCGTGTTGGATTAATTGATATTGATTATGAGGTTGATTGTGATAAAAAAAGTGTACTTGAAATGATGGCAAGAATAAATGGTAAAAAAGATGATGTAATAAAAATACGTGAAACAGGTCATTTAAATGGTGATTATTCCCGGGGTGTTCTTACAAGCAGAGTTGCTGCAAGAGATAAAACAAATGCAGAGATATATAGCAAACTAACAGCAAGTGGTTCATATGCTCGCGGACATGTTGATTGTAAGGAAATTGTACAAGATGATGGTGTAGTATCAGCCATTCCAATAGTTGAGGTTAATAATCCTAAGGCACATATTACCCATGAAGCATCACTTGGAAGTGTAGATTCAAAACAACTTCAGACTCTAATGGCTAGAGGTCTAAATGAAGATGATGCAACAGATCTTATCATAAAAGGACTTTTAAGCTAAAATTATTAATTGTGAAATTTATGAATGTAAAAGATGCAATAAATAAAAGACGAGCATTTCGTTCTCTTAAATCAATAAAAATTACAAAAAAATTGATTGATGATTTAGGTGAATGCATAAAACTTTCTGCATCGTGTTTTAATAATCAACCATGGAAGTATATTTTTGTATATGAAAAAGAACCTTTGAAAAAGATGGGTGAGGCACTTAGTAAGGGAAACAAATGGGCTAAAAAAGCATCTATGATAATAGTAGTTCTTGGAAAAAAGGACGATGACTGTGTCATACATGATAGAATTTATTACCGTTTTGATATAGGACTTGCTACAGCTCAAATGATACTACGTGCAACAGAACTAGGACTTGTAGCTCATCCTATTGCTGGATATAGCCCTAAAAAAACAAAAGAGATACTAGATATTCCTGATGATCTGGATGTTGTAGCACTTGTCATTGTTGGTAAACACTCTGAAAAAATTGATTCTAATCTATCTAATAAACAGATTGAAGCTGAAAAACAAAGACCTAAAAGAAAATCAATTGATGAATTTTTATTTCATAATAGATATGGGGAGAAAAAATAAATGGTAAAAATAGAACATGTAGAAGGAGAAAATAAAGGTAAAATATTTTTGTTTGCACTTAGTACATGTGTATGGTGTAAAAAAACAAAGAAACTTCTAGAGGATTTAGGTGTTGAATATTCATATATATTTATGGATCAGCTAGATGAAGAAGATAAAGATGAACAAATGAAAAAACTTGAGAAATGGAATCCACATTGTAGTTTTCCAACACTTGTAATAAATAATGAAAAATGTATAGTTGGTTTCAAAGAAGAGGAAATAAGAGAGGAGTTAGAATAAATGGATGATATCTCAAAAGAAAAAATAGATCAAGTTTACAAAAGATTAGATAAATATGCAAAATCCCATGGATATCATCTAAATCCAGATACTGAATTTACAAAGGAATTAGTAAAAGGTCTTTTGATAAATCAAAAAAGATATGGTTATTGGGCTTGTCCATGTAGACTTGCATCTGGTAATGGAGAAGAAGATTCAGATATTATTTGTCCTTGTGTATATAGAGATCCTGATGTAAAGGAATATGGTTCTTGTTATTGCGCTCTTTATGTATCTCAAGAAATAAAAGATGGTAAAAAAAAGCCAGAACCCATCCCTGAAAGAAGACCACCAAAACATAAACGTTAAAAAAATTATTGATAATTTTTTATATTACAAAAGTCCTTTAATTGTTGTTACACAACCCTTACAAATATTTTTTTCTTTATCTTTTATATCTATTTGATGAATCTCATCAAGGCCGTGCTCTTCTCCACAAACAATACAAGTTTTTTTATCCTTCATTATAATCCCTCACAAATTATATTTTATCTTCCTTGATCACAAGGTTCTTCATCTCTCATCGGTCTAGCTGCTTCCGGGTCATTTGGATGAAGACAAATATCTAACGGTATTTGTTTCATTTTTTTTTCGCAGCAGATAAGATCTTCTTCAGTTTCTTCTCGTTTTATTTCTTTTCCGCAATCCTCACATTTGTATACTATTTTTGCCATACAAGCTCCAACCTCATTTTTGAATTATTTCATTTATTTTTGTAACAATATTACTTTTTTGTTTCTCACTTAGTGATTCATCAAGTTTTGGATAGACTCTTTCCTCTTCAAAATTTCTATGTTTTTCTAAAAATTCTTTGAAACTATAGATATCTTCTATAGTTCTATGATTTTTTATATCCTCTCTCCAATTATTTAATTTGTTTACAATATAATTATGTTGTTTTGTTAATTCAGGTAGCATCTTATATCCTTCTGAAATATTGTCCGGATTATAATCTGTAAAAATTGCTTTTTCCTCTGTAAAAATATGTTTTTCAAGTTCCCATTCAAATTTTTCAAAAGCCTTTCTCATCAAATCAAAGTCCTGTTTTGATTTCTCTTCTAAATCATCTATTAATTTCTCGATTTTATGATGGTCATGTGTCATTAAAGAAAATAAACTTATTTTATCCTTCATTTATTAATTACCTCCCACTTTTAGATTATATATGTAATTATGTTTTTTAATACTTGTCTTACAACACAAAAATAAATAATGAAAAGATTATATGAAAAAATAACATGGATTTATTTGTAACTACATTTGAATCAGTAGCTGTATTAATTGGAATTGGGTTAATTGGTTTTTATGTAATAAAAAAAGGAATTGTACCTGGAAAAGTTCTAAGTATAATATCTCCACTAGCTCTAGAAATAGCATTACCAAGTCTTATTTTTGCAAGGATATTAACAACTTTTACACCAGAGGAATTTCCAGATTGGTGGCAACTTCCGTTATGGTGGATTTTTTTTACCTTAATATCTTTTTCTTTAATGTTAGTTTTTAGATATGTATCAAATAAAAAAACTAGAAAAGAATTTTCTATTAGCCTATTTTATCAAAATGCAATTTTTTTCCCACTAGCAATCATAACGGGTATGTTTGGAGGAGGAAAAATAGAAAATTATCAAGTTTATCTCTTCTTTTTTACAATTTTTTACCCTCCACTATTTTTTGGTACTTATCACTTCTTTTTTAAAACAAAAGAAAAAGTTAAAATCAACTGGAGAAAAATAATTCATCCTGTATTAATTGCAACAATAATTGCAATTATAATTTCATCATTAGGATTTCAGATTTCAGATGATAACTTTATTGTTAGAATTTTTTCGTTGCTTGGCGCTATGACCATTCCACTTTTATTTCTGATTCTTGGTGGTAATATCTATAACGATTTCAAGAAAAAGGGTAAACTTAAAATTTTTGAAATAACAAAATTTGTAGTTATTAAAAATTTCATATATCCACTTATTTTTCTAGTAATAGTTATTTATCTAAAAGATTATATTGCCACTCACATTGCATTAATTCTTATTATACAAGCATCTGTTCCTCCTGTTACTGCTGTTCCAATAGTAACTGAAAGAGCAGGTGGAAATAGATCTATTGTAAATCAATTTATTGTTGCAAGCTTTATAACCTCTCTTATATCCATACCCCTCGTTGTATTTATTTTTAGTAATTATTTTACTATATAATTTTCAAAATACTATTATAATAAAAAGTAATTTATCAAAAATAATTGTTATGGAAAATCTTGAAATTAAATTTGTTAAGAAATGGAATATAGATGAAATAGTAAATCTTTACAAATCTGGTGGTTGGTGGAAAGAAAGTTATGATAAATTATCTATTCCCAAATTAATTAAAGATAGTTTTGCTTTTGCTGTAGTAATAAATAAAAAAACTGGGAAAGCTATTGGGATGGGTAGAATTCTATCAGATGGAATCTCAGATGCATATATTCAAGATCTAGTAGTATTAAAAGAATTTCGTAACAAAGGTATCGGGAAAAAACTAGTAGATTCATTAATAAAATATTGTAAATCTAAAAACATATCTTGGATTGCTCTTATTGCAGAACCAAATCAAGATGATTTCTACAAAAAAATTGGTTTTAAAAAAATGGAAAAGTATATACCCATGAAATATGAGGAAAATTAGATGATATCTTTAGAGGATTTTCAGAAGATTAAACTTTCTGATAAAGAAATTTTTGATAATATTTACAAAAAGTATCCTCCATTTCATAGTGATTATGTTTTTACAACTCTTATTAGTTGGATAGAATATGGAAATTACAGTTATACTTGTTATAAAGATAATATTATCGTCTCAAGCGAAATAGATGGTATAAAACGTCTTAGACCGCCTATTGGTAAACCAGATAAAGAGATTTTTGAAGAAGTTTTTATGCTTGCAAAAAAATTAGATGCAAAATATCCTTTGGGTATGATAAGTTCTGAAAAAAAGGATTGGCTTTCAAAAAATTATCCAGAATTAAAATTTATATCTCATAGAGATTTTTTTGAATATGTTTATCTTTCATCTGATTTAGCTAATCTTGAGGGATCTGATTATAGAAAAATAAGAAATAGATTGAATAAATTCAAAAGAAAAAATGAGTATGTTGTTGAGAAAATATCCTCAGAAAATATTTCTGAAATTAAACATTTTTTAAAAAGATGGTGTCTATGGAAAGATTGCGAATCAGATCGTGTTCTCAAACATGAAAAAAAAGCGATTTTTTATTCAATTAATAATTTTTTTGAACTGGGTTTAAATGGAATTATTATTAGAGTTAACGATGCTATTGAATCGTTAGCTGTTTATGAGGATATGGGCCATTATACTGCTGTTGTTCATTACGAAAAAGGTTCTCCTCATTATGATGGTATATATAAAGTTGTGAATCAAGAAACTGCAAAAATCCTTCAGAATGATTTTAAATATATTAATAGAGAATCAGATATGGGTATTTCTGGACTTCGTAAAGCAAAACAATCCTATCGTCCAAATCACATGATTGAAGTTTTTCATATAGATATAGATAGCATCCCATCAAATTTTTAGGCAGATTTTTTTTATTTATTCGTCACAAACTGAGCAAAATAGTGAAAAATCTTTGCTTTTTCTTAGTAATTTACATATTCTGCAGGTTTCATGAATTACAGATCCGTTACCATTGTTAATTATATTTTGTGCAGAAGTTTTTATTTCTTCTAGAAGTATTCCATCGATAATTTCAATTTTTCCTCTTTTTTTTGAAATATATTGGCATACTGCGGCAGGAGTTATATCAAGTTTTTCTGCAGCTTCCTTTTGACTTAGGTCAAAATCATTTATCATACTTACAGCTATCTGTTTTCTTATTGCTGGGAGCCCATTCCACATCATGTATTCGCAGGTCGTACGTCTCATAGGTTGTAATAATCTTTTTTGTACTTATAATTAACGATTGTTTATTTTATTTTTAAAGGAGAATATTTTTTATCTTTTGTTTGATATAAATATGTTAACTTTGTTTCATAAAATCCATCTCAAATA
This sequence comes from uncultured Thermoplasmatales archaeon, assembly GCA_964481275.1. Lineage (GTDB taxonomy): Archaea > Thermoplasmatota > E2 > DHVEG-1 > DHVEG-1 > CAYZTD01. The sequence goes on from CAYZTD010000004.1 coordinate 163,656, forward strand.
GCAATATTTATATACTAAAATTGTATTAACAATTGTTAATAACATTGATTATGTTACAAAAGTATCATAAGAGGTGGTTTATTAAATACTATCAGATTTGATTAAACTGGGGATGCAAAAACAAGATGGAGATCTAATTTAAAAATCCCATCCTTTCCTCCTCTCCTCAATTTTTTTAAAAGAGAAGCCATCTGTTTTTGCATCCCCTCCTTTATCTTTTTTTAGTAAAAAGTAAATAAAAAACCGTTATAACATAAATGGATAAAAAAAATGCAGGATTTGATAAACAAAATAAATGAATTAAAAAATACAGATATAAGTAAAAAAATTGATAAAAGAATTAGAGAATTTAAAAATATCAATAGAAAATCTAACGATGAACTATTCAAAGAAATGTGTTTTTGTCTTTTAACTGCCAATTTTAATGCAGAAAGATCTATAGAAATTCAAGATAGAATAGGTCAATGTTTTCATACTTCTTCTCAGGAAGAAATATCAAAAAAACTTGCTGAATATGGACATCGTTTTCCAAATAAAAGAGCTGAATATATACATAAATCAAAAAAATGTAAAAATAAATTAAAAAAAGTGATAAGTTTTCATGATAAACAAACTATTAGAGAATGGCTAGTAAAAAATGTTAAAGGTCTAGGTTATAAAGAAGTAAGTCATTTTTTGAGAAATATAGGTTTTGATGATTATGCAATAATTGACTTTCATATAATTGATATACTTGTAAGACATGATATTATTAAAAAACCAAAAACAATTACAAAGAAGAAATATCTAGAGATAGAAAATGAGTTAAGAAAAATAGCTAAAAAAACAAACCTTGCTCTCTCTGAACTAGATTTATATTTGTGGTATATAGAAACAGGTAAAATTTTAAAATAAGATATTTGATAAAATGGATAAAAAATGTCCAATATGTGGTATGAATGGAAAAATTCCTGCCCATGGGAAATATTTTTGCAGTGAACACTGCGTAAAAAAATTTGAAAAAGAACAAAATATTTCAAAAGATGAAGAATATTGTTCAAGCTGTGCAGTACAAAAGAAAATTCCATTCTACAAACAAAAACTCTTTATTGTTACCTTATTTGCAACATTAGTTGTTGGAATTTCCTATTTTCATCCACTAACAAAACCGTTTTTTAACGCTTTTATTGACTATCTAACACTAATCTGGTGGGCAATACTGCTAGGTTTTTTAATTGGAGGTATAATAGACTATTTTATCCCTAGAAGATACATAGAAAAATATCTCTCCAGACATAAAAAAAGAACAATAATATATTCTATAATCTTTGGATTTCTTATGAGTGCATGTTCTCATGGTATCTTAGCAATTTCTATGGAATTATATAAAAAAGGAGCCAGCACTTCCTCGGTTATAGCATTTCTCTTAGCATCACCTTGGGCAAATCTTCCAATAACTGTTCTCTTGTTTGGATTTTTTGGTACAAAAGCAGTTTTAATAATAGTATCTGCAATAATTATTGCATTTACAACTGGTCTAATATATCAACTACTTGAAAAGAAAAATATGGTTGAATGTGATAAATGTAGTATTGGAGAAGATAAACCAATTTACACAAGTTTTTCAATTATAAAAGATATAAAACAAAGGATTAAAAAATACAAATTTAATAGAAAAAACAACCTTGATGCATTGATCGGCACATTCAAAGGTTCATGGTCACTTACAAAAATGGTTATGTGGTGGCTGATAATAGGGATGATCATGGCTGCATTTGCAAGAGCATATATTCCTCAGAATTTATTTCAGGAATACATGGGCCCAACATTGTTAGGACTTATTATAACATTGTTTTTTGCAACAATTATTGAGGTATGCTCGGAAGGAAGCGCTCCCCTTGCTTTTGAAATCTTTCAAAAGACAGGTGCATTTGGAAACAGTTTTATTTTTTTAGTTTCTGGAGTAATTACTGATGTGACTGAAATTGGTCTCATATGGCATAATATAGGTAGGAAAGCTGCTATTTGGCTGCCAATTATTACTGTACCTCAAGCGTTAGTGTTTGCTTATATTTTCAATATTTTGTTATAAGATTTTGTATTTATCCAAATCAATTCTCCTTATTAATTTATTCTTCTTCCAATTTCTTATAGCTTTGTTAGCCTGGGAATGAGTTCTGCCAAAATCCTTAATATCTTGATAACCAAATGTTACTTTTGATTTCTTTAATTTGATAAATATCTTTTTATTTATTTTCGTGCTTTTTCTTATTATAGGATAACGATTAGGATTAATTTTTTTGCAAGCATCAATAAAATCTTTTTCTTTGAACCAAAGCCCTGCTAAGTTTCCATATCTATTTTTTGCTTCATCTATATACTTTGGTATTTTTGGAAAATTATAATTATATATTATAATATCTTGCTTATCATTGGTCGGTTTGGGATAATCAAAATTTAAACTATCTAATAATATTTTCAACCCTCTTCTACTCCATTTTTTCTTTTGGGAAACTGTTAGTGTTGTGCATTTTAAATGGGCCTCATCAACTAAAAATTGTAAAAACACTTGCATTTTATATTCATTAGGAAGTTTAGAAATAGTCTTGAAAAATTCTATAGAATGAAAATCTCGAATTTCTAAGTTTAAAGATCTGCAGACTAATCTAACTAAACAACTTGGTATAGTAATAGAGTATACATTGTCTTTTTTAGATTTTGTTCTACTTAATATTGGATTGTTAGGAATAACTTTGTTTAACAATTTTTGCATATATTTTATATTGTCTCCAAGTTGGTACCATTCAGCTTGTATGCTATTTTTTTTATTATCAATAAAAAAAGTTCCGTCGCCATGTATTGTAACTGCTCTTAAAGATAATGGTTCTAAAAAAATGGAAATTGAATTTGATACATATTTGCCTGCCTTACCCCGTAATGAGTAATTTCTTTTTCCAGAGATATTAATTCTAAATTTAGAAAAATTGCAATTTTTATTAGACAAGAAATTGAATGAGCTCTTTTATTTTTTGGACTGCTGTAAATCAAATAAATAGTTTCTCTATCAAATTTTAAAGTTCTTGAAAGTTTTCTAACTCCATAATTTTTAATTAACTTTTGTAACTCATTACGTATGTTAGCAGATAATCTAATCTAATGTAACCATCTACTTCCCAAAAATGTATTCTAGATGGTAATTTATAATATTTTTGATACATTAATATAATTTAACACTTTTAAAATATATATTGTTTTTACTAGGATCATTGAAAGTATTTTTTTACGTTTAATGACGAATTTTTTAACCTAAAGATTTTTAGAGGATTAGTTTATCCACGGTGTGGTGATTAAGTTTGGATTTTAACCTAACAGATAATCAAAAATTATTCAAAAAAACAATTAGAAAATTCTGTGAAAAAAACCTAAAGCCAATTGCTGAAAAAAATGATAAAGAAGAGTATTTCTCAAAAGATTTATACAAAAAAATGGGAAAAATGGGCTTAATGGGGATGACTGTACCCCAAAAATATGGTGGTGCAGGAATAGATAGAGTTAGTTACATGATAGCTCTTGAGGAAATATCTAGATATTGTGGAAGTACGGGTATTACTGTTGAAGCGCATAATTCCTTGGGTATAGGTCATATTTATGAACATGGAACAAAAGAACAGAGAAAAAAATATTTACCAAAACTCTGTAGTGGTGAAGCATATGCTGCATGGGCTCTTTCTGAACCAAATGCAGGTTCAGATGCAGCGGCAACACAAACTTCTGCTGTTCTAGATGGTGATGAATGGGTTATAAATGGAACCAAACATTTTATTACAACAGGTGATCTTGCAGATGTTGTAACTGTCATGGCAAAGACAGATAAAGATAAAGGTGCAAAAGGAATAAGTGCTTTTATTGTTGAAAAAGACACTCCTGGTTTTAAAGTAGGTCAACTTGAAGATAAACTTGGTCTTCGTGGTAGTCATACCGCAGAGCTTATTTTTGAAGATTGTAGAATTCCAAAAGAAAACCTTCTAGGAAAAAAAGATATGGGATTTATTGGTGCTATGAATATTCTCGACCGTGGACGATCAGCTATTGGTGCAATGAGTGTTGGAATCGCTAGAGCTGCTTTTGAAGATGCACTTGAATATGCCAAGCAACGTGAACAATTTGGTAGACCTATTGGTAAATTCCAGGCTATACAGTGGATGCTTGCTGATATGGCAACTGAGATTGATGCAGCAAGACTTCTTGTATTCCGTGCAGCTGATATGGAGGATAAAGGTGTGCGTTTTACTAAGGAAGCATCTATGGCAAAACTCTTTGCTAGTGAAATGGCAATGCGTGCAACAGTTAAAGGAATTCAGGTTCTTGGTGGTTATGGTTATACTAGAGATTATTCACTTGAGAGATACTATCGTGATATTAAATTATGTGAAATTGGCGAAGGTACATCTGAAGTACAAAGAATGGTAATTGCTCGTCAGTTAGGTTTATAATAAAAACTTGGAGGAAAAGATTTTATGGCAAAAAAAACAAAGACGGATAAATATGATGAATTATACAAAAACTTCAAATGGGAAATACCAAAATATTACAACTTTGGTTTTGATGTAGTAGATAAATGGGCTGAAGATAGAACAAAGTTAGCATTAATCTCTATTGATAGAACAGGCAAACATGATAGGTATCATACTTTTCATGATTTAAGTATGGCATCTAATAAGTTTGCAAATGTTTTAAAGAAAATTGGAGTTAAAAAAGGAGACCGTGTTTTAGTAATCTTACAAAGCATTCCAGAGTGGTATATCGCTCTCATTGGTATGTTCAAACTAGGTGTTATTCCAATGCCAGGTACGGTTCTCTTAAAATCTAAAGATGTGGAATATAGAATTAAAAGAGCAGAAGCAAATATGGTGGTAACTGATCTTGATCATGCCGATATTGTTGAAGGTGTAAAAGCAAAATGCCCGACTCTTAAACATATGATGCTAATAGATGGTAAAAGAGCTGACTGGTATAATTATGATGAGGAGATGACTGAAGCTTCAAGAGAGTTAAATACAAAAGAAATTGAAAAAACTAAATCTTCTGATCCAATGCTTATTTATTTTACTTCGGGAACAACTGGTCATCCTAAGATGGTTCTTCATACCCATAGCTATCCACTTGGCCATGAAGTAACAGCTAGATTTGCTCAAGCTTTAACCAGCAAAGATTTACATTGGACTGTATCAGAAACTGGATGGGCTAAAGCTGCCTGGGGAAAACTCTTTGGTCAGATGATAGTAGGAGCTGCGGTTATACAATGGGAGACTCCAGGAAGATTTGATGCAGATGGGCTGCTTACTGCTATGGAAAGATATGGGGTTACTACTTTTTGTGCACCACCAACTGTATATAGAATGTTAATTCAGATGGATTTATCAAAATACAATCTTAAATTGAGACACTGTATGAGTGCTGGTGAACCATTAAACCCTGAGGTAATTCGTGCCTGGAAAAAAGCATTTGACTTGGATATTTATGATTTCTACGGACAAACTGAAACAGTATGTGTTCTATCTAACTATCCATTTATGCCCATGAAATATGGATCTGTGGGAAAACCGACTCCAGGACATGATGTTAGAATTGTGGATGATGATGGAAATGAAAAGAAACCAAATGAAGTTGGAAACATTGCAATTTATCTAGGTGATGTACACCCTCCAGGGCTTTTTAAGGAATACTGGAAAGATGAAGATATAATGAAAAAATCATT
>CAYZTD010000005.1:0-158279 GCA_964481275.1 uncultured Thermoplasmatales archaeon
TTCTTTTACTTTTTCTTTGCCATAATGCCATAGTAACACCGAAATAAGAGAGGTTATATTTAAAGAATATGGATAGAAATAAATTTATGGTTTCAGTTATTTTTTATATGAAATCATAAACTTGAAATAAAATTTGCTGTTCTCCCAAAATAGTGAAAAAAATAAAAACAAAAAATAAAACTTCTAACAGTAACAATAAAACAAAAGGTGTAGAGACACTTCTTGGCGATCCGAAAAAAGCAATCATAAAACTTGCAATACCAATGATAATTGCAATGTCTGTTCAGACTATCTATAATTTTGTTGATACTTTATTTATTTCTGGAATTGGAAAAGATTTTTTTACAGATTCTTTTGTTGAAGGAATAGGAGATCTAGGTGTTGCTGCAATCGGTCTTATCTTTCCTTTTTTTATGATGGCAATAGCATTATCTACAGGTATTGGTGTCGGAGCTTCATCAGCTATCTCTAGGCGAATTGGTGCTGACGATAAAAAAGGTGCTGATAATGTAGCAGAGCATTCTATTATCACTACCTTGATTATTGCTTTATTTTTTAGCGTAATTTTATTCTTTTTATCTGAACCTTTGCTAAATACAATTGGTGCTGGTAAATCTCTACCATATGCTGTAACATATGGTAAAATTATTTTTGCTGGAAGCGTTACAATATTTTTTATAAATGTTGGAACTGCAATTTTAAGAGGTGAAGGCGATGCTAAAAGAGCTATGTATGCAATAATTTTAGGAACAGGACTTAACATTATTTTAGATCCTTTTTTCATTTATACTTTCAAGTTAGGTGTAGCTGGTGCAGCTTACGCAACAATTTTATCTATGGCTATTACTACTTTTATTCTTATTTACTGGTTATTTTTCAAAAAAAATACCTATGTTGATTTCAAACTCAAACATTTTAAATTCAAAAAAGAAATAATAATCGATATATTCAAAGTTGGTTTTCCTGCATCAGTTCAACAGCTCTCCATGTCTTTTACAATGCTTATAATTAATATAATCATCATAAATATCGCTCTTGCCGGAGATGCAGGAATTTCAATTTACACAATTGGTTGGAGAGTAGTAATGCTTGCCATTCTTCCATTACTTGGTCTTGCAACTGCAATTATTACTGTAACTGGTGCATCATATGGAGCAAAAAAATATAACAAATTAAATACTGCATTTTTATTTTCTGCAAAATTTGGATTGATAACTGAGATTCTGATAGCAATAATAATTTTTATTATAGCACCATTTATAACACTACTTTTTACAACAGGTGAAGGACTTCCTGCGCTACGTCCAGATATAGAGTTATTTATAAAGATATCTTGTTTATTTTATCCGGGAGCTGCTTTAGGTATTGCATCATCTGCTATGTTTCAAGGAACCGGAAAAGGTTTTTATTCGTTAATTGCAACACTTCTAAGAACAATTATATTATCACCAATTCTAGCAATAATTTTATGTTGTGTTTTTTCCATGGATCTTAGTGGAGTATGGTGGGGTCTTGTAGTTGCAAATTTAATTGGTTCAGCATTTTCATTTGGATGGGCAAAAATTTACATAAACCATCTTTTGAAATATAAAAAATCTACAATAAAGCAACCAAATGTTTAAATGCCAGAATAAATTATAGATTAACGACTGTTAATATGAGAATGAAAAGTTATAAAATAATACTCATTTTAACATTATTATTTTTCCATATAATATTTCCAACAAATGCAATTACTATACAACAATCAAACAGCAAATATCAATACCATACCTATGAAGAAATGACTGATTTACTAAAAGATTTAGAAACACAACAACCAGAAATAATGAAACTAGAATCACTTGGAAAAACCTATGAACAAAGAGATATATGGCTAGTAAAAATATCAAACAATGTTAAAAAAGATGAAGATAAATCAGGTGTGCTATTAATAGGTGCACATCATGGAAACGAAAAGCCATCATATGAAGTACTAATTTACTTTATTAAATATATAGTGGAAAACTATGATAAAAACAATGCAAATATATCAATAGATAAAAATTCATTAGAAAAAAGAGTTAAAAAAGTAGTAAACAATACACAGATCTATATTATACCAATGCTAAACCCTGATGGAGTCGAAGCAGATACTAGAAAAAACTGTGCACCAAACTATGGTCCATTTGGACATAGAGATCACATTACATCATATGGAGTAAATCTAAATAGAAACTATGGATACAAATGGAACTACCAATATTTTTTTCCACTAAGATTTCATATTTTTAACATATTTGATAAAAGTTTTAACTACAGAGGGCCAAAACCTTTCTCAGAGGAGGAAACAAGAGCAGTAAAAAATCTTGTTGAAAAAAGCAACATAAGCATCTCACTATCTTATCACACATACGGCGAGGTGATGCTTTATCCATGGATGCATACCAGCAAACCAAATACAAATGAAGAACTCTTCATATCAATAGGAGAAAACATGTCAAAAATAAACAAATACAATCTATTAGTTCATGGATGGAGAAATAAATCATATATAATACCAAGATTAGGTGGAACACTAGGTACTTCAGAAAATTGGTTATATGCAGAACATGAAATCATTGCATTTACAATGGAGTTATGTAACACAAGAGCACCAACAGATCCCGAAATAGTACACGATTGTCTTTTAAAACATATAGATGTAAACTTATATGTATGTGAAAGATCATGGACAATTGAAGATGAAAAAAACTCGTCTTTTTGAATACTTTAAATGACCTTGTTTTGATATTAATAAACTAAAATGATTTTTCAGGCAAAAAAGAACGGGTTAAAAAAATGTTTGTCTGGAGATATAGAATTATATCTAATGCAGGTGTTATTACCACTCAGAATCTGGATTATGCAGAAAGAAAAAGCAAACTAGGAAACATTGTTTTTTGTAAACGCGAATCAAATATCTACAAATATAACAAATATCAATAAATATTATAAAGGGAGCAATATTTCCACCGAAAGGTGAAACCCTATGACTGCTTCATTAAAATATATCAGACAGCCCATAGTAAGTGTTCTAGGTCATGTAGACCACGGTAAAACTTCGGTTCTTGATTATATTCGTGGATCTACTGTTGCTGCGCGTGAATCGGGTGCGATAACACAGCATATCGGTGCTACAGAAATTCCAATTGATTCAATATACAAGGTATGCGGTGACCTCTTAAAAGAAAAAAAATTTACTCTTCCAGGTCTTCTTTTTATTGATACACCTGGGCATCATGCTTTTACTACACTTAGAAGTAGAGGAGGCTCTCTTGCAGATATAGCAATTCTTATAGTTGATATAACTGAAGGGTTTAAACCTCAAACATATGAATCAATAAATATTTTAAAACAATACAAAACACCTTTTATAATTGCTGCAAATAAAGTTGATACCATTTCTGGATGGCAAAAGACAGATGGGAACGCAAAAAAACGTATTGAAAGTCAGAGAACAAATGTCAAAAATATTTTTGAAGAAAATATATACGAAATGATAGGAGACTTATCTGAAAATAAATTAAACTCAAATTTGTATTATAAAATATCTGACTTTAGAAAATCTATTGGAATTGTTCCAATTTCAGCAAAAACTGGTGAAGGAATACCAGAACTATTAATGATACTTGTAGGTCTTGCTCAAAGATTTTTAGAAGAGCAACTCCAAATAGAATCAGGTCCTGGAAAAGGGACAGTGCTTGAAGTAAAAGAAGAAGTAGGGCTAGGTAAAACAATTGATACCATTATCTATAATGGTACAATAAAAAGTAATGATACAATTATAATAGGAACAATGGATAAACCAATAGTAACCACAATTCGCGCTCTTTTAAAGCCAAAACCTTTAGATGAAATAAGAGATCCTAGAGAAAAATTTGATTCAGTAAAAGAAGTCCATGCTGCAAGTGGTATAAAGATAGCTTCACCTGATCTTGAAAATGTTATTCCAGGTGCACCAATCCGTGTAGTAAAAGATAACAAAGAGAAACTTATAAAAGAAATAAAAAAACAAACAAAAATTGATTATGAACTTGATGAACAAGGAATTCTTATAAAAGCAGACACAATAGGGTCACTTGAAGCACTTATTAATGAGTCAAGAAATAAAGGAATAAAAATTAGAAAAGCAGAAATAGGTAATGTATCAAAAAGAGATATAATAGAAGCAGATGCAACAAATGATCCCTTAAATAAAATAATTTTTGCTTTTAATGTAAAAATTCTTCCTGAAGCAAAAGAAGAGTTAAATGAAGTAGATATAACTGTTTTCAACGAAGATGTAATCTATACTATAATGGAAAATTATGATGAATGGCTAGCAAAAAAGAAATCAGAAATCGAACAAAAAAGAAGAAAAGACTATATTCATCCAGGAAAAGTTAAGTTTTTGCCCGAATATGTTTTCCGCATAAATCATCCTGCAGTAATAGGTGTCAGAGTTTTAGCAGGTCGTATAAAATCAGATACAAAACTAATGAAAGAAGACGGTAGAGCAGTAGGTAGAATCAAATCTATTCAATCAGAAAATAAAACAGTCGAAGAAGCAATGCAAGGTGAAGAGGTAGCAATATCAATAGACGGTGTTACAGTTGGAAGGCAGATAAAAGGAAATGATATTTTATATACTGATATCCCCGCTGAAGATGCAAAAAAACTTAGAGATATAGATGTTTTAAATCCTGATGAAAAAGATGTTTTAGAAAAAATAACAGAAATCAAAAGAAAAACAGATAAATTTTGGGGAATTTAGGGAATTTAAAAATATTATTACATTTTTTTCTTATAAAACTTTATTATCTTATAACCCTTAATATAACTTATAAAAACACTAATAAATACCTTGTTAATACGGGTAAAATATGGGTAAAACAGATGCCAACTAAATCAATAGAAGAAATAAAAGAAGCAGAAAAAAAAGCTTTACAAAAAATAGAAGCAGAAAAAAAGAAAAAAGAAGAAGATATTGAAAAAGCAAAAAAACAAGCAGAACAAGAAAAACAGAAGATAATTAAAAAAGCAGAAAAAAAAATAGATAAACAAAAAGATAAAGCAGAAAAAGAAGCTGAAGAAGAAATCGAAAAAATAAAAAAACAAACAAAAAAAGAAATCGAAGAAATAAAAAAACAATCGGATAAAAAAATATCAAAAGCATCAGATTTAATAATTCAGGAAATCCAAAAAGGGGGTTAAAAAATACTTTTTCCTGCTTCGATGAAAAAAGTTTCAATAACCATTCATCAGAACCATATAGAAGAGGTCATAAAAAACCTTCATGAATTGGGTATAATACAGATAATAGATATATCAAAAGAAAAAAAAGATACCTCAAAAGAACTTGATATGGCATCTACTCATCCTGAAGCAGAAATTCTATCTAACTACGAAATTCGTTTAAACAGATTGATAAGTATTTTAAAAAAAGTAAAATCAAAAAAAACTGGATTAAAAGCATTTTTAAATCCAGAGAAAACTGAACCAAAAACAGCTGATAAAAATACACTTGAAGAACTATACTCATATAGCGAAAGTGTATTAAACGAAATCGAACAAGAAATAATTAATAGACAAAATAAACTAGACGAACTTGATGAGAAAAAAGAAGATATCAAAAATCAGTTAGAAGAACTAAAATATCTTAAAGGATTTGATTTTGATTTATCATCTATTGAAGAATCAGAATATTTAATTTTAAAAGCAGGATTAACAGATGAAATAAAAGAAATAAAAAAAGAAATAAAAAACCTTAATCTTACAGAAATTTATGAGAAAAGTTTTGGTTCTGGTAAAAAAATAAAATGGTCTGTAATTATAATTGGCCATATATCAGAAAAAGAAAAAATTGAAAAAATTTCAAGAGAGTATCTTGAGGAATATAAATTATTTAATCTTTCAGGAAAACCAGATGAAATATACAAATCACTAAATGATGATATCAAAAATCTTGAGAAAAAGAAAAGAGATATACAATCTGAACTTAAGAAATATACAAAAGAACATTTGGACGAATTATTTTCATTAAGAGAAGAAATACAAATTGAGAAAATAAGAAAAGAAATATCTAAAAATTTTGCAAAAACAAACTATACCTATCAGGTAGAAGGTTGGATTTTAGAAAAAAATCAAGAAAAAATAAAAAAGTCAGTTAGAAAAGTATCAAATGATAATGTAATATTTGACTTTAAAACACCTTCTATGAATCCAGATAACCCTCCAGTATGCCTAAAAACACCAAAATGGGCTAAAGGATTTAAAGATCTTTTAGGAATGTTTGCATTACCTAAATACAATGAAATAAACCCTACAGTTATTATGGGAATATTTTTTGTTTTATTCTTTGGTTTTATGCTTGGTGATGCAGGTTATGGACTTACCTTACTTTTCTTGTCTTTATTTGGATATTTAAAATTTTCAAAATATAGCAATATGATAAAAAACTGGTCTATTATGGGAATATTCTTAGGAATTACAACTACTGTTGTAGGTTTTTTAACAAATAGCTTTTTTGGTGATTTTGTTACAAGATTCATTTATAACAATCCAGATGCATTATTGTATCAAGCAGAAATCTTTGGTGTTAATCTTCCTTTAAACTCGATTAAAGACCCTCTAACAATTCTAACTATAGCGTTAATTTTTGGTTTAATTCATTTAAACATTGGAATAATCCTTGGGATAATTCAGGAATATAAAAGAAAAAATTACAAAAAACTTCTCACAGAACAAACATGTTGGATACCTCTGCAGTTAGGCGGAGGCATGCTTATTGGTAAGTTTATACTTGATTTTCAATTATCTCAAACTTTGTTTTACATTGCTAGTATTCTTGTTATTATCGGCATAATACAGCTATTTGCAGGTAAAGGTCCAATTGGTTTTTTTGATATAACAGGTTATGTTGGAGATTGGCTTTCATATGCACGTCTTCTTGCACTTGGTCTTGCTACAGCAGGTATGGCTTTAGCGTTCAATGTTGTATCCGGAATGCTTCAACCAAAAAGTATTGATGGAATAATTCCTGTAGTTTTAGTTGTTGTCATGGCAATTTTACTTATTATTATGCATATTGTAAACTTAGGTCTTCAGGCTCTTGGTGCTGGAGTTCATTCACTTAGACTGCAATATGTAGAATTCTTTAATAGATTCTATGAAGGTGGCGGAAAAGAATTCGCCCCTTTTAAAGAAAAAAGAAAATACACTAAAAAAATAAATGAAAAATAAAAAAGGAGGAAAAAAATATGAAAAAAATGAGAAAAGCAACAATAATAGCAGCATTACTTGCAGTTTTATTTTTATTCTCTGCAGGTATAGCATCTGCTCAAGTAACAGAAGAAGAAAGTCAAAATAATACCACATTTGTAATCCTTGGTTGTACTCTTGCAATTGGAATTGCAGGTATAGCATCTGCAATAGGTCTGGGGATTGCAGGATCATCAGCGATAGCAGTTACCGCTGAAAAACCAAATCTTTTTGGAAAATGTTTGGTTCTTCAAGTGCTACCTATGACCCAATCTGTATATGGTCTGTTGACTGCTATACTTCTTATGATGGGTGCAGGCTTGCTGGGCGGTAGCGGAGAAGTAACATCTCTTATGGGCGCTGGAGCAATATGGATTGGTCTTGCTGTTGGCCTTACTGGTATCTCTGCAGTAAATCAGGGTATGGTTGCATCATCTTCTATAAGCGCGACGGGTAGAAATCCTGATGTGGCTGCAAGAGGGATAATATTTACTGTTATGCCAGAAACAATAGCTATCTTTGGACTACTTGTTGGTATACTACTGATGACCGGATTAGGACTCTTATAGAAAATATTAGGTTAGAAAGAATATGTCAGCTGAAAAAATAATCGAACAGATTAAAAACGATTCTACAAAAGAAATAAAAAAGATTCAAAAAGAAAAAGACAACGAAATAAAAAATATCATTGAATCAGCCAAAAAACAAGGTAAAATAGAAGCAAAGGAAATAATAAAAAATGGTGAAAAACAGGCACAAAACCATAAAAAAATCCTTATCTCACAGGTAAATCAAGATTCGAAAAGAAAAATAATGAATGCTAAAGAAGAAGTAATAAACAAATGTTTCAAAAAAGCACAAGAAAAACTATCAAAAATAGAAAAAAAGGATTACCAAAAAATAATAGAGGTGCTAATAAACAAAGGTAAAAAAAGAATATCTGGAAAAATAAAAGTATATATTTCTAGAGAATCTGATAAAAAATTTGTAGAAAAAATTGGTTTAAAATTAGCAGGAAAAATTGAGTCGATAGGCGGTATAATTCTTACAAGTGATGATTCCAAAATTACAATAGATAATACATTTGAAGGTATACTTAAAAGAGAAAAAGAAGAGATAAGAAATAAAATTGGAAAAATGCTTTTTTCAAATTAATAGGTAGAGGTATACATGTTTGAGATAATAATGGATCCATATAGTTATCCTTTCTGGATAATTGTAATAACAATTATAGCAGGAGCCGTAGCAGTTATCTCAAAACCTTTTTCCTCCTATATGAAATTTGTATACCCTAACGCTAAATTTGAAGCAATTGGAAATCCTTATATCAAAGAAAAGGAACTAGATTCAGTTATAGAAACTGGAAATCTTGATAGTTTTAAAGAAAAACTTAATTCATCTAAAGATTACGACATAAAAGGAGAAACAACAAAAGATATACAAAGCTCTCTTGATAAAAATTTTATTGAAACAATTCAGATGATGAAAAAAGATAGTTCAAAAAAAATGCATATGTTTTTTGATACATATTTAGAAAAAAATGATTTTTATCTGATAAAAAAAGAACTAAAAAACAAAATAGTAAACAATCACGTTAAAGATGAAAATATAGAAAAAACCATTTTTAAACATAATAAAAAACTGCTTTCGGAAATAAAAGATAAAAATCTAGATCAAATAGTAAATATTCTTAAATCTTATGGATTTTCAAATGATATAAAAAAGATAATCTCAGAAGAACATATAGATTTTTTAGAAATAGATAATATAATCGATGAATATTATATTGAAAAACTAAAGAATATAAAAGTACCTTATAAATGTGAAAAAACAAAAAAGAGATTTATTCAAATATTTATTGATTTGAATAATCTAAAAAATGTTTTACGTGCAAAACAAATGGAATATAAAAAAGAAGAAATAATGAACCTATTTTTAGGTGAAGGACTAGAAATTGCTAAATGGAAATTCAAAGAAATGGCAGATAGTGACTCAGTATCTCAAGCAATATCAAGTATTGAAGGAACATCTTATTATAACGGATTGAAAAATGTTATAGATATATATAACAAAGAACAATCAGTCCAAATACTTGAAAACGGACTTGATAGCATTTATCTAAAACATATAAAAAATATCTCACAGGAGAACTATATTACAATCGGCCCCACTATTCGTTTTTTAATATCAAAAGAATTTGAAATAAGAAATCTTAAAGTAATCTCAAAAGGAATTTCTGAAAATATTAACAAAGATCAAATAAAAGAACTAATTGTAACGGAGGTTCCAAGTTGAAAATAGCAGCTCTATGCGACAAGGATACGGCAACAGGTTTTAGACTCGCAGGAGTAAAAAATATATATACACCTGAAGAAAATCTAAAAAATATCTGGAATGAAATAAAAGAGCTAGATGATATAGCAGTTCTTTTTATAACAGAGAAAATAGCAGAAGACCTTGGTAAATATCTAAAAGATTTCAGAATTAGAAACACAATTCCTATAATTGTTGAAATTCCCGATAAAAAAGGACATAAAAAAGACCATGAAGATTATGTTTCACATCTTATAAAAAAAGCTGTCGGAATTGAAGTTAATAAAGAAACATAAAAATAAATTTGGAGGAAAAATATGGCTAAAAAACAAAAGCAAGGAAGAATCATACGAATATCAGGTCCTGTAATCGAAGCAGATAGTATGCGAGGGGCAAAAATGTATGATGTCGTCAGAGTCGGAGAAGAAAATCTAATAGGAGAAATCATAAGATTAGAAGAAGACAATGCTATAATTCAGGTATATGAAGATACAAATGGATTAAAACCTGGTGAAAAAGTAATATCTACAGGTTCTCCTTTATCCGTGGATCTAGGTCCAGGTCTTATCACAAATATATATGATGGTATACAACGACCACTCCCTGCTGTAAAAGATAAAACAGGTGATTTTATCGAGCGTGGTGTTGAAGCACCTGCACTTGATCGTAAAAAGAAATGGGATTTTAAACCAACTGTAAAAAAAGGCGACAGTGTAAAACCTTGTGATGTTATAGGTGAAGTAAAAGAAACATCAATTATTACTCATAAAATAATTGTTCCTCCAAATATATCTGGTGAAATAAAATCTATAAAAAAATCTGGTAAATATACAATAGAAGAAGATATCGCAACAGTTAAAACAAAAGATTCTGAAATAAAACTTCAAATGTTGCAGAGATGGCCTGTTAGAAAACCAAGGCCTGTAAATAAAAAACAAGATCCAACTCTTCCTCTTATCACAGGTCAACGGGTAATTGATACTTTTTTCCCTATTGCAAAAGGTGGAACAGCTGCAATTCCAGGTGGATTTGGAACAGGAAAAACCGTAACTTTACACCAACTTGCAAAATGGAGTGACGCACAAGTTGTTGTATATGTTGGTTGTGGTGAACGTGGAAATGAAATGACAGATGTCCTTCGTGAGTTTCCAGAACTTAAAGATCCAAAAACAGGCAAACCTTTGATGGAAAGAACAGTTCTTATTGCAAATACATCAAATATGCCTGTTGCAGCACGTGATGCCAGTGTATATACCGGAATTACAATTGCAGAATATTATCGTGATATGGGATATGATGTAGCATTGATGGCTGATAGTACAAGTCGTCTAGCTGAAGCAATGAGAGAAATCTCTGGTAGACTTGAAGAGATGCCTGGTGAAGAAGGTTATCCTGCATATCTTGCATCTCGTCTTGCTGAATTCTATGAAAGAGCAGGAAGAGCTAAACTTCTTGGATCAAAAGAAAAAGAAGGATCTGTATCAGTTATGGGCGCAGTATCTCCCCCAGGTGGAGACTTTTCAGAGCCTGTAGCACAAAACACACTTCGTATTGTAAAAGTATTTTGGGCACTTGATTCAGATTTAGCAGATAGACGTCATTTTCCATCTATTAACTGGCTAAAATCATATTCACTTTATCTAAAAGAAGTTAAAAACTGGTGGAAAGAACATGCAGGTGAAGATTGGCTTAAATTAAGAAACAAAGCAGTAGCTATTCTTCAAAAAGAAGCAGAACTCCAAGAAATTGTGAAACTTGTTGGACCTGATGCATTACCACCAAAAGAAAGAACAACTCTGGAAAGTGCTAAAATGATCAGAGAAGATTTCTTACAGCAAAGTGCTTTTCATGATGTTGATACATATTGTCCAGATAAAAAACAATATGAAATGCTTAGATTAATGCTTAACTATAGTGACGAAACAAAAAAAGCTATTTCTGAAGGCGTTCACATTGATGATATCGTTTCATTGAAATCAAGAGCGGATATTGCAAGACTAAAGATGATACCAAATAAAGATTTTGAAAAAAAATTCGAAAAAATTGAAAAAGATTTTGAAAAAGAAATAAACTCTCTTATAAAGGAGGTTAAATAAATGGGTAAAAAAGACATAGAGTATACTACTGTATCAGAAGTTGCAGGCCCCCTCATGATTGTCGAAGGAATTGAAGATGTTAGTTTTAATGAAATAGTAAAAATTAAAACCTCTGATGGAGAAGAAAGAACAGGACAAGTCTTAGAAGCATTTCTTGATAAAGCAGTAGTTCAAGTTTTTGAGGGGACAAAAGGACTTGATACAGATAAAACTTCAGCTCGTTTTATAGGTGAAACCATGAAACTTGGTGTAAGTAAAGATATACTTGGTCGTGTATTTGATGGAACAGGAAATCCAATTGATGATGCACCACAAATCATTCCAGAAGAGAGAAGAGAGATTAACGGCAATCCTATAAATCCATATTCTCGTGAATATCCTCGTGAATTTATTCAAACAGGTATTTCAACAATTGATGGGTTAAACACACTTGTCAGAGGGCAAAAACTTCCTATTTTTTCAGGATCGGGTCTTCCTCATAATGAACTTGCCGCTCAAATTGCAAGACAAGCAAAAGTTCTTGGTAAAAAAGAAAAATTTGCTGTTGTATTTTGTGCGATGGGTATTACTTTTGAAGAAGCAAATCTTTTTATTCGTGATTTTGAAAATACTGGTGCGCTAGAGCGTACCGTTATGTTTCTAAATCTTGCTGATGACCCAACTATCGAAAGAATTATTTTACCACGTATGGCTCTTACTTGCGCTGAGTATTTGGCTTTTGATTTAGACATGCAAGTACTAGTGATTTTAACTGATTTAACTAATTATGCTGAAGCTTTAAGAGAAATTGCAGCAGCTAGAGAAGAAGTTCCAGGTAGACGTGGTTACCCTGGGTATATGTATACTGATCTTGCGACAATATATGAAAGAGCAGGTAGAATTCATGGTAAAAAAGGATCGATCACCCAGATTCCAATGCTTACTATGCCAGATGATGACATCACACATCCCATACCTGACTTAACTGGATATATAACAGAAGGACAAATTGTTTTAGAACGAAGTCTTGATAAAAAAGATATATATCCGCCAGTAGCAGTTCTTCCATCTTTATCTCGTTTAATGGATAGGGGAATCGGTGAAGGAAGAACAAGAGCAGATCATGCTGGTGTTAGTAATCAGTTATATGCAGCATATGCTGAAGGAGTTGATTTAAGAGATCTTGTAGCAATTGTTGGAGAAGATGCATTATCTGAAAGAGATAAAAAATATCTAAAATTCGCACAGGAATTCGAAGAAAATTTTGTCACCCAAGACCGAAATGAAAATAGAACCATTGAAAAAACACTAGAAATCGGTTGGAACTTATTATCTATACTACCTGAATCTGAACTAAAAAAGATAGATGAAAAGTATATAGAAAAATATTATCACAAAAAAGAAAAAAATAGCAAAGAAGAGTAAAATAATATGGCCGAGCAATTAATGGAAGGAGTAAAACCCACTAGAATGGCTCTACTTGAAATACGTAAAAAACTAGAGCTTGCTGACAAAGGACATAAACTTTTAGAAGAAAAAAGAGATGCTCTAGTTGAAAAATTTTTTAAAATAATTGATAGAAGAAAAGAATTACATCAAAAAATAAATGAAGATATTAATCTTGCTTTTTCATCTCTTATACAAGCACAAATGATAATGGGAGAAGATAAGGTAGAAGACTTATCTTGTTTAACAGAAGATATAGGTGAAATAGAACTTGAAAAAGATAATATAATGGGTGTAAAAATACCTAAAGTAGATACTAAAAATTTGAAAAAAGATCTTGCATTTAAATATGGTTTTATGGAGACATCTTCAAAGTTTGATGATGCACAAAAAAAATTCAAAGATTTGATTTTTACACTTATAGAACTTTCTGATCTCGAAAGTAGTGTACAATCTTTATCAGGTGAAATAGAAAAAACAAAAAGAAGAGTAAATGTTCTTGAAAATAATTTAATTCCTAAACTTAAATCCACTAGAAAATATATAGAAATGCAACTTGAAGAAAGAGAAAGAGAAGATTTTTTTAGAAGAAAAAGAATAAAAGCAATTCTTGAAGAATAGGAAAATAATATGTCTAGTTTAGAAGATGATCCAATTATAGGTCGTTTTTTTGATACCCCTGAAAAAAAAGCAAAATGGCTTTTTAGGATTAAAATTTTTTATATATTATGGATTGTTTTTATGATAATTGGAATTATTTTTCTTCTTTTTTGGTATTTTTTAAAATAAAGAAAAATATGTTTTAAACATCTTTTCCCATATTATATATTGCTTTTATTGCAAGTATAATAACAGTTGGTGCAACAAATATTGCAAGTGCTTCAGATATACCCCAGAGCAATGATCCTAATAATGGATCAATTGAAACACCCTTAAACACTCCATACATGACAACTAAGGCTATACCTGCCATTAAAAAGTTAGGTGTTTCTTCTCTTGTGATTGTTCCTCTTCCTGCAATAGCTAGAAGACCTACAACTATTCCAATAATTGCAAGTATCCATGCAACCCAACCGCCAAGTGGTTCTTGTTCAATAAAATTTGTTCCTTGTTCAATCGTCCATCCTTGATATAGTCCTATCAATATAGCTATTACAATACCAACTATAAAAGATATACCTACTACTTTCACCATAATTTCTTCATTAATATTTTTTTTAGCCATGTATCCTCCACCCAAAATTATTATATACTAAATTTGCTTGTTTATTATAAATTTTTCTAAGTAACTAAAGTTTTTATAAACTAAATACTAATAAAAGAAAAATTGAAATATCATCCCGATATACAGCAATACACAAAATCGAACGATAGAGTGTTAATGTGTCAGATAGTTCAGTTGATGAAATGGTGGACAAATTGATTGAAGAAGAACAAAAGAAAACTAAAACAGTTTCTAATAAAAAATTAAAAACAGATAATAAAAAGATCCCAGAAAAAGAAAAATCAGAAGATATTAATGAATGGATTAAAAAACAGAAATTTAAAACTACTGAAGAGATAAAAGTACCTGATCTTCTACTTGATCAAGTAATTGGTCAAGATAAAGCTGTTGATATTGTTAGAAAAGCAGCTGAACAAAAAAGACATGTAATGCTTATCGGAGACCCTGGAACTGGTAAATCAATGGTCGCTAGAGCTATGACCGTATTTCTCCCAAAAGAAGAACTAGAAGATATAATTGCTTATCCAAATAACGAAGATTCGAATACACCTCATATACGTGTTGTTCCTGGTGGCAAAGCAAATGAAATAGTAAAAGCACAGAGAAAAGAAGCAAAAAAGAAAAAGGAACAACAAAGTACTTTTATTGCATGGTTTGCATTTTTAATTGTTGCGGTTTCATTTATTGCTGCTTTCTGGGAAATTATTATGGAAGTAGAAAATGCAACAGCACATCCTGAGTATATTTTCTTTGGGATAATAGGCGCTGTATTTATTTTCTTGATTTTTTCTAGAGGTTCTTTGATGCAACGTAATAATTTAAACAGTGTACCAAAGATCCTTGTTGCCCATGAAAAAGATGACACGCCACCATTTATAGATGCTACCGCAGCACATTCAGGTGCGCTTCTTGGTGATGTCCGTCATGACCCATTTCAATCTGCAGGTCTAGAAACACCACCGCATCAACTTGTAGAAGCAGGTGCTATTCATAGAGCCCATAAAGGTGTCTTATATATCGATGAGATTAACACATTAAGTCTTCCTTCTCAGCAGCATCTATTAACTGCAATTCAGGAGAAAAAATTTCAGATCACGGGACAATCAGAAAGAAGTTTTGGAGCAATGGTAAAAACAGAACCTACTCCTTGTGATTTTATTCTAGTTTCTGCAGGAAACCTTGATGCTTTAAAAGGTATGCATCCTGCTCTTCGTTCACGTATAAGAGGATATGGGTATGAAGTATACCTAAATAATTCAATGGATGACAGCAATGATAATCGTAAAAAGCTTATTCGTTTTGTCGCCCAGGAAGTTGTAAAGGATAAAAAAATACCACATTTCAATAAAGATGCAGTAGGTGAAATAATACATGAAGCACAGCGACGTGCTGGAAGAAAAGGAAAACTTTCACTTCGTTTAAGAGAATTAGGTGGACTTGTACGTACCGCTGGAGATATTGCATACGAAAAAAACAAGAAAATAGTTACATTTGATCATGTTTTAGAAGCAAAAAAAATAGCTAAATCATTAGAACATCAAGTTGTAGATAGAGCAATAGAAAGACGTCAGGATTATCGTTCTTTTAGAACCAAAGGCTCTGAAATAGGAGTTGTCAATGGTCTTGCAGTTCATTCTGCAGATCCTAGTATGAGCGAATTCTCAGGTCTTGTATTACCAATTGTTGCAGATGTTACCCCTGCTGGTTCTGAATCTGAAGGAAAAGTAATAGCAACAGGGAAACTCGGCGATATTGCAAAAGAATCGGTTCTTAACATCTCAGCAATACTTAAAAAGTATATGGGTAAAGACATTTCTAAAAATGATATTCATATACAATTTATTGGTACGTATGAAGGTGTAGAAGGAGATTCGGCAAGTCTTTCTGTCATAACTGCTGTTATATCGGCTATGGAAAACATACCTGTAAAACAAGATGTTGCTATGACTGGTTCATTAAGCATACGTGGCACAGTCTTACCAATTGGTGGCGCAACAGCAAAAATCGAAGCCGCAGCTAGAGCAGGTATTAAAAAAATAATTATTCCTAAATCAAATCTTAAAGATGTTTTAATTGAAAATAAATTCAAAGACAAAATTGAAGTAGTTACTGTATCTACTTTACCTGAAGTAATTGAACATGCCTTAAAAGGAAAAGGTAAAAAAGAACTTCTTAAAAAACTAAAAGCATTAAAACCACTTGATATAACTGGAAAAGTTGAACTTGAATCAGAGAAAAAAGTAAACGCTGCAAATACAGAAGAAGTAAACAAAAAAAACACTCAATCATAAAATCAATAATATTTCTTTTAGGATGTTTAATAAACTTTTTTTAGTTTCTGTTTTATTAGGTAGTTTAATATGAAAGCTTTATTTATTGGTAGATTTCAACCTTTTCATAAAGGCCATCTAAAAGTAATAGAATATATTTTAAAAAAATATGATAGCATAATTATTGGAATTGGTTCATCTCAATATAAAAACACCAAAGAAAATCCTTTTAGTTCTAATGAAAGAAAAGAAATGATAGAAAAAACACTTGAAAATAATGATATTGAAAATTATAAAATAATAGATATTCCCGATATACATAATCCACCTAGATGGGTAGAGCATATTTTATCTATATATTCTGATTTCGATGTTGTTGTTACAAATAATTCTTTTACAAAAAAACTATTTAAAAAAAAAGGATATAAAGTTGTTAATACACCGCTTTTTAATGAAAAAAAATTTTCAGGAAAAGAAATTAGAAAAAAAATTAAAAAAGATGAAAAATGGGAAACATTTATTCCAAATTCCACTATAGATATTATCAAAAAAATTGATGGTATAAATAGAATTAAAAAACTTTGATTAAAATTTATTTTAATATATATGATTTTATTTTTTTAAACCATTGACGTTTTCTTAAAAGATCTATTATCCCATCAAAAAATCCCATTATTGCTGCAAATATACATAGATAAAACCCTGATCCAAGACCCCAATATCCATAAAGCGAAGCTGTACTTTTATCAGGTAAATCAATGTTTATAGATCCTTGGCCTTGCAGACTTCCCAAAGTTAGTTCAGTTATTTTTGACATTCCCACAGTAAATGCTGCAGATATTAAGATTAAGAAAAGTGCACTAGCAATAATAAGTATTATAGAATATCTTTTTTTTAGAAGAATATTTGGAATAAAACTAATACCAATTAAAACAAAACCTGAACAAACAATCAACAATAATGTCCCCAAAAAATTAGTAAAAACTTCAGGTATTGTAGCCAGATCAAAAAACTCTTGATCATTAACAGTTACTTTCTCAATCATTACTTGAGGTGAGATATATAAATCTGATGTTTTTGTTACATTTATATTTTCATTTGCTGCATTTAAACTCCACCACGGTTGGAATATCGATAAAAGAATTAAACCCATTGCAACAATTTTAAGAAAACTGTTTAAAGAGATTCTTTTTAAAAGAAAAATTATTGCCATTTCAATTAAAAAAATATTTACTAATATATTCACAAAAACTGGAATGACTGGGCCAGTATTTGTTACAACTTTTATGTCTTTATCATTTGTTAACATAATATTTTTTAATGCTATTATGTTATCATCTGATAGAACTTTTATTTCGTATTCGCCCGGTGGAAGAGCAATTCTTTTTTCTTTTTGGAAATCTGACTTTATTTTTTTATCTTCTCTATGGATATATATCTTGTTATTACGATAGTCAATATTGTTTCCTCTTGAGTCAAGAAGTTCAACAGTTAAATCAAACAATGCATTAAAATCAAGTTTGATATTTTTGTTTTCAGAATTAATTACTATATCTCTAGTTTTTGAATAACTACCATATGATAAATGTAATTTATAGTTTGAATTTGGTAAATTTTTGAAAATGTATCGCCCATTGATAATTTCATCAGGTTCTATCTTGGTTTCATTAATCATATCTGAACTTGATAGATATGGTTGAACTTCTACACCGGGTGAAAAACCAATATTGTCAAAAATATCAACGTTTAAATTATATAGTTCAACTATTTGATTTACATTTTTTTGTAAAAAATTTATTTTTTTGTTAAATATTCTAAATCCTTTGTAATAACCTTCTAATTCATAATCAAAGAAAAAGTTTGCAGGTATTATAAATTTGATATCTGTTTTTTTTGAAAAAGTATATCTATCAACAGCGGTACCATTTTTAATTAATTTTAATTCAAAACCGTTAATTATATCATTTTTTTGATCTGTTAAATGTACATTTATTTCTTTTGGCCATGTGCAATATACATTTATCTTTTTATCTCCTGTAATATTTACTAGACCAAGACCTATATATCTCTTTGTTTTTTCTCCTATTTCCCTATATATTTTTATAATATATCTACCGGCTGAAAGTTTTGGAAAAATTATTTTCGGCGACCCAAAAAAAGGTTTTTGTGTATATTTTTCCAAAATTAATTCATCATCTTTATATAATTCTGCAACAACTGAAGTAATTTTTATTCCTGAGATGTTTGAAAGAAATGGATGAGACATTATGTTTCCAGTAAATCTTGGTACAACTGTTAATGTATGAATTTTCTGCTCTTCTTCTATTGGACCTTCATCAAAAGAATTTCTATATTTTATTAGTTCCTGAAAAATTTCTGCTTCTGATTCAACACTTGGATAACCACCATCTTTTGATATAAAAAACTCTGCATCAAATTCTACAGTAAGTCCTTGTCTTATTTTAAGATCTTGTCTTCCATTTTTTTCATATGAATTTCTACCAAAGTTTATTGCAGTATAGTCTATTTCTGCACCTAATACATTTATATATTCTTTTTGTGAAACTTTTAGTTGGATCCCATCTCGATCTTCTTTACTGTGTTGTATTATACCTGAATTTGATTTGAAAATCATTGCTTGAGCTTCACCGGTTTTTCCTTGATCGTATGAAAACCACGCTTTTTCGCCTAGATCACAATCATCTTTATATGAAATTATCCATTCTCTTTTTTTGTTTTCTGGATCTTGATTTATTAAATATTCGCGAATAGTATTATCTTTATGATAAACATGTAAATATGGTAACATTTTCCCAAATCTCATTTTTTTGATTGTTTCACTTTTTGAATTTAGAGAAAAAATCGCTCCATACTTTCCATCAACATTTATATTTCCTTTTACATAATCATCTTTTAAAATTTCGTGTTTTGCATGTATATTCAACCTTTTGTCACTAGTGGGACAATAATAGTATTTGTAAATATTTGATGTACGTATGTTTTTTTGTTCAGATTCACTTATTAACCTGACTTGAACCATTAGATTTCCATCTATTAGTATTTGTTTTGCAACTAAGCTTTCATCAGAAGAGATTTCATATTTATCATCCATACCTTTGTAATAAGAAAAACCTAAATTCGCTATAGCATCTAATTGTGTTATATCAAATTCTTTTGTTTTTGATTTAAGTTTCATAACAGTTTGAGATAATTTTCTGTCAATTACTTTTCCTTTTTGACCTATTCCAAAAATACAGTAGCCATCTTCTGTAATTTTATAGTAATCTCCTTCGGCATAAATCCCAGATATAGGTTCATAGTAGTAGTATTCATCGTCTATATCTACATGATCTTCATAATCAGTTTTTGACTTTTCTTTTTCATCATAATAAATAAAATAGCGTTCTTTTCCATTTGCAAACTCAGGTATTAAAAAGATTACACCACATTTTTTAATATATGATTCTGAGTCGGCCTTCTCGATATCATATATCTGACTTTCTAGTTCATACCATCTATTTTCATGCCAACAGCATACTCTTATAGAATGCTCTAATTCATTTTTTCCCCAACATCTATTTTTAAATTCAAAACTAATATCTATCGGTTGATATTTTGCAGATTCTTGATTAGTTGAAATAGGTATTTTTATTTCTTGCCTATATTTCCATTCTTTATTCCAATAAGATAGATTGTTTTGTTCAGAAGATACATTTATGGTCAAAACTGATGAAAATATAAGAAGTATTAGTATAGTATAAACTAATGTATTTTTCTGCATTTATTTACCCAAATTTGATTTTATACAAATATAGTTATATTATATATTAATTAATTTGTATTATATATTTTTTTGTAAAATTTTATATATATAGTCGTAATTTAATAAATAAGGTATATTACATGGAAAAACTAAATTTCATTAAAATAAGCACAATTCTTTTACTTATTATATTACTAATCCCAGTTTTTTCAGGATGCATACATGAAGAATCAAATAGATATTATTCAAAAATATATGAAAATGCTTCACCTGTTACTATAGATGCACCAGATAAAGCTTTTTTTGATGAAGAAATAGAATTTGATGCATATTGTGATGAATCAGAATATAAAATTACTTCTTATAGATGGAATTTCCAAGATGGAAAAGATATCATCGGTAAAAATGTTAAACATAAATATTTTTTTGAAAACAAATTTGAAATTGAATATCCTGTAATATATACTATTACTCTATTTACAACTTTTAGTGATAAATCAATTAGAGCAACAAAACATTTAATCAAAGTATATCCAAAAGAATTTATTTTCTATTTACAAAAAAACAAATTATCAAAAAATGAACCTAGTTTGAATTACGAAAGATTAACTGATGAAATGCTATCTTTTAACAAACAAAAAGAACTTATATATAGCTTCGATGATCCAATTTATATAGATAAATGCGATTGGGATTTAATATTAAATATTAAAAAACCTCTTTTTTTAACTATAAAAAACATAAAAATCACATTTTACAACAAAGAAAACTCAATAGTTGATGAAAAACAATTTGAAAACATATTCAAAATAGGTTTAAAAAATGCAATTAAAGTTTCAGGAAAATTTAATCAGGAATATGAAATTGAAAAAATAAAGATCTCTTTTTCTATTTTTTCATTTAGAAATGATATTAGTTTGATCTATGGTGGATATAATCCAAGCAATATCTGTTTTAGATTTGATTAAGTATGATTTTTTTTCAAAATATTAATAAAAACATAGTGTTTATTGTTAAAATATGGAACCATTAGAATCATTGTTAACTAGGAGAAGTATCAGAAAATATTCAGATGAAAAAATACCAGATAAAATTATAAAAAAATTATTAAAAGCAGCTTTTTCTGCTCCATCTGCAGGGAATCAACAGCCGTGGCATTTTATTATAATAGATGATAAAGAGACTTTAAAAAGAATTATTGATTTTCATCCGCATGCAAGTTTTTTAAAAGATGCTGAAAAAGCAATACTTGTTTGTGCAGATAAAAATCTTGAAACATTTAAAAATTATTGGTCTTTAGATTGTGGTGCTGCAACTGAAAATATATTGATTGCTGCAAGAGAATTAGATCTTGGTTCATGTTGGATAGGCATCTACCCTAGAAAAGAAAGAGTTGAAAATTTAAAAAAATTATTTGGATTGCCTGAAAGTGTTGTACCTTTTTCTCTTGTATCTCTTGGATATACAAAAGAAAAACAAAAAGAAGTTGACAGATACAAAGAAAGTAGAATTCATTACAATAAATGGTAGTTTTATTCTCCAACTATCTGAACAATCAGATTTCTATTTCTATTACTGGTATCAAATTCTACAAAAACAATTTGTTGCCATGTACCATGTACAATTTTACCATTAACAAGAGGTATTGTCACACTTGGACCCATAAGACTTGCTCTAACATGTGAATGTCCATTGTCATCATGCCATGTTTCGTGATGATTATAATATTCATCTTTAGGTGCTATTTTTTCAAGGGCTTTTGGAAAATCTTTTTTTAAACCAGGTTCATATTCAATTGTTGTAAGAGACCCAGTGGATCCGGGATTAAAAATACATATTATTCCATTTTTTATATTTGATTTATCAGTAATTTTCTGTAGTTCATTTGTTATATCTATGATATCTACTTCACCTTTTGTTTTGATATTTATTTCTTCATTATATACAGCCAAAATTTATTCCCTCCCCATTTTTTAAATAGGTATTTTTTTACCTGAGGAATCTTTTTTATATAATCCAAAATCTTTAATTTTTCTTAGTATCTTTCCTTCAAAAACAGGACCTTCCTTACATACTCTAAGACCTTCACCGATAGTACATTGACCGCACAAGCCAAATCCACATTTCATATATCTCTCAAGACTTGCTTGGACAGGTATATTATTACAGATATCTAATACTTTTTTCATCATTTTTTCAGGGCCACATGTAATAATCTGTGAAAAATGTTCTTTTTCAAGGATATCTTTCACAACATCAGTTGTAAATCCTTTTTTACCACATGAGCCATCATCGGTACATAAAACACATTTTTTACTATATTTTTTAAGTCTTTTTTCAAAAAATAATTCATTTTTACATTTTGAACCAATCACTAGAGTTGTAGAAATATTTTTTTCAGAAGCAATTTTTATAGCAGGTGCTATAGCAACAATTCCGGTGCCCCCTCCAACAAATAATATTTTTTTACCTTCTATTTTAAATCCATTTCCATAAGGCCCTCTTATACCTATTTTATCTCCTTTTTTAAGATTAAATAAAGCCTCTGTAGCTTCCCCTATTTTTTTAAAAGTAATTCCTTTGATATTTTTATCAATATATGAAACACTCATAGGAATTTCATCGATATCTGGTATCCATATCATATAGAATTGTCCCGGAGTTATTTTTTTTCTATGTCTAAATTTAAGTGTTTTAACATTTTTGTTTTCTATTATTGTTTCAATTATTTTTGTTATTTCTGGATAATTCATTTATGTGCTACTCCAATTATTTCCTTAATATCTTTATAGTTATGTTTTTTCATCAATGTTTCTATTTCTTTACATATTTTTTTGAAAACATCAATTTCTCTATAGTATACAGCCGATCCAACTTGAACTGCTGAGGCTCCTGCCATAATATATTCTATTGCATCTAATCCAGTACTTATTCCTCCGCAGCCAATTATTGGAATTTTTGTATTTTTTGATATTTCATACACACATCTAATCCCAATAGGCTTTATTGCAGGTCCAGAGTACCCCCCTATTTTGTTATATAAAACTGGTTTTTTAATTTCTAAATCTATTTTCATTGCTTTTATAGTATTTATTGCAACTATTGCATCTGCTTTTCCTTTTTCTGCTGCTTTTGCAATTTCTACTATATTTATTAGATTTGGCGATATTTTTACAAAAACAGGTATATCTATTGATTTTTTTGTATTTGTAACAATATTTTTTACAAGTTTTGGATCAGATCCAACTTCCAAACCATATCCTTTTGCGTGTGGACAGCTCATGTTTAATTCTACTGCATCGACACCATATTTTTGCATTTTTTTAGAAAGATGTACAAATTCTTTAGTATTTGAACCATAGATACTTCCAATTACAGGTTTTTTTATCTTTTTTAGCTCTATTAGTTCTTTTTCAAAATTTTCTATTCCTGGATTTGGAAGACCCATCGCATTTAGAAAACCATGCTCTAATTCTATCAATGTCGGATTTTTATATCCTTTTTTTGGTTTGAGCCCTATAGATTTTGTTACTACTGCACCAGCTCCAGATTTAAAAATTCTTTTCATACTTCCAGCATCTTCATCCATCACGCCAGATGCAAGAATTGTAGGATTTCTCAGAACAATTTCTCCAACTTTTGTGGTAAGTTTGACCAGTTCGACACCTCATGCTTAAATTGATAAGTAATATATAAATTCATTTTCTTATAAATTTATAGATAAATTTTTATATTATTAGTTACCATATATTATATGAAATGTGATTTGTATGATAAAAATAAAGATTATTACAATTTTTATGATTGCTTTGTTTGTATTACCCTTTTTAAATGTTTCTGGAACAAATACAGATTCATTTAAACAAGTCAATAAGGAAAATAATGAGACTAAACAAAAATATGCGATAATTATTGTCGGTTCATATTTTAACAGAAAAATTAATATTCCTTCAATAAAAAGTATTTCTCAATATTATAAGTGGTATCTTAACGATGCAGGAAAGACATATACAATGTTAAGGGATAGATATAACTACTCTGAAGAAAATATTTTTCTTCTTGTTAACTTACTACCAGAAAGTTTTTTTGAAATACCGACCAAAACTTTTAATAAATCATGGATTGATGGAAAAGCAAATAAGGAAAATTTAAAGGAAATTTTAAATTCATTTAAATTAGGAGGAAAAAGAGAGTTATCTGAAAAAGATCAGCTTCTATTTTTAATGATAAATCATGGTGGAATATATGATGATGGTGGAATTGAATGGATTACACCAGATGGATTTATAGATAATAATTGGAAATCTGAAGAGAAAGCATTGGATGATTCAGATGAAAATTTTGCATATTATGATAAAGCTTTTGATAATGAATGGACAGAAGAACCACTTATTTTAACAACAAATAAACCAATAAAAATAAAAGGTTTTAGAATCAAAGCTTCTAAAAACGAATATCTCAATAAAATCAATATAAAATTCTATAACAATTCACAACTAGTCAAAATTATAAATTTTGAAAAAAATGATACAGTTCTTCAGCCATGGATAGATAAAATCTGGAAACATTTAGCTTTTAGAAATGAAACAAATCAAGAAATTGAAGAATATGAAATTGATGAAATCAGGATTAGTTTCCATGAAAACCATCCTTTATTTGGTTATAAGCTAAATCCCGGAAAAATTTATGGTTTTCAATTATGGCAATCAGATGATTCTAATGATATAAAAAAAGCATTTTTTGCATTACCATTTAAAAATATTTTAGAAATGGCCTATTGGATAGTAGATCCCTCTCCATCCAAAACAAACAATTTATATGACTGGGAACTACAAAGATATTTAGAGAATATATCTGGAAAAATCATATTATTATTTCAACCATGCTACGGTGGTGCATTTATTAATAAGATAAGTGGTAAAAATAGAATAATATGTACATCATCTCGAGGTTTTGAACCATCTGATGCTTGGATTGGGAAATTTAGAGATGCTCTAAATATGATAGTACCTGCCGATTATAATAATGATAGTAAAATTTCTATCGCTGAAGCATATGAGTATGCAGCTAGATGGGTAGAAGAAAGATACGGAAATTTATTCCATCCTTTAATTGATGATAATGGAGATAAAATTGGAACTCATTATAAACAAGAAGGATTTGATCCAAATAATAAAAATAAGGATGGTTTCAATGCATCAAATACATTTTTATAATAATTTGTTTTCACAATTATTAAAATGTACTTAATTACAAAGTGGTTTGGAACCTTTCTATTTGATAAAAATAAAATAAAAGAAAAAAAATTATTTCCAAAAAAAGAAAAAGAAATTTTTAAAAGATTGGGGAAAATTCAAAATAACGATATTTTACCAGAAGAAAAAAAAATTATCAAAAAAACTAGTGAAAATATAATTGTAAACGAAAAAAGATTAGAAAAACTTGGAAAATATAACCCCGAAGACAAATTTTTTAAGAAAATTGATATTAATCCAGAAGATTATAGTTTCTCAAAAGAATTAATCCGAAAATCAGCTTTTCTTTTATCTAAAAATCAAACAAAAAACACTCTAAAATCGGCAGATCTTCAAGTAATACAGTTGATCAACACTTTGGATGAATTCATTCAGATATCAAATCTTCTAAATGAAAGATATGAAGTATGGTCCGAGATTAAGAGCTCAGAAAAAAGAATGAAGCCTTTAACTAATTCTATTTCTTTTATTGAAAGTGAAATCAATAAGATAGAAGATCAAATAGAAAAAGACATGTATTTAATAGCACCTAATATTTCTAATATAATAGGACCTTTGATTGGTGCTAGACTTATTTCAAATGCTGGAGGACTTAAAAGACTAGCGTTACTTCCAGCTTCAACAATCCAAATATTAGGTGCTGAAAAAGCTCTTTTTAGGTTTAAAAAAGAAGGTGGTAAACCACCTAAGCATGGAGTTATTTTTCAAGATAGTAAAATAAATAAGGCACCAAGAAAAATGAGAGGGAAAATTGCAAGAATCGTAGCAAATAAAATTTCCATTGCAGCTAGAGCAGATGCTTTTACAAAAAGAGATTTATCCATTGATCTCGAAAAAAATCTTGAAGAAAAAATTAGTGAAATTAGGAATCTATAAGTACCAGATTTTTATTTTTTTATTAAAAAAGAAGGTAAATAAGGAGAAGTATAGCTATATGAGCGATTTAAAAACTGTTCTAAGAGATCTTGGTGGCATATTCGTAATAATAGGTTTTGTCACACTTATTGCTCTAGTTGTACCTCTTTATTTTGGGGAGTATAGTGAAAAATCTAATTTTGATGCCATTATCCCTTTTTTGATTACCTCTGCTATTTTCTTTTTAACAGGTCTTCCTCTTTATTATTTTTTTAAAAAAGCAGATCCTGCTGATTTCAAAAGTGCTATGGTTACAGCAGCTCTTGGTTGGCTTTTTATCTCTTTAATTAGCAGTATTCCATTTATTTTAATTCCTTATAACAAAATAACTCTCTTACATATGAGCCCGCTTTCAGCATTTTTTGAGTCTATGTCAGGTTGGACCGGTACAGGTCTTACCATGGTTGCAAGAGAAGATCTTCTTCCCTATTCATTGCAGTTTTGGCGTTCTCTTATACAATGGGTTGGAGGAGTAGGTGTTATTGTTTTGACACTTAGTATCTTAGCCCGCCCTGGTACTGGTTCTTTTGTTCTTTATAAAGGTGAAGCCCGGGATAAAAAAACACATCCATCTATTGTATCAACTGTTCGAACTATTTGGTGGATTTTTCTACTATTTTCAGTGATAGGAATTATATCTTTGATTATTATTGGTGCTGTTACACCAGGGGGTATGGATGTATGGGAATCTATAAATCATGGTATGACTGGTCTTGCTACTGGTGGTTTTTCAGTTACAGATGATAGCATTTCTAGTTTTAGTGTTATTAGTCAAATTACAATTCTTGTTTTGATGATTCTTGGTTCTATTGCTTTTGCTGCACACTACAATCTTTTAAAAGGTCGCATTAAGAAGTTTTTAAATGATGCTCAGTTTAAAGCAATGATTGCTATAATTATTTTAGGTGTTATAGTTCTTACTATTATCAATTTAAATTTATATGATTACAACTGGCTTTCTTCTTTGAAATATTCTGGTTTTCAATTTATCTCTGCTTTAACCTGTACAGGTTTTGCATCTATACCTGACTTATCAATATGGGGCGAATCTGCAAAATTGTTGCTTGCATTTGCTATGATTATCGGTGGTGCAGCAGGTTCTACTGCCGGTGGTATAAAGCTTGTTAGAGCTATACTTTTGTATAACGGTGTAGGTTGGCGTATTAAACAAGCTATTTCTACGCCCCGTAGGGTTTTTGTTCATAAACTAGGAGATAAATCTCTTTCTAAAGACAACGCTATGGATCTTATCAATGAGGCAGCAATAATCTCATTTATGTGGGTTATTATTTTGTCTGTGGGAATTCTACTGATTTCAATGATTGTTTCATCAGAAGGTTATACCCTTGGTGATGTTATTTTTGAAGTATGTTCAGCTCAGGGAAATGTTGGTCTTTCTACAGGCATTACAAATATTTATATGTCACCCATCTCAAAAAGTATGCTTATTTTTAATATGTGGATTGGTAGGCTTGAAATTATTCCAATAATTGTTCTAATTAAATCTATGTTTGGTATTAAAAAAAATCTCATTTAAAAAAATTTATTTTTCTTCTTTTTTAAGTATTTCTAATTGTTCGTCTTGATATTTTTTGATATAATGATCTATTCTTTGGATAGTTGTTAAAAGTTTTATTGCTTCTTCATCTTCTGGAGAGGGTGGAACACTACTTCTAGGATTTGCAACTTTCTTTTTGTGAAAATCTGTTTGTTCATATTCATTATTTAAAATTTTTCTTGCTTCTTTAAGATATTTTATATCCTCGCTGAGTTTAGTAAAATCTTTCATATGTTCCTACCTCAGAAACTAAGTATGTTAGACTGTAGTAATATTTTTTTAACTAAAAAACTTTTACTCTAAAAATAGAGCCTTTAGCCCTGTTTCTTTATCATTTTTTCTTTTTGCATCTATTTTTGTTTTTAATAATATAATTTCACCTGTCACACTAATTTGTCCGTCTATAAAATGCCCTCCAATTACTTTTTTTTCTTCGTTTCCAAGAACTGCATGTAAGTGAAAAAGATATTCATTTTTATATTTACATACATTTCCAGATAAAGAAAGTAATTCTAATGGATAGTTGAACTCTTGAGGCGTATAGTTTCCTTTATCTTTAAAATAACCTAACTTTACTTTTTTAAGTTGTCCTATGCCAGATAAAACAACAGCAGTTTCTATATTGTATTTTTTACATGCTTCTTTTATCTTTTTATTCACATTTTCTTCTTTTAAAAGTCTTATAAAAATTATATTGTCTTTTTCTTTACTTTGCATGATTTATCATTTCTAAATATTTCCAAAGAATATATAGCTTAACATTTATTTTGATTTATTCATGTGTTTAAAAGATCTTAATAAAGAAATTAGTAGCTGTACAAAATGCAAGTTATCAAAAACCAGAACCAATGTAGTTCTAGGTGATGGAAATCCAAACACAGATGTTTTGTTTATTGGGGAGGCACCCGGTAGAAATGAAGATCTTAAAGGAAAACCTTTTGTTGGTAGAGCCGGACAGGTACTTGACAAATTACTAGATTCAATTGGTTTAGATAGAAAAGATGTTTATATCGCAAATATCTTGAAATGTCGTCCACCAAACAATAGAAATCCTTTAACAAGTGAAATAAAAACATGTACTCCTTATTTAGATAAACAAATTGAAATTATTCAACCAAGAATTATTGCTACGATGGGGAATTTTGCAACATCGTATATCCTTGAAAAATATAATTTAAAAAAAGAAAAAATTTCAAATGTTCATGGTAAAATTTTTTTTGTCAATACAATAACTGGAAAAATGAAAATTACGCCTATTTTTCATCCAGCAGTCGTTACATATGATAAAAATAAAATGTCACAAATGAAAGAAGATTTCAAAAAGATATCAGAAGAACTTATTTCTTAAATTTTCTTTTTTACAAAATCCATCAATTGTTCTTTAGTAAACGGTTTTTTTAAGAAATCTTCTTTTTTTGTAGTATCAATATTTTTTCTTTTATCTGGCCTCATTGAAAATAATGCAGGTGTGTCTGTATCGGGTATCAAAGAATCTATGAGGATTAATCCAAAATCTTTTTCTTTTTGAAAATCCATAATTTCAAAAGCTTTGCGGCTATTTTCAGCTGTTACAACATTGAAATCATTTTCTAAAATATTTTTTACTTCTTCTAAAATATTTTTTTCTTTATCAACTATCATTATACTTTCCATTGTAAATCTACTTGCAGGTTAATAGATAATATCAACTTAAAGTTTTGCTAGAAAAGTAAAGGGGGCTGGAGGGTGGTTGAGATGCAAGAAGAGGCGAATCGTAAAAAGAATCTCATTTACCCTCCACGGCGTTTTTCCATTAATACATTCTTAAAGAATTGGTATATAAATATATCTTATAAAACTGCCAAAATGTAAAAATAGCAATAAATCAAAAAAATCGTTATTTGACGTATAGCTTTTGTATAACTGAATAATTACCTGAATATTCGTGTACACTAAATATTTATATACAGATAATTTTTTTAAAGATACAAATAAAAATATAAGAGAGAAAGGAGGGAAAAGATGCAAGAAATGTTTAAAAAGATAGCAAGCTGGCTGTTCCTAATAGGCGTTTTAATCGCAATTATAGTCGGCTTTGTATATGGCGCAAATTTATGGACAGACAATACAGGATATGTAAATATTATACTAGCAGTTTTAGGATTCGTAGTTGGTATCCTATCGTTCTTTGCTGTAGGTAACATAACTAAAGAAAGAGTTCCTACTTTTTTAATAGCAGCTTTAATGCTTGTAGGAATCGGTGCAACATCTGGGTATTTTAACAATTTAGAATACATAGGCCCATATTTCCATAATATAGCAATGATGATAGCTGTTTTTATTGCACCAGCTGCAGGTCTTTTAGCGATAAGAGCTATTTGGGATACAGGAAAAACTGAAGAAGTAGACATTCCAAAAAAAGTATTAAACAAATAGACAAAATAAAATCTTTCTTTTTTTTATTTTTTAATTTTTTTAGAAGCTTTCTGACCAACGTTTTATAACCCATTTATATAAAGTTACTATAGCCATAGTCATTAGACCGCCTATAAAACCGACTAATACCATGGCCATTGGTCCCATTTACTTATGCACCACCATATCTTTTTGAAAAAAGTTATTTGAAATCCAAGTTGTCAACATTTTTAGTGAGCCTCTTTTATATTAATAAACTAAACTTGACATAGATTAACTATACCATGATATTATTTGTCATTCGAGGTATAAATACTTTTCGAATAAAAAAGTCGATTTGTTAAAATTACAAAAATATTTATCCTAATAAATCTAAATATAATTATA
The DNA here is from genome assembly GCA_964481275.1 of uncultured Thermoplasmatales archaeon. Lineage (GTDB taxonomy): Archaea > Thermoplasmatota > E2 > DHVEG-1 > DHVEG-1 > CAYZTD01. Next base: position 30,862 of record CAYZTD010000005.1, read on the forward strand.
TATCCATTTTATACATTACAAGACCTGATAGCATTTTAGGTAAAAAGTAGGTCGATTTCTGCGGCATATGTTCTCCTGCATCAGCAATTGCTTTCAATTCATGAATTTTTGTTGCATTCATAATAAATGATAAATCAAATTTATTATCATCTACAAATCCTACTGCTTCTTCATCATCTCTTGTGTATTTTACATGATCCTCTAGATTTTCTTGTGTGATGCCCATACCGTATTCCAAAACAATTTTATGAAGTATTGATACATCGAGTGTTCTCCAAGTTTTTGATCTATCACCAGCGAATTCATCCATAGATTTTTCATTTTTTAATGTAAAAACATAGTATTTTTTCCCCACATACATTGCAAACTTATGGTCTCCATCTGTTTTTATATCATTAAGTATCTTTTTACTTACAGAATCTAAATACTCATCTATCTCCAATTCTTCTATTTTAAAATATTTTTCAAGTTTAGCAATTAAATCTTTCAGATTAATATCAGGCATCTTAATCAATCTATGAGTTGGAAGAACAGAAAGACCCTTATCAAACATGTTTACAAGAATAACCATCCTATAATTGAAAGGAGCGTTTTCATCAGCATTACCTGTCTTTTGTTTCATTTCCTCAGAAAAATTAATAGCTGTTTGATATCTGTGATGTCCATCCGCAATAAATAAGATTTCATCTTTCAATTTTTCACAGATCATGTGTATAATGTTTTTATCTTCTATTTTCCATAGTCTATGATTAAAACCATCATAACCTTTCACATCAAGTATAGGATCAATCAATGAATTATCTATTTTCTTTAATATTTCATCTTTTTCATCTATATATAAAAGCTGAATAGGCTCCAGATTTGAGTTACATGCTCTCATAAGATTTAAACGATCTTTTTTAGGTCCAGAAAGTGTTCTCTCATGGGCTTTGACTTTCTTGTAATCTTTATCTAACTTTAATAAAATAAAAAATCCATTCATGATTTTATCTTTACCATTTTCTTTATATTTTATTTTATATGGATAAACAGCATCCCCATCTGATTTAATAAGAACTGAATCTTCAAGCCATCTATGAAATAAATCCCTGGCTCTTGTGTATCTATCATTCTTTTCATTATCATTTTTTTCGATTTTATTTAAAATCAATCTAACAAAATTTTTTGGATTTTTTTCATAAAGTTTATTTTGTAACTCTTCAGCTATAATATCATAAGGAGGTGACATTACATCATCTAAATCATCTATCTTTTTTTTATTATAGGTAATACCTCTGAAAGGTTTTACTTCAACCATTAATTTTAATCCCCCTTGGAATTTTATCTTGTATATTATTATCAATTAAAAAAGTTGCTAAAATAAAATAATTTATATCATACTAGATAAATTATAGATAAAAGGTGTATAGTAAAATGAAATATCGCGATTTGATAATTGTCTTTTTGTCAATAATATTTGTTTTATCTCTTGGATATTTTTTAGGCGTAGATCAAAATTATTGGTTTTTACCATTAATTTTCTTTATCATGATAGTAGTATTTTTCTATGAATTATGGATTAAAAAATAATAAAATATTTCTTTTGTAAATATTAAAATAGCTTTTCTTGTTCTCTTGAAAGGAAATAATTATGAATCCCAAGCTAACAAACCAAAAAAATATTTCAAAAATACAAAAAATCTTGGATAAGTACAAGATATGTGATAGATGCATAGGTAGATTATTTAGAAAACTAGATTACAATTTTACAAACAAAGAAAAAGGAGAATATTTAAGAAAAAAAATTAAGAAAAATAAGTTACAATCTAAAGATTGTTGGTTATGTGAAAATATTTTTTCAGAAGTCAATCATTTCGTTGATTTAATATATACTTCTATCAAAGAATATGAATTTGATACGTTTTTAATTGGAACAAAAATAGATGAAGATATTTTAGAAAAGGAAAAAGATATTTTTTCAATTTCAGATTTTGAATACAGTGAATCAATTAAATCAGAGTTAAACAGAGAAATAGGTATGATATTGGAACCAAAACTTGGAAAAGAAGTAAACTTTGGAAAACCAAATATAACAGCAGTTATAGATACTCAATTCGATGTAGTAAATCTACAAATAGAATCTCTTTTTATATATGGAAGATACAAAAAATTTAGTAGAAATCTACCTCAAACAAAATGGTTTTGTAGGATATGTAGAGGAAGAGGTTGTAGAGAATGTAACTATAGTGGTAAGTTGTACGAAAAAAGTGTAGAAGAATTAATTTCAGAAAAAATCATGCGGATGACCAAATCAAAAGATGAATCTTTTCATGGTGCTGGAAGAGAAGATATAGATGTGAGAATGCTTGGAAATGGACGTCCTTTTGTTTTGGAGTTAAAAGAACCTCATAAAAGGAAAATTGATTTAAAAAAAACATCAGATGAAATTAATAAAAAATATAAAGATTTCATTGAAATTTCAGACATTAGTTTTACAGATAAAAATAGGATTTCATATATAAAACAAGCTAAATTTAAAAAAACATATAAAGTAATTTTTAAATGTCAAGATTCTATAAATATAGAAAAACTTAAAAAGGCAATACAATCATTACAAGGAAAAACTATAAGACAGAAAACCCCTTCAAGGGTAGCTCATCGTCGAGCAGATAAGATTAGAGAAAGACATATATATAAATGCAGAATTCAGACATTAGAAGGTTCTATAGCTACAGCTTTAATAGAAGCAGAATCTGGTACATATATCAAAGAACTCATATCAGGTGATGATAACCGTACAAACCCCAGCATAAGCAAACTAATTAATATACCATGTGAAGTAATTGAACTTGATGTAATCAAAATAGATGAGGAATAAAAATGGTAAAACGATCAAAAGGAATAAGAAGTAAAAGTCGAAATATACTAAGAAAAAAACCAAAAGACAGAGGAATTAAATCCATTTCCAAAGCTTTACAGCAGTTTAAAAAAGGTGAAACAGCAAATATAGTTATTGATTCTTCAATTCATAAAGGTATGCCCCATATAAGATTTCATGGGAAAACAGGTAAGATAGAAGGAAAACAAGGGAAGTCATATATAGTAAAAGTTAATGACGGGAAAAAAGAAAAAACACTAGTCGTCAGAAGTGAACATTTAAGGAGAGCAAGATAAAATGAATCAAAAAAATCAAAATGAAGTAAAACCAGTTTCTCTTGCAGAAGTGAAAAACATTCTTAAAAAGGTCGAAAAAGACCGCGAGGAATTGTTATATGAACAAAGAATAGCTTTAGAACATGCTCAAATGTTTGCAAAATTACCAGTTAAAAAAACAGAAGAATTAATAAAAGAGTTATCTAAACTTGATTTTCTAAAAGAAAATCAGATTTATAAAATTGCTGATATATTACCAATAACTGAGGATGATGTTAAAACAATATTTGCAAAAGAAAGAGGAAAAATCAGCGATGAGGAAATAAAACAAATATTGAATATAGTTGGAAAATATTACGTAAAATAAATTAGGGAGGTAAGAAACGTGGAGGATTATGTTTATGTTTTAGATTATTTACCAAAAGGGAGAGGAGACTTACCTCCGCATAAGAGATATCCTGTAGTATATGGTATAGGTGAAAAACAATTTACTTTGCTTGAACTTATACCAAGAACAGGTGAATCTTTTAGCACTGGTGAAAGAATATATGTAGGAAAGGATTCTAAAAAGAGGAACAAAATATCAAAAATAAAAGGTAGAATTAACTACAAAGATATGACTTCAACAGCTCATGGAGAAATGTTGTATGTATTACTAGATATCGTAAAGAACCAAGAGGATAGATTTATCAAATTTTTTAATGAGGCACCCGCTATTTCAACTCGTTTCCATGTACTGGAGTTACTACCAGGACTTGGTAAAAAAATGATGCATGATATACTTGAAGAACGTAGAAAAAAACCTTTTGAAAGTTTTAAGGGGATGTGCAATCGTATTGACTTTTTGAGAGCACCAGATAAATTAATCGCAAAAAGGATTGAACTTGAACTTACAGATCCAGATCAAAAGTATCGTTTATTTACAAGACCTCCTATTTCAAGGGGCTATCATTAATTTATGAAATATAAATTAGGGCAAAATTTTCTAATAGATGAAGATACTGCTTTAAGAGAAGTTAGATATGCTGATATAAAATCATCTGATATTGTTTTAGAAATTGGCCCAGGTAAAGGTATTTTAACAAATATACTTGCAGATAAAGCAAAAAAAATCTATGCAATTGAAATTGATAAAAAATTGGTTAATTATCTAAAAAAGACACTTCCTAAAAATGTTGAGATAATACATGGTAATGCAGTAAAATTTGATTTTAATAAGATTCATTTTAATAAGGTTGTTTCAAATCTTCCATTTCAAATATCCTCTCCAATAACTTTTAAACTTTTAGATTGTGATTTTGATGATGCTATATTGATATATCAAAAAGATTTCGCTAAGAGGATGGTAGCACTACCAGGAGATAATGACTATTCTCATCTTACAGTTCATCTATATTATAAAGCTTATTGTGAAGTTTTAGAGATTGTACCTAAAAACTCTTTCAAACCAAAACCTAAAGTTGATGCTTGTATAGTAAGATTGATTCCCCTAAAAAAACCTCCTTTTAAAGTAAAAGATGAACAATTCTTTCTTAAATTATGCAGATTACTTTTTAATAATAAAAGAAAAATGATTGGGACTATAATAAAAAATAATTTTGATTTAGATATAAGTAAGATACCTTTTAAAAAAGAAAGAGTTGAAAATTTATCTCCAGAACAAATTGGTTTATTAAGCGATAAATTAATTAAAAGACAGTCATTTTTAAATTGAAGTTGCAACAAAAAGTAAAATATTTAATTAACATAAAAAACATATCTTAGTTAAACATTCAAGAAGAGATTAAAAATGAATAAAAAGTTAATGATAGTAGATGATGATCCAGATATTCTTATTACTATTAGACGAATATTTGAACGTGAGGGGTTTGAAGTATATACTGTAGACAGTGGAGAAGATTGTATAAAAGAAATTGAAGAAGGTTTTAAAGGTGTTATCTTAATGGATATTATGATGCCTTTTATGGATGGATGGGATACAATAGAAAAGATTAAAGATAAAGGTTTATCAAAAAATGTCATTATATCTATGTTAACTGCAAAAGGTATAGAAGATAATAGTAAAATGAAAGATTTAAAAGATGAAATTTATGGATATTATACAAAACCATTTGATGTTAGAATTTTAATTTCTAATGTTAGAAAAATGATAAAAGAAAATGTATAACCTATAGTTTTTTATACTTTTGATAAATAAGAAAATTTATTTGATAGAATATAATTAGAATACTTGTTGGAAATATGTATACACGGCATTGTTTATCTGTTTCCAGCCGTTTAAACCAGGAAACTATAAAAAAGTGGTATACACATGGATTGCATAATCTCCTGGTTTAAGAACAAAATAAAAATAATCTATTTTTTTGTTTTAATTATTTTATTCCTATTGTCACTTGATTTCTGGGGATGGAATCAATCTAAACCATTAATATTGGGTCTTCCTTTATGGATATATTATATCTTGTTTCTAACTCTTGTTACCTCTATATTTTTTTATCTTATAGCAAAAGTTATTTGGGGGGAGGACAATTGATTTTTTTGTTACTAATTGTTATTTATTTTATCATTTTACTTTCACTTGGTTTAGTTGCACATAAAATTTCAAAAAAAACTCCTCAGGACTATTTTATTGCAAATCGTTCATTTGGATCTGTTATTTTGTTTTTTACACTTATAGCAACAAATTTTTCTGCATTTACATTTCTTGGTTTTTCTGGTTCAGCCTACAAATATGGTTTAGGTCAATATGGCATAATGAGTTTTGGAACAGCTATAATGGCCATAATGTTTTATATTATTGGAAGAAAAGTATGGAAACTTGGTAAAAAATATGGATATATTTCACCGCCTGAGTTAATTGGTAAAAGATTTAATAGTAATGCTTTAAGAATCCTATTTATGAGTATCATGGTTATTTTTACAATTCCATATCTAGCAACACAGGCTATAGGAGCAGGAGTTCTAATTGAGAATATGACTGGTATAGTATGGCAAGTTGGAGCTGTAATAACAATGATTGTTATCATGTGTTATGTTCTCTCAGGTGGTATGCGTGGATCTGGTTGGACTGATGTAATACAGGGAATTATTATGATTTTAGCACTTAGTATTGCTGTAATTTTTATTGCAATAAATCTTGGAGGATTTGAAGCGGCAAATATGGCATCTTATAACGTAAAACCTGAACTTTTTTCTAGACCTGGTGGTTATGAATTTTTTATACCTCAAGTATGGTTTTCTTTTATGTTTTTATGGATATTTGCAGATCCTATGTTTCCTCAAATATTTTCTAGATTTTATACTGCAAAAAATGAAAAATCATTAAAAAAAGCAATGGTACTATATCCTATTGTAGTATCTTTTTTATTTTTATTTCCGGTATTAATAGGTGTTTGGGCTCATGGAGCGGGTATCACACCAGAAAATACTGATAATGTTTTGCCGCTAATGGTTAAAACTTATGCATCTCCTGTCTATTCATTTGTAATAATTGGTGCACTTGCAGCGTTGATGTCTACTGCAGATTCTCAGTTGTTATCTCTATCAACTATGCTTTCCCATGATTTGCCTTTTAAGAAAAAAAATATATCAGAGATTAATATTGGTAAAATTTTTGTTTTATTATTGACATTTTTTGCAATAATATTTGTTGTTTTTGGTTATGATCCTTCTACTGGCATCATGGGGATTCTAGTAAAAACTACTTTCTCCGGACTTGCAGTTCTATGTCCTACTACTATTGCAGTTCTATATTGGAAAAATGCTACTAAATATGGTTGTATCTTTAGTATTATTCTAGGTGAAATTTCGATTTTCTTGTTTGAATACAATTTTTTACCAAATTTAGGTTTTCTTTCAGCTATATGGGGGATTATAATAGCAACAGCAACTCTAATAATTGTAAGTATCATAACTAACTTTGTATCTGAAAAATATAATCTAAAAAAGTTAGTATAACAGTTTTTAATGTATAATGAATTTATCTAAAACAGGCTAGTACACTTACTGCTTTTCTTAAAGCCATTCTTGAATTCATGCCGTTATCCAAGTATTCGAAAAATAAGTTCTGAAGAACTTTTTTTTCTTTATCAGTCAAATTTAATTTTGTATCAAATAGGGATTCTGCAATTTTAGTTATTTTTTCGGCTCCAAATGTCATTTTTTTTTCACCACGTCTACTATGTTATACTTTGTTAATAATACTATATAAATGTTTCTAATATTACTTGCAAAATGACAAAATATCAATGTATTATTTCTTTACAGATATTGATTATATACTATAAAAAACGAATAAAACATAATAACTTTATATAAGATAGTAGATATTTTTGTTGTAAATTATATTAAATTTGAGGGTGTATATTGGGATAAGAATAACATGGATGATTTTGATAGAGATAAAACTATAAAAAACCATAAAGAAATTATTCAAATGATCGATGAAATTAGAGAATTTGAAGATATTGAAATTGATCTAGATAAAGATGTTAAAAAAAATGACGAGATAATTGAAATTGAAAATAGAAACATTGAGTATGATAATATATTAGTATTAGATGAAGAAAACAAAAATAAATTTTTTAATAACTTAAAAAAAATACATTTTACATCAAATCCAGATAAAAGAGAGAAGATAGAGAAATTTGTGATTCCTAACACTTTTAATGTTGGTTTTAATAAAAATGGAGATCTAGTAAATCTGGATCTTAAAAATAAAAAAAGTCGTTCTAAAAAAAAGTTTTCGTTAAAATTTAGAAATTTATTAAAAAGAAATAAAAAAACAGATAATGATGAAAAATCTGATGACACAGATACTTCTACAATAGGAAAAATTAAAAATAAACTTAATTTTGTTAGTAAATTAAAGAAAATATTACCGATAAAATCTAAAGAAGAGAATGAGTAAAGAGTTTATATATAATATTTTATTTGTATTTGAAATAGTCTGAAAGATTATATATATGTGACAATTCTGCTAGTTCATGAACTCTGTTATTTAGCATAAATATTTCCATAACTGATTTGAGTTCTGCTAATTCGTCTTTGGTTTCAATTTCAGATGCAATTTTCATATTATCAAACATCTCCAATTATGTTATACTTTATGATTAATATTATATAAACATTATGTGTAAATCTTACAAAATAGAATAACATCAGCGTAGAGAATTGACAATAAATATCGAATATAATTAATCAAAAGAAACCAGTAATGTTTATTACTAAACAAATACCGATTTTTATTAGTATTTGAACTAATGATATAATAAAAGATTTTGAAATTTGAATAATAATATTAAAAGATTAAATATGAAAACATGATTTACTGCTTTAATCCATGGAATCAAAAAAATATAATTATATTAAAATAGAGCAAAAATGGCAAAAAAAGTGGTTTAATAAAGAAATATATAAATCAAATAAGAACAAAGATAAAAAATTCTTTATACACTTTGCATACCCTGGGGTATCGGGCTACTTACATGTAGGACATATGAGAGGTTTTACTTATTGCGATGTGATAGCAAGATACAAAAGAATGACAGGATATAATGTATTATTTCCTGCTGGTTTTCATGCTTCAGGAATACCTTCAATTGGATTTGCAAAAAAAGTTGAAAGAAAAGATAAAAATACGATAAATTCTCTAAAAGAATATGGTCTCAAAGAAGAATTTATAGAAAAACTAAAAGATCCTAAAGAAGTAGTAAAATATTTTTCAAATGTATATGTAGAAGATTACTGGAAAAAATTTGGATTTCTAATAGATTATTCAAGAATAATGAGTACAATTTCCAAAGGATACAAAAAATTTATTGAATGGCAATTTTACAAATTAAATAAAAATAACTTACTCATAAAAAAACCACATTATGCTCCGTTTTGTCCGCAATGTGGACCAGTTGCAGTAGATAAATCAGAAACAGATATATCAAAAGGAGGTAATGCAGAAATACAGGAATTTACAGTTATAAAATTCAAAATGAAAGATGGAAGTATACTTCCCGCTGCAACTCTTAGACCAGAAACAATATATGGCGTTACAAATATGTGGATTAATCCAGAAACTACATATGAAACAGCTGAAATAAAAGGAGAAAAATGGATTTTATCAAAAGAAGCTTTGGAAAAACTTTCATATCAGATTGGCGAAGTAAAACCATTAAATAAAAAAATTAGTGGCAAGGATCTAATTGGAAAAAAATGTATTGTACCAATGATAAACCGTGAAATACCAATTTTATCAGGTATTTTTGCTGATCCAACTGTTGCAACAGGTATAGTAATGTCGGTTCCAGCTCATGCACCTTACGATTGGATTGCTTTGGTAGAATCCAATTCAGGCATAGAACCTATCACAATAATAGATGTTAAAGGATTTGGAACAAATCCGGCAAAAGAAACATGTGAAAAAATAGACGTAAAAACACAAACAGAAATAGAAAAGCTAGATCAAGCAACCGAGGAAGTATATAAAAAAGAGTTTCATACAGGATATCTAAACGATAAATGTGAAGAATTTGCAGGAATTAAAGTTTCAGATATCAAAGATCAGGTAAAAAACAAGTTAATAAAAAATAATTATGCAATAGAGATGAGGGAATTTTCTGAAGAAGTAATATGTAGATGTGGAAAAAAAGTTATAATAAAACAAATCCCTGATCAATGGTTTATAAAATATAGTGATTCTAAATTAACAGAAAAATCAAAAAAACATGTTGAAAAAATGAATATTTATCCTGAAGAATATAAAAGAGAACTACCGGGGATACTTGATTGGTTTGATGATAGAGCTTGTATAAGAAAAGGTAGGTGGCTTGGGACAGAGTTCCCATTTAAAAAAGAATGGATAATTGAGCCCATATCTGATTCGACTCTTTATCCTGCATATTATATCATATCTAAATATATAAATGAAGAAAAAATAAAACCAGAAGAGTTAACTGAAGATTTCTTTGATTATATATTTCTAGAGAAAGGAAAAGCAAAAAAGGATATCTGGAAAAATATAAAAGAAGATTTTCAGTATTGGTATCCCGTAGATATTAATCTAGGTGGAAAAGAACATAAAACCGTTCATTTCCCAGTTTTTTTAATGAATCATGTAGCAATAATGAAAGAAAACAAAAGACCACAAGGAATATTTGTACATTGGTGGGTAACTCAAAAAGGAAAAGAAAAAATAAGCAAGTCAAAAGGCGGTGCAGAACATATTGCAGAAGCAGCTACAAAATATGGAGTAGATTCAATGAGATTATATTACTCTCATGTTGGTTCTGCCTTTGTTGATATTGAATGGGATATAGAAAAAGTTACAAAATATAAAAATAGACTTGGAAATATTTTTAAACAGATAAATGAAACACAAAAAAAAGAGGATAAAAAAAATAAAAATATAGATTTTTGGTTAGAAAGTAAAACACAAAAAATAATTAAAAATACAATAGAAGCATTTGAAAATCATGACCTAAGAGTTGCCACAAATGAGATATTTTTTGAATGTCAAAAAAATCTACAATGGTATATTAAAAGAGAGGGAAGTAACAAAAAAATCTTAAATGACTTCATAGAAAAATGGATCAGACTAATGACACCAATAACACCCCATCTTTCTGAAGAGTTATGGAACAAGAGAAAAAATACTTTTGTATCAGACGAAAAGTATCCAATCTATGAACCAAACAAAGTTCATGAAAAAGAAGAGACCGGCGAATACCTTCTAACCGAGACAGTAAAAGATATATCTGAAATACTTAAAGTTACAAATATAAAACCCAAAAAAATATGTATTTATACTTCGCCCTTATGGAAACAAGAAATATATAAAAAAGCAATAGAATTAAACGAAAAAAACAAACTAAACGTTGGAATGCTTATTAAACAAGTAATGAATAATCCTGAAATGCGACAAAAAGGAAAAATGATTTCAAAATTTGTAGGAAAATTAAATAAGGATATTGTTAAACTAAATGAAAATGATAAAAAAAGGTATATGACAAAAATAAACGAAAAAGATTACTTGGAAGATTCAAAAGAATATATCAAAAAAATATTCAAATGTGGCGTGTTAATATATACAGCAGATGAAAAAGAGATGTATGATCCAAAAAATAAATCTAGATTTGCAGAGCCATTAAAACCTGCTATATTCATAGAGTAAATTATCTTTTAAATATAGATTATTCTGTGTGGTCCCTCTTTTATAAATGAAGGGGAATCAGGCATCTCTCCAACATCAAATTTATTTGTAGTTTCACAATAGTAGTATTTAACACCATTTTTATCTATAACATAGCTTCCTTTAGCATCATCAAGGTTTACTCCTACCGCAATATGGCCAATTATTTTATCGTCTTGTTCCCATGAATAATAAAGAAGAACTGTATCGTATCCAAGAGCATCTAAAATAGATGCATATAAAACAGAAGTATCTTCACAATCTCCTTTTTTATCTACAAGTGTTTCTACTGGAAATCTCCAATATTCTATACAACCTTTTGTATTGTTATCATATGCATAATCAATGTTTTGAACAAACTTTAAAATAAGATTTGCTTTATCTAAACTGTTAAATTTCTCTTTTTCAGATAATGTTTCTAAGTTATCTGAAAGATTTTTTATTACATCTTCATTTGATGTTACAAATTTTTTCATGGCATTTGAAGAATCAAAACTACTTTGAGGAGCACGATTGACATCTGAATTTAAATAGTAAAGATAAGTTTCTATAGGTATTACTTGATTTATAGAAAATCCTTTGTTTTTATACCACCAGTTATATGTTTTATCATAGATTTCCTTGGAATCCTCAGAGGTAGGATGAGTTATTTCAAACCATATTGTTGCTTCTGAACCATAATTTACACTTTGATATTCAATTTGATTTTTAATATTATTAAATTTTAAATGAATGGATTTATTATTTTTATCATCGTTGATATCTACCTGATAATCCTCTTTAAAAATATCAAAATCATACATTGATATATAGATATCTGTATACTCCTCTTTTGTATCATCAGGAATATCATACTCAATTTTTTGATTTACGTATACAACTTTATTTAACCATGCCCACCAGCCAAATATACCTCCTTTTATTTTTTCTTTTTTTTCTCCTATAGATACCTCTAGATATATCTGACCCCAAGGAAGAATATCTACAAAACTAGTTAATTTAAATTTTTTAATTTCAAGTGTAACAGATAAATTTACATTATCATTTATATCATAAAAATCAGCATAGCCATCTTTATCTGTATCTTTATGTGCTTTTGGATCATCTGGAAATTCATCTAATTCAAGAGGGGGTATACTTGTGCTATCATCCCTATTTTTACCTTCATTCCAATAATCAGGATAGCCATCGTTATCACTATCACAGGATGCTGCTGGATCGAAAGGAAATTTATCTAAAGATAAGTTTGAGGTACTATCTTTTTTGTTTTTTCCAGGATTCCATTCGTCAGGATATCCATCGCCATCTGTATCTAAGCTTGCTGCAGGGTCATCTGGAAAATCATCTTTTTCATCAGTAACACCATCGTTATCTCTATCTGAAATGATATTACCCTTATTTTCATATTTATTATTTTTATTATCTGTTTGAAAATAAAAACTAGAGTAAACTAATGTTAATATAAGCATGATAGCAATTAAAATAATAAATCCAAATTTTTTCATTTATAAGCTAAAAATATTATATTTGATATATAAATTATTGTATGGTAAAATTAAAAACCAATTAACCATATGTTTTTTAGTAAAATGTCTGAAAATCATTTTAAAAAATCAGAAAAAACATGGGATAAAATTGCAAAAAGTTTTGATACTACAAGAAAAAAATCATGGGATATATGTTTAGATTATATACATAACCTACCAAAAGACAGTATTGTTGCTGATTTTGGTTGTGGAAACGGAAGACATCTCATACCATGTGCAAAACATTGTAAAAAAGTATATGGGATAGATATCTCAAAAGAATTACTAAAAATTACAAAAGATAAGATAGAAAGACAAAATATCAAAAACGTAGAGTTGATACATAGCAATTTAATAGAAATACCTTTGGAAGATAACTCTGTTGATTCAGTAATTTTTATCGCAGCTTTACACAATATAAAAGGAAGAAACAATAGAATCAAAGCCTTAAGTGAATTAAAAAGAGTGTTAAAAAAAGATAAAACAGCTATGATTAGCGTATGGTCACGCTGGCAGGATAAGTTTAGAAAAGAGTTTTTTAAAAAATTTTTTCAAATAAAAAACAAAGATGAATATGGAGATATATATGTATACTGGAAACAACACGGTTTAGATATTCCAAGATTCTATCATCTATATAGTAAAATGGAATTTAAAAGTGATATTAAAAAGTCAGGTTTAAAAATTATTGAAATAAATAGCGTAAACCTTTCTTCTAAAAAATATGATGATAATTATTTTGCTGAGGTTAGAGCTATATAAAAATTCATAATAAAAAAAGAAAGATAGATTTGTATCTTCCGCATACAATATATCCCGCACATCAGGATGACACATCCTTTAATTCTTAGGCATACTCATCGCACGAAAGATTTTTTTAATATACATATAATTATATTACTTTATGAATATAAATATCTTTCGTTTTTTTTTTGCTAAATTTTTCTATTATATAAATTTAAGAAGCCGTTTTTCTCTAAACCTTTTAATATCAAAAAAATATACATAAAAAATGTAAAAATATGACAAATGATTCCTATATAAACAGTTTCAACAATACAAAATCAAAGGATCAAATAATTCAAGAATTACAACAAGAATTAAACAAAATAAAAAAACAATTAGATGAAACAAAAATAAATAGAACTGTTGAAATAAATAAATTAGTAAAAGATAAAGCAAGATTTATAGATAATCTAAGTCACGATCTTGCAACTCCTCTTACACCATTGATTTCTCTATTGCCAGTAATAAAAGATGACATAAATAACGAAAATACAAAACAACTATTAGATACCTGTCTAAAAAACATAAAATATATAAAAAGAGTAATCGAAAATGCTAGAGAACTAGCAGATGTTTCGGCAACAGATTTGCTACTTAAAAAAGAAAATCTTTACGAGATCTTAAGTGAAATAATAAAAAGATATGATATCGTATTTAAAAGCTACAATATACAAGTTCATAATAATATCAACAAAAATACAACAATTAAAACAGAAAAAAATAGATTACTGCAGTTATTTGATAATTTAATTTCAAATGCGGTAAATAGTATGCTAGATGGAGGATCTCTAACATTTGAATCAAAATACATAAAAAACGAAAATGGAAGCTTTGTACAAATAATAGTTAAGGATACTGGAAAAGGACTAACAAGAGATCAAACAGACAGAATATTTAATGAATTTTATAAAACAGATGATTCAAGACATAAACTTGATTCTACTGGTTTAGGTCTAACTATCTGTAAAAAAATAGTTGAAAAGCATGGTGGAAAAATTTGGGCAGACAGCCATGGGGAAAACACAGGCACTAGCATAATATTTACACTTCCATCAACAGAAATGGTATATACTAGAAGTTTTTAATAAGTCAACATAAAATGTAAAAAGGAAAGATTTTATATAAGGGTTGTTTATTGTCCGCTTTGGGGAGAGGCAATTTATGTTTCAAAATAAAGAAAATAAAGAAAAATACGAAAGTATACACCGCTTTGGAAAATTAGAACTTGTAGACAAAGAAATGTTTTTTATTTCTTTTAACACTAGAGATAACTAGATTAACGACGAAAATAGATTTTGCATATAATCAAATACACCAACTACATCTAGACCGAATAATATAAGGAAAAAAACAACTACTAAAAGTAAAATTTTTATTGCAAATTTAATTATTTTCCAAAGTAGTACTACTACTATAATTCCAATTAAAAATAATACGCTTAATGGTATTTGAAGACCCAATATTTCCATAGTAAAAACCTATATGTGTATCACATTAATTTGTTATAAAAGTTATTAAAAATAGACAATAATTTTTGTAGAATTAAAAAATCAGATAAAATAACTGTTTTTTCTTTTGGCATAGCAACAGTCAAAGGTTTTGACCACCCACTTTCTGACCCATATATATCTTTAGATTTTACTTGTACTATATATGCACCATCTTTATTCCAAGTATGATTTGCATAGCAAACTACACCAGAATCAAATGGACCAAGCCATTTAGAACTTGTTTGATCACCCCACTTAAAAAGATAATAAATTTGATCACTTTCCGGATCCGTTGTTTCTGAAGAATATGTATATTCAATTCCTATTTTTCCATTTTGTTCTCCTTTAGGTTTAACTGGAGTATTTGGTGCTTTATTTGAAGGTTCAAAATTTGGATCAAATGGATATTTTAAACAATTAGTAATTGTAATATCCTGATGAGAGCTTTTCCATCCAGAATCATGCCCATAGCTATGTTCCAGATGATCATAGCTTTTAAATTTTACATCTTTACTATTTTCTGCAAAAATTCCAATTCTGCTATAGCTATAAGGAAATCCCCATTGAAACAATCCGCAACAGTTTATAAAAGTGCAATATTTACTTTTTTGAATGTGTCTTTCGACTCCTAGTATAGTATCCCAGCCAGCATGTTCATGTGGAGGAGGATTTCTTGCATCTGCAGATATATGGACATGCCCACTAAACCATAAATTGATATTTTGATAATTTTTTATTAAATCCCAAAATTCATCACAATTAGACCATGCATCTTCCCCAGGCCAGGGATCTTTAAAATCACATTTATTATTTGTATGTTCAGGGCATTTTTTCCATTCGCTATTTTCTACATCATAGTAAACATCATGGTTCCTATATCCAAGAAGACCATATGCATTACTTGCATTGAAAATAGGCGAATGTGTTATAACAACAACATTGACCTTATTTTCATCAGCCCATTCTACCCAGTTTTTAAACCAATAAAAATCAGAAGGTCTTGGTAGACTGTGTTGATAATTATTTGGTAGATATCTATCTCCACCCATATAGATAAAAAGTAGATTTCCTCGTAATGCAGTATAGTTATAGCTATTTCCCATTATCACTTCGCTATTGTACCAATTTGAAGGATCAAGTCCTAAGCCCTCTGCTGCTGCATTACATCCATGACTATATTCTTCATGATTTCCTATTGAAAAGCCCCATATTCTTTCATCAGCAGGCGTATTCCAAAATGATGACATGTCCCGATTTGGCAAGAGACAACTACAGGTATTGTTTATATAAACAGAATAATCATCAGGCCGCCCACCCATTAATAAAACATCTCCTGCGATAAATGCATAATCAATCCTGTCTACTTCGTCTGTAATCATATTTCCTGACCAACTGTTTCCGTCGCAACTAATATCATCATCCCAGTGTGTAGAACTATGGGTATCACTTGTCGCCCATAAAATAAAATTTTCAGAAATATCTGATTTAAAAGTTGTTGCTTGACACAAAAAAGAAGGTGCTATTAAAAGAAAGATTAGGCAAAAAGAAATCATTTTGATATTCTTAAATTTTGAAAACATTTCATATGTATCATATAAATAATACTATATAATTATTTATTATAAAGATTGGAAATAGAAGAGAGGTAAAAATCTAATAACAGCCTATTATATTACAGGCTCTTGTGTATTTAAATTTAGAAAATATAAAAGAAGATAATATAGAGAAAAGACAATATCAGATAAATATTGCAAATTCTGCAAAAAAAGAAAATACTTTAGTTGTTTTACCAACAGGCCTTGGAAAAACTATAATTGCTTTAATTCTAATTGCAGATCATATAAAAAATAAGAATAATAAAATTCTTTTTCTATCTCCTACAAAACCTTTGGTTACCCAACATGCAAATTTTTTAAAAGAAAATTTAGTAATCAAAAATGAAAAAATAGTTATATTTACTGGAGAAGTATCACCCGAGAAGAGAAAAGAGATATGGAAAAAAAGTAAAATTATTATATCAACTCCTCAAGTAATTGAAAATGATCTTTTGTCCCATAGATTTAATCTTGAAGATGTTTCCTTATCCATTTTTGATGAGTGTCATCATGCTATTGGTGATTATTCCTACGTGTTTTTAGCTGAAATGTATAAGAAACAGAGAAAAGAAGGACTAGTTCTTGGAATGACTGCATCACCGGGTTATGATATAGATAAGATAACAGAGGTTTGTAAAAATTTAGATATAAAAAATGTCGAGATTCGTACTAAATTCGATCCTGATGTTAAACCATATGCTCATTATCTTAATATGAAATGGAAAGAAGTAGATCTACCAAAAGACTTTGCTTATACTATTCAGCTTTTAAGAAAAGCATTATCTGAAAGGTTAAAAAAACTAAAAGATATTAATATAATTGAATCTTCATCTATCTCTAATATAAATAAAACAAAACTTTTGGATGCTCAGAAAAAGATACAAAGAGAGATAAGATCAAGATCAAAGCCTCCTAAAATTTTGTTTGAAGCAGCAAGTATACAAAGTCAAGCAATGAAAATACATTATGCTTTAGAACTTATACAAACACAGGGAGTAAATGCTTTTATAAACTATTTTCATAGAATGGGAGATGAAACTAATTCAAAAAAAAGCAGTAAATCATCAAAATATCTTATGAAAGACAATTCGATTCTTGAAGCTATTGCATATGCAAAAGATATCGATTTAGAACATCCAAAGGTTTCAGAAGTAGAAAAAATAGTAACAGACCAAATAAAAAGAAAAAAAGAATCGAAAATAATTGTTTTTACTCATTTTAGAGATACAGCAGCATACATTACAAAACATCTTGAAAAAATATCTGGTATTAAATCATGTAGATTTGTAGGTCAAGCAACAAAAGAAAAAGATAAAGGTCTTACTCAAAGAGAACAAGTTGAAATAATAAAAAAATTCAAAAAAGGAGAATATAACGTTTTAGTTGCAACTTCTGTTGCAGAAGAAGGACTTGATATACCAAGTACTGATTTAGTTGTTTTTTATGAACCAATTCCTTCAGAGATAAGACTTATTCAAAGAAGAGGGAGAACTGCTCGAAAAAGGCCTGGCAAAGTAATTATACTTATTACAAAAGGAACTCAAGATCAAGGATATTATTGGTCAGCTAAAAGAAAAGAAAAAAGAATGCAAAAAGAACTTGAACAACTTAGAAACAAATTAGATAAAAGATTTGAAGACGCAGAAAAGGTCTATAAAGAGAAAAAAAGTCAAAAAACATTAAAAGATTATGATAAAAAATCAGATGATATAAAGATTATAATTGATAATAGAGAATATAGATCAAATGTAGCAAAAAACTTAACATCAAAAGATGTAAATATAGTGCCCCAACAGTTAGATGTTGGAGACTATATTATCTCTTCAAGAATCGGTATTGAAAGAAAATATGTTGATGATTTTTTGGATTCTTTGATAAAGGGCAATTTATTTAAACAAATATCAAAACTTAGAAATGCTTATTCCAGACCCGTACTGATAATTGAAGGAGACAATATTCTTACTAGGAGAAATATTAACCATAACGCGATTTTTGGAAGTCTTGCCTCAATTACAATTGATTTTGGCGTGCCTGTTCTTACCACTAAAGATGAAAAAGAAACAGCAGATTTGCTTACAGTAATGGCAAAAAGAGAACAGAGAACTGATAAAAAATCTGTTATTATAAGAGGTGATAAACCGCAGATGTCTATACGTGAACAACAGCAGTATCTAATAGAAGGTCTTCCTAATGTTTCTTCTGTTATTGCAAAAAGACTTTTGAATCATTTTGGAAATATAAAAGATATTGCAAACGCATCAACAGAAGAATTAAGAATGGTACATGGCATTGGCAAAAATATTGCAAAAGACATAGTTGATTTATTTAATGCCGAATATTTAAATAAATGATTTATCCCAAATATTTTTATTTAAATTCATTATACAGTGCTGAAAGCGATCAATGTTATTATAGGTGATTTTCATGTCTGCAGATAATAAAATCGAGCAAGTTTGCGATGGTTTAGATATGCTTCAAGAAGATAATTCTATTCCTAGAAATATTAGAAAAGGTGCTGGAGAAGTAAAAAAAACTCTTTTAAATGAAAACGATCCTTTAGATGTAAGAGTATCTACAGCTACAGGACATCTTGATGAAATGGCAAATGATCCAAATATACCACTTCACGGCAGAACATTGATATGGAATATTATGAGTCGGCTTGAGGAGATAGCATAAAAAAAACTATTTTTTCAGGTTTAAACACTATTATAAAAAAATATATATATCGTTAGTTAGTAGATAGAAGAGAGGAAAAAAATATGATTAGAATTGGACCAGCAGGAATTCCTTTATCATGTAAAGGTAGAACAAATAAAGATGGCTTAGTATATATCCAAGAGGTACTAGATCTAAATGCAATGGAATTACAGTTTGTTCGTGGTCTTTATGTAATGGAAGATGAAGAAGCAGAATTTATGAAACAATTTTCTGAGGATTTTGATATAGAATTAAACGTTCATGCACCATATTATATAAATCTAGCCGGAACATCTGAAGAAGTTGATTCAAGTATAGAAAAAATAATGTATTCAGCTGGGCTTGCAGACAAAATGGGAGCAAAAGTAGTAGTTGTTCATCCTGGTTTTTATGGTGAAGAGTCTTCCAAAAAAACAAAGAAAAAAATAATAAAAAATGTAAAAAAAATAACTTCGATGTTTAAAAAAGAAAATATTAAGACACAACTTGGAATAGAAACAATGGGTAAACAAAAAGTCTTTGGAAGTCTTGATGAAATAATTGATATATGTAGTAGTGTAAAAGGAGTTATACCAGTAATAGGTCTAGGACATATACATGCTAGAAATAATGGTAGCCTTAAAAAAAGAGAAGATTTTGAGGCTATTTTTGAAAAAGTAGAGCCTTTAAAACTTGATAAATATCTGATTCACTTGACAGGTACATTATATGAAAATGGTAACGAATATTATCATATACCTATTAAAAAAGGCGATATGCCTATAAATCCTTTAATTGAAATTATTCTTGATAACGAGATGGATGTAACCTTTATTTCTGAATCTCCGCTTGTCGAGCATGACGCAGTATATATAAGACTTCAGATAGAAAAAGCAATTATGAAAAGAACCGAGCGTGAAGAAGCAGATTTTAGAGATCTCTCGGAGATCATATGAAAAAAGAAAGTGTTTTTGAAAAATCTATCTGTTATATTCAAAAAAAAATTAATGATATACTTGGTACTGTTTCAGAAAAAGATATAGAAAGAATAAAAAAACTTTTTTTAAAAAGCGACAGAATTTTTGTTTATGGTGCAGGAAGATCAGGTCTTGTTTCAAAAGCATTTGCTATAAGACTTGTGCATTTAGGTTTTCAGACTTTTGTTATCGGTGAAACAATAACAGCACCTGTTCAAAAAGGTGATTTGGTAATTATTGTATCTGGATCTGGTGAGACCATTCCTGCTGTTATGACCGCAGATATCGCACATAACCTTGGAGCTTTTGTTGTATCAATTACTGGAAAAAAAGATTCAGATATCGCAAAATATGCTGATATTACTCTATTTATTTCAGCTAGTTGCAATGATAAGAAAAGAGAAAAATATGCACCTCTTGGTACTCTTTTTGAAGCAAGTGTATGGGTTTTACTTGATGGAATAATTGCTGATCTTCTTGATAGTAAAAATGAAACTGAAGAGGATATGCGCAGTCGACATGCAACACTTGAACAGTAAAAAAAATTCTTTTTATGAGTAAATTTTTTTCATAACAAGTAGTGTTATATTACATGCTATACTAAAAAAATTAGCAGTAATTACAGCTATAGATTCTATAAGTATACCATAGGTAAGCCATAAAATCATACCTATCGCAAGAACTGATGGCATATAGTAGGATACATCATCAAGTTTTTTTGTTTTATATCCTTTTATTAACTGTGGGATAAAACCAATTGATGTCAATATCCCAGCAAGTATCCCAATTATTTCTATAGTTAAAACATCCATATTTTCTTTTGCATGATTGATAGTATATTTTTAAATTTTTGTAAATTAGATTTTAAATAAGTTTTTGTATCAAAATTATATTTCCTCATCTATTAATCTGGGCCCGTGGGGTAGCTTGGCATCCTTCTACCTTGGGGTGGTAGTAACTCGAGTTCAAATCTCGGCGGGCCCATAATCTCCAACAGGAGAAAAAATAGGAGATTGTTTGCAATCTTTCCTTAAGAAATTGTTTTAAGATTTTAAAACTTTTTCAAAACATATGAACACTTTTCTATCATGGAAAAAAGATACAGACTTGTTTTTCAAAGATTTATCTGAAATTAAAGATGATGATGTGCTTTTGAGAAGTATAATTGAACAATATAATAAAGAGGTAAAATGATCTATAAAATTTGTGGGGTTAATGAAACAGATAATCCTGATGAGATATGTGATGATTGTAAGTTTAGTATGATTAGCAGTAATTATATTCAGCAAATCCCTACTAAATAATTTCAGATACTACAGTTTTTTAATTTTAGATCTTTGCTTAATACTCAATTTTATTTTCTATATTTTATCCAATATCTTTTATAATGGTTCTAAAAGAATATTTATAAACTTAAATTATATTAAATTTATATAAAATTAGATGATTTATTATGGAAAAGAACGTAATTGTAATGTTTATTATTTGCATTCTTCTGTCATCCAGCCTATCAATAGCAACTCCATTTAGAATTAATTTTTCAACAACAACATCTAATATAAATACATTATATGTAGGTGGTAGTGGACCCGGAAATTATACTACTATTCAAAGTGCAATAGATGATGCAAGTGATATGGATATTGTTTTTGTGTATAATGGAGTCTACTATGAAAATTTGATCGTTGATAAATCTTTTTCTTTAAAAGGGGAAAATAAAGAATATACAATTATAGATGGAGATAAAAAAACCAATGTCGTTTACATAAGTGCTAATAATGTTCAACTCAGCAGTTTCACCATTCGCAATAGCGGTATAGGTCAGGATTATCTATACAATGGGGCTATCGTAATAGCTTCAGATAATAATGTAGTTGAAAACATAAAGTGTTTAGATACAAATTATGGGATATGGGCTAGTAATTCTGATAATAATACTCTAGTTAATAACTACATTGATGCATTTTATGATGGAATATGGCTAGATCATTGTTATAACAATTTTCTAAGAGATAACACAATGTTTAACAGTGGATTAGTAATCGATGGTATCAATAGTGTTCATGATATAAATACAAGTAACACGGTAAATGACAAACCGGTTTACTATTATTATAATCAAACAGGTATCACTGTACCCCATGATGCCGGCCAGGTAATATTTATAAATTGTAGCTACTCAATGATTTCCAACTTGTCAATATATAAAGCAACAGATGGAATAGGACTTATAGGATCAAACTATAACGTTATACGAGACAATATTATTCATGGAAATACTGATTTTGCCATAAGATTAGATGAGTCCAATCATAATATTATTACACAGAACCATATATCAAACAACCTGATAGGAATTGCATTGATGAAAGGAGGCTTTAAAGGAATGGAAAAAATATCTGATTGCAAGTACAACATAATCACAGAGAACAATATAATAAACAACATCTTCATCGGGGTTTGCCTTTCTGGAGCACATCATAATAACATTACCAATAACAATTTTTTAGAAAGTAAATATTATCATGCATACTTTTATAATTCAAAAGATAACAACTGGTCAAATAATTATTGGGATAATTGGATTGGATTAAAATGCATATTATTCCAAAGAACTCCCAAGTTAATCAGAGGGGTGAGAAATTTATTTGGTATGAGCAGATTAAAGATGCCTTTACTTGATTTTGATCAAAATCCAGCCTTAGAACCATATGCTCTGTAAAATATGTAAATTTAATGAAACGGATAATCCTGATGGGATATGTGATAACCGTAAGTTTTCAATAATTGATAATGATGATATTTCACCAACTTTTTGACACCGTTAAGGAATTTTTTATAAAAGATTAGTTGTTTTAAGATATGGGTTTTGGGATGGAAAATAAACATAAAAAAACAATATTGCGATTAATTGTACTTTCTGCTATTGTTTTATCAATTACAGCTATGTTTACACCGATAGCCTGCTATGATGGTTCAGATGTTTTAAAAGAACTTTATGGTATTGAAAACCCTGAAAAGTACATAAAAATAGAGCTTTCTCCTTTATTACATCATGGCGCCGGATATAATTTCAGTGACCCTGATTCACCATCTGAACATCACCAATATAGATTTTTTAATCTTTTAAAATTTGAAACAGGAAAACCAGTAACTATAGATTCATCTTTATACCTATCAACATTATTTGATGAACCATATCCTATCGAAGATGACTTGTTTTTTTCAGGCAATATAGCCGGTTTGATCTATGCTCTATTATCACCTATATTTTTATTTTTTTATGCTTATATCTGCTATAAAGGCATTGAAAACATAGGTATAAAAAAAACAAGATATTTTTTACATATAGGTATTTTATCATCAATTGTAGGCATTATTTTCATAGCAACCTTTTATTATCTAATAAATATTATTGATTTTGGCAACTGGGGTCTTACTAATTTTATAACTTTAGGTTATGGTTTTTACATAGGAATTACTGCTACTGTTTTGTTTTTCTTAGCATACATAATGCAGAATTACTATGTTAAATACCCAAAAGAAAAACCTACCATGGATGATAACTTAGTAAAAAATAAATAAATAAGAAAACATAGTCTTTTGTATCAATTTGTAGCAAAAACCAAAAGGTTTTGTTATGTTATTATCTATGAACCATTGAAGCTTTATCACATGTGTGAACAGCAATACATGCTTATAAAAAAGAATAATAGAACGACTATAACACACAAGAGAATAAATCAAAAAAGAAAATATAAAAAAAGTTTTTGTTGGACTAATAAATTTATAGTCCAAAGGATAGTCGGTTAAGTAATGCTCTTAAAATTGGATGATTGTCCAATAGTCTTAGAACATTACTAAATGATGGAGTAATTGCCTTTGTTCTAGATGTTTCATCTCTATCTCTACCAAAGTTTATAGTTATTTCAGTAGTACTGTCTGCGGGCTCATTAGATTCCGCATAAAAAAAGTCAGCATATTTTTTAATCACTAGTCTAAAATCTTAGGAATATTATATATTACATCAATTTCAAGTTCATAGCTATTAGATGAATCCTCAATCAATATCAAACCAAGACCAAAAGCAGGGTAAAAATCCCCACAGTCTACAAGTTCTATTTTAGCATAGATGCTTCTTACATTTCTATCATTAGACTCATCTGAGTTATATCTTAAATTGATTATTCCTTTCTCACCATGAGGATTTGTATTGCTATCTTTTGCAACTACTTGTTGATCAATTGTTATTCTAGCTTCGAAGGTATCACCTTTGTTTTCGAATCGTCTTAACCGTCGAATATCAGGTTCATCATCCCAACTTAGATTTAGATAAACATGTGTTATATTAGCATTATCTGGAAGTGATATTTTTTGAGAAAAAGTTTCTGTTTCATCTAATTTACCTCTCATCGAAAAAGTCTTGATATCTTGTATCCACTCTATTTGAGGTAATACTTTGATTTCTTCTTCATCTGATTCATAAACAACGGTTGAAGCGAAAATTAGTATTATCGGGATGAAAAAAATTGGAATAGTTGAATTAATTTTAGATATAAATGGAGATCTTCTTAATGATTGGAAGATTCCTTTGCGTTTTGACTTAGCCTTGATTTTTTGATTATAAATTCTATCATAATGCATAAAAGCAGAAGCTGCAACTAATCCTACACAAGCTATAATACTCCAAACCATAGCTCCCATTTTCATACCTTCTCCAAAATGGTAGTAAAGAGCCCCTCCTACAGATGGGCCAAAAACACCGGCAAGGAAAAGTGGAAAGAAAGAATAACCCATGTAGATAGAACGTTTTTCTTTAGGGGGTATCTTTGAAACATAAGTAAGAAATGAAGGATAAGACACCAATTCACCAAACGATAACACTATAATTCCTAATATTAATACTAACGGGTTTAACGTAAAACCTATCATAATAAAACCTAGTGAAATAAAAATAATACCCATAATAAGTAGTTTCAAAGAATCAACATTTCTTTTTTTAACAAATTTTGACCAAAAAGGCGTAATTGCAACTACAGTAGCTGGATTTAGAGCTGCTAAAAAGACAATATATGCATCAGGTAAAATACCGAAATATGGTACATACATTGGTATAAGCGCCATCCTTGTATAAAGCATAAACCAACATCCAGCAAATATAATTAGAACCATGGCAAATCGCGGATCCCCAAAGATGATCTTAAGCTCCTTAACCGCCTTTAATGCTGGTACTGATGGATCAGGTTCAACAGGATTCTTATATGATGTAAGAATTATAATAAAGCTACAAGCAACAAATAAAGACATAAGGAAAAAAACACCACCATAATCAGCTGGAGCAAAAAGGAACCAAAGGCTAACTGGAACAGCAGCAGCACCTATATTTATTACCATATAATAGACATTAAAGGCAAAAATCCTGTTTTCTTCATTTGAAGAATGAGAAATAGAAGCAGCAATTAGAGCTTTCTCAAAACCGGATCCTAAACCCATAACTACATATGCAAGTCCCACTAATACTACCGTATGTCCAAAACCAAGAAAGATATAACCAATAAAAAGAGTAGTATAAGATGCTAATAGAATTTTTTTAAAGCCGTATTTACTAGCTAATGCAGTTGAGATAAGTGGAAGAAAATTTATCATAACCATAGATATTGTCAAAAACAATCCAACTATCCAAGCAGGTATACCTATATTGAAACGGAAATGATATGCCGCAATGGCAGTCATACCATAATATGCACCTCTTTCAAATAAATTAGAGAAGTTAACCGCCCAGCATTCTCTCGGAAGTTTTTGCTCGTTTGTCTTTTTTTGTTTGGACTTACTCATAAATCTCACTTTTGTTACATTAACATCAAAAAAGATGTTAATATTGTGCATCTTTAAAGAATCACACATAATATAAATAGTATAAATATTATACTATTGCTTATATAATATGTGTGCTTTCCTTTTTATTTATATGTTTCTAAATTTAGTAATTAAGTAATATTTATATTTAGGTCAATTTTATATGTTAAGTGTTGGGATAAACCCTCCCCATTGTATACAATGAGTCAAGATAAAAAGATCTATTCAGCAGCAGTAGAATAATAACAAAACAAGAATATTTTAACCCAAAAAAAAAATGCAAATTGGGTGGAGTCCACTAAGTCTTTTTAAGCCTTGATAAAAAAAGAGAGAAAATATAATCCATCCAAATAAAAATAATTTTGGTCAATCAGTAATGAGATTATGGGTAAAAAAACAGAAGAAATAACTAGCATTACTGGCAATAGAGAATGAAAAATTGATCTAGATTTTTTATAATTTTTTCGTTAATTCTAAATAAATTTATTCAGATTTTTATTACAAAAGTTATATAAAGGTTACAGGTAGATAAAAAGGAACAAGTTGTGTTATTGATGAGTGATGAAAATAAAGATTTCAATATAAGACTACCTTTACCAAAAAAAGATAAAAATGAACTTTTTGCTGTGGTTAACAGAAGACTTGGTGGATCCCGTTTGAAGGTTGCATGTGCAGATGGAAAATCAAGGATGGCTCGTATTCCAGGAAGTAAAAAAAGAAAGATAAAAAAATTAAGAGATGGAGATTTGTTAATTGTAAAACCTTGGGATATACAAGATGAAAAAGCAGATGTTCTTTTTAGTTATAGAAAAAACCAAAGTAGATTTTTAAGTAGAATCAATAAAATTCCTGACGAGTTAAATGTTTTTTAATATAAAATCAAAGATTTACAATGAAAAATATTTTAAACTTAAACCTTATACATCTTTCTTGGTGATGTGGGTGCAAAAAACATTATTTGATTTTCTAGATGAAAAAGAAGATATAAAAGAAATGCCAAAATTACAATAAAAAAAAATTTCATATTTATTTAGTAATGGGGAGGGATTAAATCTTTGGAGTTCTATTTTTCTTATACCTCCAAATAGATATAGAAAGAACCAATATAAAAACTATAAAACAAGCAATAGCAATATATAAAAAAATTGGATCTTGGGATAAAGAACTAGCGCCATTTATTCCATACTCATTCCCTTGTGCTATTTTTGTTGTATTATTTAACGCACGATCATTAACTCCATTAGGACCAGTAGTAATATCAGGTAAATCTTTGATTATATGAAATTTACCATTTGGATCGCGTGTTAAGAAGGTTGTACCTCTAGAAACAAGAAAATTTATAAATTGAACAAGTCCTGCAGCTAGAGAAATAAAAGTTACAGAAAAAAGTATTACAATTCTTGTATTTTCTGGATGTAAAAGGCTTTCTCCCTTCCAAGTAAGTTTATAATAAACCCATTTATGACCTTGTCTTTCTTTTCTTTTTACAAGACCTGCTTCTGTAAGCTTTATTAGATGTTCATGTAAAGTAGCTTTATTTAGATTAGTGGCATTGCAAATATCCTTTAAATTCATTTTTTTGCCATCTAAAGACTTTAGAATATTTAGCCTCGTATCTGAAGCAAGAGCTTTAAAACTGTTTTTATCAAGTGTTACCTTTGGCATTCTACTCTTTATATTTATTAAATCTTTATTTATATATTGTTTGATTTTGTTTGGTTATTCCCAAACATAAAATTTTAAGAGATTGATTATTATTACTATTAATTAGTATGAACAAAAAAGAACTAATTGATCTTTTAAAAAATTGCAATGCAATTAAATTTGGTAGATTTGTATTAACATCTGGTGCAGTAAGTGACTACTATGTTGATATAAAAAAAGCTAGTACTAAACCTAAAATACTTAAAAAAATAGTAGAAGAAATGGCTGAATATACAGAAGGTTATGATTTTATTGCGGGAATGGAACTAGGTGCCGTACCATTAGTAGTTGCTTTATCTTTAGAGACAAATATTCCTTACGTTATTATAAGAAAAGACAAAAGAGATCATGGTACTGGAAAACAAATCGAAGGTGAAGATATCACAAACAAAAGAGTTCTTGTAATAGAAGATGTAACAACTAGTGGTAATTCTGTTGTTAAAGCAATTAATGCTATTAGAACAAATAAGGGCCTTGTTGATGAAGTAATAGTAGTTGTAGATCGTGAAAGTGGAGCTGAAAAAAAACTAAATGAACTTGATGTAAGTTTTATTCCTTTAATATCTTCCTCTGATTTTTTAAAAAAATAGTTAATTGTTAAATATTTGGTGTTATATTCTAATATTTCCCGGGAGGTAAAATTATTATGAAAGTATTAGTAGTCGGCGGTGGCGCAAGAGAACATGCTATATGTAATGCTGTTAAACGTTCTAAAAATGTTGAATTATATTCTGTTATGAAAAATCTTAACCCTGGAATCAAAAACCTGGTAGAAGATGTTCTAAATGAAAACGAAAAAAACATAGATAAAGTTGTAAAATGGGCAAAAGAAAAACAAATTGATATCGCACTTATCGGTCCAGAAGCACCTCTAAAAGAAGGAATCACAAATGAGTTACAAAAAGCAGGTATAAAAACATGTGCTCCAACAAAAGAAGCTGCACGTATTGAAACAGATAAAGAATGGATGAGAAATCTTTTGAAAAAATATAATATTATAGGTCAACTTAAATATGAAACTTTTACAAATCCATCAAAAGCAAAAAGTTTCATTGAAAAATTAGACTGCGAAGTTGCAATAAAACCTATAGGTCTAACTGGCGGTAAAGGCGTTAGAGTTGCTGGTGATCATTTTAATGGAATCGATGAAGCAATAAAATACGTTGAAGATGTAATAAATAAAAAAATTGGTGGGGAATCAAAAGTATTAATTGAAGAAAAAGCAATTGGTGAAGAATTTACCCTGCAGGCTTTTTCAGATGGAAAAACAATTTTACCACTACATGCTGTTCAGGATCATAAAAGATTACTCCCCGGTGATAACGGACCAAATACAGGCGGTATGGGGTCTTATTCCTGTGAAGACGGTCTTTTACCTTTTTTATCTAAAAGTGACTATGAAGAAGGAGCAGTTATACTTCAGAAAATAGTAGAGGCATTAAATAAAGAAGGATGTACTTATGTCGGTCCTATATATGGTCAGTTTATGCTAACTATCAATGGACCAAAAATAATTGAGATAAATGCTAGGTTTGGTGATCCTGAAGCTATGAATGTTTTACCTTTGCTTGAAACTGATTATGCAATGCTTTGTAAAGCAATGATAGATGGTAATTTAGATACCAAAAAAATTTCGATGAAAAAGATGTCGACGGTCTGTAAATATGTTGTTCCAGAAGGATATGGTGTTAAAAGTATGGATGGTGAAAAAGTATATGTCAATGAAAAAGAAATAGTAAACACTGGATCAAATCTTTTTTATGCATCAGTAAATAAAATGAATGATTATATTACAACAACAACATCTAGATCTCTTGCTGTTGTTGGAATTTCTGATTCACTTAATAGTGCAGAAGAGATATGTGAAAAAGCACTCGAACATGTTAAAGGAGATCATATTTTTATAAGACATGACATCGGAAAACCAGATCTTATACAAAAAAGAATAGATCATATGAATAAATTACGTGGAATGAAAACTGTATGAAACAAGAAGTTTTTTTGTATTTTATAGGTACAGCAGGTTCTGGTAAGTCAACACTTACACATGTTTTCAAACAATGGATGAACAACAAAGGGTTAGATGCAATAACAGTAAATCTTGATCCTGGTGCTGAAAATCTTCCATATACACCAGATGTTGACATAAGAGACTGGATATCTCTAAAAGAAGTTATGGATTCATATGAGTTAGGACCTAATGGTGCTCAAATAGCCTGTGCTGATATGCTTGCATTAAATACTTCAGATGTAAAAGAAAGTATAGCTTCTTTTAAAACAGATTATGTATTAATGGATACACCAGGACAACTAGAACTATTTGTATTTCGTGAGGCTGGAAAATATATTATAGAATTTTTAAATCCTGAAAGGACAATGATAGCATATATTCTTGATCCTTCGCTTGCACAAAATCCATCTGGTTTTACATCTCAACTATTACTTGCTCTTAACACCAGTTTTAGACTTTCTAAACCACAGATAAATATCCTAAGCAAAAAAGATATGCTTTCAAATGACAAATTAGAAAGAATTATGAACTGGTCTGAAAATCCTGAATTTCTCGAAAATGATATTTTATCAGAAGAACCTTCAGTTTATCAAGAAATGAGTAGAAGTCTAATTAATTTAATAAAAGATTTTCAAAGTGAACTAACGATATATCCAACATCAAAAGAAAAAATGAGTGGAATTTCTGATATTTATACTATTATTCAGATGAGATTTTTTGGTGGAGAAGATTTACTAAAAGATTAAAATTATTTATCAAACCTATCCGGGTTTTTTTCTTTTGAAAGTAAAGTTACTCTGGAATCAGATTTTTCCATTAAAAGATCATATCCAGTTTTTTTACTCAAATCTTTACTGAAATCAACTATCATTTTATGTGAAGGCATATTTGAAATATTCATTCTTTTTCTTGAATAACCAACAAAAACATATCCTTTAGGTTCAATAAACATTGGATCTGCTTTTTTATCAAGTTTAGCATAGTAATCAATATATTTTTTATCCATATTCCATCCATTGACAAGAGTATGTCTGATAACAGTTCTTGTATCAAGAGAGGGTAATAATTCTAAAGTTTTATTTATTCTCTCCCAACCGTTAGAAATCACAGGAGAACAAATTTTTTTATAAATTTCTTTTGTGGGTGCTACAATTGATACATAAAGTTGCTTTGGTAATGTATCCATTTTTTCTAGGGCTTTAGGATTTGTACCATTTGTCACAAGAAACGTAGTAATATTTTTTTTATGACATTCCTCAAAAAATTCACTTAGCATAGGATATAAAGTAGGCTCACCGGTAAGAGAGCAGGCAAGCATATTAGGATCATTTGCTTCTTTCCATTTTTTTTGATCGCAACGATCATCTCCTTTAAATCCTGTAATAAGTCTACGTTGTTGTTCTATTGAATTTTCCAAAATAAATTTAGGATCATCTATATTTTCAAATTCTTCTTCAGGAAAACCTTGATGTCTCCAGCAAAAAAGACAATTATGAGTACACTGATTTATAGTTGGCGTCATCTGAAGACATCTGTGAGATTTAATTCCATAAAATGTCTGTTTATAACATTCTCTACCATATAGTAGACTTTGCCTCATCCAATGACAAAGTTTTACACCAGAATGATTACCTACAATCCCATAATGTTGTTTTTTTAAGATTTTTTTAAATTCCTGATTCATGAAATTACCATTAGATTAACATAATTAATCTTTTTGTTATAGTTCTTTTTGTTATAAAGATTCAATATTATAGCTATTTTTAGCTAAAAGAAAAACAACAAAAGTTTATTATTTTTATAAAAAATATAGAAAACAAAAAATTATATATAATCTAAATATATACTGATTGATATATTTATTATTGGGGGAAACCGCAAGGATGAAAAAAAACAAGATAAAGTTCTGTATAACGCTATTAATAGCTGGAGTATTTCTAACAGGTATATTTCTTCCTATGACCCAAGGAGGAAAATTAGGATATGTTAAAGGTTTTGATAAAGGGCCTTCATATACCTCAGTTGTACCATTAAAAAAAACTACTTTTGTAAAATTTGACAAAAATAGTTATGTTGATGATTATGCGTATCTTGCATCAGTTCCAACTGCTGTTTTTAAAGATCAAAAGGAAGATCGTATTTTTTCAAACCCGTTATTATTTTACAATGAAGAAATAGACTACAATGAAGAAAAATTTATAACTTTGAACGATTACAAAGGAATCAAGTATTTCATGGAAGATTGGATGAGTTATTGTAACGGTAAAATGGATAAGATGAATCTTATAAATATAGAAAAAGAAGAATTATCCACAGACTGGAAAGCTCAAAATATAACAGAGATAAACAGCAATGATATTTATGATATAGCAAATAAAATAGCACTTAATGAATGGTCATACAACGATAATGCAGTAGTAGCAGTTGTTGATGAAAAACATAAAGAAATTGATTTAACATTTGAAAATAAAAAAGAAGGGATTTTACCAAAATGTGAAGTATATGAAAAGAATCTTCCCGATTTAGTTCAAACAAATACTTTAAACCCAGTATATGAAGAATTTGAGGTAGGCAACATCTATAAATATATATATGCTGAAACCTGGTGGGATTGCTTAATTTTAGGACCAGGCCTAATGATTCCTACAGGAGACCCAGATATCCAACTTTATTATAAAGAAGATGACTGGATACAAGCTTCAGCTGCAACATTTTGGAATGTATATATGCCTCCAGGACATGAATTCACTAGCTCTCATGTCTATAAACCTGGTAAATGGCAGATAGGAATAACTGATTTTCCAACTGAAGGAGAATCTCCAAGTAATAGTGGTGGACCCATTCAAGGAAGTCTTCTCAAGGCGTTATTCGATAGACAAGTAACTTACCACACATATGTTAAAATGTATCCAGGTGTTGATATCGAGATTCCTGAACAACCTCCATTTGGATGTAGAGACGCATATTTCAAAGTAACTTGGGAGAATGAAAATGTTGATTTAGGATTTTCAGTAATCGGTCCAAGTGGAGAGGCAATTATTACAGTAACTGAAGAAGATGACAATAAAGAAACAAAAAAAGGTGAAAAAAAGATAAATATTAATCAACTAGGAGAATGTCTCGAAAATGAACATTATTCAATATCTGTTTTTGCATTAAATGATGTTCCATATTCTTTGGATTTTGAACTTGAATATGGTTGGTCTCAGAAAAAAACAAAGGAAGAAAGTGATTCTCTTACATCTGCCACTGAAGGTGCTGTTCTTGCAAGTAGTCTTAACGCACCATTGCTTTATACATCTCCAAAAGAAATATCAGATGATACAAAAAATGTATTATATAAACTAGGTATCAAAGATATATATCTTGTGAATATGGGAGATCATCTAAAAGATAGCGTTAAAAATGAGATTTCAAATATAGCAAAAATAAATAAAAATTATGTTGAGTTAGAAGATATATATAATAAAATAAGAGATATCTCAAACAGTAATGATATTGTTTTTTCAACAATTGACCCGTGGACTGAATGGTATTTAGCTGAATTAAAACCAGGTAATGAAACAAAAGCTGGTTTATTTGTAGGTCCTTCTGCATATATTGCAGCACATCATGGAACACCTGTTATTCTAATTGATAATCACCCTCGTCTTTCTTCAGCTGTAGTTTGGCATAATGAGTTTTGGAGAAGAAATGCTGATGATAGATACTTTAACACACCTTCTGTTGCTGAGATGGTGCTCACTGGAAATAGGATTTGGGATTTTATTGAAGAATATGATTTTGATAAAGCAGGTAAAGAGTCTATTATAACAGTTGCAGATCAATATGATATAGGAACATCCTGGGATAGAATCTTTCCAGGGGTTGCTATACCTGGAAGGTTCTGTGGAACACCTGTAGATACTAGTGTATGGATATCACGTAGTATGTTTTATCCCGCTCTTATTTTTGAAAACCCGGGTCTTAACCCAAATGGTATTGAATTGATAAACGGTAGTTTAAGTCATAGAACTCCCATATTACAAAGGCTTAAGATAAATAGAGAATCAGGCCCTGAGAAATTTACTTATCCTGTGCTTGGTTCATTTGTAAGTGTTGGACACAGGTTTAACGAAAGAGCTAGTAAATATTATGGTGCTGTTTATACTTGTGCAGATGGACTTACACCTGGTGTTTCACCTATGATGGATAGTCCAATAGACGAAGGTTCAATTGAGAAATATACTGGTAAAACAGGTTCATATTTCCCAGATATGAGTGCTATCGATGTTGAACCATTTTATTATAGGAAAGGAGGATATGATTTTGTGTTCTCCACAGAGCTTTCTGCTGTGGCAGAGAATTTAAACAATGGAATTATTCTTTGGACACATTCATCTCATGGAACTGAACCCAATGGTGGTGGAACATTATTTTGGAATCCAGAAAAAGGTTTTCAAGAGATGAAAGAAAAAGGTGGATTAAGAAGAATCATTGCAACAATTGGTAAACCATTTGCAGATGTTTTTAAAGATGAAAATCCAGCCTGGGCTTACGAATGGATACTTGGTTCCACCGAGGAACCTGATACTATGGCTATGGATGTTGATGGTAGACTTCCATTTACATCTATTAAAATTCCAATTCCTGCATTAGGTCAAGATTGGGTAGTATCTAAACGTCCTCTAAGAGAACTTTTAAATAAAATATTTTTCTGGAGCGGAGATACAAAACCATTCAATGTAGATACAACCTATGACGGTCAAACTGCAACATCTGGTTTTTCTAGGTTTCAAACCGCTAATTATGTTGCAACAGAGATAGAAAAAGAGTTAGATAACATTCATTCTCTAGGTTTTATAACAAATATATGTCAAACATCAAATACATATTTACATTCTATGATGGTTCGACATGGATCTGTATTTCAGGTTCAAGATCCGTGGCCTACATCATGGTATGGTACAGTCTGGAAACAATCGATTCCAAGAGATATAATACTTGGTAACACGGTAGGAGAAGCTTATACAAAAGGAATAAGTCACGTTGGTATTTTGTATTTAGGTGGCGCAAAAGATGGTGGTCCTCAGTGGTGGTGGGACATTATGGAAAACGTAGTATACTTTGGTGATCCTGATCTACGCGTATATGTACCAAATACAGAATATAGCTCAGCAAATTATTGGACAAAAGATGAAATAAAACCGTTAAAATATGACAGTGACATAGAGATAGATGGCCATATGCCGTTTGGTGCAACAGAATACCCAAATAAAAGAGAACCACAATCTATACTCATGACTTTGATAACAGTGATTTTGTTAATAGTGATACTTGTTATTTTGATTGCTGTAATAAAAAAGAAAAGAAAAAAATAACTATATTTTTTATTTAATCTAATTTAAATAAAAACCCATAAAAAAGAAAATATATAAATAACAAGAAGTTAATACTTATATATAAGTAATATTATATATAATTAACATTAGCAGAGCCTAATTGTATATTGGGAGGCAATACATGTATAGAAAGAATAAAAAAATAGTTATACTGTTATCGGTCGTATGTTTATTATCTATTTCTCTTTTGACACCAATTATATCTAGTAGCAGCATACATAATGTAAAAGGTTTTGATAAGGGACCTTCATATCTGCCGGTTTTACCAATTGAAAAGGTAACTTTAGTAAATTATGATGAAGAAACACTTCTAGATGATTATGCATATCTTGCTGGTGTTCCCTCTTCTGTTTTTAAAGAAAAAAATAATCTTTATTCAAATCCACTTTTATTTTATCAAGATAAATATGATATAAATGAAGAAAAAGAAACAACTCTTGATGCTCGTCAAGGTCTTGATTATTTCATGGAAGATTGGATGAGCTATTGCAACGGCAAATTAGACCAAATGACTTTAATCAATATTCCAAAAGAAAAAGTCAATCAATGGGATGCAAAAGATTATAACATTATAAAAAGCGATAATCCTTATGACATATCAGCAGAAATAGCTTTGCAGGATTGGTCATATAACAATGAAGCTGTTCTTGCTGTAATCGAGGAAGAGTTTAATAATCCTGAAATAAAAGTCAAAAAGACGATAAAAGAAACTCTACCTTCCTGTGAAATATACGATGAAGAAAAGTTTGATTTGAAACAGACAAATTCTTTGAATCCTACCTATCATACTTTTGATGTTGGAGAAGGTTATAAATATTTAAAAGCAGACTGTTGGTGGGATGGATTTTTACTTGGAGGGCAGGTAATGATGCCCACAGGTGATCCAGATATGCAGATATACTGTAGAAAAGACGGCGATTGGATACAGGCTTCAGCTGTTGCAGCTTGGAATGTTTATTCACCAGCAGGTCATGAACCTGCTGAAGCATATATATACACGCCAGGTAAATGGAGAATTGGGATTACTGATATGCCAACTGAAGGAAGATCTGAACCACCTAGAAAAAATATTATCGGTAATCTACTACAACTTCAAGGATCTGTATCTGGCATGATAAAACCAGAAGTAACCTATCATGTAGATGTGGAGATGTATCCAGGTATTGATATAGATATACCTGAAATACCTCCTTTTGGATGTAGAGATGTAGAATTTAAATTAACTTGGGATAATCCTAATGTTAATCTTGGTTTCACAATTGTTGGCCCTAGTGGCGAAGCAATTTATACAGCTTTAGAAGAAAAAGATGAAGATAAATGCGAACAAAAAGTCGAACTATATTCACTTGGCGAATGCTTAGAGGATGAGAAGTATAAAATTTCTGTATTTTCAATGAATGATATAAATTATCCATTGGATTTTGAACTTGAATATTCATGGCAACAAAATGTTTCAAGAAAACAGGGAAATTCTTTGGCATCTGCAACAGAAGGAGCGATTTTAGCAAGCAGTCTTAATGCACCACTTCTGTATATATCAGAATCAGAAATACCTATTAAAATAAAGAATGCTTTATATAAACTTGGTGTTGATGACATTTATCTAGTTAATATTGGATCCGGATTAAAAGAAGATGTTTTAAAAGAAATAAAGGCAATTGCAGATATTAAAGAAAACTACAAAGTACTTGATGAAATCTACAAAGATATATGCAAAATATCTGGTAGTAACGATGTTGTATTTTCAACTATTGATCCTTGGACCTATTGGTATATGGGAGAATTAAAACCAGGTGGAGATACTGAAGCTGCATTGTTTATTGGTCCTGCAGCATATATTGCAGCCCATCATGGAACACCTGTTTTGTTAGTTGAAATGCATCCAGAACTTTCATCAGCTACAACCTATCACAA
This sequence comes from uncultured Thermoplasmatales archaeon, assembly GCA_964481275.1. GTDB lineage: Archaea > Thermoplasmatota > E2 > DHVEG-1 > DHVEG-1 > CAYZTD01. The sequence goes on from CAYZTD010000005.1 coordinate 68,095, forward strand.
TGAAGCTTGGAGACATTTTTCACACAAAAGATATGATGGTACACCTTCAAGTGGTGAAATGGTTCTTACCGGTAAACGCATATACGATTTTCTTGGAAAACATGGCTTCGATAAAGAAGGTGATGAAAATATAATAACAGTTGCTGATCAATATGACATAGGAGCATATTGGGATAGAATCTTTATAGGTGTTGCAAACTCTGGAAGATTCTGTGGAAGTCCAGTTGATACAGCATATTGGATATCGCGCAATATGTTTTATCCGGCATTAATTTTTGAAAACCCTGCAATGGATGGTAAAAGAACCCTTATTCAGGGTACAACAAGTAGAAGAGAAGGACTCCTTGGATTATTTAAATATCCTTATGGAAATACCTTGGTTATTGATAGAAACTCTGGTGGAGAACAAGAATTTGAGCATCCTGTTCTATGTTCATTTGTAACTCAAAAATATAGATTTAATGAAAGAGCAAGTAAATATTATGGCGCAGTTTATGAATGTGCAGATGGAAAAATACCAGGACAGTCTGTTACAAATGAACCAATTGATATGGGTTCAATTGAGAAATGGACTGGTAAAAAAGGTGCATATTTTCCAGATATGTCTGAAACAGAAATGGTACCATTCTATTTAGAAAGAGGAGGATTTGAACCCGTGTTTTCAACTCAATTTGAAGCGGTTTCTGAAAATCTAAATAGAGGTGCTATAATGTGGATTCATGCCTCACATGGTTTTCATACTGATGGAGGATTTAGTGATTTCTGGGATCCGGAAGGAGCATCTGGTACTCTTTTTAATCTACTTGCAGGTCCTGCCAAACAGGAAAACCCAAGATTTGGTTATGATTGGTATCTTGGTTCAACCGAAGAACCGGATACAATGACGATGGATATCAAAGGTATAATACCCTTTACAAATCATAATTCATTTTTGTTTCCTGCAACTGGTTTTGACTATGCGCTTGCAAGAAAACCTATAAGGGAAATTCTAAATAAGATAATTCTTCCAAGAAATTATGATTTTCCATTTAATGTTGAAAACCTGTATGATGGTGTAACTGGTTCTCTTACATTTACAAGAAAAACAATACATCCAAAATATTCAACCGATCTAGATTCAGAGTTTGAAAATCTTCATAGTGCTGGTTTTATTACAAATATCTGTCAAACGGCATATACAAATTTTCAGTTGACGATGATTCGCCATGGTACATCATTTCAGGTTCAAGATCCATGGGCTACTAGCTGGTATGCAACTGTTTGGAGACAAAGCATCCCACGTGATCTTGCACTTGGTTATACCATCGGAGAAGCTTTTGCTCGTGGAATAAGCCATGTAGGAATTCTTTATCTCGGCGGTGCACCCGATGGAGGCCCTCAGTGGTGGTGGGATACTGCAGAAAGTGTGGTATATTTTGGAGATCCGTCGCTGAGAGTTTATGTTCCAAGTACTGAATACAGTGATAAAAATAATTGGGATAAAGAAGATACAAAACCTATCAGATATGATTCAGAGTTAGACATTGGTGGCCATATGCCTTTTGGCGCAACAGGATATCCACATGAAAAGAAACCAACAAGTTTCTTAGAAGAAAACATGTTCATAATAATAATTCTAGTAATTGTCTTGATACTTATTTTGTATCTAGGAATTTCAGGTAAAAGAAATAGATAAAAAATTTAATCTTATTTTTTCTTTTTTGTTATTTTTACACATATATTTTAAATAATATCAATTTTAAAAATAACCTATATTATCTATTGAGGAAAAGATCTATGGGATATATATTAAAATCAAAATATGAGAATAAGTATGTTGAATATCTAAAAAAAAGATACGGCAATAAAAGAGTGAAAGATTTTTTAAAAGGATGATTAACATATTTTTTCTTTTATATTGTATTTTTCAAGTAGTTTTTTAATTTTAAAATCTATTTTTTTAACATAAGTTTTTTTTGGAAGGAAAAAATCCTTGTAAAGTTTTTTATATTTATCAATCAAATTAGGATAATTTTGTGTTATTACTTTAAAAAATATATCTCTTTGGTCTCCTTTTAATTCTAGATATTTGTATAAAAAATATTTGGAATTATTTTCTTTTGCTTTTTTTATTATTTCTTCAATTTCATGATCCGTGATATATGGTAAAATAGGAATTAATGCAAGACCTGATATTATCTTGTTTTTATTTAGTTTTTTAATAGTTTTTAATCTTGTTTCTGGACTGGATGTATTTTTTTCAAATATATCTTTCTTTTTTTTATCAAGTGTTGACATGCTAATTGTTACAATACATTTTTTAATTTTTTTTAACAAATCTATATCTCTTAAAACAAGTTCTGATTTTGTGAGTATATGACAGTCTAAATTGTATTTTATTATTAGTTTTAAAATATTTCTTGTTTTTCTTTGTGTTTTTTCTATTTTTTGATAAGGATCATGTACACTTCCAATTATTATATTTGCTTTTTTTATTTTTTTAAGTTCTTTATCTAAGATTTCTATTATATTATTTTTTATAATTACTTTTTTTTCAGTTGCTGAGTCACAATAAATACATCCAAATTCACAGTTTCTATATGGATCAACTGTATAGTTACCACAAAAATAAGAATCTTTTTTTGTAATTTTATTTAGGGCTGAATCAATATCTATTTGTTTATATTGCATTTTTTACAATTTAAGAGTAACAAATATCACTATTTTATAATTAATTAAAGATTTCAAAAAATTAACATTAATTAATTTTATACCGAAAGCTTTATATCTTTATCTTATATAAAAATTTGATTATTTATAAGATATATGGATGTGAAAATAAATGAAAAACAAAAAAATAATATATCTATGGATAATAAGTATGTTTTTACTTACAAGTATAACAGCTTTATCAGTATCAGGTATAAACACAATAGAATCTGAAAATAATACAATATCAGAACCAGTAAAAAAAAGATATAGTATAGCCTATATTGACGGTTCTATTATCGGATCAATAAAAGTTGAAGGCACACAAGGGTTAATAGGTTTTTTTAATAAAGATATAACAGTTAGTGGAACAGTTGTTGGAAAAGAATTCAGTATAAATACGTTATATGGTACTATTCCTTTTTCAGTTAATGAAAAGATAGATTTACACATAAGAACTCTTTCTTTTTCAGCTATGGATATGGAATGTATCCCACCCTATATTGAAAGCATTAGTGGTTTAGCATTTGGTGTAACTATAAATTAAATGTATAAATAGGATGTTTGGAAAATGAAAAGAAAAATATTTGTGATTATAATAATAGCAATATTTTTTGGAACATCATATATTCCATTAGTTAAAAGTATAAATAATTCTATTGATAGAAATCCTTTAGTGACAAAAGAAATCACAACTGAAAAAACATATTATAATGTTTCTTTTTATAGTGGCGGAGGATTTAATTATATTTTTAATTTTTTCCCACGTTTTATTCTAAATGTAAAAATAGATGGCGATCACTCTTTTATGATATTAAAAAAGATGCTTATAACAGATTATGATGGAATTGAAATAGAAGGGAAAGATAGAGAAATATCATGTACTTATCAAAAAGAAATAAACAATCCTTATTTTGATGGATATACTTATATCAATGAGGATTCATATTTTGGAGAACATACCATTACTATTACAAATTTTGAAGGGAAAATAACAATAAGAGAAGAAACAGGTTCAACAGAAATTCCTTTCAAGAATGATATGTTTATAATGAAAGGAAAAGCGGAAAAAGTAGTAGTATCCAAGTTATAAAATTAAATATTCAAAAAATCCAAAATAATATAACAAAATAATTTATTCTTTTTATTTGTGTTTGGGATGCAAGATAAAAATAAAAAAAATATTCTAAAAATATTTGCTTTTATTGCAACATCTCTTACCATAGTTTCAATGTGTTTATCAGTGGTATCTCTTGACTATTCAAATATTTTAGAAAAAAATGGTTATCAAAAACCTGATTTATATTGGAGAATGGATTCATCTTTTCTATTTTTTCATTATAGTGTCTATGATTATAGAGATCAAAATAATTCTTCTGAATATCATAGATATAACTTGTTCTACTTTTTTATTTTTGAAACAGGAGATAAAAGTATATCTGATTCATTTTCACATGTAAATTTCTATGATGGAATTTCGGTTGATAAAGAGATTTTTTTTACAGATTCAGCCACTTCAATTACTTGGTTATTATTTGCTTTCGTGATTCTATTATTATGTATATTTTTTTGTTATAGGGGAATAAAGTACTGTACTATTAAAAAAACTAAAGATTTTCTATTTTTAGGAATAATTGGTTTAATTTTTTCTTTTGTGTTTATAGTACTACGATATTTTGCTTACGATTTTGTAGATATAAATGAACTTGGTTATACCAAATATTTTAATTTTGAATATGGATTTTATGTGTTTTATGTAAGTATTTTTTTGTTTTTTGTAGTATATTTCATCCAGAAATATTTTTTAGATTTACCAGATGAAACAGACGTCATAAGAAACTAATACTAGATTTAGTGTTATTTTGATAAAAAATTTATCATGTGATATATATATCTCCTAAAAATTGCAAATTTGACAAAATAACAAAATGAAAAATTTAAAAAGATTAATTTAATAAAAAGATAAAATTAGTTTATTTTTTTACTTAACTAATCCATATCCGCCTTCACCCATAGGCCATATGCTTAAAAAAATATGCATTTTTTTATACCTCCATTTTCCTCATGTTATATTCTAAAATTAATATTATTTAAAGATATGCTGTTATAATGTCAAAAAAATAAAAACGGATAACTGTTAGTTTATAATAGATGATAAAAAGTTTATCTCTTAACAATTACATCTCATCAGGAGCAATTATTCCCAAAAGATTTAAACCGTTTTTGATTACAATTTTGGTTGCTTTTACAAGTAACAATCTTGCTTTTCTAACTTCTTTTTTTTCTTCATATAATACAGGACAGTCACGATAAAATTGATTGAATTGTGATGCAAGCTCAAATAGATAGTTTGCTATCAAATGTGGCTTATATTCATCATTTGATTGCCTAATTCTCTCAGGGAATTCAGCAATTTTTTTAATTAATTCTATTTCAGATTCATGTACTAACACATCCGAATTAATATTTTCTAATTTATCTTTATTTTTTGATAAGATGCTTGTTGCTCTTGCATGTGCATATTGTATGAAAGGAGCTGAATTTCCTTCAAAATTTAATGCTTCTTCCCATTTGAAGACTATTGATTTTTCAGGTTGTACTTTTATTATATTATATCTAAGAGCACCTATTCCAACATCTTCTGAAATTTCTCTCATTTTTTCTTTTGACAACTCTTTTCCTCGTCTCTTTTTAACTTCATGATAAGCTCTTTTTATACATTCGTCAATAAGATCATCCAGATAGACCACTCTTGCTTTTCTGGTAGACATCTTCCCACCGGGAAGAGATACAAAAGAATAAAAAATTACTTTGGGTATAACTTTTGATTTTATGATATTTAGAGCTGTTTCTACTTGTTTTGATTCTAATTTATGATCTTCACCAAGTATGTTTACCAAAGAATCAGCTTGTTTTGCCTTCCATAAATGATATGCTATATCTCTTGTAGCATAAAGAGTTGTTCCATCCTTTCTTAGAAAAAAGAATTTGGTGTTTCTACCTTGAATTCCGAAATTTTTCATATCAATATAATGTGCGCCATCTTCAATTCCTGCACATTTTGATTTTTTTAATTTTTGTACTACTTGATTTACAGATTTGTCTTTAACAAATTTTGATTCAGGTATATAATTATCTATTTCTATGTTTATTTTTTTAAGACTTTGATTTATACCTTCTAGAACTGGAGAATATGCTTCTTGCATTTTTGTAATAGTTTTTTGATTTCCTTCCTCACTTTTTTTTATTATATCTTGAATTTCATCTTTAATTTTTATGTTTTCTTCTAAAATTTCATTTGCTTTTTGATAAAAAACAACTGCTTTGTGATCAGGTTTTTTTCTATCAATTTTTGCTACATCCTCTGGTTTTAAATTGTTTATACCCCAAAATAAAATAGCTACTTGTTTTCCCATGTCATCTAGATAAAACTGTGATTCAACACTGTATCCTGCTGCTTTTGATATTCTAACGATTGTATCTCCGATTATAGGATTTCTTGCTCTTCCTACATGTAAAGGACCGTTTGGGTTTGCAGAGGTATGTTCTACTATAAGTTTTTGATTTTTAGATTTATGATATCCGTATTTTTCTTTTTTCTCGTTAATGGTTTTTAAGGTTTCTTTATTGATTCTTTTTTCATCTAAAAAAAAGTTTACATAACCGTTTTTTGTTTCAGTTTTTTTTATCCAGTTATCATCTTTAATTTTTGATTGTATGTATTCTGCAATTTCTTTTGGAGATTTTTTAAGTTTTGGTGATAGCTGAAAACAGGGAAATGCAAAATCACCTATTTGTTTATCTTTTGGTGTTTCTATTTTTATTTCTGATTTGCATTCTAAATCTAGTAGTATTTTTTTAAGAATTGTTCTGATTTGTTTTTTTGCATTTTCTAAAGGATACATAACTCAATCTGAGAATTATATTATTATTTAAAGTGTTTTGCAAAAGAAAAAAATAAAAAAAAATATTTTTTTAAACTATTAAACTTAGTATTGCAAGTGTTATTAATATTGCTGGTACAGCAATTGCAACTGGTTTTCTCATAGATTTGGGTGCTATCTCATAGTTTTTACTTAGAAGTGTAACAGGTATCAATACTAGTGTTAGAGCAATTGTTGTTGAAACTAGATGCCATACTGTAAAAGGGATTGCTGCTGTATAACATGCAGCTAAACCTGTGGTTGTTTTTGGATACCAACCTAAGAAACATCCAAAATTAGTCCATATATCATATACGAGTATTCCAGCTATTCCGGCTCCTATTGTAATTGGTATTTTTCTTATTGATAGATTATATTTTGATTTAACAAGATAGCCAAACAATGCAAGTATTACAAAACCTGACCATGTAAAAAGTAGAATATAGTTATTTCCTATTAGTAAATCTGTTATCATCAATATTGATATTGGAACTATAAATGTATAATACCCACCAAGTATCAATCCACTTATAATTGATATAACAGCTATTACAAAAAAAACATCTAGTGTTATGTTTTGTAGAGCTAATCTTAATATAGATCCAGTAAAGATTAACATTATTGCTAAAATTATTTTATTTTTTTCTTCTTTTATTTTTTCAATCATAGTTCTTCTCCATATATTTAATCTATTTTGTATTTATTAAAGTTTTTTTAATATTTATGTAAATGTTTCAAATTTCCATTCAATTAAGTCATTATTTTCAACATTTTGTTTATCTGCTCCAACAGATCCTGATACTCCATTAATGTAGTATACCCAAAATTTGTTATCTTGACCATTTTCTATATTTGCTATAGAATCAATAAATATACTATCAAATGTTCCATAATATGTTGTATTCACTGAAAATTCTCCCTTTCTTGCCGATTCTAGTAAAAAACCATATACTGTGTTGTTAATTGTTTTTATTTCATATGTATATACTGTTTCATTTCCAAAATCTATTTTTACTGTCGCTGTAATCTCTTCTGTTATACTTTGATCGGTTTCTTGTTCCAGACAACCGCTTGTAATTCCTATTGTGATAACAGCTAGAAGTATTAGAGAATATAATTTTTTATTCATATCAACAACATAAGAAACCTATACCAAAATTAAAACCTAACAATATAGGTAACGTTTATTACCATTTTTGATAATACAAACATAAAAAAAATTAAATATATTTTTTTAAAATTCAGAAGGATTGTATACTTAAATCGAAAAAAAATAAAAAAGATTAATATACTATAAACTAAATATTCAGAGAAACAACAATATTATATGGAGAATAGTAAAACATTATAAACCTATAAAATTGACAAAGTTTATATTACAAAACAATATAAGGGAACTTAGGTGGAAAAATGGCTATAGGCTTTGTATTAATAAGTGCAGCTCCAGCTCAAGAACATGATGTTTACAATAAATTATCAAAAGTACCCCAAGTAGTAGAACTACATCCATTATTTGGAGAATATGATCTTATAGCAAAAATAAAAGCCGATGATTTCGAAAAACTTGGAAAGATTGTTGTTGATAAAATTAGATCTATAGATGGAGTAATTGATACTAAAACATTAACTGGAACAAAATTTTAAGGGAGGAAAAGAAAAATGATAGCTCAATTTTTAAGCATGTTGACGCTAGTATTTGCCATCGCAAGTATTATCGCCGGTATTTTTACAGCATATTTTGGATCAGGGCGCAGCAGAGCAGTAGGTGCAATATTAATTGTAATTGGTCTACTTGTCTTTATGATATTTATGTATGGTGCCGGTTGGTTATCCTCGTTTATGGGCATGCCTGAAGGATTATTAAATTTCAAAGATACAATTCTTCAAGGTATAGTTGCAATATTAGGCGCGATAGTCGGTGCTGCAATTGCTTTGGGTATATTTTTGATGGCAATTATGAAGGCATAGATTTACATTCATTTAACCTACTTAGAAATTATTTCCTCAATATTTTCAAATATAATTTTTAATATAGCTATTTTAGGAAAATATTGTTTAGCAAGTGTTTGAGGAACTGAGCTAGATCTTGTTATAGATATGGAAAACTCTGATTCTTTATCTTTGCCATATACGTCAATTGCTTTAACTTTTATAGTATATCTGCCTATTCTTTTCCAGCTGTGAATGACTGTTATTTCTTCACCAGAATCATATGGACCCATCAAATCTTTTACTCCATCCCCCCAATTAATTTTATAATACAGTTGATCTTCATCTGGGTCATTTGCAACTAAATCAAAAGAATATTCAGTATGTGTCTTACCAGATTCTGTGGTTGATAAATCTAGAGAATTTGGTTTTTTATTATCAGATTTAACTACCATTGTCATCTGTTCATCACCACAGAATACAACAGATTCAGAAATACTAGGATAAGATTGACATGCTAAATCAAATGAATATCTAATTGTAAATCCTTTATCCATATTTTTAAACATTTCATCCTGCCAATGCTTTGCATATTTCCATCCATCACATTGAGCCATGCCACTGTATCCTACTGTAACGCCATCATACATTTTTCCTTTCCTAAATTCATAAGAAAAAGTCCCTTTGTTTGTGTTATCCATTCCTCCACAGCTACCAATAAAAGCAAATTTCATTGGGGATCTATCTGACATATCATTTTTTACATCTGTAGCAGTATAAATCTTTTCGATGTTAGCACTAAACCAATCATCTCCCCCATGAGCAACTTCGTAAAATAGTTCTACATTATGATCTCTAACATTTGGTGAGATTTCATTTTTAGGATTTGGATTATAAAGAATTTTTTTAGGACTAGACCATTTTTGATACCATTCTTTAGCATTATTTTTAAGATACATCCATTCATCTTTAAATTTATCTTCTCTTTCATTATAGCAAGGACCTGTCATTAGAAAGCTTTCTGATGGAGCAGGTACTCCTTTACCTATTATATTTTCATCTGAATCATATAAGATCGTTGTTCCATCTTTATGTCGTACTTCCCAACAACTTAAAGGATATTCTTGGTGATAATTAAAGTTATAAAAAGAAACGTGATCTTCTCGATCTGGAAATATTACTTTTTTCTTCCAGAAGTAATTATCTACTTCAATTTCAGAAAAATCAAATTGTCCAACATCAATTTCAGTCCAGATTTTTTCACATTTAGTTACTTCTCCTTTTGCATTCTCATGTATCAATATATAGTCCCCTTGTATGTAAACATCATCTACAACATGTTCGATATATTTTACATGTTTATTTGCTATAATTTTATCGATCGCTAATGATTTGTCTTTGGCTTCTGAGTTATGAATATTATCATCAAAACTTATTGATCTGAATTCATATGCTATCAATGACGTTGTAAGACTACTAAAAAATAATAAACATATTATGGCCAATAGTAATATTCTTCTTTTCACTTTATCACATCATTTCTACTATTTATTTTTATATGCTATATTATTATATCAGTTATTATATATAAATATTTTGATAAATATATAGAAAATGGCATATAAATATCATAAAATAGTAAAATCCCGTACAAAATTAAAGCAAAATTATGATAAATAAATATAATATAAGCTTAAATTACAAAAAATAAATAGATGTCGAGAAATTTTGTTTCATATTTATCACATCCATTTCGACATCCATTTCGACGTCTTTTTTCGTTTATATTATATGTAAACTAGCTATATATATACTTTTTAGAACAATAATCCTATTCCTACAATAATAAATCAAGAACAAATTAAATCTAAAAAATACTTGTGAATTCTTAAATCATCTGTAAGCTCAGGATGAAAAGATAGAGCTAAAAATTTATCTTGTTTAGCCATTACTATTTCTCCATTTATTTTCGAAAGAACTTTACATCTACCCCTTACCTCTTTGATAATAGGAGCTCTAATAAAAACAGCATTAAAAGGTCTGTTAAATCCTTTAATGTCTACTTTTTTTTCAAAAGATTTTTTCTGACTGCCGAAAAAATTTCTATGAACAGACATGTTCATTAATTCCAAAGGTTTAATATTTTCTTTACAATCAACAAGTTTTTCAGCTAAAATAACACATCCTGCACAAGTTCCCATAACTGCCAAATCATTGTTATTTGCTCTTTTTTTAATATCGTTGTATAAATCAAAGTTATAAATCAATCCTGAAATAGTTGTGCTTTCCCCACCAGGTATTATCAAACCTTTTATTTTCTCTAATTGTTTTTTATTTTTAACAGGTGTTACACTTCCTTTGATATTCTCTTCTTTTAAAGCTTTTTTCATAGAAAAAATATGTTCTGAGATCGCCCCTTGTATTCCTATTACACCTATGTCTACTTGTTTTACCATCCTCTCTCCTGGAGAAGTTCCTCTTTTGGAATAGTATCAATATTAATTCCAACCATTGCATCACCAAGATTTTTACTTACTTCGGCTATGATTTCTGGTTTATCATAATTTGCAACTGCCTTTACTATTGCTTTTGCTCTTTTTTCAGGAATTTTTGATTTGAAAATACCAGATCCTACAAAAACACCATCGCTTCCAAGTTGCATCATAATTGCCGCATCAGCAGGTGTTGCAACGCCTCCTGCAGCAAAATTTACAACAGGAAGTCTCTGCATCTTTTTTGTTTCTTTTAAAACGTTATATATTCCTTCTTTTACTGTTTTATAAGTATGATTTTCAAATATATGTGTATCTTCATCAACTTTTCTTCCAGTTAATGTTTCTGTTGCTTTACAGTAGCTTTGTATATACTCATTTGATAGTTTTTGTAGTTCATTATCATTTAAAACTTTTAATTTTTTAATAGTACCTGTAACCATTCTCTGGTGTCTTACCGCTTCTATAATGTTCCCTGTTCCAGCCTCCCCTTTTGTTCTAACCATTGCAGCTCCTTCCCATATTCTTCTTACTGCTTCACCTAGATTTCTACAGCCACAAACAAAGGGTATTGTAAACTTTTTTTTGTCTATATGAAAATAAGGATCTGCTGGAGTTAAAACTTCTGATTCATCTACCATATCTACACCAAGTGTTTCTAAGGCTTGTGCTTCTACAAAATGTCCGATTCTTGCTTTTGCCATAACAGGAATATTTACTGAATCAATAATTTCCTCTATTATTGATGGATCTGCCATTCTTGCAACACCTCCTTCAGCTCGTATATCAGCTGGAACCCTCTCAAGTGCCATTACTGCAACAGCTCCTGCATCTTCTGCAATCTTTGCTTGTTGTGAGTTTGTAACATCCATTACAACTCCACCTTTTTGCATCTTTGCAAAGCCTTTTTTTAGTTTATCAGTTCCATATTTAAGTTTGTAGATATCAATTTTAGTCATTTTTAAACTCCCACTATCTTATACAATCCAACACCGATATATAAAACTCATTATTAAGAACTATGGTTTTAAAGGATTTAAATATAAAAATTTAGTGCTTGTAGTCCTCCAGTTTATCATTGTGATACGCTTCATATGCAGATAAATCAAAGTGTCCGTGACCGCTGTTTGCAAATACTATTGTTTTTGCTTCATTATTTTTTTTGCATATCTTTGCAAAATCTATTGCTGCTTTTACTGCATGAGCAGATTCTGGTGCGACAACAAATCCTTCTGTTTTTGCAAAAAGTTCCGCGGCGTTGAATACCTCATTTTGATAATATGCCAAAGCTTCCATGTATCCTTCTTTTGTAAGTTTAGATAGAAGTGGTGAATCTCCATGATATCTTAATCCTCCTGCATGAATTGCTTTTGGTATAAAATCATGACCTAGAGTATACATTTTTAATAAAGGTGTTAAACCTGCGCTGTCTCCATAGTCATATCTGTATTCACCTTTTGTTAATGTAGGACATGCTAAGGGTTCTACGGATATTATTTTTGTATCTGGTTTTTTACCTTCAATTTTATCTTTTACAAAAGGAAATGCTGTTCCTGCAAAATTACTACCGCCTCCTACACATCCTATAACATAGTCTGGATATAAATCTATTTTTTTGAATTGTTTTTTGATTTCTAATCCTATTATTGTTTGATGTAGTACTACATGATTTAAGACTGATCCTAATGCATAGTTTGTATCTTCATGAGTTGCTGCATCTTCTACTGCTTCACTTATTGCAATTCCAAGGCTTCCTGAAGTATTTGGATCTTTTTTAAGAATTTTTTTCCCTGTTTTTGTTAGATTTGATGGGCTTGGATGCACATCTGCGCCCCATGTCTCCATTAGTATTTTTCTATATGGTTTTTGGTCATAGCTACATTTTACCATATATACTCTACATTTTAAATCAAAAATTTGAGTTGCAAATGCTAGGGCTGATCCCCATTGTCCTGCTCCTGTTTCTGTTGCTATTCTTGTTATTCCTTCTTTTTTGTTGTAGTATGCTTGTGCGATTGCTGTGTTTGGTTTGTGGCTTCCAGGAGGGCTTACTCCTTCCCATTTGTAAAATATTTTTGCTGGTGTTTTTAGTGCTTTTTCAAGCCCTCTTGCTCTATATAAAGGGCTTGGTCTCCATATTTTATATATTTCAAGTATTTCTTTTGGAATTTTTATGTATCTTTCTTTACTTACTTCTTGTTTTATTAGTTCCATTGGAAAAATTGTGCTTAGATCTTTTGGTGTCACTGGTTCTTTTGTCTTTGGATTTAAAGGTGAATCTAGTGGTGTTTTTAGATCAGCTTGTATATTATACCATTTTTTTGGTATTTCGTTTTCATCTAGTGTTACTTTTATTTTATTCATGTAGTATTATATGTATTCTTTAATATTTAAATCTTTCCATTTTTGTACATTAATGTATAAAAATATACATTATAGTAATTTTCACTAATAAAATGCACAATATTTATATAGAATTTTGATTCTATATAATATTATGTGGAAAAATATCTCAAAATATTTTAGTAAATATCCAAAGAGGAAAAAAATTGCTTTAAAAATGATAGAGTACGGATTAAAAGTTAAAGACAATAAAATATACTGTGGAGACATAGAACTTTCCGATTCAAAGATAGCAAGAGCACTTGATACAGATAGAAGAGCCATATCAAAAACTGTAGAAACCATATTAGAAAATAAAAGCTTAAAGGAGATTTTTTCAAAACTTAAACCAACATGTCACTTAAAAGATGCTGCACCAGATATGGGCTGGGGAGTAATAGAAATAATCCCAACAGATCCAAAAAAATATGGCATACTTGCAGATGTTTCAAAAATTATTGCAAATGAAAAGATAAGTATAAGACAGGCAATTGTTGATGATTTTGAAATTTATGACGAACCTAGACTTTTTATCATCACTGAAAATGCAATACCTAGTTCTCTAATTACTAAAATTAAAAAAGTTTCAGGTGTAAAGGTAATTCTTATATATTAAGATTAAAAAAACATAATATTAATTAATAGATATTCATACAAGCTAAAACTGTTGATAAAAATGATAAAAGAATGTAACTTTAAATCTAAAATAAGACACAGGGATAAATCAGGTTGTAATCTCACACCTAATGAAATAATATGTCCTGGAGAAAAAAATTGTATACTATATCAGATATATAAAAACACAAAAAAACAGGAATGATCACATTATTCTTTCTATCATCTCTAAAACAAAACCCTCATTATCAATTCCATATCTTGCTATACCTATCTTTTTTGCATAATTTTTCATTTTTTTCACAGCAAGAAATCTTTCAAAAGTAGATCCCTTTTGCATTACTTCAAGTTCGAGTACACAATCAGCTAAACCTTCCATTTTCTTCTCAAAGACATCTCCATGGATACCTTTAGTCATGATTGTATACAAAACTCCTTTATTTTTTGTATTTGATATTTTTGCTGCCTTTATGGTTTGTAGTACATCTTCTGAGGAATATTGATTTAAAAAGAAATCTAGAGAATTTATTATTATTTTGACATGAGTAGTATTATTTGCTAAACTATCAGATAGTATTGCTAAAAAATCCATATTATTTTTTCCAAGAGATGGCATACCTGAAGACCCTGCTTGAATCAATTCCTTCAGTTTAATTTTTGATCTTTGCTGGTAAACATTTACCCTTTTTTGCTCTCCAGATAATATTTGCTCTGAATATAGTGACGCAATATCAATTATCTTTATTTGTTCATTTCTCCATTTGAAACGATTCATAGCTTCTATAATTTCCCCCTCTGTTTCTTCTGTTGTTATGTAAAGTACACTTTCTGTGGTAGCTAGTTGTTTACTTAGTATCTCGATACTACTACCAGGAGAGCCTAAAATAAGAACGGTATACCCAGAGGGTGTTCCACCCTCAAGTAAATTATCAAGTTTTTCTATCCCTGTACTAATAAATTGATTATTTGTAGGACTTTCCACTCTTAAATCTGTGATGTATACTTCCTCCAATTTATATGAATGAGTCCCTAACTTTCAAAATTTTATCATTTAGATAGATAAGTCTGTTGATTTGACTATCCATCCCCTCTTCTTCAACCGCAAGTGATATTGTGTGTATATCTCTTGCCCTGGTTCGGTTTATGATATGATAAAAAAATTCTCTTACTATCCCCGGGTCGTTATAAACGATAAGGTTACTTATTGAATCTATCACTAGATATTTTTTTGTTTCAGGATCAACTTCTTTGAAAACATTTGTAATTTCCAAACTAAGTTTTTCAAGCATAGAGGGACTTTCTAGAAAAATACAATTTTCTGCATTATTTGTAAGTCCAGATACCCTAGATACACAATCTATAAACCTAATATTTCTGGCTGTTTTTAGAAATTCATATTTCTTAGTTAGTATATCATAGGGTTTAGTAACAGATACATATACCCATGCATCACTTTGATTGTTTTTTACTACTTCAAAAATAGATTGGACTAAATCAGAATAATTACTCCCAGGAATTAGTATTCCAACTGATTGATTAATTCTTATTGCATTATATATTCTTTCTTTGAGACCATCTATTAAAACATTTGGCATTAACTATTCACTCTCTTGAAGATTTTAATAATGGTGATAACTCTACTCCGTTTCTAGACGAGATGCTCATAGCGGTTTTAACTCGGCTATGTGCCGCTCCTCTCATTTTTACTAGTTGAAAAGTTCTTATCAGATCTCCTTTTCTTTCAATATCACCAAGAAACATGATTCCATCTGATATAAATTCCTCTATGTTATATTTTGAATAGATTAGTTTTCCATTCTGGGTCGGTGGAATTTCTGATGTTAATAGTGTTGTACATCTCATGGCTGCAAGAGAAGAACCTAGTTTAAATATAAAATCTCTTATCATCTCTGGTGTTTGAAGCCTGTAACATAAAGCAGTTATTGAGTCAATTACTAATCTTTTAACATCTAATTCATCCGCTATATCTCTTAAAATATCAAGTAAAGCACTTGCATCTTCTACAGTATATTTTTCTGTATCAAGACCAAGTCTTTCACTTATAATTCTAAGATCAATTAGATTTACCATACCTGCTTCAATAAGTTTTTTGTCATAGAAGGAAAAACCTTCCATATTTTTTGTTAATTTGAACAATGGTTCTGTAATAGTAAAAAATACTCCTCTATCACCGTTTCTAGCACCATTTATCAAGTATTGCATACATAGCGTAGTCTTACCTGATCCACTACTACCCGTTACCAAAACGGTATTTCCAGTAGGAATTCCACCTCCTAGCATTGAATCAAGTTCTTCTATACCTGTTGCGCATCTCACATCTTCTTTAATTTCAGTTTCTGGCATATGAGTCCCTCCTCGTTCCCATATATAAAATGATATACAATTAATAGTTATAAAACTTAGTGTTTTTTTATTAATGTAATTTATAGGATTATTTTTAGTTTCTATTTTAAAAAATTAATACGATTCTTCCTAAAACAAAACCAGTTGTATTTTCACTAAAAGTTTTACCATTTGCTGTTGCTTCTAATTTTATATCAATGGATCCAAATTTTCTTACAATCTTTGATTCTAATGACCAGGACGAAATCACTTCACTTTTACCTGATTTAAGTGTATCAATCCTTCCTTTTTTTGTTATATTGACTCCATCTAATATCCCACCAGTAACAAAAATAGACCAATTAACATCTGAAACAGATTGACCTATGTTTTCTATAATTGCATTTATTCGCCCTAAAAAGAGCCTCATATTAAAAATTCCTTTATCAATTGATAAATTGAGTCGTATTACTGGTCCTGGAGGATCAAAATCAGTTATATTGACACTGAGATTTTCACTCCAACTACTTTCCCTATTTTTGATGTCCTTTACTTTTACTCTAATTTTGTATAGATCTTCAGAACTCCAACTATGTGATTTTGTTATTTTTTTTCCAGAATCATATGGTCCAAGCCATCTACTATCTGATCCATCACCCCAATCTATAAAATAAAATATTTTGTCATCATCTGGATCTATTGCTTTAAATTTATAATTATATTCAATTTCTTTTTTTCCCTTTGTTAGACCAATTGGCATATCTGGTATCTCAGGTGGATTATTTTGCTCAAATATTTCAACTGGTAATACTTTAGACCAAAGGCTTTCATTTCCATAGATATCTTTTGCTTTAACTTTGATACCATAAGTGCCATGATTTTTAAAAATATGAGATGCTTTACAGATATCTCCAGAGTTAAATGGTCCTAACCAACTACTTGTTGTGTCATCCCCCCAATCTATAAAATAAGATACGTTATCATCATCAGGATCAGTTGTAGTAAAGTTGAATTCGTAACTTACTTTTTGTATCCCAGATGTTGGCCCCTCCGGCTTTTCAGGTGTATCTGGAGGGATATTTCTTCTTTCAATTTCAATATTTATTGTTTCAGACCAAATGCTTTCATTTTCATAGATATCTTTTGCTTTAACTCTAACAGCATATTGTCCCTCAATATCCCATGAATAGTTTATTTTTATTTGATCTCCAGAACTATAAAAATCAGTCCAATCAGCAATATTTCCATCACCCCAATCAACAAAATATGAAACATTATCATCATTTGGATCTTCTGATAAAACAGAAAAATCAATATTTATTCCTGTATATCCAGTTAATGGACCTGTTATAACAGGTTTTCCTGGTGGATTATTCGGCCTTTTTAAAAAAATATCAAGGACTTCAGCACTTTCAAGTGTAACTGTTATTTTATGTCTCTGGCTTATATAGCCATCAGCAGAAAATTCAATATCATATTCACTGGGAGGTAAGAATAAGTGGTAACGTCCAAATTTTTTCTCACTTTTGAATATTTCATCATTTGTAAATTCTATTCCCACAAGATTGATATTTGTTTCAATTGGTTCTTTTGTGACATAGTCTTTTACATTACCACTTATTGAAATTGGCCGGTTTAGCATCCGCAGTGTAGCTGGCCAAACTTTTTCAGCTTCAGATTCGGCACTTGAATAACTTGGTTGAAATGAGGTATGAGTTTCCATTAAGTTGGCATATGTTCCATTATTCCATATTTGCCATTCATAATTTTCACCTTCAGCACTTGGTGATCTTATACTACCTTGGTATCCTGCAGCTGTTGATATTTTTTCAGCTTCTGATCTAAAAAATGAATGAAAAGGGTGTGAATGACATGATGGATGATAGCTATAGAGTACTTCACGTCCATAAGAATGATAATCAAGAACTTTTGTGAAATGTTGATCTTTACTAAAAGCCATCATTGTTTGTGTTTCTGGTTCTGATGCGGGACTTGGCCCCTTGTACGTTTCAGAGTTTTTATTTGAAGACCCTGAGCATCCTCCATTCCATCCAAATGGATAATTTCGATTTAAATCAACTCCATAACCTTCACGTCGGTTTTTACGCCACATATTGTTTACATTAAATACATATTCATATCCATCTGGGTTCCATACTGGAGCTATCCATATTTCATATTTATTTACTAATTCAGTAATCTCTGGATCTGATCCATATTTTGAACTGAATTGTTCGATGGCATGTAATGCTATTACTGTTGTTACTATTTCTCTACAGTGATGGCAACTAACCATTAAAAATGTTGGCTCATCTTCATCTTGATTTACGTTATCAGAAATTTTCATTGCATATATATGACGATCTTCAAAGGTTGGTGAAATACCATATGTATTTGTAAGATCAAATACTTTACAAATAGAAGGATGATTAGAAGCTGTATCCTCCATTATTTGAATTACGTCAGATAGATCAGGATAACCAGAGGGAACATCAAGCTTATCCTCTAGTCGATCTCCCTGAATTTCTCGGAATGGACGACTTGTTTCTAGAATAGTTATATTATATCCTTTTTCTTCCAATTTTTTTAACCATATATAATTTACTATCAATTCAAAAGAATTTTCAGTAATTGTTTCCTTTAAAACATCAAATCCTTCGTATCTTAATTTAGTTGCTACACTTGGTGCATCTAAAGTTTCAAGTTTTATATGATATGAATTGTTTATATCATTGGAAGGATTATAAATTGTTTCAACTGATATAGAAAGTGTTGTAAAACACGTTGATATCATTAAACCTATTGTTAATATAGCTATATATTTCCCCATACTAGTCTACATGTTATATTTGTAAGATTAATATTATATATATTTTATTATAAAAATAGTAGAAATTGCCAAAATAATTAAGAAATTTTAATGATTCTTCCTAAAATTAAGCCAGTTGCATCTTTAGTAAAAGTATTACCATCTACTGTTACTTTTAATTTTATGTTTATGCGTCCAAACTTATGCATAATCCTTGATTCTGGAGACCAAGAGGTAATCAATCTACTATTACCTGATTTGATCATCCTTATATTTCCTTTAGTTGTACTATTTAATTTGCCTAATAATCCACCATTTACAGAGATAGACCATGAAACATCTGTAGCATCTGTTTCACCAGTGTTTTCAATTTTTGCATTTACGCTTGAGATACAAATACCCATATTAAAAATCCCTTTGTAAATTGATAAACTTAGGTTTGTTTCTGGGTCGACATGCTCTGATATAGTGACTTCAAGTTTGTTACTGAAAGCACTTTCTTGATCGTTACTGTCCTTTGCCTTTACTTTTACATCATATGTTCCGTTTTTATCCCATATATGTGATTCTTCTACAATAGCACCTGAGTCAAATGGCCCCAGCCAATCACTTTCGTTTCCATCCCCCCAGTCAAACATATAATAGATCTGATCTCCATCAGAATCAGTTGTTGAGGTTTTATATGAATATTCTCCCCCTATTTTACCAGATGTCGGACCTTGTGGGGCGTTTGGGGTTTTAGGTGGAAGATTAGAGGGTTTTCCAGATGTCCATAATAGTTGACCATCTTTACTATATTTCTTTGTTTTTTCCCCTGAGACAATGATACTATTTGAAGAATCCGTAGAAATATAGTTACAACGTGGTGTTATTCCTTCTTTTACCCATATATTGCTTCCATCATTTCCATCATATTTTAGTATGAATGATTGTTGAAAATAACTATTTTTTAGAGATTCTCCAACAATTATTACATTATCTTGATTATCTGTTGTCATATCCCGTGAATAATCTGATTGATACTCAGAGTAGTATAAAGCAGGTTCATCCCACAATCTATTTCCTTCACTGTCAAATTTCATGATATATATCTTCTTTTCAGGCTCATAAAAATTATCATATGTAGCAACAACAAAATTATCTTTTGAATCGATAGTTACAAGCCGGATATGATTTTCTAAATCTATTTCTCCGCTTGATAACTCGTTTTCTAGGTCATTATCATATTTTTTAAAATTACCATTTTCTCTGAAAATTATGATATTATCTTGAGAATCAACAAAAACAGTTGCATCGACACCAATTCCATTAGGTTCAAAAATTTCATTCAGCATCTCTCCTGTTTCTCCATCGACTTTTATTGTCCATCTAAAATGAGGAGCATAAAATAGATTATCACATACTGTACCCGTTATTATTATATCATCTGATGAATCAAGTGCCATGCTATTTTGAGTAGAATAGTTATATTCTTTTTGAAACGTGTTTCCTAGAATTTTTTGACCATTGTTGCCATTAAATTTGTTAAATATAAATTTTTTATCAGAAGAACCTGAAGCAACAAAATTATCATCGTTGTTATTTACTAAAATTGAATGTCCGGAATTTGAGCTCACCCATATGCTTTCGCCATTATCACCATTCAATTTTTTTATTTGATCGGAGAAGACAACAATAACATCATTATTTGAGTCAGTGTCAACACCAGAATTATAGGCACTTGTTGATATTGATGAAATAATTAGTAAAAATAAACTTATTATCGAAATGCATATCATTTTTCTTTTCATTTGTTATCACATCATTTCTTTTCTATATTTATATTTCTTATATTATATAAATTTTTCTTTAAAAAATATATGCAGGGGAAGGATTCGAATCTAGTTTCACCAGTGAAAAAATGAATGTTCTCATTTCAAACAAAAATTTTATGAAAATATTTAAAAATACTCACTTCTTTTATCTATAATATAAGGAACAAATTTATAAGCGTCTACTACCTTTTAAGTTTAGAAATCAAGGAGAGGATTATGAAAAAAATTGTTATGTTATTAATTGCTATTTTACTGATTAGCATATGCTTTCTTAGCGGATGTGTAGAAGAATCTTCAGAAAAGACTTCAAATCAACAATCTTCAACTTTTCTAGACGTGCCCCAAATTCCAGAAACGCCATCAATTCCGGAAGGTACACCTCATGGTTGGAAAATGGAATATACTGAAATATTCTTTAATGATTTTGAATCTTCTAATCCTGAATTAGGTCTTGATTTCAGTAATTACGCAGAACTCACTGATAACGCTATTGATGGAGAAAAATCAGTTAAAATTAGCAATTGGCACTCCCTTGACACAAATCCTGAGGAATTACCACTCTTGCCAGATACATATTATATGTTTGAGTTTGACTATCATATTCTTAACCGGGGTAGTAATGATGATGATATTATTGCAAATTACCTTTATCCTAAAGGTTCAGACAATAATGAAGACTCTATACATTGCTTGCCGATATTAACCAATGCTAATGAAGAAGGCAAGTTTTCTAGCGGGGCACTAACAACTAGTAATTCCGATGCTTATTATCTTAAAATTCAGGCAAAGGAGGATGCTTCAATCATTATTGATAATCTCAGAATGTATCGTTTGGATACTATTCCTACCACGAGTGCATCAAGTAAGTTTTCCACCCTGTCTGAATTACCGTTCCCTCGCTTAGGAAATAATATCGGAGGGGCTTCTACATCTTGGGCAGATAGTAGTTATTCTGTTCCTAACTGGTCTGACAGGTATGTTTTCACGGCAGAGGACGTAGAAGAAAGATTAGCATTTTTTGACATTGTTGCAGGCCCTCATGTTAATATTCAATCTCAAGATACCAGTTTTGTAAAAAGATTACAGCAAAAAAACCCCAATATAATCGTTATGCCCTATACAAATTATATTATTACAAGTTATCTTTTGGATTCACCTTATGACACGATAGATCCCGACTATGAATTTTATAACGATTTCCCTGATGAATGGATAATGAAGTACACAAATGGTTCTAACGTAGGGGCTTATTTATGGCCTGGTTTATTCAACACAAACATATATGATTCTTGTCCGGTAGTTAATGGACAAACATATGATGAGGCAATCACTGATCACATGATAAATACTGTGATGGCTTCAGGATATTGGGATGGACTTTATATCGATAATGTGTTTGCTGAAACCAGTCATTATGTTCCAAATCATATGAATCCTTCTCTTTTTGATTATGATGTTAATCTTAATGGTGAGCGTGATGAGACCATTGCTCAAGTGAGTGAATTAACACGACCAATCATGCTTAACTTCTTACAAAGACTAAAGGATGAAGTTGGAAACAATGAAATGATAATTGTGAATAATGGCTGGAATCTGGACTATACTGTTGCCCCTTATGTGAATGGCATCAATTTTGAATTGTTTATTAATCCCTGGAATCTTAATCAATCTCAACCGAATGAACTTGCCTGGCGGCGCTTTCTAAATGATTACTTTGCAGCACAGGAATTAACATTAGAACCTCATTTGAATATATTAGAAGCTGGTGGTGGGGGAACTGTTGGTTATGGTGCAGCTAGTAAAAATTATCTTGAGCCTACTGCTGAGGACATTGAAAAACATCGTTTTTCCTTAGGAACTGCCCTTTTAAATGATGGTTTTTATGAGTATGACCTTTATGATATGGGTAGTGTGCCTTATTGGTTTGATGAATACACAGTTAATGAAGAGGGTGTTGCCACTGAGGACACTCAATACAAGGGTTATTTAGGCATGCCTCTTGCAGATGCAGTAGAATTGAAATCAACTTCCACATTAATTTGGGAGGAAGATTTCGATTCAACTTCATTGCCATCCAGTATGCAAGGAGATTCTGAAGTATCTGTTGAGAATAATAAATTAGTGATTGATAATCCAGATCATACCAGTTATAATCCAGAAGGAATAACGGCGAATACAAAATACGGTGAGATTCCTTTTGAATCTAAAAAAACTTACGTGATAGAGTTTGATTGGGAGATTCTTGATACACTTGATGACTGTGTTAGAATAAGCATCGGAACTAATAAAGATCTACTTGCCAGCTCCAGGCTTCATGGTATTTTTGAGGGAGATTCAAACCATGAACACTTTCATATTACCATCCCATATGATGATGAATATCAATTGAAATTTAGTCTTCAAAATGGAGGAGGTAAAATCGTCATTGATAACATCAAGATTTACGAAGGTGGTGCTGGACCTTGGCGTCGGGATTTTGAAAACGGATTTGCCCTAGTTAACCCTATCAACAAAGAATACACATTTAGTGCTGAAGAACTTGCCGGAGAACATATGCGAACTGGAATCAAACGGATTTTAGGAACCCAAGCACCAGATGTCAACAATGGTGAACCAGTAACTGGTTCTTTAACACTACAATCATTTGATGCCATTATACTTCTAGCAGATACAATTCATTCAACTTAGAGACAAAGAAATATTATTTTCATTTCAGAATCGAAAGTAAAATATTGTTTGTTTAAAAAAATTCTAATTTTACTATTTTTGAGAAAACAACTAATGCACAGGATGGGATTTACCCAGTTTCACCGGTGAATTATTTTTTCTCATATTTTTAAAATTCCAAAGTATTCTTAACTATTTAGTCTTAAAAGCTAGAAGGCAAATTAAACTCTAAACTTTTAACATCAAAACTGAGTTTAATCGTATATGCTTATTATACAAATCACAGACAAAGTCGATTTTCTTTATAAAAATATGCGACAAAAAACAAATCTCTAAAAGACCTTTTGTATTATAGTAAATAATCTTGGAATTTTGTCATAACACCTATATATCAAATATTTTTTAAACTGTATTTAGATACAAATTTTATATAATAAAAACTTAAGGTAGATAAGTATGGGGGAAAGTCGAGAACATTGGAACAGTAAACTTGGTTTTATTTTAGCAGCAGTCGGATCTGCGGTTGGTATCGGAAATATCTGGAGATTTTCTTCAGTGGTAGGACAAAACGGTGGGGGAGCATATCTTATACCTTATTTTCTTGCAGTAATTATCTTTGGGATTCCATTGATGATTCTTGAGCTTACAATTGGCAGACATTTTCAAACCAATGTTGTTTCTGCGTTTAGTAAGATTAAAAAAAAGTTTAGATATATTGGATGGCTTATTTTTATCTTGGTATTTTCACTTTTAAGCTATTATTTGGTTATAACCGGCTGGACGCTTGGGTATGTTGTTTCTTCAATCGGAGGTCTCAATATTACGTTTTCTGATTTCACCTCGTCGTATTATCCTCTGATCTATTTTGGTATATCTGTTTTACTAACTGGTATTGTTGTTTCTTTTGGAATAAAAAAAGGAATTGAGCGAGTAGTTATATTTCTAGTACCGTTTTCTTTTATCATACTTATCATATTGGCATTGTTTTCTACTACCCTTTCAGGGTTTGGTGAGGGATTGGATTTCTTTCTAAGCCCTGATTTCTCAGTGCTTTCAGATCCAATTCTCTGGATAGCTGCGTTTGGCCAAGCGTTCTTTTCATTATCGGTGGGATTTGGAACTCTAATTACCTATGGAAGTTACCTTGATAAAAAAACCAATATACCCAAGTCTTCATTAATAATTACTTTTTCTGATCTTATGGTTGCGATGCTTGCTGGTATTATTATTTTTCCTATAGTATTTAGCTTTAATTTAGAACCAACATTAGGAGCTGAACTTGCATTTTCTACACTTCCATATGCATTTGGTCTGTTGCCGTACGGACAGTTGTTAGCAACTCTTTTCTTTTTATTACTATTCTCTGCTGCTCTAACTTCAGCTATCGGAATATTTGAGCTAAATGTTTCTGTAATTATGGATAGAAAAAAGATATCTAGGAAAAAAACAAGCATCATCCTCACTTTTATTCTTTTTTTAGTAGGATTGCCTGCTGCATTGAGCTATACTTCTTTAAATTTGAATGTTTTAGGAATGAAGATTCTTGATGTAATGGATGAAAGTTTGGGCACCATGGGTTTACCGATTTCTGCTTTATTTATCGCTCTTGTTTTCACATGGTTTATGGACAAAAAATTATTATCAAAGGAAATTAGTGACTCAGAACATTGGCAATTTATCGTATTGACTGCAACTAAATATGTAATCCCAGTTATTCTTATTCTTGTTATTATTTCATCTCTGATTTTACGTTTTTAATGTTGTATGAAATAATTTAAAATTGAAGAGAATGAAAAAATATTTTCTGTTATCAGATCTAATGTAAGCAAATTCTATAAGGAGTTCCTTTCAGCAATTAATTTGTTTCATCTGCAAAAAATTAACAGACGATTAAAAAGTTTACCTGTTTGTTTTATTTTAGAATTTTCTTATCTGTTGAAATTGTATTATCTTTTTGGTCTTTAATCATGATTTTATAGTTGTTAATATTACTTAATTAAATCAGTGTAAATATTCTATAATTTCCACAATTTAGATTAAGAGAATCTTACATACACCATTGTATAATGACTCTGAGATTAATAGAAGTATATCATCCTGATGATAAAAAAAAGGATATAAAAAAACTACTAAAAGATATAGACATTATTGATCTAAAACAGGAGAAGAAATCTAATAAAGAATTACTTAGTAGAATATTGATATCAGCGGATAAAACAGATGATATACTTGAAATTTTAGAAAAAAACTTTTCTGATTCAAATAAATTTAGAGTAATTATTATTCCTGCTGAAGCAATTATTCCTCGTCCCGAAATTGAAGAAAAAAAGGGAAAGAAAAAAGATGAAAATAGTAAAGAACGAATAAGTATAGAAGAAATATATGATGATGTTAGTAGTGATGTATCTTCTTTTTCAAAGACTTATTTTGCATTGATTATTCTTGCTTCTATTGTTGCTGCAATTGGTATACTTTACAATAATGTAGCTGTAGTAATAGGTTCTATGGTGATAGCACCTATGCTTCATCCTAGTATGGCCCTTTCTCTTGGAATTACCCTTGCCGATTCAAAACTCATCAGAAAAGCTGCAATTATTAGTGTACTAGGTTTTTTTATCGCTTTTATCATCGGCCTTATTTTTGGATTATTATTTGAAGTTGATCCGAGTAGCCCTGAGATATTTTCTAGAACTGAGATAAATCTAATGTTTGTAATCTTAGCCTTCTCAAGTGGTGTTGCTGGCTCTCTGTCTGTAACCCGGGGTGTTTCTGAAGCACTTGTTGGTGTTATGACTGCTGTAGCTCTTTTACCGCCTCTTGTTATAAGTGGTCTTCTTATAGGTTCACAATATTTTTATTGTTCAATTGGAGCAGGTCTTCTTTTTCTAGTTAATCTTGTTTGTATTAATTTAGCAGGTGTCTTAACATTCTTTGTTCAGGGAATTAATCCTAAGAGTTGGTGGGAAAAGAAAAAGGCTAAAAACATGGTTTGGAAAGCAATAATTTTGTGGATTGTGTTATTAATTATGCTTATTTTTATGATTTTAGTATATCAATATTTGTAGTTTTTATTATTTCCATTTTATTTCAATTTCAATTTCTTTTTCTGGTTCTGTCATTTTTTCATCTCAAACATTTATTATATATTAATAGCTATTTCTACGTATTAAAGTAAATATCTGTTTGAATGTATAAAAACCTTAAAAAAACTATTTGTATTAATAGAAAGAAATAATAAATGCAGGGGAAGTGAGTTTGACTTCAAGTTCAACTCACATAATTTATCTTATAGGAAATAGATCCTTAGTATTCTTTTGAAATTTTTTTGTAAGCATCTCTAAAAGGTACTCCTTTTTTTATTAGTTCATATGCTTTTTCTGTTGCATAAATTTCATCTGTCATAGCTTTTTCACAGTTTTTTTCATTAACCATTAGTTTTTCAAATACTAAACTTAAAATTTCAAGTGAGTCGACTGTTATCTGAAAACTATTTATTGTTGGATTTTTTGTCAATTGAAAATCACGGTTATATCCTGATGTAAGATTTGATATAATTGATTTTATTTGAAATTCATAGCTAATAATATTATGATATTTTGCTCGTAATAACTCTAAAACATCAGGGTTTTTTTTCTGAGGCATAATAGAGCTACCAATGCAGATTTCATCAGGGAGTTTGAAGAAACCAAACTCGGACATGCTAAACATTATTAAATCAGTTGCAATCTTGTTCAAATCAAACATTACCATTGATAAACCATGAATTATACTTGATTCGAATTTTCCACGACTATTTTGTGTATATATCGGATTTTTTTGTACCTTTTTAAAATCCAAAAGTTCTGCAGTAAATTGTTTATCAACCTTTATTGGCAGACCATATCCTGCACCCGCTCCAAGTGGTGATTGATCAATAAAATTTTTGATATCTAATAGCATTTTTTTGTTGTCAATCATTGATTCAATGAATGCATCGGTCCACATATCAATTGATGAAGGCATTGCTTTTTGCATGTGGGTATAACCTGGTATTTTTACATTGCCCTTTTTGTTTTTAAATCCGGTCATTATTTGTATTAATTTATCTATTAACAAAATAATTTGGTCAATTTCATCCTTATAGAATAGTCTTAAAGCAATTAATACTTGGTCGTTTCTTGACCTTGCTGTATGAACCTTTTTTCCTGTATCTCCAAGTTTTTTTATTAGAAAATTTTCAATTGCTGTATGGCAATCTTCATCTTCTTGTTCTATTATAAATGCACCATTATTGTCAAGCTTGATTATCTCATAGAGTGCCATTATTAACTTATCACATTCTTCAGTTGATAGAATTCCTATTTTTTCTAGCATTTTTACATGAGCAATTGATGCTTGGCAATCATATTTTACTAGTTTTTGATCAATTATGTAATCGTTATCAACAGTGTAGGCTTCTATTTGCTTGTTCAGTTGGTATTTTTTTTCCCAGAGTTTCATTTTTTTCCACCTTTAATTTTGAATTTTAAACCAATTATTTTGATAAATCCTGCGGCATCTTTTTGATCATATCCGCCAATAATATCCATGCTAGCTAATGATTCGTTGTATAGTGAAAACTTTGACTCACGTCCTTTAACAATTAGGTTTCCTTTGTAAAGTGTGAGAAATACTTTTCCTGTTACATTTTTTTGGCTTTTGTTTATTGCAGCCATCAGTATTTCCATTTCTGGTGAAAACCAGAAACCATTGTAGATAAGTTTTGCAATAATTGGTGACATTAATTCTTTTAAATGAATTACGTCTTTGTCAAGTGTGATACTTTCAAGGTCATGATGTGCTTTAAAAAGTATTGTTCCAGCTGGTGTTTCATAGACTCCTCGTGATTTTATTCCAACATGTCTGTTTTCAACAATATCTATTCGCCCTATTCCATTTTCGCCTGCTAACTTATTTAGATAGGAAAACAATTTTAGAGAACCTGTAACTTCTTTTTTATTTGTAATATTAGTTACTTTTATTGGTATTCCTTTATTAAATTCAATAATTATCTCTATTTCTTTATCAGGCGCATCTTTTGGTGATTTTGTAAGTTTAAACATATCTTTGTTAGGTTTACAAGCAGCATCCTCTAGTATTCCCGATTCATAGCTCATATGTAACAGGTTTTCATCAGTACTATATGGTTTTTTCAAGGTTACATCAATTGGAATATTATGTTTTTTTGCATAGTTAATAAGATCAATTCGTCCTTTGAATCTATCAAGCCAGTCATCTTCTTTCCATGGGCTTATAATTTTTACATTTGGAAGAAACTTCATCCAAGTAAGTTCAAATCTTACTTGGTCATTGCCCTTTCCAGTGCAACCATGGGCTAGTATGTTTGTTTTTTCTTTTTTTGCAATTTCAACTTGTTTTTTTGCAATTATTGGTCTGGCAATAGCCGTACCAAGAAGATATTGTCCTTCATAAATAGCGTTTGCTTTTAGCATCTGGAAAATATAGTTTTCAACTAATTCTTTTTTTAAATCTTCTACATATACTTTTGATGCACCTGTTTTTAGTGCTTTTTCTTTTATTCTTTTAAAGTCTTCCTTTTGGCCAACATCTGCAACATATGCTATTACTTCATATCCCTTATTAATAAGCCATTTAAGCATTACAGATGTGTCAAGTCCACCACTGTATGCAAGTATTAATTTTGATTTCATTTTTCTCATTTGTAAGTTGTTATTCAGATTTTTATTAGTGGCGACCGGAGTAAAACATGATTAAATTATATTGTTCTATTTAGAACAAAAGTTCAAAATTAAACAATTTAGTTCAAAAAGAAACATTTAATAACTATGAAAACTAATATCAGTAATATGCCAACAACATCAGAACTAACAGAGAAATATCTATCAGAACATCCAAGCATAAAAGATTGTCTTAGAGGAGGAATAATAAATTACTCTAAGCTTTCAAGAAAAATATCCAAAGAACTTGATATTGAGAAAAAGACAAGCATGGAAGCCATCTTAATAGCATGTAGAAGATTCGAATTAAAAATTAAAAATGAAAAAATATTAGAAGACAATATATTAAGTATACTTAAGAAAAGCGAACTTGAAATTAAAAATAAAATAATAGTTTGTATAATTGATAAAACAAGATATCTTGATAAAATTTTAGAAATGGAAAAAAATATTCAAAAAAAAGCAGACACTTTTTATGCAATAGAAGGAACGAAAGTATTTACAATAATTACATCAGAAAAGTATCTTGAATATTTGGAGTCAATATTTGAGAAATCTATTATAAGAAAAACAATTAACCTGGCGATGATTACTATTAAAAGTCCAAAAGAATTAGAAACCACACCTGGTGTTAATGCTTTTATTTACTCAAAATTTAGAGAACAAGGAATAAATATCATTGAACAAATGAGTTGTTGGACTGATACAATAATAGTTATTTCGGAAAATGATATTTCAACTGTCATGAAATTTCTTAAATTCTAATAAAAATTTTTAAAATTAGGGTTTAAATCTCTTTTTTAGACCAAAAAGAAAACACCATATAAAAATTGTAGTTTTTCTCCTGTTGAGATAAAAAGATGCAGGGGAAGGGATTTGAACCCTTGGACCTCTTCAGGAATAGATCTTGAGTCTATCGCCGTTGGCCAAGCTTGGCTACCCCTGCAGGTATCAAAAAAACAAAAACAAATACTTTGATATAAAACTTTATGATAAAAAAGACTAAAGGAAAAAGTATATTTTTAAATTTTTATATTACTGTTATCTTGTATTTTTCACATAAGATCTATCAATATAAAAGAATCTGAAGTATAAGTATCAGAACTTGTTTTAACTGTTAAACTATATACTCCTATTCTAGTACCTGGAAAATAAGCTCTTTCATCATAAAAACCATACCAAGGATCATTTGGTTCATCTAAAGTTATAGAGGCAGAACTGCTAGATCCAGATAACAAAAGTGTTATGCCTTGATTAGGTTCTTTAGGTAATACTGAAAAGGGTATAGAATTTACATAAAATGGACCCCATTGAGGATTTCCTAGTTTTAGTCCTTTTGGTGATGGTGGCGCCGTGTGTTCCATTATTATTTTTCCATCTCCATCACACCAAGAACTCCAACCATCTAATTTCATTTTCCAATCTGCTTGAGGACAACAACTACGTAGATTAACTTCTAAATCAAGTTCTATTTTCCAAGGTTTGTTGGCTTTTACAAAAAAACCAAAATCAAGAAAACCCGAAGCCTCTGTTGGTGAATTTAAACCATACCATATATAATTATTATCGTTACTATTGTGAGAAGTATCCTCAATTAAACTACTTGCTAAATTAGCAGCGCCAACTCCAACTGCCAAATACGGATGAATTTTAGATATGGCTTTTGAACAAACAAATACTGCTGCATCCCTCCAGACATTTGAACCATCAGCCCAGTTATCATCTGTTACATTCATACCTCCTTTTGCTGGAGCACCAGGATCTACAATACCCTCCATTGGAGAGGCTATAATTTTCATATTTTTTAACCAAAATGCCTTTGTTATTATTTCTTCATTTACTTTAAAAAAAGTATTCAATCTAAATTTGTATAACCAATAACCATTTTTGTTTCCCCAATTAATATACTCAAGTCCATAATAATGAACAGCCAAAGACGCAGCAGCTATTGCATTTTCACGATCATAATCTATTCCAGAATATAACCTTGTAGATCTACCTATTGATTCTGAAAACTCATTATCTATTAAATTACATGAAAATAAAGATTTCATATTGGGTTCTAATTTTTGATTTTTAATTTCACTTTTATTTATTTCATATGAATTAGCAGAAAGACTGCTCATTAAAAAGATATATGCCATTCCAATTATAATTATCAATTTTTTTGCTTTCATATCATCACATCATTTTTATTTTTAATATATTATATAATTACTAGTATATATATTTTGTGTTTTCTTTGTCAATCTAAAATAACATAAAATATAAAAATCAATTTTAAAAAAAATATATTAAGGTCTAATTAATTCAAAATAGTTAGGTAATCTATATGGATAGCAAAAAAGTAACTATTAAAATTTCAAAAGAAATTTCAGAGAAAATCAAAAAAAGAATAAAAGGTACCGGTTTTGAAACAGTTGATTCCTATGTTGAATATGTTCTAAACGAAGTTATTTCAGATATAGAAGAAGAAACTGATGAAGAACTCTCTAAAGAAGACGAAGAAAAAGTTAAAGATAGACTTAGAGCATTAGGTTATTTAGATTAATTTGATATATAGAATAATAAGAGTTTGTTTTTTCTATATAGATTACATGTTAAACACTTATAATTAACATTAAAATTTAAGTGCGTGGAGGAAAAATATTTGTTTCAAAGTGAGAGATGGAACTATAAAAAAACTATAAAAGAGGTTAAACGTAGCCTCAAATCTATTAATCCAATTAAAAAAGATATTTCAAAATTATATAGTTTTTTACCTTTAGCATCAGGTGTTATTTTCATTGCAATTTGTCTTGTTTTTGCGGGTCAAGCAGGTGTTTTTACAACTATATTTGAAGATTCAAACAATAATTCAATCTATGGTTCTTGGGAACTTATTGACATGCAAACTTCTAGAGATGATAACTTCAATCAAGTTTGGACTTTTTATGAAAATAATACTTTAAAAATTGAAACAGAATTCAAATACAATACAAAATCATTATATTCTGAAAAAACTAATTTTAGTGAATATATATTAGATTGGGAGATTACTAATAATCTATTAAAAATTTATATCGATTATTCTGATTTTGAAAATGAAATGACTTTCAATATTGTTCCAAGATATAATTATAAATACATTAAAGATGGAGATGTATTAAAATTATCTTTTACATACCTTAATTTTGATTTAATTATGGAACTTAAAAAAATTATAAAATAAGTTTTTTAAGTGGGAAAAGAGAAAGTTCCTCGTGTTATACCCATCTACTTTTCAGAATCTATTTTTGCTAAATCGAAAAAACCACCGAAGTGATAAACTGTTTCTATTTCAATGAGTAAATTCCGAGGCTCTTGCCTCCCTACTCAACTAAACAAAATAAGTTTGATTTTATATAAGTTATGGTTACCATCTGTTACTATAATATTTATAGAGGCATCTAATAAAAATAACTTTGTTATTTCTTTTATTTTTTATAAACAAAAAGTATAAGTTATATCCCCTTATTTACTATATTGTTAAATCTAAGATGAGGAGACAAAAATATGGATTGGAAAAATAGATCAGCTTATGTTTTTATAAAAACTTCTAACGGAAAAGCAAATGAAGTATGGGAAAGATTTCATAACTGGGGAAATATTATAGGAACATGGATAGTAAACGGAGAATGGGATGTAATAGTCTGGCTTGATGTAGAAAATCAAGACGTATTACATGACTGTGTATCAACAATTAAAAATTGGGATGAAGTAAATCAGACTAGCTCTCATATGGTGTATACTGGTTGGAAAGATAACAAATGGTGGTGGGAAAAACCAGCTGGTGCATGGGTAGTATTAAGAGAAAATAAACTTGATGAAGCACCTGATAAAATAAAGAATTGGGATTGGACCACGAGTGGTGCAAGTATTCCTGGTAACTGGGACTACATGACTTGGATCGAAGGAAATAACTGGGATGAAGTTTGGAATCATATACTTGAGATGAAAAATGAATACTGGGATACAGAAGCATTTGTTCCAATTAAATCATGGTGGAATGAAAACATAAAAAACAGTTGGTGGAATGAAAACATAAAAGAAGAAATGTTGTAATTAATAAAAAATATTTTTTATTCTTCTTTTTTTAGATAAGGAACACCTGATAATTTATTTAGTTTAATAATATAACCTTCTGGTTTTTTACAAGAAATACCCTTATTAGATGGATCTTTACTAAAAAAATAAAAGATACGCTTGTTTCCTTTTTTTGTTTCAACTTCGTTTTTATACAAAATATATCCATTGAATATAAATTTATTTGATTTGTTAGAATTATTATCTTCTTTTTTATAATTTGATTTGAAATAATCTTTCACCCATGAAAGATTAAAATACATTAAAAATATAATATAAAAGATAAAATAGAAATAATGTTCAATTATCTGCCATCTCCATATAAACATAGATATAATTGCCCAAAAAGAAGAAAAGAGCAATACAATTATTACAATGAGTCTAGACCAGTTTTTTTTATAGTAAAATCCATAGGTTGCTGAAAAAATAAGAAAAATTGTTAATATAATATCTATATAAGTTATAATTCCTACTATAGTAAAAGATGTTAAAAGATACATGTATTCATATGTACCAGAATATAAGGGATAGTAATAATAAAGTGCAAAGATTATAGATAAAGCTGTAAAAATCCATATTCCAAAAATTTTTTGTTTTTTAGAAATAAATAATTCCCCCTTAACTATCATAATTATAATATAATCATACTTTTTATATTTTTTTAAGTGAAGTTTATAAACAGATTTTATATATTATCAATATTAAGGAAAAATAAAATGAATAAAAAAATAACATTTGTAACTTTTTTTGTAGTTATTTTGTTGATGATTTCACCAGTTACACAATCAACAGGTGAAAATACTACTCAGAAGATTAAAGATGATTTATGTAAAGCTATCTCAAAAAGCAAAGCCCAAGTTGATATCAAAAATAAAATCGTAAAAAATCTTGAACAAATTGAGGAAATTGATGATAACACTCTTAATTATATTATTAAATTTAAGCATCTATTAGAAAAAAGCAATAACCTTTATTCTAACAATTTCTGGTTAAATATGGCTCTGATTCATTTTTTATGGGCTCTATATCATGTTATAAGCGGTGATCAAACTGCAGCTAGATATCATTTACAACGTGCAGTACTTGACTTAATTTTGTATATAATGCTTTCCACATAGGTTTTAAAAATAATAATATAGTTTTTTATAAAATAATTGAAATATTGGTATAATCAATATACTCTTGATCTCCTATTGCAGGAATCCAACCTTTTATTTTATAATCACCAACTTTTGCTTGTATCCGGAAAAACGATCTAAAGTTTGAAGGATGCAAAAAGAAAAATATTGTACCTTTTTGATTCCAACTAAGAGTATAACTCTTTGTTTCATAAGGATCCAACTCAATAGGTGTAATCATTGTAAGAAACGTTTTATTTTCAGACCATTGATAACAATTAACTTCACCAAAAAAAGTTAAGTCTTTATAAACAATAAAATCATGTGTTTTAGAAGTAGGACAGTTTAAAGTTATAGTTTCATTAAGAGTATTTGTTAGATTAAAATAAATTTTTACTTTTTCACTTATTTTATATTCTTCTTTGTCAGTTTCAATCTCAAAAATAACATCTTCAATTTTTTTGATATCACCAATAGATGATATCTCTTTTAATTTTGTTGCAGATGAAAAAGCAATTGTTGGTAATATAAACAATAAAGATATAGATATTATGAATAATTTTTTATTCATATATGACTTCTCCCAGGAGATATCAATATAATATATAATGAAGATATTTATATAATTTTTGATAAATATTTTGTAGTTTTATTTTTTCTTTAGTTTTTGGTATTCCTTTTCCGCCAATCTTTCCATATAAGCTTTGCCTCTAAAAGCCTCAACAAAATGAGCACCTATACCAATACCCCATCCAAAAAGTGGAAAAACAAACCAAGGAAAACTACCAATCCCTGATGTTGCATACCATATAGCAATCAAAAACAAGTTAACAGCAATGTATATTACTAAATGTGTATAAAAATCTACTTTGTTTTCAGCAGTTTTTCTTGCAATTTTTTTTAATTCTTCATCAGATGGCATTTTATCTCACAACCCTTTATAAATCATCTTCAAACTCTTTTTCAAAAGATTTTTCTATATCTTCACCAAACTTTTCAAAATCATCAAAACTATTTTTCTTTTTCATACTCCAATGGCCCCATATACCACCAAGTATTCCTGCCATAAGAATAATTGTAATTAAAATCACTGCTATATGTTGCCATACATTAAATTTTTCTCCAAAAAACCAGAAATAAAATATTAAAAATACTAAAGCAAGAATCGGAAGAAACATAGATGTCCAAATACGCCATCTAAAACCCATCATTTTAGCAATATCGCGTCCTTCTTTTGGAATCTTTTTTATAACCCATACAGACCACGTTCCACCAATTAAAAGAATCATCAAAAGTAAACTCAAAAGTATAATCGAAATATTTCTTTCCCATGGATATACAATATCTGAAAAAAAAGCAAGCCATGCAATAATAAATATCAGCCATGCAAGAAAAACTGCACCAGAAAAACCACCTCTTACAGCTACACCTCTAGTTGGATTCATAAATTTTTTTCTCCCCAATATTATAGATACGAAATATTAAATTCTTATTAATACTTTCGATATCTAATCATAGAGTTACTCTGAATAAGTAAAAAAAATATTTTCTTAAAAGAAATGAAGCAATAAGAACAATAACGATATCCCCACCAACAATCATCAGATAAACAATTATTTATACAATTCAACAAACAAAGTCATTATTTTAAAGAAAAAAACAGTTTTTTCTTATTTTCCATGATTTTTTACACCCGTAAAGCACGATTTACTAGTCTCTTCTCTACAATCAATTTCCACACGTTCACCCGTTTCCATATAAAATATCTTTTCAGCCATCTTACAAGCATGATCAGCGCAACGTTCAAGGTATCTTGCAATCATAATATAATAAGTACAGCGGGTAATGACTTTTGGGTCTTCCATCATGTAGCTTAAGCATTCCCTAAAAATAGAATAACGAAGCTCATCAACAGTTTCCTCACGCTCTATAAAATCATTGAATTTTGATGCATCTCCCTTTTCAAAAACATACAAGGCATCATCAATCATTCCCTCTACAATGTTTCCCATATGAGGCAGACTAATAAGTTTTTTAACATGACCATTTTTTTCAAATTCTTTTTCAAATTTTGCTATATCTTTACCGTATCTTCCAATTCTATTTAGATAAGTAATCATTTTAAGGATACATGCAATCCTGCGCATATCAATTGCCATCGGCTGATAAAGCGTAATAAGCCTGAGTGTTTTTTCTTCAATTTTGTCATCCATATCAGCAAGTTTTGCTTTTTGTGATATGACCCATTCTGCTTTTTCGTTGTCAAGTTCTTTTAATGACTCAATTGATTTTTTCAGCATATCCTTTGCAAGATTGCCCATTTTTAAAACTTCTTTTTCTAGTTCTTTTAACTCATCATGAAATTTTTCAACCATATTTTTCACCTTTTTTATCCAAATCTACCGGTTATATAATTTTCAGTTAATTCTTTTTTAGGTTTTTCAAATATCTGTTTGGTTTCACCAAACTCAATCATTTTACCAAGATACATATATGCAGTATAATCAGATACTCTTGCAGCCTGCTGCATATTATGTGTAACAATAATTACAGTATAATCTTTTTTAAGCTCACCTATTAAATCCTCAATTTTTGCAGTAGCAATAGGATCAAGTGCACTGCACGGTTCATCCATAAGAATAATTTCAGGGTTTATTGCAAGAGAACGAGCTATACATAAACGCTGTTGCTGACCACCAGATAATCCCATTGCACTATCATTAAGCCGATTCTTTACTTCTTCCCAAAGAGCTGCATCCTTAAGGCTTTTTTCAACTATCTCATCAAGTTTCTTCTTATTATTCATACCTTGCACCCGTGGTCCATACGCAATATTTTCATAAATTGATTTTGGAAATGGATTGGGTTTCTGAAAGACCATCCCTATCTTTTTACGTATTTCAACTGCGTCTACCCCTTGTCTGTAAATATCTTTATCATGATAATACACTTGACCTTTGATTTTACATTCAGGGATTACATCATTCATACGATTAAAGCAACGTATAAGTGTGCTTTTTCCACAACCAGATGGACCAATAAGTGCGGTGACTTTATTTGGTTTCATATTTAAAGTAACATCAGACAGTGCATGGTTATCTGCATACCATAAATTCAGATCTTTAGTCCTTAGGATATATTCTTTATTTTTCATGTTATGTTTCACCATCTCATTTTTTTACTATAATAGTTTCTAATCAAAATAGCAACTGTGTATAAGCCTATAACAAGCAGGAGCAATACAAGTGCCGCACCGCCTGCTGCAGTTTTTGCTGCTTGTCCCGGAATTTCTGTTGCTAAAACAAGTATATGATATGAAAGTGCATTAACTGGTTGCCATATAGATGAAGTTTCAAAAGCTGAGAAAGTAACTGCTATAAACATAATTGGAGCGGTTTCTCCCGCTGCTCGCCCTATGCCAAGGATAGCGCCTGTTATAATACCAGGTGATGCAGGAGGTAGAACAACTCTTCGTATGGTCTGCCAGCGTGTCGCACCTACCGCAAGACTTCCTTCTCTAAGGGATTGAGGAACGCTTTTTAAAGCCTCTTCAGATGTTCGTAATATAGTTGGAATGATCATGAATGCTAAGGTTAGCTGACCTGCAAATAATACTTTCCCCCACCCAAGAAACAAAACTAAAAATGCAAAACCAAAAAGACCAAAAACAATAGAAGGCGTACCGTTTAATAAATCAGCAGCTGTACGAATTATTTTAGTGATTTTTCCTTCTTTTGTATATTCAACTAGATAAATAGCAGCACCAACACCAACCGGTAATGCTATTGCTATTGCCCCTGCAGCTAGATAAAGAGTCCCCAATAAAGCAGTAAATATGCCGCCTTCACGCCCAAGATTTCTATGAGGGGTTGTTAAAAACTCCCAACTCAATGATCCCATCCCATTTAATATTATATAACCTAGTAGAATACCAAGTATGCATATAACAATTATAATAGAAAGAGTAATGATTGAAAAAGAAATCTTTTGAATGTTTTTTTGAGAAAATCTTTTAAAAACAAAAGACAGAATAATTATTGATATAACTATTATTCCTGCTAAAAATAATCCTCCGATAACATATAAAATTATTAAGGCAAATCCTATCAAAGTATGTTTAATGTATTTTTTTATTTTATTTGCAGTATCTTGGGATAATAATGTTTTCTTTTTTTGCTTTCCAAGTGCCATTTGTTTTTCTTTGATTTTTCCAAGTATGTACACAGCGCTTACGTTAATAATTAATGTGATTGTTAAAAGAAGAATTGCAACTCCG
Source organism: uncultured Thermoplasmatales archaeon (assembly GCA_964481275.1). Taxonomy (GTDB): domain Archaea; phylum Thermoplasmatota; class E2; order DHVEG-1; family DHVEG-1; genus CAYZTD01. The sequence goes on from CAYZTD010000005.1 coordinate 106,972, forward strand.
AAAAGTGCATGATAATGTCCGCTTCCAAAAGGAACCTCGCCTATTTCAATCCCAAGCGTTGAAGTCAATGTTCTAATTGGTGAAAAAACATCCCAGAAAGGCTCTGGGATAACTGGTGAATTACCACATATCATCATCACAGCCATTGTTTCACCTACGGCACGCCCTATCCCAAGAATAATTGCAGCAGTAATCCCTGATAGTGCAGAGGGAAGTATCACACTTCTAATTGTCTGCCATTTTGTTGCACCCATGGCAAAGGATCCTTCTTTGTAATGACGAGGTACCGCATTTATTGCATCCTCTGCAACGCTAGTAATGGTTGGAATTGCCATAATGCCAAGAATTATGGAACCTGCAAGCCATGTTTCACCAGTTGGAACTCCAAAACCTGTATATATCCAGTCTACAAGTATAATAAGGCCAAAAAAACCATAAACTACAGAAGGAATTCCTGCAAGAAGCTCAATTATTGGTTTAATGATTTTTCTAACACGTGGAGAGGCTATTTCTGAGATAAAAATGGCGCTGCCGATGCTTAAAGGTACTGCAAAAAGCATTGCACCTAATGTTACAAGTAACGTTCCAAATATTAAAGGCAGTGCTCCAAACTGCGGAGTTGCACTTGTCGGCCTCCATTTTTCTCCAGATAAAAAACTCCAAATATCTGTTGGTAGAGGATACGCTTCTTTTATGAGAAAAAAAAGAATCGAAAAAATAACAACTACACTTATTATTGCAGTAGAAATTAATATTACTTTTATTAGGTTTTCTTTTAAATATTTTTTTGAAAATGTAAAATTAGGTAGCCTATATTTTTTATCCTCCATTTTACATTGTCCCCATCTTTAGATATTTGTATTATACACTTTATTAAATAAGAAAAATATTTTGGGAGATGCTATTTTTTATCTCCCTTTTTTCATTACTTTAAAGTTCATTCCAATTTGTGTATGTGCCCAAATAAATTTCTTTTACTTGCTCAACTGTAAGATCATTTACATACTCATTTTCAGGATGAACTATCAAAGCTATTCCATCGCTGCAGATGACATGCACTAAAAGATTAGGGTAATCATCAATTTCTGATTGTTTTATTTCCCTGCTTGCCATTCCAATATCAGCACTTCCTGCACCTGCAGATTGTATTCCAACACTACTTCCACCACCAGAAACTGTAACAGTTACATCATCATAAAGTGCGTTAAATGTTTCTGCTGCTTGAGCTGCTATTGGTAAAACAGTCGTACTACCAATAACTGTAACTGTTCCACTTAAACCTTCAACCAAGCTGTATGACCCCGTTCCATCTTTTGGAACAAAACCTTCATCTGCTACAATTGCTTGCCCTTCATCACTATGTAGATAGGTTAAAAATTCAAGAACTGCGCCTTCAGGGTCTCCCTGCGTATACATGTTCATATTACGTGCAATTGCATATGAGCCATCCATTACAGTAGCAACACTTGCTTCCACACCATTTATTTTGAGTGGCTTTACATCGCTGTCAATAAAACCTAGTCCAACATAACCTATTGCTCCTTTTGTCTGTGAGACTGTTTGATGAACTGCACCATTGCTGTTTTTCTCAAGCATTGTATCTGCAAAGTCTTCTTTAGTCATTACAAACTCATAGAAAAATTCACGAGTTCCTGATGCACTGTCACGACCGACGACAACGATGGATAATCCATCATCATTTGTCTCTACACATCCGCTTAAAGCAAGTGTTGTAAGTACAAGTGTTAGAGTTATCACTAGCGTTATTTTACCTAATTTTTTGTTATCTTTTCTACTCATTTTTTATCATTTCTGCAATTTCACTATCTTAATATATACTTTATCTAAATATACTATATTCATATATATCGAGAATATAGACCAATATAGGCCTATAGTAAAATATATAAATATGATATATTATACTCTCAAAATCAGGGGATTTGATTATAAATGGAAGTAAGAAGAGTACAGATGACTGGTGGATCATCATATATCATTACACTACCAAAAGACTGGGTTAAAAAATCAAATATCGAAAAAAACGACCCAATAGGTCTTTTAACTCAATCAGATGGAACACTGTTAATAACATCAAATATGGATAGAAAAAACAAACAAAGAAACAAAGAATTTTTAATAACAGAAAAAACAAATGAAACATTTCTTTATAGAAAACTAATAGGCGCATACATCTCAGGATATGATTCAATTACAATAAAATCAAAAGAAAGAATGCCACCTAAAATCAGAACAATCGTAAGAAAATTCATCCATACAACAATAGGTCAAGAAGTAGTTGAAGAAATGGACAACAAGATAATAATAAAAGATTTACTAAATCCTGCAGAAATGCCTTTTAGCAAATCAATTAAAAGAATGCATATAATTATAAAAGGGATGTATGACGATGTCATAAATTCATTTAGAACAAAAGACAAAAAACTAGCTGAAGATATAATATTGAGAGATAACGAAGTAGACAGACTACACTGGCTGATAGCACGTCAGCATAATATCCTAAACAGAAACGTTAATCTTGCAGAAAAAATGAGCATTACAATTGAAGATGCAACAACATCTTATCTTATCAGCAAAAGACTCGAAAGAATTGCAGATCACATAATAAAAATCGCTGAAAACAATATAAATATCATTGATAAAAAACTTGATGAAAAAATAATTAAAAAAATAATCAAAGCAGGAAACTATTCACTTGAAACTCTTAACAGAAGTATAAGCTCATACTACAAAAAAGACATACATGAAGCAAACGAAAATATAGACAGTGTCGAAAAAGTAAATAAACTCTGTGAAGAAGTAAAAGCACAAGTTTTAAAACAAGAACCACTTGTTGCTCTTTCTGCAGGTTACATATTGGAAAGCATCGGGAGAATCAGCGAATATGCCGAAGACATATCAGAAACAGTAATCAATCATCTTGTAGGAAAAGATTAGGAAAATCTTTATTTAGCAATCATCGAGCGAAGCCAATCTGCAACGTTTTCTGCATGATCCGCTATTTCATCGACCCAATGAGCAATTTTTAGCAGATGATAGACATCCATAGGGCTAAGTTTTTTTTCAAGTCTGTAAATACCTTTATTTAGCTCATATTTTTTCTTATCTGCTTTGTATTCTAATTTATGAACTTTATAAATAAATTCTTTAGTCTGCTCACGTTCACGTTTTACAAAACCTGTAGAAACAAGATCATTTATATTACATACCGCTTCTTCCATAGCCTTTACAGTATCCATCACAAGTTCTGCATGCTCTATAAACACTTTCTGAAGTTCTTTTGGAATTTTTGTATATCTCATATCAAGCATCTCTGCAATATTTTCTGCATGATCAAGTATTGCATCCTGCTCACGCAGGGCCCATAAAAATTTGCCTTTGTCAACAGGCATGAATAGACTTGATGGAAGATGATTTCTGATATTTCCTTTGATGATATCTGCTTTATTTTCTATTTTTGAAACTTCCTTTGCAATTTGAGAAAAAGCCTTGTAATCACCCTTATAATATTCAATTAAACCATTATGAAGAAGTCCTATGCCTTCACGAACTTTACACATATGCTCAACAAGTTGGCTAAAAGGAGTTTTACGACGAAACGTATCAGATACTGGAACTCTAAAATGATTTTTTTCTTCATTCATATATTTTTTTCACCTCGCTACATTCCAAATATTGTTTTTAATAATAAATAAATTCCTATGCTTGTACCTGCCGCAATAGGCAGGGTCAACAACCAAGATATAATAATACTTTTTATAACACTGATATCAATTGCCTCTAATCCTCTTGCAAGACCTACACCTATTACAGCCCCCACAACAGTATGCGATGTTGAAATAGGCATACCAAGTCTAGATGCGATTAGAACAGTTGTAGCTGCTCCAAAATCAACAGAGAAGCCACGAGTATTTGTAAGACTTGTAATTCTACCACCAACTGTCTTCATAACACGTTTCCCCCAGGTCATAGCACCAAATGCAATACCCACTCCACCCAATATTAAAAGACCCAGGGGTATTGATGCAGTTGCAGTTAACTCACCAGTTTCTGCTAAAGGAATTATTCCTGCTACAGGCCCTATTGCATTTGCAACATCATTTGCACCTATTGAAAAGGCAACATAACAAGAAGTTCCAACCTGTAGTTTTCTAAAGATACTTTCAACAGTTAAGTAATCTTCTGCTTTTTTGGCTTGAATTTTTCTTAACAAAAAAATACCTATTATTCCAACTATAACTGAAACAGTTAAGCAAATAGTTAAACTATGAAACAAAGATAAATCAAGATCTTTACTTAAAGGTGTTTTTAATAAAAACGATGAAAGAATCAGAAAAGCAGTCGCCCCGATAAGTACGGGACCTACTATTTTTGCTGAATTTACAGGCTCTTCTTTTGAAAAAATAAGTTTTACTATAAGCTTGAATATAATAAATGCAATTATGCATCCAAAAACAGGAGATAAAACCCAACTTGCAGCAACATGTCCGATTTTTACCCAGTTTACACAAGCTATACCTCCTACAATGAGTCCAAAACCCATTAAGGCACCTATTATCGAATGAGTTGTTGAAATAGGCATTTCTTTCCATGTAGAAAGCGTAGCCCAAATGGCTGCTGCAAGAAGTGAGGCAATAAATCCTAAAAGCAGTAGATTCTGTGGTATATTATCTACGTCTACAATATCTGATTTTATTGTTTCTGCTACATGAGGTCCGACAAATACTGCTCCTAGAAAAACCAAAACCCCAGCAATAATTACTGCCTGTTTATGAGTTATTGCTTTAGCGCCAACAGCCGTTGCCATTGAATTTGCAACATCATTTGCACCAATACTCCACGCCATGTAAAACGCTATAGCACTAGCACTACCGATGACAAGCCACATATAGGTGTCTTCTAACAGTCTGCCTCCTCCCAAAAGTGTGTATCTTAAATTATATTGAGTTGGTATATAGACTATATAGAAAAGTATTACGAAAAAATAAAGTAAATAGATTTAATCAAAATCATAGTATTTATTTACACAACATCCATCTGATAGATTAAAATCTATCATTTTTTTTGTTTTACCTTTATTGATATCTACAACTTCTACTTTAATTTCATTATCATCAATATCAATGATATTAAATGTGTTACCATAATGAGCACGAGTACGAATACATGAAAAAGTACCTGCATTTACAAGAAGAGTTTTATGAATTTTAACAGCCCAAGGCACATGTCTATGACCCATCAATACAAGAGGGACTTCATTTTTTAGAATAATTTCAAGAGTTTCACCGGCATCTTCTATTATATTTGTCTCACGACCACTATTTGGAACAGGTATTAGATGATGATGGAAACCTATGATGGTTGGTTTATCACTTTTAATTCCTTTTTCAATAAGTTTATGCCTTCCTCTACCAAGACGACCGCCATCTTTATCTGGTTCACTAGATGCAAGACCAACAAGATCTATAGAATCATATGAATGTATAAAATCAGTATCACCAAAAAACTCAGGAAAAAGCCTCCAACCAAGATTTCTCTCATCATGATTACCAGGAATTATTACAAGTTTTCCTTTAATTTCTTTAAGTTTTTCCTTTGCAAGTTCATATTCAGGAAGAAGACCCCAAGTAGTAAGATCACCAGATATAAAAATAAGATCTGCTTCTACTTTATTTAAAATTTTTACAGCTTTTTCATACATTTTGGAATTAAAATCTATACCCTCATTACAATGAATATCAGATATGTGTGCAATTTTCATATATAGAATGTAAAAAATCTTTGTTTATAACTCTTATCTATAAAATCTATATTCAAAATTTTTTAAAAACTTTTACTTGTATATTTTTTTCTTTTTTTGTTAAATCAAATTCGCAATCAAAAAAATGTTTTACAAGCCAGATGTTTGTTTCTGCATGACCACTGATTTTTCTTATATAAAATTTTGAACTACCAGATTCTGTAGCTATAGCTAAATATGGAATTATCTGATCAAAAGAATATGCATCAAAACTTGAACCTGATTTAATTTCATCAATTATTCTATCTGATGATTTATTACCAACAGTTTCTGATGAAACACCTTTTTCGCCTAATACAGATGAACCAACAATAACATTTTCATTTTTAGACCATAACGTTACACCAACTCCGGGCGATAACGAAGAGCATCTATCAATATCAATTGATGCTTTTAAATCATATTTTAAAACCTGTTTCAATATACTATCCTTAATTCTTTTTGATATATGATCGGGGAGATTAGATATATTTATGATACCATTTACTTTAGAAAAAACTTGATTTTCATCAACAACAATAGGATTGATTTTATCTGTCTCTTTAATTGTTATTTTTGCTTCTCCACCACCTTTTGGATAATATCCTCTTTTTATTAGTTCAGTTTCAATATTTACTCCAATTTCTTTTAAAATAGGAACAGATACATATTCAAAAAAATCCCATGATAAAGACCATTTAACATCTGTTCCACCTCTAAGATGAATACTTATTTCTTTATCAGTTTTTAAACAACTTAAAATAATTGCTTGAAACGCAAGAGGTATACTTCCTGCAGTTTTAATATCAAACTTGTATTTTCCAGATTTAATTTGTCCTGGTTTGAAAATAAGTTTTTTTGAACCAATATCTAGACCAGTTGTTTCAGCATTACATATTTTTTTAATACTTTTTATTGCCATATAGTGCTGAGGTTTTATACCAGGATTTGATCTGTTTTTTCTAATGTTATATATCTCAACAGCTTTATTTTTAAAAACGGATAATCCTATTGCGGATCGAAGTATTTGCCCTCCACCTTCGCCATAGGAACCATCAATTTTTATCAAAGAAAATATCACCTAATAGTTTCATATATAAGATCTAATGCTGCGTTACAAAAATTTTCTTTATTTTCTAATCTATCATCTTCAAATTGATATTTATCTACAATGGTTTCTTTTTTTGTAGAAAGACCTATAAAAACAGTTCCAACTGGTTTTTCTTTTGTACCACCATTAGGTCCTGCTATACCTGTTGTTGAAACACCGATATCTACACCTGATTTTTTTCTAACTCCTTCTGCCATTTCTCTTGCAGTTTCTTTACTTACAGCACCATATTTTTCAAGAGTTTCTTTTTTTACATCTAACAACTCCATCTTTGCTTTGTTGCTATATGTTACAAGGCCCCTATCAAAATATTCAGAACTACCAGATATATTGGTAAAATTGTTTGCAATAAGACCACCTGTTGCTGACTCAGCTGTTGCTATTTTTAGTTTTTTATCTTTAAGAATTTTTGATATTTTTTTAAGTGATTCTTCATCAATCAAACTATATACCTCAATGTATGTAATAAATACTATATTATTAAATTATAAGATTAATAAAAAATACGAAACTATTAAATAATGTTTTTTCCATCCACTCTATAAGATATTTAGAATATATATGCTATATAAAGTATATAGAAAACCGTGTGAGGAGGAAAGAAAATTGAATAAAAAAATGATAGTATTGCCTATAGCAGTAATTATGATGGTAGGCATGCTAAGCGGATGTGTAGAAGAAGAACCAACTACAACAAATGAAGCACCTGAAGCAATTTTTACAATAGACCCAGCAACTGGAATATATATAAACACAACAATTACTTTTACAGATACTTCAACAGATGATGGCACAATTGAATCCTGGGACTGGGATTTTGGTGACGGAACTAACTCTACAGAACAAAATCCAACACATGCATATGAAGAAACAGGAACATATACAGTAACACTAGTTGTAACCGATGATGAGGGGGAAACAAGCGATCCATACACTATGGATATAGAAGTAACAAATGTCCCACCAACTGTATCATTTACATACGCCCCAGAAGTAAATATAACAGTAAATGAAACAATAGCATTTACAGCAAACGTTACACTAGGTGATGCAAACATATCAACTTATCACTGGGATTTCGGAGATGAAACAGATTCCACATTAGAAAATCCAGAACACAACTATTCTGCTGCAGATACATATACAGTAACACTTACAGTTACTGATGAAAACGATATGGAAGCTACAGCAACACAGGATATAGTTGTAGAAGCTGAAACTGAAGAATAATACTTTAAAAAAATATAGTTGCAGGAAAAAAATCCTGCAAAATTTTTCTTTTTTTATAAATTCTATTTTTGTGTTAAATATTATATAGTAAAATCTTTATGCACTCCATTAAAATAAAGACAAAATATTAGCCCCGTAGTGTAGCGGTCAATCATTTTGGCCTTTGGAGCCAGAGACTCCAGTTCGAATCTGGACGGGGCTATCATATTACTCAGTATTAAGCAAGCTTTCTAAAAAAGATGTTTTAAAATTCTTCCAAGAAGTAGACTATTTTCTGATAAAAAATTGTTAAGGATATTTCTAAATATAAATCTTGTCTTTGAATATTTTGTCAAACTTTCTACATTTACAGAAATAGATGAAGTATCACCCGGATTGTCTTTGTTTACCACAATAAGTTCACCAGTAAAATCACTATCTTTTTCATTTGGAAGTTTTATTTTAACAGTTAGTTCTTCTGGTCCACCTTCTTTTTTTAGATAATCACCAGATTCTTTTGAAAAAGTCCAATCACCCCAATCAGGAAATTCTTTAATTTCCCAGCTTAAACTAGATAACTCTTCACCAACATTTTCAACATAAATATTTGTCTGAACTGTCGAACCAGCCCTAGCATCAGATATATCAATATCACCATATGCATTAAGATCAGGTTCTGTCGGAATCCAATCATTTGCTAATCCTTTAATACAAAAGTTAGCTGTTCCAAACCATTCAGGATCACCAAGAGGTGTATAATATAAATCCTTCCATTTTCCATTTTGATAATAATAACTCTCACCTGGATTAGCTTTAGATACTACAATAGTATCTTGAATGGCTTTCGCCACTAAAAGTACTGGTACTTCAGATGTCCTATCAAAAGGCTGACCTCCATTGGATAAAGATAAATATAGGTAAAAATCATCACCTTCCTCAAAACCTACAGGATCTGAAAGATCTATTGTATGAAAACCACGATAATCAATAACACCTTCTTCAGTCGATAAAGGATGGATTAATTCTCCATCTTCAAACCGATCATATATCTCAATTTTGTATTCAACATCATCATCTGCAGTAAAAAAACTAACAGAATTAATAATCTCATCATCTTCAGCAACAAAACTATTGAAAGCTTCAGAACAATCAGTTTTAGTGTCACGCCAACCATGATAATCATGATAATACACACTATCAAAATCAAAAAGATCTACACCTTGAAACGAAACAGCACCCATTTCAGGATCTTTACAACAATGCTTATCGTAATATGAAATCCAGAAATAACCTGCTTCACCCCAACCAGTACCCCAGCTATTTTTTATAAGCCATGCACCATCTTTGGGAGCCTGTGTTTCTTTATAGTCATCCCAACCAACTATTGCTACAGCATGGTTAGGAGGTTTTTCACTATCAGGTGGTTGATAATGAACATAATCCTCGTTCATAAAACCACCAACACAAAGAGCAGTTCCAACAACACCTTCTTCCATGATTTTTTCTTTTATAAGATCGATATTTTCAAGATTTTCACCTATTGTAAACCATTCAATATCTCGCGGATAGTATATATGAAAATCAGGACTGTAACGTTCCGGTGGACTGCTGTAAGATTGGCCATCTCTATCTCTTACTGCACCTTCTCCACGTGATAGATATGCTGAAGCTACAAGGTAGTCACCACCATAGTGTACTGTCAATCCACCCTCTTCATCTGCATCATCGTTATTGAATTCATTGAAACCATTCCACCAGTCTAAATGGTATTCTGCAAGATCTGGTTCAATACCTGGTTCATCGTTTTTATCCCAATTATCAGTCATTAAAAGATTTCCTTCCATCGAAGCCATTACACCGTGAGCCCAGCATGTACCTCCAGTCTGCTCTCTTACACCTGTAACATAGTTTGATCCGTTTACATCACGTAAATCAAAAGAGTCAGGTAAATCATTTTTTACCATATTTTTACTTTGTTCAATATTGAGTGAAAAACTTGTAACTACCGGCATTGTAAGAAGAGCTAGTATGACTGTTGACAGAAGCATTTTTAAAAATTTCTTTTTCATTTTTATTATCCCCCATATTAACCTATTAAATTATTTTACTTAACATGTGTTAATAGATAATGGATATATAAAATTTAGCCAAGACAGTTATTATGTGAAATAAGAGCACAACCCTTATAATCCCCTATTTACGCCTTCGCTTCCTCGGCAAGCCCTAACGGTCATGCCGCATCCCCGCTCGGCGGGAAAAACATGTCTAGTTTTTGTTGAGCATCATCAACAACCACCACTTTGTGGTGTTGTTGCTGATCACGTAAATAACAGCTTGATTCCTCAAGGTTAATCAAACCCGTGGAAGCATGGTGTTCATAACCACTCCAGAAGCTACCACGAGAATAACGCTTGCGGAACCCTGGATGTTTTTCAAACATCCATCGGGAGCTCCAGGATTTAAGCATGATCTCAGCAACCTCAACCGAGTATCTTTTTGGGATGTTTACCTGGAAGTGTACATGGTTCCCTGCAAAACCAAAATCCCGGAACTCGAACCCAAATTGTTCGAGTTTGTAAAAACCTTCAACGCAGGTGTTTATATGCGATTGTTTCCGAAAACACATATAACGGTTTTTTGTGGTAAACATCATAGTTACCCAGTTATTCCTTGTGTCACCCGCTAGCTTTTTATAGCCTACGCTATCTACAATATTCATAGTTTTTTCACGATCCTGTTGCGTCTTTGATGTGCAGACCCTTTGGGTCTGCCGCACGCAACAGAAAAAACTAATGCTTAAAAATTGATAAAAGTTGGCGGCTTCTCATCTCCGGGTCTTACACACTTACGTGTTTCAGACCGCGCAGTATCCCCAGCCTGTTAAATAAAAATAATAGAACAAAAAGGCGTAATTTTTAATAATAGATTAACATTCCCGAGATATAAATTTGCTCCCGTGGTGTAGTCCGGCCAATCATTCTGGCCTTTCGAGCCAGCTACCCGGGTTCAAATCCCGGCGGGAGCACTCTAATTCTAAAATAACAGTTTTTTAACATAATCCATTTAAATATAAAATTTATACTAGTTTTTTGATGAAAAATGGTTAAAAATAAAAAAGCATCCAATGTAATTTATGTTGTAAGTAAACCTCAGCCTGGTCAAGTAAAAGGCGATTGGGCAGTACGTAGTCATGGAAAAATATATAGCCATCACCGAAAGAAAGAAACAGCTATAAAAGAAGCAAGAAAAATTGCAAAGAAAAAAGAAGCAACTGTTATGATACAAAAAACCGATGGTACATTCCAAGATGGTTTTAAACCAAAAACTAAAAAATAATTATAAATAAAAACTCAAAATTTAGTTTTAAATATAGTATTCTTTATTAGTTTGATTTATTTTAATTCATGAAGACTGAAACTATTTTCCATTAAATTTGTAAGTGTATCAACAAAACGAGCTATAGGACCACCATCTACGATATCATGATCAATACTTACACTCAAGTTTAGATAATCTCTAGTCTTTGTTTTATTTTTTATCAACCTTGGTTTTTTTGTAATTCCACCTACAACAAAAAGAGTTGTAGCAGTACCACCAAGAGATATAACTCCTCCTGGAAAATTTCCCATCATACCAATTGCTGTAACACCTGTTGTTCCCATATGTTTCTTTTTAAATAAACCTCTTTTTCTTACAAAAGGCATTAGTATTTTTTTAATAAAAATAGGTAAATCCAAAACAAATTTTTCAAATCTTGATATATTTTTTCCTAAAACTTGTATATTTTCATCGATTTCTTCTTTTTGTACATTTCTTATTTCTTTTGAAATCTCTTTTAGTGTTTTTTCGTTTGCTTTTCTAAGAATATAAACACGAGGTCTTGACTCATCACCAGATTTTCTTTCAACAGGTACTGCAACATCTACATCATCAAATATAACTATTTTATTTCTACCCTGCCTATATGCATTTAACATTTTGTGTCTACTTAAAGACTCAGAAACACATTTAATAATCCATCCTGTAAAAGATATTTTTTCACCAGTTTTTTCTTTGTATTTTTTGATTTTGTTTTTAGCATCTGTCACATCGATTTCGAGAAAAACATTTATACTTCTTTTAAGCCAACCTTCTTTTGTGACAATTTCTATATTTTTACGAAATTTTGAGTAAGGAATTGTTTTATAATTTCCTAGTCCATTATCTTTTTTATCTTTTGAAGAAAAATCTTCTAATAGATTATTTTCAAATTTTTTTTTAAATAAAATATAAACTAAAAGTAGTATAAGTGATATAATTAAAAGATAGAAACCAATTCCCGGACCCCAGCTACAAAACACATTCACAGATTCTGTTCGACCAGGGATAGTTACAGCTAAATCTTTTGACCCGATAAAAGATCCTACGCCAAGTTTTGTAACTTGAGACATTGCATAATAAAACAATCCAAGTGACAGGATAATCAAAAATGTAACTGTTGTCAAAAGAGCTTTTTTTGTTTTCTTGAATCTTTTATCAATAAAAATTGTAGACAATATAAAGATGATTGAAACAATTATAATAATAGATAATACTAAAAATAAATCTGTTAATTCAGGTGGGAGAATACTTATGCTTCCGCCTAGCCCAGTAGAACTATCTGTTAATGTAACCATTTTTGGAGGATAAAGCATTGTAACAGTTTCTGTTGAAATATTGTTTTCTTCTCCATATAAAGTCCACCATGGCTGAAAGATAGATATGAACAAAAGAAGTATTATTGCAATCTTAAGACCTATTTTAAATTTCTTTTTATAAAAGAAAAATAGAGCTGTGCAAAAAATTAAAAATAAACCAACAAGTAAAACAACATTATGTAAAAATGAATCTTTATTTGATACTATATCAACTGTTTTTTCTCCTTTAATATCAATTTCTTGAAAAGCAACTTTTTCATCATCAATAAAAACCTCTACATCGTAGGTTCCTGGTGGAACTAAAAATGATGCCTTACCTTTACTATTTATTTCTGTATTTATTTTTTTATTGTTTCTAGAAACATAAATAGTTCCTCCATTAACATTTGCACCAATATTATTAAAAACATTGATTTTTGTTTTGTATTCAGCAGGAAACTCAAGATTTATAGTTTTATCATCTTCTAGGTTTATGTTTTCTTCTAATTCAAAAGATTTATATTTCAAACTTAGAAGATAATCTGCAGAAATCAACTTTTCAAATAAATAATTAGAATTATCAATTTTTTCAGAAGATATGGTTTCTTTTTTATACATATCATTACTTGTAACAAAAATATTTGCATCAACTGCAGGTGTAAAACCCCATTTGTCAGTAAGTTTTACATTTAAGTTATATAAATCTAGATTGAAGTTATCTTTATATTCTTTGAATTTGTTAAAAAAACCTAATCTTATTTCTTTTTCTTCGATTAAAAAACCTTTGTAAAAAACTCTTAATAGATATTTATCTTTTAATTTACAAGGTGCATTTAAAATAGCTGAACCATTTTCATCTGAATTTGAATCTGATATTAGTTCATCATTAAAAATAAGATAAAAATCAACATTTTCTATTCCATTATCATTCTGATCTGAAATTGAAAAACTGCTTTTAGCATTTGCAGTACAAAAAATTCTAAGATTTGTATTTTCTTTAACTTCAACTATTCCAAAACCAATATATTTTCTTTCTTTTCCAATTAAAGGATTTTCTCTGAAGATTTTTACAACATAGGTTCCTTCAACTAAATCAGGAAAAACAATTTTTTTGAAAAGACTACTATTTTTCAAATCAAATATACCTAGAACCATTTTTATTTTTTCAAAGACTTTTTTTCCTTCAAAATCAAAGTTTACATCACCAAGGGCTAGTCTACTTACAGATCCTGATGATTTAAATTCATTTTCTTTATAAAGCTCAGCATAAATATATGGGATTTTTTTGCCTGTTGCAGCAGATAGAAGAGATCCCATCGGAAAAGAAGGAGCCATATGAACAAAAGTAGTAAGATTAAAACGTTCTTTTTCTTCTATTTCGTCTTCTGTTATATTTTCTCTTAAAGTAGGAATTATTGTTGATATTTTTTGAAAAATACTTGATTCTAAATCAATTTTTTCATAACTATCTCTAACACTTATAAAATCTGCTTTGTAGTTTACACTGTATCCTTTGTCAAGATCAGGGTTGTGTTTTCCGTTTTCATAGGAGTTTCTATGAATATACAAATTTCCTGTATCAGCCTCAAGACCTGGTAGCTTGATATTTTCTTTAACCCATGCTTTTATCTGAACACCATCATTTTCTCCTTTTGAATATCCAGTATTTGAATCTAGAACTATACCATGTGCAGATCCTTTCTCCGAATCAGCTAAACAAACCCATGCATTCTTTCCTAAATCAATATCATCTTCTGTTGCAATTATTGCTTCTCTCACTGTTGATGAAGGATTTTGTGGTACTGAAAAATCATTTATTTTTTCATCTTTAGTATAAACATATAGTTCTGGATAGATATCACCAACATCCATTTTTTCAATAGTAGAACTTCTTGATTTTATTGAAACAATACCTCCAAAGGTCCCATCCATAAAACTTGGTTCTTCAACTTTGATATCATTTAAAATTTCATGATAACAATCGACAAAAATTCTTTTTGTATCTGTTGGACAATGATAATATGTATAGATGTTATCTGATAACATATCTCCATCTGGTGAATTACATTTAAGTCTAAATCTAATCATTAAGTTTCCATCTACAAGAACAGTTTTTTTAACATTATTTGCCCAGGATGTACCATAATAACCAGGTTGATCAATGATTCCATATCTCATATCAAAAGTACATAGCTGATCTATGTTGTATGTTTCAAAAACTTTTGAATCTGGTTTGAATTTAAGAACACTTAAAGCAATTGGATTTCCTAATAATTCTCCTTTTTGTGCGATTCCATAAATAACATTTCCTTTTTCTTTGATACCAAAATAATCAAGATCAATTTTTTGACCTGAAATAGGTTCGTAGTAATAATGTGAATCTTCTAGAGTGATATGATCTTCATAGTTTGTCTCTTCTGTCTTCTTAGAATCATAAAAAACATAGTATTCCTCGTTTCCATCTGCTTCTGTGGGTATGAGAAAAACAACATTACAAGAAGTTATATGAGTATCATCTTTTTTTTCTAGATTATATATTTGAGATTCGATTTCTTCAACAGAACCTTTAGTTTCAATAGCTATACGGATGGAATGATCTTTTTCATCGGTGGCATAACATGTGTTTTCAAAATCTATTTTGATATCTATTGGTTGATATTTTGATTCCTCAAGACTTGTATCAAAAGGGATATTTATCTTTTGTTTATAAGAAAAATTTTCTAAACTGGTATTTCTATAATTATTAGGATTAGCAATAACAATATTAGACAAGCTAAGGATAAAAAGAATAATTGTTACTCCCAGGATTTTTTTATTTTTAAAACTCATTACCACATAACAATATTACTATTAATATAAATAAATTTCTATTAAATTATATAAAGAGGAAAATCATAGGTATAAACATAAATAATATAGCAATTAAAGCAAAAAACAAACCAACTTTACCAAGCCTATATTTTTCAGGTAAAACCGTCTGACTGAAATATGTGACACCTACACCATATATAATAACACCAACCACACCTATAAATAACAACGTGATACTAAGGAAAAACAATACAGAAAAACTAGGATCCAAATACATTCTTAATGCAATAGGAACAGAAGTAACCAAGATATAAACTAACAAATACAACATAAAACGCTTATATTCAATATTTTTAATTTTTTTACTAAGATTTCTTCCTGTTTCAAAAAGCATTCTAGTAGCTGCTTCAAAACCAGCATATACTGTACCAAACAAAGCAAATATAACACCAATCTGAAATAAAGGTTTAAGCCATTCAGAAAGATAAGTAAAAATCAAAAGTTGTTCCTGAACAAGTTTTGTATCAGAGGGAAGTTTTTGTGCAGGACCTAATAATTCTGCACCAGCAATCATATAAGCAGAAGATACAATAGAAACAATTACAAATGCTAAAACTAAATCAATAATTAATGGTTTTAAAAGAATCTTTGATTTCCTAATTTCATTTGCATTATCTGGTAAATAACTGATTTTTTTCTCTTTTTCAAAATTTTCAAAACATTGTTGTGAAAACTCTGAAGGATCGTTTTTATCTTTAAAAATACCCCATTTTTTAACTTTAATCCAACCAAGATATCCAACAGTAGTAATAATAGTAATAGTAAGAGTCCCAAGATAACCAAGCATATACAAAGGAATAGAAGTCTTTGTAACAGAGCTATACTCAGGATTAGATGTAACCCAACTTGGAAATTCAGATGGAACATTCTGACCTATTGTAAAAAAGTTAGGTAAAATCTCAAGCATATCTGGAGCGATAGATACAACTGTTGCAATTGCTCCTACTGCTAAAATAATAATAAAAAAACTATGAGATATCTCAAATAATCTAAACCGACCTAAAAGAGCTATTACACCGGCAACTAAACATAAAGCTATACCCCACAAAAGATAATTTCCAAAACCTAAAATCCATTGTACAGCTTGACCCAAAGAAGTCATAATTGTTGCTGTAAAAATAGGTATAAAAATAAGTAATATAATTATAAAAATCCAATTAAACCATCCTTTTTTGGTTTTAATTGCAAATAAATCCATTATTCCAATACCAGAAAGCATGGTAAAACGACAGCTTACATAAGCAATAATATATGAACCAACATTTAGTGTAATGAGCCATAAAAGTGCATATCCAGCCCAGGCACCAATCTGTGGACCAAGTATTAATTGCCCTTGCCCAATTGTTAGAGATGCTACAATAGCACCTGGTCCAAAAAACAATAGATATTTTAGGTATTTTTTAAAGGATCTTTTTTCTTTAAATACTTTATATGGTTCAGGAAAGGTAACTTTGTTTTTTTCCAAGGTGATCATGCCTCAAAAACTATTTTTTTTGTTTTTTGTATTTTTAACTCAGGTTTTTTAGGACCATTTTGTTCTATTTTGGATCTATTATAAGTTTCTTTTCCGCCTGCTTCTTTGATAATTTTTCTTCCTTTTTCAATTTGTTTTAAAACACTTATATTAACTCGTTCCATCGATCCTGGAGCAATTTTTTTTAGAAGTTTTGTTGATCCTGAAAAACCATATGGGATAGATTCCATTTTCATAATTGTTCCAGGTATTGCAAAAAACCATTTTCCAATTGAATCTTCACCAAATTCAGTTATTGGAATCCCACCCGCTGCTTGTCTTTCTGCTTTAGGTCCTACATGTGCAACCATCCATTTTCCATCTATGTATGCCTCTCCTTCACCTTCGAGCATAAAATAACCCATAGAGTCGTACCATTTTTTTACTAAGATATCTGCTTCCACAACTGAATCATACCATGTTTTAATCATATTCATTGCAAAAACTTTGTAACGTGCTTTTATACCCGCTGCTCTACATAAAGCTATAAATGCAGTAATTAAATGAAAACAAGTACCAGTTCCACGTTTTAGAGTTTCACCCACGCGATTTAAAGGAAGAATTTCAAGTGTCATATGTTCCTTTACAAGATTAAACGCTGCTTTTGCATATTCATAATCTGATTTTTTAAAAGCACCAAGTTTATGTGCAAGAGCAACAACTTCTTTTTCACGATGGTCACAATATAGAGTAGGTCTAAGATATTTCTCATTTGAATTGCAAACTTGCATATTTTTGTTATATTCTGGAATTTCATAATCTCTTTTTGGACGAACATATCGTTCTGATCCTTTTGGAATACTACGAAGTTTTTTTAAATCACTTAAATTTAATAAAATGGTTTTAGTTAAAGATAAAGCACCATTGATAAACAATTTAGCATACATCTTTTGAGGAATGTATCCTTTTTCTTTCATCTCTATTAAACTTGTCATTAAAATCAATCTCCAACATCTATAGATATCATTCTTCTGATTTCTTCAGCACAACCTCGCATTTCTTTACCTGTTATTCTAGTGACTTCAGGTTCTAGTACTGGACCAGGTCTATCACATACTGGACAATGTTCAAGCATTCTTACTTTATCACCAGAAATGATAAATCCAGGATAACTTGATGCAGCTCCATCAAGAAAAGCAAATTGCCCCCATTTATTGTAACCTACTGGTTTATATTCATCATCAAGAACAAGAGGATGATAATATGTATGAGGAACATGCAGATAATGTCCTTCCGGACAGTGCAACATAAAACCATTTCCTTCAACCATTGCATATAAATCAAGACAATGTCTCTTTCTAATACCAAGTACCTCTTTCATTTGTTCTCTAAATTCTTTTACGGGCATACGTTTTGATTCGTGGACTTTCCATCCACCACCAGTAATAATTGCGCCTCTATCTGAAAAATCAAAGCTTTGTCCTTTTTCTTTTAATTTGTTTGTCACAGCATATAAAATAAAAGGGGCTCCAACAAAAGCAATTGTACTATTTTTTTTATCATGTTTTTCTAGCCAACTTATTATATTTTTGACAATTTTTTTGTATTGTCTTTTAATTACTTTTTTTGCAATTTTTGCTTTTAATCCACTTACTTGACCCATACTTAGTTTTATTAGTTCTGTATTTATCTCCTTATCAATAGCAGGAGTAACATCAGATATTGCTTTAAAAAAAACACTACATACTTTTCCTGCAAATACATTTGTTTTAAAGGGATTTGGCATAAGTAGATATCCATTCATATCATAGTTCCAGATTGGATATAACATAGATATTGCTGCTTTTCCTGCAGCATATTCAGCCGAGTTAAAAGTATGTATATCTCTTGGAATAAAGGTATGTCTTCCACTGGTACCACTACTGTATGATACGGCAAGACCAGATTTATTAAAAGCATTTATCACATCATCAAATGTAGGATTTTTTTCTGGGATTTTAATCTTAGGAATTTTTTTTGTAAAAATATTTGCAAGCCAATGTGCAAAATCTTTTCCAGATGGATAATCTTTGTAGAATTCACCTGGTATCAAAGGAATTTTTTCAAGATCTTCAAGATTTTTTATATCCTCTGGCTTTACTTTTTTTTCTTTACAAAACTCATGATAAAACTTGTTATTTTCATAGTGATTTTTAAATTGATAGTTTATTGCATTAAATCTTAGTTTATCTGCTTCTTTTTTCGGCGTTTTAAAATAGTCTTTTGGACTAAATACTGCCTTATCAGCAGGTGTCCACTCGTCTTTTGGAGGTATATAATCATGTACGTAAGTATCAAATTTTTTTAGATATTCATCAAAGCTTATCAAATTTTTAAACCATCCATTATCTGCCTTTATTTATATTTTAGTAAGAAGTTATTTATATTTTTGTCGATTAAATTATCGACTATGAGCGTATTACAAATTTTTGAGTGCATTATCCTAGGGATACAAAATGTGCAATATAATTTATATTGTTTTTGATTTAAAATATACAAATTTAAAATATACAATATAGTCAATTTTGATATATAAAAAGACTATAATATATGATTTATGTTGACATTTCTTAAACTTAAATGATTAATTATGAAAAATTCAATTACTAAAAAAGCAAAAGCTTTTCTGATATCAATAAGACCGCAGACCACACCACTTGGAATGATAAGTACATATGTGGGTGGACTTGTTGCAGGTGCTACATATGATTCATTTAATCTTATTTTAGCAGTAATTACCACTTTTTTTGTAACTGCAGCAAGTATGACATTTAACGATTATTTTGATTGGAAAATTGACAAAATAAATCATGCAGATAGACCAATTCCTAAAGGAATAATAAAGCCAAAAGAAATGCTTTATTTTTCAATAACATTTTTTGCTATAGGAGTTATAATATCGCTTTTTATAAACTACTTATGTTTTATAATAGCATTAATCAGTATTTTACTTCTAATTGTTTATGAAAAACATTCAAAGAATATAGGAATTTTAAGCAATATGACAGTTGCTTTTATCTCAGCTATTTCTTTTACTTTTGGAGGAACAGCAGTTGGAAATCCTTATCCATCATTTATTTTATCAGTAATGACATTTTTTGTAATGACCGGAAGAGAAATAATAATGGATATACGTGACATAAAAGGTGACAAAGCAATCAGAAAATCGTTACCAATACAGATTGGAACGGAAAATGCATCATATATTGCCTGTATTTTTTTAATAATAACAGTTATACTAACTCCAACACCATATATAATGAACATTTTAAATCTGTGGTATCTGCTATTGATAATACCAGTTGGTACTATAACTCTTTTAGTTGTAATATGGATGCTAAAAGATACTAAAAATGCAGCAATATCTGCCCAGCTTATAAGAATTGCACTTGCAATAGCACTTGTTGCTTTTATTGTAGGAATCATCCCATAAAAATTTATTTTTTATATTGAAATTCTTCAAAAGCAAATCTCCATTTCTGATAAACTTTCTTTTTTATCTTATCATCAATTTTATGATGATTGCACTCATATTTTTCATGTTTTTTTACATACTTTTCAAAAGAAGATTTTGCCTTATCAAAATCAGATAATTTAAATTTAGAATAAATCATTTCTAATGTTTTTATTGGTTTTTTAATAAAATCTTCAAATTTAAGTTCAATTAGATTTTCTTTTGGAATTAACTTTTTGTCCTCCAAATATTTTTTATAAATTCCTTTATAAATCTTCAATATCGATTTGTCAAATTCCTTTTTATCTATATGTTGAAAAGAAAACAAAGGAAGAATACTGTTGTATAGCTTCCATGTTGACATATAAACATTATAAGGATTTCTATGAAGATGTATAAATCTAGCATCTGGAAACATTTCAAGAATATACTTTATTTTTGCAGTATTAACAAGACTTTTTAGAATTATTTGTTTTCCATTATGTTTAAAAGTAATTTTTCTTAAAAAATATGAATAAATCTTTTTCCATTTTTCAATAATTTTTTCCTCGACATTTTCATATAAAATATCTCTTTTGAAATAACGATCTATAGATCTAGGAAAATACCATGCATGATAAAATGAATAGGGACATAGATTTGCAATGGCATATTCTTCTTCGTAAGGCAGATCTGTTTCCATTTCAAGATCATCCATGGGTCTTTTTTTAGGAAGGCTATTTGTTACGATTTTTTTTAAAAGATTTTCGTAATTTAAAAATATACTCGGGTCAAGTGTATCCATTGTTGAAGTGTATCCTAAATTTTTATCCTGGCCCATCAAATAATGTAAAAAAGTTGTACCACTTCTCCAATGCCCTATAATAAAAATTGGTTTTTCGATTTTTATATTTTTGATTTTCTTATCAAAATTTCTTTTTTCAATCAGTCTTAAAGGTGTTATAAAAAAAACCATAACAGTTACATATAAGGCTTTAGGAATAAACTGCCAATCAATTTGGAATCTATTTTCAATTAAGACTCTAATCCAATTTACAAATGTTGTACCTGCCAATGGCTGTCTATTTAGGACAAGATAATCTTCCTTTTTAAATTTAGAATTCATCTTTTATAACCGAATAAAATACATTCATTTATTTTGTTATTAAAATTCTTTGCAAATTTTATCGTTATTTGTCGTTTTTATTCATATCGTACAGCTTCAATAGGGCTCATTTTAGATGCTTTTCTTGCAGGATATAAACTAGAAATTATACCTACAAATAACGCAACACTTATCGCTAAAAGTATTGTAATTATAGTAACAACTGGTTCAATAGGTAGACCTGCACCACCAAAGTTAGATGAAGCCATACCAAAAAGTTTTCCACCAATTATACCAAGTATCGTACCAACAACACCACCAAAAATAGATATAAGAATACCTTCAGTTAAAAAAATAATTAAAATATCACTATTTTTTGCACCAATAGCTTTCATTACACCTATTTCATGGGTACGTTCCATAACAGATGTAAGCATTGTATTCATAATACCAATAGATGCAACAACAAGAGCTATTGCAGCAATCCCAAGTAAAAACAAACTGATAATAGACAAAACATCTTGAATACTTTCAAGAATGGAATTCATTGTAATTGCATTTGCAAAATCAGTTTCACCATGATTTTCATTTATAGCAAACTCTATTTCATCTGCAATAGATTCAACATAATCAACATTGGATACCCTTACTAAAATACCACCTATTTCATCTCTACCCGTAACCTCTTTAAAATCTCTGATAGTTAGATGAATATATTCATCAGTCTGAGTTGAAAAACCAGCTCCTTGTTTTCTATAAATTCCATTTACATAAAATTTCTTTTCATTAACTTTAATCTTATTTCCAACACCAATTTCAGTATCAAAATACTTATGAGCAACATTATTTCCAACAATACATTTGTTTTGATCGCCGATATTCATAAACTCTCCAGATTCCAATCCTAAAAAATCAATACCAAAAACATCAGACATACTCTCAGCATTCATACCAAGAAGAGTAATAATTTCTTCATCTCCATTAAATTCAACATTAGCAACTGCAAACATGATAGGATCTGCGCTTTTAATCCCCCCTATTCGCTTAATATCATCGACATCTCTTTCAGTAAAAAACTTCCCATATCCGCCACTGGTAAAACCTCCACCTAAAGGACTTGCATCAACATTACCAGTGGTAACAATGATTGTATCTGTAAGAGTTGAAAGCTCCCCTTCAACAGCTGATTGTACTCCTTGACCAATACTCATCAACGAAATGATTGCCATGATACCTATTGCTATACCTATCAAAGTAAGAAACACACGTGATTTACGTTCTTTGATATTTTTAAATGCAATTTTTACATTATCCACTAGCATAAGAACTAACCACTCCATCATGAATGCGTACAGTCCATTTACCACGTTTAGCAATATTTGGATCATGAGTTACTACAATAACTGTTTCACCTTGATTGTTTATTCCTTCTAATATATCCATTATTCTCCTACCGCTTTTTGAATCCACATTCCCCGTTGGTTCATCAGCAAGAATAATAGATGGATTATTAGAAAGAGCTCTAGCAATTGCAACTCGTTGTTGCTCACCACCACTCATTTCAGATGGTTTATGATTAACTCTATGGGATAAACCAACTTTTTCAAGAAGCTTTTCTGCTCTTTTTACTCTTTTATCAAAAGATACACCTGCAAAACTCATAGATAAACTAACATTCTCAAGAGCACTTAAAGTAGGAATTAAATTATATTTCTGAAAAATAAAACCAATTTTTTCTCTTCTGATCTCAGCAAGTTTATTTTCATTTAAACGTGAAACATCTTTATTATCAATATATAAATTCCCAGAAGTAGGTTTATCAAGACAGCCGATTATATTCATAAAAGTAGATTTACCACTGCCAGATGGACCAATTATTGTTATATAATCTCCTTTCTTGATTTTTATATTAACATCTTTTAAGGCTTGGACTTTTGTATCTCTTTTACCATAAATTTTATTTATATCTTCAGCTACAATCACAAAATTTTTCTTTTTCATTTAATAATCCGCCTTTTTTTAAAAAAACGAATTAGTAAATAAATAAAAATAACAAATGCAAAAAGAATTATAATATAAATACTTAAATCAGTGTCCTTCTCTGCAGTTTGTTTTAAAACCATGAAAGAAGAACCAACGGTGTCTGTCTCATAATAATTGTCACCTTGTTTAAAAGAAACTTTGAAATCAACTGTATAATTTTTTCCAATCTCTAAATTAGATGAATAAATATTGAAACTCGCAGAAAAAACATCATCTGGATCCATTGAACCAATAAAATACTTTGAAGGAAAAATTGGAACATTTGTAATTGGTGTTACGATGACACCAGAAATTGATTCAGTTTTTGCATTGTAAACTTCAAGCCTTACATCTGTTGTTTGACCTTTACTTACAGCATTTGGAAAACTATAGATTAGCGGTGCTACATCATAATTTTTAGTTAGCTCAATTGGTATAGATAAGGTAGTATTATGAAGATTATCTTCATTCTTATATTCTACCCTAAAACTCAAATTATATTTACCTACTTTTTTGGGAACAATAGAAAAGACTACATCTTCTGAAGAATCTGAATCAAGTGTACCTATAAACACACTTTCAGGTATGAAATACATATCATCCATTTCCTCAGCAACAATTTTCACACCATCAATAGATGCCGCTCTATTGTTTACTGCTGAAAGAGTTATATCTGTAGAACCACTCATAGTAATTTTGGAAGGTACATTTTTTGAAATTAAATCAATCGAAGAGTTACTTACTTTAACAGGTATTGGAAAAGATATATCTGTATAAGTTTCAACATCAACTTTAACTACTGGAAAATATAAACCTTCAGAAATTCCTTTTTCAGCGATAATTTCAAAAGTTATATCAAAACTAGTAGATGGTGGTAAATCCCCTACATCTTCATAATTTAGTTTTGCTTTGACTTTTTTACCATTATCATCTGTTGCATCTGACACCCATATGTTATTAATTGTTGCACCAACAGTATCGGCATATACAGTTGATGTTGAACCAGATGTTGTTGTTCTTGTAACCGTATTTGATGCCTCTGCATTTTTAATTGTTAGTTTTAACGTCCCACTATCACCAGGCATAAAAACACTAGGTGAAAGTTCATAATCTAATATAATTACAGCAGGATCTGCCAAACATGTTGAAGGCATTATAAATATAATTAAGATAAAAATTGCAAATATAATAGAATATTTTATCTTCAAAGTTACCTCACCATCTAACAATTAAAAATTGTATAATTGATTTGTTATTAATATATTGCTATATTTTATTTATCCAAAAGACTATCTTATATTTATTCTTCGGTAAGTTTTAAAACTGCTTCTGCGATGTCTCCATCTGTTTCTTCGAGGGCTTTTTTTGCTTCATCTTTAGATTTACCGGTTTGTTCCATAACTAGATTAATGTCTTCCTCAGGTATTCCTTCCTCTTTTTCTTCTACACGTGGATTTCCTGTTACCTGATATGTTTTTTGACCTTGGGCATCCATAATTGTTACATCTGCATCATCAAAAATATATTCTTTCGTATCAGTTTTTATGACTACTTGTTTTACATTTTTAATCTCTTTTATGTTAATTCCAAGTCTTTTCATCATTTTATTCATTTGACGTGGATTCATTTTTCCAGGCATACCAGGCATCATATTTTTCATACCGTCCTTTTCTTATTTATCTTAATCGATATAAACTATTTTAAGATTTTGAAACAAAAAATACATTAATATTACCCTATAGGGAAAATATTATAAATACTTTAATCTTTAATATAACATTTCTAAAGGGGAGAACAAAATGCCCAGTTATCATGTAAATATCAAAAGATTACTGAAAGAAAGTACAAAAGGAAAAGTAAAAACAGAGATATGGGCAGAAATAACAGACAAAAAAACTTGTAAAAAGATGAACAAGCGTATATGGTGGAGAGATGAAAACGGAATATTTCACGATGAAACACCTACCCTACCTGTAGAATTACGTGGACCAGTTGATAATGCCTGGATTGAAAAAAGTAGAAAATGGTAAAAATCTTATTTTAGCCTAAAATATTTAGACAACTTTCTGTTTAGAGTTTTGTATGCTTACTGCAAACGAAGTACATATATCAGATATAAACTCAGAATATTATGGAACATCTACTAAAAATCTAATGGAAAATGCAGGAAAAGGTATCTATAATTTTATAAAAAATGAATTAAAACCAAAACAAAAAAATATCTTAATTTTCTGTGGCAAAGGAAATAATGGTGGAGATGGAATAGTAGCAGCCAGATATTTATCAAAAAAATACAAAGTAACTGTTTTTCTTTTAGGAAAACCAAAAGACATACATACAGGCATTGTAAAGAATAACTATGAAAAACTTAAAGATACATCTCTAAAAATTTTTGATATAGATAATCTAAAACTAACTGATGATCTCATCAAAAAAAATGATATAATTATTGATTCAATGCTTGGAATTGGAATCAAAGGAGAATTAAGAACACCTTACAAAGAAATTGTAAAAAAAATAAATAATTCAAAAAACAAAAGGATAATCTCAGTTGATATACCAACAGGTCTTGGAACAAAACTATCATTAAGACCAGAGTATACAATAACTTTTCATGATAAAAAAGAAAATATGAATAAAAAAAACTGTGGAAAAATAAAGATAGTTGATATAAAGATACCAAAAAAAGCAATAGATTATGTAGGACCCGGAGAACTAAAAGTTCTTTATCCAAAACCAAAAAAAGAATCACACAAGGGTCAAAACGGACGAGTGCTAGTTATAGGTGGGGGACCATTTATAGGAGCTCCAGCTCTATCAGGATTATCTTGTCTTAGAACAGGTGCAGATTTAGTATTTATTTTAACGCCAAAAAATCCTGCAAGAGCAATTACTTCTTTTTCCCCTAAAATAATAATTCCAGAAAAACTTGCAGGAGACATATCAAAACTTTCTCCAAACTTAATTGTTAGAGAATTAAACCACGAAAATAAACTAATTACAAAAGATTATGAAATAATAAAAGAATTTTTAAAAAAAGTAGATTGTCTTGTGATAGGTCCAGGTCTTGGAACAGATCCTGAGACAAAAAAAACTGTTTTTAAAATAATAAAAAATTTTAGGAAAACAAAAAAACCAATGATAATTGATGCAGACGCAATAGAAGTCGTTGGGAAAAACAAAGATTTAATAAAAAATACAAAAACAGTAATAACACCCCATGCTGGTGAATTCAAAAAATTAACAGGAATAAGTTTATCAAAAAATCTTGACAGTAGAAAAAAAGAAATAAAAAAATGGGCTGAAAAGTTAAATATAACAATTATACTGAAAGGACCTGTAGATGTTATATCAGATGGAAAAAACATTAAGTTAAACGATACTCACAATGAAGCAATGACCGTAGGTGGCACAGGAGATATACTATCTGGGATAGTAGGATGTTTACTTTCAAAGAAAGTATCAACTTACGATTCTGCAAGAACAAGTGTTTTTATAAATGGTGTTGCAGGAAACAATGCATTTGAAAAAAAATCATATGGAATGATTGCAACAGACATAATAGAAGAAATACCAAATGTTTTAAAAAAATATTTATAAATGGTTAAAATGAAAAAGGATTCTATTCAACCAATACATAAAAAACCTGCTTTATTTATAAAAAATAAAAAAATACTTGTCATATCAGATTTACATATAGGAATAGAGGAAGAATTAAAAGAATATGGAATTCATAGCGGATCTCAAACAGAAAAATTACTAGAAAATATAACAAAGATATGTAAAAGATATAAACCAAAAGATATCTTTTTATTAGGTGATATAAAGCACAATATCCCAAGTTCTACTATACGAGAAAGAAAAGATGTAAAAAAATTCCTAGAGAGAATCAAAGGATTTGGAAAGATTCATATTTTACCTGGGAATCATGATGGAAATATCAGTAAAATAGTTCCAAATGATATAATCGTTCATTCATCTAATGGAATCTCTATAGACAATATAGGATTAATTCATGGACATAGATGGCCTAAAAAAGAAATTATTGAATGTGATAAAATAATAATGGGACATACCCACCCCACCATTATGCTCACAGATAGAATGAATTTTAAAACATATGAGCCATGTTGGGTAAAAACAAAATTAATAAAATCAAGAATGAAAGAAAAGTTTTCTGTGGAAAAAAATACAGATCTTTTAATCATTCCTGCTTTTAATCCTTTATGTGGAGGGATTGCAATAAATAAAGATGGTATTGTTGGTCCTTTTAATAAGATTATTGATATAGAAAACAGCGATATTTATCTTTTAGACGGTACACTTCTTGGTAAAGTAAAAGATATATGAAAATAAGTTGTACAATTAAAAAATCAAATCTATTTTAGAAACAAAAGAAATGATCCTAAAAGAAAACCCTCTTTTGACGCCCTACCAACAACTTCACCATGAACATTAGAAGTAACCAATGTAGTTTTCACACGGCCAATACCAAAAGGTCTTGATTTAAAATCTAAAAACTCATATGTAGAAATCTCTTGCATATCAGTTGAATTCAACCGATTTATACAGCCATTCTCAGACATATTAACCCTGTTAAAAAGTCCACCAGTAACAGAAATATGCCAAAGTAAATTAGATGCATCTCTACTACCTTTATTTAAAATATCTGCTTTTACACCAGCTCTACTAAATTTCTTTGGAAAACCTATATCAATACTACCAGGACTTGGTGGCGGTGGAACAGGACTAGTCCTAAAACTAAAAACACTACTCTCAGATGACGCACCAAAACTATCAGTAGCCTTAATCTTCCAGTAATAAACCGTATCAAGATCCAAATCATAACCAATCCCATAACATTCATCTGAAATACTCTCTTCTAAAAGCTCAGGATTACTATTTTTACCAAAATAAACATCATAAACCAGATCCATATCACCATCAGGATCCATACAAGACCAATTCAAAGTACAAACAATACTAACATCCAAAGCATCAACACCTGGAGAAACCGCAACTGGCATTTCAGGAGCCATATTCTCCCTAGTCTTAAAACTAAAAACAGACTCAGATTCTGCACCTTTACTATCAACAGCAGTAACAGTCCAAACATACTCAGTATCAGGCATAAGACCATCTACATTACAAAACTTAGTACCATCCACATCACCACTACTATAATTACTACCAATATTAGAACTAGTAGAAATACTCCAACTAAAACTATCACCATCAGGATCACTTATATCCAAACTTAAATTAGCAACACCAAAAGATACATCCAAAGAACCATCCATAGGAAACATATTTGAAAAAACAGGAGGAGAATTAGTAGTAAAACCAAAAACATCAGAAACAGTCTCAAAAACACTATCATTAACCACAACATACCAACTATAACTAGTGTTATAATCAAGACCATCCCACTCAACAGTTACTGTCTCCCCACTCTCAACATCATCAACAAAACCTATTTCACTATCATCCCCAGCATCAAAAAAACTAACACTCAAAAGATCATCATCCGGATCAGAAACATCAACACTCAAAAAAGTAGGATCAACACTTACACCACTAACACCATCACTAGGCTTCGGATCCGTTGGTTTATCAGGAGGATGGCTCACAACATTAACAGAAACATTAAAAACACCATTTTGATCATTTGATTCAATATTAACAATACAGTTGTAACTTCCATAATCAAGACCACTAGTATCGATATCAACAGTTATAGTGTCTTTTTCACTATTAGAACTACTTCCACTTTTAGGAGAAACACTTAACCAATCACAACTTTCGGAAAGAGAATAATTCATTTCCTCAGTAGCATTATTCCAAACTTCAAAACTAGTAGAATCAGATTCATCTTTATACATATCACCAAAATCATGAGATTTAGGTGAATAATCTAGATTTAAAAAAGATTTAAGTGCTTTATAAGCATTAATTCTACCTGTACCAATTGGTTTATTGGAATTTAATTCATCTGTTGTTGAACGTAAAATTGTTCTAACTTCATCTACAGATAAACTTGGTTTTTTAGATAATATAAGACCTATTAACCCAGCTACATGAGGACAAGCCATAGATGTACCAGAATAACTCCCATAATCATTATCTATAAGAGTCGATAAAATACTTACACCTGGTGCGGCTACATCAACCCAATCCCCATAATTTGAGAAACTTGCTTTATCATCATTTCGATTAGTAGCAGCTACTGCAATCACATCTTCATTACCAGCAGGATAAGATTTTGACTGTGTATTATCATTTCCAGCTGCTGCAACAAGAACAACACCTTTAGAAATGGCATGATTAATGGCATTATTAATTGTTTGAGAATTTTGTGAACCTCCCAAACTCATACTAATAACATCTGCACCATTATCAGCAGCATAGCAAATACCATCAGCAACACCACTTGCACTACCTGAACCAGAACTGCTAAGAACTTTAACAGGCATAATTGATATATCCCAACAAACACCGCTAATACCAACATTATTATTTCCAACTGCGCCAATTATCCCTGCACAATGAGTACCATGATTATGATCATCCATAGGATTATCATTATTACCTACAAAATTGTAACCTATTACATCACCATTGGAATCCCTAAAAATATTATCCTTTAAATCCTCATGATTATAATCAACACCAGTATCAACTACAGCAACTACAACATCTGAACTACCAGTCTCAATATCCCAAGCTTTAGGTGCATCAATATCACAATCATTCTCCTGATTAAGACCCCATTGAGAACCAAATTGAGGATCATTAGGAATTTTGTTAATAGTATACACATAGTTTGGTTCAGCAAATTCAACAAAATCTAAATTTTCATAATCACTAATCAAAGACATTATATCTTTATTACTCGAGAATTTTAACCTATAATAATTTGACAGATAATCTGATTCATCTGAATCATCAAATAATTTCTCTTGAGAAACCACATTATATTTCACATTTAAAGAATTTAGAGAAGAATTACCAGTATCAATCGAATCACTAAAGCAAAAAAAATCATTAACATCATCTTTAAATTTAATTATAAACTCGCCAGGAACAAAAGAATCAGTAAAAATAAAAACATCCTCATTAGAAACAACCCCAATACCTAAAAAAGAAGAAAAAAATAAAATAAAGACAACTATAAAACAAAATGATTTACTAATATTAAAATTAATATTAATAGATGCCTTTTTCCCAATCATAAAGTATTTAACCCAATAATAATTTAGTTTTCTTATTATATAAATCTTTTTATATATTTACATTTATTTAAAGATAAAGACTTCCATATAAAAAAACTATAATTACAAATACTATTGTTTTTTCATGTTTTGAATATTTCTCCAATAATTTTTCTTTGTTATATTATTAATTGTGTCAATAATAAGAGACCTCATCCAAATCAATAAAATAAGAGATTTAACTTAAAAAATTTTTAATCTTTTATAAACCATACAAACGGCCCAAAAACCTTTCCCTCTAAAGACTTAAAACCAATTTTATCACTATTCATATTTGTAGCCTCTACCTCAACTGATATATTTCCAAATCCAAATATGTATGATCTAAGATCTAAAAAAGACCAAGTATTAACAACTCTTTTTTCATTTTGATTTAAATTATTTATATTACCTGTTTGAGATATATTTATTCTATCAAATAATCCGCCTCTAACAGTTAAATTCCAATTAATATCTGAAATATCATTTTCACCAATATTTTCAAATTCTACTTTAACACCACGCCAACATAATCTTCTCGGAAAAATAATACTAACATTTTCAGGTGGAGGTTGAGGAATAAAAGGTTTAGTAGTAAAAGCAAAAACATCAGAAACAGTCTCAAAAACACTATCATTAACCACAACATACCAACTATAACTAGTGTTATAATCAAGACCATCCCACTCAACAGTTACTGTCTCCCCACTCTCAACATCATCAACAAAACCTATTTCACTATCATCCCCAGCATCAAAAAAACTAACACTCAAAAGATCATCATCCGGATCAAAAACATCAACACTCAAAAAAGGATTAATATCTACATCAACAGCACCATCAACAGGAACAGGATCAACTGGCTTATAAGGAGGAAAAGACAAAGGTTTAGTAGTAAAAGCAAAAACATCAGAACCAGTCTCAAAAACACTATCATTAACCACAACATACCAACTATAACTAGTGTTATAATCAAGACCATCCCACTCAACAGTTACTGTCTCCCCACTCTCAACATCATCAACAAAACCTATTTCACTATCATCCCCAGCATCAAAAAAACTAACACTCAAAAGATCATCATCCGGATCAAAAACATCAACACTCAAAAAAGGATTAATATCTACATCAACAGCACCATCAACAGGAACAGGATCAACTGGCTTATAAGGAGAATTACCAAAAACATAATTTACAAATATATGAGAAGTATCCTCAGGATTGTCTTTATTTACAACTACAATTTCACCAGTTAAATTACCATCTACTCTATTTGGAAGTTTTACAGTTACATTTATGTCTTCTGGATTGTTTACTTTTTTTAGATAATCACCTGAATCTTTTGAAAAAGTCCAATCACCCCAATCAGGAAATTCTTTAATTTCCCAGCTTAAACTAGATAACTCTTCACCAACATTTTCAACATAAAAATTTGTCTCAACTATCGAACCTGGTTTAGCATCTGTTATATTAATATCACCATACGCATTAAGATCAGGATCAGTCGGAATCCAATCATTTGTCAATCCTTTTATGCAAAAGTTAGCTGTTTCATCCCATTCAGGATCACCAATAGATTCATTAAATAAATCTTTCCATTCGGAATTTTGTTTAAAATAACTTTCTCCCGGATTCGCTGTAGATTTAACAACTACTATTGGTTCATCTGTTGAACCAAGAAGTACAGGTACTTCAGATGTTCTATCAAAAGGATGACCACCCTTAGAAAGATACAAATAAAGATAAAAATCATCACCTTTCTCAAAACCCACAGGACTTGTAAGATCTATTGTATGAAAACCACGATAATCAATAACACCTTCTTCAGTCGATAAAGGATGGATTAATTCTCCATCTTCAAACCGATCATATATCTCAATTTTGTATTCAACATCATCATCTGCAGTAAAAAAACTAACAGAATTAATAATCTCATCACCTTCTGCAACAAATGCATTAAAAGCATCTGTACAATCAGTTTTTGTATCACGCCAACCATGATAATCATGATAATACACATTATCAAAATTAAAAAGATCAACATCCTGAAAAGAAACTGCACCCATCTCAGGATGCTTACCACAATGCTTATCATAATATGAAATCCAAAAATAACCATTAAGCCCCCAATCTGAATCCCAGCTGTTTTTAATAAGCCATGCACCATCCTCTGAAGCCTCAGTTTCTTTATTATCATCCCAACCAACAATTGCTACAGCATGATTTGGATCTAATGAGTTACTAGGTGGTTGATAATGAGTAAAATCTGATTTTCTAAGAAACCTATATTCTCCGTTACCAATATAGTCAAAACAAGCAGAAGTTCCTACAACACCATAATCCATAATAATTTGTTTAATTCTCTCAATTCCATTAAGATTATCATCAATAAATAACCATTCAATCTCACGCGGATAATAATAATGATAGCTAGAATCATATCTCTGAGGAGGAGTAGTATATGATTGTCCATCAATATCTCTTACTGCTCCTTCTCCACGTGATAAATATGCAGATGTTACTAGATAATCACCTCCCTCATGAACAGTTAATCCATCCCCAGTTGGAGGATCAATGTCATCATTGTTGTGTTCATTGAAACCATTCCACCAATCCAAGTGGTATTCTGCAAGATTGGGTTCAGGATCTGGTTCATTATTTTTATTCCAGTTTCCTGTAATCATCAGATTTCCTTCCATTGACGCCATAGCTGCATGTGCCCAACAAGTACCTCCTTTCTGATCTTTTACTGAAGATACATAGTTTTCTCCGTTAACATTTCTTAAATCAAAAGAGCTAGGAGGATCAAAAGGATCATTGACAATATTATTTATAGAAATTGCAGTAAAACCAAAAAAAGCAGGTGTTATTATAAGTGGTACTAAAACAAAACAAAGTAATTTTTTATAATTAGAATTAATTATTTCTAATGCCCTTTTGTTAATTAATTATCCCCATTTAATAAGTTAATTTCTTTTTATATAAATATTTCTATAAAAATATATAATTAATATAGTTAACATTAATTACCAAACAAAAAAACAGCTCTTCCCAACACAAAACCTTTAGCAGATTTGGTAAAATTAGTGCCATATACCTCAACATTAAGAAGAACATCTACTGATCCAAATCTACGGACAATTCTATCTTTTAAACGTAATCCCCATGTTGATATTATTGTGGTCTCACCAGAGTCAATATCAATAAGACCTCCTTTTGAAATATTTATTCTACCTAAAAATCCACCTTTTATATTTATTGACCAGTTAGCATCTAAAATATTTTCTTCACATATATTTTTTATTTTTGTTCTAACAGATGCCAAAGAAAATATTGGAAAAGATATATCTAAAATAGATTCTTTATACTCTTCAGACCAGGTTGTAAAATTCCATGTTTTAGATTTAGTTTGATATTTGCCATCTTCTGCAATTACATACCATGAATAAGTCGTGTTATATTCTAAATCTTTATCTATACTACATACAGCCCATCTATCAATATTATCAACATTATAATCTATTCCAATTAACGTATTATCAGACCAATAAAACGAGACATTCATTAGATCATTATTTGGATCATATACTTTAACAAAAAGAATGGGGGTTAAAGGAACATTAATTTGATTGTTTTTAGGATCCGGATCATAAGGTTCCTCTGGTGGGGATTCAGTTTTAAATGTAAATTTTCTTCTAGTCAAATTACCACTACCATTATAATCAGTAACATTTACATACCAAATATATTCAGTGTTAGGTTTTAGACCTTGTACGTTACAAATCTTCACACCATTAGAATCATCATTACTACTTTTATTTCCAATATTGGGACTTGTTTCTATAGACCAGTTAAACAAATCATCTTCTTCATCTGAAATATTTATACTAACAGAATTTATATCCAATGGAACTGATAAATCATTGTTAGCAGGATTTTCATTAGACACTATCGGTGGATTATTAGTTTGATTTGAGCTACCGGATCTACCTGAAAAAGTAATATAATTTGAAGCTACACCAACGTGATAACAATCATATCCTATATACATATAACCGTTTTCACCCCATCCAGTGCCCCAAGAATTCTTTATTATCCATACTCCATGTTCATCATCTTCATAAGTATAGTTATCATCCCATCCAACAATAAATATTGCATGATTAACTTTTCCAGGATTTGGTTCTGGGCATGATGTTATGTTAAAAACCCCTTTTGTATAAGATTGAAAATAATTATCTACATAAACTGCAGCTGATACAGGACCATATTCATAGATTGCTTGTTTTATTTCATCTACAGCAGGAAGAAGATTTTTACCTATATATGACCAGCTATCAATTGCATATGGATGATTATATGGACCATTACAAGGTGCGTTATGTGCAACATACGGGAAATCAGATTCTAAAACTGCTCCGTAACCACCACATTTTCCTTTTTTTTCACCAGATAAATAATCATTTGCAGTAAAATTTCCGCCATCACAACCCCATGGTTTTCCATTATCAAGAGTTTCTCTATTACAACTTACAAGCCATTGTTCTGAGAGATCAACAGTTTTATTATATTTAATAAGAATATTACTTTCTAAAGAAGCAATAACAGGAAAAGCCCAGCAGCTACCACAAGGATATGGATCATCTTGATCTTTAACAGAAGTTATACAATTCCAATTAGCGCCTTTATGACCTTGAGGATCTCTCCAATCAAAATTTTCAGGTAAACCATCTGATGATCTAAGAGTGCCATAATTTTCTGAATTTGAATTCAAATCAATATTTGAAGGTGCAATAAAACCACATAATTGATTTGTATGAAGTTTAGTAGCAGAAGTTTCTCCGACTTCAAAAGACCATCCTTCAAGTTGTGCTCTTTTCTTTAAAATAGTTATATCTTTAGCAGTTAAAGGGACTTTATAATCTATTTCGTAATTTAAAATATCTGTAATATTACTCTCGTATGTTTCTGAAAGGTTTATTCCACTTGCAGCAAAGCTAGTTATTATAAAAACTAGGAAAATAGATAACGTAGCGAATTTTACTGCAATTTTTGTCATTTTTTCTTTCCCCACTGTTGTTATTAGTTCATTACATCCATATTATATTTATATTAATAATTATATTAAATCGCTTACTATTTATATCTTTCTATACACCTCTGTGCAAATTGGTAAAACAACAAAAAAAATTTTTTTTATTTATCAATAATTATAGTTAAAATATCCTCATCTTTTAACACATGATCCAATCCAGCTTTCTGAAAATCATGTTTAGCAGAGGGACCTGTAACATTTGCATATCTAAATTTTTTCTTAAAATCTCTGTGAAGTTTTCTACATGCATCTTCAATTGTAGAATTTTTTTTAAGAATCAAAGGCTCTTCAAAATCAGGTGACTCTCCTACTGGTTTCATATAAACCCTAATTAAATCAAGTTTGGAAAAAATCTTATCTCGTAATTTATCAATACTGATATCTTCCAAAGCAGAAACTGAAAGTACATCCCAACCAGAATCAGAAATATATTTAATATGATTAGATAACTCCTCTTTAGATATGAGATCAATTTTATTTATAACTACAAAAGCAGGAATATAAGATCGATTACCAATAAAAACATCTATCAGTTGATCCTCGGTAATATCTTCTCTAACAATAATATCGGCGTTAGTTACATATTCTGATGCAATAGATTTTATAATTTTTTTATCTAAATGTGATAATCTTATAGGAGTAGCAACTGTAATTCCACCTTGGCCCTTTTTATTTATCACCACATCAGGTTCTCTTTCATTTAAACGAAGACCTGCATTATAAAGCTCTGCAGCCATTAAATCAAGATGATCCCGGTGTTGTGCATCGATCATAAATAAAACAAGATCTGCATTTCTAACAGCTGATATTATCTCTTTCCCCCTACCTCTCCCGTTAGATGCTCCTTTAATAAGACCGGGTAAATCAAAAATTTGAATGTAAGCACCTTTATAATTCATCATACCTGGAATAGCATCAAGTGTTGTAAAATCATAAGATCCTACTTCGCTCTCTGCAGCCGTAAGTTGGTTTAATAAAGTACTTTTACCTATACTTGGAAAACCAATGAGAGCTACCGTTGCATCACCTTGTTTTTTAATTACAAAACCTTTGCCTTTACCACCAGAACTTTTACGTTTTTCAAGTTCTTCACGGAGTCTTGCAAGTTTTGCCTTTAATTTTCCTATATGGTGCTCTGTAGCCTTATTTTTCTGAGTATTAAATATCTCATCTTCGATATCTTTGATTTGTTTTTTTATGCCTGTTGTATCCATAAATCTAGTTGCCCATATAAAAAAAGTATTTAATAAAAACTATCCTTTGTAATAATCAGTCTATATATATCTCATATTTATTAAATGAACATTAACACCCATATTGTCAAGTTCTGCAAAGTATCGTTCACCCATCTCTATTTTTAAATCATTTATAAAAGAAGCTCGTTCAGAATGACTTTTTCTATTTTCTTGAGTTTTTCTTAAAATATTTCCTATAGTTTTTGCAATTTTATAAGGATCTTCCTTGTTTATTTCTGAACTAATATTAATTGCCCCGATTCCCTTATCTGAAATATTTTTATCAATATGTATATATCTAAGTATTTCTTCATCTTCAGTTTCTTTTAGTTTTTGAAATATAGTATCTAATGCTACAACAGCAAAATTAGTACTTGTATTACTTTCGATAATTTTAATTAGCGCATAAAATGTTTTTTTTACTACATCATTATATCCTTGTTTTTTTAATATTTCTTCTATTTCATCAAGATTTATACCAAGTTTTAAAAATTTTTCAAGATATACTTTATCCAAGCGCTCTTTAAGTCTTTTTATAAAAAATGGTTTATCTTGAAAATTGATATAACCTCCTACTTTTAAAATAAGTTCTTTCATTGCATTCTTATATGCAGCATTTTCTATATTGTCAATTTTTGAAACAGCTTTTACTGCATATTCGTCTGATGAATTAAAAAAGAAAACGTCTTCGATTTTCCATTGGGTCTTAATATTATAGCCTACTTTCTCTTTTTCAATATCTTCTAAAAGCATTAATCCAAAAAGGTTGTGTTTTTTTTCAAGTTCTCTTATAACATTCACGATAATTTCTACTGCATCTTTTCTTTTTTTATCCTTTTTTAGCATTCCTTCATAAACTAAATCTATAAGTGTATTAATGAGAGGGGCTAAAACCTGTGACTTATGTTTATATTTCTTAAAAGAAACATCTGCTACAGCTACTTTTGTTTCTGCTTGTGCGCCTTGAATGACATGCCTCCATTTTATATTGATTCCTAGTTCTTCAAAAAGATTGCCTAAATCCTCTCTCACATCTTTTATTATTGATTCTATATCTGTAATGTAATATCGTTCATCTTGAATTATTTCTTTAAAAACTTGTTTAAAAATAATTTCTAAAAAGTTATTTATATTTGTTATATTCGCTTGTCTGATACTAACTGCACTTTCAACTTCTACAGCAATGGAATCATCCAGAGGATTTTTACCAACTGAAATATATTCCAAAATTTCATATATATCCTTATATTTTTCAAGTATATAGTCAAAGGTTTTTAATGAAAAATTAGTAGAGG
Source organism: uncultured Thermoplasmatales archaeon (assembly GCA_964481275.1). GTDB lineage: Archaea > Thermoplasmatota > E2 > DHVEG-1 > DHVEG-1 > CAYZTD01. Next base: position 145,545 of record CAYZTD010000005.1, read on the forward strand.
TTTTTCTTCCTACGGCTGATAAAAAACTTTGAATTACTCTGCTTAATATCTCTGTATTTTCCATAAATTAATTTCTCTTATTTTTTTTATTTAAGTTATAATCTATCCTTTTTTTAAGATCATATATATCAAAAGGTTTTGTTACGTAGTCCTCACTAACAATTTCACCATAGTTTTTACTATTAGAATCAGATTTTGCAGTAAGAAATACAATAGGTATATCACTCCATTTATTGTTCTTTCTAATTTCTGCTGCTACATCCCATCCATTCATTTCTGGCATCATTATATCTAATAAAATCAAATCAGGTAAAGGTTCATTTTCAAGTTTTTTTATACATTCTTTTCCATTTTCAACATTAACAATGGAAAAATTAGGATCCATTCTTTCTAAACCATTTTTAACAGTAGTTCTTATACCAGGATCATCATCTACTATCAATATTTTTTTCTTTTCATCTTTATTATAGTAATTATATAGCTTACCTTCTTTTTCTTCTCTTCTTAATTCTTTTACAATTTCAGGTTCATCCTTCATCTAAAACAACTCCAGAAAACAAATTTAAACCAGATAAGATTATCATAAAAATTCAAATAGATCCCATCTCTCTTTTTTCATTATAAATGAATGATATATTTTATATTTAAAAATTTAGGACTATTTTGTAATATGAGTACCAGTTTTTGCCTTAAAAGCTTTATAACCTTTATCCACATGTGAAATAATTACTTTTTTTCCACCTGATTCTAAAAATCTAATCGCTGAAAGAATTTTTGGACCCATACTGCCAGCTGGAAATTCACCCTGATCGTAGTATTTTTTAATTTCTTTAAGGGTTATATTATCAATAGGTTTTCTATTTTCTGAATTATAGTTAAGATATACTTTTTCTACATTTGTAAGAATTACTAATATATCTGCATTTATCTCTTCAGCAAGGCGTTCACTTGCTAGATCCTTATCTACTACTGCTTCAACACCATCAAGCCCCCATCCTTTTTTTTCTATAACAGGCATGCCTCCACCGCCGGCAGCAATAACTAATACTTCTTGATCGAGTAACTTTTTTATGACATCTCTTTCGACAATAGATTTTGGATCAGGAGATGGTACAACAATACGATAAGAATCTTTTATTTTTTTAACATTGTATCCGTCTTCTTTTAGTTCATCTATTTTTTCTTCTTTATAATATGGACCAATTGGTTTTGTAGGATTTTTAAAAGAGGGATCATTTTTATCTACTATAACTTGTGTTAAAATTGATACAACATCTTTATTGATATTGTTTTCTTTTAAAGCATTTGAAAGTGTTTGCTGGATCATATAACCTATTAATCCTTGGCTTTCAGCAACACATACTCCAAGTGGCATGGGTGGTAGAATTTTTCTTGTTTTATTGTTTTGAAGAAGTATTGCTCCAACCTGTGGACCGTTTCCATGTGTTAAAACAATATTCCATCCATCTTTTATGATTTTTACAATAGATTTTGAAATTTCTCTAGTGTTTGCAAATTGTTCATAGATTGTTCCTTTTTGTCCTTTTTTTATTAATGCATTTCCACCAAGGGCAATTATTGCTTTTTTATTCATAGATGAAAAAGTAAAATAAGATTGGTATATAAAATCTATCTATTTTAAATAAAATTGATTTATAGTTTGTAACCTATCTTTCGTAAGAAATCATGTCTCCATTCTATTTCTTTTTTGTTTTCCACACCTTTTGGAACAAATCCATCTATTACACCAAGTATTCCTCTTGTCTTCTCTTTTCCATGTTTTGATTCAGCTATTACTATTTTTGTTGGATTTGCTGTTGCACAAAAAATGTTACATACCTCAGGTATGTTTTGAATGGAGTTTAAAAAATTTAATGGAAAACTGTCTTTTAGAAAAACTATGAAGCTATGTCCTGCTGAAATATTCATAGCGTTTTCTTCAGCAAGTTTTTTTAATTTATCGTCATTTCCAACGCTTCTTATCTTTCTATCTGCACTTGCTTCACAGAATGCTATTCCAAATTTTGCATTTGGAACACAATTAACCATTACTTCATATATATCTTCCAAAGTTTTTATAAAATGTGATTGTCCGAGTATAAAATTCATATCATCTGGTTTTTTTATTTCTACTAATTTTAAATCAAAATCATTCATAGTTTTAGTTCCTCCCAACTACTTTTTATCAAATAGTATATCTATTTAAAAAATTATGTAAAAAAAGAAAAAAAGATATAAAGGGTATATTTGGAATATATCTTTCCATATAACAAAATATATATCTTTTTTATTTTAGCTTTTAAATAAAATACATACGTAGGAGGATAATCAGATGCATATGCAGATGCTATTCAACTTCCAAAAAAGTAGTAGTTCCAAGAGGCAAAACCAAAACTTTTGAATCAGACCCTTTTAAAGAAAAAGCTTTTTTAAGTCCTTCTTCAGGACTATCTACACAAATAAATTCAAAAGTATCCATCGCACAAGTCTTATCAATAGATGAAACAAAAAACACAGTAAAATCTTCAACAGCTTTTCTATGATAATATGCTTTATGTGCACCAATTATAAAATTATCTTCAAGTTCTTTTTGAACTTCTTCAGATGTCTTATATTTTTTAAGCCAATCCATATACAACTCGCTACCATGCCCCTCAGCACATTCTGCAACAAAAACTATGCAACCATTTTTTTTAACAACCTGTGCAGCAGTATGAAGGGCTTTCATAGCTTGATACAAATTTATATCATGAGGATGACCATTAGCTGAAACTACAATAATATCGGGTCTTTCTGAAATTGTTTTTTTATACATAGAGTCAACAAGTTTTACACCTGCATCCATAACGCTTTCAGGCCTACCAGCCCATGCTCCAATTATCTTATGATTTGAATTTAAAACAACATTCAGGCAAAAATCACAACCAGCCATATGCAGTGCTTCAAACATCTCCATATTAAGAAGATTTTCTTTTAATTTACCAGTTTTTGAATTTTTTTCAAAAAGCATACAGTGATTATCTTGAATTGTTTTTTTAGATGAAACCCCTGGAAGAATACTTTTACGCGTTCCACCATATCCTGCAAAATAATGATATTCAATATCACCAAGAATTATCTTGACATCTGAATCAAGATAATCTCTTAAAATCTCAATATCGTTTCCATTTTTTGATTTACCAACAGGAACATGTTCTACACCTTCTTGTGTATTTGAGATAACATTATAATTTCTAGCTACTTTATCTCCAACTATTTCCTTTATTTTCTCATAATCAGGAGGACTGTGTGTTCCTGTCGCAATAATTATTTTAATATCAGAATCAGAAACACCAGCAATTTTTAATTTTTCTAATACTGGTGTTAAAAGTAGTTCATTTGGACAAGGCCTTGTATAATCATCAACAATAATAGAAACCTTGTCATCTTTAGAAACAATATCTGAAAGTTTATCTGCACCCATAGGATGTTCAAGCGCATCTTTAATAATAATTTCTGGTTTATTTGGTGGAATTATCTCTTTTGGTTTTACAACATCTAATAAATTTTTTTCAGAAATATTCAACGGTAAAGTTTTTTTTCCATATGGAAGTTGAATTTTCATTTTCAAAACCAAAAAATTTTATTTTTTAGCGTAATGTTTACTCCAACGTACTCTACGAGGTATACGTTTTAATTTTAACATATTTTTTTGACATTTATTTTTACAAAAATAAAGTACTGTACCATCTTTTTTTCCATAAATTTTACCAGTACCAGGTTCGATTTCATTTCCACAAAAAGAACATTTTCTTCTTTCAACCATATATGTTACCTCTAATGTCTTCCACCTAAACTTTTTGCTTCTCTTTGTGTTTCATTAAGCATCAAAATATCGCCAAGTTGTATTGGACCCATTACATTCCTTGTAATAATTTTTCCTTTATCCCGGCCGTCAAGCACACGAATTTTTACCTGATAGGCTTCCCCAGCCATACCAGTACGTGCAATTATTTCTACTACTTCACAAGGTGTTCCTTCTACCATTTTCTAACCCTGTTTTTTAATGTTTTCAATCTTTTTTGTTATATTTTCTATTCCTGATTTACCTTTTCCTGGGTTTGTTATCGCAACAGCAGTAGTACTAACAAGAAGTCCTGCAGCACTTCCTAGTTCATCTTTGCTTGGAACATAAGCATATGGTATCTTTTTTTCTTCACATAAAACAGGCATATGAGCAAGTATCTCTTCTGGTGAAACATCTTCTGCCATGACAACAAGCTTTGCTTGTCCTCTTTCAATCTGTTTTGTTGCTTCATTTGCGCCTTTACTTATTTTTCCACTATCTCGAGCTTTTTCTACAAGATCATAGGCTAAATCCTGTACTTCTTTTGGTGTTTGAAATCTTACATACATTGCCATTTATTTTTAGCCTCCTTTTGAAGCTTTCACAGACATATTTATCATTAAATATGTAAAGCTTGGAAATGTAGGTCACATATAAAAATCTTTTTCAGAGGTATTTATCCTAATTTTTTATCAATTAAGAGGTATTCTTTCTACTTCAAGACCATCGGCAGTAGGATATTTTTCTATTATGTAGCACTTAGCATCATACTTTTTTAGATCAGAAGATATTTCTCTTATTTTTTCTATTGATATCTCGATCTGGTTTTCTTTTTTATTGAGATAAAAATTAGTTTTTTTAATGTTATATTTCTCTTGAAGTATTTTTGAAATTTGATTTATTGTAAAATTAGATTCAGGTGTAATTATACCTTTAAGAAGGGTCCCATCTTCTGTTATTGTTTCGTATTTTTTTGAGATATTTTTTGCTCTTCTTTTAATTCTATTTCGTAGTTGAACTCCATCTTTAAAAGATGAAGAACAATAATGAACTCCAACATCTATATCTTTTTTAGAAAGATTTTCAAGTATGTTATATGCTGTATCTTCACTATTTTTTACCGCACTTGATATATCATCTTTTACATCATACTCTCTAGAATTAAGTTGTTCTGCATTTGTCTCTGAAAACTCTAATTCATTTAGATTAACCCAGTTAATATTATTTTTATCAGACCATCTAATCAAACTTATTATTTGTTCTTCCATATTAGGTATAACAGGTATTTCTATTGCAACATCAGAATCTGTTTTTAACGAATCCATTATAGCACTTTTTATAGGACTTTTTTCCATATTATCCCAATATGATGGTGTTGGATGAAACCTTATTTCATCAAGACCTGTTGAAACCAAATCAGAAATATACTCAGAGTTTTTTATTCCAGAAGTATAAAGATGAATATGAAAGTTTGATCCGAAATTTTCTTTTAAAAATTCTATATATTTTTTTGTTCTCATCCATACTACAAGTGGATCTCCGCCAGTGATACCTGCTCCTTTTGCATCAATATATTTTGATTCTAAAAATAGCTTTTCAATATCATTTTCATTTTTAAGTTCCCATTCATCTGCAAAAATACGATCCTTATTTATCTTCTCAGAGCTCAATGGACAATAAAAGCAATTTGCAGGACACATTCCTGTTATAAGTAAAACCATTTTTAATCCTTCAGAACACATCTTGCATGCAGGAGAAAGAGGAGAGATATATTTACTATCATTAAACCAATTTTTAATTTGTTTCATTTCCTTTTATTCCAAGCCTTTTGCCATGATTTTAAATGTCGCTGATTTTCCTTCAGGTTGAGATCTATGTTTCATAATATTTGCAGTTCTTACGCCTATTTCTTTTTTATCAAAACGAAGCATTGCTTTTATTATATGATCTGTTTCTCTATGAGTAAAAGGTTTTATCTCACCACTTTTATCAGTATAAACTTGTTCTACTATAACTACAGGGATATTTTTTTCTCTGGCAATCATCTGTAAGTTTCCCATCTGTCTTAGAAAAGAACGCATTGCTTTATCTTTGTCATCTTCAAGTTCCATTCTATAATAGAGGTTAATAGTATCAACTATTACAAGCCCTGTATCTTTTATTTTTTTAATGCTTTTTATTGATTTTTCTTGTTCATTAAAAGAATTTGGTTTAAAAAAAAGTATATTGTCAACAATTTTTTTGTATTTATCACCACATATCTGATGAAGTCTTTCTAATGATACACCTTCACTATCTACATATATCACTTTTTTTTCATTTGCACATTCTCTTGAAAGTTGAAGGCAAAAATTTGTTTTTCCAACACCAGATTCACCATATATCATAGTGACAATTCCATATTCAATGCCACCATTAAGTAAATCATCGATTGGTTTACATTTTGATTTAAGTTTTTTCATCTTATAAAATCTTCAAGTATAATTTGTGTTATAAACTTTTTCTTAAATTTTTTCTATCAATATTTAAATAAAGTAAATTATTTTGATAACGTCAAAGATATTAACTGTTGATTAACGTGTATAATAAAAAAATAGTAGAAAAAAACATAAAAGAAATATTATCAAAAATTCCAAATATCTGGCATTTTGATAAGAAATCTAACATTCAAAATTATTTAGATTCAATTTTTAGCTTTCTTGAAAAGGTAAAGAAAAATAATCCTGAAATATCCTTTTCACCTAATTTAAAACCAGAACAAATTCCATACAACTCTAGTATTTTTCATTTTTTACTTTATTATACATACTCTCCAAAGTATCCTTTTATCATATCTAGAAAAAATACTCTTATATTTGGTGCTTTTACAGGAAGAAAATTCAATAAAATAGAGATTTCTTTTCCATTAACAAAAAATGCATCAAACTCATTGAAAAATCTAAATTGGTTTTTATCGTTTAAGCCATTTAATTCAATTCTGGAAAAAAACAAAATAGAAAAGATATTGATTAGAGATATAGATGATGAATTTGTTAATTTGTTAAAAAATGATGGAATGTATAAATTAAATCTTGAATCTTTAAAAGAACTTAATTATGCTATATATAACCTTGATAAGACTCTAAAACTTAAAGGAAAAGAATATTCAAATCTAAGATGGCATCTTAATAAATTTGAGAAAAAAGGCTTTAATATTGAAGTCATTCCATTATCTGATTGTGTAAAACCTGTTATACATCTTATTGGTAAATGGCGTAAAAAAGCTATAGAAAATAGAGGTTTTTCATATGTCAATGTTAGATCTGACAAGCTAGGCGCAAGACTCTTCAAAAATATTAGAGGCTGTGATGATTTTAAAGAAATTGTTGGAACTGAAAATATTCTATCAAGAGTTTTAAAAATAAATGGAAAAATATCAGCATTTAATTTAGGATTTCCATTAGGAATATTTGAAAAACAAGACGTGTTTTCGCATAGTATTGGAATCTCAGATACATCTATTCCTCATCTTGCAGAGTATGCACAATATAATTTCTGGAAAGAAATAAAAGATAAAGGGTATAGCCTTGTTAATGACGGCCCTACATGGAAAGATGATCTAGAGATATATAAGAATAAGTTTAGACCAATAGGGAAAAAAAGATATTATTGGGCTGATGTCACTGTAAAACTATAAATTTAATTTTTTCTTTAAAATACATGTTTTACATAGTTTCTGTGAAGTTGGTTCACCACATTTAGAGCATCTGTCAAGTTTTGCTGGAGGATATTTTTCTAATAAAACATCTTTTATTTTTTCATAGCTATTTAATATACTATGGCGCGTTCCAGGATCCTTGTATTCAAGCTCATCAATTATATCTCTAAAATCACCTCTCTGAGCATGAATGGAATATGGACATTTTGAATTATAAAAATCAATATTTTGTAAAATTGCATATAATGCATTTTCTTTTTCAGGAATAGTTCGTAAGGGCAGAATTCTTGGGATTAAACCAGGTTGAATTTTTTTATGCGGCCCTAATCTAGCTAGTTTTTTAATATCTCCTTTTACAAAATTCATTAGAATAGACTGAGCCATATCATCAAGGTTATGTCCTGTTACAAGTTTGTCTATTCTTAGTTTTTTTCCTTGTTTATTAAGACAGAATCTTCTAAAAACACCACAATAACTACATTCACCTAATTCATCTTTTATTTTTGAGATTTCGTCCATTGTTACATTTAACATATTTTCAAAGGAAACAATATGATGAGAAACCCCTAATTTTTCTGCATATTTTTTTGCAAATAAAAGGCTTTTATTTCTATATCCTTTTATTCCTTCATCAACGGATATAGAATATAATTCAATATCTTTTCTTTTTGAAAAAATCTTATGGATAATATGTAAAGCAACAAGACTATCTTTTCCACCTGAAACCGCAACAGCAATTTTACATTTACTATATGTTTTTCCCTGTTTTTTAATATCTTTTTTAACTCTTTTTTCAAAATATTGTATAAAATGATCTTTACAGAGATGTGTACCATTGTATCTAATAAACGTAACAGCTGGTTTTTTACATTTACTACAAATTTTAACCATATTATCCTCAAAAAAATAAAATCAGAAAACATCAAGATTAAATTCACAAGCTATAATCGGATGTTCAAGTTCAAATTCTGTAATTGTTTTTGGATGGAGCTCTCCAAAATATCCAATATTTTTTGCTTTAAAAATAATTGATGCACATCTTCCTTTTACAAAACCAGGATGATCAAAATTTTTAATGTTATAGTTTACACCAATTTCTCGCATTATTGAATCTACAAGAGATTTACATTCTGTAAAATTTGCTTTAGCAGAGGTTTTTAAAAAACCAAGCCTGTTTTTATTTTTATATTTATCATCAACAATTTTTCCTATCTCAAAAATCTGTTGAGGAAGCGAATGATGTCTATTCTCATTCAGTATTTTCATAAGAGAAGTAACAAGATTTATTCTAAGACATGAATATTCTTCACCAACAGGATTTTTAATTTCAGCAATCTTTTTTTCTTTCATTCCAAGTTTTGTAAATTCATCTTTTTTATTTGAAATAGTAAATGTAGTAACTTCTGTAAAACCAAGACCAATCATAATATTTCTAAAATTTTGATTAAAATCAGTTTCTTTCAAACTTTTTCCAAATGTCAAGTTCTCAGGCATATCTAATTCAAAGGTATCATATCCATATCCAATTGCTACATCTTCTATCAAATCTATTTCGTGTAGGATATCTGCTCTCCATGCTGGTATCTTAGCCTCAATTTTATCTTTATCTACTTTTTTTGCATCAAAACCCATTTTTTCAAGACATCTGATAATTTCAGAAGAATTCATATCTGTTCCAAGTATTTTATTAACATAATTTACAGATAGGATTTTTTTAACCGGGTGTAGATCAGGTGTTTCATACGTTTCTTTATCATAGGTTACTTTAGTTTTATAGACGTCTGCGCCCCTTTCAGAAAGAGCAGCTACAATAATATTTAAAGCATAGTTTACCGCTTTTTTATCGGTTCCTGTAACATCTATAAACAACTCAGTTGTAAATGGTGTAACCTCTGTAAGAGCTCCATTTATTACTGGTGGATATGAAAGAACGTTTTTATTTTTATCAAAAATTATAGGATGTTTATCAAATCCATCAAGGATATGTGCGTAATCGATTCCTTTTTCATGTTTTTTAAGTATCTCTGTCATAGTCATAGATTCAATCTTATTTAATGGCACAAACTGTACAGAATCTGGATCCACTGCTTTATACACAAAAGGTGGTTCAACTGGCTCAAAATTATGAACACCTATCGCTACTTTTTTTCTGTTACGACCAAGTCCAAGATGTAATTTTTCTTGTAATTCCATAAGTGATTTAATGAGTTCATCTGTCATCTCTACATTTTTGACAAGAGATGTAACTATGTAGGGCCTAACTTTTTTGACTGACGAATCAACTTTGATTTTGATATCAGATTTTTTAACATCGTATTTTTTAAGACCTAGTTCATAGGAAAAAAAAGATTTAGCAGCTCGTACAATCCCTTCTACAGACGATAAATCTGGTCTGTCTGGAAAAAATTCTATGGAGATTTCGTCTTTTTCTATTCTATCAAGATCTCCACCAATCATTGGTAATTTATTTGCTATTTCTTCTTTTGAAATTTTTTTCCCCAGCAGATTTATGAAATCGTTATAATCAAATGTTACAACAGGCATACTATGGTGAAATAAGTTTTTGGTATATAACTCTGTTTTCTACAAATTTTCTTAATAATATTTAATAATGTAAAAGATTATGTTATTGCTTGAAACCAGATATCAATAATTAAACCGATAGACTCATCTCTGTTCTTAAAAAAAGAACATTCTCTTAGTAGATTTCCATTATCCCATCTGTCTAAATAACCATAGTTAAGATAAATTTCCTTTACCTGACTTTCCGTAATTGGTGTTAATTCATCTTTTTCAGAGATACCATTGTGATTACTATCACACCATAACAGCAGATCAGGCCATATCTCATCTTTACAATCTATCACTTTATCATTATTTGAATCATATTGAGCAAGTGCCTGAAAACCGTTCAAAGCATTTTTACCAGCAGGAAGAATAGTATAATCACCAAACAACTCGCTACCATCATCTATAAACCCGTTACCATTAATATCAAGAGCAAGAAATGAATCATCAGAACCAGCAACAGTCCAAGCCGTTATATCCTTTTTACCATCACAATTTAAATCAAACAAAACACCGTTGTCTATATCAGATGTTTCAATACCATTACTGTCCAAATCTAGAACAAGAGGAGAGATAATGATTATATCCACATCAAAATATTTTAAAATATTACCGGTTTTCTTGTTATATAAAATACCAGCAAACGGTTGGTTTGCTTTAAATTCAATTGAATCTGATGAAATCCCATGATATGATAAAGTTTCACTACCACTTACTTCATCATCTGTCTGAGGTATTTCTTCTCTTTCTGGAAGTATTCGTCTTTCGTTACTACCTTGATATGGTAAAGAAAAAAAATCTATAGCATCAGCAGTTTCTGTACCAAATTTATCAATTTTAATATATGATTTATGATACAAATTTTCCAAATATGTATTATCAACTTTTGGTAGATTTTGACTAAACATATTTGAAAAATCAGAATCCTCTTCAGAAAATATATTTGTTATACCTATGTTTTTTATATACTCGGTCATATCATATAAACTTAGTATCGAATTTGAACTACCTGTCTCAAATTCAGGTATGTAAATATCAATAGGGCTATCTTGCCATCTAAATTCTGATAGTGATTCTCTCAATTCTTCAAAATATTTTTTGTTCATTTTATCAGAAATATCTGAAAGATCATATCCATCTTCATAGTTTGGAAGCATAAACATCATTGATATATCATCTCCTTTGTATGGGATTTCAAGAACTTTCATTTCAGGCTCATTTACATATCCTAAATTTGGATAACATCCATCATATCTCAAATAAGTTACTGCTCTAGGATTTTGTCTTGATCCATGAAATATTCCATTTTCGGTTTCAAAAGACTTTTCCCATTTTCCATCAAAACACATTGTACTAGAACTATCTATCAAAGTAAAATTTCTATAATCCGGTATATCAATATCTATACCACTACCCATGCCTCTTTCATTCATTCCCCTAGGAAATACTTTACGAAACATGTTCTTAATTCTACCATTTGTCTTATCTTCAAACCAGCCATTCATCACATCAATAAATTCAAAAAAATTATTGACTGTTTTTTGATTAGAAAAATTTAGATTAAGATAATAATCTGAACAATCATAATACTCATTAATACTATCTAAATAATTTTGTGAAATATAATCTTGATATAATTCATTAAACCATATGGCATTATCTTGACTAGTTTCATACAAGTCGTTTTTATGATTAAGATAGTTATCTTGAAGTGTTTTCATGGTCTTTAAAACATCCTCATCAGTCTTATCAATACCTAAAACATCACTTATCTCTTGAGCATTCTCACCTGCTACACCTAATAATAGATTAGCAAAATATATACCATAAAGAGTAGGATTTATAGAAAATTCACCAATTAATCCACCTGTTCTTCTATTAGTATCCCCATAAGACATAAATTCCTCTAATAATTTAAAAGAAAAGCTATTCATAGAATCAACAGTAGTTTTATCTAAATTTATTTCAAATGTAGATTCAGGAGAGCTAAGATCTATTTCTAAAGGCTCTCTATTACCATCATAAGAATCTATAGAGGAATAATAACGCGCCTGTATTTTATATATACCTGATGTTGAAAAATCTTTATTATCATCTTTTAAATCAACATCAGCAGAAATTATTTCACCTGGAGAGATTGTTATATAACTTGAAGATTCTTTGCTAAGACCATTATTATAAACTATTTCTGTACCATCAGGTACTATAATATTAAAACTCAATGAATTTGATTCAAGATTTAAAATACTTACAGGATATTCACCTTTATTTGTAAGAGAAACAGTTAAGTAAATAGAATTACTAGATATCTGCTCATCAACCTCAACATTCTCAATACTAAGAACCAACTCAACAGTTTTTTCCTCCTTCTTTTCTTCCTCAGGCTCCTTCTTCTCATCAGGTTTCTCTTCCTCTTCTTCAGGTATCTTTTCTTCTGGTTCTGTTTCAGGTTCCTCTTTAGGAGGAATTACTTCCTCGGCAGGATCCTCTTCAATAATATCTTCTACAATTCCACCTGATCTAGATAAACCTAATCTCTCAGTTAATCTTTCTCGAACTCTCTCTATAAGACCGCTTAACTTAGTCAAGGGTCTTGCATTACCAAGATTAAAATCAAAATCACTAGATCTAAGTTTTTTAATAC
>CAYZTD010000006.1:0-18558 GCA_964481275.1 uncultured Thermoplasmatales archaeon
TGGTATTTTGTAGTGGGAAATTTAGGTTGGCAAATTAACAGATGGAAAAAAATTTGCTAAGATACTATAAACATATCATATCAATTTTTTAATTACATATAATAAATATAAAAAAAATATAAACTTAATAAGAAGGAAAGCATTCCACTAACCTACATCTGAGGTTGGAAAACTTGAAGGATGAATCTAATAAAAGATATCTATTGCGCGGCTTTATAGACGGAGTGCTTTCAAGTCTTGGAGTAGTAATTGGAGCTAGTGCAGCTATTGGTTTTGCTGCAGCAAACCAAGCAACAGCTGTTATAATTGCAGCAGGTATTGGTGGTGGTGTAGCAAACGGTTTTTCAAATATTCTAGGTGCTTTTGTAGGTGAAAAACTAGTAAAAGAAAAAAAATTAAGAGATATAGAAAACGCAATGCTTAAAAAAGGCATATTACAAGGTACTGAATTAGATAAAAACCTAGAAAAAAAGGTTGTTTTTTCAGGATTATATGACGGATTTGCTACTATTTTAGGATCTTTAGTTCCAGTATTTCCATTTATAATAGGTAGATTATTTAATATCCAAAGCTTAGCTTTATTGTATACATCAGCAATAATTTCTTTATTATTATTTTTCATATTAGGATTATATATAGGAAAAATTTCAAAAGAAAATCTCATTATTTCTGGTTTGAAGTTAGTAGCCTTTGGAGTTTTTACTTTAATTATCACATTATTAATAAAAATATTTTTTACTTTATAACAACTAAATTTCTTGGTATTTTAAAATAAAGGAGTTTTTCTAATCCAATTTAGATCACTGATATACAGATCACGCATGTCTTTAAGTCCAAATTTAAGCATAGCAAGCCGTTCAAGACCTAAACCCCAAGCAAGAACTGGATTTTTAACTCCAACAGGTTCTGTGACTTCTGGTCTAAAAATACCACTACCACCAAGTTCCATCCATCTATTATTCCAATACACATCTATTTCCATGCTAGGTTCGGTGTATGGAAAATAACCTGGTCTACAACGAACCTTTTCAAAACCCATACGTCTATAGAACTCTTTTAGAATACCGATCAGTTGTTTAAAATTTGAATTCTTCTCATGAATGATTCCTTCTATTTGATAAAACTCTGGAAGATGTGTTGAATCAATATTTTCTTTTCTAAAAACCCGGCCTATAGAAAATACTTTACATGGAGGTTCTGGATTTTTATACAGATAACGAATTGTATTTACTGTAGTATGCGTGCGAAGAAGTGGTTTTTTACATTCTGATTTTGAAAACGTATAACCCCAACCAGTAGATTTAGTATTTCCTCCACTCTCATGAACTTCTTTAATTTTTTCAATAAGTTTTTTTTCTTTTATCTCAATTTCAGAAGGATTACTAAGATACAATGTATCCTGCATTTCTCTTGCGGGATGATCCTGCGGGATAAATAAAACATCCATATTCCAAAAACTTGATTCAATATAGTTACCTTTTATTTCTTCAAAACCCATCTCAAAAAATATTTTCTTAATATTATTTATTAGATTTGTAAGAGGATGAATTTTTCCACCATACTGTTTTGGTGCGAAAGCAAAAATATCATATGGACGAATATCTTTTTTCTTCCACTCACCACTTTTAATAACAGATGATGTAACTTGAGTGATTTCGTCTTTAACTTCTATTCCTTTTTGGATTACTTTTCTACCCAAATCTGTAAGAACAATATCACTTGTAATAATTTCTTTTTCACATATAACATTTTTTCTAGAAAGAAGTGGTTTTATTGATTTTTTATTAATTTCTATACTATCTTCTTTATCTATTCTTTCAAGAATTTTTTCATCATCAGTTTTTGTTTTTAATGCATTTTTTCCTTCTTCTGTTATAGTAATTATAGTGTCATTTCCTTCTTTTTTAATATCTGCCCATTTTTTTCTTTTAAGCCAACCTATAGCAACAGGAACTTCATTCTTTTTAAGCTTAGATGATAAATCTTTTATTGAGGCTTTACCATCTAGATTATTAATAATTTTTAGAGCTCTTTTTTCAGGAAAACCTTTATTTAAAAATTCTTTTCCTTCTTTTTTAAGACGATATTTTGTTTTTAAATGATCTTCTATTTTAACAAGTTTTTTTGATTGAAGCCATGAAGAAGCATTCATTACTTCTACTTGTTGAGTGAAATCACCTTTCTTTTGTATTTTTTCAGGTTTTGCTTTACCATTTAGTTTATCTAGAGTAATTAGTACTTTTTTTTCATTTTGAGAAAGTTCATTTATTGTTTTTTCTAAATCCATTATTTTATGAAAAGAATAGGTTATCTATTAATATTTTGTTTTAGAAAAAAAGATAGATTAAGAAATCTAGCATAGGTCTATATTTATCATCTCTACGTAAATAATAAAGGATACTTAGAGGTTTAACTTTATTTTTTGGCATACTTACTTCAAGTGTTTCCCAATCACTTATCATACCATCTGAAAAATCTCCGTCACCATTTGGATCATCTCTAGCTCTAAATTTAATTGTATATGTATTTTTTTCATCCCATGAATGATCTTCTACAAAAGCCAATCCAGAAAGGTGTTCATCTGTCCAACCGGTATCTGTTCCATCACCCCAATCAACAAAATATTGAATATTGTCTCCTTCGGGATCTTCTGCTAAAAATGTATAGGTATATGTTTCGCCTTTCTTTCCTTGAGATGCGCCATATATAGAAGATGTGATCGGTGCTTGATTTTCGTTTACTTTCACTTCCAAAAAATCTGAGCTTGATTGACCAAAACCATCAGTGACGGTTAATCTAACATTATAGGTTCCACTTGTTTCATAGCTGTATTTTGGATTTTGTTCATTAGATGTTTTTTCATCTCCAAAATCCCAGAACCAGGAGTAAAGAGGTGTTCCTTCTTCTACAGAACCACAAAATTGTAACTCATCGCCAGGTCGGATAGTTTCAGGTATGTTTGTTATATTTGCTGTAGTTTTTGGAAGTTCATAATCATTTGTAATATTAAAAGATAAATTTGCATCATCTTGTTTCCAATCATTATCAATTAAATCTTCAGGATTATTTTTACCACTTCCATCCCATTCACCAGATGTGTACCTAGGGAAATATGAATCCTGATTTGATTCTACTTTTTCGGTTCTATCGCCACTTATGATTTTATCAGTAACTAAGTCGTATCTTATTTTAAAAACTCTACCTTCTTCAAGTTGTGTTCCAAGAAGACCAGGATCTCCATCAGCATTAGTTCTGTTACTTATATCTGCGATATCCGGAGGTGAATATATACCATCGTCTTCCATCAATAGAATTTCAATGCTAACATTTCTATTATATGCATCAAATTCATGAGAGTTGTTTGCTATCCATGTTCCATTACTTTTTTCACTTTTATCCTCAAAAGGAATAGTTGTAGAATCTAACGTTATGTAATAATACCATTCTGGTGCTGAACAATCAGGATCAATTTCATCTAGTTTTTCTATACTGATAATTGTTACATTGATTATTGGATCTCCTTTTATTAATACAGATTTAGAATCAGACCATTTGCTAGCACCATTTTCATCTTTAGCTTGAACTTTAACATTATATGATCCTTTTTTAGACCAACTATGCTCAGCTGATACTATCTCTCCAGAATCATGATATTCTGTCCAATCACTGATAGATCCATCATCCCAATCAACTCTATAAGAAATAGGATTTTTTTCAGGGTCTGTACCATTAAAAGTAAAAGTATAAGTTTCATCTGTTAAACCTTCATCTGGTCCAGATAGAATCTGGGGTTTATTTGGAGGTTTATTACTAGGATCATAATTTGTGTTAATTAAATCAAGATTGAAATCTGCTTGAATTAAAAAAGTCTTCCCTGAAAAATCTATAGATTCTCTTACTTTTGCTAAAAAACCAGCCTCAGGAGCATACCATAAATCAGAGGGATCACCCCAATCACCTCCAATTTTAAAACATTCATAATTGTTTACATTTTCTTTTCCTTTATAACTCATATTATCAATAAAATCAGTATGTTCTTTAATTTCTTTGCTTAATCCACCAAAAACATCAATATAGACATCAGCTTCCAAAGTTGCTTTATCAATGATTACCTGCCAGATTCCTTCATCTGGTTCTATAGGAAAATCAAAAAAATCAAATTCTGGATCGAAATTCATTGTCATATCAAAAGATAAATCTCTTTTCTTTCCCATGATAGGACCTACTTTGCCATCAACTTCAAAAACAAATTCTCTCATAGATAAATCGTTTCTACCGATATATGCATTTCCACCTATAGTTCCGCTCATATCTTTATTTGATATATCGTGATCACCAATTGAAAAGGTTATACCTCCATCAATATTGCCATTTAAATCAAGAATATACTCTCGTTCATCTTTTTCTATTAATGTAGCAATCATAGAAGGAATATTTCCATCAACATTTAGTATTTGTAGACCTTTAGTAGTTTTTGCATCAAAAGTAAAATCCATGTCATATTCCCAAAAATTAGTCACTTCCCAATTAGGTTTAGTAGCATTATCGTTTTTTGAAACAGACAAACTATAGTAATTTTCAGATAAAAAACATTTCGAATTTTTTTCCATATTAGCAGATGAAACATTTATAAAAACAGTTGAAATAATACTAAAAATTGCAATAAAGATTAATATTTTTTTATATTGATTTTTAATTTTCTTTTTCATTTTTTTATCACATCATTTCTTTATATTATTTATATTGCTAATAATATATATATTTTTCATATATAAAAGTTTGGGAGCTATTACTCTAAAATTATAAAAAAATGAAATATGAATATACTTTTTTATAGGACTATTATATTACGATTGTTCATTGGGCGAGTAGCTTAGCTTGGATGGAGCACCCGGCTGATAACCGGGAGGTCAAGAGTTCAAATCTCTTCTCGCCCATACATTCTTTTCAAAAAAATTAAAATAAATTTGATAATTCAGAAACAGAATCTAGAAGATAATCAGGATTTTGTTTTTTAAGATCAGACGCATCATGCCAACCCCAGGTTATAGCAACTGTTTTAATACCTGCTTTTTTTCCCTCTGTTATATCACCTATAGTATCACCAAAATAATAAAAATTTTCACCAGAATATTTTGATTTAATATATTCAATTTTTTTAATTTTACTTGGTTCTTTATCTGAACCTATTATTTCATTAAAAAAATCAATATTTTTTGATTTAAAATATCTTTCAACAACCTCTGTATCATTTGATGTGACAACAACTAAAATATTATTTTTTGAAAGTTTTTCTAAAGATTCTTTGATTCCATCAAAAAGTTTTATTTTTTCTTGATCTTTTATTAAACCTTTTTTAACATTTAAAACAATCTTTAAAATCTCTTCTTTAGAAAGACCCATCTTAAACATATTTTCATACATATTTCCATTGAATAACTCTAAAAAACTTTTTTTATCATCAATTTGGTCAAAACCATATTTTTTACAAGAAGATAAAAAATAATCCATAAATACCCCAAACGAGTCTATCAAAACTCCATCATAATCAAAAATTAAAACATTTTTCATAAATTATTCCTCAAAATATTTCATCTAATATGTAATCATCCCACTTTTTTTTACCAAGCATAATCTCAAGTTCGACTGGCGTTATAATTGGTCTTTTATAACTCAAATAATCATCAAAAGCAATTCTTGGACAAGCAGTTGAAACATAACACTCAACATCAATAAAACCTTCAAGTGATTGAGAAGAAAAAAAATCTAGAGCTATAAAATAAGATTTTTTATTATTACTATCTATTAAATCCTTCATTTTATATGCCAAATCCATCCTTCTCTGACCGGTTTTTGTACAGATAAGAATACCAAATGTTTTTGCATCTTTTGATTTAACTATAGCACCATAACGTTGTCTTAAAACATTATCTTTCATATCTTGAAGTTCTTTTTCCTTTACTTGATTTGTATAGGGATCAAATGCAATCACAGGTTTTTTAGTGTTAATCAACACACCCAAAGGATGAAATGTTCCACTACCAATAAATAAAAAAGAATCAACTTTTTCTTTTAATTTTGTTGCAGATGAAAAATTACAACCTAAGATTTGTCCTGCAAAAGAAATTCTATTATCACCTTTTGTAATTTTTACATCAAAGTTATTTTTCTTTAAGATTTTTTTAACTTCATCTATTTTATGAAGATGCTGTGCAGTTGTTAAAAGACCTATTTTTTTACCTTTCAATATTTTTATTGCTTTATCTATTTTAGAACTGATATCTACATCTAATTCAGCATTAATAAAGATAGTATCGACTAATCCTTCCGAAACATCAGGAATTTCTGTATGCCCGATATGAATAATTAGCTCTACTCCAAGTTTTTTAAACCTATTTTCAGGTATATCGCAAGCACCGTAACATGGATCAGCAGATATAAAAAAATCACATTTTGTATTTTTTTGCATGTAATCAACAATTTCAATTGATTTTGATTTTAAACCTTCAGGAATCTGTAGAGCAACTTTTTTTATATTTTTTTTATTAATCCTATTTACTGCTTTGTCAAGGTCAATATTATAATTTTGAATTTTCAATTAAAGCCTCCATTTATTGGTTTGATATTTTCTATTATCTGCATGAATTTATCAATCTGATATTCAAAAGATTTATTTGAAATATCAATTTCAACACTTTGTTCATCTTCTTTTGGATGATCAAAAGAATCTTTTTGTTTAACATAAATCTCCCATCTGCCATCAGATATGCTTTTCTTTTTAACACGTTCTTTTAGATAT
Organism: uncultured Thermoplasmatales archaeon; assembly: GCA_964481275.1. Lineage (GTDB taxonomy): Archaea > Thermoplasmatota > E2 > DHVEG-1 > DHVEG-1 > CAYZTD01. The sequence goes on from CAYZTD010000006.1 coordinate 6,800, forward strand.
TTTTTAACTATTTTTTCTGGACATACTGTATTTAATATCAAAAATGAAGAATTTGTATTTTCAGCAACGTTTTTTGCTTCATCTCTTAAATCTCTTGATTTAAAGGTGGCATCAAGAACAACATTATTATTTTTAGAAAGTTCATTTTTTCCCTTATCAATAATTCTATCGTATGTTTCTCTCATTTTTTCAGGAGAATACAGACCTGTATTATATTCATCATGATGTCTTTCATACTTATTCATACCTCTCATTTCTTTTCTTACTTCATCAGTACTAATTTTTTTTGCACAAAAATCAACAGATATTTTATTTGCAGCTGTAGTTTTTCCAGTGCCAGTCAGTCCTGAAGTTATAAATAATACTTGTTTGTCTTTTTTATCTAAAAAATATTCTGTAAGTTTTGAATAATAATAAGAAAGATCAAAATATTTTTTTGCAGATTTTATTACTTCTTTTTTTTCTTTTGGATCTATATTTGAATCATTTAATTTAAAACCAGTAACTTTTCCTCTTACATAAGCTCTATATGATTTATAAAAATTTAAAACATCATATATACCAAAATCTTTACTTTTTTCTACATATTTTCTAATCAAATAGCTTGAAAGATATGGCCTTCCTTGATAATCTAAATCCATTGCAAGAAAACCAATATCTGATGCGATATCGCTGTATCTGAATCTCTTGTTAAATTCTATACAATCAAAAATACATATATCATTTTCTTTGACAACAATATTTCCGGTATGCAGATCACCATGGCAATCTTTGATATAATTGTTTTCAATTCTTTTTTTAAAAATATCCTTATTTTCTTCTAAAAATCTATTTGTAATTTCTTTGATTTTATTGTATTTCTCTTTTTCAATAGTTGTTCCTATTACATTTTTTGTTTGATCAAAATTTTCATCAGTATTTTTTTTAATTGTTTTAATTTCACCAAATTTTTTTATTTCATTAGTAGATTTTTCCTTGTTATAGAAACTTACAAGTTTATCAACTATTTTATCGATTATTTCTTCATTGATTTTGTCTTCATGTAAAAGATTAGTCATAATGTTATCTTGAGAAAACTCTTTCATTTTTACAGCATAATCAACTATTTCTCCCTCATCCTCTATTCTAAGTTCATCATCTTTTTTTGTAATTGATACAACTTTTTCATAAATCTCAGGACATAACCTTTTATTTAACTTAACTTCTTGTTCACAAAAATATTTTCTTTTTTCAAGTGTGGAAAAATCTAAAAATCCAAAATCAACTGGTTTTTTAATTTTATATGCATATTCTCCAGTAAGAGCTACAAATGATATATGGGTCTGAATAAGCTCTATTCTACTAACATTTTTTCCATAGGTTTTAGGATTTTTAATTTTTTTTACAAAGTTTTTTTGATTCATTGTAACTATCTTTTGGGAAAAACAAAGAATATTATAAAAAGTTTTACTGAAAAAAATATCTAAAATAAAGCTAAAATAATAAAGATATGAATAAATAAAAGAACTAGTGATGCAGGTATAAAAACTGGATACATTTTTGTAGTTTCAGTCTTAAGATAGTTACTACTCAAAATATTACAAAGATGAATAGGTGAAATAAGATAGCCAACAAAGGCACTCATAAAAATAAGACTTGCAAAACCAATAGCCGTAAGACCTGTTATTGAAAAAAAATCTACTAAAAGAGGATAAGAAAGGGTAATTGCAATTAAAAGATAACCTGTAACTATTCCTAAAATAAAAGGAAGTATTATCAAAATTGCTAAAATAGGTATATTAAAACCCTGGAGCATTTCAAATATAGGTTGATTTGATTTAGTTAACTCAAAAATCTTTCTAAAAACCATGATACCTATAATTACAAGTGCAAATTTCCAAGTTATACATCTTTTAAACAAACTAAAATACTCGGATTTCGGTGTTTTTACCAAATATAAAAGAATAATCATTCCAAAAATAACTCCAAAAATAAAACATATCTCTAGTGAAATATTAAACATATAATGAAAAACTACAAATGATACAGGAACAATTGGTGGTAACAAAAAAAGTAGGGCCCTGCATTCTTTTTTAACACATTCAAAATCAATTTTTTTCAAATCAGATTTGTCATTACTTTTTTTAATAAAAAAATGTAGTATAATATATCCAATAATTATCATTATAATAAATGTCAAAAAATTTCCTTTTATCAAATCAGTAACTTTTATATTTGCATATTCTGCCATTGTAAGAATAGTAATTGATATGGGATATATTGGAAACCAAATATGACGAAACCATATATTAAAAAAGTTTTTTTTATCAACATGAATATTAAATTCTTTTCCTTCTTCTTGAACAACTGGTGCAGAAAATAATGCGCCACCAGGTACAGGCATAAGACCATATATTGCAGGAATCACTCCAATAGTACCCCCTTTTGAAAAAATTGTTCTAAGACTATCTATAAGTTTAGAAATAGCATTTGTCTCCTGCATCATTTTTGCAAGCATAAAAATCAATGTCATAAGAACTGCCAGTTCTAATGTTCCAATTAAAAATTTTTGATCCTGAATTATATTACTTGGAATATTAGTTATATCAAAGGTATCTATCGAAAAAATTGTAAGAATCAACGAACCAATTAGTAATGCAAAACCAAAATTAATTTTAAAACGAATTAAAAGAATGACTAGAATAAATGCAATAAGAACTCCGATTAATTGTAGCATCGGTGATGTAAATCAAAGTCTTATTTATTTATTTAACCCCTAATCTTTTTCTTGTTCGATTTTTTCTGCTTTACTCCACATTTCATTGAATTGCGTATTTAAATCTTCAAGGATTTCTTTTTCAACAGTCCAAAAAGCAACTTCATCTTTTTTTATGGGACCTGAAAGTATTAAAGCACGATCATCACCAAGGATAAAATTACCTTTGATACCACTATGCTTTTTTGCATCAATACCTGCCAGCATTTTTTCATCTTTGTATTTATTAACAAGCACTTTAGCACTAGAAGGAAGTTCAACATCAGATAGATACTCTGCCATAACCCTTGGATTTGAAATCTCAGAAATATCCCAATTTTTGGTATGTTTAGACGCAGGAGGACTGCTATTTGATTTCTTTGAACTTATTTCAATTGCGATACCAACAATTATTACACCAAGCGCAAAACCTACAATTAAAGAAACTATATCCATAATACAACATCCACCCTATCATAAAGTATATCAGATAACTAATATAATAGTTTTGTTTAAAAATTATTCTTTATTTTGCAAAATTATTTAAATAATCAGAAATTATTGCCTAAGCTCCCTTATGATATTAGAAGAAATTAAAAATGAGATTAATAAACTAAAAAAAGAAAAAAATGCTGTCTTACTTGTACATAATTATCAAATCCCAGAAGTACAAGATATAGCAGATTTTTTAGGAGATTCACTTGATCTTGCCAAAAAAGCATCAAATATTGATGTTGAAAATATACTTTTCTGTGGCGTAGATTTTATGGCAGAATCAGCAAAAATTCTAAATCCTGAAAAAAACATCATACTACCTGATATTACAGCTAGTTGTCCTATGGCCCACATGGTTAATATAAAAGGTTTAGAAAAACTAAAAAAAGACCACCCCAATGCAGAAGTTGTATCTTACATAAATACAACTGCAGAAACAAAAACACATGCAGATATATGCTGCACATCATCAAATGGCAAAAAAGTTGTAGAAAAAACTTCTTCAAAAAAAGTAATTTTTATTCCTGATAAAAATCTAGGTTCATACATACAAAGACAAGTTCCAAAAAAAGAGATGATTTTATGGCCTGGATTTTGCTCGACTCATAACAATATTAGAAAAAAAGATATTTTGAATCTAAAAAACAAACATCCAGATGCAGAAGTTCTTGTTCACCCAGAATGTAGATTAGAAGTAATAGATATAGCAGATCATGCTTTTTCTACAAATGGCATGGTAAATCATATTAAAAAATCAGAAAAAAAAGAATTTATAATTGGAACTGAAAAAGATATTTGTTATAGATTTAAATGTGAAAATCCAAAAAAAGAATTTTATCCTGTGAAGTCTGCAGTTTGTGAAAATATGAAAAAGATCACTGCTGAAAAAGTTTTAGAAAGTCTAAAAACTTTAGAACCTAAAATCAATCTTTCAGATGAAATAATGAAAAAAGCAAAAAAACCTTTACAAAAAATGATGTATATCGGACGGGGAGACTAAGAATATATGAAAAAGATTTATCTTGATTATGCAGCTTCAACCCCAGTAGATCCAATAGTAATAAAAGAGATGATTCCTTATTTTGATAAAAAATTTGGAAATGCCTCCTCGATACATGATTATGGACGAGATGCTTTTGATGCAATTGAAGATGCTAGAGAAAAAACAGCAGATCTAATTTGTTCAAATCCAGAAGAAATAATTTTTACATCTGGTGGTACAGAATCAGATAATCTTGCGATAAAAGGGATAAGTTTTAAAAACAAAGAAAAAAAAGGAAATAAAGGATATAACATTATTACATCTGAAATTGAACATCCTGCAGTTTTAGAAACATGCAAACACTTAGAAGATATAGGGTATAATATAAGATATCTTCCTGTAGACAAATATGGTGTTGTAGATATAAAAGAACTTGAAAAAGCTATATCAAGAGATACTTTTCTTATATCAATAATGTATGCAAATAATGAAATTGGAACTATCGAACCTGTTGAAAAGATAGGTGAAATTGCAAGTAAACACAATATAGTTTTTCATACTGATGCAGTTCAGGCTATAGGTAAAGTTCCAATTGATGTAAATAAAAAAAGTATTGATATGTTATCTATTTCTTCACATAAAATATATGGTCCAAAAGGATGTGGTGCTTTATATATCAATAAAGATGTGAAAATACAACCACTTCAACATGGTGGCAGGCATGAACGTGGCCTCAGAAGTAGTACATATAACACTCCTGGAATTGTAGGTCTTGGAAAAGCATGTGAGCTTGCTAAAAAACAAATGAAAAAAGATAATAAACATATGAAAAAACTTAGAGATAAATTAATAAAAAATGTTCTTGAAATTGAAGAAAGCTATCTAAATGGACATCCAGAAAAAAGACTTTCAAATAATGCCCATTTTCGTTTTAATGCTATTGAAGGAGAATCTTTAAACATGATGTTAAATGATAAAGGAATAGCTGGTGCTACAGGATCTGCTTGTTCCTCAAAAAAACTTCAGGCTTCACATGTATTAACATCAATTGGTTTAAAACCTGTTGAAGCACATGGTTCATTAAGATTAAGCCTTGGTAGAAATACAACAAAAGATGAAATATCTTATACATCAAAGTTATTACCTGAAATTGTAGAAAAATTAAGAGCAATGTCTCCATTATGGAATAAATAGAGGTTACAATTTATGAGTGATATGTACACAGAAAAAGTTCTAGATCATTTCAGAAACCCTAGAAATATGGGTAAAATGAAAAATCCAGATGGTGTCGGAACAGTTGGAAATCCTAACTGTGGAGATGTTATGACAATTTATATTAAAGTAAAAGATGATAAAATTTCAGATATAAAATTTCAAACCTACGGTTGTGCTGCAGCAATTGCAAGTAGCAGTATTGCAACAGAACTTGTAAAAGGAAAAACACTTGATGAAGCAATGAAACTTAGTAGAGATGATGTAGCAAATGAACTAGGTGGACTTCCTGCTGTAAAAATGCATTGTTCAAATCTTGCATCTGATGCATTAAAAGAAGCTATAAAAAACTATAAGGAGAAAAATAAATGAGTTCATATATAACAATTGATGGATGGCGTTCAAATATTAGGTTTTCTTGTGCACATATAATATATGAATATGAAAAATGCGGTAGAATTCATGGTCATACATATGCTGTTCATGCTAAAATTACAGGTAAAACTGATGATAAAGGAATAATAATAGATTTTTCAATATTAAAGCAAATTTTAAGAAATATTACAAATGAACTAGACCATCATCTATTAATCCCAGAAAAAAGTAGTGTTTCAAAAATTAAAAAACATGATGAAAGCATTGAAATTTTGGCTTTAAATAAAAGATTTTTATTTCCAAAAGAAGATTGTGTTTTTTTGCCAATTAAATCTACATCAGCAGAGAATCTAGCAAAATATATCTTAGACGAATTATTAGAAAGACTTGAAATATCTAAAGAGATCAGTAGTATAGAAATTGGTGTAGATGAAGGATATGGGCAAGGGGCAAAAATTAGTAAGAAATTTAATAAATAATTATGAGAATAAATATGAAAAAAGCAGTTTGTTTAATATCTGGTGGACTTGATTCATCTGTTACAGCATATATTGCAAAATATCAGGGTTATGAAATTTATGCAATTACTTTTAGATATGGTCAGAGGCATAAAAAAGAAATTGATTCTGCAAAAAAAATTTCTAAATCAATTAATTCAAAAGATTATATAATCTTTGATTTAGATCTTTCAAAATTTGGCAGCTCATCTCTTGTTGATAAAAAAAAGAAGATTGAAGAAAATAAATTAAAAGAGATAGGTAAAAAAATTCCTTCAACATATGTTCCAGCAAGAAATACTGTTTTTTTGTCTATTGCTTTAGCATATGCTGAGGTTGTTGATGCTGATGCTATTTTTATTGGTGTTACGGCAACAGATTATTCGGGTTATCCCGATTGTAGACCCAAGTTTATTAAATCATTTCAAAAGATGGCTAATTTAGCAACAAAAAGGTCTGTTCAAGGGGAAAAAGTCGATATTAAAACACCTTTAATCAATATGTCAAAAGCTGAGATTATAAAAGAAGGTATAAAACATAATGTCCCCTTTGGAGATACTTGGTCTTGCTATAAAGGAAAAAAGAAAGCTTGTGGAAAATGCGATTCATGTAAACTAAGATTAAAAGGATTTAAAGAAGCAGGATATAAAGACCCTTTAAAGTATGAATAAAAATTATTCATTTTTTAATTCTTTTTTTGATTTAATGTAACTATAAATATCAAGTGAAACAGGTATAGATATCAAGATACCAATGAATATTACTAGACATATTATAGAATCTTCTGGAACGTTAGTAACAGTCGGTTCTTCACCACTTACAATATCATTGAACAATAGATTAATTGTTCCAATCCAAGGAATTTCCCCTCTTGCTTTTCCAGAAATCCATTCTAATTTTACAGGTTCCTCAGCTATTCCACCTATCTGATCACTAGTTGGATTAGTCACTGGATTGTCACCTTTTGTTATAAAACCAGAGTGAGACCAATCTACTTTTTTAGGTTGATTGTTATATGTTCTTATTCCAAGCTCTGGTGCATAAATTGGTTCAGATGCATTATGATTTGTTATGTTTGTTCCCTCTATAGTATATGTTTTTTCTCCATTTATATATTCTACTTCAACCCAACACATTGCCCTATGAATAATTTGGTCTCCTACAAGACTACCATCAGGGTGATAAACAACAACATCACCAGGTTTTCCATACTGCATATTATTATTTTCAGCATATGTTTGAATATCACTTTTTCTATTTACTTTTACAAGAAGAACCATATCACCTGCATCAATTGTACCTATTCTTCCAAATGGCTCATTCAAATGTTGCATGCTTCCTGACTCTATTGCAACCATAGGAGCTCCTAACCATTGACCAGTATATGTCCAAAGTGCAAGTAAAACAATTAAAACAAGTAATAAAGCAACAAAAACATCTCTAACAAGCGATATTCTACTGTCATCGCTTCTCCAAAAACGTATGAAAAATTTTTTTGTTTTTTGAAATTTTTTTCCAATTTCCATGAAATCACTTTAATTTTTTTAAATCACTTTTTCCAACAATGATTTTTTTTGTTTCGGAACCGCATATAGGACAACTATTTATATTTTCTTTGAATTTTTTACCACACCCGCAACATTTAAAGATCCATTTAAATCTTTTTTTTATTTTTGATTGTGAAATATTTTCATAACTAATAGATAAACTATCTGCAATGTTCTGTATAGAGTAATCGTCTGTTAGAATTACAGGGTTTTCTTTTTTATTTTTTATTTCAAGTGCCAAAGCCAATATTTCCATATCGGTTTCTGAAAGTCTACCTATATCTCCAGTATCTTTTGCCTTTTCTTTTATTTTTTTAATAAATTGTTTATTAGGAGAAAAAATATTTAAACCTGTTTCTTTTAACATTTCAAATTTTTTATAATCCTTTCCACCTGGTTTGATTTCATCTGAGACACCAGGCGTAGTAACCATATTACATTCTTTTAAATTTATATTCTTTCCCGAAAGAATTGAAGAGGTATCAAGAATGTAGATTATGTTTTTATTTTGAGTCATTTTATTTTTAAAATTTCTAAAATATGTCAGTTATATTTTTTATTCCCATGGTTTCTTGTTTACCTGTTTTCATATCTTTTATTGTTACCATGTCATCTTTTAACTCTTTTGGACCAATTATTACAGCTTTTTTTGCATTTATTGAATTTGCATATTTCATGGATTTACTTATTCCTCTTCTTAGAAGATCAATATCACATGAAATATTATCTTTTCTTAGAGTTTCTGTTATTTCAATTGATTTTTTGATCATGTCTTTGTTTATAGGTATAATATAAGCATCAATACTTATTTCTGGGAATTTATAATTATCACTTTCTAAAGCAAGTAAAACTCTATCAAAACCTATAGCAAAACCTGAAGTAGGTGTCTCTTTTCCTTCAAAAAGGGAAACAAGTTCATATTCTCCCCCTCCACAAATTTGTTTTTCAGCTCCTAATTTTGGTGATTCAATTTCAAAAACTATTCCGCTATAATAATCAAGGCCTCTGACTATATTCATCTTAATTTCATAATCCTTTATTTTAAAAGATTTTTCAAGAAGTTCAGTAATTTTTTCTAGTTTTTCTATCTCTTTTTTAGCTTCATTATCCTCAACATATTTTTTTATTTTATTTATATCAGATATTTGTAGAATTTCTAAAAAATTAGTTATATCCTTATTATCTAATTTAAAATCCTGTAATGCATCATGTAATTCTTCATATAATGATTTATCTATCAAAGGTGTAATATATTTCTGTTGATTTTCTGTAATTTTGAGTTTTTTAAAAATATTTGATAATACACTCAAATTTCCAATCTTTAAACTCATATTTTTCATACCGGCATTTTTCAGTATTTTATAGGCCATTGCTATTATCTCTGCATATGCTTCAGGGTTATCTGTACCAATAAGCTCACATCCTGCCTGCATGAATTCCCTATATCTACCTTTTTGAGGACGGTCATATCTATAGCAATTTCCAAAGTAGAAAAGTTTTAATGGTTTTGGTTCCATCTGAAGTTTTTCTACATAAAAGCGCATAACAGGAGCTGTAAGCTCTGGTCTTAAAGCAAGTTTTCTTCCACCTTTATCCTCAAAAGAATAAATCTCATTTATTATTCCTTCACCTGATTTTAAAGTAAAAAGGTCTAGATTCTCAAATGTCGGAGTTTGAACCTCTCTATAACCATAATTTTTAAAAGTTGTCCTTATGCTATCTTCTAAGTATCTTCTTTTTTGCATTTCTTCAGATGTAAAATCTTGGGTTCCCCTTGGTATTTGAAACATAACTTGTTTGAATGATTAACTGTATTTAATATTTTTTCTAAAATACTTTAATTTGAAAAATCAAAAGAAAAATATCGATAATTAACTACTTTTTAAATCTTTTTTTCATAAAAAGTTCAAGTTTGTCAAATGCTTTTCTAAGTATATCCATCTGTGGAAGAATTACAGCTCTAAAATGATTTTTTCCATAAGTAGAACAAAAACCTGATCCATGTACCAATAGTACATGTTGATCATGAAGTAAATCCAAAACAAAATCTTTATCATCTTTCCAAATACCTTTGTTCATAGCTTCAATTTTTGGGAATATATAAAAAGCTCCTTCTGGTTTAGCAGAAGATATACCCTCTATTTCGTTTAACCTTTTATATGCAAAATCTCTTCTTTTACGGAGTTTATTATTCACTTTTTGTATATGCTCTTGAGATCCGTCAAGAGCAGAGATACATGCTCTTTGACATACTGAACTTGCACAAAGACGTGATCTAGCTATACGCATAAAAGCATCTATTACTTCATCTAATTCACCGTTATGATGAAACATTACATAACCTATCCTCCAACCAGGTACTAAATAGACTTTTGAAAAACCATTAAAGGTAATTACTGGTACGTCATTTGTAAGCGATGCTGTTGCATATTGTTTTTTTTCAAATACCATATCATCATATATTTCATCAGATATGACTGGTACCTGATATTCTCCAGCAATATCGATTATTTCTTTAACTATTTCTTTTGAATAAAGAGAACCAGTAGGATTATTTGGATTTATTAAAACTATCCCTTTAGTTCGGTTAGATATCCGTTTTCTTATATGATCTGTATCGGGTTGCCACCCTTCTTCTTCTATACATCTATATGGTATCGGAAGTGCCCCGTTGAATTTTGTAATCAATGTATATTGTGGATAAGTTGGACCAGGTATCAAAAGCTCATCATTTGGGTCAAGAGAAGCGTTTAGAAGCATTTGGAGTGATTCAGTAACACCAGTTGTAACACATATATCATCTTTTTCATAGTTTACATTGTTTCTGTTTTTCTCTCTTCGTATTATTGCATCTATAAGATCAGGATAACCTTCTGAAGGAGCATAACCATTATAACCTTTTTTTGCTGCTTCAAAAAGAGCTTTTTTCATATGATCTGGTGTGTCAAAATCATATTTATTGGGATCTCCAATGTTCAGATGAAGTATTTTTTTTCCTTTTTTTTCTAATTTTTTTGCTGGAACTACAACTTCTCTAATTGCGTAAGATACGCCTTGTGAGCGTTTGGATGATCTTAACATATATAGTAACCCTTTTCGTTGATATAAAAAAGTATAATATATATTTGATGGTAAAAAATAAGTTTTATTTGTTTTTTAGTTAATATCCTAAACTTCAAAGTTTAAATAAATAATAAGAAGAAAATTTAGTTAAATTTTATATTTTGGAGTTGAATACATCGACTTTTACATCTTCAGCTTCTATATCTTCGTTTTCTTCTCTTAGTATAAATAAGCTTACGATTATAAAAACAAGAAATGCTATTACAACTGCGATATAGTATAATGTATTGTCTTCTTCTTTATTCTTATAATTATAGTTGTAAGAGTTTTTATTTGTATCATCTTCTAAATTACTTTCGGGACCGACATCATCTGTTCCACTATCAGTATCAGGCCAACCGTCAACATCATCATCTGGATCATCATCCTCAACAATATCATCATCAGTATCTAACTGAGATTCATCTATTTCTATGAAATATGCAATAACTGACTTATTATTATCCATTGTAATATTCTCGGTTAGATTGATGCTACCATCGATATCGTCACCTCCCCAATGATCAAAAACCCAACCAGAAGCATTAACAGCAGTTAAATTTACCAATCTACCATCTTCATAAACACCACCAGAAGGATCAAGAACAACACTACCAGAACCAAAAGGAACAACATCAACGGTAAGATTAAACATAATCTCCTCAGATTCCTCAGGTTCTTCAACAAAATGAGCAGTAACAGATTTATTACAATCCATTACAATCGATTCAGGATTAACAGAACCAGACAAATTACCAGACCAATGATCAAAAACCCAACCAGAAGCATTAACAGCAGTTAAATTTACCAATCTA
>CAYZTD010000006.1:18658-120646 GCA_964481275.1 uncultured Thermoplasmatales archaeon
GCAGTCAAAGTAACCACAGTACCCACAGCATATGTACCACCAGAAGGATCAAGAACAACACTACCAGAACCAAAAGGAGTAACATCTGTAGAAAGAGTATATTCTTGAGTAACTTGCTCAAAAACAGCTCTTACCTCTTTATCACTATTCATCTCAACATTTACAGGATTACTACTACCTGTAACACTACCTGCCCACTCAACAAAACTATAACCATCATTAGCAACAGCAGTCAAAGTAACCACAGTACCCACAGCATATGTACCACCAGAAGGATCAAGAATAACATCACCTGGCGAATCAGAAGCATACGAGTACATCTTATCATCATCTATAACAGCAACACCAACAGTAAGTGTATAATAAATAGGATCAGGATAATATGGATCAACTGGAGGCGGATAAGGATATGGGATTGCTTGCGTTGCGGTTATATTTATGGGTAAAGCTGAAACTATAAAAAATAAAGCTATCAGACATGTGATATGTATTGTTAGATATTTATATCTCATATTTCTCACCACAACACTATATCTCTCTGAAATTGTTTATAAAGCTTGTTTGACAACTCTGTCCATTATCAATAGAAGAAATAAAAAAAAGAGCGGGAAATCTTATTAATAAAATTGATCTTCTTTAACAACACATTTGAATTTATTTTCGTCTTTTAGATATTGAAGTTTTTCAATAACAAATATTGTAGAACCATCTTTTCTTTTATGTATAGTTTTAAAAATTGCTTCTCCATTTTTTTTAGCTTTTTTGATCTTATCTACAATATCATCTTTTGAATCAAGCACATCAAAATCAGCCATATTAAAAGATAAAAGCTCGTTTTTACTGAAACCTGATTTTTTTATCATTATATCGTTACAGTCAATTATATTTGCTTTTTCATCAAAAATAAAAACAGAATCAAATTCCTTTTCAGTTAATTTTTCATCTATTTTATTATCAGAATCGCGGATTGTTTTTTTCAGATCATGTTTTTTATCTCTCTTTTCTAAAATATCTGTAATTTGTGATTTTAAATCTGAGATTTCTTTATTTAAATCATTTATCTTTGTTTCTGCATCCTTTAACCTTGTTATATCTGTAGTAACACCTCTATATCCTTTTAGATTTCCATTTTCATCAAAAAAAGGATAAGCAGTGGTTGTAACATTAATTTTTTTACCATTTTTGTTTAAATTTATATTTTCTAAATCTTTTATAGCATCCTGATTTTTACTAAGTTGGTTAAAGATTTTTTTTGCTTTATTAGACTCGTTTGGTTCCATAAAATCAAAGATACTATGATTTTTTAGTTCATCAGGATTATATCCAAGATAGTTTGATACATTATCTGATACGCATGTGTAAACTCCTTTGGGATCAGTTTCCCATGTCCAACCATTTATACTATTGCAAAAATTTTTCTGTTTTTTCTCATATGATTTCTTTACCTCTATTGCATCTTCAAATATTTCTGCTTTTTTTACGCCTACCTTGTGGACAGCTAATTTTAAACTGGCTAGTACTCTATTTAATGATTCAGTTAAATTATTTATTTCATGTATTTCACTGAAACCTAATTTTACATCTAGTTCTCCTTTTGATATTTTTTTGATATTTTTTGTTAATTTTTCTATAGGCCTAATTAGAAAGTAGGCTAGTATTAAAGATGCTGAGAAAGTAACTATAAATATCAGTGCTATCAGATAGATAGAGGTTGTAAATCCTTGAGTTCCACCTATTATACTAATCGGTATTGTTGATACTGCTAGAAACATTAATATTAATAAAGTTTTTAGTTTCGTTTTAACACCTCATCCTCATCAGATATTTCAGGTGTATGTTTTTTCTCATTTATAACACCTTTTTCTTCAGCATATATTTCATAAATACGATTTTTAAAATGTTCTCCAATTTCATCTGGTATAATATAGTTAATTTTTAGTTCGTCAACATAGTCGATCAACTTTATCTTATCAATTGAATTTTGTTTTTTTAGTTCTTCAAATTCATTTATTCCAAGTGGTCCTAACATTGTTTTAAATTCTTCTTTAAGTTTTCTTTCTATAGAGCTTGTTCTTGAAAATAACAATCTTATAGGTTTTATATCTCTAACTGGTTCTAACGGAAGTGTAAAAAAGAATTTACTTCCTTTTCCTTCTTTGCTTTCCACCCATATTTTTCCTTTTTGCGACTCTACAATTCCTCTACATATTGCAAGTCCTAAACCTGTTCCTCCATGTTTTCTTCTAGATGCTCCTTCTACCTGATAGAAAGGCTCAAAAATTCTAATTTGATTTTCATTAGATAGACCACATCCCAAATCTTTAACACTAAATTGTATGTAATTGTTTTTTAGTTCTGAAGTAATTTCAATTTTACTGTTTTCTTCTGAGAATTTTATGGCATTGTTTATTAAATTTCTTAAAACCTGGCTTATTCTGTCTGGATCTGCTTCAATTTCAGGTATTTCATCTAGATTGGCTACTAGCTCAATATTTTTTTCTTGTGCAAAACCTTTCATAAATTCTACAGTTTCTTTTACTGTTTCGGTGATACTTATTTTTTTAAAATTGAATTTTAGTCTTGCCGCCTCAATTCTTGATATTTCCAGAAAATCTACTATTATATTATCTAGTCTATCTGCATTTCTAGTAATAATTTCTATACTTTCTTTTTGTTTTTCATTTAATTTACCAAAGTATTCTTGATAAAGCATTTGAAGTTGTGCTTTCATAGGTGTCATAGGACTTCTTAATTCATGAGATGTAATACTTAAAAAATCTGTTTTTGCTGTATCAAGTTCGTTTCTTTCTTGTTCCAGTAAAGATAATGCTTTTGTTGTTTTGTTGAATGCTTCTGCAAGTCTTTGTATTTCGTCACCTGTATTTATATCGACTTTCATATCATATTTTCCTTGTTCTAATTTTTTAGTTGCATCATAGAGTTTTTTTATTGGTTTTGAAATAGATCTTGATACAAAATAACCTATTACTCCTGCATCAATTGCAATTAAAATTATTATAACAGCTGTTATTGTTTGGAGTAAATATGTTGTTTGAGCAGTTATATTTTCAGATAGGTTTATTGAGATTTGATAAAAATAGAATATCCCTAATGATGGGGCAACAATTGCAACTATTACGAAAAGTAGTGTGAGTTTTCTACTTAATTTTTTTTGTATAAAGTTGTTTAAAGTATTTTTCTTATCATCCACTAATTTCTGCCCCTCCTTGCAGATTATTTTTATTCGCTTAGTATTAGTTCTACTCTATCTATTAGATCTGTAACATTGAATGGTTTCTGGAAAAAATCTACTATATTATCTTGCGAGGTAAGTCCTCTTTTTCTAGCATCAGATATTCTTACTACACTCATAAATGCTATTTTTATATCTGTTATCTGTTTAACTATTTCAGATACAGGTGTTCCAGGCATCATGATATCTAGTAATATAAGATCAGGCGTTTCTTTTTTTACTTTTTCAAGACATTGGTCACCGTCTTCTGCAGTGTCAACATTGTATCCATTTTTTTGTAGTATCATTTTTACACTTTCTCTTATATCTGGTTCATCATCTACAACAAGTATTTTTTTTGGCATAGTTTTTACCTTACCGTTACAATTAAATTTTTTAAATTTTATTACAATAAAAAATAGGTTAACTGTTTATATATTTAATCAAAAAAAATAGTCTTTGTGTCTTATTTTGTTATTACAAAATAGATTTTTTATTTTTTTGACATTATAACCGCATATCTTTAAATAATATTAATTTTAGAATATAACATGAGGAAAATGGAGGTATAAAAAAATGCATATTTTTTTAAGCATATGGCCTATGGGTGAAGGCGGATATGGATTAGTTAAGTAAAAAAATAAACTAATTTTATCTTTTTATTAAATTAATCTTTTTAAATTTTTAATTTTGTTATTTTGTCAAATTTGCAATTTTTACAGAAAATATTTAAATAGACTTCATGACAAAAATTGTCATGGTAAGGAATGAAAGAAAGGAAAGAATTGATAAAAAAGGAAAATATTAAAAAAACAATAGAATTTTTAGTAATTATCACTATTATTTCTTCTCCATTTGTAAGTATAACAAATATAGTCGGAATGGAAACTTTTTTAGATTCTTTTGAAAATCCAAATTCATATATATATCTAAAGAATGCAAATGAATTTATTTCATCAAATATAAAAAACCCTTCTTATGTTATAATTCAAAAAACAGAACATCCTAAAATCGAAATAAAAGAAAGTGATACAGTAATATATAATAAAATTACAGGTGAAATAGCATGTGATAAAATAAATCATATCTACAATATAAGACCCATCAAAGAATATCAAATAAAAAGTAGTTATTTCAAGGATAACTCAGAAAAAATTTTTGAAGATCAAATAATTGGAAAAGTAGTAAAAATTATCGATGATAATATTTGGAATGCTCTTCTTATAAAAATATGGAGTACAACAACCTATAATTTAAATATAAATTCTATTTTAGGATAAATTTATTTTATTTTTTTTGAATCTATATCTTCTGTAAAACCACTTGCGGTTAATAGTTCCTTTAAATTTTTATGATAATTCTCTGGAGAGGAATTAAGTAATTTTTCTACATAATCTTTTAAAAAGTTTCCATACTCAATTTCTACATCAGAATACTGCCATTTCTTATCTTTTCCTTTTCCAAATACTAGTAAAAAAGCATATGATATAGATTTTGCTTTAGTATCCTCAGGTCTATTTTTAAGTTCGACAAGAGTTTTGTTCCATCCAAATGTTTTATAGGTACGAACTAAATCATCTACAAATTTAGCAATAGGAGGTAAAGATTTATATCTTGGAAGTCTAGATAGTATCTTTTGTCTTTCTTTATATTTACAAACGAGTTCAATTATATCTGATGGCTCGTCTTTTAATAAATAAAACTTTTTTGCCATTTCCCCATCATCTATAAGTTTATTTATGGTATCAAGACCATAATCTTTCCAATATTCTTCTAAAACTTTATTTGGTGTAGCATCATCAAAAATAACTGGTTCATCTATTGTCTCAAGAATATATTCTAAACCTTTTTTTTCATACTCATTTGGCTCTAATGCATCTATGAATTTTTTAACATTTTTATCATATGAAACACCATCTAAAATAAACATCTTTTCAGATGACTCTTTAATTTCTTCTTTTCTTTTCTGCATGTTTTTTTTAATGAAATCATAATCATTTAACTTACCAGATAGATATTCTTTTAGATCTATTGTCTCGTGATCCTGTTTTAATTTACCTTTAAAAGCTCTTCCCTTCACAGAAATTTCAAAATCATTTGATAAATCTGGCTCTATCATATATTTTGTAATATCATAGACAGTGTTTTTCTCTCTACTAGCACATTTTTCACATATTCCAAACATAATATCTGCAGATTTCCAATAAATTCGCAGATAATTTTTATCAACAATCTGCCCTTTTTTAACATCAGAAGAATTCAAATGTTTACAAAGTAGTGTATTATCTTTTTTGTTTAGATTTGTCTTTTTTATTATGAAATTTATAAAATCATCTGGTGGGTTTGATTTTTCTCCAGAAGAAAAAAACTTTTCATCCCAAGAATAAACATGAAGATTTTTTTTAGTTGATATATTTTTTATTCCAAGTAATCTAAAAATAGGATCATCAAAACGTTGAACAGCTATTAATTGTTCTTTATCTGCTCTTCCTCTTTTTGCATATGTAATATCTCCAGTTGGAAATTTAGCTACTGCAAGATATGGTGCTTTTTCTGAATAGGCAAGAAGAAGAGTTCCAGCTACCGCCCCACTTAGATCTCTTTTTTTAGAGAGTTTTTCTAGTTTATCCTGATCATCTATATATTTTTTTACTTTATCGATCTTTTTTTTGATTTTACCAAAATATTTATTTGAATATTTATCGTTATAATTCGGTATAACAAGATAAGGATCTTCTTTTAGTTTTTTTGCATTTTGTATTAATTTTTTTTCCATAGATTTTGATGCAGTTCTTGCAAAAGTTCTCATACGTCTAGGTTTTTTTACCATTTAGAAAATCCCCACAGCCTTATTTTGTAATAAAACGGGGTTTATTATTTTGTTGGATAGTTTTTAACCATATACTATATTATTAGAGAAATATATTTATAATATTAATAATATATAATCTAAATAGTGAGTGTGACTGGATATGAAACAAAAAATTATATCTATATTTGTAGTTAGTATTTTTTTGCTAACTGCTATAAATGCTGTATCTAAATCAACAAGCGAGAAAAAAGAAAACCCTCAAATTATAGACGAAATAAAAAAACAAATAGAAATAAGCAAAAATATAAAAGAAAAAGATTTTCCTATTAAATATGGAACATCTGATTTGGAACCTGAACAACTAAGATGGTATCCAGGTAAACTTGTTATATGTGGTTTATTTCTACTGGCTTATATTATTGCAGGTATCTTCACAGGCAGAACGCCATGGGATATATTTATTGCTGCAAAAAGTTGTGGATGCACCTGGGCTCAAGTTACACCATAATCAAAAAATACCTAAATGCAAATAAAATATTTATTTTCTCTAAAAACTTAAATTAGAAAATAGGTTATATACAAATCTGTGTTACATTAGAATAGTATTTTTAGAGACAATTTTTTAAGATATTTGTTATTTATATTTATTATATGACTGGAAAAAAAGAAAAAAAGGAAGCAAATTTAGTTTATAACACAATAATTTCTAGGAGAAGTATCAGATCTTTTACGCAAGAAGAAATACCAATTGATATACTTAAAAAATGTGCAAACGCAGCAAGGCTTGCACCTTCTGCTGCAAATATTCAACCACTTGAATTTATTGTTGTTAAAGATGAAAAAAAATGTTCTAGAATATTTGAAACATTAGGTTTTGCTGGATATCTATCTGATTGGAATCCTAGTCCTTCTGAAAAACCTATGGCATATATTGTAATTATTTGTAATGACCCAGAAAATAAATGGTATGTTAGAGATGCAAGTTTTGCAGCTGAAAATATAATGCTTACTGCTGAAAGTAATGATATTGGAAGCTGTGTTCTTTGTAATATTAAAAAAGAGGACATTAAAGAAATACTTAATATTCCAAATAAATTGATAGTTGATTCTGTGGTAGCACTAGGTTATAAAAAAGAACATCCAAAAGTTGTTGATTATAAAGATTCTATAAAATATTATCATAATAAAAATAAGGTTTTACATGTACCTAAAAAATCATTTGAAAAAATAGTCCATATTGACAAATATTAAAAATTAAAAAAAAATAAAAAAAAGAAATTAGAGTGTTTTTGGTTTATATCATTAGTATTTTTGCAATCATTGGAAATTTATCGTTTAGTAGTTCAAGTATAATGGTAATCAATGGATTTCTAAATTCTTTTGATTTTGGCATAGCAACTGAAAGAGGATCTGACCAAACACTTTCTTCGTCATGTACATCTCTTGCTTTTACTTTAACTGGATAACTTCCTCTATTTGACCATACATGATTTGCTTGTACTTCCTCACCTGAGTCATATGGACCTATCCATCCACTAGAAGTTCCATCTCCCCAATCAAATTTATAATAAACTTGATCTCCATCGGGATCAGTTGTTGATGTGGTATAAGTATATGATTTCCCGGTGTTACCACTTGTTGGACCTTGTGGTGTTTCTGGTTTTTCTGGTGCATGATTTTCACCAGGATTTATAATCACTGCAGTATCATCTGTATCATATCTTCCTTCATCATCAGTTACTTTTAGACTTATTATATATGTTCCTTCTTCATCCCAAGACCATGTAATTTCATTACCGGTTTCATCGTCGTATTCGCCATCGTTATCAAGATCCCATTCATAGATATACGGTGGTGATCCACCGTTAGCTGATCCTACTATTTCTATATCTTCCTCTATTAAACCAGAGTATGGTCCACCTGCATCAGCTGTTAATGCACATATAACATCTACTGTAGCTTCATCATCCCATTCAAGTGTGGAACCACTACATTCTTTTGCAACAACAGATACAAGATTTACTAGATTTTCACAATCGTCACAGTCTACAACTGCCTGAAAACTTATCGCAGTATGTTCTCCATTATAAAGTGCCTCTTCTAAAAACCAGGTTAATACATTTCCATCTATATCAGGTTCCTCGGGTATAGCATTATTGTTGTATACAAGACCCTCAGGAAGAGTATCTTCAACAAGTATATCATATAAAGTATAGTATCCATAGTAGTAGATCATTATTCTAAATTTAACAGTTTGACCATTTGCTGCTTCTGCTTCTTCTACCCATGGACCCCATCCAGTGTCTGTTTTAACACTTACTTCTTTTTCAACAATCATTCCTCTTACTTTAACTATTGCAGTATCTGTACCAGTTACTTTATTTGGACAGCAACAATCAGCATTTATACCAGTTGCTTCTACAAAATTGACATATTGATTGTTTGGAATATTATCCATAAGTGTTGCATCAAATTCAATATAGATTTTTTCATCTTCTGCTACATCTGTAAATTTCCATGTAATATTTCGATCATCAACATTATATGGTACAGGTGATGCATCATTATTGTATTCAAGACCTTCGGGTAATGTATCATTAACCCAAACTGTATCTAAAGTGCAGTCTCCACTATTTTCAACAGTTATATTAAAACGAACATCACTGTAAGGTATACCATAACCTGTGCTAACCCATTTTTCACTTTTATAATTCCATAATTTTTTATCAACAAAGATATCTGGATCAGCGCAGTCGACTTCTACTTTTGCTGTGTCAGTATCCTTTAATATTTGACCGGTACACATTTCATTTGCTATTGCACTAGCTCTGTTTGTAATATATGGGTCCTGACAACAATCACAATCCATAACTGATATTGCCTTGAACACCAAAGTTATTGTTTCTCCATCTTCAAGTTTAAAGCCGGGATCATTATACAACCAGTATAGTTTTTCGTTATTATCGCCAATTATAACAGGATCATCACCTGTTACCATCTCAACATATTCCAAACACAAACCATCATTTATAACAGGCAGAGTATCGCTAATATTAAGATTATATGCATAATGCACTCCTGGAGTTTCATTATAGTATGTTACATTTATTCTAAAAAATACTTCATCTCCTAGATCTATTGTTACAAAATCGGTCCATTCTCCACCATCTATTTTGACTTGCTTATCTACATCTAATATTCCAACCATATTAGTTGTTTTTGTGTCTATTGCCATTCCTGAAAAAACAGAACTTACAAGAAAAGCAGTTATCAATAGCGTCATTATTATTATTCTATTTTTTTCCATATTTTCCTACCTCCCAAAAAAATGAACAAGATTAGTAATATAATATTATATTATAAATTTTTTCTATTTATTTTATTTTGAAACATTTGTTATATTTTTTCTACACATCGCTCTTAATTTTTTACAAAATTATATACAATTTGATTAAATAGATATTTTAGTATTTTATTTATTTAGAAAATCAAGAGCCATAATCTTTTTTCTTACAACACCAAGTGTAACAATTGAAAATAGTAAAGCAGCTGCAAGTCCAAGAATTGCTCCAAACATATTAAACACAAGTATACCGTTATAAAAAGCATGAACTAGTATTGCTAACACAAAATATGGAATAACTCGTATAATACTTGTTTTATTCATTATTTTTTTACCATAACCATAGCCGGTCCATGCAGTAGCAGACGCATGTAAAAAACATCCACCTATACTTCGGATTATAATTAAAGTAAAAAAAAGTATCATACCCTCAGATAAAAAATTATATCCATAAAAAAGATTTTCAGTTGCAGAAAAACCAAGACCCGCAACAGCACCATAAATAAGACCATCTTCTGGTTCAACTAGTTCTTTTTTTATCGTTTTTAATCTTAAGGCCAGAGGTTTAGTAAGTTCTTCAGCAAATGGAGCAATAACTACAACTGCAATTAAATGAGACATGCTCGGATTTATACTAGGTGCAATAGAATAGTTTAATAAAACCTCAAGAATTATTGCAGCAATTATTGCTATTGTTGCACCCCATAAAAATGAAAGTGCTATAGCACCCCATTTCTCCCGGTGATATTTTTCTGTATTTCTTATCCAAACAGCATATATTATTGGTGGAATAAATGCAGCAAGTAGTAAAATTATTATCTGTCCAATAGGCATAATCTGATATATTTTCCATAATTTAATACATTTTTTGTATGCACAATAATTTAAACAAAAAAATAGAAAAAAGAAATAATTTTATAACAGATTTATAAAATCTATTCTTGATTTAGATATACGAATTTTCCTATAATGAATCCAGTTGCGCTTTTTTCTATATCATCTTGTTCTTCACAAGATACTTTAACTGTAACGGTACAAAAACAAAGGTATGGAGAATGACGGATAGTTACGTTAAGCCCATATTGATAGATTGTTCTACTATCCTTAATTGGTTCACTAAGTAATTTATCACCATTATTTGAATTTTTCATATCAATTTCATAGTCTATCTTAGTACCTTCAGCATTTTTATCAAATTTTACACAGAAATATTTAAACATATATTTAGTTCCAAGACTCCCGCAAATATCTATATCCTCTTCTGTAATTTTTGCTGAGGCAGTACTTATACCCATAAGCAAAAATATGCCTATTATAAAGATGCATATTATTTCTCTGTTCGTCTTACATCACTATTTTATTATTCTATGGAAATAATATATAAAGTTTATAGAACAATAATCCTAACCCCCAAAGAAAATAGTTTTTTTAAATAATCAAATCATCAATAGTTTTAAAAAGATGAAGATAAATTGTTTTTTGGAGATTTAATTTAAAATGAAAAAGAAAGCCATGCTTTTTGAAAAAAAATCTGATAAAAAAATTCATTGTATGCTTTGTGCTCATAATTGTAAGATTCCAGAGGGGAAATTTGGTTTTTGTAATGTTAGAGAAAATATCGAAGGTGAACTTTATTCTCATGTTTATGGCAAATTAATTGCAGAGCATGTAGATCCTATTGAAAAAAAACCATTATATCATTTTTTACCTGGTTCAAGGGCATATTCTATTGCAACTCCTGGTTGTAATCTCCGTTGTAGTTTTTGTCAAAATTGGCAGATATCTCAGGTCACTAAAAATAAAAGAAAAGATTTTAATTCAAGATATATAGAGCCAGAAAAAGTTGTAGAAAAAGCTTTGAGATATAACTGTAAAAGTATTTCTTATACGTATACTGAGCCTACTATCTTTTTTGAGTATGCATATGATGTTGCAAAAATTGCAAAAGAGAAAGGTTTGAAAAATACCTTTGTAACAAATGGCTATATGACCGATAAAGCTCTTGAAAAGATTTCTCCTTATTTAGATGCTGCAAATTTAGATATTAAAAGTTTTAGAGATGATTTTTATAAAAAGATTTGTAAGGCAAGACTTCAACCTGTTCTTGATTCTATTAAAAAGATGAAAGAACTTGGCATTTGGATTGAAGTAACAACTCTTGTTGTTCCTGAGCAAAATGATTCAAATGAGGAATTAAATGATATAGCTGATTTTATTTCTTCTGTTGGAACTGAGATTCCTTGGCATATAAGTCGTTTTCATCCTGATTATAATTATAATGATTCTTATCCAACACCTATCAAGACCGTGCAGAAAGCCTATGATATCGGAAAAAAACATGGTCTTAAATATGTTTATCTTGGAAATATTTTAGATGAAAAAGATACTGTTTGTAGTAATTGTGGTAATGTTTTGATTAAAAGAGATTATATGAAAGGCACTATAACTAATATCGACAATGAAGGGAAATGTAGTAAATGTGGTACAGAAGTCGAAGGTGTATGGGAATAAAAAAAAATTTATACGGGTCTTAAAGTTCCAGCAAATACCTGCCATGCCAGAGCTGATTTTGCAACTAGACTTAGGATGATATATACTCTTTCACCATGCAAGTAGTATCTCCATCTTCCAATTTTTTTGTATTGCAAAAACATATTTATTGCAAAACAGTTGAAAAATATTGCAATTGTTACAAAGATTGCTATTACAAAATCTGGTACTGATTCAGCAGTAATTAATGGTATAAATATTACAATCCATGGTATTATTCCAGCGATACATCCTATAATATATGATATCCAGTTTGTTTCTTCTGTTGTTTGGTTGTGTATTTCCATCATTAGACCCATAAGGTTCATTACTGCGGTTAAAACAAATAGTGATATGAGTAGACCTATGTCATATATTGTTACAAGCATTGCAATTATTACTATCATAACTGAAGCACTTATTGAGTATTCATACCATCTGTATGGATTCATTCCTCTCTTTAGATATTTTACATATCTTTTGTAAAGATATGTGCTTATTAGAAGATGTGCTGTAGCTGAAATAAATAAGAACAATGCTACCAAGGGACCTATTTCTATGTTAAATAAGGTTTCAGTTGCTGGAGATATAGTTGCAGTGTTTACATTATATGCTGGATATGAATAGGTAACTGGCAAGGAAAAATCATTACTTAAATGTAGCATTAGTAAAGCCTGTGCTGAATGTATCACAAACATTACTAAGTTGAAGTATCTTAATCGTTTAAATATTCCTTCTTCTGTATCTGTCATAAAATCCCCTTTAATTTTTAAATTTTAAAATTATAATAATGTATAGAAATATAAGGCTATTGGTCTACTCAAATTAATTAATAAATTTAATAATTCTAAAATATCAATAATCAACCTTTATATTTTGTCGAGTTCAGTAAGTTTTTGATGGTGTAAAAATCAACGAAAACTTTATAAAGTTACAAGTAACGCAAGGAAACCATGTATAAACCAAAAAAAATATTGATAGGGATTTCAGTCATTCTTACAATATCGCTTGTGATATTTGCAGGTTGTACAGAGCAATCTCAAGATGACAAATCAAATTCTGATATATCTGGAACTGTTGTTGCAACTGTAAACGGTGAAAAGATAACTTCGGAAGAAGTTACATCGATGCAACAAGCATATGAACAACAAGGTCAACAGATATCTGAAGAAGATGCACTTGAACAATTAATAAACCAAGAAATACTTTCTCAAAAAGCTCAACAGGAAGGATTTAATCTTACTGATGAAGAAGCAGAAGCAGAGATAGAAGCACTACTTGGACAACAAGGAATGACCTTAAAAGAGTATAAAGATCAACTTGAGCAACAAGGAACGTCTTATGAAGAACAATTACAAAACTTCAAAGAACAATTAGCTATCCAAAATTATCAGGACGAAGCACTTGAAGGAGAAGATTTTAATGTGACTGAAGAAGAAGCAGAAAATTATTATGAACTTTACAAGCAACAAGATCCAGAGAATACTCCAGATTATGAAGATATAAAAGATCAAATAATTGACTATTTACAACAACAAAAACGGCAAGAAGCAATAAATTCTTTAGTTCAAGAACTTAGAGAAGATGCAAATATCGAGTATAATTGATAAAAGTTACTTTTTACTTGAGTAGTATCTAACTTTAACAGCTGAGATAAAAATGAAGGAGATCTGGTTGGATATTCATGAAAAATTGTGCTGGGTGTAGGCCGTAAGCCTCCTTCTGTTGAATGACGGTATTCTACTATGCGTCTACCTTGCAGGCAGTCTGGACAACTGATCCTGCTTTTTGGACTTGCTCCAGGAATAGATTGACACGTTTCATCAAATCCTATAAAGACCTCAACACCAAGTGTATCATCGCATTTTTTATAGACTGTGTCGTTTCTGCGCCTCTATAGAGACTCTCGCCTCTACTACTTGCGTAGTAACCTGGTCCAGAGCGAGGGAGGACTTTCCTCAGCACGAAGCCGTGAACCGTCCACCTACGCCCAGCATTTATAACTATTGTTAGTCAAAACTTTTTTATAAACTTTTTTACACATTTATTATAATTCCAAATCGACGATAAATTATAAACATATCATAAATTATATAATATATAACTTTCTATATAATAATAAACATAAAAAAGTGATGTGCTGAATATGACAAAACCGCCCCAAAAATTTCCTTCAAATAGACCATTTTTTAAAAAAATAGCATACAGCACATGTTGGGAAGATTTTGAAACCATAAACAAAGCCCTAAAAATAAACAAAAACGATAAACTAATATCAATAAGCTCAGCAGGATGCAACGTTCTAAATGCACTTTTAAAAAACCCAAAAAAAATAATAGCAGTAGACTTCAACCCACATCAAAACCATCTACTAGAACTTAAAATAAAAGCGATAAAACATCTAAACCACAAACAATTCTTAGAATTAATTGGAGTAACAGAATCAGATAAAAAAGAAAAAATATACAAAAAAATAAGAAAAAAACTAACAAAAAATACAAGAAACTTTTGGGATAAAAATATAAAACTAATAAAAAAAGGAATAACCTACAATGGAAGACAAGAAAAATATATTAGACTGATAGGAAGGATAATAAGAAGTTTAAAAGGAAACGAATCATGTGAAAAATTCTTAAAAATGAAAGACCGGGAAAAACAAAAAGAATATTTTGATAAAAACATTAAAGGAGTGATCTGGGATGCATTTTTTAAAATACTATACAGCAAACCAGTTATGCTTATAGTAAAAGATCGATTAGTTTTCAACCAGACAGATGAAAACTCATATCACATAAAATTTAGAAAAAGAGCAGAACATGCAATAAAAGACATACCAGTATACAAAAATCCCTTTGCATCATTTGCACTTAGAGGAAAATATCTAAACGAAGAATATTATCCAGAATATCTAAAAAAGGAAAACTTTGAAAAACTAAAGAAAAATGTAGATAAAATAGAACTAAAAAACTCGACAGTAAAAGGCTTATTAGAAAAATTACCTAAAAACTCATATTCAAAAATAAATCTATCAAATTCATTAGACTGGATAACACCAGAAGAATTTATAGATACACTAAAAGAAATCACAAGAGTTCTAAAAAACAATGGTAGATTCTGCTACCTTAACACACTAATCACAAGAAATATACCAAAAAATACCAAAAACATAAAATCACATAAGAAAAAAGCAAATGAACTACTAAAAAAAGATAGAGCGTTTCTATATGGAAATTTTGAAATAGGAACCATTAAAAAAGGGAGGAAAGAAAACTAATGTCAAAAAGAATATGCATTATAGTAAATCCTTATTCACAAGGTGGAAAAACAAAAGAAAACTATCCTTCCTACATAAACAACCTAAAAAATAACGGATTGATTTTTGATACATACCGTACTAAATCAAAAAGACATTCCACAGAAATTGTAAAAAAATATTTTGATGATTATGATACGTTTATCGCTATAGGTGGCGATGGATTACTACATGAAATGGCACAGGTTTTAGTAAACCATAAAGAAAAAAAACTAGGAATAGTGCCCAGTGGAAATGGAAATATGTTAGCATCACACCACTGGATATATAATATTGATGATGCAATAGATGCTATAAAAAAAAATAAAACAACTGAAATAGATCTAGTAAAAATAACTTTTAATACAGATAACAGTAAAAGAACAGTATACTCACATTGTATATTTGGAATAGGCTACATATCAGATGTAGTAAGACTTGCAGTAAATACATTTAGAATATTTGGACCAAAACTCTGCTATCCACTATCAGGTACACTAGGTGCTATGTATATAAATAGAAACAAAACAAAAATCACAATAGATAACAAAAAAGAAAAAATAGACAAATTAAATACAATTATTTTTCTAAACCATGGAAGGATAGGATCCTTTAAAATGGTTGAAAACTCATCAGATAGAGATGGTAGACTAGATTATGTAATATACAAAAACATGGGAAGAACAGAAGCGTTACTATGTGTCATGGAAGCAGCATTAAAAACAAAAATATTTAACAAAAATAAAACAGTAGGTCAAACCAAAAAAATAAAAATTGATTTACCTACAAAAAAAGAACTCATGATAGATGGGGAGATGTATGGCTACACAGATTTGATAGAAGCAAAAGTCATACATAAATCACTAAATGTTTTATCAAATAAAAAATAAAAAAAGAAAAAGGTAAAAATATATGGAAAATAACTTTTTAAGATATATAAAAAAAAGGTTTCAACCAATATTTTTTATACCAATAACTCTAATTTTTTATCTAAGCTTTCATCTATTCTCAGATATAAATAAGACAGAGATAACAATCTCAATAGAAACACTATTTGGATTTCTAATAGTATTTCTAATATTTTTCCACATAAGACTTTTTGATGATATTAAAGATTATAAAAAAACAGATCCTTACAAAAAAATCAGCCTAAAAAAATACCTGATAACTGCAATATTTTTAGAAATAGTTCTAAGTATATTTCTAGGACTAAGTGTTTTAATATTCTACATAGTTCTACTATTATTTTCAATAGGAATCTTTTATGATTTTTTTATAAAAAAGATACTTACAAGAAATATTTTGATAAATAATTTTACACATCAAATTCTAATAGTATTAATAGGAATTTTTATTTTTGTAATAAATAACAAAAATCTTTTTAAAATAAACTACAACTATCTGATATTTACATTAAATATGTATTTAATATTTGCATTTTTTGAATTTACAAGAAAAATCAAAAACAAAAAAGATAAAGACTACAAAAAATCATATAACTATATATTTGGAAAAAATAAGTTTTCATTAATACTTATAACATTAACTTTTTTTACCTGTTTTCTAACAATATTTTCTTTTCTAAAAACAATATATATAACTAACCTTCTAGTAATTGAGATTATTATAGCAACAATTGCAATAATCTCAATAATATACTATCTTAAAAAAACTATACAAGAAAAAACATTGAAGAAGATATGTTTTCTATATTTACTCTTAACACTTTTAATCATAATTTTTACAAATATAATTTTAAAAAACATAATCTTTAAAACAGGTTTATTGGTGGCAATATAATGAATGAAAAAAATATCGGTGGAAAAGCATTAAATCTAAATATTCTAACAGAAAACAAAATACCAGTACCAAAATATTTTGTAATAAGTACAAACGTATACAAACGATTTCTAAAAGAAAACAAAATCGAAAAAGAAATCAAAGAAATAATAAAAAACATTGATTTCAAAAACAAAAACAATGTGAGATATAACAGTCAAAAAATAAAGAATCTATTTTTAAAAAATAAAATACCTTATAGGGACAAAGAAAAAATATTAACAATTTTTTCAAAAATAAAAAAACAAACAAAAAATGAATATTACGCAGTAAGATCATCAGCTATAGGAGAAGACAGTAGCAAACAATCATTTGCAGGACAGATGGATAGCTTTTTATTTATATCAAAAGAAGAAGACATACTTAGATTTATAAAAAAATGCTGGGCATCAGCATACTCCAAAAGAGCACTAACATACAGAAAAATATCAAAAATAGATCTATCAGATATCTATATTGCAGTAATTATACAAGAAATGATATTTGGAGAGAAATCGGGAGTTGTATTTACCGCAAACCCTTTAAACAACAACCATGAAGAACTATTGATAAACTCAACATATGGAATAGGAGAAGGAATTGTATTAGGAGAGCTAAACACAGATACCATAGTATATAACAAAAAAATAAACAAATATTCTTTCGAAACAGTCGAAAAAAAACATAAAATAGATTTCAACAAAAAAGAAAAGATAGGTACAATAAAAACAGTTATACCAAAAGAAAAACAAAAAAAACTAAGTCTCTCAGAAAAAGAAATACAAAAATTAGCAGATTATGCAAAAAAAATAGAGAACATACAAAAAAAACCACAAGACATAGAATGGACCATAAAAAAAGAAAAAATATACATACTTCAAACAAGACCAATTACAACATTAAAAGAAAAAGATGAAAAAAAGATAATATGGGATAACTCAAACATAATTGAAAGCTTTCCAGGAATAACAGGACCACTTACTTTTTCATTTGCAAAAACATCCTGGGCAAGTGTCTTCAGACAAACCGCACTTGCAATGGGCGTATCAAAAAAAACAATAGAAAAAAATAGTGAACTATTCAACAATATGTTAGGACTGATACATGGACGGGTCTACTACAATCTTATGAACTGGTATAAATTTGTATCATTTTTCCCTGGATTCAAAAACAATAAAAAATACATGGAACAGATGATGGGGATTAAAAAAAGTCTTAAATTCAAACAAGAAAAAAAAGTATCAACAGAAAAAATCAAAAATATACCTGGTTTAACAAAACTAATATATGGACTTATAAAAAATCATCTTCTTTTAGATAGGAAAATAAAAAACTTCCACCAAAATTTTGAAAAAAACTACAACCAACTCAAAAATTTAAACATCAAAAATAAAAAACCCTGGGAAATAATAGAGATATATAAAACTGCAAAAAATAAACTACTAAATGGTTGGGAAATAGAAGGAATAAACGATTATTCAGCTATGTATTTTTATGGGCTTGTAAAAAAACTAACAATAAAATATGATCTAGATAGCACAGGATCACTGCAAAACGACCTGTTCTGTGGCGAAAAAGATATGGATAGCACAAAACCCACTAAAGAACTGATAAAACTCTCAGATATAATAAAAAAAGATAAAAAATTAGCAGAATTATTTAAACATAAAAACGAAAAAGAAATACTAAACGAAATAAAAAACAACGAAAAGATAAGAGATTTTAAAAATAAATTTGAAAGCTATCTCAAAGAATATGGTTTTAGATGTATGAGTGAACTAAAACTAGAAGAAAAAAGCCTAATTGATGATCCAAGTTTTCTAATAACAATAATTAAAAATTATCTAAAAAAAGAGAATCTAGATTTAGAAAAACTAAACAAAAAAGAATTAGAAAAAAGAAAAAACACAGAAAAAATAATACATAAAAAACTAAGATACAAACCATTCAAAAAACTATTTTTCAGATGGGCGCTTAAAAACGCCCGTAAAAGTGTAAAATATCGAGAAAACCTAAGACTATGCAGAACAAAAGTATTTGGAATAGTAAGAGAAGCTTTTAGAGCAATTGGAAAATATTTTTCAGAACAGAATATAATTGATAAAAAAGAAGATATATTCTATCTTGAAATAGATGAAATATTTAACTTTATAAAAGGAACAAGTACCACAATAAATCTCAAAAATATTATAAAAACAAGAAGAGAAGAATACAAAAAATTCAAAAAAGAAAAACTTCCAGAAAGATTTACCACCTATGGAATAGTAAACAACAAAAATATAGAAAAAATAATCATAGAAAAAGAAAACAAGAATATAACCTCAGACATTTTAAAAGGAATCAGTTGCTGCCCCGGAATTGTAAAAAACAAAGCAAGAGTAATTCTTTCACCAGATGACAACGTCGAACTAAATGGAGAAATACTTGTTGCAGATAAAACTGATCCAGGATGGGTGCCATTATATCCATCTGTAAGTGGACTTTTAATAGAAAGAGGAAGCGTGCTTTCCCATAGCGCAATTGTAGCAAGAGAACTAGGGCTTCCAACGATAGTAGGAATAAGAGGTCTCACCTCAAAAATAAAAGACGGGGAAATCATAAAAATGGATGCAGAGAAAGGGATAGTATATCTAAAACCAGAAAAAAAAGAGGAAAACAAAAAATGAAAACATGTGAAAACTGTGTATTAAATGAAAAATATCCTCATATAAATTTCAATAAAAAAAATATATGTAATTACTGCACAAACTATGAAAAATACAAAGATAAAATTGAAGACAAAAAACATTTAAAAAAACTATTTGAAAAAAGAATAGAAAAAATCAAAGGGCAAAACAAATACGATTGTCTTATAGGAATAAGTGGTGGAAAAGATAGTTCATATGTATTACATATTCTAAAAAACAAATACAATCTAAATGTGCTGACATATACTTTTGACAATGGTTTTTTATCAGATTATGCAAAAAATAATATTAAAAATCTTGTAGAGAAAATAGGTGTAGATCATTTTTTTCATAAAGCAGAATGGGATTTTCAAAAAAATTTATATAAAAAATTTATGGAAACAAAAGGGATCCCATGTAAAGGATGCTCTCTTGGCGCATATGGAACAAGTTTTAAATTTGCATTTGAAAAAAATATACCGTTTGTAATACATGGTAGAACACTTTCACAAATTTTTAGAGAATTTGTACCAGAGAGTACAGATCCAACAATCCCTTTTATAAAAAATAATCTACAAGAATATAACAAAGAAAAACAGATAGAAACCTTAATCACTGTAGCAGATAGACTTATGAATCTAACCTCAGGAATTGGAAAAAATAATGAAGAACTATTAAACAAACTCTTGAAAGAATTCTTTCCAGATGTATCAGAATTATTAACTTCAGATATGATACCTGAATTTCTAGGATTTTTCCTATACTATCCTTATAACGAAAAAAATATAAAAAATGTTTTAGAAAAAGAATTGAAATGGACAAGACCAAAAAAAGACAAAACTTTTTCACATGCAGATTGTCTGATACATGATGCAGTAGAATATATAAGATACAAAAAATTTGGTTACACAATAATTGAACCAGAGATAAGTGTATTGATAAGACAAAACAAAATAACAAAAGAAAAAGCTCTAAAAAGAATAAAAGCAGAACAAAAAGATATCTCAGAGCCAAAAGAATCCCTAAAAATACTATGTAAGAAACTTAACCTAGATTATAAAAAATTCAAAAAGAATCTAGAAAAAACAAATTGATTGATATGGTAAAAAAATTTGATATCTTCACAGAAATCAAAAAAAATTTGAAAGAAACAGAAAAACAAAAAGCATTAATCTACAAACATAAAAATAAATACAAATCAATAACCTACAAAGAATTCAACGAAAAAGCAGCAATTCTTGCAGCAAATCTCAAAAAAAAAGGAATAAAACCTGGCGACAGAATAGTAGTAATGATACCTATCTCACTTAGTCTATATATCATTATTTTTGCATTGATAAAACTTGGAGCAGTAATTGTTTTTATAGACCCATGGATTGGGATAAAAAAAATAAAAGAAAGCTGCAAGATATCCAGACCAAAAGGATTCATAGGAAATATTAAAGCAAATACATTACGCATTTTATCAAAAACATTTAGAAAGATACCTATAAAAATGACTGTAACAAAAACAAATGCCGAATTTTTAGAAACAATAAATAGGTTAGATTCAAATAAAAAAATCAAAACAAAAAACTATTACAAATCAGACTCTTTAATGTTTATCAGATTTACAACAGGTAGTACAGGTAAACCAAAAGGGGTTGAAAGAACCTATGGTTTTACTTGTAAAATGATAGAAGCAATAAATGATTTTTTTCCTATAAAAAAAGCAGATGTAGATCTAACGACTTTTCCATTAAATCTGTTTTATGATTTAACAATGGGAGCAACAGCGTTGATACCATCTATCTCCTATGGTAGAATCAAAAAAATCAAGACTGAAGAATGTATAGAACAAATAGTAAAATGCAATGTTACAACTTTGTCAGGTTCACCATTTTTTTTAAAAGAAATAATAAACAAATGTCAAGATAAAAACATCAAACTAAAAAACCTAAGATTTGTCTTTACTGGTGGAGGACCCACATCAATAAATCTAATTAAACAAATGAAAAAAACATTTCCAAAAGCAGAGATAAAAATAGTATACGGATCAACAGAATCATTTCCCATAGCATGGATAGATATAAAAGAAATAATATCAAAACTAGAAAAACAAACAATGAAAGGAAAGGGAATATGTCTAGGGAAAACACACAAAAATATTAACGTAAAAATAATAAAACCTACAGATCAAAAAATAAAAATCGAAACAGAAAAAGACTGGGAAAGTATATTACTAAAAAAACATGAAATAGGTGAAATAATAGTTACAGGCCCCCATGTTATAAAAAAATACCATGAAGAAAAAAACATGTTATTTGAAAAAAACAAAATAATTGACAATAGTAAAAATATCTGGCATAGAACAGGTGATGCAGGATATTTAGATGGAAAAAATAGGATATGGTTAGTAGGACGAAAAACAAATATTTTTAAAATAAAAAACAAAAAAATGGCCTCACTAATGTTTGAATATGTATTTGACACGATACCAGAAATAGAAAAAACAGCTGTTATAAAAAATAATAAACTAATGATTCTAATCCAAGTAAAAAAAGATTCTATGAAAAAAAATATAGAAAAAAGAGTGGAAAAAATCTGTAAAACAAATAATTTTCCAATAGAAAAAATATCCTTTATAGATAAAATACCCTTAGATGAAAGACACAACACAAAAGTTGATTATAAAAAACTAAAAAAACAGTTATAAATTCTTATAAAATAAAGCATAATTTTTAAAATTTTTATCTTTTTTCTCTCTAAGTTTTTTAACTATATTATCAGTATATGTAAGATGATGTAAAACAAAATCACAATTATTTTCTATAGCTGTTTTATGTATCATATATCTAAAAGCAGAGCCAATACCTTTATTTTGAAAAGATTTTTTGATACCGATTGTCTTCCAAACCCAAATATTATCACCATATGGATTTTTAAAGTTAAAAGTAAAACCAACTGGTTCTTTTTTATAAAAACACATATCTACAACAGGGCTCAGTTTAACTTTTTTGTTAAAACCTGAGACATATATTTTCTTAAAATCCTTGTAAGAAATAGGGGAGTACAAGGGGTTTTCTGTAAATGAATTCATAGATATTTTGTATATATCGTGTAAGGCAAAATAAATCTTAAAACCTTTATATATTTTAAAAGAGTAGCCCTTTTTAAGAATTTTTTTATATTTTTCTCTGTAATATTTAGCTTTTGAATCATAAGATTGAACTAAAGTACTACAATAATTTTTATATTCTTTATAATCTAATTTTTTTGCAATCTCTGGAAAATATTTTGGATTAGAAGGTTCATTATAAATCTTAGTTTCTTCAAATCCTTTTATCATCCATCGATAAGAAAACCATGTACTATAATTAATAGGACCAACTAATTTTTTACCTGAAAAACTTTTTGCAGAATTCTCCATCTTTGTAAAAAGATTTCTTGCAACTACTAAATCATTTGGAAAATTAATAAAGCCAAATAACACAATGTTTTCAGAGATCTCAGGATTTTTCATTAAAACACAATAAGAGTTTTTTGTATTTTCAATATATTTCCATCTATTAAAATCTAAATTTTTTAATATAGAAGTTTCATTACCCCAATTTTTCTTTAATTTGTCTTTAATTTGTTTTATATCTTTCATATGTGTTTCCTAAAAAAAACTTAATAATAAAAAAATTCCCCTTGAGATGTTTCGGTATCAACTAATTTTCCATCTAAATATATTCTGGTATCAAAAATACAAGTTATACCTCTTGGTACAGACATAGTTAACATTACTTTTTCTTTCATAAAAGCTTCAACATCATCTATATCCTTTATCATTACATCTATCTCAAGATCATCTTTTGTATAAAAAATACCTTTTAATTTCAGATTTTCAGCTTTTTTCCTTCCAAGATTTTCAATGTAAACAAGCACTTTTAGTAATACTTTACCAGAAGAATCTGTATAAATAACAGATGAATTATCTCTCCAATGGTGATAGATTAAAGGTCTTGAGTTAATAGGATATACATCAATACTACTAGGATTTCTATAATCTTTATGGACAAAACCTAGTTTAATATCTGGAGATGTATCAAGAAAATAATAGTTATCAACATAATAATCATATTCGTGTAGTATAATATCACCTAAATTAACACCTGTTGCCATATGATCAGGTATACGTATCAAAGAAACATTATAACCCATCTCATCTAGAATACTTGCAGTAAGAATTGCTTTATCCTCGCAATCACCACCGCCCTGACCATCATTGTTAAATAAAGTATCAGCAGGATATTGGGGATCTTCAATTTCATTACCTTCTTCATCTAGATCAGGCCGGTATTTTAGATTTTGAACAAAACTTGCGATACTATTTATCTTTTCTGAATCTAATAGATCATCAAAAAATTCACTAAACCTCACAGTAGAAATAATTTCATCTTTAACAAAATCAACAAAATCATCATCATATCTGTCAAAAATAAAGGCTGCATAATCCTCCAAATATAGATCCTTGTTATCATAATA
Source organism: uncultured Thermoplasmatales archaeon (assembly GCA_964481275.1). Taxonomy (GTDB): domain Archaea; phylum Thermoplasmatota; class E2; order DHVEG-1; family DHVEG-1; genus CAYZTD01. The sequence goes on from CAYZTD010000006.1 coordinate 42,860, forward strand.
GTTATACATAAAATCAACAACAGGGAGAGTTAATGTTTCATCCAGGCCTTTATTATATCTTGTTGTTTCTAATATTTTCACATTATTAAAACTCAAATTTTGTTTAACCAATAAGACATTGTTTACATCTTTTATCGTTAGTTCAAATAGATCATTATCCTTAATATCCTCAACATATACAAAAAAATTAGTAGTTTGATTTGAGTAAGGCAAAATAGAAACAGGTAAAATATAGCTTTCATATAGATTATCATTATAGTTTATTTTAGACAAAAAAGGATAAACAGGAGTATCACCATTATTATAGAAATCAAGTTCAATACCCACCAATGATTTAGTACTTGATTTTTCCCATATTTTTAACTCATATGAATTTATATCCAAATTAGGTCCACCAAAAGAAAAAGTTTTTTCTTTGATTAGATTATTATCTCTATCAAAAGCTTTCAAGATTATGTCTTCTGAATAAATTGTTTCTCGATATGAACCAAATTTTAATGTTGCATTATCATCTCCATAAAAATATTCCTCATCAATTTTTTCTGATTTTGAATTATATGTTTCAAGAGTGATCATGCTATTGTATCGAAACTTAATATATAACGAAGGAAAACCTTCGTCATCGATTACAGTCCATGAGCTAATCGAATAGTTTACTCCAGATATAACATCTTCAAAAATACAACCTGAAAAACAACTAAAAACAAAGATTGAAATTAAAAAACTTGTAATTATTTTTTTGTTCATCAGAATTATAAAACAGCTTTTGTTTTTTCAAGTTTGTTCTTTATTACAGTACCAAGTCTTTTCATACCTTCCTTTATTTTTTCATTAGAAGAATAAGAAAAGTTTAGCCTCATGCTTCTTTCTCCGCCACCATCTACATGAAATGCTTTGCCGTGTACATATGCTACTTTTTCTTTTATTGAATCTAAAAACATAACTTCGGTATCAATCCCTTCAGGTAGTGTAACCCAAGCAAACATTCCACCTTTTGGTTTATGACATACATAACCTTCAGGGAAATACTCCTGCATATATTTCATCATTAGATCTCTTTTTGGTTTATACATCTCACAGATTTTCATAGTATGTAGATCAAGAGATCCTCTTTTCATAAATTCATTTGCTAGATATTGTGTGAAAGTATTAGTACATAGATCAAGGGCTTGCTTACATATAACTATTTTTCTTGTAATCTCTGGGGAAGCTATGGCCCATGCAAGTCTAAATCCAGGAGATAATATCTTTGAAAAAGTAGACATATAAATTACCCTTCCTTCATCATCAAATGACTTTATTGGTTTTATATGTGGTACATCATATCTTAGTTTACCATAAGGATCATCTTCTACTATAACTAAATCATATTCATTTGCGATATTTATTAGTTTTTTTCTTCTTTTCTCAGGCATGATTACACCTGCAGGATTTTGAAAAGTAGGAACAACGTATATGAACTTAGGAATGATGTCGTCTTTCAACAATTTTTTTATCTTATCCTCAAGGATATCAACTCTCATTCCTTCTCCATCAAGAGGCACACCTTCTAGATTTGATTCATAACTTCTAAAAGCATTTATTCCCCCCAAATAGGTTGGAAGACCAACAAGTGCTGTGTCACCAGGGTTCAAAAATAATTTACCTATTATGTCTAAAGCCTGCTGAGAACCACTTGTAATGATTATTTGATCTTCAGATGCATCTATGCCATCTTTTGCCGCTCTTTCAGCTAGAGCTTCTCTTAGATGTATATATCCCTGAGTTGTACCATACTGTAGAGCTTCCTGTCCTTTATTCTCCATAACATAATCAAAAACGCCTTCTATATCTTCTATGGGAAACGATTTTGGATTAGGTAGACCTCCAGCAAAAGAGATAATCTCTGGATCCTGGGTTACTTTAAGTAATTCTCTGATTACAGATTTTCTCATTTTTCCGGCTCTATCAGAGTATAATCTATTTATATCTGAAATAAAAACCACCGTTGTGGGAAATAAAATATTGTTTTATATGTATTTCGTAAAAAATTTTATAAGCTTTAACTAAATAATCCCAAATATATTTAAAAAATTTGTAGACCTTTTTAATTTTGATAGGTAATAACTATTTTTCTTTTTCAAGAGAAAACAATGGTTTCAAATGCTTATCAAAAGCAGGCATATCTTCAATAGTATCTCTACAGATATTAAATCTTTGCATAATATGTAAAGCAAGCTCTTCATCAGATGAAAAATCTACATCTTCAAACATTGTAGTTATTTCATCCTTTTTATTAGAAATTTTAACAACCATATATAATCAGTAATTTAATAATTTGGATTATATTTATAAGCTTTTGCATTAGATATATAAAGATTTTTATAGATAAATAAAAAAAAAGGGATTATATTGCTCCAGTAATCTGGATGAATAACATTAAAATTATTACTACTGAAATAAAACAAACGCTTAAGACATCTTCTTTTTTATTATCGCTAATGTATATCCCGTCCCTATTTAGTTTATAAAAACATTATTTATGTATCTTTTTTGTAGGTGTATATGCAACTATATATTCATCTGTTAAAAAAGAAGAGTAATACTAGTAAAACTCGAAATATTTATATTATACCTAAAGCTACAAGATAAAAAATAAGAAAGGGGCAAAAAAGATGGAGGCAATAATTTTAGCAGGCGGCTTTGGAACAAGACTTAGACCGTTAACATATACTAGAGCAAAACCGTTACTTCCGATTTTAAATAAACCAATGATTTCACATATTATAGAGTCTTTACCTCAAGAAATAGATAAAATAATACTTGCTGTGAACTACAGAAAAGATCAAATCGAAAAATATCTTAAAGAAAAAGAATATGAAATAGATATAATAGTAAACGATGAACCAAAACCTTTAGGAACTGGAGGAGCAGTAAAATTTGCTGAAAAACATATAACCGGACGTTTTCTTGTTTTAAATAGTGATATAATATGCTCAATTGATCTAGCAAAAATGATAAATTTTCATAAAAAAAAGAATGCTGTTTCTACAATATCTCTGTGGCCTGTTGAAAATGTATCTGAATTTGGAGTTGCAGATGTAAAAGGAGAAGGGAAAATTGTTGGTTTTGTTGAAAAACCAAGTTCAGAAGAAGCACCTTCCGATCTCATAAACGCAGGGGCCTACTGTTTGGAACCTATGATTCTTGATTATATAGAAACTGGGAAATTAGTTTCAATGGAGCAGAAGATATTTCCCCAAATAATTAAAGATACAGATAGGTTTTATGGTTTTAAATTTAGTGGATATTGGATGGATATCGGAAGGATAAGTAGTTATCTAGACATTCATAAGTTCTTACTTGATAAAAAAAACATAAAAAATTGTATAGGAGAAAATAGTGAGATAAAAGGAAACTTGAAAAAAACCACTCTTGGTAAAAATGTATATATTGGTAATAATTGCAAAGTTGAAAAAGCAGTTATATTTGATAATGCAAAAATAGAGGATAATACTAATTTAAATAATTGTGTTATAGGTGAAAATACATTAGTCAAAAAATCTTCAAATATAAAAGATTCGGCAGTAGGTGACAATGAAAAAATAAATGAGAATACAAATATTGAAAACGAAATTATTTGGACTCAACCTAAACCTAAAGATTATCCTGATAAACAAATAGGAAATATATTAGAGAAAAAAGTATAATAGATTAAAACAATAAAAAAAGTGTTATATTTAATTTTTAATTATAGTTGAAAAAAATAAGGTGAAGATTATATGACTAAATTATTTGGAACAAATGGTATACGAGGTGTAGTAAACAAAGATATGAATACAGATCTAGCTTTGAATATAGGAAAAGCTTGGGGCACATATCTTAAAAAAACAATTAAAAAACCTAAACTTGCAATAGGAACTGATGCGCGTCTTTCAAACCATATGTTAAAAAACGCTATAACATCTGGGCTTCTTTCTACAGGTTGTGATGTCGTGGATGTAGGTCTTGTCCCTACTCCAACTCTTCAATATTTTGTAAAAGAAAAAGATTTTGATTCAGGTGTAATTATTACTGCATCACATAACCCACCAGATTTCAATGGAATAAAAGGTGTAGCAAGTGATGGTACAGAATTTTCAAAAGATATAGAAGAGGAAATAGAAAAGATATATTTTGAAAAAAGTTTTTCACTTACATCATGGAAAGATGTTGGAAAAATATCTTTTTCCAATGATGCAATTGATCTATATATTAATGGTATTTTAAAAAATATTGATGTCGATTTAATTAAAAAGAAAAACTTTCATATAGTGCTGGATTGTGGCAACGGCGCAGGAAGTGTTGTTACACCTAAGTTATTAGAAAAACTAGGTTGTAAAATTACTGAATTATATTGCAAACCAGATGGTATGTTTCCAGGTCACAACTCCGAGCCGTTACCTGAAAATTTGACTGAACTTATTAGTAAAGTCCCAGAGGTAAATGCAGATTTAGGCGCAGCACAAGATGGCGATGCAGATAGAGCAATTTTTGTAGATGAAAAAGGAAAATATATATGGGGCGATAAAACACTTGCTTTAGGAGCAAGATATGCTACAGAAAAAAAAGGTGGTATTGCTGTTACCCCTGTTACTACTTCTAGCTGTTTTGATGACGTAGTAAAACAAAATAACGGAAAAATAATTCATACAGCAGTAGGATCACCGATTGTTGCTCGTGTCATGATTGATAAAAAATCTGTTTTTGGTGGTGAAGAAAACGGTGGACTTATTTTCCCTGAGATGCAGTATTGTAGAGATTCTGCCATGTCTATTGCAAAAATACTTGAGATAATGGCTAAAAAGGATAAAAAATTGTCAGAACTTATAGGTGAAATACCAAAATATGAAGTTTTTAAAACTAAACTCCCTTGCCCCAATGATAAAAAAGACATAATTATGAAAAAACTTATAGAAGAAACAAGAAATGATAAAAAAATACTTGAAATAGATGAAACAGATGGAGTCAAATTATATTTTGAAAACGGTTGGGTTTTAACGCGTCCTTCAGGTACAGAGCCTATTTTCCGCGTGTATTCTGAATCAAAAGATAAAAAAACAGCTGAAGGATTAGCTAATAAATACAAAAAAATAGTTGAAAATATAATAAAAAAATTATAAGATTTTTTGTTTTTTTCAAAGTAATAAATTAATAATAGTAGTTCTAATATTCGAATTCAAAAGAAAAAACACAAAATATGGATGATTAATAATGACACAAGATGAAGAATTAAATAGATTAATGGTTATGGCCGAGCAATATAAAGCACAGTTAAATCAAATAGACAATCAATTAGCATATATTCAACAGGCAATAAATGAATACAACAAATCAAAAATTACTATAGAAAATATAAGTAAAACAGGAAAAAATTCAGATGTATTACTACCTATAGGAGGAGCTTCATATATAGATGCAAAAGCAAAAGATTCAACAAAAATACTTTTTGATATAGGAGCAGGATATATAATAGAAAAAGATTCAGAAGATGCAATAAAAAAGATTGATAGTAGAATCAAAGAACTAGAAAAAAACATGGAAAAAATTGAAGAGTTAAGACAACAAACTGAAAATGAAGCAACTGAAGTTTATCAAAAAGCACAAAAACTCTATCAGGAGCAAAACGAATAAAAAAGGTAGAAGAAAAGATGTTTAAATTTCTTAAAAATAAGTTAAAAAAATTTGAAGATAAACTCGAAGAAGAACTTGAAGAAGAATTAAAAAAAGAAGAAAAACCAAAAGAAAAGGTTCAACCTAAAGTTAAAAAAGAAGAAACAAAAACAATAGAAAAAAAAGTTAAAAAACCTGAACCAAAAAAAGAAGGAAAAAAAGAACCTATAAAAAAACCAAAAAAAGAAAAGAAAAAAATAAGCGAAGAAAAACAAAAACGTGAAGAAGAACTAGAGAAACAAATTGAAAAAAGTATTGAAACAGAACTCGAGCACACTCTCAAAACAAGAAAAAGTATAGGCGAAGTAGTAAAAAAAGAAGAAAGAGGTATAACACTTAGTGACGAAAGATTAGATGACCTTCTATGGGATTTAGAAGTAGGTTTACTCGAATCTGATGTAGCATATTCTGTAATTGAATCTATTAAAAAAGACATTAAAGAAGAACTAAAAAATGTTACATTCAGTAGAAAAAAATTAAGTGAAACAATAGAAAATGTACTAAAAAATGCTATAAGCAATGTTTTAAAATCAAATGAGCTTGACTTCATAGAATTTATAGATAAAAAAGAAAAACCAGTAGTTATAATGTTTATCGGCGTAAATGGCAGTGGTAAAACTTTATCTATTGGAAAAATTGCTACCATGCTTAAGAAAAAAAGTTTTTCTTGTGTAATGGCTGCAGGTGATACATTTAGAGCAGGTGCGATAGAACAATTATCAATACATGCCGAAAACGTTGGATGTAAAATAATAAAACATGGTGCTGGAGCAGATCCAGCTGCAGTAGCATTTGATGCAATAGAACATGCCAAAGCAAAACATAAAGATGTTGTACTTTTAGATACAGCAGGTCGTGTTCAAACAAACATTAACCTTATGGATGAAATGGCAAAGATTAAAAGAGTTGCAAAACCTGATTTAATTATTTTTGTAGGAGATGCTCTTTCTGGAAATGATGCAGTAGAACAAGCAAAAAGATTCAATGAAATTGTAGGAATAGATGGAGTCATTCTTACAAAAGTTGATACAGATGCAAAAGGTGGAAGTGCCCTTAGTGTTGCATATACTATAGGTAAACCCTTGCTTTTTTTAGGTGTCGGTCAAGGATATGAAGACCAAATAGCTTTTGATCCAGAATGGATGCTTGGAAATATTTTTGGTAAAAAATAAATCCTAATTTTTATTACGATTTTCCTTTTGGGAAAGAGATGTAAAGAAAGCGGGATAGATTTGTACAACAAGTCCTTTTAAACCCTTTTTACAAAGTTTATTTTGAGGAGATAAAAAATGATGATCGTAGGACAAATATCATCCAAACAAGAAGCAAAAGAAATGGAATTCGTAGCAAAATGTTTAGTTGTTGGAAATAGAGCAAAGGTACTAGCTAAACAAATAAGATAATGAAGGTAGCATAATATGAAAGACAAAAAGAAAGATAAAAATAAAAAAACAATACCTGCTGATATACCTATCATATGGGTAAATATTTAAATTTTTATTAACTTTAATCTTTCCATATTGGTTTTACCCAAGAATCCATAAATCTTTCTGAAAGATCAGGTCTTGCTTTTGAAATATCTGTAACTGTTATTATTCCAACTATTTCACCATTTTTTATAACTGGTAGTTTTTTAATATTATTAATTATCATTATTTTACTTGCTTTATCCAACCGTTCCAGATAATGTATTGTTATTACATCACTTGACATGATATCTTTTACTTTAGTTGTTTCTGGGGGCATTTTGTTACATATTGTTCGTTCAATAATATCACGTTCTGTTATGATTCCTATACATTCTTCATTTTCTTTTACTATCAAACAACCCACTTTATGTTTTTTATAAAGATTGGCAGCATCCAATACAGATTGTTCTTTATCTATTGTAACAACATTTTTTGTCATAACTTCTTTTACAAGCATAAATCTCACCATCCAATATGTAAAATCTTATTTAAAAGAATATAAACCCTAATATATTTATATAACAAACGATAATATTCAAAATAATTAATATAGTGTGATACATGTGAAAATTAAAAAAAGAGATAAAATACTTAATGACATAATAAGAGATGGGAAAAAACATCCAAAAAGATGGAGTGCAGCTTTTGGAAAAGACAATAAGAGATTATCTAGAGATTACTATGTATCTCATCCTAAAGTTGGTATATACCTGCTGAAAGAATATAATAAAAATCCTTTTAATATAAATGGTATCGGTGGAAAAATAGCAAGACGTATAGATCAAGATATCGAAGCTGAAATACATAAACATGACGGAGATTTTGGGATAGTTCAGGGTAATTTTCAAAAAGTTTTAAAAAATCTTGAAAAAGGTATCAAACCTGAAAAAATTTTTGAATCAGCTTTTAAAGGGAAAAAAGATTTAGGATTAAAAATGCCTGTTAAAGGAAAAGCAAGTAGTTCTAAAAAAATCTTTGATCAAATAAATATAAACTCTTCTAAAAACCAGAAGAAAATTAATGAAAAATTTGAAAAAATTGCTTACGATGATGGATTGTACAAAGGATATGATTAATCCAAATATTTTTTGATTTGATTTACTGCTTTTTTTCTTTTTTCTTGAATTTCTACAAGCATTTTCTCCATAAGTTCTGATGCATATCTTTTACACATACCACACATTTGTTTTCCTTTTTTACATGAGTTATAAATATTTTGTAATTCTTTATCATCCTCTATTAGATGATATAAAAACAATTCATATACAACACATTCATCAGGTTTACCACCATGTTTTTTTTGTTCTTCAAGGGATACTGCACCACCTGTTTTACAATTCATTATCTTTTTCTTTGCAATTTCTGGTGTGTCTGTTAAAAAAATAGCACTTTCTGGTTTTGACGATGACATTTTATCACCTGTGAGACCAGTCATAAACCTATGAAAAGTAGCAGATGGTTGAAAAAAACCATATCCTCCTTTTTGTGGTTCTATCAAAGCTAGTTCAAGATTTATCTTTTCTATATCTTCTTCTTTCGCATCATCTATGTATATTGCTTTATAGTTAGTTATTTTCCTTAGTTTTTTAAAACCCATCTTTTTTAGTTTTTTTTCTGCAAAATTGAGAAGTTCTTCTATATTTTCATCTATTTTTACAAAAACACCTATTTTTTTATCTTTTGTTTTTGTAACATTATAAAATCTATATGATTGTGCTACATCCCGGCTGAGACGTATGTGAGGATCTTGATCTACTCCTACTGGTACAAGAGTTGGTTTGTTTCCACCATATTTTTTAAGTTGAACATGTAAGATATCGCCATTTTGTATAAGTGGTGAAAAGATATGAGCCATACTGCTTGATCCTTTGAAGCCATATGTTGCTTGCATCTGTGACCAATTGATTTTTTTACTAAGAATATAAGCTAAATCTTTTACATCTTCATTTTTTGACTGAAAATATATTCTACAGTTCTTAGGTTTTAACCCGAGAGCAATATAATTTGGTATATATTCAGTAAGAGCAAAATCTTTTGTTTCATCCATACTTAACTCTCTTGTAGCATATGCTTCAATATCTGCAACAGCAATGTTTATTTCTGCACCTATGCTCTGATAAAAAATTAGCTGATCTATTACCATCTTATGTCCGAGATGCATCTTTCCTGATGGCATTAATCCTGTAAGAATAGCCCAAGGTTTTTTGTTTTTTATAGAATCTATGATTAAATCATATCCTCTATGCCCAAAAACTATCCCTCGTCTTAGTAATTTATTTGATTTTGGTAGTTTTTTTAACATCTTTTTATTAAATTCATCTATTCCAAATTCATCTCTAAGCCTTGAATAATCTTGATAAGTAGTTGAACTCCATGGATCTATTTTCATAAATATCAATATCTTAAACAAGATTCATTTCAAAAAACTTACCTTTTGTTGAAATTATTATTTACCAAAAGGTTTTTATATATTATTACATTTATAATTATAGAAAAAATAAAATGTGATGAATATGAAATTAGAGAGAAAAAGCATAACTTTTTTAGTAATAGGTATGATGCTAGTAATACCAATCTCTGCCATGGGCCAGAATTTAAAGACATGCGACACAAAAGATAACAGCTATATTAAAATAAATGGTGAAGATGACTCTGTTATCACATATGGCGGCTTTTTAAGAATAAGAGTAAATATCGATCCAGATGAGAATTTAAATAACCAAGATTATTTTTCTGTTGTTTATATCCAATTTAACGATGGAAATCGTGTAAGATTAGAAGGCAGTATTAAGGGATGTACTTCCCGTATGATATATCTTTATAGATCCTTAGATGGTGTTCTTACTGGTAGGACCGGATCTATAACAGTAAACGTTGAAATTCGTAAAAGCACTGGTGGCGGTTGGTCTGAAACTATCCAAACCGATGAAGAAACAGGAAGTTACTGGGGTCCTTTTGTCTTTATTTAAAAATATCAATAACTACAAATCTCTTTTTTTTCTAATTTTAAGTTATTTGTTAAGGACAAATCGTTTTTTAAAAAACTTTCCTTTTTGGATAGAATTAGGATAAAAGAACAGCAAAATTTATATATAATGTAATTATATATTAAATATACTATAATAATTTCGATGTGATAAAAATGAAAAAAAAGATAATAGCAATATTTATAACAAGTATTTTTTTGTTAAGCACTTTTAGCGCAATATCTATAGGTACAAAAACAATATACGAAAAAAACAATACTATACAAAATTTTACTTTTACATCTGATGATGAAAAATGGGGATTGGTAGTACCAGAAGGATGGAATGATAACGAAGACAAATTTAATCCAATATCTGCTAGATCCAACCTACCGGACAGATTTGACTGGAGAGAACTAAATGGATGTCCACCAATTAGAGATCAAGGTATGTGTGGAAGTTGTTGGGCTTTTGCAACAGTTGGTGTTCTTGAGTGCAATATTAAAATAAAGGAAGGTAAAGAAGTAGATCTATCAGAACAATGGCTCGTAAGCTGTAATACCTATGTAGATTCATGGGGAAGGCATTGGGGTTGTGATGGCGGATGGTACGCACATGATTATTTTATGGAAGAACCTGTAGGAGAAAAATATGTTGATGAATGTGGTCAAACAGGTGCTGTTCTAGAAAAAAATTTTCCTTACGGAAGTCAAGAATGGGCAGATACAGGATATGTTCCAAATTGTGAATGCCCATACCCACATCGATATTACATAAAAGATTGGAAATATATTGGGAGTCAAAATGGCAATACAATTGACCAAATAAAAAGTGCTATTCTTAACTATGGACCTATAGCATGCGCGGTTTATTGTGATAGCAATTGGGGAGAGTATAAAGGAGGAGTTTTTGATTATGATATTAACGCACCAAACGTTAATCACGCTGTAGTTTTGGTTGGATGGGATGATAATCAAGGTACAAATGGTGTATGGTTTCTAAGAAACTCATGGGGTCCTGACTGGGGGGAAGATAAAAATGGATTACCCTGGGACGAATCACCAATGGGCGGAGGATATATGCGTATAGAATATAGCACATGTAACATTGGTCATTCAGCAAATTATATAGTATACGAACCAGAAATTCATACAATAGATTTAGATTTTACAATGCATAAAATAAAGGCTCTTGACAACATAGAACAAACTGAAGCTGAAGGTGAAGCAGATTGGTCTTATCAAATTTCCGTTCTTAGAGACAAAGAGTGGATTACAGTAGAAAATAATGATTACTCTGAAAACCAAGATGAAATAGTAAAGGATGTTAAACACGAGTTTAAAGTTACAGATAAAGTAGTTCCTATAAAAATAAAAGTCTGGGATAGAGATGAAGACGGAGATGATCTGGCAGATGCAAGTTCACATGAAGGTGGTGGAAAATATAACGATACATCAGATAGAAGAGGAGCTATATTTCATGGAAAATATGATATCCTTAACCATTCATTAATCGATAATTTCGAAGATTCAGAAATCGATGTTTTTGAAAAACGTGTTAATGGAATAGAAAGTTATTATTTTACTTCCGGAGAACTACCTCCAGACAACAGTATTGACGAAGAAGAATTGGATGTAGAAGTTTGGTTTAAAATCGAGGATAAATATTTACAACCCGAACCAACAATTCAAGGACCATCAGATGTAGTTCAAAGAAGAGCATTGGTACTTTATGGAGATGTAGAAAATGGAATAGCACCATATACATATGAATGGGATCTCAATGACAACGGAAGATATGATGACGATGAAGATGCAGAGGGAAGTATGACATATAATGCATGGCCAAAAGCTGGAACATATAAAATTAACCTTAGAATAAAAGATGGTTTTGACCAAATTGACGAAATATCAAAAATTATAGAAGTTGAAGAAAACCAACCTCCAGTAACATGTATCAAAGGACCTACAAAAATTGAAAAAGATAAATTTTATACTTGGGAGATCTATGCTGTAGATCCAAATGGCGATCAAGTACGTTTATGGATACAAACACCAGGTGAGAAAATATGGGAAGTTGATTGGTCAGAAAACTACTATGACTCGGGGGAGATAGTTGAGTATACTGCAAGTTTTGGTGGACGTGGACCAAGATTACCTATAAATTTTAATGCAAAAGCTAAAGATATAGATAATTTAGAAGGTGAAGAAACAAGTTTAAAAGTAACTTTTCCGAAAAGTAAAGGAATTAATCAAAGAATTATTTTTACTCTAAAACAAATGATGTATAAGAATGGATTATTACTAGAACTTCTCAATTATTTCTCATAAAAAATTATTAAAGATAATAGCGCTGAGGGGGAGATTTGAACTCCCGCTCCCCAGATGGAGAACCGGCTCTCAAGGCCGGCGCGGTAGGCCGGGCTTTGCTACCTCAGCAAAAAAATAAACTAAATTTTAGTAATAAATAGATAATAAAAAAATGTTTTTGATTAATTAATAGAATCTTAGCAATTTTATGATCTTAGAACTATTTCGATGTTTACACCATCAGGAACTTGAATACGCATAAGTTGACGAAGGGCACGATCACTTGCATCTAAATCAATTAAACGTTTATGTATTCGCATCTCCCAACGATCCCATGTTTCTGTTCCTTCACCATCAGGACTCTTTCTACATGGAACTTTTAAATGTTTTGTAGGAAGGGGTATAGGTCCACTAAGATCAACACCTGTTCTTTCAGCTATCATCTTAATTTGAGCGCATACTTCATCCAGCTTTTTTGCATCAGTGCTTATGAGTGATATTCTTGCTTTTTGTGCCATTCCATGTTACTCCAAAAATTTTTATATAACAAAAACTAAAATAAAAAAATTTAGAGAAGCTATTATTTAGCTTCCTCTACATCCAAACATACACCCGCAGCAACTGTTTGACCCATGTCACGTATTGCAAATCTTCCAAGTTGTGGTATTTTCTTGGATGGTTCAATGACCATTGGACGTGTTGGTATAATTTTTACTATTGCGGCATCACCAGTTTTTATAAAATCTGGGTTTTCTTCTTTTACCTGACCTGTTTTTGGATCAAGTTTTTTCTGAATTTCATCAAATCTACAAGCAACTTGTGCTGTATAACAGTGAAATACTGGTGTATATCCTTTGGTTATAACACTTGGATGGTTTAGAACCATAATTTGGGCAGTAAATGATTTAGCTACAGTTGGTGGATCATTTGCAGGTCCTGCAACATCACCACGTCTAATCTCTTTTTTACTGACTCCACGCATGTTTACTCCAACATTATCTCCTGGTTCTGCCTTTGCTATTTCTTCATGGTGCATCTCAATTGTTTTAACTTCGCCTGTTGCACCACCGGGTTTCATACTTGGTTTGAATATAACTTTGTCACCTGCTTTCATAATACCTGTTTCAATTTTTCCAACAGGTACTGTTCCAACACCTTTTATTGTATAGACATCTTGAATTGGCCATCTAAGTGGCAGATTTGTTGGTTTGTCTTCTAAAGTAAAGTTATCAATTCCTTGCAAGATTGTTGATCCATCCCACCAATCAATTTTACCTTTATCTTTTGCTGAGTTATCCCCAACAAATGCAGATACAGGAATGAATTGAACTTGATCGTCTTTGTAACCGACACTTTTTGCAAGTTTTTGTACATCTGCTTTTACTGCTTCAAATCTAGATTTATCATATGCAGGTTTTGTATCATCCATCTTGTTTATTGCAACAATCATTTGTTTTACACCAAGGGTACGAGCAAGAAACATATGTTCTTTTGTTTGTGCCATGATTCCATCTGGTGCTGCTACGACAAGTATTGCTGCATCTGCTTGGGATGTACCAGTAATCATATTTTTAACAAAATCTCTGTGACCTGGAGCATCGATAATTGTTACATAATACTTGTCAGTATCAAATCTTTTATGTGCAACATCAATTGTAACTCCTCTTTCTCGCTCTTCTTTTAAATTATCAAAAATCCAAGCAAGTGCAAAACTTTCCTTTCCTTTTGCTTTAGCTTCTTCTTTATATTTCTCAAGCATATGAGCTGGGAACTGACCTGTTTCAAGCAGGATCCTTCCAACTAATGTAGATTTTCCATGGTCGACATGACCAATAATTACAAGATTCATATGTGGTTTATCTGCCATAATATATTTTCCTCCTTTTTTTACAAATTTAGTTTTATCATATATATTCTTCTATTATTCTTTTTGAAGGTTTGATAGCCGTATAAGCTTCCTATTTATAAGTTTTATTCTTATAAAATACTTATAATTCAACGGCTGATGGGCTCGGCCGGATTTGAACCGGCGACCTCCGCCATGTCAAGGCGACGTCATAACCCCTAGACTACGAGCCCCGAAGTTTATTTATTTTTTAGTAGTTTTTTAAAATGTGAAATAACAAATCTTTCTTAAATGTTTCAGTCTATAAAAATATCTTGGCTTTATTAAAACATATGTAGGTACATATGCAAATACATAAATATGTACTAAAAATATTAATAAACTGATAAATCATTAGATATTTTCCTACAGACGGGATGGAGAGGATGCATTTGAATGAATACGAAATAGTAACAAAACAAGAGGATAATAGTTTTTTTAAAAAAGAAGTAGAGATCGATGATGATACATTTTTTATGTGGAAAATGGAACTAAAAAAAGAATTATCAACTTTTTGGGAAAAAATGGGAGGAATATCTTAAGAGATTAAAAAGTTAAAAATTTTGTAAAAACATTATATATGTAGGATTCTATTAGACCTCCTCAGAATGGCTTATAGAACACCCTCATTAACAGTAGATGGAGCAATAGTAAAAGAAAATAAAATCCTCTTGATTAAAAGAAGAAATAATCCATTTAAAGGCTGCTGGGCTCTTCCTGGTGGTTTTGTAGAATATAATGAAAAAGTTGAAGATGCTGTTATTAGAGAAATAAGAGAAGAAACAGGTTTAAACACAAAAATCAAAGAATTAATAGGAATATATTCAGATCCAAACCGTGATCCACGTGGACATACTGTTTCTATTGTTTATAAACTAGACATTATAAAAGGTAATCTAAAAAGCGGAGACGACGCAGCTGATACAAAATTTTTTGATTTTAAAAATCTACCTAAACTTAGTTTTGATCATGATAAAATAATAAAAAACATTAGGAGGGAAAAATAAAATATGTTTTGTCCAAAATGTAAATGTTTAATGTATCCACAGGACGACTTTATGGTATGTCGTAAATGTGGCTTTAAAAAAAAGAAAAGAGGAAGTAACGTAGTTGTAAACAAACAAGAAAAAAAAGAAGTACCAATAATTGAAAATAAAGATGAGAATAATATTTTACCAAAAACAAAAATTAAATGTCCAAAATGTGGAAACAATGAAGCATATTGGATGATACGGCAGATGAGAAGCAGTGATGAACCGGAGAGCAGATTTTATACCTGTACTAAATGTGGATATAAGTGGAGAGAAGATTAAAAATAATTTGGATTCATCTTTTAATATTGGCTAAAATGAGCCAAATGTTTATATATTTATACTAATATAAAAGATAGCTTTAATCTAAGGTATAAAAGAGAGGGGGAGCAAAAAAATGAAAAGTAGAATAAAAAAAGCTTTGGTTCTGATAATATTTTTATTATTTATATCAGTAACAGCAGTTGATACTTGTTTTTGTAAGACACTTAATAAAAAAGTTGAGAAAGAAGAAATAATTGATACAAAAACAGTTACTTTATATAGACATGGATTAAAAGGTGAGATTACTCAAGTTGAAACACAAATTAAATTAAAGGAAAGTATGAATATTGAAAAAGCTCTTGAAGAAAAATGTAAGGAACTTTTTAAAGAAGATAACGAATTTCAAAATTACATAAAAAGTAAGATATTACAATTAAACAACTCAAATTTAACATTGGATGTAGGATTATTTTTTATTTCATCTTATGGAAAAGGGTTTCATTTTAAAACAAAATGGGTTTTAAGAATGGTTATAAAATATGTTTTATTCAAACTCAATTTACCATCTTTAGGAGTACCTGGAAGAAAACGTATTTTATTTTGTAGCTATAAAAATGATCTTAATGCTTTAACAAATGTAACCCCAATAATAAGTGTATTAGGTAATAAAAATAATACAGTAATAAATGGTAATCATACAATAGCTGTATTAAATTTTAGAGGTTTTACTACTTGGCCAGGGCGTTTTGCAAATTTATTTTCCTTATTTACTAACTTTAAACCAATATTATCACGTTCATTCTATGGAATTACACCGTTCTACACAATAATTTAATAAAATATACCGTCAGTGTTATAAACTCTAAATGTATATTAATTTCAGAAAAAACAGGTTAACTATAACTATAAAATGTTATTTGGGGAGGAAAAGAATAGCATGTTTAATGCAAAGGTTAAATCAGAGGTATTAAAAGGTATAATTGATGTTACATCACCATTGGTAAATGAAGTAAAACTAAATATAAATTCCAAAGGTATCTCTCTTAGAGCAGTAGATCCTGCACATGTAGCATTAGTTGATTTAGATATTAAAAAAGATGCTTTTGAAGAATACAAAGCCGATGACATGGAACTAGGAATAGACATGGATAAACTAGGAAGTATCATGCGTCTATCAGGTACTGGCGATACAGTAAATATGGAATATGATGAAGACACCAATAGATTAGTACTAAAAATTGGAAATCTTACAAGAAGAATGGGTTTGATAGATACCGCAGGTATGCCTGATCCAAAGATGCCTAACCTTGATCTACCAGGAAAAGTAGTATTAAAAGCATCTGAATTAACTCAAGGAGTCCGTGCATCTGAAGCTGTATCAGATCATTTAGCTCTAACTTTAAACAAAGATGATTTTGAGTTATATGCTGAGGGTGATACAGATACAGTTAACCTTAAACTACCAAAAAAATTACTTATAGATTTGAAAACAAATAGTAAATGTAAGAGCTTGTTTTCAATAGACTACTTTAGTAACATGATAAAACCAGTGCATGGTGAAAATCCTGTAACAATAATGATGGGAAACGATAATCCTATAAAAGTCGAGTTTGAAATAGCAAATAAAAAAGGACGAGTGACATATCTACTGGCTCCAAGAATTGAATCCGAATAAAAAAAATTCTTTTTAATTTTTTTGAGGTGTAATATATAATTAAAGAAGGCAGACGCCGGAGATATATTGGTTTTATAATTTCAAAAAAAGATGATGAATTTGTTATTTCTAAAGATGATATGATACAAGCTATAAGAAATAAATGTAAAGAACTATACAAAGAAAAATGTAAAAAAATGGGTCTTTTTTTAGTAAGATTTGATGGAAATAGAGGCATAATTCGTTGTAAAAATTTAGAAAAAGAAAATGTTATCAATCTTTTGAATTTAATAAATCAAGTTAATTCAAAAAAATTAGATATAAAAACTGTTGGAACATCCGGCACCATAAAATCTCTTATCAAAAAACATTTTAAGAGTTGAATTGTAAAGTATTAATAGGGTATAGTAGAAAAAAAAATAGAATTTTTATTTTTTTGCATGTATGTATGCAGACGAATATGTAAGTGAATAATTACAAAAACGATAAGTTCTTAAAAGAAAGTTTCATATATATTATTGAGTTGAGGATGGGATGCAGGACGGAGATAGTGACGAAAATATGTCTCCTGATATTCTTAGACCTATAGTTATGAGGTCTTTGAGAAGGAGTATTGTCAGAAAAAAAATTGCTGAATATCTTTTTGATATAAGTCCAAGTGGGAGTTACACTTCTGATATTGCATATAATGTTAAAACTACCCCTACAAATGTGATTGGAGCAATAAGGGGCATGAATTCAAGATACAGAGAAGAAGAATCCCTCATAGGTCTTAATTTAGTTGAAAAAATAGAAAGTAAACACAATGTTAAAATCTATAAACTTACTGATTTTGGAAAAGAAATAGTTAGAAACATTAAAGAATAAAAAAAAGAATGGAAAAAAAGATTTTAAAAAAGAATTTTAGATATAAATTATCTTATAAGTTCTATATTAAAATCTTCTTGGTTTTTTCTTTTTATAACAGTCCCTGCAATAAACTGGACGTTCGCCATCTGGTTTAAAAGGAACTTCAGTTTCTTTTCCACATTCTGCACATGTCACTTTATGCATTTCTCGTGGTGGACCTCTATTATCTCTATACATTTTATTTCCTTCCATAACACTTATTTAGAAATAAGCGTTTTATATCCTGGCAAGCAATAAGTACTATATAATAACATCGTGATTTTCTTTAGCTAAAAATAAAATAATTATAGATTTAAGTATAATTTCTCCATGACTCATCATCTTCATCATCACTTTCATATTCATCATCTTCAAATATTCCATAATCTTCTAATCTATCTTCATCATCCATTTCTTCAGAATGTTTTTTTTGACTTTTTTCTTTCTTTTTAGTTGTTTTTCTTTTTTTAGGTGGCATAGTTATTTAATCCTCCTTTTTGAAATCTATCTCTTTTAACTTGATAGTTTACCATTCATCTGTTAATAAGGATTGAGAGAAAATTACAAGGAAAAAATCAATAAAATCGTAAAAAACGCGGAAAAAACTTAAAAATTGATTTTATTTCGTTGCAAAATAACCTTTTTAAAGGAAAAAATAATTAGAGAGGATTAAATGTTTGAAATTCTTGGTCTTATCGACTCAGAGACATATGCATGGATTTTATTACCCTTGCTGATATTTTTTGCTCGTGTCTGTGATGTAAGCATAGGTACAATTCGTATAATCTTTGTATCAAAAGGGATAAAATATTTGGCTACACTTCTTGGATTTTTTGAAATACTAATTTGGCTTTTGGCAATTAGTCAGATAATGCAGAATCTTACAAATGTTTACTATTATATATTTTATGCAGGTGGTTTTGCAACAGGTAATTTTGTCGGAATTTTAATTGATGAAAAGTTATCTATTGGAACTGTTATGGTTAGAATAATTACTAGAAAAGAAGCAAAAGATCTGATTGGTGCTT
Source organism: uncultured Thermoplasmatales archaeon (assembly GCA_964481275.1). Taxonomy (GTDB): domain Archaea; phylum Thermoplasmatota; class E2; order DHVEG-1; family DHVEG-1; genus CAYZTD01. The sequence goes on from CAYZTD010000006.1 coordinate 62,045, forward strand.
TGAAAAAAGCCAAATACAGAGTTACTTCTGTAGATGCAGATGGATCTAAAGGTAAAGTAAAGATTATTTTTACAGTTGTAAATCGTCAGAATATTCAAGATGTAATAAAGATTGTAAAAAAATTTAATCCTAACGCATTTTATTCTATCGAAGATATTAGATATGTTAGTGAAATTTTGCCATCTTATGCAAAGACATGGTATAAAAATGATTTTTTTAGATTTTTTAAATGGCGTCGTAAAGGAAAATAATAGAATTTAATTTATAATTGAGAGCGGAAGAGAATTAAAAACATATGTTTCCGCTCTCTATAAAGATAGTTGAATTAAAACCCTGCCTCTTCAAAATAGGCATATTGATTGGGATAGATATTGAAAAAATTATTTCTTGCTTTTTTTCTCTTTCTTTTTCTTTGGGGCCACTATTTTTTCACCTCTCTCGGGATTAATCCCTAAAAATAGTATTTATAACCTAATTCATAAAAAACACTACAGGATTCCTGTGAAATTAAAAAACAAATAACAATAATCCAAGGAAATTCTTACTAAAAAGCAAAATTTTTACATTTTTTATCTGATAATATTTTTACTAAATATATGAAGGTTTTTATGGTATTTCCAGTGGCGAAATAAATTCATTATCTGCTTCTAACACTGTTACTATCTCCTCATCTCTCAAACCTAATGGTAGAAGCTGCATTCTGATAATCTCTTTTAAATCTTTATAAGATGGTGCTACTATAAAAATCGCTAACCTTTTATTTCCAGATATCTGATAGACTCGTAAAACATTTTTTACTTTTTTAACTTTATTTGTAATAGAGTCAAGATCAGAAGAAGAAACAGGATTTGCAAATATTATAGAAAAAAAATTCAAACCAAGAGCCGTCTTATCAATAAGAGCAGTATAACCCTGAATTATGCCTACTCTTTCCATAGCTTTAATTCGATCTCTAATTGTAGTTTCAGAGCGTTTAAGCTCAGATGCAATCTCTTTGTATGTAACACGAGCATCTTTCTGTAGTAAATAAAGAATTTTCTTATTAATATTATCAATTTTCACAACACAGTAAATAAATTATAGTTATAAAAATCTAGAGTATTGTTTTTGTTTAAAGTAATGATAAAGAAAATAATTTTCGTTGAAATTAACCTTCAATTCTTTTTAAGTAATGGAACCAACCAAAAACAATAGCACCTGTATAAAAAAATACAAGCATAAAAATGTAAAGACTATTATTTATAATAAGTGTTACGTTATCCTCTATAAATATAACTAAAAAAGAAAGACATCCTGTAGATATAAATAAAAAAACAAAAAAAAGAAACTCGAAAGGTTTACTCTGAGGATAATTTTTCTTAAAATAATTTTTAACTTTTTCTTTATTTTTTGTTATTGCCCTAGCAAAGATTGCCCATATCGCTATTGCAATGAAATATGAATACCAAAAAACCGATACTATACGAGCTTCTACACTTAAAAAAACAAATCTCATCAGAAGATACCATACAATAATAATAAGAAGCACAGAAATTGTTACAGACCAAGATTCAATAGTTTTTATTATTTTCATTTTCTTTTGTTGTTTATTATAAATCAAATGACATGGTTTATATTTTTCTTAAAAGCAGAAATTTTAATTTTAGGGAAGAACTGAAATTATAACAGATTAGCACAAATAATAGATAAAGAAATTATAGTTATAAAATTCCCGAAAAATTTTTATTTATCAAATAGGGTAAGGTTTTTTATCAAAATGGATAAAAAAAATTTGTTTAAAGCTTTAAGTAGCGAAACTAGAATAAAAATAATGAAGATACTTTCAAAAAAGGAAATTCATTTATCAAGATTAGCAAGAGAGATAAGTATTTCCACACCTGTTACTTCAAGGCATGTAAAAATTCTTTTAGACTGTAAATTAATTAAAAAAAGAGTGATAGGAAATGTTCATTTGCTATATGCAAATCCTCAAATTTTAGATGATATATTAGAACCATTTGCTGAAGAATCTGTAATTGAAGTAAACAAAAATGATAATATTTACAAAGCTCTTAAGCAACTGCCTGGTGTGGAAGTTAAAAGAATCAATGGCAATCAGTTTATAACTTCAATAAATGGTGAGAAAGGATATTTTATATATGAAGTAGATGGAAAAATTCCCAAAATACCAATAGACAAATATAAAACAAAAAAAGATGTTACTCTAAATTTAAAGAAACTTGTTTCTGTAAATAAGAAAAAAGTAAATATTAAAGTTAAAGAGTAAAAAATCAATAATTTTTTATATTTTACTTTCTGGAGGAGGCGTTTCATGAGGAGAAATCAAATCCATTAGGTATTTTTTTAGAATTATTTGAATACTACTAACCAAAATACAGCAATAATTATGAATAATATTGTGAGAGGCTCCCATTTGTTAATAACTAAACCTAAAGATATCCCTGCTGCAGGTGCATGTTCTGTATTTGTAACTGCCATGATAAATATAGAAAAACCAACTGCGATAGAACCAAATATGATTAAAGAGGTAGTTTGGCTAGCAAAAAGATTAGTTCCAATAGATGATTTTGAAACAAGATAGAAAATAAATCCTACAAATAAACCTACGATATAACCTCCAATAAGACGTCTTGGATCAGATGAATATCGAGTGGGCATTGCAAATACAATAAAAGCACTTGCTCCAAGAGCAGTTATTAATGCTGCTTCATTTAATACATCTAAAAAAACAAGAATTGCAAGCATAGTAAGAGTTGCAAGAAAACACTGAAAAATGTATTTAAGAGTATTCTTTTTAAATTTTTTATCAAAAATTATAACTCTTTTCATAAACATCACGTAATTCTAAATTTATTATTGTTATAAACGTGTATTATAAACAATTTACTATGTTGATATCCAAAAGGATTTATTAGTTATAGGCTAGTATAAAAGAAATATTGTAAAAAACGAGTATTTGCCGCCCCACATATTAAGTCGCTGAGGGGGTAATGTTTACAATTGTACAATTTCTCTAAAAAAAAATTAGAATTCATTTTTTAGTTTTTCAAATATTTAGATGCAAAGTTAAAAATTTAATCTTATGTCTTCGAATATTTTTTTTTTCTTCTTTTATATCTTCTAAAGAAAGGGACCTTGTTAAATTGTGGAAAGCTTGCTTTTTTAATTCTAAGTTTTTCATTGCTCTGTACTCTTCTAAAATTATCATGATCTCTACTTGTGAGTAAAGTTACTGCATCACCATCTTCACCAGCTCTTGCTGTACGACCTATTCTATGAATATATTCTTTTGACGTTTTAGGTACATCATAATTGTATACATGTGAAACGTTTTTTATATCAAGACCTCTTGCAGCTACATCTGTTGCCACAAGTACATCTGTCTTTTGTCTTTTTAATTTATCAAGTGATTTTAATCTTCTATTTTGTTTCATTCCACCATGTATAGCAGAAGCATTTATTCCTTGATTTCGCAGATTTTTAGCAAGTATATCTGTTTCTTTTCGTGTAGCACAAAATACAATTGCAAGACCTGATGTCGAATTTTTAAGTAAATGTACAAGTAAAGAAAACTTATCATTACTGTTGTAAATATCATAATACTTTTGATTTAATTTATCGGTATCAACAAATGGTTTTGTTTTAAACACCAGTGCATCTTTTAGATGTTTTCTTGCTATTTTGTAAACATCTTGGGATATAGTAGCACTAAACATCAGAGTTTGCCTATCTTTTGGAAGATTAAAAATTATTTTTTCAACATCATCGATAAAACCCATTTCAAACATCTTATCAGTTTCATCTAGAACTAGGAATCTAATTTTACTTAAATCTATAGTTTTTCTACGTATATGATCCAACAGTCTTCCAGGTGTTGCAACAACTATATTTGATTTAGGGATATCTCTTATCTGAGATTTGATGTTGACCCCGCCATATATATCAATTGCCTTTATTCCAAGATTTTTTCCAAAATCTTTAAAAACATCAGTTACCTGAATACATAATTCTCTTGTTGGAGTTAAAATAAGTACTTGTAAACCATTATCTGGTTTAATCATATCCAAAATAGGTAAACAAAAAGCAAGGGTTTTACCAGAGCCTGTCTCTGCTTGACCTACGATATCTTTTCCTTTTAATAGTTCAGGTATACATTTCTCCTGGATTGAAGTTAGATCCTTAAATCCAAATTCATCTAATCTATCTTTTAATTTTGTATTAATATTTAGTTTTCCAAAATTCATTTATTTCACCTTAAAATTTTTAAAAATAGCTTTACTTTATTATTTCTTTTATTTTTATAGCTTTAATTCCATTAACTGTTTTTTCTGCAATGTATTCAACAGAATCACCTGCATGAAGTAATGTTAGAAATGGTATATCTTTTTCGTATACCATAGCACTTTTTCCATCTTGTCCTTCTATCAATCCACATTTCTTCCTGTCGCTGTACCAATTAACAATTCCTTTCATTCAATCTCACCAAATCTTAATTTTTTTTATAAAAATAAGCATCAAAATGCATGTTTACAATTTTCACAGTTGTTATTAGTATTAGAATTTGTTTTTGAACTAAATTGAGAGCAAACCTCATGTTCGAATACTGGCCGGTTTAGAGCCTTACACCTAATTACCTTTTTTTGTTTTATACTTTCATTATTACGTCTTCTTTTATTTCTACTCATTTATAATTCACCTTAGCCAAATCTAGGGCTATATATGTTTAAAAAAATAAAAAAAATCAAATCCGTTGTAAACATTTAAAACGGATACTCAAGTTTCTATTTCCTTCTATTGTATATAAGAGCATTCTTGTCTTATATAGTTTTGCATTATAAATAATTGAAAAATTTTATTTATATCCTAACTTACAATAAGATATCTAAATCTAATTTGTTGTTCAATTCTTTATATCTATTACGAATAGTTACTTCAGTAACACCTGCTACTTCAGAGACTTCTCGTTGGGTTCTTCTTTCACCACAAATAACAGATGCGATATAGATAGCTGCTGCAGCCATACCTGTAGGCCCTCTACCACTAGTAAGTTCTTTTTTATTTGCTTTTTTTAAGATATCAATTGTTTGCATCACAACATCATTACTAAGCTTTAACTTACTACAAAATCTAGATATATAATCTTGTGGAGTTGTTGGTAATAGCTTTAATTCTAATCTACGAGATATATTCCTATAGTTCCGGCCAACTTCTTTTTTTTTAATTCCAGATACTTTACTTATCTCTTCTAGTGTTCTTGGTACGTTACACTGTCTGCAGGCAGCATATAAAACTGCTGCAGTAATCCCATCAATAGTTCTACCACGAGTTAGCTTATATCTTGCTGCTTTTCTATATATCATAGCTGCAGTTTCTCTAACATTTCTTGGGAGATTTAATGCTGATGACATCCTATCTAAAGATGAAAGAGCTAAAACAAGATTTCTCTCCAGACCATCACTTATTCTTGTCCTAGTATGCCATTTCCTTAGTCTAAATAGCTGAGCTCTATTCCTTGGTGGAATAGATCTACCATATGCATCTCTATTCTGCCAGCTGATATTTGTAGATAGACCTTTATCATGTCTTCTATAAGTCATCGGCGATCCCGTTCTACTTTTTTTCTCAAGTTGTTCATTATCAAAAGCGCGCCATTCCGGACCCTGGTCAATAAGTTCTGAATCTAAGACAAGTCCACAGTTTTTACATACAACTTCTGCCCTTGAATAATCTCTTGTTAAATGTGTACTACCACATTTTGGACACTTTATTGTTTCTTCTATTTCATTTTGTTTTTTTTCTTTTTTCAATTAAACCAGACCTAATTATTTTATCAGTATTAAATAGGAAAAAATGATGAGATTTTATAAATAAATTTACAATTTTTTTATGTTCTTTGCTTTTGGTCCTCTATCTGAATCTTCAATCTCATATTCAACTGAATCTTCTTCATTAAGGTTCACACCTGTTGGAATATCAGATTGATGAACAAAAACATCTTTTCCATCTTCTCCTATAATAAAACCATATCCTTTACGAGAATTATACCATTTTATTTTACCTTTCATATTTAGTTCACCTCCTTATCTATTATACGATAACTTTTAAAGACAAAAAACAAAAAATTCAAAAATTCGTATAAACGAAAATATGAAGTTTTTATCTTTACTCTCTTTTTAAAACTATAAGAACTAGTGATTTAAATAAATTTTTATACATTTCATAAGAAAATAAGTAACACAAATTATTTACTAAAAAATCCCATACATTTATTTAATCTGGAGACAAATTTAATACAATAATTAAAGCAGGATTATATCAGAAGTTATTATTCTTTGGTAAATACCTTTCATCTAGGATGCATTCCATTTTCAGATCATTAATAACATGTCTTTTTAAGTCTATTTAAATCAGATATGTAATTAGCAAGAATCTTTGAGAGAAAAAAGGGTTTAGGAATGGATTCATAGGTATTATTCTCAAGATTGAATAAGTACAAAAAGAAGTTTTTTGTTGTATATAAGAATACCTAATTTGTTGTATTTCAAGAATATATAACAATAGAAATATTTATATATCTTTATTTATATAAATAAGTAGAGAAAAATGATGTGATAAACATGAATAAGAAGATTATAGGAATATTTTTAATGTTACTTTTTTTCATATCTACATTAAACAATTCAATAATTTCAACAGGTAAAAATTCAGATAAAAATTTAGTTGAAAACTTTACCTCAACTGATTGGGAAGAATTTGATAGTTCTCATAATCTCCAAGAGGGATGGCTTCATACAGACCATGGATTTGAAGAAGAAACTAACGACAAAGGAATTCATATAAGAGTTGATACAAGCTGTGGACTTCTTGGCTACCTAAAATTAACACAAAAAGCATGGCATACTAAATATTGGACTACTAGCCATGAAAGTAATTTTCAGTTTGTTTTTGATTACAGTACATGGGGCAGTATTCTTTTAGAAGGTATAAACTACTGTGGTATCAATACAGGCTGGTGTAATGTTACTGTTTTTTTCCAAGTAATAGACATAGAAACAGATTCCTATTGGATAAATTATGAAAGATGTGTTGCTGCAAAATCTGATATATTATTTCCAATAAGTCAAAATTTTGATGAAAATCTAAAATATTCTTCAAGAAAAATGCATATAACAGAAGGTAAAGATTTAATTATTAAAGCCGGAATAAAAGTACAAAATTATATTATAGCAGAACTTCTAGCGGCAGAAAGTTGTTATTCAAATATATATGGTAAAATGAATAGCATTAAGATTTATTCTGATTATGATCCCGATGCTCCAGTTTTATCAACAGACCCAGATTCCCCAAATCATAATTTTGGAACTCAATATAGAGGAATAAGAATATGGAGCTTTAATGTTTATAATAGTGGAGGCGGAACTCTTGGCGACTATGAAATATCTACAAAATCAGATTGGATAAAAAAGATAATAAAAATTCCTTTTTCATCTTATAATTACTGGAAAAATTTTCTTATATTCAATACAACAGAATTAGCCGAAGGTGAACACGAGGCTACTTTTACAATTAATTCAGAATACGGATCGAAAACTGGTACCATAAAAATTGATATTATTAATGCTCCACCGTACTCCCCTCACAATCCTTATCCAGAAGATGAAATGGAAGATGCCGTTGTTGGTCCTGATACTGGCACAGTATGGTTATTTTGGAATTGTAGTGATGTAGATAAAGATCCATTAACATATGATGTCTACTTTGGAAGTAATCCAGATACATTAACAAAAATCGAAAACCAAATCATAAAAATTCCTGGCGGCGCTTGTACCTATAAAACCGGTGTTGGATATGGTAAAACACGTTATTGGAAGGTTATAGCAAACGATTCCAAAGAACATAGCACCGAAGGACCAATTTGGTCTTTTACAACTAATCTTAGACCTAATAAACCAGAAAAACCAGACGGAGAAACACATGGATCTAAAGATACTACTTATTCATATACAACAAAGACAACAGATCCTAATGGACATAATTTAAAATATAAATTTGATTGGGGAGATGGAACAGAATCAAATTGGCTTGGACCCTATGATTCAGGTGACACAGTAAAGGCAAGTCATACCTGGGAAGATAGAGGTAGTTATAACATAAAGGTAAAAGCTAAAGATAGTCGAGGAGGAATCAGTGATTGGTCTGAACCATTAAGCGTATCTATGCCAAAAACTAGAAACAAAGAAGTAAATTTACCGATTCGCAAATTTTTTGGTAGATCAGATATGCCATTAATATTTTTGATACAACGGTTTCTATCTGGATTTCAATAAAATAATCTATCGTTTTTTCTATTTTTTAAAATATTGTTAAGGAATTTTTTATAAAAGATTAGTAGAAAAGCCGCTGGTGGGAATTGAACCCACGACCTATTCCTTACCAAGGAATCGCTATACCTCTAAGCCACAGCGGCAAATTATCTTTTTCAGTGAATGTAAAAGGGTTTATTTTATTTTTCGTAGTTTTTAATTAACATTTTTTGGGTTAAAAGATAAGTTTTTTTACTAAAGAAGTTATTTTTGCTAAAAATAAGGGAGAAAATAATTCTATGAATCCAATTGATTTACCTGATGTACAATCAAGTCCATCGCAATTTAATTTTAAACTTACTCGTGTTGGGGTTACGGATGTAAAAAAACTTGTATATATCAAAAGACCTGATAAAAAACAAGCTATGCCATTAGTTGTAAAAATGGATCTTTTTGTTGATCTCCCCGCATCTCAGAAAGGAAGCCATATGTCAAGAAATCTTGAGCTTTTTTCTGAAACAATAGATAAAAATCTAAAAACAAGAGTTTCTGATTTGGAATCTTTCTGTGCTCAAACAGCTAAATTATTACTTGAAAAACATGATTACGCTACTTTTTCTGAAGTGAAAGCAGAAGCAGATTATTTTTTAGAAAGAACATATCCAGATAAAAAAAAGGGTCTGGAACCTTTCAAACTTGTATCTGAAGCACGGGCAAAGGGAAATGGTGAAATAAAAAAATTAATTGGTGTAAAAGCAATAGGAATGACTGCTTGTCCATGTGCTCGAGAAGTTATAAAAACAATTGGAAAATACAATAAAAGAGATATCCCCCCAACACATAATCAACGTAATATCACTACTCTTATGATAGAAGTACCAGGTGATGATAAATCTGTTGATGCAAACGATTTAATAGATATTGCTGAAAAATCATTTAGCAGCCCTACATATGGAATTTTAAAAAGAAGAGAAGAAGGAGAACTTGTATACAACGCTCATAAAAACCCAAAATTTGTTGAAGATGTAGTAAGAGACATACTAAGTGCTATATTAAAAAAATACAAAAACTTGCCAGATGATGTTATAGTAATTGTAAGAAGTGAAAGCGAAGAATCAATACATAAACACAATGCCTTTGCAGAAAGAGTAACAACATTAGGTGAATTAAGGAAATAATTCTTTTTCAAAAACTTTTAAATTAATGCTTTTAATTACACACAAATATGTCAAAATATAAAATAGCATGGTTACCAGGAGATGGTGTTGGAAACGACGTGATGGATTGCGCAAAAAGAATTCTAGATGAAATAAGTCTAGATGCAGAATACTTACCAGGAGATGTAGGCTGGGAATTTTGGAAAAATGAAGGAGATCCTCTACCTCAAAGAACAATTGATCTATTAAGTGAATGCGATTGTTGTCTTTTTGGAGCAATAACTTCAAAACCAAACCAGGAAGCACAAAAAGAACTAAAAGCAGAATTAAAAGGACAAGGATATGTATATTCAAGTCCAATTGTAAGATTACGTCAACATTTTAATCTTCATACAAATATGCGCCCCTGTAAAGCATTTGAAGGAAATCCATTGAATTATCGTGATGATATAGATATTGTAGTTTTCAGGGAAAACACTCAAGGTCTATATGCAGGAGTAGAATTCAGCCCTGTTCCAGAAAACATTTTCAAAGCATTAAATACACACCCCAAAATGGAAAAATTCAAAGATGTTCCACTTTCAGATATGGCAATATCAACAAGGATCTTTACAAGAGATGGTTGTAAAAGCATTATCAATCAAGGTTTTAACTATGCAGATAAACACAATCGTAAAAGTGTAACTATTGTTGAAAAGCCAAATGTAATTCGTGAAACAAGTGGAATGATGGTCGAAGAAGCAAGAAAAATTGCAAAAAAATATCCAAATATTGAACTTTGGGAGACAAATATTGATGCGATGTGTATGTGGCTTGTAAAAAATCCACAAGATTATGATGTTCTTGTATCATCAAATATGTTTGGAGATATCATATCTGATCTATGCGCTCAACTAGTTGGTGGTCTTGGTTTTGCGGCAAGTGGAAACATAGGTGATAACTTAGCTATATTCGAACCAACTCATGGATCTGCACCAAAATATGCAGGACAATACAAAGTAAATCCTACTGCAATGCTTCTTTCTGTCAAAATGATGCTTGAATGGCTTGGTGAAAAAGAAGATGCAGAAAAACTTCAAAATGCAATAGCAACTGTCATAAAAGAAGGAAAAGTTAAAACTTATGATATGGGTGGAAATAACACATCTATTGAGGTCGCAAAAGAAATTTCAAATAAATACAAAAAAGCAGTAAAAAGCATCTGAATTAGGTTAAGTCACAAATGGTGGTCTAAAAACTTTATATACTGATATTTCTTATATAATATATTAGTAAGAAAATATAAGAGGCGAACTCCAATGAAATGTAAAAACCCATATTTTTTACACAAAACCCCCATACTTTGTGAATAAATACCCTTTTCTGAATTGCATTTCATAGGAAGCCGCTTATCTTTTTTTATTTATCTATCAGAGATTACAAAAGTTAGAAGAAAAGAATTTAAAGGGACATCTAATACCAAAAAAACGATTCTACAAGGTGAAAAACATGAACGGAAAGAAAAAAGTAATAATAATGGGTGCAGCAGGACGTGATTTTCATAATTTTAACACCTATTTTAGAAATAATAGAGAATATGAAGTAATAGCTTTTACAGCAACACAAATTCCAGACATACACGGACGAAAATATCCAAAAGAACTATCAGGTGAACTTTATCCAAAGGGGGTTCCAATATATGCTGAGGAAAAAATAACAGATTTAATTAAAGAACATAATATAGATTTAGTTGCATTCTCCTATAGCGATCTTTCTTATGATTATGTTATGAGTAAATCAGCTGAAGTTAACGCTGCTGGTGCAGATTTTGTATTACTTGGACCAAATAGTACTCAGATAAAATCAAAAAAACCAGTAATTGCAGTATGTGCAGTTAGAACTGGTTGTGGAAAATCCCAAGTTTCACGTAAAATATTTGAAATACTACTTGAAAAAGGACTTAAGGTTGCCTCAATCAGACATCCCATGCCCTATGACAAAGATTTAAACATGCAAACTCTACAAAGATTTGCAAGTTATGATGATCTAGATAAATACAACTGTACAATAGAAGAAAGAGAGGAATACGAACCATACATAGATATGGGTGGTGTTATCTATGCAGGTGTTGACTACGAAAAAATACTGAGAGATGCTGAAAAAGAAGCAGATATCATAATTTGGGATGGAGGAAATAACGATTTTTCATTTTACAAACCAAATCTATTGATTACTCTAGCAGATCCACACAGACCGGGGCACGAAATAAGTTATTACCCGGGTGAAGTAAATATTCGTAGTGCAGATATAGCAATAATTAATAAAGTAAACACAGCAGATAAAAAAAACATAGAGTTAGTTCGTAAAAATATTAAAAAAGTTAATCCAAAAGCAAAAATTATAGAAGGAATCTCAACAGTTACACTAGATGAAAATAAAGATAAAATCTCTGGTAAAAAAGTACTAGTTATAGAAGACGGGCCAACAGTAACACATGGCAGTATGCCATATGGGGCTGGAACAGTAGCAGCAAAAGATGCAGGAGTTGCAGAAATTGTTGATCCAAGAGATTTTGCTGTTGGAAGTATAGTTGATACATTTGACAAATATACTCATTTAACAAATGTTTTACCAGCTATGGGATATGGTAAAAAACAGATGAACGAACTCGAACAAACTATAAACAACTCAGATGTAGATGTTGTAGTAAGTGGTACACCTATTGATATTACACGCGTGATAAATCCTAAAAAACCAATTGTACGTGTTAGATATGGTGTCGGAGATAAAACAACAGAAGAATTAAAAAAAGTAATAGATGATTTTACAAAAAAGCATCTATAAAATTTTTTATTTTAATCTATTTCTTTCAAGTGCAAATTGTGCTAATAATGATTCTAATTGAATGTGAGCGTTACTCCCCTCTGTTATTCTAAAATCTGTTTCACCTGTTCTTTCAATAAGATTTATCTTACTTTCATCTGGAATAGAAAGATCATATATAGTCTGATGAATTTGTTTTACTACATCTTCACCTGAAAGCCCATATTGTATCAATAAATCATAAAGAATGTTTCTTGCAGCCATAAATTTTCCTTCTAAAGCTGTATTTATAAGTTTTTTAATATCATCTGGTTTAGCAGTAGATGTAGTTTCATAAAGAAGTTCTGCTGTAATCTTATCATTTGTACTTGCACCAACCTGCAATATGTTTATTGCTTTACGAAGATCACCTTTAGATATAAATATAAGAGTTTCAAGTCCATCTTTTGTGATTTCTAGTTTCTCTTTTTGTGCAATTATTCTCATATATTTTTTTATATCATCTGGTTTTATAGGACTGAATCTAAAAACAGTACATCTAGATTGAATAGGTTCAATTACTTTAGAAGAATAATTAACAGATAGAATAAAACGACAGATACGGGTATATTTTTCTATAGTTCTTCGAAGCGCAGATTGTGCATCATTTGTAAGAGAATCAGCTTCATCTAAAAAAATTATTTTAAAATCAGCTTTACCAATCGGTGCAGTTCTTGCAAAATCTTTTATTTTACCTCTTATAATTCCTATTCCTCTTTCATCACTAGCATTTAATTCATTCAAATTTTGTTTCCAGGTTTCACCAAATAGTTCTTTTGCCATTGCTAAAGCACATGTTGTTTTACCGGTCCCTGCAGGCCCAGCAAACATAAGATGAGGCACATTTTTTGTTTTTACATATGATTTTAATCGTTCAACTATCTCATTTTGACCTGCAACATCATCAAGTTTTTTAGGCCTATATTTTTCTATCCAGATTTCCTCCATGGTAAAACCAACCCTGTAAGCATCTCTATTAATTTAATCTTTTGTACAAAATTTTTCAACAAAAATAGGTATTTTTTCAATATTTTTTGATAATCTATGACCATCATTTAAAAATGTCACAGTTGCTTCTTGAGATTTTGCAAAATGTATAACCCAACTATTTGGGACTGTTTCATCTTTGGTTCCCATAAGTATTAAAATTTCTGCTTTTATTTTTTCAGTAAAAAATCTTTTTTCTATCATATCTTTAAGTATTCTTTGAGGCATGTCTTTTATCTTTGTTATATGATAATCTTTTGGAATTATTGCTGGATTAAAAAGTATTAATTTTTTTATTTTTGGTTCATCTAAAGCTATTTTTGCTGAAAGAAAACCTCCGAGAGATGAACCAATGAGAACTACGTTTTCATCATTTTTTATTTTATTTTTTATGTTTTTTATACATTCTGATATAATAAGATCCTCTGGATTGCAATCTCTATATTTAATGGACTCTACGTTTAGTTTTTCTTTTAACAGTTTTCCTTTTGTGCTATCAGGACTTGACAAATATCCATGAACATAATATAGTTTAGTTTTATCGATTTGCATAGTTTTTTCTAAAACCAGATTTTATATAAATTTTACTTAAAAAAAAAATTGAAAAGATTATTTCTTTTCAATTCCACCCCATTTGGAGATGTACATTATTCCAAACACACAGAGTATTGTGATTACTATTACTATTATTACGCCACCAATAATTGCTTCTGTGCTGTCAAAACCTCCATCTTGCCACCATCCATAGAATTTTAATATTCCTATTATGACATCTCTCCATAATAGAGCTATCACAAATCCAAAAGCAGCAGCAATAGCTGTGGCTATATTTATTTTTACTTCTTTTAATTTCATTTTCTTTCTTCTCCCCAAAAATATTTTATATATTATAATCTCAAAATATGTATTTAAAATTAATCTATAGATATGTGAAAAATGTAAGAACTATATTTATTCCGAAGATTTATATATAGATATTTATTTAACTTTTGTAATGATAAAGAAAAATTATAGAAAAATCTTAACGTTATTGATATGTGCAGGGTTACTAGCAACAGGTATAATCCACTGCAGTGCAACCTCTGTAAATAAAAAGATAGAAAGGCAGGATCAGAACATTGTTTTAAAAAATAGTGATGTAAATGAAACTCAAAATATTTCATTTAATTATTCAGTTGTAACTTTTGGACCTGCATATCAAATTTCTAAAATAGAATTTCATGAAGGACCTGAAAAACAAATCAACAGAATAAATAAATTTTTAACTAGATGGAGATTAAATCCTTTGATACCTGTAGTTTTTTTATTATTCAAAGATTTTCCAAATGATCTAGAACTATGCAATGCTTCATTTACAGTCACATATGAAAGAGCTGTTGAAAATGGTTCAAGACTATCATATTTAACTGCTTATTCAGAACTTTTCAATGATACTAACATGTCTCTTAATGAAACAACCTTTTTATTCAACACGCCCCATAGTATTACAGTTGAAGACTTTAATGGCATATTTTATTTCAGCAGAGCAAAATTAATTGGTATTAAACCTGCACAATTCATGTTAGTTGGTGGATGCGGAAACGTTACTGAAAATCCACTCTAGAAAAAATATTATTCTGAGTTAATAAATTCCAAATAAACTTTTCTTGAACGAGGGCCATCACCCTCATAAAAAAATATATGTTGCCATGTACCAAGAACAAGTTTTTTATCGTTTACAATAATAGTCACAGAAGATCCTATAAGACTTGATTTTATGTGTGCATCACTATTTCCTTCGCTATGATGATAATCTCCACGTTCTGGTATCAAATTTTTTAAATTTGTAATAATATCTCTTTGAACACTTGTATCTGCACCTTCATTAATTGTCACACCTGCAGTTGTATGAGGTACATATACAACTACAACTCCATTTTCTAGATTTTCATCTTCTATTGTTTCTTGAATGTCATTTGTTATATCAACCATCTCATTTCTTTTATTTGTCTTAACTTTTATCTCCCTCATAAAAATTCCCAACTTTTTAAATTAGTTAAATATTTAAATATTGTTTTTATGGATAAGTTTTTTGTAAGAACATATGATTTCAGAGTCAAATCAGGATGAAAAAATATATGGAAAAAATAAAACCAAGCGCAATTCTTTTTGATATGGATGGAGTACTTGTTGATAGCCTTGATTCATGGTGGAATGCTTTAAATTACTCACTTAAACATTTCAAACACAAAACTATTTCAAAAAAAGAATTTATAGAAAAATACTGGGGGCATGATCTTTTCTACAATCTAAATAAAATGAAACTACCAGAAAAAGTAGGACTTTTTTGTAATGAGGTTTACTATAAATATGTTGATAAAATTAAATTATATCCATATGTAAAAGAAACTCTTGAAAAATTAGAATCATATAAAAAAAGTATTATCACAAACACTCCAAAAAAATGTACAAATCAGATTTTAAAAAATTTTGAACTGGAAAAATATTTTGATTTTGTAATTACTAGTTCTGATGTATCTATTGCAAAACCAGATCCTGAAATTGTTATTAAATCATGTGAAAAATTAAATGTTAAACCAGAAACTACTGTTCTTGTTGGTGATACAGATAGCGATATCAAAGCAGGAAAAGCTGCGGGATGTACTGTTATTGGTGTAAAAATAAAAGGAGATTATTTAATAGAAGATATATCCAAGCTACCTGATATTTTAGTAATTGATTAATATAATAATATAAAAAATCTTGATTACTGTTTTATCAATTATTTATCTTACATTAAGCTGAAGATCATCATGTTCTAAAGAACGGATTTTTAAGATATCCATAGTAACATCAAAATCTACCAGAGGATCTGTATCATCATTAGATGACAATATATTAGAAACTCTGGTAGAAAAGCTTGATATAAGTAAAATTAAGATTGAAACTAAAAATAAGTAAATTTCTAATTTATTTTTTCATAGAAAAATACCCCTTTTCTTGATAATATGACAAAAGAATTATAAATATATTAAGGGTGAAATAAACTTGAATTAATAAATAGTATAGATTATAGTAAAAAATAATCATTTTTAGATAGAAAATTATAATATACCCAATTTTTATTGTAAATATGAGAGAGGGGATACATGAAGATAAGTTCAATCATAGTAATTACATGTATTTTATTTAGCACTATATCTTTAGTTGGTTGCATTGAAGATTATAAAACAGAAGAAAAACTTATTGGAGTATGGCTACCAGAAGAAGATTTATACAAAAGTAAAAGATTTGAATTTCTAGAAAATGGTACATGCTACTTTAGAACATATAAATACAAAGGAACATATGAAGTAAACGAAACAGAGAAAAAATTGACAGTACATGTAGATAAACTTGGAAAAACTTTTGTTTATAAGTATAAACTCATTTATGACAAACTCACTTTAACTAATGAAGATACTTTTGATATTATCGTTTATCGAAAACAAGAATGAAAATAGCTATTTTTAGATTAGATAATATTTAAGTAAAGATAATTATTAAAGAGATAGATATGAGGAAAAGAAATTTTATGAAACAAAGTAAATCTATATAACTTCAACTACAACCTTTTCCACAATAGATTTAGGAATAAGTGATATAATGAATTCGAAAGATGAACTTCTTAAAAAAGCATATGATTTAGCATATAAATATGAAGCAGAAAGAGGTAGTTGCCCGCAGTGTGTATATTCAGCAATAATGGAAGCTTTAGACATAGGCGATCCTAGTGTAGTAAAAGCAGCTGATGCTCTTGCTGGAGGTACTGCTCTCTCAACAGAAGGGACATGCGGAGCATTGGTAGGTGGCCTTATGGCAATCAGCAGTGTAGTTGGTAGAACTTACAATGCTTTTTCCAAAGGCGATAGCAAACGGAGAGTTTTTCAACCATCAAAAAAACTATATGATAACTTCAAAAAGGAATATGAATCAATTAACTGTAGAGACGTACATAAAAAACTCTTTGGAAGAACTTTTAATTTGATGGATAAAGATGATTACGCAGAGTTTGAAAAAATGGGCGGTCATATTGATAAATGTCCTGAAGTTTCTGGAAAAGTTGCAAGATGGACTGCTGAAATTATTTTAGATGATATTTTAAAATAATATTTTTTATATTTATAGTCGATAAAATTATATACTTTATATCTGTTTAATATTTTATAGGATGAGAAAAATGAAAAACAAGTTTATTGTTATTTCAATTGTTTTATTGTTATTTTTAACACAAATTGCTTTTGGTATGAAAATAGAAAACCATAAAGAAAATACTATTAAAAACAACATAAACTCTGACTTACCTTCATATTTTAGTTGGAGAGATATAGATGGAGTAGATTTTACAACACCGATACGTGCACAACAACCATATGCAAGTTGTGAAAGCTTTGCTTATGTTGCAGCACTTGAAACAATGGTACAATGGGAGGTGGGATATCCTTTCGGTTGTGACTTATCTGAAGCACATCTATATTTTTGGAGCGGAGGGAATCGCGATTGGGGAAGTTATCCTGAAAATGATACCAACTTTTTAGTTGAACATGGAGTCCCTGATGAAGCATGTTGGCCTTATCCAGGGCATTTAGAAAAACCTATAGTTTTTCCAAAAAATACAACCTGTGACAACTGGAGAGAAAGAACTGTTAAAATCAAAAACTGGAGTTATCTACCACCAAACAATATAACAGCGATAAAAGAAGCACTAATAAATAATGGACCAGTTCCAACTCATTTAAATGTTTACAAAGATTTTGGATATTACAAAGGAGGGATATATAAACATAGATGGGGTGATTCACAAGCTCTTCATCTTGTATGTATTGTAGGTTACAAAGATGATCCAAGTATATCTTCTGGTGGCTATTGGATTTGTAAAAACAGCTGGGGAACCCATCTTAAATCAGGGAGACCCTGGGGAGAAAACGGATGGTTTAGAATTGCATATGGTGAAGCAAGTATTGAAGAAATGCCTGTTTTATTTGAAGGAGTCTATGGACAATTTCCAATTCTTTATGTTGATGATGACAACACAGAAGGTCCCTGGGATGGAAGTAAAGAAAACCCCTACAAGAATATTTCAGATGCAATAGATAAAGCATACAAGGGATGGACAGTTTTTGTTAAAAATGGAACCTATGAGGAAAATCTTGTTATAAACAAAACCATAAATATAGATGGAGAAAACAAAGAAAATACAATCATTGATGGAAAAGGAGAAAGTGTTGTAGTATACGTGCAAGCACCAGAGGTGAGAATATCTGGCCTCACTATTCAAAATAGCGGTAAAAAAAGATTAGATTCAGGTATCAGAACACTTACTCTTGATTCAAATCTTACTGTAAAAGATTGTATAATTAAAAACAGTGATGTAGGTATATATCTTAACTGTATTGATACATTTAGTTATAAAAAATCAGGAAACAAAATCTTTAATAACACAATTACAAACAATGACATTGGAATTTTTACAACATGGGCAAATAACAATAAAATCAAAGGAAATATTATTTCTAATAATAAACTACATGGAATAGAGATGGAAGCAAGTAAAACTTCAGTCATTAAAAACAATACAATTTCTGATAACAAAGAAAAAGGAATCTTTTTACATGGAGCCTGTGATTATAATAAGATTCTAGAAAACAATCTTGAAAATAACTCATATGGTCTTTTAATTTCAGAAACAAAAAGATGTAAAATAGAATATAATAACTTTATAGATAACGACAAACAGGCAGGTTTTTTAAGTTCAAGGTTTAACATATGGCTAAATAATTACTGGTCTGATTGGAATAAAATTTTACCAAGACCTATAAAAGGAACAATAAATATTGGAAACATACCATGGATCAATTTTGATTTGCATCCTTCAACTCAGATAAACTAAAATGTTTTTCTGTTGTAAGCCAATGATTAGGTAGATTACTACTTTTTATTCCATTATCAGGGTTATAGTAATAAATATCATTAAAAAAAGCCCAGTATTCTTCTACAGGATATGGCCTTGTTTTGAAATAATTAATTCCAACACCTGAAGATGAAACAAGTGTATTTGTATCATCATCCCAATAGGGTCCACTTGTTGCTTCTAGTTCATACCAGTTTCCATTTTGATAGATTTGTACCCATGCATGACCACTACTCTCACCTGAAAAAGAAACATTTCCGACAACCACTCTAACATTATCTTTAGAAAAACCCATACCTTCAATGATACTTACAAGTGTATAAGCCTGGCTTTCACAGTCACTTGCCATGTCATCCACAGGATTTTGAGGAAACAATGTTTTGTTTGGAGTATCTTCAATAAAGACTTTTGGTTTGAGCCACCACTCATTCTTATTATGTAGTGTATTATCTGAAACCCATGTCCACTGAACCGCAGCATTATATGCATCAGAAATACTAGTAAAATCATTAGATTGAATATAATTTGTAACTGCTGGATGGTTAGGTGTTACAAAGGTTTGATAATGTGAAAGTCTATCTGGTTTTGTAAAATTGATTTTTGGTTCAAGAAGACCTCTATTTTCTCCATCTTCACTTCTAATACGCTTAATCATCTCATATTTTTTAAGATCCTCTCTAACTTTTAACTTAAAATCTTGAAGTTGTTGTTCATAAGTATCATCCCTTTCTCCACCAATGTATAAATATGTTACAGCTGAAAAAACAAGGATTACTGCTAACATTATACCAAAAATTGATAAATTATTCATACAAAAACCTAAAACATTTGTTTTTGTAATAAATTTATTCTTTTAAAAAACAAAACATTTAAACCGTGTTAATACATAACACATCCGGTGGATGGGTATGGAATTTGAAAAAATAAATTTACTTAGCACTCTAAATAAAAAAGATGTAGATACTTTAATGGATTTATATTATACTGATAACAAAATTTTGAAAGATAAAAATTTTGGAAAAAATGGTAAAAACTCTCTTGAACTTTTAGTTGAAAAAAATCTTATAACAACAAAACTTGAAAAAAATGAAAATAAGATTTTTTTAACTGACGAAGGACTTGAGATATGTGGGACATATATGTTTCAGCATATAGCACAAAAACAAGGAGATTTTTATAAAAAAATACAAGACCTACCTGATAGAGCAGTAAGTTGTCTAGTAAATAGAATAATATATCATGAAAGTATGGTTACTGAAACAGGAAAAATTGAACCTGTAAATGAACCCTACAGTTTAGATGAAAGTACTTGGTATGAAAGAGTTTTATTTGAAGATGAAAGATTTGTTAATATTATGAATAAATTCTATGAAATATTAGAAAACATTGGTTTTGTAAAAAATATCGAAGGTGAAAGATTTAGTTCACCAGAAGTAGAAGAATTTTTGAAAAAAACTTACACAAATACAATGGATCTAACATGGTCTGAAGAAGATTCTCTTAGATATTATTATTTTTTCTATATTTATGCTAAAGATCAAAAAAACTTGATTAATTTTAGTGGCAGAGGAGAGGATTATAAATCCATGTTTTTTGATGAAGATACAAACACAACTGAATACTGGTATTCATCAAATATATATAATCCAAGGGAAATGATTTCATCTATTGGGCTTAGTGAAAAAAGAGTAATAGACTTTCTTGAAGAAATGAAAAAAGAAGGTATTGTTAATGAACGTTATTATCCACTAAGTAACTCTTCATTTTTCAGCGAGCAAGATAAAATATTTGTAATTCAAGACATAAATAATTATATGCAATTTATCAAAAGTAAATTTTTAAGTCCGGTTGTAGATTTATTAGTTGGTAAATAGTATAATTTAATAAATTAAAATAGTCAAAAATTTTTCTTTTTAATAGTTATACTGCTCTTATTTCTACTATATAATAATTTATACATTTTGACGTTTTTACAGGAAAACCTTATATATTATGCTAGATAGAATATAACATGTCAATATATGACAATATGGGTGGTAAAAAAATATGGATAAAATTGTTATAACAGGAGCAGTAACAACTGCTTTAATTGCCGCAGCAACATATAGGATATCTTTAGGCATCTAGTGTAATATTTTTAATCAAAAAATTATCTAGTGTTTTTTAAAACAATTCTGGCAAACAACTTAACTTATACTGTTCATCAGTAACAAAAAATGATTGTTTTTTTATAGCACCAGAAAATTTTGAATTTATTTCATCAAGTATACTCATAAGTTCTTCGAGATTTTTTACAACAAATTCTGGTTCTAAATCAGCCCAACCAAGAGCTAGATTCATAAATTCTAAGTAAGGTTTGCTTTCAAGATGTTCAATTATTAGTTTTTTCATCTTATGATTTTTTAAATAAATATCAACTTTATAACTTTGAAGATTTAGCTTTGAGATATCAATATCTACACGGAATGCTTTTATTACTCCAGATTTGATAAGATTTTTTATTCTATAGTTTATTGTCTGCGAAGAACAATTAAATTTATCTGCAAGATCTATAAGAGAAGCACGAGCATTTTCCGCCAACTCATTTAAAAGTTTGTAGTCAAGTTCATCGATTTCAACTGTGATTTGCCCGCATGTCTGCTTACAAATCTCCCTATCTTTTTTCAGTTCAACATTATCGAATCCAGATAATAAATAAGATTTTTCATAAACGTTTGCCTGGATATATATTGATATTGAATATTTTTCGAAATATTCTTCATATTTATCAAGTGTTTTGTTCCAAAAATTATAAAACTCAAAAATATTATTTACCCATAAAACAACATCTAAATCGATCTCACTTTTTATTGTTGCTACAACCCAAGAATTTTTATAATCTACAAAATATTTTATAATTTCATTTTTTATATCCTTTGTAATATACTGAAAATCAATATAAATTCTGAAAACATCATATCCAAGTTTAAAAGTATCAATAACAGTCCAGTAATTCTTAATTAATCCTTCTTCTTCCATATTATTTATTCTATATGATACTACATCTCGGCCTAGACCTACTTTTTTACCTATCTGACTATTTGACTGCCTACAATCTAAATCCAACTCATATAAAATTTTTCTGTCTTTTAAATCGATTTTAGACATAATATTACAACTTTGTAACTTCTTATCTCTATTTTAGAATTTTGCATTTTAGTTAAATATATAAAGAAATAATTTATTGAAATAAATAGGATGAGGATGCCAGAGAAAAAATCTTTATTACTTGTATCTATGCCTTTTGCAGAAACAAGTGTACCCTCTATCCAACTTGGACTTCTTGAATCATATTTAAAAAATCGTGATATCGATGTTTCTACAAGGCACCTATATCTAAAAGCAGCAGACTTCATCGGCTTAAATAACTATAATTTTTTAATAAATAGCCCAAATGATTCGTATATAGCCCAGATGGTTTTCTCAAAATATGTCTTTTCAGATCATTGGAAAAAAAATCTTAGAAAATTCAAATATTTTTATGAAAATATAGTATCTTATAAAAAAGATTTTTCAAAAAAATTTAGTTTTGAAAGTTATGTAAAACAAAACGACAGATTTATTGAATGGGCAGAAGAAAATATATCTTGGGAAAAATTTGATATCATAGGTTTTACACTTAACTATGGTCAATTTTTACCTTCTCTTACGTTAGCAAAAAAAATAAAAGAAAAAAATCCTGAAAAAATAATTGTTTTAGGTGGAAGTACACCAATAAATGAGCTTGGAGAAAAAATATTATCAATTTTTAAATATGTAGATTTTGTAGTATCAGGCGAGGGAGAAGAAGCGCTATTTTTATTAACAAATGATTTTGAAAATTATAAAAAAATACCTGGGTTAATATATAGAAGAGATGAACATATAATATCTAACAAAAACACAGATTATATAGATATGAATAATTTACCATATCCCAGTTTTCAATCATATTACAACGAATTTAATTATGTCTCAAATGAGATCATACAGTATCATCAGCTTTACGGTAAAATACCAATAGAGCTTTCCCGTGGATGCTGGTGGAATAACTGTACTTTTTGCAATGTTAGTGCTTATCATAAAAAATACCGCGAAAAAGATTATAATAGATTCACAGAGGAAATAAAATATCTTTCAGACACATATAAAATACTAAACTTTCAAGTAATTGGAAGTACACTTCCTCAAAGAAATTATAAAGATCTATGTGAAAAAATAATAGATTTAAACCGTGATTTTACTTTATATATAGAAGCAAGAGCAGGAGCTTTAAAAAGTAAAGATTACAATCTTCTTAGAAAAGCAGGCTTTACACATATTCAAACAGGTGTAGAATCATTTAGCTCTAAATTACTTAAAAAAATGAATAAAGGAGTAAAAGTTATTGACAACATTGCTGCTTTAAAATTTTGTAAAGAAAACCATATAAAAAATTCTTATAATATTATTATAAACTATCCAAATGAAGACAAAAATGATTTTGAAGAATCTAAAAAAACAATAAAACTTTTACAAAAATATATAGAACCAGCAAATATCAGTAAATATGTTGTAGGTTATCAAAGCCCGATATATAATAACCTTAAAAAATTTAATATTAAAGATATAAAACCAAAAATTATTGATACAATTATGTATCCAAAAGAAATTTTGGATAAAAAAATTTGTTTCTTTTATTCTTTTAAAAGAAAAAACAAGATAAAAGAAAACCCATGGAAAGAATTAGTTTCAAAATGGAAAGAAACATATGAAGAACAACAAATATTAGGTTTAAAAAGAAATACAGCACTTGATAAATTAGTCTTTTATTATAAGGATGGAGGAGAATTTATAAAAATATATGATAAAAGATACGAAAAAAATGCAATGATATATATACTAAATGAGATAGAAAGAGAAGTTTTTTTAGCATGTGATGATGTAATATCAAAAACAGAACTAAAAGAGAAAAACAAAGATATAAGTCAAGCTGAACTTGAAAAAATACTAAATAGTTTTGTTGAATCAGGAATTGTTTATAGAGAAGATGAAAGTTATTTGTCTTTACCAATCAGTTATAATAAATTTTATAATAAAAAGAAAAAACAAAAAACAATAAAAAAGTTAGAATTAGCTTAAATAACTAAAAAATTTGTAAAAAGTCGATTTTTGTTAATTTTCCTACAATCATAAACAAAAAATGCAGTTTTTAGAATTTTGTAGGAATTTTTACAAGTAGGGCTTTATGTTAACTTTTTTCTTTGTAATATTGAAGACATATGAAAGAAACAAAAAAAATGGATAGAAAAATTGAAGAGACAATGGATTTAGATGACTGTATATCCACCTACATATCTATCTGCGAAAAAGGTTTTTATTCAAATGATTTTTGTTTACCCTTTAATATGAAAGATATCTGTTCTAAGTATGGCGGGAGGTTGAATTAAAGATGTATCCTATCTTTCTATTAACCTATACTATACTTGGAGGAGGTATAAAATATATTGATGATGCTTTTGACACAAATATATTCTCCAAAAAAACAGCATACATTCTTTCACCAATACTTGCAATAATAGGAGTATACTGCATGATTATAAACCCAGTAAGTGCTACAATTCTTCTTGCAATTTTAGCAGGAGTACTAATAAAAGGAAAAATTGACAACTGGGCTTTTATATCAGCATTTATATTAGTAGTGTTACTTTCAGTATTACTTGGTATAGAATTTTTGATAATTCCTTTGATACTGCTTTCTGCAGCAGCAATACTAGACGAAGTAGGAAACGACTTCATTGATTCAGTTAAAAAAGATTTAGATGAAGATAAATTTTCAAATAAATTCACAATATACTTCTTTGGCCACAGATGGGTACTAAAAATCGCAATATTATATCTTGTAATAGCTAATATAGTACCAATATATTTCTTCTTTGCAATGCTACTTTTTGATTACACATACGTAGCAGTAGGATTCATCGGCAAGTTAAAAAATGAAGATATAAAAATAACAAATACCCCGGGTATTATCTCAAAAATTGCATGTATCTTTAAATAAATCTAAACAATTTCTTTTTTTATATCTATGACAATAAAATGTGATGTATTAGTTGTTGGCGGTGGCCCTGCAGGAAGTAGTGCTGCAAGAGCAGCAGCAAAAAAAGGTGCTAAAACGGTTCTTATAGAAAAACAAAAAGAAATTAAAGACGTTCCCTGTGCTGAAGGCATAGGATCCTATCTTTTTCCATTATTACCATTTAAAATACCAAAAAATCAATTAAAATGGAAAATAAAAGGGATAGCATTTTCCGATGGGGAAACAGAAATAATTCAACAGGGGCATTTCTACAAAGCTTGGTCAATAGAACGAAGAGAATTTGATGATTGGCTTCTTACTGAAGCAAAAAGAGCAGGAACTAAAATTTTTATGAACACAGAGTTTATTGATTTAAAATTATCAAAAAATTATCAAGTTGATACTATCACTGCAAAACAAGAAAAGAAAAATATAAAAATAAAAGCAAAAAAAATTATTGCAGCAGACGGAGTGGAATCAGATATAGCAAAAAAATTAGATATATTAAAGAAAAAATCAGACAGCATTGGATATGTCCACAGTTGGGAAATGAAAAATGTTGATATAAAATATCCATATCTTGAACAAATGTATTTAGGTGATTTTGCTCCAGGAGCATATGCTTATGTATTTCCAAAATCAAAGAATGTGGCCAACATAGGAGTAGGTAGTACAAAAGAAGATAAAAATTTAGAAAAAAATTTTAACAGATTCATTGAAGAAATTATCCCTAAACAAGTAAAAAATGCAGAAAAAACAATAGATAGATCAGGTATTGCTCCGATAAAAACAATTGTTGATGAAATGCAATATGGAAATGTTTATTTCACAGGTGATGCAGCAAATCAAAATCTAAAACCTTATGTTGAAGGAATTTTACCTGCAATCATATGTGGAGATATAGCTGGAAAAACAGCTTCTTCTGAAAAACATAACTATGAACAATCAATAAAAAAGAAATTAGGAAAACAATTCAGAGAGTCAGATAAATTACTAGAAGAACTTTTAAAAATAAAAAATTATCCGAAAGACAAAAAGCATTTGATCAGCGTTTATATGTTTGCATTTATGGATATAAAAAATATTGGTAATCTAGCAACAAAGGATGTAAGTCAAATAAAAAACGAATTATTTAGAAAAAGCTGCCAAGTTAATGGTTTCATTACTATGCTTAAATACTTTATTTGGTATGCTAAAATCCTCACCACCCGTCGCGATTAAAAGAAAAGGTGAATCTTTATATGCTTCTTTTAAAATTTCCTGAACTTTAAAAAAATCAATTCCAAGTGTTTCCAAAAGTGCAGAACAATAAATAATGATACTAAATTTTGGAATTGAATCTATAGTAATTTTATTTAAACTATTTTTCAAACTATTAATCAATATCTTTCTTGAAGATTGACCTATGCAAAGCTTATCAGACTGAACATCAAAACCACAAATAATAGAATCCCCAGCAATCCCTCCTATAACTTCAGGATATATTTCACCATCTTTTTCAAATATAAGAGGATAAAAAAATGTTCGTCTATGCAGTCTTTCATCCATCAATGAGCTAGGCCAATTTAGATGAGAAAAAAAAGTTTTTGTCGCAGGTTTATTATCGATTTTATTTATAATACATTTTTCACCAGCTGTTTGTACATCAAAAAATATGTTTGTCTTCTCAACAGCAACCTGAGAATCCAACAATATTTTTTTATTGATACAAATAGAAAGTCCAATTACACTATTTGAATGAATATCTTTGTTAAAGAATTGAAAATTCTTCTCTAGTTTATTATCATCAATAGAAGAGCCACCTATTATCTTATAGTTAGACATATATCGCGATATATTTTCCAAAACTCTATCTTCTCTACCAAGACCTCTTTGAGATACTTGAGAAGAAGTTCTAAGTAAATTAGATACCATATAACTAGAAATCTTTGACTTGTAAACCTTTTTAACCCCAGTACCTAATAGTGATGGGACTTTAGTTCCAGAAGTTAATATAAATAAAAATTTTTCTGAATATTCTGAAGCAATATTCATTTTTATCATATTAGACAATTCTATTGCAGCTTTTTTTGGATTTTTTTTAGTGTTATGTCCAATACCAACTGCTACATCCATGTTAGGATAATCTATAGCAAGAGCAGTAACTCCCCTTGTATAGCATCCCTCTTGTGTCATAAAACCAGCAACAGTACCACCAATCAAAGGAGAATCAGGAAAAGCATCTTTTATTCCAGATAGAAGTTTTTTAAATTCTTTTTCATAATGAATTGTTGTAAAAAGAAGAATGAATTTTGGTTTAGACATCTTGTTTTTGATTTTATCAACAATTTCTATGGCTACTTCTTCGCCATCCCATTTTCGAGATATCTCAACTGAAGCTTTAAAATCTGTTTCAGCCATAAAAATCTTACAACCTTTTTACTAATCAGCATTTAATTTAGCTTTTTCCATTCTATCCATTATTTCAAGTATCTCACGACGAGCGTTTTCCATTTCTACTTCTAATAAACCTTTATTTGCAAGAGCTGGAATAATTGAAACAAGTGCATTATCAGTATCTGGAAAAACATAAAACAAAACTTCATAATCCTGCAATCTAAATTCCATCTCAGATAGACCTGTCTGAGAATACTCTCGAATTACAGTAAAAACATCATCCATAGCCCTATGTATTATATCCCATATTTTATGGACTTCTGATTTAAAACTCTCTGTTCCATCAGATGGCATTACACTAATCATGTTTTGTCTTGCAACCATACAAGCAAGAACATCATCAAGACGTAAGAGATCATCTAAAACTTTAGCTACGGGGTCATCTTCCAACTAAAATCACTTCCTCATAATTGGGAGTATTATACAAATTTTATTCCACCTGTAGTAATTGTTATATTCTGAGGTTTTAAAGTATGTTTAGTCGCACGCATCTTTCTAACAGTAAGTTTACGTCTATCCATAGTCATATCAAGATCAAGAAGAATTATTCCATCTACAAGAAACTCTGATATTGTATCACGTGAAAGACTTCTTGATCCCTCAGGTATCTCTGAAGTCACTAGACCTGTACAGTTTTCCCTCGAAAGTAAAGACAATATCCTTTTAACATGCATACGAATAGCAGGAGTAGAACCAGCAGGATATTTATGGGTTTTTTCTTTTTCTTCAGAGGAAACTAATTCTTGCACGTCGCCAACCCATACAGGAACTTCTGATACAGGTGTTAAAGAATCAAGAACTATTCTTGTATACCCTCCATTTCTTATTTCTCGTTCCATTTCTTTATGCATTGTAGGTTTATCTAAATCAAGATACATGAATCTAAGTCTATCTGAATCCATCCATCTTTGAAAATTAAATCCTATCTCATTTGCCTGTTTTATAATGTTTTCAACTCTTTCATCAGATGTTAAAAAAAGACATTTTTCATTGTTTTTAAGACCTTGTTTTAGATAATGAAAACATAATATAGTTTTTCCACTACCAGGTGTTCCAGAAACCAAGGTAATTGTATTATTTGGAAAACCACCTGAAAGTAAATCATCAAGTTCTTTTATTCCACTAGAAACACGCCCGATAGATTCACTATTTCTTAAGGTGATATCTTCTATAAATTCATCCATATTAATCACATATCCTTTGGAAAAAACCCATCTTTTAGTTTTTCCTCTCCATCCTTTGTTATAGTTTGCTAATTTAAAAGACTTTTCTATTACATGTTAAGTAGTGTTATAAACATTTTCGAGTAAATATTCTCATAATGAAATATTATAGAAACTAAGATCTAACTTCTTGTCAGTTCTACAATGCCAGAACCTTTGATATCTATAGTATTAGAAAGCCATTTTATTTTGCCTTCAATTTTACATGTTCCTTCCCAGACCCCTGTATCTGGTGGTTTACCCCAAACATTCTCACATATGTTTAGATTTTCAATATAAATATCAATATACATTAGTCCCTTTAACGGATTTTTAAGAAGTGTATTCCAAAAAATTGCTCTCAATCTAACTTTTTTTGGTATTTCTAACGAGTCTATAGAGGTAGATGTCATTTCAAGATAGTCAGTTTTAAAATATAAACATTTAGAGAAGTTTTCACCGTCAGGTGTCAACAATAAAATATCTGGAAGGACAGATCCAATTTTAGATCCCTGCAAGATATTTCCAATAAAAAGATTCCATCCAGTATCAAGATATAAACAATACCAATCCCATACATTTAACTGACTTTCTATATCTTTTTTGTTTGTTTGATTTCTTATTTTAGGTAAAAATGTAAACCAATGATGTTCATGATATCCAACTCCCTTGATATCATATCTTGTATCATCTATTGTAATATTTCCTTTTATACTACAATTTAGGATACTGTAATGGCCAAAAAGACTGTTTTTTTGGTTTCGCCCTGTATTTAAAAATATCCAATGAGGTTTTGAATTTGCTTTATATGTTAAATTAAGAGTGATGTTTTTCTCATCAAGTTCATTGTCTTTTATATAAAGATTCCAAGTTGGATACTGCCCTGTTACATTGCAGGAGTTATTAAAACTTAGATTCATACCGGGTCCTTCTTTTGCTTTTATTGCACCTGGCCACCAAGCGATATTTCCCCCATAACTGTTATTTTTATCATCATAAAGTGTAAAGAAAAAAATATCAAATTTTCTCATTTTGTTAAAACTAATCATAAAAGCCCAGTTATTTAGTTCACTACCTGGAGATTTTATTAATCCATTAAAATACCACCATTCTTGATTATCTAGATTTTTTTTATTATGTGCTCCTTCGTCATACGGACCAATCATTTTTGACATTTTAGAGTCATAAGAAAACGGTGGTTTTATTGTATTGTCAGGTTCATTGTCTTGCATTTTTAATATTTCACTTGAACATATAGATTGAAAATTTAAACTAATAAAAACAAATATGATTGTGATACCAAGTAATTTTTTGAGATTTAATTTCAATTTTAATCCTCTACAATCAAAAATAAATACAACTTTTAAATATAAATGTTACTATATAAATAATGAAGGGGCTTGAAAAAATACAAATAGTTATTAATTGTTTTGCTAAAAGCCTTGTAAGTTATGTTAAAAACATGTATAATAGATGGATATGTCGACGAACCTACATGTCTTGGTGTACCACCCTATATAAGCCCATATCCAAGATATATCTCAGGTGCTATAAAAAAATATGAAAAAAAAAGTATTGTAGATTATTTTACAATAGATGAAATCAGAAAGAATCTATCAATTTTAAAAAAACTAGAGATATATGATATAATAATTATTATAGCAGGTGTATCTGTTCCAGGTAGATATCTCTCCGGATATCCTGCCAGTCCAAACGAACTAGTTAAATTTTTTAAAGATATCAAAAAACCTATAAAAATTCTATGCGGACCAGGAGCACAATATGGATTTGGAATGGGAGGAGGAAAAAAAACTAGAAATCTCTTAAATGAGGGCATATTTGATATTAAAGTGAAAGGTGACTGTGAAACTTTTATACATAATTTTTTGAAGAATAATTTTGATAAAAATGTAGATTCAGACATTAAAAGAGAAAACGCTCATAGTATAGACGACTTTGCAAAACTAGGAACAGATATTGTAAAAAAACATCCTTTTTATCCAGATTATCTAATATGTGAAATTGAAACATATAGAGGATGCTCAAGAAGTATAGTTGGAGGATGCAGTTTTTGTAGTGAACCAAAAAAAGGAACACCCGACTTCAGGCCAATTGATGATATTATAGGAGAAATCAAAAATTTATATAATAATGGAATCCATAGTTTCAGATTAGGAAACCAACCCTGTTTTTTTTCATACATGGCAAAAGAAGCTGGAAAAAAAGAATTCCCAAAACCAAATCCAGAAGCAATAAAAGAGCTTCTAAGTAAAATTAGATCTGTTGCACCAAAACTTAGAACTCTTCATATCGATAACGCAAATCCAGGGATAATTGCAAGATTTCCAAAAGAAAGTAAAAAAATTGCAGAAACTATAATAAAATATCATACTCCCGGTGATGTTGCAGCATTTGGTGTGGAAAGCGTTGATCCAAAAGTAGTAAAAGAAAACAATTTAAAAGCAGATGAAAAACAAGTTTTTTCTGCAATAAAACTTTTAAATGATGTTGGAAAAAAACATGGATATAATGGTATGCCAGAGTTACTTCCAGGTCTTAATTTTGTATTTGGTCTTAAAGGTGAAGGCAAAAAAACATTTGATTTGAACTATAAATTTTTAGAAAAAATTGTAAAAAATAATTTAATTGTTAGAAGAATAAATCTCAGGCAAATAATTCCGATACCGGGTACAAAAATGTATGAAACTGGAAATAAACTTGTTTTTAAACATAAAAAAGATTTTAAACATTTCAAATACAGAGTAAAAACGAATATTGAAAAAACTCTTCTTGAAAGAATGCTTCCAAAAAAAACTATTTTAAAAGATGTTTATACTGAAAAACATAAAGGAAAACTTACTTTTGGTAGACAAATTGGCAGTTATCCCCTCCTTATCGGAATTCCTGGAATATATAAGTTAGGAACCTTTTTAGATGTAAAAGTTGTAGACTATGGATATAGATCTATTACCGCGATTCCATATCCTTTGGATATTAATAACACATCTAGGGAAACACTTGGTGCCATTCCTGGTTTAGGAAAAAAAAGAATAAATAAAATTTTGTTAAATAAACCCTATAAAAATAAAGAAGAATTAGTAAATATTTTTGATGATGTGGAATTTAGACAAAAAATCATAGGATATTTATAAACAAAAAAAGATGATTTTTATTAAAAATTTCTAATTTTGACAAGAGTTGTTACACAAGTTTTATATTTAATTAAATACAAAAATATTTTTGAAAAGATATTATCCCTGAGGGTTTATAGATGAAAAACAAAGTAAAATCATTAAGTGTAATATTCTTAATAGTAATGCTAACGGTAAATGTTATCTCGTTAATTGGGGAAAGTGCCTCTTTAGAAAAAAATTATGTAAATACTGAATCATATAGTGTAAAAAAGTCTATTTCTATGGATGAAAAAGTTGGTTTTAGCACGCCGGTTTTAAGATTATTAACAAAAAATCCTGGAATTATTCATCCTGCACTTGAAATTGCTATAAGATCTATAATTGTAAATGATAGAAGTAAATTATATAATGACCGAGAATCTGATCCAGATAGTACTGATCAACAGCAAACACAATATGATAACGGAGCACCAATATCTGGTAGAATTTGGGGCGCTCAATCATTTAAACCAACAAAGAATTTGTTGAGTAAAATCGAGTTATATGTAAAAAGATCTGTAGATACAAGAACAAAATTGGTTGTCTCGATACGTGAAGATCTAAATGGAGAAGATCTTACAAGGATGGAAGTATCACCAGAAATAATTCAAACAGAAATGAACTGGGAAGAGTTTGATTTTGAAGATATACGTACAGAGCCTGAAGAAACATATTATATAGTAGTACATACAACGGATATTTCTTCAGTCAGAGATCAATATCAATGGGGTGTAGCACAAAATACAGAATATACAAGGGGTATGGCACACGGGTCTATCGATGGAGGACATAATTGGATATCTAGAAGAACCGCAGATTTTTGTTTTAAAACTTATGGAAATAGCGGAAACAATAGACCACCTGTTGCAAATGATGATTATGCAGAAACATACGAAGGTGAAACTGTAACTATTGATGTATTAGAAAATGATTATGATCCTGATAATGATACAATCAAACTAGCAAGAATTGGACAACCAAAAAATGGTATTGCAAAAATAAATAAAACATTAAATCCACCTCTTGTCGACTACACACCTAATAATAATTTTACCGGAAAGGATACCTTCAAATATTTGATAGTAGATGAACATTCATCTGAAGCAGAAGGAATAAGACCAGAATCAATAGGAAGAGTAAATATAACAGTTAAATCTAGTAAAGTAATTGCAAATAATGATACTATAACAATTGATGAAGATACAAAAAATAACAAGATAAATGTTTTATTAAATGATCAAGGTAAAAATCTAATTATTACAAATATAACAGATCCGCAACATGGAGAAGCAGCTATTGATGAAGAAAATATTTCATATACACCTGATCCAAACTACTTTGGAAATGATTCATTTGTTTATACTATACGTAGTGGTAGCGAAGAAGAAAAAAATAATTCGGATACAGCCACAGTCAAAATAATTATTGAAAACAAACCAGATCCGCCAAACCAGCCAGAGAGCCCGGAAGGAGCCCCAACTGGTATTGAAAAGATAGAATATGAGATCAGTTTTAGTACAATTGATCCTGATTACGATGATGTGTACTATAAAATCGATTGGGGCGATAATACAATAAGTGAATGGAAAGGACCATATGAATCGGGCGTAGTCTGCCAAGCATCTCATATTTATTATTCAACAGGAACATATGAAATTAAAGTTAAAGCAAAAGATGAATATGGTTTAGAAACAAATTGGTCAGACCCATTAATTGTAGAAATTTTAAATGACAATAATCCACCTAGTATACCAGAGATAATATATGGTTTAAAAGATGTAAAAGCTGACGTATCTTACAAATATAAATCATCTAGTAACGATATAGAACAAGATCAAATAAAATACGGATGGGATTTTAATGGAGATAACACCGTAGATAAATGGACTGATTTTTATGATTCCGGCGATACTGCCAGCATAACATATTCATGGGATACTGTTGGTACATATTATATAAAAGTTAAAGCTGAAGATAGAAATGGAAAGCAAAGCGAGTTTTCAGAAGAATTAAAAGTTACAGTTAGTCATAATAACCCCCCAGAACAACCTCATGTAAGTGCTAAAGTTAAATCTGGGAAACCTGGAATATCTCACACGCTTTACATATCAAGCATCGACCCTGATGGAGATGATATATACTATATGTTTGACTGGGGAGACAACACAAATAGCGATTGGTTAGGACCATATGAATCAGGTGTTGAATATAAAATAACACATATTTTTGAAAACCCTGGGACGTACAAAGTTAAAGTTAAAGCAATCGATGATCCAAATAATGATGGAGACATATCTGATGGAATAGAAAGTTCTTGGAGTGAAAGATTCACTTTAAAGATTTACGAACCAGAGCTAAATGTTAAAATCAAAGAAGGTATAAACATCCTTGGAAAAGTCACAGCAAGTATAAAAAATACTGGAGAAACAGATGTTAACAACATAGGTTTTAAACTATTTATTGAATACGGAATTTTTGGTAAAACAAAAGAAGATAGTAAAGAAGATTTAACTATCAAAGTAAACGAAGAAAAAACAATTATAATTGATAAAATTCAACGTGGTATTGGACCATTTGGACCAATTACTGTAGTTGCAACTGTAAGTTTAGATGATGCCATTCATGATCAAGTAGTAGCTAAAGGTTTTACTATAGGTCGACTTATATTTCTTAGATTAATCGAATAAAACTAGCTTATATATAACAGCAGAATATTAATATAACATTTTTATTTCTTTTTTTACATGCAATCAGAACTACAGGAACTCGAAGAAAAAATAGATTACATATTCAAAAATAAAGATCTATTAAAAAACGCTTTGACCCATAAAACTTATGCCTTTGAGGCAAAAGAGCCGTTGGAATATAACGAACGACTTGAATTTTTAGGAGATAGTATCCTCGGGTTTGTAGCAGCAGAAGCGTTATATCATACAAATAAGTATTTCTCAGAAGGAGAATTAACCAGACGGCGTTCTATTATTGTAAATAACATTTTTCTTGCTGAAAAAGCAAAAGAGTTAGATCTTGGAAAATATCTAAGATTAGGCGTAGGAGAGACAAAACAAGAAGGTGCAAATAACCCTACAAATCTTGCAAATACCCTAGAAGCACTTACTGGAGCAATTTATCTTGATTCAGATTTAGAAACTGTTACAAAATTTATAAAAGAAATTATTTTTGAAAAAAATATTCAACTATGATATAAAAAGAAATTTTAATTATTTTTAACTACACTATGTGCAAAATGATTCATCTCTTTCATTTTATTTACAAGAACTGTGTAAGGCTCATCATTTACATTTACAAGACCTATATTTGAATTTTCTCCATCGAATCTACCTGTTTTAGGTTGATCGGCATAACCAAACCAGTGATAGCCTATGATATAGGGTTTTTCAATAAAGCCTTTTACTTGAATTTCAGAGCATATCGCTCTTTGTTTTTGATTAAGTAACACGGGCATAAAAACTCTGTACGGTTTTGTGTTTGGAAGGCCCGAATCTCTTGCTCTAAAATAAAATTCTGTTACAAGAATCGGTTTTTTTGTTATATCATAGTACTCTTGAAGAAAGTCTGTTGCTCTTATAAAACCTAACAGATCCTGAGCTATATATGTAAAGGGAAGAATTAATGGATTAGGTGGATAATGATTTACTGATACTACATCAACATATTTACTACATGCTTCAACAACTTTTCTTGGTGTAACAAATGAAGAAAAACGGCTTCCAAGAATTAGATGGTTTTTATCATATTTTCTTATTGTTTCATAGCAGGTTTTATAGAATTGCTCTGCAACAATATATACAAAATCGTTATGATCATTTCTTGCTTCAATTGTATATGGCCAAGTTCCAAGTCTTTTTATGTATAATATCTCTTTAAAATCATTAAAATTTGTTCTCCAAGCTAAATTGAAACTAGTTATATTATTATTGTATTTATTTTTTAGAAATTCAACCAATCTAATTTTTCCAGGACCATCATGATCCATCTGCATATATGTATCAAAAAGATCAAGTAATGACCTCCAATCTGGACCCCACCTTATCTCATTATCTAAAAAATAACCTATAAGCTTTGGGTCATCTGAAATATTAACTATTTTTTTCTTACATTTTTTTTCCACTGTTTTTATCCATTCTTCAGAGAAAAAATCAGTTGTTGAACCTTCTTGCCAATTATCATCTGCAAGACCTAAATTTTCAGTATAATAAAAACCTGTATTCTTGATATACGGGCCGCTACCTCCAAGACTATTAAATCCCCATCCTACAAGCTTATCATACGTTGCATTAGCCCATGTTTTTTCATCTCCATATTTTTCAATTATATTCCTATAATACTCGCTATATCCTAAAGCAGGAGAATACCCGCTCTTTGCAGAAATAGACCCTATTCCTGTAGAATAAAATGAATTATTATAAGGATCGATAAAACACCATCTATCATTTTTTTCTTCCACCCTAAAAAAACTGGTTGTATCAGATAAAATTTTTTCTCCATGTATATGGATAATTGGGGAAAAAAATAAATATAAAACAAGGAAAAAAATAATTTTTTTATAGATGATTATACTCTCCCACAAATAGATAATTATTATATCTATATATAAAGATTTATAGAAAAATATATTTCTACAGCATATCCAAATGCAAAAAAAATTCCAAAGAAAAATAGTAATCAGGTAAATGTAAATAATTTGCATTCTTTTTTTCTTGATTTTTTTAGCCTAGTATCTACTTTCAAAAAAAGAGTAGTATTATAATAAAGTCTGAGTTTATTAGCTGTATCCATTCTAGAATTTTATTTCTTGAAATAGTATCAAATTCTTTCAATGAGAGCAACTGTTAACTTTTTTGTGATATTAATTAGTATGTAAACAATTTGTATAAAAAGATAATTAACAATGGTATCTTTAGCGTTTTATACTAAAATAGCAATATTTAAACATAAGAATATTCTTAACAGTCTTTAATGAACGAAGTTGATGTCTTTAAGGCTCTTGCTGATCCTACTCGTTTAAAAATTCTTGAATGTGTTAGAAATGGTGAGAAGTGTATATGTGAAATTATTCCTTACACTGGTAAGTCTCAGCCTAATGTTTCTCAGCATTTGAAGGTTTTGAAAAATGCGGGTATTGTTGATGAGCGTAAAGATGGAACTAGGATTATGATAAAAAGTTCAAACGAAGAAATTTATAATATTATAGATAACGTGAAACGTATTTTTTAAAACATAATTATATGGTAATATTTAAATATTTGAATATACTTATACTTATTCGATGAATAAAGTTGATGTCTTTAAGGCATTAGGTAATTCAACAAGACTTAAGATTCTTAATTCTATAAAAAATAAATCTAGATGCATCTGTGAAATAATTCCAACAGTCGGAACGTCTCAACCAAATATTTCGCATCATATAAAAATTTTAAAAAACGCTGGTTTAATCTCCAAATATAGACAAGGAACAAATGTTTTTATCCAAGCTACTAATAAACAAACTTTTAAAATAATTGAAATGACCAAGAGGATGTAAATATGACTCCGCTGGATATAATAATTGCAGGATTTAATATGCTAATGGAATATCTATCTGAGCATGTTTTAACTTGTTTAATACCTGCTTTTTTTATCGCAGGAGCAATCGCTGTTTTTGTTTCTAAAAAAGGTATTTTAAAATATTTTGGTGCTCAGACTAAAAAATATATTTCATATTCTGTAGCATCAGTTTCTGGTGCAATACTTGCAGTATGTAGCTGTACAGTTCTACCATTATTTACTGGCATTTATAAGCGTGGTGCTGGTATCGGCCCGGCATCTGCTTTTCTTTTTTCAGGTCCCGCTATAAATGTTCTTGCAATTGTTCTTACTGCACAAGTCCTTGGTTATGATATTGGTCTTGCAAGAGCAGTATCTGCTGTTCTTATGGCTGTGGTTATTGGTCTTTTAATGGCGTTTATTTTTAGAAAAGACGAATCAGAAAAAAAGAACAAAGATAATAATATGTTTGCAGGTCAAACAGGCAAAGAGGAAAGCAAGCGCCCTATTTGGATTTCGCTTTTGTTTTTTGTATCACTTGTCTTAATTCTAGTTATTGGTGCTGCAAGTACTGAATATATTCCTTGGGTTCCAAAACTTGCTATAGTTTATGTTTTAACACTATTGGTTTCAGTTCTTCTTATTTTTTATTATACACGTGATGAAGTAAAAGAGTGGGGCAGGGAAACTTGGAACCTCACAAAAAAAATATTTCCTATATTACTTGTTGGTGTTTTTATAGTAGGAATTATTGGTGGTGTTGCTGCTTATTTTATCCCTGGTGCAGATCCTGTAAATGCCGTTGGTGTAGCTGTTGCTCCTTATATTGGTGGTAATGATATTTTTTCATGTTTTCTTGCATCAATTATTGGTGCAATTTTGTATATGCCCACTTTGCTTGAAGTTGCGATAGTTGGGGATTTGTTTGGGTATAGCGCGGGTATTATGGGTGGTGGCCCTGCTCTTGCTTTATTGCTTGCGGGTCCTTCTTTGAGTCTTCCTAATATGATTGTTATTACAAAGGTTATGGGTAAGAAAAAAGCATTTGTGTATTTTGCTTTGGTAATAATTGTTGCTACAATTGTTGGTTTTAGTTATGGTATGATTGCAGGTTGATAATGGTTATGAAAAAGGTATTGTTTGTATGTTTTGAAAATGCGTGTCGCAGCCAGATGGCAAAAGGATTTTTCAATAACTTTAGAAAGGATGCTATAGCAGATAGTGCTGGAACTAAACCTGCAAAAAATGTTGATCCTTTTGCTGTAGAGGTTATGAACGGAAAAAATATTGACATTAGCGGTTTTGTCCCTAAAATGCTTAGTTCTTCTATGAATAATGAGTTTGATTTTATTGTTACTATGGGTTGTATAGATGGCTGTCCAATTACTCCAAGAAATAAGACTATTGAATGGAATATTAAGGATCCAAAAGGGAGAGATATTGATTTTTATAGAGCTGTTAGAAATCAAATTGAAGTTAATGTTAAAAAATTGATTGATGAGATGATATAAATATGGATGAAAAAACTATGGAATTGGTAGGTATTGCTGTATCTATTGTCGGTCATTACCGCCCATGTTTTTTATATCATTTCAAACAAGCAAAAAAACTTGGTGTTAATATGATGGATATAAATGAAGCAGTTGATTTAGCTGATCGTATTAGTACAGCTGGCGATAAAGGCATGTTTGAATTTGTATCAAAGAAATTAAAAGAAAAAAAGGAGGATATGTAATGAAGATAGAAATTTTAGGCACGGGTTGTCCAAAATGTAAGGCAACTGAGAAGATAGTTAGGCAGGTTGTTGACGAACTAGGTAAAGATGCAGAGATTGTAAAAGTTGAGGATTTACAAGAGATTGTTAATCGTGGTGTCATGATGACACCTGCGGTTGTAGTCAATGGAGAAGTAAAAATCGTTGGACATGTCCCAACTGAAAAAGAAATCAAAAAAATATTGGAGTAAGGAGTGAAAAAGAATATGAGAATATTGGAGGAATGGTTCCCAGAATTTACAAAAGAATTTGACAAAATAGATGATTTGTATAAAAAGAAACGTTTGATTGATGAAAAAACCTATCAGTTTATCTGTTTTGCAACAGCTATAAAGGGTCGTTCTGCGCCATGCGTACGAAAGCATTTCAAAGGTGCACTTGAAGCAGGTGCCACGTTGAAAGAATTGGCGTATATTATGGCTCTTGTTTTCCGTGAGAGTGCAGGTAATGATGACTGCTGGGTGCATGATGTTCTCTCTGATTATAAAGAGTTGATGAAAGGCAATATTCAATGTTGCCCAAAGTAGTGTTTTAAATGAAAGAATTATGTATTGAATGGAAGCATCTAGATATAGACAACGGCACCTGTATTAGATGTTCAAAAACAGGTAAGACGCTAAATCAAGTGGTTGCAGATTTAAAAAAAGAGTTAAACTCAAAAGAAATCAAAATAAACTTTATTGAATCAAAATTAT
This sequence comes from uncultured Thermoplasmatales archaeon, assembly GCA_964481275.1. Lineage (GTDB taxonomy): Archaea > Thermoplasmatota > E2 > DHVEG-1 > DHVEG-1 > CAYZTD01. The sequence goes on from CAYZTD010000006.1 coordinate 102,165, forward strand.
CTGAAAAAGAAATCCAGAAATCCAACATTATTTTAATCAACGGAAAAGCTATTGAAGATATTTTATCAGAAGCAGAAGTTGGTAAAAATTACTGCGCTTCTTGTTCTTGTTTGACTGGATTCGAATCTCACTGCAGAACCATTAAATACAATGGAAAAATTTTTGAAGAAATCCCTGAAGAATTAATCCAGAAAGCTGTATTTAAAACACTAGAAATAGATGATACAGAGGATTATAAATGACAAACGATAAATGTTTATGCGATTCAACTGAGAATTTAATCTTTCCTTGTTCTGGCGGGTCAAATGTTGGTCAAATTGCAAATGAGTCTGCTAAAAATCTTACCACAAAGAGTTATGGTAAAATGTATTGTCTTGCAGGCATTGGTGGACATGTTAGTAGATTAATTGAGTCGACAAAAGCTGCTAAAAAACTAATCGCAATCGATGGTTGCCCTGTTTCTTGTGCAAAAAAAACATTAGAACATGTTGCTTTTAAGCCAGATGTTCATGTTGTTGTAACTGATTTAGGAATTCAAAAAGGCTTTGATTTTAATTTAGATAAAAATGAAATAAAAAAAGTTACAGACAAGGTTTTAGAAAAAACACAAATAAGTTAGAGCAATTAAGGTGATAAAAGAAATGAATAAAGAAAAAAATGAGGATTCGTGGGTTATTTGTCCTGAGTGTAAAACAAAACTTAAAAAGGAAAACATTTCAGCTCATTTAAAGCATTTACATGATAAAAAAATAGAAGATGTTGATGAATCCTCCATTAAGGTTTTACCTAAAAAAGGAAAAAAACAGAAAAAAACTATGACTTTTTCTTTTAAAACAATTGCAATTATTTTAGTAATTTTGGTAGTTATTGCTGCTTTGTTTTTTGTTTTATCAGGACCCTCTGATGAACCAAATAATAATGGAGGCAATGGGAATCCAGCTAACTCTGATTGGCTTGATGATTATACGCCGGTTCATTCTCTTGGTACAGACGATAATGCCTTTTGGATAGACCATCCAATTGATGAAGAGATTACTCATCCTCAATGGGTGATTGACAGTTTGGAAAGTAATTGTGTTGTATTTGTCGTGCATAGACATACCTGCACTTGGTGTGATCCTCAAGCTCAGAGAGTTATTAAATTGTCAGAAAAATACAAAAACAGTGTGAATTTCTATGATTTAGATATAGATCTTGGAGGTGATACTGAAACGAAGGGATACGAAGCACTAATCTATGATCCAGATGGAGCTCCTCATTACATAGCATTAACAGGAATTTTTACTTTGATTGAAAATGATGGTAAAGTAGAATATGCATGGCATGCTTGGGAGGGAGATATGACTGAATTCGAGATAGAAGACTGGGTGAAAGATGCAATATATTACTATAATATAAACAAGGAGAAGATACAATGAGATATAGATATAACATCTTGTTTTTATTTATCTTGATTGCTGTTGCTTTATCAATTTTTTTGCCAGCAATTTCAGCCGACAAATATGAAGTCAGACCTGCACCCGATTTTACAGCAATTGATGAACACAGGGTTGAATTCTCTCTGAGCAACTATCAAGGAAATGTTGTTATTCTCCATTTTACACAGGTTGAAGAACCAGTTTGTATTGAATGTCTAAAAGAGATGAAAGGTCAGATAGCTGCACTTGAAGAACTGCCCAAATCCAATCAAAATGTTACTGTTATCACCATTAACATCAGGAAGAATCCATACTCGGTAACTGGTAAGGAGATGGCAGAACGAGATTTTGGTGTGAACGTGAGTTGGCATTGGGTTGAAGACTTTAGTCCGTTTGCTGTAGCTAACCTATATCGCAATTATTGGACAGTTGATGGTGCGTTTTCCAATCCCGCTATCGTGCTTATTGATATGAACCAAAATGTTGTCGGTGTATATCATGTTTATTTAATGGGCAAAGGTGCCATAGATAAGATACAGTGTGCTGAATCACTTACACAGGATGTACAACAAATAATAGAAGGAAAATGGGAGGGTTTTAAAGGCCAGATTTATGATGAAAGTATTACGTTTATCGGAATCTTTCTCCTTGGGATCCTTACTGCAGTAACTCCTTGTTCTCTTGCTCTTCTGATAGCAATGATTTCCTATGTTGGGTCTCTACAGCAAGGTTCTGAGAAAAGTGTGAAAAGATTTTCGTTGCAAGGTGTTTGGGTTGGTGTTGTCTTTACCTTTGGAATGGCAATTGTGTTTTTTGCTTTTGGGTTGGCTCTTTCATCGATTGGGTTTTTCGTTGAAGCATCTGCATTGTTTTTTCTCATCGCAGGCATTATTCTTATCATTTTTGGTGTGAATGTATTTAAACCATTGAAGGAACTTATTAAATTAAAACGGCAAAAAGAATCAGAATCTCAGGTAATGGAAAAAGGACAAAAAATGTTTTTCAAGTTGAGTAAGAAATCCATTTATCTGGGTGCATTCTTTCTTGGTATATTGTTTGCTGTTGGATGGGCGCCTTGCGCTCTGGGTTTGATGATGCCAGTGTTCATTCTTATCCTTGCCCAGGATTTTTCAATTCTTATGGGAGGTTTACTCTTGTTTGTCTTTGGACTTGGTCATGGCATACCTATTATTCCTCTATGTGCTGTTACTAATACTGTAAGAGGAAAACTTGGAAATAAATATGTAACTGCTGGTAGATGGATGCAGAAAATATTTGGCATAATAATTATTGCTATTGGAATCATTATGGCTTTGAGATTCTGGGGTATAAATTTATGGTAAACTGCATATACAAAAAAATATAAGCAGTACATTTCAAGGCTTTAAAGAATCGGAAAACAATAAATCCATCTAGTACATTTTTATTTGTGAGTATAGTTGTCTGATGGCAACATACTATTTGCCGTTTTCATCTCAAAAAGATAGGATAAATTCAGAACTATTATTCTAAAGTGTAAAGTAAAGTGACATTACATAAAGGTAAATCTTATATAATAAAAAGGAGTTAACACATGTTAACAATTGGGGGTATAAAAATATGAAAAAAATATTAATTTTTTTAATGATGATGATGCTATTAATAAGTAGCTTTGGAGTTCTATCAACACCAGCTAAAGAAGAGTTTGAAGTAGAAAAATTCTCTATAAATTTTTCAAAAACAAATATAGAAGAAAAAGATGAATATATTTCCCTAAATTTAGAAGAATCAAATTCACATTTAATAAAAGAAGGAAAACCAATTCTTCCCATGTATGTAAAAACTTTTGTTTTTCCTTCAAAAACAAATATAAAAAATGTTATGTGTACCCTAAAAAATATTGAAGAAAAAACAATAAGTAAAAAATTAGAATTATCACCAACTGCTATGCCTATATCTAATATAAAAATAAATGAAGAAAAAACAAATAATTTAGAAAATCCTTATCCTGAAAAATGGTTCAACTATGATATAAGCCATGGTCTTTATGATAACCAAAGAAGCATTATATTAAAGTTAGAAATCTATCCAATAAAATATCTTCCGTTAAAAAACAAAATTGAATGGGCAAAAGAAGTAGATATAGAGATCAAATATGAAATAGCAAAAACAATTAAAGTTTTTGATGAACAATATGAGTTATTAATTTTGTCACCGATGGACTATACATCACAACTACAGAGTTTAGTTTCACATAAGAACAATAGAGGAATTTCTACAAAACATGTAACATTAGAAGAAATATACAATGGAGATTATTTTGCAGTTGAAGGAAGAGATAACCCTGAAAAAATAAAATATTTCATAAAAAATGCTTATGATAACTGGGGCATATCAAATGTCTTAATTGTTGGAGGAATCATGCAATTTCCTTCAAGAGAAACCCATGTTATGGTAGGGGAAGACGATGATGAAATATTTGTCTCAGATATTTATTATGCAGATATTTATAACGGTGAAAACGAACTTTCTACATGGGATACAAATGAAAACGATATCTTTGGAGAGTATAACTGGAATGGAAAAACAGACGAGGTAGATCTATATCCAGATGTTAAAATTGGTAGACTAGCATGTATCAATTCTGATCAAGTAGATATAGTTGTAAATAAAATCATCAATTATGAAAACAACAAAGCGTGTACTAAAGATTGGTTTACAAATATTGTAGTGATAGGTGGAGATACATGTCCTGATGAAAACGATGATCCAGATGAAGAAGATATCGATGAAGGAGAATATCTAAATCAAGCTATTATCGATGTCATGCAGGGATTTAACCCAAATAAAATATGGGATTCAAACGGTAAATTAAGTGGAATTTCACCTAGTGGAGTCCAGAATATAAACGATGGAATTAACAATGGATGCGGATTTGTTGATTTTTCAGGCCATGGAGCACCATGGGTATGGACAACATATCCACATAACGGAAAAAGACAGACTCTTCCTACACCAACTGGACGATATACCAACTCAATTATTTACGATCTTGAAAACGGTGATAAATTACCTATTGTAGTTTGTGGTGGTTGTAGCCTAGGTAAATTTAGCGAAAATGAAAACTGTTTTGCTTGGTCATTTGTATCTAATCCAAATGGAGGTGGAATAGCCTCATTTGGTGCAACCGGCCTTGGGTGGATTTATTGTGGTGAATGGGTTACATATGGTCTTGTTGAAGGACTGAATCTTAGGATATTTGAGGCATATGCAGATGGTGCAATTACTTTTGGTGAGATGTGGGTCGATGCAGTAAATGATTATTTAAATACACTTAGTTTAGATGATGTAGATTATAAAACACTTGAAGAATGGCATCCATTTGGAGATCCAACACTCCAAATTGCAGAGGAATCGCAAAAACCAAATACACCAGATGCTCCACAAGGACCAGCATCAGGAAAACTTGGAGAAGAATATACATATACAGCATCTACAACAGATCCTGAAGGAGATGAACTTTACTATTACTTTGATTGGGGAGATGATAGCGATTCTGAGTGGATCGGCCCATATGAATCAGGTAAAACCATAGAAGCAACTCATACTTGGCAAAAACGAGGTAGTTATCAAGTGAGAGTTAAAGCACGAGATGAACATGGTAAAATAAGTGATTGGTCTCCATCAAAACCAGTTTCTATGCCAAAATCAAAAGTTAATTTTGAAAAACCAACCTTGTTCAGATTACTAGAAATTTTATCATATAACTTTCCTATATTTGAAAAAATGTTATACTACCTGTAGACTCGATAGATATCTATCCTTTCATCATCAAAAAAACAACTCTTTAAAATTTCTTTTTTAAATTTATTTTTATCTATTATAGATTCCAATTTAATTCTATTTGATAGAGAACTAAAAACAAAATAAGCACTACCATCTTTTTTGAGATAAGTTGATAAATTTTCTAAATAACTTCTAGTTAATTTTAAACCGTCTCTTCCTCCATCTAAAGCTTTATTATACCAAACATTATCTATCAAATCTTTTTTTTTGGTTGGGAGATACGGAGGATTAAAAATAATTACATCAAATAATTCATCTTTTTTAACTACAGAAAACATATCACCCTTTCTAATTTCAATAGATCCCCTAATTTTATCTTTATTATACTCATAGTTTTCTTTTGTATTTTTTATAGAATATGGATTTATATCTGAACAAATTACTTTTGCACCCTTCTGTGCACATATAATTCCTATTATTCCACAGCCACAACCAATTTCAAGTAAAAAATCATCTTTTTTAATTTTAATTGACTCTAAAAGTAGAAAGGTATCTTCTGCAGGATCATAAACCTCAGGATATATTTTGAATTTAAGAGTATTAAATTTGAATGTTTTTTCTTTCATTATAATTAATTTAGATAAAATCATATTTTGTTAAAGCTTTTTCTTTATTTTTATAATAAAAACAAAAAGAAAAATACTAAAAACTTTTAACTATACAAAATGAGAACATATGGAGATTTTGTAATGAATCATTTGTTATTTGAAAAAAAAGATTCCATTGGATGGCTTACACTAAATCGAACAGAAAAACATAATGCACTTTCTTTAGATCTAATAAATGAAATTAAGACACAATTAAATCTTATTTCAGAAAAAGAAGATATAAAAGTTATAATAATAAAAGGAAATGGGGATTCTTTTTGTGCAGGCCATGAGATAAATGAGTTAATTGGAAAAAAATATGATATAAATCATTTTCAGAAGATATTTTCAAAATGTACAGAAATGATGCAAACACTTCACCAAATCCCTCAGCCTGTTATAGCTTCAGTTCATGGAGTAGCTACCGCAGCAGGCTGTCAACTCGTTGCTGCATGTGATTTAGCTGTTGCAGAAAAAAATGCAAAATTTGCAACACCTGGTGTAAAAATTGGTCTTTTTTGTTCTACCCCGATGGTACCTTTAGTAAGACTTATAGGAAGAAGAAGAGCACTTGATATGCTTTTAACTGGAAGATATATCTCTGCATCAGAAGCAAAAGAATTTGGCCTTGTAAATAAAGTAGTATCAAAAAAAGAACTTCACAATGAATCAGAAAAATTAGCAAAAACAATTGCTCAATATAGTAGATTGATATTAGAATTTGGAAAGAACGTATTTTACAAACAAATTGATTTAGATGAAAAATCTGCCTATGATTACGCAAAGAAAGCGATTTCTAGAAACTGTCTTTTTGAAGACGCACAGGATGGTATGAAAGCTGTAATGGGGAGACGTAAACCAAAATGGAAGAATCGTTAAAAATATATTATTTCATATTTCAAAAACTTTTATAAATAGAAAAATACTCACAGATTTATATGAAAGATATAACTAAAGTACAAATCACAGTTGGTTTGTTAGCATTTTTTGCAACTATTTGGAGGATAGCTTTAAATCAAGATTACTCAGATATTTTTAATGTTTTGTTTATATTAGTTGTACAATTTGTAGCAATTATGGTTTTATCATATGTTCTAATAGCAATTCTTGAATGGATAGATATATTTGATCTTCAGACAAATGCTATATTAACACTATTTGTAGATATAACAATTTTAGCAGCTCTACCTGTCATATAATAAAAAAATTATTTTTTATCTATCTTATTTAAAAATTTTCTAAATTTTTCTTCTGTTTCTCTAAGTGCTTCCTCTGCCAGTTTATGATCTGTAGTATCTTGAATTATAAACGCCACACCATTTTTTCCATCTTCAAAAGCAGTTGGTAGTATCTTAACCTTTAAAAAAACATTATTTTCTTCTAAATTACAATCAATTTCCTGTACAGAATCTTCTCCTTTTATAGCATTTTCTATTCCTTTTTGTATAGTATCATGTCCATTAAAAATATCTAAAATTGATGTGTCAATTTTTTCTCCAAGTAGTTCTTCTCGTTCTGCATCAATAAACTTAAGAAAGGTATCATTTATCATTATTATTCTATATTCTTTATCAAAAATGAGAATATAATCTGATGTAAAATTAAGAAGATTATTTATGGGTATTCTTTTTGCTGGAAAAAATACTTTTGCAGGTCCAAAAGTAATCATTTCTACAAGACCTGAAATTCTCATAATGTCAAGGTATTTTGCAACTGAATTTCTATTGACCTTAATCTTTCTTGATATATCTGTAACTGTCATACCCTTTGGATTTTCTTTTAGTACTTTTTTTATTAATGCTATTTCCTGCTTATACCCATCCATTAATTTTTGTATCAATTAATGCATATTTATGCATTTCTCTAATGTATTGCGCTTATGCAATGCAAAAAGGGAAATATTTATATACTAAAAAATATATTCTAGTATTGTGATGCGGTATTGCATTGCACTAGGTGAAGGGAAATGGGAAAATTCCTATATAGATCAATTAACACGCTTCCTTCAGGAAGATTATGGGTAAGATATACTACAAACCCAAATGACGCTGAAGAACTTGGGGGAATACTAACATGTCGCCTAGTAGATAGTCTCAATCCCATCTCAAAAATAAAAATCTAATTTAAAACATCTCAAAGACCATCTTTCCTCCTATAAAAGAGAGGTGCCTCCCCATCTCGCATCCCATCTCGTCCTTATAGAGCGAGAGGTGCCTCTTCTCTTTTTATTTTAAGTTAATTAATACAGTTAAATTTATAATATTTAACAATATTCAAAAAAGAAGGGGTAAAATGAAAATAAAATTGATTAGTTTATTAATTATATTTTTTTTAATATTTGCAAATATAACAGCATCTGCATTAAATATAGCGATAACCGAAGATAAAAAAAATATAAAAATAACACAAGAAGATACAATCCACGATAGCAATCAAAAGATTACAGAGATTATAGATAAAATAAACAAAAGTGTTGTGAAAAAATTTTATGATGAGCTGATATCAATTGGTCCAAGAATGACAAGTACATATGGATGTGAAAAAGCAGGGGAGTATATATATCAAAATTTTCAAGAATTTTATCTAGACGCGGAAAAACAAAAATGGAGTAGCTTTGGAAATAGATATAATCCAGAATTTTATCATTCAGAAAATATTATTGGAACACTTCATGGAAATGATATTGATGATACTGATGAGATTGTTTTTAATGCACATTATGACACAGTTAGAGATTCAGTTGGTGCAAATGATGATGGATCAGGTGTAGTAGGAGTTCTTGCTGCTGCATATGTTTTAAGTCAATATAGTTTTGATAAAACCATAAAATTTGTAACATTCTCAGGTGAAGAAGTTGGTTTACTAGGGAGCACATTTTATGCCAGAGAGGCATATCTAAATAATGATGATATATTGATAGAGTTCAATGCAGATATGATTGGAAGAGCAATAACAAAAGAAGATGGAAAGAATATAAGATTATCTTACTCGGAAGATACAGAATGGATAATTGATATTATGGAAAATATCAACAAATCAAACGATAAATTAAACTTGCAAATATCTGATAAATATCCATATGATAGAAACGCAAAAAGAGGCTTTAGTGATTATTATGGATTCATTAGATATGGATATGAAAGTATTTCTGTTTGGGAGAAAGCTGGTGATCCATATGCCAACACGCCTGAAGATGTTTATTCAAATGTTAACATAAGCTATCTAGTAAATACAACAAGAATTATTGCAGCAACAATAGCATATATAGCAGATATAGAAGATCAACCACCAAAAATAACAATATCTACTCCAAAAAAAGGAAAACTATATTATGAAGATAGAATCCTTAAAACATACAAAACAGAAAAAACTATTGTATTAAACGATATATGGATATACACAGATATAAAAACATACAATTCAGAAATAGACAAAGTGGAATTTTACTATGATGATAATCTAGAATATACTGCAAAAAAAATACCATATGTATGGCATCTAAATAAAAATTCTATTAGAAAACATAAAGTAAAAACAATACTATACGACAAACAAGGCAGAACCTCAGAAGATCAAATAAATTTCTTGTATCTTAACCTTTTAAAATCAAGATAAAAACTATTTTTTAAACAACAACTTTTAAAAAACATGACTAATACACCTTGATTGGTCATATAAATGAAACTAGCACTAGTCTCAATGAGGCCAAAAATAGGTAACAAAAAAGAAAATATTAAAAAAATGGAAAACTACATAAAAAAAACAAAAGCAGATTTTTATGTATTTGGAGAGATGTCATTAACCGGATATCCTCTTAAAGATGAAATAAGAGATTATGTAGAAAATATAACTGGCCCCTCTATAAAAAAACTAAAACAGATATCAAAGGATAATAAATGCTATATATGTTTTGGTATGCCAACTAAAAATGATAAAGTTGAAGGACTTAATCACAACTCAGCTGTATTAATACATCCCAATGGAAAAGTAGATACATACAATAAATGGTTTTTACCAACATTTGGTCCATTTGAAGAAAAAATATTTTATGATGCCGGTGAAACACTTACATTATCAAACACAAAATACGGAAAAATTGGTCTAATAGTATGCTATGATTTATTCTTTCCTGAATTATGTAAAGCCTATTCACAGATGGGGGCGGATATAATACTATGTATATCTGCATCACCATCTGTAACAAGAAAATATTTTGAAACACTTCTTCCAGCAAGAGCAATAGAAAACACAACATTTATGATATATTCAAACATTGTTGGAACACAAGAAGAACTAGTATTTTGGGGCGGATCACAAGCATATGATCCATTATCAAATTTGATAGTAAAAGGACAATATTTTAAAGAAAGTATTGTAACATGTACAATTGATCTAGAAAAAATTAAAACTGCAAGAGCAAACAGACCTGTATTAAGAGACATAAGACCAGAAATATATCAGGATCTATATGAAATATCAAGAAAACATAAAAAACCAAAAAAATAAAAAATTACAAAAACTATAAACCTAAAAAAAGCATTCAGAAGAAATGTTTCATCTATGGTTCTCACTTGCAGGGGGAGAAAACAAAATATGAGCAGGTTGAGCAAAAAAGAATTAAACAAACTTAATCTAGAAGCCGTAAAAATCAGAAAAAATATAATTGAAATGCTATATAGAGCTAAATCAGGACACCCTGGGGGATCCTTATCTGCAGCAGATGCACTAGTTGCACTATATTTTAAACACATGAGATATGATCCTAAAGATCCAAAGAATCCAGATAGAGATAGATTTATATTAAGCAAGGGTCATGCTGCACCAGCACTTTATGCAGTTCTTGCAGAAAGAGGTTTTTTTGATAAAAAAGAATTAAAAAAACTAAGAGAAATAAATTGTATGCTTCAAGGACATCCTGTTTGTTTATATACACCGGGTGTAGAAGCATCAACAGGTTCTCTTGGCCATGGTTTATCTTTTGCAAATGGAATAGCACTTTCTGGAAAACTTGATAAAAAAAAATATAATGTTTATGTGATGCTTGGAGATGGTGAAACAAATGAAGGGCAAATATGGGAAGCAGCAGCAGCAGCATCACATTACAAACTTGATAATTTAACAGCACTTATAGATAGGAATTTTTTACAGATAGATGGAAACACAGAGAATGTATTAAAACTTGAATCTGTACATGAAAGATGGAAATCTTTTGGATGGAATGTTATAGAAATAGATGGACATGATATACAAGAGATACTATATTCATTAAAAAAAGCAAATGAAACAAAAAACAAACCTACACTTATAATTTTAAATACAGTAAAAGGAAAAGGAGTTTCATTTATGGAAAACAACGTTGATTTTCATGGGGTACCACCAAACGAGATGGAAAGAAATCTAGCAATTGAAGAACTAACAGTTGAAGAAAAAAGACTGGAGGAATTAATATAAAAAAGAAAACAATGGTTAACCCAAGAGATGCTTACGGTGATACACTTGTAGAGCTTGGACGAAAAAACAAAAACATAGTGGTTTTAGATGCAGATTTATCAAAATCTACAAAAACAATTAAATTTGCAGAAAAATATCCCAATAGATTTTTTGAGATGGGTATTGCAGAAGCAAATATGATTAGCACAGCAGCAGGTTTTGCATCATGTGGAAAAATTCCTTTTGTAAGTACTTTTGCAGTTTTTGCAACAGGTCGAGTATATGATCAGATTAGAATGGATGTTGCCTATTCTAGGACAAATGTGAAGATATTTGCAACTCATGGTGGGATAAGTGTCGGAAAAGATGGGGCGAGTCATCAGATGATAGAAGATATCGCTCTTATGCGTGCTTTACCTAATATGAAAGTTTTTGCACCAAGCGATGCGACAATGACTAGTAAAATTGTAAATCTTATGGCAGAAAACAATGGGCCTATGTATGCAAGAGTAGGCAGAGCAAATGCACCATTGATATATGAAAAAAAAGATGTTGAAAAAGTTAAAATTGGAAAAGGAATGATTGTAGAAGAAGGCTCAGATATCACATTTATTGCAACTGGTACTATGGTTGAACCAGCATTAGAAGCAAGAAATACACTTAAAAAACAAGGTATAAGTGCAAGAATAATAGATATGCATACAATAAAACCAATTGATGAAAAACTTATTGAAAAATGTAGTAAAGATACTAAAGCAATAGTTACTGCTGAAGAGCACTCAGTAATAGGTGGTCTTGGATCAGCAGTTTCTGAAATAATTGCAGAAAAAGGTCTTAAAACTAATTTTTATAGAATGGGTATAAGAGATATCTTTTGTGAAAGTGGAGATCCGGAGGATCTTCTTGAGAAATATAAATTAAACAAGAAATATATGATTAAAAACGCTAAAAAATTAGTTAAGAAATAAAACAAGAGGGCCGAAAGCAAAAGCATCCTTTAACTTAAAATCAACAACTTCACCATTAATATTAAAAGTCTTAACTGCAATTTTAATACGACCTACAGCAGATACTCTATTTTTAAAATCTAAAAACTCATATGTCGATATTTCCTCAGTTTCACTACTATTCAAACGATTTATACAACCACTCTCAGAGACACTTAACCTATCAAAAACACCACCAGAGATATTTATCTCCCAAAGTACATTAGAAGCATCTCTAACACCTTTATTCATAATACTAGTTTTAATACCAGCCCAACTAAACTTCTTTGGAAAACCTATATCAATACTACCAGGACTTGGTGGCGGTGGAACAGGACTAGTCCTAAAACTAAAAACACTACTCTCAGATGACGCACCAAAACTATCAGTAGCCTTAATTTTCCAGTAATAAGTAGTATCAAGATCAAGATCATAAGGAACAACATAAGAACTATCCATAGTTTTTTCTTCTACAAGCTCAGGGTTATTTGTTTTGCCAAAAAATACATCATAAGTTAAAATATCCCCAGGGTCAGGATCAAAACAAGACCAATTTAAAAAACAGATGATACTTACATCTTCTGCATTGTCTGCCGGCGAAACAGCAACAGGTTTCTCAGGGGGGTTGTTTTTCTTTGTTTTAAAACTATAAACAGCTTGATTTGATGCACCTCTCTCATCAGTAGCACTAACAGTCCAAGTATAAAGGGTATCAGGCATAAGACCATCTACATTACAAAACTTAGTACCATCCACATCACCACTACTATAATTACTACCAATATTAGAACTAGTAGAAATACTCCAACTAAAACTATCACCATCAGGATCACTTATATCCAAACTTAAATTAGCAACACCAAAAGATACATCCAAAGAACCATCCATAGGAAACATATTTGAAAAAACAGGAGGAGAATTAGTAGTAAAACCAAAAACATCAGAAACAGTCTCAAAAACACTATCATTAACCACAACATACCAACTATAACTAGTGTTATAATCAAGACCATCCCACTCAACAGTTACTGTCTCCCCACTCTCAACATCATCAACAAAACCTATTTCACTATCATCCCCAGCATCAAAAAAACTAACACTCAAAAGATCATCATCCGGATCAGAAACATCAACACTCAAAAAAGTAGGATCAACACTTACACCACTAACACCATCACTAGGCTTCGGATCCGTTGGTTTATCAGGAGGATGGCTCACAACATTAACACTTAAATCAAAAACACCATCTCCATCATTGGATTTTATAAAAATCTGACAACTATTATTACCGTAACTAAGACCGGTAGTATCAATACTAATATCAATTGTATCACAATCTCCCTCAGAAATACTGCCTTCTATTCTAGAAAGCTCAACCCAATTACAATTTTCAGATAAAGTATAAGTCAAGATTTCAGAACCGCTATTGCAAATCTCAAAACTAGTCGAATCCATTTCTTTTTTATATAAATTACCAAAATGATAAGAAGAAGGATTAAAAGATAAGCGAGGACCACCGCCCTGTAATTCAGTTGTAGGATCACCAAATAAAATATACATTTTCACATCTGCACCAGCAGGAAAATCCTCTAATAAAGCAGATTTTGCATGAAAAATAATATCTCCAATTACTGTTTTTTCATGATTATAAATAGCTCTAAACAGATCTTTATCAAATTCATGGTTTTCTGTTGTTGGAGAAGGTTTTGAAGCAGCAAGATATCCGATACAGCTTGATTCATCTCTATGAGATTTCTCAGCAATACATTCACTAGTAATTTGACCATTGTTACACGATATACTAAAGATCAGAGGTAGTTTTCCTTCGTTATTTAAATTTGTTAAATCACTTATACCAATAGACGGCTGACGCCATGAGGTTGTTGATCCATGCCCACGGTAATTTACAATCAATTGACCTTGATTCATGTAATCTATTACATTTTGTTTTCTAGCACCTTCTGCATAATATGCTTTTGATATTATCATTTCACTAGGTATTATATTATTTGCAATATATTCTTTACAACCTTGATATTTTCTAGGGGCACCTTCACCATCTGCAACAAGTAAAATTTTTTTTTCATAACCATCATCATTAGAAGAAAAGAATCCGTAATCAATAGTCTTTGCAACTATATTATTCACATGTTGATTTGTTTTAACTGAAAAACGACCTATCGCAATCTCAGGATACAAATCATTACCTTCAAGACAAGTATAATAATGATCCCCATCCTGTTTGATAGGTATATGTTCATTATCTCCAACTAATAATACATAGCTGATGCCTTCATTATTATAAGCATTTTTAATGTAATCAAGTATATCAGTAGGATTTGTACCAGTTTCGCTTGTTTTAGCAATTCTAGTATTAAGACCCGTTTGTACTTTGAAATCTTTAAACGGAATCATTGATTGGTAAAAATCATCATCAGTAATTATCAAAAAATCATAATCATCGTAACTAGGAATATTATTGTCTTTAAAAGAAGCCCAATCTTTTGCAATATCATAGTTTAAAACAATACCCTCATAAATGTCCTCTAACATTTTAGATTCTTTGATACGCATTGGTTCTTTGTCAAATTCCAATTGAATGTTTAATTTATTAAAAAATCTGATTTTATTTTTAAAAGGATTATACATAATTGGATTAAATTGCAATAAGATACAACTAAAATCTCTAAAAACAATATCATCTTTTACAATAGAAATCAATTCATCAGGATAAAAATTATCAGTAGAATAAAGGTTACTATCAATTATAAATTCATTATTGTCATACATTTCATTGCAATCATATGTTGGTTGTTGAAGTGGTAAAATTTTTTTATTTTCTAATTTAATATCATTATATTCCTTTTCTAGTATCTTTAAGGTGTATGATGATTCATATGGAATGGCTATTAATTTTCTAATAGTAGGAAGCTTTGGTTTTCCAATATCTATTGTATAAGTAGAACTATAACCTAAATTCAAAGATAGATATGATTCACTATCACAAATAACAGATTCGGAACTGTAGTCAGATATTAAAAACTCTAGATTAATTATGTAATCTTCATCTGTATTTTCTTCTGAAAGAAAAATCTCGCAGTCATCTCCACTATAGAGTTTAGATGTATCATTATTTTTTTTAGAAATGACGGTACCAAAAGGTATAGTTAGCATAAATACAATTATAAAACAAAGTATCTTCTTATGATTAATAGTTGTACTAAATGCCCTTTTCTGAATCATGAATTGTTTAACCCAATAATATTTTATTTTATAATATATATAAATCTTATTGTATATTTATTATCTATTTGCCCCTGAAGAAACAAAAAAAATCAATTATCTATTAATTAACAGTAAAGGAAGCCATATAATTCTTCCAAAAACAAAACCATTTATATCTCTAACATTAATTTTATCTCCAGTATTTACTTTTACTAGGACATTAATTTTTCCAATTCTACGCACAATTCTAGATTTTGAATCCAAATTCCAAGTAGAAATATGCGATATTTCACCCGAATTTAAAATATCTACAGCTCCAGTTTCAGATATATTAACCATACCAAATAAACCACCCTTTACAGTTATAGACCAACTGACATTTGAAATAGTTTCATTTCCAGTATTTTTAATATCTGCTTTAACACCAGCCCAACATATCCTTCTTGGGAAAACTATTTCTATATCAGCATTTTCTGGTGGTGAAGACCTCTCACTAGTAGTAAAGCTCCAAATATCGCTAGAGGCAGATTTTTTATCAGACCCCCATGCAACAACTTTCCAATAATATCTAGTATTAACTTTGAGTGTAGATGGATTGTAATAATTTGTTGCAATATTATTTACTTCAGGCGTTTTAAAATCATCATCCTTTCCGATATATACATCATATGATGTAGCATCACATTCCCATTTTAAAGACGTATATATACTAACATTAATCTCCCCATCACTAGGATTGGGGTTTGAAGGAACAAAAGCCGCATCTTTTGTTGTAGTAAAACACCAGAGAGGTCCTGTTATAGATTTATCCTCATTCCAAACTACAATTCTCCAATAATACTTAGTATCAAGTTTGAGCAAACCTGAAGGATTATATGATTTTATAGATATCTTATTTTTTACAAGTTGTAAGTCTTTATCTTCTCCAAAATAAACATCATAAGATACAATATCTTCTCTATCATCACATGACCAACTCAAAACACAATTAATATCAACATTAGCAGAATTATTGATAGGTGAAGGATTTTTTGGATTTGAAGGTTCGTTTGTCTTTTTAGTCTTAAAACTCCAAAGAGCTCCACTTGTTGATTTATCATTTTCATTCCAAGCAACAATTCTCCAGTAATAGTAAGTATCAGTTTTAAGTGAACCTTCGGGGCTATATGAATTTTCTTTTATTCTATTTGAAACAATTGGTGGATCTTCATTTTCTCCAAAATAAACATCATAAGAAAAATCATTCTCAGGGCTACCACATTCCCAACTCAAAACACAATTAACACCAACATCCTCCTCTTTATCATGAGGTGATGGACTAGTTGGGTTGGGCATTATGTCTTGTTTTGTCATAAAATGATATTTTACTTTAGTATCCAAACCACCATCTGAATCTGAAGCATTAACATACCAAATATAAGAAGTACTAGGCTCCAGACCACTTACACTACAACTCTTTCTTCCACCATGAACAGAAGATCCGCTGGCTCTACCTATATCAGGAACAGTTTCAATACTCCAACTAAACCTATCACCATTAGGATCGTTTATGTCAATCTCTAGTTTATCAATATCTAAAGAAACTCCAATGGCACCATTAACAGGATTCTCATTTTCAAAAACTGGTGGAAGATTTTCAACAATAGTCACATAAACATCAAACTCATCATCATCGTCATTAGACTTAATATTGATCTTCTCATGGTAACGCTCACCAGACGAAAGACCAGAGGTATCAATAGTAACAGTAATCTCATCGCGCTCACCAGAAGATTCGCCACTACTAGGATTAATATTAGTAATCCAACTAACTGATTCACTTAATTCATATGTAAGAGAATCAGAGCCGCCATTCCAAATCTCAAAAGTAGTACTATGTTCTTTACCTTCTTCCGCATACCCAAAATCATGACTCTTGGGATAAAAAGAAAGATCAGGCCCACCGCCACCACCTCTAATCTTCAAATCAACATCAAAAATACCATTGCCTCCATCAGAACTAATCTCAACATCACCATGATAAGATTCACCTGGATTAAGACCACAAAGATCAGCAACCACCTCAATAGTATCACTTTTATCTTTAGATAAACTACCACTATCAGGATTGACACTTAACCAAGAAGGTGGAGAAACTAGATTATATTCAAGAACACCATCACCGATATTCCTGATATCAAAAGTAGTTTCTACTTTATTACCGCAGCCACCAGATACCTCGCCAAAATTATGAGACTCAGGTGAGAAATCTAAAACAGGATTTGGATTAATACCTACATAAATATGAAGAGAAAAAATATAATCCACATCATCAAGAGTATCTGACATAAAACTAGATTTAGTTGTAAATTCTTTACGTTCAGCTCTAATAAAATTACCTTTGTTATCATCTACAACAGCACGATACCAATAAATCTTACCCGAATCTAAACCATCAAGAGTAGCATTGAAAGTATCTCCTTTTTTAATTTCATCCTCATCATGTACGGGATCTCCTGATTCTACCGGCCACCATCTTATCCAAAACGGTCTTTTATATTCAAACCAAACATCATATTCTGGTTCATCACCATCATCATCCAAAATTCCTTCTAAAAGAACAGAATCGCTTGTAATGTTTTCAGAAGGTACCTCCTTTGTAGAAACAGCAAGACCACCAGAAACAGTCTCAAAAAACACCTCATTACCATAGATATACTCCTCATTATCATGATCCACAACAGCACGATACACATACTCAGCACCACCACTCAAACCAGAAATATCCAAACGAAAAGTATCATTCTCTTTAACCAAATCAGAATCATCCTCACTATCACCAAACTCAACATTATTCCAACTTACAGCAAACCTCTTCTTATACTGAAACCACAAATCATAACGATCAAAACCACCATCATCATCCAAACAACCAACCAAAGTAACAGAATTAGAACTCAAATTCTCAACATCCAAAGTAGAAACAGCAAGACCACCAGAAACAGTCTCAAAAAACACCTCATTACCATAGA
>CAYZTD010000006.1:120746-156260 GCA_964481275.1 uncultured Thermoplasmatales archaeon
ATTAGAACTCAAATTCTCAACATCCAAAGTAGAAACAGCAAGACCACCAGAAACACCATCAAGGGTAGTAAAAGTTTTATTACGACCATATTTAATCACAAGACCAGGACCGATCTTATTATTATCAGCACAGGCTTGGTATATATAAGTAGTATTAGACAACAAATCATCTCCAGTATTCATAGAAAAATTGTGAGGAACGGGACCCCAGTATCTGCCATGATATCCATTATCAAAATTAGTCCAAGGATCAGCCGAATCTTTCTTTTTATATCTAAACCAAATATCCCAACCAGGCTCTAACAATTCACCTTTTAAGGTAGCACTATTTGATCTAATATTGGTGACCCCACATGTTGCAATTACGTTTTCTTCAGGAGGTTGAGAATTAGAATTTATAGTAAAGTTACAAATATAATGTCCTTTAGATATATTTGTAGAATTTACAATAATATCGATAGTATTACGTTCACCTGAGGAACTTCCCTCAGTAGGCGAAAAATGTATCCAATCAAATTCGTTATCTTTTTTTAGCCAATAATCTAATGTTCCAACTCCCTCATTCCATATCTCAAAAGAAGTAGACTTTTCTTCGTCTTGTTCTAAACAAATTTCACCAGAACTTGGATCAAAAGATGGAAAAGTACCAACCTTTACACTAACCTCAAAAACACCGGAACCAGCATCACCCCCATCAATATCAACAGAGCCACTGTGCACACCATCAGAAAGACTAGAGGTATCAAGACTAACAGTAATAACTACAGGATTTTCTGCAGAGCAACTACCACTATTAGGAGAAACACTTAACCAATCAACCTGTGTAGATAAAGAAAAAGAAATAGTATCTTGACTGCTACTAGAAATCTCAAGAGTAGTAGAATCAGATTCACCCTTATACATTTTACCAAAATCATATTTTTCCGGAGAATATTCTAAGTTTGAGATAATTTTAAGCGCTTCATGGGCATTAATTCTTCCAGTACCAATCGGTTTATCAGAATTCACTGCATCTGTTGTTGAGCGTAAAATTGTTTTAATCTCCTCTTTAGATGCACTTGGTTTTTTGGATAATAAAAGCCCTGCCAACCCTGCTACATGCGGACAAGCCATAGATGTACCAGAATAACTTCCATAATTATTATTTCTAAGAGTTGATAAGACATCTACACCTGGTGCTGCTAAATCAACCCAATCGCCATAAGTTGAAAAATGTGCTCTGTTATCATTTTGGTTAGTAGCTGCTACTGAGATCACATTGTTAAAAGCAGCAGGATAATGTTTTGTATTCGAATTTGAATTTCCGGCTGCAGCGATAATAACAACACCTTTAGAATATGCATAATCCACAGCGTTCTCCATTATTTCACAATAACCTCCACCTAGACTCATACTTATAACATCTGCACCATTATCAGCAGCATAAATAATTGATTCTGCCACCCCAGATGAAGTACCAGATCCATGAGAGTTTAAACATTTAACAGGCATAATTGATATATCCCAACAAACACCGCTAATACCAACATTATTATTTCCAACTGCGCCAATTATCCCTGCACAATGAGTACCATGATTATGATCATCCATTGGATCATCATCATTATTCACAAAATCATAACCAGAAATACAATTTTCTGCAAGATCAGGATGATTATAATCAACACCAGTATCAACTACAGCAACTACAACATTTGAACTGCCAGTCTCAATATCCCAAGCTTTAGGTGCATCAATATCACAATCATTAGACTGATCAAGGCCCCATTGAGAACTAAAACGAGGATCATTAGGAACCTTACAGATATTATAAACATAATTTGGTTCAGCAAATTCAACAAAATCTAAACTTTCATAATCACTGATTAAAGACATTAACTCTTCATTATTAGAAAATGTTAGCTTATAATAATTTGACAGATATTCAGAGGCATCTGAACTAATAAATAACTTCTCCTGAGAAACAGCATCATATTTCATATTCAAAGAGTCAAGAGAAGAAACACCCGTATCAAAAAAATCATCAAAACAAACAAAATTATCAATATTATCCTTAAACTTTATTATAAGCTCGTTAGAAACAAAAGAAAAATTCTCAAAACCAAAATCAACACTATCAGAAATACTATTAACACCCAAAAAATAAGGGGAAAACAGCATTAAAACTAATAAAAAACAAATTAGTTTACTATTGTTTGTATGAACTCTTTTAGATGCCTCTTTTCGAATCATCAAACCCATAAATAGCTTTAGTTTTCTTAATATATAAATCTTTTTATAATAATTACTAAATATATTATTAGGAGAAACCGTAAAAAATAAACAATAAAAATATTGTCTATCACTATAAAAGAATAAGCTTATATAACTGATTTTTAATAACAAAAGTTTAACATAAAAATTGCAAATGTGATTAAAGATGGAAATAAATTTAAACGACGATATTAAAAAAATAATTTCAATATTTTTACTAATAATTTTACCTTTAGTTTTATTGATATCTATAGTGATTATTAATCACATTCAACCATGGTACTATTATATTATTCTAGTAACCTGGTTTGGAATAGGAATAATTTTTTACAGTGCAATAAAATAACTAAAACTTTGGAAAATACTAAAATAATAGATACTATTTTTATGAAAATAATTAAATGACAGTTCTTACAAAATTAAATCCAAAAATAGAAGATTTTCTAAAAACAAAAAAATTTAAAAAAGCAACTGAAGCTCAGATAAAATCAATACCAGATATACTATCTGGGAAAAATGTTTTATTAATAGCACCTACAGGCCTTGGGAAAACAGAAGCAGCATTACTTCCTGTTCTTAATAATTTTTTAAAAATCAAAGAAAATATATCAAATAAAAATAAAGGAATCTCTATATTATATATAACACCGCTTAGAGCCTTAAATAGAGATATGTTAAAAAGAACAATTGAACTTGGAAAATACATAGATATAGATATATCTGTAAGACATGGAGATACAACCAAAAAAGAAAGAGCAAGACAATCAAAAAATCCACCTGATATGCTTATTACAACTCCTGAAACTTTTCAAATAATGTTTACAGGAAAAAGATTAAGAAAACATCTTGAGATAATTAAATTTGTAATAATTGATGAGATACATGAGCTTGCTGGTAATGAAAGAGGAGGACAACTTTCAGTAGCACTTGAAAGACTGGAAGAACTCACAGAAAAAAACAATCATTCTTTTCAAAGAATAGGGCTATCTGCAACGGTTGGTTCCCCAAAAGAAGTAGCAAAGTTTCTTGCAGGTGTAAAAAACAATAAATTTCGTGAAGTAAAAACAATAAAAGTAGATGTCACAAAACGTATAGATATAAAAGTAGAATATCCAAAAATTAAAAAAGATGATTGCAAAAATGCTAAAAAATTATACATAGAACCAATTTCTTTTGCTTGCCTTAGAAGAAGTAAAGAACTAATCGAAAAGCATGTATCAACTCTTCTTTTTATAAACACACGTGATGGCGCAGAGATTCTTGCATCTAGATTTAATATGTGGAAAAAAAATCTAGAGATAGGTGTACATCATGGTTCTCTTTCAAAAGTTTCAAGAGTGGAATCTGAAGAAGATTTTAAAAAAGGTAAACTAAAATCTTTAATTTGTACTTCATCACTAGAACTTGGGATAGACGTAGGAAATACAGATTATGTAATACAATACAATTCACCTAGAGAAGTAAAAAGAATTATTCAAAGAGTAGGAAGATCCGGCCACAGCATAGAAAAAACATCAAAAGGAATGATACTTGCATCGCATCCTGAAGATCTTGCTGAAAGTATGGTTATCGCAAGAAAAGCACTCAAAGGAGAGATAGAAGAACTAAAAATTAGAAAAAATCCTTTATCTGTTCTTACAAATCAAATTATATCAATTGCTTTAGAATATAAAAAGATAAAAAAAGAAAAAATTTTTCAGATTATTAGAAGTTCTTATCCTTTTTATGAATTAAAAAAAGATCTATTTGAAAAAACACTTGATCAATTAAAAAAACAAAGAAGCATTTGGATAGATGACAAAAATCAATACATTTCAAAAAGAAGATACTCAAGGCATTATTTTTTAGATAATATTTCAATGATACCTGATGAAAAAACTTTTACTGTTCTTGACATAAGTACAAGAAAAAAAATAGGTAAACTAGACGAAAGTTTTGTATTAAATTCTGGTTTTGAAGGAACTAGTTTTATTCTTAGAGGAAGACCCTGGAATATTGTAAAAATAGAAGAAGATGAAATTTTAGTAGCACAATCTGAAGATGTCGGAAATATTCCTTCATGGACTGGTGAAGATATACCTGTACCATATAATATTGCAAGAGAAGTTGGAAGAATTAGAAGTAAAAATTCTGAAGAACATATATTTAGAAATTATCCTGTTAATAAAGATTCTGCAAAAAAATTTAAAAAATATATAGAAAAACAAAAAAAACAAGATTTTAAAATTCCAGATGACAAAACAATCACAATCGAAGTTGAAGATAAAACAATTGTAATTAATGCCTGTTTCGGAACAAAAGTAAATGAAACATTGGGAAGACTAATATCTGCAATGCTTGTACAATCAATAGGAGAAAGTGTAGGGATAAACAGTGATTCATATAGAATAAATTTAGAGTTACCGGAAAGAATAAAACCACAAAAAATTGAAGAAATACTCAAAAAGACAAAACCTGAATCATTATGGTATATATTAAATAGAATTCTTAGAAATTCCAATTATATAAGATGGCAACTTGTTCATGTAGCACGAAAATTTGGTGCAATTAAAAAGGATTTTGATTACAAGAAAGTTGGAGCAAAAAAAATTTTTGGTTTATTTGATAACACATTAATTAAAGATGAAGCAGTAGATAAAATTATTTTTGAAAGGATGGATGTTGAAAATACTAAAGAAGTTTTAAAACAGATTCAAAAAGATGAAATAAAAATAGTTGTGCAAAGACTTTCACCCATATCTGTTTCGGGATACGAAACAATAAAAGGGCTTATGGTTCCAAAACATGCTGATAGAACTATATTACTTGCTCTTAAAAAAAGGTTAGAAGAGTCTGATATAACACTTGTTTGTACAAATTGTAAACATTTAAGAGATACAACTGCTAGAAGAGTAGAAGAAAAACCAAAATGTCCAAGATGTGGTGCTATAAAAATTGCTGTTCTAAGAAGATACAATAAAAATAAAGCAAATGTTTTATCTAAAAAATCGCCGACAGAAGAGGAAAAAAAAGAGATAAAAAGACTTCATAAAAACGCAAGTTTAGTTTTAAGCTATGGAAAAAATGCAATTTTTGCGCTATCAGGCAGGGGAATAGGACCAGATACAGCAGCAAGAATACTTAGAAAATATAATCCATCAGATCTTAAAAAAATAGAAGAAGATGAAATAAAATTTTTAAAAGATATCTTAAAAGCAGAATTAACCTATGCTCGTACCCGTGGTTTTTGGGATAATTAATATAAGAAACTATAAAAATATTTCATGTATTTTTATATTAGATTTTGAGTGTGGTGAATGCCTCAGATAGAAAATAAAGAAATTTTGGGAAGAATATTAAAATCAACAATTGGAGTTATTGGTAGGAGAACCTCTGATGCATACGCAAAGATGGTTATTGAAAATATTTTAAAAGAACTTATTGGAAAATACAATTTTTTTAGTTATGTAAATATTCAAAAAGAAACAACCACAGAAGAAGTTAAAATTGTTGAAATAAACAAAAATATCGAAAATGTTGATATTAAAACTATTGGTAATTCAATTAGAGATTTCATGATTAAACTTGCTCAACGTATGGGAAAAAACGCTGGTTTTTATTTTATAAGAGAAATCAAAGAGGATTTACCTTATCATTATGAAGAAGAAATAAGAGAGTTAGGTGTAGATCTTGATTTTATACAGTCAGAATTTATATTTGAAATTAAAAGTTCTTTTAAGTTTACTCTTACAAACTACGATGTATTGAAAAATATTTTTACTTTATTATTTGAAATATTAGATGGAAAAGCAGGCCGTAATTTTGCATACGAAACTGTAACCGAACTAGTAGGGCGTTTAAGCACTCAATATGATACATTTAGATATATCAAGATTAATGATGTTAGATCAATTCAAAATGTAGACTTTGTTACTGTTGATAGAAATGTTGATAGTTTAGATCCTAGTGAAGTAGGAGCAAGTATACAGAAGATAATTCAAGAAATTACAAATGAACTTAGTAGTACTTTTCATGAAGAAAGCCCTTTTTATTTTATTGATAATCTAAAAAATAGGATAAATGTTGATTATATTTTTAAATTAGAAGAGATGGGTGTTAATCTTGAGGTAATTAAACTAAAACAAACTATCCTTGTTAAAAAAGTTGTAAAAGCTCTTATAGATATATTAAGTGAATCAAGTACAGAAAGTTATGCATTTTTGATATTAAATAATATTTTTAGTAAATATAAAGATAAATTTACATTTATTGATTATATCAATATAGATGGAAATAAACATTCTGAGGAAACAGATCAGATAAAAGTCTCAGATCAGATTGAAACAGTAAGTCCTTCAGATCTTGGGCGTGCAATTCAAAAAATAATGGAAAATGTATCAACATCTCTTGGGGAGGAGGCAGGTAGATTTTTCCTTGATAAATTTAGAAAAAAGATAGGTAAAGCATATATTCTTAGATTGGAAGAGATAGGTGTAAATCTTCATATGATAGAGTTGAGAAGAACTCTCTTCTAAATTTATTTCGTTTAAAAACGATAAAATAATCGACAATTTTATATATATTTTATCTTTTTGCCATAAATTGGTAATAACATATGAAAAATATTGGAATAATTAGTTATGGATCATATATCCCTAGATACAGAATAAAAACTGATGAGATAGCAAAGGTCTGGGGAAAAGATGGAAAAACAATATCCAGGGGTCTTGGGATACATGAAAAAACAGTACCTGGAATAGATCAGGACACAGCAACAATTAGTGTAGAAGCAGCTAGAGCAGCATTACTAAGATGTAATATAAATCCAAAAGATATAGGAGCAATATACATAGGAAGTGAATCGCATCCTTACGCAGTAAAACCCACAGGAACAATTGTAGGTGAAGCTATAGGTGCGACACCTGATATTATGGTTGCAGATTATGAATTTGCATGTAAAGCAGGAACAGCTGGCATGCAATCCTGTACTGCACTTGTAAAAGCAGATATGATAAAATATGGTCTTGCAATAGGTGCAGATACCTCACAAGCAGCACCAGGAGATGCATTAGAATTTTCAGCATCTGCAGGAGGAGCTGCGTTTATTATAGGAAAAGAAAAACCAATAGCAACTATAAATCATACTCTTTCTTATACAACAGATACCCCTGATTTTTGGAGAAGAGCAGAACGAAAATATCCTTCTCATGGTGGAAGATTCACTGGTGCTCCAGCATATTTCAAACATATAACAAATGCTGCAAAGAATCTTATGGATAAGATGAACACAAAACCAGAGGATTACGACTATGCAATATTTCATCAACCTAATGGGAAATTTCCAGTGAAAGTTGCAAAAATACTCGGGTTTACAATGGATCAGATAAAACAAGGATTAATGGTTCCATATATAGGAAACACATATTCTGGTGCATCACTTGTAGGTCTTGCATCAGTTTTAGATGTAGCAAAACCTAATGATAGAATTTTTCTTACAAGCTATGGATCTGGTGCAGGAAGCGATAGTTTTGATATAACAGTAACAGATCAAATAAAAAAACTAAAAATAAAAAATGCACCACTTGTAGCTGAAATGGTTGACGATAAGGAATATATTGATTATGGAACATATGCAAAACTTACTGATCTTTTATTTTGGGAGTGATAAAAAATGAGAGAAGTATCAATAATTGGTGTCGGACTTACAAAATTTGGTGAGTTATGGGATAAATCATTCAGACAACTTATAGCAGAAGCAGGATCAAAAGCAATAATGGATTCGGGAATAGAAGGAAAAGATATCGATGCTATGTATATAGGTTCAATGAGCTCAGGTAGATTCATCGGACAAGAACATATTGGATCTCTTGTAGCAGATGCATCTGGTTTTTCTCATATACATATACCATCAACACGTGTAGAAGGAGCATGTGCATCAGGTGGACTTGCAGTAAGAGAAGGATATCTATCTATCTTATCTGGTATAAACGATGTAGTAGTTATCGGTGGAATAGAAAAAATGAATGATGTAGGTGGTGCGACAGCAACTGAGACTTTAGCAACAGCATCAGATCAAGAATGGGAAGCCTTTTTTGGTGCAACATTTCCTGCGTTATATGCAATGATTGCAAAAAGACACATGCATGAATATAAAACAACAAAAAAACAACTCGCTCAAGTTGCAGTAAAAAACCATGCAAATGGAGCTAAAAATCCTTATGCACAATACAGAAGAGAAATCACACTTGAAGCGGCAATGAATGCAAGCCCAGTGGCGTATCCCTTAGGTCTTCTTGATTGTTCTCCTGTATCAGATGGATCTGCAGCAATTGTAATGTGTGCTTCAGATATTGCAAAAAAATATACAGACAAACCAGTAAAGATAATAGGATCGGGGCAAGGATCTGATACACTAGCATTACATGGAAGAAGAGATATATGTACACTTGATGCAACAGTCCATGCTGCAAAAATGGCATATAAACAAGCAAATATTAAACCAAAAGATGTCAATTTAGCAGAAGTACACGATTGTTTTACAATAGCAGAGATATGTGCAATAGAAGATTTAGGTTTTGTAAAAAAAGGTGAAGGTGGAAAAGCAGTTGAAGAAAAGATAACAACTATCGATGGTGAGATACCTGTGAATACAAGTGGTGGTTTAAAATCAAAGGGACATCCTGTTGGAGCAACAGGTGTTGCTCAAGTTGTAGAAATAGTACAGCAGTTAAGAGGGACAGCAGATAAAAGACAAGTAAAAAATGCTAAAGTAGGTTTAGCACATAATGTAGGTGGATCAGGTGCAACTAGTGTTGTTCATATAATGGAGGCGGTATAAGATGAAATCAGATGTAGCAAGATTTTGGAGAGAAATACCTCAAAGATACAATCTCATTGGTAACAAATGTAGTTCATGCAAAAGAATATTTTTTCCACCACGTGAGGCTTGCCCTTATTGTAGAAGAAAAAGTATAGGAAAAATGAAAGAGATTAAATTAAATGGAAAAGGTAAAATAGTGACATACTCAATTATACATGTGGGACCAGAGGCATTTGAAGAACAGGTGCCATATCCAATTGCAATTGTAGAACTTGAAGAAGGACCAAGAGTTACCACCCAAATTGTAGATTGTGATATAAAAGATGTAAAGATAGGTATGAAGGTAGAAAGTACCTTTAGAAGGATACAAGAGGATGGATATACTGGTGCCATCTACTATGGATATAAATTCAGACTGTTGAGGAATAAAAAATGAATATAAAAGATGCTTTATCTGAAAAAATCGCTGGAGAAATAACTTTAAGTCCAAAACCTGGTAAAACAATTCGTAAATGGAGAAGTATTTTTAATATCAGCCAAACAGATCTTGCAAAATTTCTTGAGTTATCACCAAGTGTTGTAAGTGATTATGAATCAGGAAGAAGAAAATCACCAGGGATTCAAACTGTAAAAAAGATAATAAGTGCGCTTATTGAAATAGACGAGCAAAGAGGAGGAAAAATCCTTCATCAATATGATTCGATGATAGAAACACAAGAAGGAATAATGGAAATTATGGAATATCCTATGTCTATCAATGCAAATGATTTTATAAGAGAGATAGAGGGAAATATTCTTACTACTAGCGAGATAGGGCTTAAAAAAAATGTAAAGGGTTTTACACTTGTTGATAGTGTTAAAACAATTGAAACAATAAATTCAGGTGATTACAGCCAACTTTATGGCTGGAGTACTGAAAGAGCAATTATTTTTACAGGGATCCGGTATGGAAGAAGTCCTATGATTGCTATAAGAGTTCATCCTGTTAAACCTACAGTTGTAGTTTATCACAAACCAGGTTCTGTTGATTCGCTTGCAATAAAACTTGCTGATCGTGAAAACATTCCTTTAGTTGTAACTACCATGTCTCTTGATACTTTAAAAAAGAAGCTTATACATTTTGGAGAAAAATAAAAAAATGGAAATGATGGGACTATGTAGCATTTGTGGAAAACCAGGTGCTATGTATAGCTGTAGTCTTTGTGGAAAGATAGTCTGTAAAGATTGTTTTGATCAGAATTCAAATATATGTAAGAGTTGTAAAAAAGGAAAATATTAAATTTTTTTATTTTAGCTAAAACAAATCTGTCCAATAATAAAGTTTTTATATATTGTGTTATATATAATAATAAAATGATAAATAAATTACAAAGAATTTTAGTATGTATACTCATAATTACAGTTATTATTCCAACAATATCAGCAAAAGAAAAAAATACTATTTTAAAAAATCCTTTAATTATTAAAACAGATGAGGGAGATTCTAATAATTCAACTAGTTTATCTTTAAATTTTATTAATGTTAGTGGTATAGGAAATTTAACTACATTTGGTGGATCAGCAGAAGAGGGTATTTTTAGTAAATGTTATGTAATGACGATAGAATTTGAAAATAATGGCCATATGGAAATTAGAACTTTTGATCCACTTAACCCTTTGAAAAACTTAAAAAATATATTAAATAAAGAACCTAAAGTAATAGATGACATTCAAGAAATGCTAATAATTGGTTTTTTTGGTAAAATAAGTAAAAATAAAGAAAATATATCAATTAATGGTGTAGCTTTAGCTTTTTTTACAATATAAATTAATTTTTTAACAAAATAAATATCTTTGCAATTATAGGAAAGGACTGTATTATGTGAATTGTAATTATGTTTCTATTTTCTATAACTGAGGTTTTACCCCTAACAATTCCCGAAACAGTAGGTAAACCCTGGTTTTTCCATTCTTTTATACCACCCATCATGTTAAATATTTCTTCCTGGAAATTATTATCTATCAATATTTTTGCTGCTATAAAACTTCTATTTGCACTCCGGCAATATAAAATTATTTTTTTTCCTTCATAACGTGTGAAAAAGGTTTTTAAGAGATTTTCATCTTCAATCCATTGTAATGGAAATAGTCTTGGTTTTTCTTTTATTGATGGCGCATCTATTCTTTCATTAGTATATTCTTCTTTTGTTCTTACATCTATAAGATAGTGTATACCATTGTCTGGTGTTTTTATAAATTCCCAAGTTTCTTGTATTGTTAAATTTGTATATCCATTATCTGTATTTATTTTACCTTCTGACGGAACCATATAAAAAGATAAATTGTATGTTTTTTCTGATTCTACTGTTTTTATATAACCAACTTTCGGAGATGTTAGTCTGTAATTATTTTTTTCTGCTGTTATTAAGTATTTTCCTTTTGTAACTTCTAATTCAAATTCACCTTTTGAATCTGTTTTTGTTGTGTAAATCTCACTATTTATTGGATTGAGATTTTTTGCTTTTATTGTTACATCTGAAAGTAAATCTGGAATGCAGGTTACAGCCGATTCTACAGTTCCTTTTATTATTGCTTCTTCTTGATTATTTAATCGACTTATTATATTTAGTGCAGATCCAGATGATGATATTAGAATCATAAATATAACTAAAAAAAGTATTTTTCCATTTTTCATTTTTCAATCTCCAAAAGGGGTTAACAATTGTTAAAATATAAATTTTGTGACAAAAAAAGTAATAAGTTGGATTCTACAAAATAAAAGAGGCCCGAGGCGGGATTTGAACCCGCCACAGAGGATCCACAGTCCCATATGTTACCAGGCTACACTACCCGGGCCAATTTTTGTAATCCAAGGCAATACCAAACACAATATTTAAAATATGTGCTAAAAAAATAAAATTTTCTCGACAAACTAAAATATCTACTTACCCATTTAAGTAAATCTAAGCAGGGGTAGCCAAGCATGGCCAACGGCGCAAGGTTCAGGGCCTTGTCCTGAAGAGGTCCAAGGGTTCAAATCCCTTCCCCTGCATCTTTTTCATGTATTTTAACAGGAGAAAAATAGAATTCTACCAAAATTTATCCCCCTGCAGGATTTCACTAGTGAAAATTGCATTAAATATCTTTTTTTGTACATTTTTATCTAAAAATATAGCGAAAATCTTTTATGAAGTTCGTTATTCTCGGTAAAGAATATCGGAGGCTTAAAATGAGTGAAAAATACGATTTATATATAAACGGCAAATGGACTAAATCAACAGGAAATAAAACAATCGAAACAAAAAATCCGGCAACAGGCGAAATACTCGCAACTTTTCCAGCAGGCACAAAAGAAGATGCAATCAAAGCAATCGATGCTGCAGAAAAAGCATTTCCAATATGGAAAAAAACTCCTGCTCCAAAAAGAGGAGATATAATTCTAAAAGCAGCAACAATTATGAAAGAAAAAAAAGAGGAACTTGGTGAAATAGTAAGCAAAGAAATGGGAAAGATACTTGCTGAAGGAAAAGGCGATGTTCAGGAATCAATTGATTTTCTTGAGTATATCGCAGGTGAAGGAAGAAGACTTCTTGGTGAAACTACCACATCAGAGCTTAAAGATAAATTCTGTATGACTATTCGTCAACCAATTGGTGTTGTAGGATGTATTACTCCTTGGAATTTTCCAACAGCAATTCCTTGTTGGAAAATAGGCGCAGCACTTGTAAGTGGAAACACAATTGTTTTCAAACCAGCAAGTCTCACACCTCTTTGTGCAGCAAAACTTGTAGAAATATTTGAAGAAGCAGGGCTTCCAGCAGGTGTTTTAAACCTTGTAACAGGATCAGGCGGTATAGCTGGAAACGAAATAGTCAATAACCCTCGTGTTAAATCAATTTCTTTTACAGGTGGAGTTGATGCAGGAGTTGATGTGTATACAAATGCTGCAAAACTCTTAAAACCAGTTGAACTTGAACTTGGTGGAAAAAATCCTCAGATTATAATGGATGATGCAAATATCGACCTTGCAATAGACGGAGTTCTTTTTGGTGCATTTGGAAGTCAAGGCCAAAGATGTACCGCAACAAGTAGGCTTATTGTTCATGAAAAAGTATATGATGAAGTAATGAAAAAACTCGTTGATAGAACAAAGAATTTGAAAATAGGAAATCCTCTTGAACCAGATAACAATATGGGCCCTGTCTCTTGTGAAAATCAGCTCAAGACATTTTTGAAATATGTAGATATTGGTAAAAAAGAAGGAGCAAAACTTATCTATGGTGGAAAACAACTAACAGAAGGACAATACAGCAGAGGATTTTTTGTTGAGCCTACTATTTTTGAAGCAAAACATGGTATGAGAATTACTAAAGAAGAAATTTTTGCACCTGTTTTAAGTGTTATAAAAATTAAAAACTTTGACGAAGCACTAAAGATTGCAAATGACGTTGAGTATGGGCTTTCTTCATCTATTTATACAAAAGATGTGAATCTTGCGTTTAGAGCGATTGATGATTTTGAAACTGGAATTACATATATTAATGCTCCAACTATAGGTGCAGAGGTTCATATTCCGTTTGGCGGAGTAAAAAACACAGGTAATGGTGGACGTGAAGCAGGAACCACTGCAATAGATGAGTTCACAGAGATAAAAACAGTATGTATAGATTATAGCAATAAACTTCAGAAAGCACAAATTGAAGACTAAAAAATTATAGCTTATTTCGTTTGGATATATAGTCATCTAAACTCTCTTTTTCATTTTCAAATATTTTTAAAATTTCTTCACCAATTTCAGTAAGATAAGAGCCTCCGCCATTGTTACCACCTCTTGAAGTTTTAATGACAGGGCTACCTACTACATTTTCTATTTCTTTTATTTCAGACCATGCATGACTATAAGCCATATTCATTGATTTTGCTACTTCTGAAAGAGATTCTAATTCCTTAATTTTTTTAAGTAATTCTGCTCTTCCTTTTCCAATAACACACTTTGAATCTGATTCTAACCATAATTTTGCTTTTATTTCAAACACAAAAACAAATAGAAAAAGTGATTTATATTATTATTTGTTAACCGGAGAATTCATTGATTTTTCACCGGTGAAATAGGGTTCAAATCCCTTCCCCTGCATCATTAAATAATTTTAAATCATAGTATCCATATTTTTACTTAAATGAGTTTAGAAAGAAACATTTTACCAGAATATTTTGGTATTTTAGAAGAAAATAGAATTCCAAAATATATACAAAGCAAATATACAAAGGTAAATTTTGATGAAAATGAAAAAACAGACAAATTATGGGAAAAACATGACAAGGCTTTAGATAAAAATAAGTTTTCTGAAACAATTCCTGAAAAATCACTTTTAGATTTAAAAATAGAAATTGCAAAAAGAATTTTTTCTGATTGTCATTTTTGTGAAAGAAAATGTAGAGTTAATAGAAATAAAGATGAAGGGATATGTGGCGTTAAAAAAGCATCTATATCATCTGAATTTTTACATATGGGTGAAGAATATCTACTTATTCCATCACATACTATTTTTTTCTCTGGTTGTACTTTCAAATGTGTTTTTTGTCAAAACTGGGATATAAGTCAAAGAGTAAGTGGATTTTATATCGATCCAGAAAAGATGGCAGATATAATAAAAAAAAGAAAAAAACAAGGATCTAAAAATGTAAACTGGGTTGGTGGAGACCCGACTCCAAACATTCTATATATCTTACTTGTTCTAAAAAATTTAGATATAAATATTTCTCAAATCTGGAATTCTAATATGTATTGCTCAGTTGAATCTATGAAACTTCTAGATGGAATAACTGATCTATATTTAACTGATTTTAAATATGGAAATAATAAATGTGCAAAAAAATTTTCTAAAGTTGATAATTATTTTGAAATAATTACTAGAAATCATAAAATAGCATATGAAAATGGTGATATGATAATAAGACATCTAGTTATGCCAAATCATATAGAATGTTGTTCAAAACCTATTATTGATTGGATTTCAGAAAATATTCCCGATATATTTGTAAATATAATGGATCAATATAGACCAAAATATAAAGCAAAAGAATATGAAGATATCTCAAGCTCTGTTTCAATAAAAGAAATAAATAAAATAGAAACTTATGCTAAAAATAAAAACATATTTAATTTAACCAAAAGTATATTATAAAACAAGTAACTTAATAAAGTAGATTTGTTTAGCAAAATATAGTCTTTAACAAACTAATCAATAGGTGCTAAAATGGCTAAAAAGAAAAAAGAAAAAATATCATACGAAGTAAGATTATTCTGTAGAAACTGTGAAGAAGATTGGATCGAGGAAATCGATAAAGGAATTTATGTGAGATACGAAAAAGATAACAATTACATGATTAATAAAGATGCAAAGAAAAAAAATCGTAAATTTTTTACTTGTCCTAAATGTGGATCTCATAAAAAAATTGCAAGGTTTCCTCTGCAAGTTAGAAAATAAAATTTTTTATTTATAAATTTTTATAGCATTAATGTTTATAGGAATATTCATAGAATTTGCTATAGCATTACATTTAGTTCGTAAAAGATATGTAATTGGTCTAAAATCAGTTTCAGAAAAAGATTCATAATTTGCCATACCTTTACATATAATTAGATCGCAATGCTCTAATGATTTTTCTAATTTATCTGGCAGTTTATCAAAATCTAATCCTACTGCAAAACAACCTGTTGTAATAATTTCATCTACAACCTTATCAAAACCTAATTCAATCGCGTCATCCATTGTAGCATCTGAAAGAACGTTGTTTCCTTTTACTACAAGTGTAAGAAATATATCTGGGTACTTTTTCTTAATCTCACGGCATAATACTTTATCAAAAACAATCTCACCACAGTTGTCAGTAAAAAGTAATACCTTTTTTGATTTAGATAACAGATTTTCTACTTCATCATAATCATCATATCCAAAACCTTTGGAAATTAATCCATCAAATGTTTCTTCTAACGATTTTGGATCTTTACTACCACCTTTAATTCCAAAATCCATCATATTTCCAACTATACTACAAAGCATGCTCATTTTTAATTTGTTATCAGTGTTTTTTATATATTCTTCAACTTTTGGTAATAGTTTTTTTGCGATAGCATTACTCTGAATTTTTAAATTTTTATATGGATCATCATCGGAAAGAGTGTTATACGCAATTCTATGAACTTTTGTTGCAATAGAAGCACTACATTTGTTTGGATCGTAAAATTCACCTAGAGCTTTACAGGCATTTTTTATTGTATTTTTTTTGATTTCTGAGTTATTTGTACTTTGCTCTGCTTCAAAAATAATTCGTTTGATAAGACAGGGTACACATTCTGTTTGAATTTTCATAAAAGTCTGTAATAAAAACTAGTATTATAGTGTTATCTACAGAATTTTTATGGAAAGAACTGATGAATAGTTTAAGTGACCTTATAATCATTTTAATATTATGTCATATGTATATTCATATTAAAATTAAATACAAATTTTATGATTATTATGAAAAAAGAAATTAATTACATCATACATGTTTGGGAAATAAAAGGTTTAGTAAATATTAATAAAAAATTCAAAGCTAGTATCAAAAATTATATTTTTTTAAAGAACAAAAGTTATCAAAAAACTTCGTGTATGATTGGTAAAATATCTGGAGCTACAATATCAAATTTCCTAAGGAATAAACAGTCTTTTATGAAAATTTCTAATCTTTTTAGACTTACTAATTCTCTTGATATACCAAAAAAAGTTGTAGAAAACAACATTATATCATATAAAGATCATAATGCTCAAAAAGGATTTAGAATAAGTTTTCCGTACAAATTTAATCCTTTGGTTCTAAGGGCTATTTCTCATATACCTGGAGATGGTTGCATAAGAAAGGATGGATTTGCAAGATGGACGCAAAATAATACAATAATGATGCTGAGATTATTAGAGAAAATAAGAATTAAAACTAAATCCAATAAAAGCAAATCAGTATGTATACCAAAATTTTTGGTAAAAGTAAGTTGTATTACTTTAGGATTAAAACCTATGGAACTTAAAAACTCAAAATTTGTTGAGAGAGTACTTAATCTTCCACGTTTATACAGGATTCAGACTCTTCTTGCCTTAATTGAAGATGAAGCAAACATTGACGCTAAAAATTATGGAACAATAAATATTAGACTTGCAAATAAAGATCTTATTTTAGCATATTCTAAGCTTTGTGATTCATTAAATTATAAACGAAGTAATATTTCAGATAGGAAAAATACAGGTTTTAATAGTGGCAAAAAAATATACAAATTGTCGATTCTTGCTGAAGGAATAAGAAGACTGAAGATAGATTATGATTTGACAATAGATAAGTTCGGTAGTATTGGAGGATTATGGAAAAGAGACAGAGAACTTAAAAAAAGATGTAGAAAATGTCTTAATGAAAAAGCATTAAAAGATGAAGAAGGAAAGAAAATCACTAAAGAAATTTTAAAATTACTGTTTATATATGAATATCTAAGCGTGAAAAAAATCTGTAAATTGATAGATATTAAAGACTATAACAGAATTTACGATAAGGTTAGATATCTGATGAAAAAGGGAAAAATTAAAAGGGTAGATTACGGCAAATATACCCTAGTTAAGAATCTTTGATACATACGGTCCATCTATTTTGTAGTTTTTCTTTAAGTAATAATTCCTGACCCCTATTCCAGAGATTACAATTATTTTTTTGGCATTAAATTCCTCCCTAGAAATTTTTTCTGCATTCCTCAGTAATTTATTACCATAACCACGATGTTGCCAGCCATCATCAATCTTTTTAGATAAAGGATTCATAGGACCATATACATGCAGTTCACGTACTAACATACTTGATTTTTCTGTTATTTCAGGTCTATATGCATCCTCTGATGGACATCTCAATCTTAAAAATCCAATTAAGATATCTTGCTTAACATCTTCATAAGAAAGAAACAATTCTTCTCCATCTGATGCTTGATATCTTTCTACCAATAATTTTATATCTTCAAGTTTTGGTTCCTTCTCATATTTTAAACTCATATGGCCTGCTTCCCGGCATCTTACACATCTGCATCTATGACCTTGATCATGCATCTTATCTTGGACTATCTGACGAAGATTACTTTTTTTTACTCCAGATATAACATGATTTGAAGGTATATCACGTTGAATACGTTGAATTCTTATCCATTTAGGAGTTATTTTCTTAATTTCAGCAATAAGCTCAACCACTTTAGAAAAAGAGTATGATTCATATTCACCTTTCTTCCACATTTGATATAATGGAGCATCACTAGTGACGAGAGTTGGATAAATCTTAAGACCATCAGGTTTAAAACGACTATCATTAAATAATCTCTTAAAAGAGTTTAAATCAATTGTATAATCTGAGGAAAATAAATTTGGCATCATATGATAAGTTATTTTAAATCCTGCATCCTTTGCAATTTTTGTCGCCCGAACTGAATCTGAAACTGTATGACCTCTTTTCATCTTGTATAAAATGTCATCATATATTGTTTGAACGCCAAGTTCTACACGTGTTGCACCCCAAAATAGACTCATATCACAATGTCTTAATCTAAACCAATCAGGCCGTGTTTCAACTGTAAGACCTATACATCTTGATTTTGCTTTTTCATTTTTTTTTTGTGCTTGATATAAATTTTTAGAATCAGAATTATTAAGTCCATCAAAACAACGTTTGACAAACCATTCCTGATAATATGGGTTTCGTGCAGTAAAAGTACCACCCATTATAATAAAATCTATTTTATCAACAGGATGACCTATTGCTTTCAATTGTTCTATTCTGTTTTTGGTCTGAAGATAAGGGTCAAAATCATTTAACGATGCACGCATCGCAGCTGGTTCATGACCGGTATAGCTTTGAGGTGTATTAGTAACTGGTCCACCTGGACAGGGTATACACTTACCATGAGGACAACTTTCTGGTGAAGTCATTACAGCAACAATTGCTACACCAGATATAGTACGCATAGATTTTCTACGAAGAACAGATACAAGTAACTCTTCATCTTCATCACATAGACCACCAGGTATTTTTGAAAGAATCTTGCTATCACTAGGTATATCTTTCAAAGTATATTTTTTGCAAAGACGGATCTTTGTTTTATGAAGTTTTTCTTTTGATTTAATTTTACCAGAAAGAATTAAATCAATTACCTCAGAATAAAAATCCATTAAAAAAACATCAATAATATATAGGATAAAAAACTTTGTAAGAAAATAGATTATTTTATTAACAAAACATATATTTCTATATCATAACGTAGGGGATAGAATATTGGAAATAATAAAAACAGAGGGGTTAACTAAAAGTTTTAAAGATTTAACTGCAGTGGACAATATATCCTTTTCAGTTCAAAAAGGAGAGGTATTTGGTTTTTTAGGACCTAATGGCGCTGGAAAAACAACTACTATAAAGATGCTTACAACATTATTAAATCCAACTGGTGGTACAGCAAAAATCTCCGGTCATGATATAATAAAAGATAGAGATCAAGTAAGAAAAAGCATAGGGATAGTATTTCAGGAACCTGCACTTGATACAGAACTTACTGGTGAAGAAAATTTAGAGTATCATGCTAGAATGTATGCCATTCCAAAAAACAAACGAGATAAAAGAATAGATGAAGTATTAAACTTAGTAGATCTAGATGATAAAAGAAATGTTTTAGTTAAAAATTACTCTGGTGGTATGAAAAGAAGACTTGAAATCGCAAGAGGGCTTATGCATTACCCGATTGTTTTATTTCTTGATGAACCGACGTTAGGGCTTGATGCTCAAACACGTAGAGCAATCTGGGATTACATAAAAAAGATGAATAGAGAAGAACAAACAACCATATTTTTAACCACTCATTATATGGATGAAGCAGAATATCTGTGTGATAGAGTAGGAATAATTGATCATGGAAAAATACTTGTGATGGATAAATTAAATAATCTTAAAACATCAGTTGGAAATGATGTTATAACCTTAACCTGTTCAGATAGAGATAAACTTTTAAAAAGACTTGAAACAGAAGATTGGGTTAAAAAAACAAAAGAATATGATTCTTATTTGCAACTTGGTGTTAAAAAAGGCGAAGAGAAAATACCAACAATAATTGAAATAGCACAAGAATTGAACTTAACTATAAGAAGTATTAGTGTTAGAAAACCAACACTTGATGATGTATTTTTGTCCTATACCGGTAGAACTATTCGAGATCATGAAAAAAAAGCAAATAATGTACATCCCCGGTTTAGAGCAAGGAGAAGATAAAAAATGTTTGAGACAAACGAGTTACAAGCTATTTATGTTATGTGGCTTCGTCAAATGAAAAGATTTGTTCGTTCAAAAAGTAGGTTATTAATAACTGTAATTCAACCTTTAATGTTTTTATTTATCCTCGGATTTGGATTTAGACAAGTAACTTTTCCAGGAATGGAAGAAGTTCCATATACCCATTTTTTTGCTCCAGGTATTGTTGCTATGTCTATTCTTTTCTCATCAATGTTTACAGGAGTATCCATACTTTGGGATAAACAATTTGGTTTTCTACAAGAAGTACTTGTAGCACCTATCAGCAGATTCTCTATAATTATTGGAAGGACACTTGGTGGAGCGACAACAGCATTAATACAAGGTACGGTTATACTAATTATAGCAATATTAGCTCTTGGTATACCTATATCTAGTCCTTTATCACTTATATTAGCATTTATTTTTATGGTACTAATCTCATTTACCTCAGTAGGGTTTGGATTGTTACTTGCATCCAAAATGAATGACTTTCAGTCTTTTCCAATTATAATGAATCTAGTTATTATGCCTCTTTTGTTTTTATCATCTGCTTTTTTTCCAGTGGGGCAAAATCCAACATTTCAAACAATTGCATATTTTGATCCAATATTTTATATGGTGGACGGTTTAAGAGGAAGTCTACTTGGAAAAGCAAACGTTTTACCGTATAGTATAAACATTGTTGTAGTGTTAATAATATGTATATTAATGTTAAGTCTTGGAAGTTACTCTTTTAGAAAAAGTGAAGTTTAGATAACACAAAAGAAAATAATTCATATTTTTTATTTTTTAACCACCTGATTAAAAGTCCCAACCATATTCAAAAGTGAACATGCCACAGTTACAGGTCCTACACCACCTGGAACAGGAGTAATTTTTCCTGCAATTTCTTTTACAGAATCAAAGTCTATATCACCTGTTACTCCTTTTTTTGTTTTAACTATTCCAACATCAATTACAAAAGAATCTGGTTTAACATGTTCTTTTTTTATCAAACCTGAAACACCAGCTGCTGAGACAAGAATATCTGCTTTTTTTGAATATATTTTAAGATCTTTTGTATATACATGTGTGACACTAACAGATGAATCTCTATTTAAGAAAAGAGCGCACAGGGGTTTTCCAACAACATTGCTATGGTTAACAATTAATACGTCTTTACCTTTTAAATCAATTTTTTCATGTTCTAAAATCTTTAAGACAGCAAGAGGAGTACATGGTATAATATTTTCATCTCCACGTAATAAGTTACCCATATTAAATGGTGTAAAGCCTTCTACATCTTTTTTTGGGTTTAAAATTCCAAAGATTTTCCCTTTTGATATATGAGAAGGGATAGGCATCTGAACCAGAGTGCCATGTATATTATCATCTGAATTTAGTTTAGATATTTCTTCTAAAACTTTTTTTTCTGAAATATCATCTGATAGTTCAATATGAATTGATTTGATACCTACTTTTTCACATGCTTTATCACGAAGTTTAAGATAAAGATTTGATTCTTCATTTTCACCAATTTTTATTGTTGCAATGTTTGGTTTAAAACCATATATTTTTTCTAATGATTTAATCTTATCAGAAACACTGTTTCTAATATTTTCAGCAATCTTTTTTCCATTAATAATTTCTGCAGTCATAGAACAAAAATGATAATTTACAACTCATTATAAATTCTCTGGTTTATAACCAATAGCATAAAACTGTGGGAAAAAATTTAGTTGTACACCCTCATCAAGAGATTTAAGATATGAAAACTCCCATTTATCCATATCCTTTTGAGAAAGACCTGCTTCTTTTAACGCTTTTACATAAAAATCACGAGCATGTAGATAGTACGATTTGTCTTCTTCACAACTCCAAATTCTATTGTTTCCTATTCCAACTTTTGTTTTAAGACCTGCTCTTACAAATAAAGCTCTAAGTTTTCGACCTATATGTGGATCACCACCACGTCTTTTTATTGCTTCACCTGCAAAAATAGGATCTACCTTTTGATCTTCAGGGTAATGAAGTTTACCTCCATAATCAGGTTCAAGGGATGCAAGAACGACTCCACCTGATTTTGTAACACGGGCCATTTCATTTACAAGTTTCTGAGGCTCTCTAGACCACATCAAAACAAGGTTACAAGCAACAACATCAAAAGTATTATCATCAAAATCTATCTTATCTGCATCATTTACAAAAAGTTCTACATTATCAAAATTCTTCAATACTTCTTTTGCAACATTTATCATATCTTTGGAATTATCTATACCAATTACTTTTCCTTTTGTAAGAATTGCTAAATCCCGGGTAACAATACCAGAACCACAACCTACATCTAAAACAAGTTCAGCATCTTTTAGACCAACCTCCAGATAAAGAGGAAGTCTTTCCTCTGCCGTCTCAAGAGCTTGAAGTTCAAGTTTTTTGATGAGATCGTCAAAATTTGTATTAGTTTCCCTATTGAATTTAACAGGTTTATTTTTCATAATCAAGTCTAGATAAACAGCATATAATCATATAAATTTAATGATAAAAAAGATACACCCAATTTTTTAAATAAAAACATGGTATTCCACATTTTAATGAAACCTATTTTACAAGTAGCCCTTGATCTACTAAATGGACATAGAGCAATAAAGATTGCAGAACAGTCAATTAAAGGTGGAGCTGATTGGATAGAAGCAGGAACACCTTTGATTAAAAGTGAAGGAATGGATATAATAAGAATACTCAAAGAAAAATTTTCAGATAAAACACTTGTTGCCGATATGAAAACAATGGATACAGGTGCTTTTGAAACAGAAATGGCAGCAAAAGCAGGAGCAGATATTGTCTGTATACTTGGTGCAGCAGATGACAGCACTATAAAAGAAGCTGTTAGATCTGCAAGAAAATATGGTATAAAAATAATGGTTGATTTAATTGGTATAAAAAATAAAGCAAAAAGAGCAAAACAACTAGAACAAATAGGGATAGATTATCTATGTATTCATATTGGAATTGATGAACAAATGATAGGAAAATCAGCTGAAAAGATATTAAAAGAAATAACAAAAGAAACAAGTATTCCAGTAGCTGTCGCTGGAGGAATTAATAGTGAAACTGCAGCTGACATGGTAAAAAAAGGTGCAAGTATTATAATTGTCGGTGGCGCAATAACAAAAGCAAAAGATGTAATAAAAGCAACCAGGCAAATTAAGAAATCTATAAAAGAAAAAAAACCTGTAAAAACAGATTTGTTTAAAAAATATAGCAAAAATGATCTTAAAAAAGCATTTAGTCAAGTATCTACTCCAAATATATCTGATGCTATGCATAGAAAAGGTGCTATGAAAGATATAATACCTGCAAAGAATGGATATCATATGGTTGGACAAGCGTTAACTGTTATAACAATGGATGGGGACTGGGCAAAACCTGTTGAAGCAATAGACAAAGCAGAGAAAGAAAACGTTCTTGTTATAGATGTTAAAAAAGGAAAAACAGCTATATGGGGAGAACTTGCAACATGGAGTGCAAAGAAAAAAGGACTCTCAGGTGTTGTAATAGATGGTGCTATAAGAGATTATGATGATATTATAAAAATAGATTTTCCAGTCTATAGCAGATATATATCTCCAAACGCGGGTGAACCTAAAGGATTTGGGGAGATAGGAACAGAAATAGAATGTGGTGAACAAACTGTTAGAACAGGTGACTGGATAATTGGAGACGATTCAGGAGTTGTTGTAGTACCAAAAGAAATCGCACAAGAAATCGCAAACAGAGCACTTGATGTAAAAGAACATGAAAATCGCATACGTGAAGAAATAAAACAAGGCGGAAGTCTAAATAATGTTTTGAAACTAAAGAAATGGGAGAAAAAAATAGGATGAAAAAAGTAATTTTTTTTACAGATAAAAAAGATTTATCAGAGGCTTTAGATAATTTTAATTTAGATGGTTTTAGAAAAAAAGAAGTACCAATAAAGCTACATATGGGTGAAATTAAAAATAAATATTTTCCAAGACCTAAGTTTGTAAAACATGTTGTAGATACTTTAAAGCACTATGAAATTAAACCTTTTTTGTTTGATACTACTGTAGCATACAAAGCATTAAGACATACTAAAATAGGGTATAAAAAAGTGGCAAGTTTACATGGTTTTTCAAAAAAGAAGATGGGATGTAATATAGTAATAGATGATAAAGGAGAAAATATTGAAATTGAGAATAGAAATTTTGAAGTTGCAGATAGTATAATTAATTCAAGTCATATTTTTGCTTTGTCTCATGTAAAAGGCCATAATGCAACTGGTATGGGCGGTGCAATTAAAAACTTTGGAATGGGCGGTGTTACAAAAGAAACAAAAAAACAGATGCATATTGGAAGTGGCCCTATATATAAAAAAGATAATTGTACATATTGTGGGGTTTGTTCGGAGGTATGTCCTTTTGATGCAATTAAAGTAAAAAAAGATTCCTGGGAGATAAATGATAGAAAATGTTTTGGATGTGGAGTATGTGTTGAAAACTGTAATCAAGATGCTTTAGAATATAAAGATGCTGATCTTCAATATGTGCTTGCTTGTTCTGCAAAAGCATGTGTTAAAGATAAAAATGTTTTATATTTAAATGAACTTAAACGTATTTCAAAGAATTGTGATTGTGATCCTTTTTCTGGGCCTATAATATGTCCGGATATTGGTTATTTGTTATCTGATGATCCCGTTGCTATTGATAAAGCCTCACTTGATCTTATTCATGAGATAAAGCCGAATTTATTTAAAAAAGTAAACAAAGTTAATCCTTATAAACAAATAGAGTATGGTGAAGATATAGGGCTTGGCGTTACGAATTATCAATTAATTGAACTTTAATTATAAACATTTTCTATTTATCTATTTACGTATTTTATTATCATTTTCTCCACTTGATTTTTAGAGTTACATTTACGTTTTAAATTTTAAAAACAAAGTCGTACAGACTTGTCAAATAATCTTTATATATTGTAACTTAGAAATTATTACCCATAAAATTTGGAGAGATAAAAAATGAATAGAAAAATATATCTAATAGCAATAGTAGGCTTACTAATAAGTTCAAGTTTTAATATAATACTAGCAGAAGTTCATCCGGAGTCGAACAAACCGTATGACACCCAGATTATAACTGTAGAAAAAAAAGTATTTGATGGATCAGAATGGGTAGATGTAGTTGATGCTAACTTAGGTGATATTGTTAGATTTAATATAACAGTATCATATTATTGTAATGATTTAAATCATAGTTATAAACAAACGAACATAACTGTTAAAGATACTCTTCCGGATTGCCTTGAATTTGCGGATAATATAACAATGTTATATGGGTCAAATGTGTATTCAGGATATACATATAAATCAGAAGACAACAAAACAATATGGTGGAATCTAACAGCTTCAGAAAATAGTTGGCTTGATGAAGATATTGAATTAGGGAATATCTCAGATAATCCTGATATGATAGGATCTGTATCAATATATTTTGATGCAAAGGTTATAAATTATACTGATAATGATGGAGAGAAAAACATA
Organism: uncultured Thermoplasmatales archaeon; assembly: GCA_964481275.1. Lineage (GTDB taxonomy): Archaea > Thermoplasmatota > E2 > DHVEG-1 > DHVEG-1 > CAYZTD01. Next base: position 146,660 of record CAYZTD010000006.1, read on the forward strand.
GTTGATGTAAATGCTTGGGAATATTGTACAAATATAAATGTGTATGGCTCTTCTAGCGCAACAGTAAATGTGTTATGTGAAAAGACTATTATCAAAGAATTTACTAGAAAAGAATGGCAACTTTTCTCATTGCCTTTTGGTTCTTCAGTTACAAAAGATGAGCTTATTGTTCGATATAATAATACTGATTATTCTTTCAATGAAGCTTCTAGCGAAGGTATTATTCTCAATTTTATATATCAGTTTGATAATATTAATAAAAGATGGAATACCGTAGATGAACTATCACCTGGACTAGGGCATTATACATACATCTATAAAGAAAATGTGACTCTTTATGCAATTGGAAATCATCCTGATGAAAATCAACTAATTACATATATTTTTTCTGGCTGGAATTACATTGGTATTCGCCGCTCTGAACCAGTAGATATTTCTGATTTACGTTTTACTTACAACGGAACAGAATATAATCTCGACGAGGCTGCAAATCAAAGCATCGTTCTTAAATTTATTTACTGGTACAATGAAACTGGGCAAGTTCATATTATAGATGATATGCTTTTTCCAGGATCAACATATATAATGTATAGTTATAAAGACAATGTTACTGTCTCAATAAATTCAGATGAAAATCAACCACCAGATAAACCTGTTAATCCTTGGCCTTATGATGGTGAAGTGATTTATATAATAAATACAAACGAAGATAATACTTATAAGGTTAAACTTAGTGTTGAAGTTTCTGATCCTGATGGTGATCTTTTAACCGTTAGTTTTTATAAAGATTGTATTGATGGAAGTCAATTAATTGGTATTGGTATTGATGAAGTTCATGGCTCAGGAACAGCATACGTTGTTTGGAATGATTTAAAACCAGGTAAATACAGCTGGTACGCAGTAGCAGACGACGGTCTTCAACACACACACTCAGACATATTCAGCTTTACATTAAAAGAAACAACCGGAGAAAACAATCCGCCAGATAAACCAGTTAACCCCAAACCTCGAGACGGAGAAACAATTTATGATACACATGAAATAACACTCAGTGTCATAGTTTCAGACCCTGATGATGATAATATGAGTGTTACTTTTTTTGATGCATCTGATGATAGTGTTATCGGTGTTGATAATAATGTTGCAAGTGGGTCTTCTGCATTGGTATATTGGAATGATCTCGATTATGGAACAACTTATAGTTGGTATGCGATTGCTTATGATGGGGTTTTTAAAAATAAATCTGAAATATTTAGTTTTAGTTTGAAAGAAAAAAATCCACCAGAGACACATATTAAACTTAAAGGTAAACATGGAAATAACGGTTGGTATGTTAGTAATGTTATAGTTGAACTAGATGCTACCGACGATGAAACCGGAGTTAAAGAAACATGGTATGCAATTGATCGTGGCAGCTTCATTTTATATGAAAAACCCTTCTTATTAGAAAAGGAAGGAAATCGCGTCATTAACTACTATAGCATAGATGAATCAGGAAATGTAGAAGAAACAAAAACAACAGAAATTCACATAGATAAGACATTACCATCAACTGAATATATATTATATGGAGAGAAAATAAACGAGAATACATATGAAAACTCTGTTAAAGTCGAACTTATAGCAAATGATGATGTATCAGGTGTAAATTTTATTATGTATAGAATACTTAATTCCAATAATGACGAAAATCTAAAATTCAGTATTTATGACGAAGTATTTGTGATAGATGAACCAGGTAGAAATACAGTCGAATTTTATTCAACAGATAAAGCAGGAAACAAAGAAAAAAGAAAAACATTTACAATTATAATAGAAGATGAAAATCAAGATGCCACACCACCTGTAACAACCCATTCATTAACTGGAAACAACGGAAATAACAATTGGTTTAGAAGTAACGTTAAAGTAACATTAACCGCAAAAGATGAGGAATCAGGTGTAGCTAAAACATATTACAGTATTAACAGCCACTTTACAACAGTTTACACAGAACCATTTAAAATAAGTCATGAAGGAAAAAACACACTCAGCTACTACAGCATAGACAAAGCAGGAAACAAAGAGGAAAATAAAGAAATTGAAATTAAAATTGATAGGAAAAAACCATCAACCGAATATTATATAGAAGGTGGAGAACTATTAAAAACTTGGTCTGAAAACGGCATACCTGTTTATATATACCAAGGAGAAGTAATAATAATACTTGAGGCAAGTGATAGTACATCTGGTGTTGATAAAACAACTTACGCAATAAACCGTGGTCCATTTTTATTATATAAAAATCCTTTTGGATTAAGAAAAGAAGGAAAGTATGTTATTCATTACAGAAGTTCAGACAAAGCAGGAAATACTGAGATAACAAAAGGTTTCATAATACATATCGTTGAACAAGAAAGATCTGATGAAGGACCAAGAGGACCTAGATAGACAACAAAATAATAAGTCAAAAATAAATTTCTAAAAAAATTATGTTGAGGAGCCTGAAAAGGCCCCCCAATAAAAATATATATTTTAAAAAATAAAGAGAATTGAGAAAAATTATTTTTTCTCAACATGTGGTTTGTATATCAATGCAAGACCTGCTGCGATAAAACAAAGTATTGCTGCTGGAATGAAAGCATACAGAAAACTTAACCCTGCATCTTTTACTATACCTGCAAGAATTGGACCTACAATTCCACCAACACCATAAGATGTAAAGACAAAACCGTAGTTCAAACCAACATTTTCTGAGCCGAAACTATCTGCTGTTGCCGCCGGAAACAGGGCAAAGTTTGCACCAAAGTTAAAACCAATAAGTGCTGCTGATACATAAAAAAATATTGGATTGGCAGTAGAATAATAAAATGCAAGCATCATGATACCTTGAAAAATACACATTGCAAAAATTGCTCTTTTTCTCCCAATATTATCTGATATTTTCCCCCATGCAATCCTTCCTATTCCATTAAAAATAGGAAGACAAATTGCAGCACCAATTATTGCAAAAGTTTCTGCATTAACCTGACTGAATCCAAATCTTTGAAAACCATCAGCGCCTTCTGCAAATATCTTTATATTTCCAATAACCATAAGTCCTGCAAGAGCACCAATCAAAAACATCATCCATAGAAGATAAAACTGCCTTGTTTTTAGCATTTTTTTTGGCAGAAGCGATGATTTTTCAGAATCTATTTCCTCTTCTTTTGAAGGTTTCCATTCTTTTGGTTTCCAACCAGATGGAGGATAGACCATGACTAATGATCCAACTACAATCAAGATTAAAAATAAAATTCCATATATTCTAAAAGCAAAATCGACATTGGCAACTGTATATGCAAATCTACCAGCCTGCTGTGTTATAAGACCATTATAGCCAAGAACTGGTGGCGGATTTGCAAGAAGAATCCAAATAAATGCTCCAAAACCAAAACCTGCGACTGCAAGACCACTTACAAGTCCTTTTTTATCTGGGAACCATTTAACACCAACTGCTATTGGTACAACATATGCAAGACCAATACCTGCGCCACCAATAATACCTAAGGATAAAAGTTTTAAAGGAAAACTTGCACCTACAAAACTTGCAAGTATATATCCAAAACCTAACAATAGACCGCCAATAAGAGCAATATTTCTTGGACCATATTTTTTTGAAAGCCTTCCACCTATAATTGTAAATATCGCAAATGTAGCAAGACCCGCTGCAAAAATCGCCTGAGTTTCTGTTGCTGTAAACGCAAATTCACTTGGAATTGCAACTGTTGTATCTGTTTCTACAACACCTTTCAAAGGTGTTGCAAAAGCACTCCATGCATAAATCGCACCTAATGCAACTTGAATCATTACTGCGCCGATTACAACTATCCATCGATTCATGACTTTAGCTTCGATTTTTGATGTTTTTTCATCAATCATAGTAACTCACTGGAGGTGCTAAATTAAAAACTTATTTAAAAAGATATCGAGAAAAAAAGAAAAAAAATTTAATTTTTTATTTCTAGATAAAAACCATCAAATGACAGGATGTGACTGTCTTTTCCCTTAACATTTACTTCTTTTTCAATCTGTACATACCCATCTTTTAATAGTTTTTCTTTCAAATCAGTTTTAAGAGTAGGTATATCAGATAAAATTATGTCTCCTTCAGACTCAAGGGTTTTTATAATTTGTTTGTTGTTTTGTTGAATCCAAGTTACAAGTGTTTTACCTTTGGATTTAAGGGTTGGCCCAATTTTTGAAAAAACAGGTTTAACCTTTGTTATTTTTTCTTCAACCTTTGGTTTTCCTACAATAAATTTGTGATTCTTTGGATATTTGAGGGTAGATTTTATGATAAAATCACTTGTTTTAATTTTGTCTATAAAGTTTTTTGAAGCATATGTTGCTTCTACTTTTATTTCTGCATTTAAAGGTATTCCTTTATTGCTTTTCCATGATCTAACCTGTGAGAGGTATTCTTTTACTATTTCTCCAGTTTTTTCAGATTTTTCATCTAAAATTATCTCCTCAGGCCATAAAGAGAGATGTATGCTTTTATTTTCTTCAAATTTTTTATAAAAATTATAGTAAATTTCTTCTGTGATATGTGGGAAAAAAGGTGAAAATAATTTTAGTGTCCCAAGACCAAGCTGGTAAAGTGTATATTTGATACTTTCTGTATTTTTATTTTCATATATGCTTGTTTTTATCATTTCTATATAGTGATCTGCTAGTTCATGCCATAAGAAGTATTCAACATCTTTCATTGTCTGGCTGTAATCAAATTCATCCATTTGTTTTCTAGATTTTTTTATAAGTTTACTATATTTTGTAAGAATCCATTTATCTATATCTATTAGATCTGTTTTTTGAGGTTTTTTGTTTCCAATTGTGTTTATTATAAATTGTTGTACATTCCATATTTTTCTAAGTAGTTTTATTCCACGTATTACATCTTTTGTTCTGAATGGATTGTCTTCACCTAGCGCACAGCTTGCCGCATAACATCGGAATGCATCTGTCCCATATTTTTTAATTATTTTAAGTGGATCAATTACATTTCCAAGGCTTGCATGCATAGGTGTTCCATCTTCAGATAGGATAAATCCACCCATCATCATATTTTCAAATGGTTTTTCATCTGTTAAAAGTGTACATCTAAGTATCGTATAGAATGCCCATGTACGTATTATGTCATGTGCCTGCGGTCGAAGGCTCATAGGATATAGCTTTTTGAATTTATCTTGATCTCTATTCCAAAATGTGTTATAAAGAGGTGATACACTTGAATCCATCCATGTGTCAAAAACATCCTCGCAACCTACTAGTTCTCCACCACATTTAGGACATTTTTCAACTGGTGGTTTATCTATTGTTGGATCAACATAGCAGTCTTCTTTTTTTGCAAGTACTACTTTACCGCATTTTTTACATTCCCATAACGGAATTGGTGTTGCAAAATAACGCTGTCTACTTATCACCCAGTCCCATTCAAGACTGTTTACCCATTCTTCTAGTCTTATCTTCATGAATTCTGGATACCAGTTCATCTCATCGCTTTTTTCAAGTACTAGTTTTTTAAAATCAGTTGTCTTTAGAAACCATTGTTCTGCATTTATAAATTCAACTGGTGTTTTACATCTCCAGCATACACCAACGCTTTGTTCGAGATCATCTTGTTTTAACAGTATTTTTTCTTTTTTTAGATCATCTATTATTGCTTGTCTTGCTTGTTTTATTTTCATTTTTTTGTATTTTCCACAGATTTCTGTCATTTTTCCTTCTTCATCGATACTCATCTCAATTGGTAGATTATATTTGAAAACCCAGTTTAGATCTTCTTTGTCTCCCACTGTACAGATCATTACCACGCCTGTTCCAAAATCTGGATCTACTGCATCGTCTTCTACGATTTTTACTTTTTTTTCAAAAATTGGAACAATTAATTCTTTATCTACAAGCCATGGTGCTCTTTCATCTGTTGGATGTACTGCAACTATTTGACAAGAGGGAAGCATTTCAGGTCTTGTTGTTGCAATTTTTATATATATTCCTTTTTTGTCTTCACCTATTGAATGATATTTTAATATATTTTTAGATGGTTTTTCTTTAAAATAAAATTTAATTGTATTTAGTTTTGTTTTTCTATCAGAGTATGTTACTTCTGCATCTGCCATCGCTGTCATGCATCTTGGACACCAGTTTACTGGAAATTTTCCTTTATAGATTAAATCTTTTTCAAATAGTTCGATAAATGATATTTGTGTAATTCTTCTGTAGTATTTTGCATCTGTTTGATAGTAGATACTTGGATCCATACTTTCTCCAAGTATTCTGAATTGTTCTGTCATGATATCTATATTTTTATTTGCAAATTCACTGCATAGTTTTGTAAATTTGTGTCTATCTATGTCTTTTCTAGTGATATTCAAATTTCTTTCTACTCTTTCCTCTATTGGTATACCGTTTACATCAAAACATAATGGGAAAAAAACATTGTATCCTTTCATTCTTTTGTAGCGTGCTGCAAAATCAATATGTGTGTAGTGTACCGCATGTCCGGCATGTAATGGACCTGATGCATATCTTGGGGGTACATCAATACTATATGGCTTTTTTTTACTTTCAAAGTCAAAGTGATATATTTTTTCTTTTTTCCAGGTTTCTTGCCATTTTTTTTCTAGTTTTTTTTGGTCATAGTTAGCCATTTGTATATTTACCTCAAAGATGTGATATTAAGGAGTCAAAGAATTACTACTTATAAAAGTTACTTTATATCTTTTATATAAATAGATTAGAAATGATTCTAGTTATTTATAACAGTTTTATTTTCATTTTTTTCCCATAAAAAGCTTGTTATCAAGGTTAATACAAAGGATGATGCTAGTATAACTAAGGGTACTATAATACTTTCAAGCATATTTGGCTCAATTAAAAGTATTTCACCAAGTGATAGTATCATGATACCTGAGAATAGTTTTAAAATTCTTCCCTGAAATTCAGTTAGTTTCCATCTTCCAAGTGTATAGACAACAATTGAAACAATTATTATTAGAGGTATTATATAGACAATATTATAAAAAATAAGATAGAGATTGCTTTGAGCTGTATCTAGCCCGAATGCTGGAAGTATGGTTCCGGCATATACTAAAGGAAGGCTTAGTGAACACAAGAGTTCTACCATATTTGCACTTATCGCTAGAATTATTGTCGCAATAATTACTGAAGGAATTGATGTTAATTTTACTATTTTTCTCATTTGTTTATAGAGTTTTGATTTTTGTTTTTTAGGGATACTTGCAGATGGTCCTTTTTTGAATGTAAAAAAATCTTTTATATTTAGCATTCCAAAGATTACTGCTATTAATCCTGCTATAATTGTTATTATTATCTGTTGTTCTATTATTATTGCTGTATTAAAGATTACAAACATTATTAAAAAATAGATAAAAGCTGAAAAAAATATGAAGATACTTCCAACTATTATAATTTTTTTTCTTGAATTAGTATATAGAAGTATACTTAGTAAAAATAACATAATAAAAAATGAGCAGGGATTTATACTATCTGCTGCTCCTAGTATAAGAGTAATCAATGGTAGGGATAATTCTGAATAATCTATCTTTCCAAAAGGTGTATCAACTTTGGCATTAGTTTTAGGCTCTGTATTTTCTTTAGAATAATTACCAGTTAGATGGTCGTATACTGTGTTGTTTAAGTTTGTATAATTTAGGTATAAAAAGTTATATGTTTCATCTGTATCTAAAAGAGTTATATTTTGAGAGCAATCTTTTAGATAACATTTTGATGTATTTTTTACAACAACTGAAGGAAAAGTTTGGAATCCATAATTTCTCCATTTCTCAAGGTTTTCTTTATATGTTGTATCATCTATAGGATATGTTTTTATCGTTATATTTTCTTTATAGGAATAGTATTCTTCGATAGCATTTACAATGGGTTTTACTTTTTCACAAGATCCGCAGTATCCGCTACTAGTAAAGAATTCGACAATAATGTCTCCTTGTGTTTTATATTCATCTTTGTTTTCTTCTAATTGTATCTGTCTTTCTGTTTTAACTGAATATACTGAAAATGCTAAAGAGGTTATATAGATTATAATTATTACTAATGCAATTAATTTGTATCTGTCCATTTAGTGCATCCATCCAGATGTATCTTAAAAAAAGTAAACATTTTTTAGTTATATAAAATCTTTTATGGAGAAAATGAATAAAATGTTGAAGGATAAAAAAGTTTATTCTTCAATAAGATTTTTTAGGTCAGAAAGATCTTTTTTTACGCTGTTTATCTCTTTTAATTTTTGTTTTTCAAAATCTTCTACAATGTTATCTATAGATGATCTTAGTTTATAGATATGTACCGGACGGCCTTTACCTTTCTTTTTAAGATCTCTTTTTTTAACCCAGCCTCTTCTCTGAAGTTCTTGCATTGCAACGCTTACTTCAGGTTGTCTGAGGTTTGCATTTCTTTCTATTTCTGCAGAGCGACATTCCTCTGCTTCAGAAATATAAATAAGAGTCTTAGCAAGATTTCGAGGCATACCAAGATCTACAAATACATCGATAACCTTTTTATCTTTTGAACTGAGTTTTCTATTAACCTCTTTTACCATATTTATCACATTTAATATTATTTTTGTAATATTATATATATAAGTTCTACTTTATATATTTTTTGTTATTTTTATATAAAAACTATTAAATATTATAGAAAGCCTAAAGCTTCTTCAATTCTACCCATCTCTATACCAGTAGTAAGATTACCAATAATAGCGCCTTTACTATTTGCAACAAGACCACTGCCAATAACTGGAGACCCATGATTTACAGTACCAATCATAACAGGAACATCAAATATTTTTTCAAGTAGTTTTTTTTCTTCATCACTAGCTTTTGGATGACATAAAAGACCTTTGTTTGTAACAAAAGCAGCCATACCAACAGTTTTTAGACCTCCAATAGTACCCCTATGAACTGGAACATTAAAAGTATCACATATCTCCTTTATAGATTTATCACTAAACTCAGGATGAACAAGACAACCATAATCATTTACTAGAATATCATTTCCAGCAGCATTATACTTATCAGGTATAACACAAATATCAAAACCTTTGTCTTTTATTATATTGTATGACATTTCATCTATAAGATCACATACAACAGCACCAGAACTATTAATAGATAATAGACTACCAACAATAGAAGAATCAGATATACTTATTTCAACTAGATCTATATCTAATACAGACGTTACTTCTTTTTTTACTTTTTTAGTAAGTCCTTTTTGGATAAATGCTATTTTATTATTAGTTCTACAAAAAACACCAACATTTGGGTTTTCATTGAAATGCATTAAAGAAAGATGATGGATTTGTTTTTCTTTTTTCATTTTTAACCTCTATAGTTTATGGTATTTTAAATCATCCTCAAATTATATATATGAGTATTTTTGATTTTTTATCACAATATAAGGGGTGTTATTTAATCTTTTACCATGTCTAGCTTTGTTTAAAATAAGGAGAAAAAGAGGAAATATCATAGAAATCAAAAGGCATAGTGTAAAAATAACAAAACAAACATTTTAACACATTGGGTTTAAATACCAAAAAAAA
>CAYZTD010000007.1:0-87830 GCA_964481275.1 uncultured Thermoplasmatales archaeon
TCTATATGTGTTATTTGATATGGGTTTTCTTCACTTCCATCTCCACCTGCAAAATCAACAGTATAAGTTATATTTACTTCAACATAATATGAGTATAAAAAACTACCCACACGACTTCCAGCATTCACAGGATAATCTGATTGTGCAGCACAAAGAATATCGCCGTCCTTAAGAACTGTTCCAATATTTTCTGCGCCAGAGATCAAATGAGTTAGAGTATCTTTGCTGCTGCTTGTACCACTATCCCTTTCTACATAACCAGTGCTCGTCTCATTTTCTGTCCAGAAACTATATCTATATTTACTTGTAACTCCATCAGTAGAACCGCCATATCCTTTCCAAGTAAAATCAATCTGAGTAACATTATCTGCTTCTTCTTCTATTGTAAAATTAAACCGATGATATTGAAATTCCCCGTTATCACCAATAGCATCTGAAAAGTCATAAACATAATTCCTATCATCGTTTGCAATACATTCATAATCCGCCTTTAAAAACTCTGCATCATCATCATTGAAACTTCCATCACTATCAGTTCCCTCCCATGCTCTATTAACTTCGCCATCAAGTATATAAATATGAGTATCATCTATAACCAACGGATAAACTCGACTCTTGTTTTTTAACCAGTCTTTTCCCTCATCTGTGATAACCTTTGAAATAAAAAAACTATTATCATCATTTTTTTGTATATCATAATAAACTCCATAGGATCTCTCTAAAGGATTATCAAGTTCATACATAACAGGAGGAGGTATCTTCCATAAAACCTGATTTGTATTTATTTTTTTAAAACTAATACTGCCATCAACGTTTTTTTCAAAAAACACATTTTCGAGCTCAAATTTTTTACCAAGAACAGATTCATTATAGTTGACAATAACATCAGTTGCACTCTTATTTTTTAAAATAAACTCTTCTAAAAGTACCCCAGAATTTATTGTATATTTTAAATCAACATCGTCATATAGATTTTCATATGTTAAAGTATTAGCATATATTTTTGCTGTTGCATTACTATCAAAACTAGTATAACTAGTACTATTAGAAAGAGTATAAGATATACTGGAATCATCAATTACATATGTCAAAAAATCTTTACCAAGTTTTTGAGTAAAAAATGTTTTAAAATTATTTTTAGTATTTTCAAAAACATTAAAACTATTTTTATTAATTTTTATATCTACTGGTTTGAAACTTTCACTTTTTTTATCATAATAATTTTTTACACCAGAAGTAACAACCCTAGTATACGTACCATCATAATTATCTATTATATCACTTGAATAATCCTTAAAACTAACTTTATTTAAATCAACAAAAAGCAGATATTTTTTTTCTGAAAGACCTGGTACAATCCATTCAACTGTATCAAATAGACCATTATGGTTAGTATCAAATATTTTAAAATCATCAACAGAAACACCAGTTTTTTCAGATAAAATTTTTAAATCAACCTGTGATTTATAACGTACCTCAGGAATACTAGCATTAACAATAACATCTGTATGATGCTGTGGTGAGCTTATGATACATGTTTTTGAAAAAACTCCATTTTTTTCTTCAGATAGTTCTCTAATTTTAATATTTTCTTTAATAGTTCTAATTGTAATATCTATGTTTGAATCTTTACAAAATATGTCTAATAATATCTTTGAAATATTTTCTGGAAAACGATTTATTATCAGTTCACATATCCTTGATGATAAATGAGTAGTTGTCTCATAATCATAAATTCCATCTTCAGATAAAAGAATGTAGCTGATTCTTTCGCCTTCATCATTTTGTTTTACTGCGTTTATTTGAACTGTTTCTTCAAAATCCAAGATAAAGGGTTTTGTTATTGCTACATGCTTTAGTTCTTTTATTTTATCAGGTAAGTTTTGTATTATGTTTTCAAGTCTTTCTGCTGAGATACAGTTTAAATCATTTCTATTATAACTTTTTTCAAAAACTGAACTGTTATCAACAGTGATATCTTTTATTTCTACACCCTGTGTATATACTGCTGCAAAAACAACATTTGTTTTTTTATTAGAAGAAATAGTCCGCTTTATAGTGAATTCTTTACCCGCAATTGCGTTAAGATACTCCTCTTTTTTATCAACGATTTCAACTTTTGGTTTAAAAAACTTTGAAAACCAAGGAGGATCTTTAACCCATCCTTCAAGTGTGATAGAGTTTGTTATGTTAATGCTATCTGAATGAGATACTGTGATGTTGTCAGTTCCATCAAAGTCATATCCTCCATCAATCTTTGATGAAGAAGTATTTTCTGCACCATTGTTTGTGCCATCGTTATCATTTGATGTTGAATCATAAAGCGTTCCAGAACTTTCATTTAAGTGTTGAACCATTTTATAATTATTATTCCATGTCCCAGTGATATTTTGTTGATTATCACAAGTGGGATTTCCATAATACATATATAGAATAGTATCTTCAGTTGATGAAAGACTTGATACTTTCACCCATACATCAAGTTCTCCAGTGGAACTATCATATTTTTCTATTTCATGTTTGTATTGTGTGGTATTATATTTATTTACAAAAGCTAAATCTCCTCCATCTGATTGTGTATTTGATGCTACATCTGAATCCGAGTCACGATGAATGAGAACAGAAAAATCTGTTTGATCCGATTGTACTTTTGTATGATCTATTGTTATTTTTTTACTGTAAGACCAATTGCAATCCCACCATTCTATAGCAGAGGAAAGAGTATAAGAATAACCCTTTTTTGCATCCATGTATTGTGTACCATATAACATAGAAGAGTTAAGACCGCCAAGAATTAATGCAACTGTACATAGTACTGCTATAACTGCAAGTTTTTTCTTCACTGTCTATCCCTCCCTTTATTTCCATTGTTTATTTTTCTTATTTTAATTTCATTTTTAAGAGGAATAATTTCTAAAAAATCACCAGTTGCAATATCATATGCTTCTACAATTTGACTAGGAATATTAATAACAATGCTACTGCCAGAATTTCTAGTTTTTCTTATTAGAGGCATCTACCCATCCTGTAGTTATGGGTATATATACTAAAATATATATACATTGTGTTTGAATGAGATATATAAAATATATTGATAATCAGTTTCCTAAATATACATCAGTCAAAGTATTTTTTTCTATAATATTGATTTCATAATCAATTGATAAAACATACTCAAGTTTTCATTTTTTTTGAAGATAGAAGAAATAAATTTTGTAATTTTTATTCATTATCTATTATTGTTTTTATTTGTTTGTAGAATTCTTTTGCTTTGTTTTCTAGTGTAAGAAAATCTAAAGAATATAATGTATTAAGAATATAATGTATTATGGCGTTTTCTTATTGTTTTTCATTTTTAAACTATCAATTAATAAGTAATTAAAGAAAGAACATTCTAACTTCAGATTAACAAATACTATTACACTAGATAGAATTTTTTTAATCTTCACCATATTGTGTATCTGCTTCAAGATGTATATATATTGTACCAGTATCACTATTTGTAGCATCACTTAATCTGAGTGAAACTTGCACCCATACAAAATCTGATGCATTACTAGTTGTTCTTCCATTCATACCAATACCATATGCTGTATCACTGTCATCAATTGAGTATCTTACACTTTTGCTGGAATCCCACGGTGTTGATTTTTCAGTAGCTACATCAGAGACGTTATATCTTATGGTACTAGAATCACTATCTCCTCTAGCAAGTGTCCATGCTGTAGTTGTTGATTCATTAACAGTCGCACTTTTATCCCACATAAAAACACTTGTAGGATCATTTTCTATTTTTTCATCTCTATTTCCATGAAGCCATATCTGCAATATGTCATCTGTTGTAGAAGTAACATTTATATGAGTGATATTTACCGCGAAAGGCTCTTCATTAACAATACCAAAAGCAGCAGTAAATGTTTTATTTACATAATCCAATGAAAAATTTCCAAAATCTAATTTTAAGACAGCAGTTGTACCATTACTCCCATCAATACGTAGCACTCTTCCTCCATCTCCTGTAGAAGAATTATCAGATCCAATATATCTAACAGACGCATCGCTTGGGTGAACAATTCCATAAGAATAACCAATTTTGGTTGTAGCATATTGTGTTGCCATAGTCATACTTAAAACTACAAGTATTACTACTATTAACATTAATCTACGGTCTATCTTCATCCCATCTCAACCCAGTTTTTGCAACAAAAATAATGTAAAAACTGTTATATAAACATATCGTATTAGACCAAATCTCAATAAAAATAATTTATGCAACAAAAATGATATATTTTTCTTTCAAAAAGACATTTTGTAAATATCTGTTTTTGTATCTTCGGATTAAAAATACATACTGTCCAAAAATATTTTATCATATCTAAATTAAATAAAAAATCTATATAAAAACTATATAATAAAATTTAAATAACAAAAAACCTGTACTAACCCTTCCATGAAAAATATAAAAAAATTATGCTTGTTATTATTTATTACCCTGCTTTTAACATCAAATGTCTCAATTGGTATAATATATGGCAAAAGTATAACAATTTCGAATAATAAAAAAGATGATTATTCAAAACATCAAAAAGATGAATACGATCTTCTCATTATAACCCCATACGAGTTTTCAGAGCATGTAAAACCTTTAATCGAACATAAAAATAAATATGGTATAAAAACAAAAGAAGCAACTGTAGAAAATATTTACAATCAAATCTTTTTGAGAGGAAAAGATAAAGCTGAAAAAATAAAATATTTTATAAAAGATGCTAAAGAAAATTGGGATATAAAATATGTTTTATTCATAGGTGGAAGAAAAGATCAATCAAAAACAGAGACATGGTGGATACCAGTAAGATACACAAATATTATACGAGATTACAAAGGACATGAAATATTTCCTGAAGGAGATTTCTTATCAGATTTATATTTTGCAGATATCTATGATAAAAATGGAAATTTTAGTAGCTGGGATGACGATAATGATAGAATATTTGGAGAATGGAAGAAAAATAAGTCAGCAGAGGATATACCTGATTTGTATCCAGATGTATATGTTGGACGATTACCTTGCAGAAATAAACTTGATGTAAAAGTTGTTGTAAAAAAAATTATAGACTATGAAACAAACGATTTTGATGATTCCTGGTTTAAAAAATTGCTTGTTATTGCAGGTGATACCTATCCTGAAAAAACAGATTATATTGATGGAGAAAACTATACTCAGCAGGCAATAGACATAATGACTGATTTTGAACCAGTTAAAATCTGGAGTACCCTTGAAAATTTAAACTGGTTAAATATAGTAAAAGAATTTAATAGAGGCTGTGGATTTGTATTTTTCTCAGGTCATGGAGGAGCTAATTTATGGGGGACTCATCCGCCAAATGATATAGATACATGGATCGGTCATTTTAAATTACGACATATGATTTTTCTTTTTAATAAAAATAAGCTTCCAGTGGTTTTATCTGCAAGTGGATGCTTTAACAATATGTTTAATGTCAGTCTTAAAAACAGTTTTTTAGTTTACTATAATTTATTTGGTTTATTACCTATGCAAGGATATGTTCCTAGATGTTGGGGATGGAATTTAGTTAGAAATCCTTATGGTGGAAGTATAGCAACAATCGCATCAACAGGATACAGTTATGAATCCTCAGATGTTGATACAAAAAGAGGAGGATGCGAATGGCTAGATATTCATTTCTTTGAAGAATATCAAAAAAGCAATTCAAAAATTCTTGGAGAATGTTGGGGTAATACAATAACACATTTTTTAGATAATTTTACAATAAACTGGAGTGATAATTCACCCTATGGGGATGCTCTTATTGCAAAAAATGTAGAACAATGGCTACTAATAGGAGACCCGAGTTTAAAAATCGGCGGATACAATTAAATTATTTTTTATAATGAAATACATATCTAGTAGGAATACGTTTCTTTTTACCTGTCCAATATCCACAATTTTTGCATTGAAATTCAATTGTAACTTTACCTCCCCAAATAGTTTTATTTTTAACTTTACCTAGGTTGCTATTGCAAACAGGACATCTATTCATAGTCTTTTTAGGATCGCCTTCTCTTGAATGAATTTCAAGTTTTACAAAATCACTATTTATAGCTATATTTCTGATTCTAGAAGGAGTTATTCCATATTTTTTCTTTTTTGTATCAAGTTTTTTTTCAACAAGTTTTTTAAGTTTATACTGTGTATTAATAGTTCTATTATTCTTCAAAATAGTTTTTAAAACCTTTTTTATCTGATCATCAGTTGCAATATGATAATTCATGACATTATTTGATAACACGTTTTTCTTTAAATATGTTTTAGCTTGAAATAGTATGTAAAAGATCTGTTCTACTAACTATTCCTACAAGTTTTTCATTTTCAATAACGGGTAGTGCTCCCACATTCTCTTTTATCATTATTTCTGCTGTTTGTTCTGCTGTTTTATTTTGTTTTGTGTATATCACTGGTGTTTTCATAGCATCTTTGACAAATAATTTTTCTAGCCGATGTTTTTGTTTTCCCAAAGGAAAATTTCTTTTTATATCTGCAAGTGAAAACGCTATTTCAGTATCTGAAATTATACCTACTAACTTTCCTTTATCAACAACAGGTAAACGCGCTATATCATTATCTATCATAAGTCTTCTTGCATGAATTACTCTATCATCTGGTGATACAGTAAAAATATTTTTTTTCATTATATCTTTTAACTGTTTTTTACTATTTACAATGGGTAAAAAATCTGCTTTAGTTATAACACCTTGTAATTTTTTATCTTTTGTTATACATAACATAGTAGGGCCTGGTTTTCCTACTTTTTTTAATATATCTTTAATATCTGTTTCCTCATCGATACATTCTATATTTTTATCTGTTACACTTGATGCATGAAGCCTTGAAGGGGGTACTCCTTTTTTTCTTATAGATCCTAGTTTGTATGATATTATATTATCTGTGATTAGTCCGACTAATTCTTTTTCTTCAAGTACCGGGATCTTTGTTATATCATTTTTTTTCATGAGTTTTAATACATATCTAAGATCTACATCTTTATCTACAGCTATTACATCTTTTGTCATTATTTCTTTAACTTTCAAATCTCTTTTCCTCCTGGAATTTTTTAAAAAATTTTATTCATATTCAAGTGCATCTATACAATCATCGCAGAGAAGTCTTCCATCAACGTTTTTTAGATTTGCTGAAAGTGTTCCACAGTCTTCGCATTTACCTGAAAAAACCTGTTTTCTATAGTATGATTCATCTCTTGTTTTTATGTCATACCATTCTCTTGATATTTCATGTAATATAGGAGATATCAATGATATGTCTTTCTGTGTTATTATTCCTATTAGTTTGTCATTTTCGATGACAGGGAGTCTTCTAACATTACATTTTCCCATTGTATTCATTGCTTTTTCAAGAGTAACATAGGGATCAGTTACAATTACTGGCGTGCTCATTACATCTTTTACTAAAACTTTTTCTGGATTTTTTTTATCTGCTACTACTTTTCTTAAAATATCACTTTCTGTAAGTATTCCTACGGGTTGATTGTTTTTTACAACTATTACATTTCCTATTTTTCTTTTTTTCATTATTTTTGCTGCATCAAGAACACTTGTATCTGGTTCTACTATTGCAAGGTTTGTTTTCATTGCTTCTTTTACTATTACTTCTTTATCCATTATATTCACCCTCTTTATTTTTTTAGTTTACTTTGGACCCCCAAACATTAAAACCTTTCTTTGTATTTTATTTTTTGCATAATGAGCACAGGTCAGTATGAAAGAGAATTAAAAGGCATTCTCGAAGGAAAAGATAAAATTCTTAATAAGGTTACAAAAACATGTTCGTTAATTGAAAGGGATAACTATTTTAAGATTCAAAAAAAACCTTTTATAGTTGTAAGAGCAGCTGGTTCACTTGGTATTGATCTTGTTGCAACAAGGGGTGATATATCTTTTCTAACCGAAGTTAAAACTAGTATTAGCGATACTCTTCATTTTAGTAGTATGGGTGGTAAACCTCAGAAACAAGCAGAGGTAATGCAAAAGGTTTGCGAGAAAACAAAATCTCTTCCGATTTATGCATTTAGAAACAAGGGTTTTAGAGGGGATTCTTGGAGAATTTTTACTTTGGAAATCAATGGTCTTGAAGGTCGCAATAGTGTTGTGTATAGACGCCTTCCTAAGATTAAAAAAAGTAAAAATAAAAACTTTGTTATGAGATGGAATGAAGGAATGCTTCTTTCTGATTTTATTTCTTATCTATGTAGATGATAATTTTTTTATTTTAAAATTGACTGCCCTTCCATAAATATTATAAAAAACTTTTTATAATATGTAATATATAATAATAAATGGGAAAAGCAACATTGTATGAGGCGTATCATGAAAAAAGCAAAATATAGATTTATTTTTATCCGTCAGATATTTGCTGTAATCTTTATTTTTCTTATGTTAACGACAGGTCTATCCTCAATATATGCCTCAGAATCAATATTTGAAAAAAATAATTCTTCAGATGAAGAAAGATCAAATCTAATGGATAGTGCTAAAGATAAAATAGATGACGCTCTAAAATCAACAAAATCAAAACTATCAGATATGAAAGAAACACTATCTACATACAAAGACAAAATAAATATTAAAAATCTAACAGAATCCATACCAACATTTACAAACTTTCTTTTAACAAACTCAAAATCAAACACAAGTTTTAGATTCTACACAAATTATAATGGAAATGAAAACAGTACAGAAATTAAATTTTTCAGAACCGTAAAAATAGATGTAAATGATGACGCAAAAGAAGACATATCTGTAAGATATATAATATACCCCTCTTTTGATTTAAGATCTTTTTCACTTGCAATAAATGTAAGACTGATAATTAGAAAATTAAAAGATTTTCCTGATGAAAACGCCTCATTTGATGCATTTTTAGAATTTTATTTCCCAAGTTTAGGTCTATTAAAAAACATCTCAGGTAATCGAATTCGTTTTGGTTATGAATCACCAAAAGACGAACAAATACCAAACAGATGTGTTGTAACATACAAAATTTTACCAAATCTTTTAAAACCACACAAAAAAATGGAACACAAATTATCAATTAGACCTGGAGGTATCACTCGAGAATCAAAAATAGTACTATTATTTAGTTCAACACAGTTTAAAGATGAAAATATATTTTCTGAAGAAAAATATAGAGTAGTATTCAACCCTGCAACAAACACAGCAATTAAAATAGGTGGAAACAAAAAATCAGATGAACCAAATTTTGAATTTGAAAAAGCATCTTTTACCAAATCAATAATTGATATTTATTTTTCGTATATGAAAAATGACACTTATACATATCTTTATTGTCTAGGTGTACCAAAACATCTGCTTTTAACACTAAAACATGGAAAAAATGGATATGTAGAATTTGATAGTTTTGAAGATCCAATAGAAGAAATTGGGATATGTGATGATATAAAAAACCCAAAAAATAAACTATTTTTTGCTGAATTTCCCAAAAAAGCAAGAATTTCATGGAGTAGAGATTTATTTCCTCCAGTAGAACTAAAACTAAGTTTATATTCAGAAGGAGAAGGCATAAAACTAGGTAGTCATCTATCTCTACCTAATTCAGGAATAAAAGATCTTGATTTCATAATCAATTCACATGAAACTCTCGATTTTAATCTAGATTTAGATATGAAAAATGGATATTTAGAAATAGATAGAAGCAACTCTAATTTATCTCTTTATATAGATGTTAACGGAATGAATGGTAGTACATTTACAGGCTCTATGGACATTAAAAGATTTACTGAAAGCCCCTTTAGACTATTCTATGATAAAATAATTGATGGGGAAGGTGGGCTGGAGACATATATATCTGGAAAGAAACTAGAGATAAAAAATCTACATTTGAAAGCTAATTCTTCAATAATTGGCGGGATACTAAAAGTTGATATTGACAGTTGTTTGATTGGTCCTAAATATAAAGAAAAAGTAAGTAAAATGAGTTTTAACATCTCGCTTAAAATAAAATCTGCTAATGTTTATGCACGGGTATGTCTAAATGTAATACGCGGTATAAAAATTTCAAATCCGGTTATTCAATATAATGATTTAAAAATAACTCCTGGTGATATAGATATTTCTGGAAATAGATCATTTTGCTATGAGTTCTTACTGAATGGAACTATCGAATTTGATTTTGGAGATAATTTCTCATGGGGATATATCAAACTATATGGTGCAGCAGCTTTTCTCATAGATGGAACTTTTGAGCGTAACGGCAAAAAAGGTGGAGTATATGGTCTCATATCTCTTAAAAGTTATAAAGGATCACTAAACATTTCCTGGCATACAGAAATTATTGATGGAAATGAAACACGTGTTTTTAATGTAAAAGGCGCAGCTCTTTTAGCTCTAAAAGATTTTCACATCTGGTTTGCAGATATACTTGATATTAATATCCCAAGTTTTAATGGTAGTTTAGTACTTAAAAATGCATCACAAAAAAGTGGTAACTTATCTTTAGATTTAAAAGGAGCTGGTTCTTCTTTTGAACACATTGGTTTTAGTTTTTCAACAGATGATCTTGTTGAAAAAAGTAAAAATTTGATACTTAACATTACTATGGAAAATATAAAAATGGAAAGCAGATTTTCTGCATTATTAAATCTTGGATGGGTGGATTATAATCTTTCAAATTTGTATACAGATGTATCTGCTGGATTTAATCTTTCTATAGAAAATCTAAGCATCATGCTTATTATTAATCAAATTAATTTTAGTTTTATTTCTGATAATCTTATGATTAGTGGCTTAGTGGAGTTTGATTTTAATTCATCGGATATAGATAAGACAAAAGTTGAAGGTCCGATTATCAAAATAGGAACAACTGATTCTAAATTTCATATACATATAAGTTCTTTATTAACAGGTGTTTTGAATATATACAATTTTACAATTGACTCTGAAACAGTAGGTACAGCTTATATTTCCTTATTTGAAATAATAACATATGAAGAGTTAAATCAAAATAAGCTAGATTTAAACTTATCAAGTATAAATACAACATTAATAGGTATATATGCAGAAGACGGTAATTTTAATCTAAATATTTTTGAAATAGGTAGGATCAATGGATCCTTCGTTAGGCTTATTCCTGGTACTTTTGGAATGATTCTTGGATTTCTTGAAAATGCGAGTCTAAAAATTGAGAATTTAAGTATTAAAAATGGAATTTCTCTTATAAATCTTTCACTTACCTTACCCTTATCCGATCTTATAAAAAACCTTTCGATACCTAATATACTTGCCAATATCTTAAATGGTGCTTATAATATTTGTATTAATAATAAATTTTCAAAAACAGTAGATAATATACTAAAAATGAATATCCTTAGGGTAAATTTATCAGGTTTGACGCTTGGTGCTATATCAGAATTAATAAAACAATACCTAAATATTAATATTTCATTTGGTGAATATAACGAATCTTATCTATCATTCTTTATTGAAAATCTTTCTATGAGTGAAGGTGTTTTTGATTTATATCTTGATTTCTTTTCAGGATTTAAACTAAAAATAAATAAAACTGCATCAATTTTTAAAAATGTGGATATTGGTGCAGGTTTTCTAGATGTCGCGTATGGTTTAATTTCATTTGAAGGATCATTTGATAAACTTCTTTTGGATATTAATAATGGAGTTAACAATCAAAGTGATTTAGTTAATGGAAATTATACAGAAACATATGTTCTAGTTGATACCGATAATGAAACATCTAGTATACCTGATCTAGAGATATGGGTTGAATCAGATTTTATTAATGCTTTGATTGAATTATTAAAGAAGAAGCTGGGTATCTCTCTACCAAAAGTCAAAAGTGATATCGGCGTTCGTATTTTTAACAATGCAACTTTTAAAGCAGATCAATTTAAAATAATCAAATTTAAAAATAATACATCTAATGAAACTCGTATAAGTAACACTGGATATTTATATGCTGAAGGCGGTGATATATGGATTTACTTTAATGGGACATGGAGACAACTTGCTGGAGGAAAAGTTTCAATTATTGTTGAACCAGGACATGCCCGACTTTTCATTGATGAAGATATAGGTGTTCCCGGAATGACATGGCAATTAGAAGATGGGACTAATTTTTCTATAGGAGGTTCATTTTTTGTAGGTTTAGATAATGTAACATTAGATATATGGTGGGATTTAGTAAATGGAACCTATCTGTTTAATGTCTCAGGTGGTGGCGCTGGTAGTTTAGATATAAAAATTTCTGATTTATATATTAAAATTACTAAAGAATTCGAAGCAAATGGAACTAAAATCAAAGATATTTTACTTTCATTAGATGAATTTTCAGTAGTTGGAAGTGGTAGTGTTACATTTCTTGCAAATAATTTGACTTTGAATATGTCAAAAAATAACAAACCAGAAACTTATGATAATAAAACTAAAAATAATTTAACAGCACAATTAGATATAGATGCTTCTATTGAAAAAGTTGATGTTAAAAATTTAGCATTTTCTGTGGCTTTGGTACTTCCTAAAACAAATGAAACAAATAAATCTTTAATAAATTTTAGAAATGTTAGCATTTCTGGAAATTTTGATTTATCACTTGCAGGAGATTTAGGTGTTAATATAAATTTCAATAATTCTTTATCTTTAAATGGATTAGAAGAAGCATTAGTCGAGTTAGAAGTTGGTGAAGGTTCATATTTATTCCTTGGTTTAAAAATTGTAGCTGAAACAGAAAACAAAAAACTAATTAGTGTAACTGTTAGTCTTGGTTTAGAAGCAGAAGGATTTGGCTCTCTTATTTTTAAAGAAGGTAATTTTACGATATTAGGATCACTAACTTATGTTGGACTTAATATTGGATTAGTTGGAGAAATATCTGATCCACTTACTATTATTACCCCCGATGTGATATTAACTGCTAAAGGAAAATTAGATATTGATGTATCGGGTGGAGGGGCAGTCAATTTTATGTTATTTGGATCTAACATATCTGATTTTGCTAATTTATCATTCTATGTAAGTGCATCTCTTGGTGGATTATTAGATATTACTCTTAGCGATTTTAATATAAAATATCAAAACAGTTCTGGATATAATATAACAGCATCTGGTACAAAATTAGGTTTAGATCTTGGTGCAGGTGCATCGATTACTTGGTCTAGTAAAAACAAAAATAAGATAAACTTAACATTAACTGGTCTTGTTCTTGGTATGTTTGCTGAAGATTTAACAGTTATTTTTAATGACTATAACAATACAATATTTAAAAATTTAAAAGGTTTATATCTTGATGGAGATCTTTATTTTGATATAGCTATTGGAGGCTATTTTAAAATTACTGTCGATATATCTGATTTAAAAAATCTGGTTTTTGATAAAAATATAGAAATTAGCGGATATGGTAAAATAAGTTTAAGAGATGCTTCTTTTTCACTTATACAAGATATAGACGAAAACGGTGAATTATCAAAAGGTTTAACCGGATCATGTAAAAATTTACAACTCAACGGATATGGAAGTTTTGTAAATGCAGTAATTAAAGTTCATAATAATACACATGAATGGACAGAGAATTATACAAAAATCTTTTTAAACGCTGAATTTGCAGAATTTGAAAAAGTTACAATCTCATCTGAAAATCTATCTTTAGGAAATTTTACAATAGACGGTGAATTAACAATGTCTGGGGAGGGAGACGGAGGTTTATATTTCGAATTAGAAGATCCTTTGGAAAGTGTTGAAAAAAATCAGACGATAAAATTAGGTTTGTTATTAAATGGTATTTCGGTAAGTTTGAGGGGGCGCTCTCCAAATAAACCTTTTATAATTGAATCAGATCAGTTTAATGTAGCTTTCGATGAAATCTTCGTGTATGGTTCTTGTGATCTTGAAATTTGGCTGAATGGACCAAATATCTTAAATGGTAATTTTTTAGATATCTTTAAAGCAATTCAATTTGTTAATACACAGCCTTCTTTTGGCGGAATTGATATTTCAAACTTAAATATAAAGATATCACCTGTGAATTTAGGTTTTGAAATTTCTTTAAACGAATTAGAAATAGATTGGACGAGTAGATTTAATTTTAATATAACATTACAAAAAACAGCTGGCAAACCAAATTCAACAATTCTAGATAACATATTTATTGATCTTTCTATGGGCGATCCAGATCAAGTTTTTACATTTTCTTTTGATATTCAAGTAAATTTTGATTCAGAAATCGCAGATGGATATATCCATCTAGTAATTAATTCATTTGAGTCAAAAGGTCATTATGCCTATCTTCATGCAGGAAACTCAGATAATCCAAATACAACAAATCCTTATATCGAAATTGGTGGTAGTCATAATAGGACGATTCAATCTATAGATTTTGAATTTGATATAGATGGAACTATAAAAAATCAAAGTATATCTATCAACGCTTCATTAGAAGTAAATAATATAATTTCAAATGGAGAAATATATGCTAGTATTTTATTTGATAAATATTTATTTGATGAACTTCCTTCTGATATAACAAATATAACACAATGGATAAATCATTTTCTAGATCATTTCGAAAATATAACTGTAAGATGGAATAGAGCTTTTAGTTATGATAATATATCCCTTAATATTCATTCTGCAAGTTTTGGTAATTTCTCTTTTACAGATATACCAGTTTATTTCCCGGGTAGATCATCAGAAGGTGCTGGTGAAATTATATTAAGTTTCTCCGGCAATCCATTTAATATTTCAGAAACTAATTTCAGATTGGAAGGGTACTTTAGTAAACCTGTAACTATATCTTTTGTTGATAGATGGACTCATCCACTTGGGTTGTTTAACATAAAAATCGGAACATTAGAAATTAGTGAAGGAGAATTCGCGTTTTCTTTAATGAATAATGTATCAAGTCGAAACGATGGAAATTTAATACAAGATTTCTATCTATCCTTATATTCTACATGTAAATTAGAAATTAATTTAGTGAAAGTAGAGTTTTTCCTCTTTGATTTAGATATCCTAGAGATAGGTGGACTTGAAATGAATGGGGGCAGCATGACAATAGATCTTCATCGGGTAAACTGGTCTCGTTTTAGAATGGAATTCACGTCATATGAAATGAAACAAGATTCAATAGACTTTTTCTTATTAAAGATTGCAGGAAAAGACATTATTAGGGGTATATATTGGGATCTCGACTGTCCGTATTTACTTGTAGAGTGGGATATAGAGAGTATACCTGAATTTCCATGGTCTAGAGGATATATACATATAGACAGTAATGGACAGCCTGTTTCACTTACAACAAATTCAGGGGATTTTATAATTGTAGATATCATAAATATATTTGGTTTTATAATAGCATACGATTTCAATATATCTTGGGGTAGTTATGAAAAAGGTAATGGATTTAATATAATTGATACAGAAGGAAGCCTAGAATCAGATTGTACAATAGAAATATTAATAGATGGAATATGGAGGCGTTTATGGCCGATAGGTGCTAGTCAAAACCATCCTCCAACTAAACCTCAAACACCAGATGGACCTGCATCTGGACAAAGTGGACAAAGTCTAACATATTCTACCAGTTCAACTGATCCAGATGGAGATGAAATAAAATATGGATGGGATTGGAATAATGATGGTGTTGTTGAGTGGTGGGTAACTAGTAAAAGCAGAAGTCATATATGGTATAATAACGGCGAAAAGACATATTCCATTAGAGTAAAGGCAAAAGATGAATACGGTTTGGAAAGCGAATGGTCAGATTCTTTTGATGTAACAATATCAGGTGGTGTAACTGGTAGTTGGAAATCTCCAATAGATCATAACGACCCAGAATCAGATTGGGAAAATGAGGATAAATCATATGATGATGACACCTCTACTTGTGCTATATCAAAACAATGTTCAATGTTTCCCAAATGGGTATGGACTGAACCACTTGAACTTATATTCCATAACGGCCCAGCTGAGAATTGTCCCAAAGTAGGAAAAATAAGATTTAAAGCATGGTATGATCAATCATGGTGTGACAAAGTTGGCATAGATGCATATAGATACAATGAATATTCAAATAAATGGGAATGGGTTTATCTATATCATGGTAAATATTATGATCATGAAGATGACTGGAATGTAATACATCATCAACATACTTATTCACTCAAAATAAATAAGATTAGAATAAAATTTTATGTAAAAGAAACATGGAATGGGGGCCAGGGAATTTCAGCAGATCTATATGAATTAGATTATTGGAAAATAAATGAATAAAAATTTTTAATTTACTAAATCTAAATTTTAATACGAAACGTTTTTAGAACCTTTCTTTATTATGGTATGCTGATTAAGATGAAGAAAATGCTTGTCGCCTATGATGGATCAGAAGCCTCAAAAAAAGCAATCGAAATGGTACTAAAATGTTCCAATTCAGATGATGAAATAACTCTACTTACAGTAGTTCCTGCAGAGTTATCTGAATCGTCTTTTACAAGAATGTTGCTCCCAACAATAGACCTGAGTAAAATTGTTAAATCAGGTAGCTTTAAAGATAAAGCAAAAGATACATTATCAAAAATTGTAAAAGATCTTGAAAACAAAGTTTCAAAAGTAGATATCGATGTAGAAGATGGAGATCCTGCTGATGAAATACTAATTACTGCAAAAAAAATGCAAGCTGACATAATTGTTCTTGGATACAAAGGATATGGAAAAGAAGGAAGATTTCTTTTAGGAAGTGTAACAGATAAGGTAGTTCGTCATGCAACTGTATCAGTACTTGTTGTAAGATAAAAAAATTTATACACCCTTATTTTTTAATGGTTTTAAATGCATCCTGTAAATGACATCAAAGAAACAAAAAGTATTTTTCTAAAAAATAAAACAATAATATTAGCTGTAACAGGAAGCATTGCTGCTGTTGAAACAGTAAAACTTGCAAGAGAACTAATTAGACATGGAGCAGAAATAATTCCAGTTATGACAAAATCAGCAACAAAAATAATTCATCCAGATGCATTATGGTTTGCAACAGGAAATAAACCAATAGTAGAGTTAACAGGTGCAACAGAACATGTGAGTTATCTTGGAAGAGTAAAAAAACCAGCAGATCTTTTGTTAATAAGTCCTGCTACAGCAAATACAATTTCAAAAATTGCACATGGGATAGATGATACAACTGTTACAACTTTTGCAACAACAGCAATTGGATCAAAAATACCAATAATTATTGTTCCTGCTATGCATCTATCTATGTATGATCACAAAATAATTCAAAAAAATATTGAAAAACTAAAAGATATTAAAATAAAACTTGTTGAACCAAATATTGAAAAAAATAAAGCAAAACTTCCTTCTATTGAAAAAATTGTTTCAAATGTTATAAAAACTATAGGAAAAAACGATTATAAAAACAAAAAAATCCTAGTTATAGGAGGTCCCACTGCTGAATATATCGATGACATAAGAATTATAACTAATATTAGTTCAGGAAAAACCGCGATTAATCTTTCTAAAATTGCTTTTTTTAGAGGGGCCGATGTAGAACTATGGTATGGTCGAGGAATAAAAAATGTTCCAGAATATATTAAAAAAACTGATTTTTTCTCAATAAAAGATACTAAAAATTTAATCAAAAAAGAAAATCTAAAAGATTTTGATTATATCTTTGTTTGTGCTGCAATATCTGATTACAAACCAATAAAAAAGAAAGGGAAAATCCCTTCTGAAAAAAAGAAACTTACAATTGAATTAAAACCTACAGAAAAGATTATAAACAAAATTAGAAAATATGCACCAAAATCAAAAATAATAGGTTTTAAGGTTGAAGATGAAATTAAAAACCTTAAAGAAAAAAGTATTAAACTGTTAAAAGAAAATAAACTTGATTTTGTGATAGCAAATACAATATCTGGTTTTAAATCAGATGAAAACAAGATTTGGATCATAGATAAAAAAGAAAAAATATTTTCTAAAAAAGGAAAAAAAGAAAATCTAGCAAGTTTTATTCTTGATAAAGTAAAGTGAGTGAAAACTAATTATGAATGCTAAAGCCTTTGCACCTGGTCATATCTCTGGTTTTTTTGAGCCAGTATATTATTCTAATGATCTATCCAGAAGTGGTTCACGTGGTGCTGGAGTAAGTATTACACTTGGTGCTTTATCTAAGGTATCTATCATAAATTCTACCATTCAAAATATAGAAGTTTTTATAAACGGGAAAAAATCTCCTGCACCAGTTACAAAACTTGCTTTAAAATATTTGATTGGAGAAAACAAATTAAATATTGCTGTTAAAACAACTTTGGATCTTCCCATGGGTCAAGGTTTTGGGATGAGTGGTGCTGGTGCTCTTAGCACTTGTCTTGCTGCTGCAAAGATCTGTGGTCTTAATAGTTCAGATGCTCTTCGTGCATCTCATTTTGCAGAAGTTAGCCTAAAAACAGGTCTTGGAGATGTTATATCCTCTTTTTTAGGAGGTTTTGAAATTCGCAGATCCCCAGGGATTCCACCTTGGGGTTTTATTGAACATATTCCTGGAAAATATGACATTGTACTTTGTGTTATTGGACCTAAAGTAAATACAAAAAAGATATTAGAAGATAAAAATCATGTTAATAAAATATCTGAATATGGTAATTTTTGTACTAAAAAAATTTTAAAAAATCCTTCTGTCGAAAACTTTTTTTATCTTTCAAATATTTTTACAAAAAAAACAAACCTTGCAACAAAAAAAATATTTAATGCAATCGATACTTGTGAAAAATATGGTAATCTAAGTATGTGTATGCTTGGTAATTCTATTTTTGCAATAGGAAAAACAGATACGCTTACAAAGATATTATCAAGTTTTGGAAAAATTTATGTTTGTAGTGTTGACGATTCAGGTGCAAGATTAATTTAAAAAATTTATATCTCTTTTGTTTCTCCATTTGCAAGCTTTATTAAATGTTTTTCTCCATCTTTGGGGCCCTTTGCAAATAATATATCATCTGCTTCTATCTTTGTTTTTTTATTTGGTCCATATAGCCATTTATTTTCATGTCTCATAGCAATCACCATC
The DNA here is from genome assembly GCA_964481275.1 of uncultured Thermoplasmatales archaeon. Lineage (GTDB taxonomy): Archaea > Thermoplasmatota > E2 > DHVEG-1 > DHVEG-1 > CAYZTD01. The sequence goes on from CAYZTD010000007.1 coordinate 19,124, forward strand.
ATTCCTGTTTCACTTGCAAGTTTAAGTTTTCCAAGTGTTTTTCCACAAAGAACTGAATTAGGTTCTACTTTTACTCTTGTAAAAACCTGATCTGATTCTCTGATACTTATCTTTAAAATCGGGTGAAGCTCGACGTCTCTTAATTCAACATCTGCTATTTCTTGTGCGGCATCTGCTATTTGTTCTCCTGCTGCTGCTAAACGTAATAGTGCTAAAGAATCATTTACACTAAGTTTTTTATTAGACAGTCTTTTAAGTGTTTTTTTCTGAAGAGATTGGTAAAGTATGTCAACAACATCTTCAAGGTCATATACTTCTTTTGCAATATGTTCGTTATCATATAAAAGAGAAGAATAAGCCAGATCAACCATAAGTTCTGATTTATCTTTAATTTCTAATACGATATCTTCTACTGATTTTTCTTTCAATCTAACACCTCCAGTTTTCCATGTAAAAATTCTTTTAATTCCTTATAGCCTTCATCTGTGCCTCTTGTTATCAACCAATCACCTGATTTTATATCAGTTTCTGAATCTGGATTATATATCCATAAATTTCCCCTACGTATTGCAATAATTCTCATACCTGTTTCGGTTTCAACTTTTAAATCACCTATCTTTTTATTGCATGCATTTGAGCCTTTTGATACATTAATTCTAAATAATTGTTCATCTGCTTTTTTCAATATTTTAGGTAGAATAGGTCCTGTTTTTTCTCTAGTTAAAAGTTTAACTATATCATCTGCAGTGTTAGATATTGTTTCTGCTGCTTCAGCAATCTGTAGAATTCCTGCTAACTGTTCGGCATCCTCTTTTGTTCTTGCTGCCATCATTGCCGTCATTCTTATATCATAATTGAGTTTATCCATACGTACATCTAAATATTTTACTTCTTCAGCGATATCTTCATTGTCAAACATTACAGCAGAATATGCAAGATCTATAATCAGTTCAGATATGTCTTTCATTTCTGTTAGAAGTTCTTTGACACTAGTTGGTTCATATTCTAACTCGGAAAATTCTTCTTTTTTCCATTTTTCTTTAGGTGTACGTTGAAGTATACCAAATATGCGTCTTCTTTTCTTTGTATCTTTTTTATCTTTCATATTACAACTCCAAAAGTACTTATCATTATAAAAAGAAATATTATCCCTAAAAAATCTCCGGCAGTAGTTACAACTGGTGCTACCATGTCATCTGGATCAAATCCTTTTTTAAAAGAGATAAATGCCGCAAGAATACTAATTAATGCAATTACACAAATAAGCAAAAAACCTGTTGATACAAATATACCAACGAATTCCATCAAGCTAATACCCTTATTAAGATTAGCAAATACTCCAACATAATAAATAATTATCGCAAGAATACTATATGTTAAAACGCCTAATAAAATTGCAGTTAAAAGATTTTCATGCATATTCTTATCTTTTACTTCAGCTGTTATATATCCTACATGTAAACCAGATGCAAGGCGTGCACCTAACACACTTCCAATATTTCCTCCAACACTATTTATAACAGGTATAGACATTAGAAATATTGGAAATAAAATTAATATATTTTGTTTATTTTGTAGAATTGATCCAGCAAATAATTCAACTAATAAGGCTAATACAATTATTGGAAAAGTATTTCTTACTATTTTTTTCCAACTATAAATCACATAAACCACCCCACAAAAATAATACTTCCAAATATACATAATATCGTAATTATATCTCCAAATGTAGAAAGGGCAGGACCTGTTATATTATCTGGATCATAACCTTTTTTGAACACTAGATATATAATACCAATTGTCATAAAAATAAGAATTAAGCCTGATATTACACCAGCTATTAAAACAATTAAGATAATTTCAATAGGGTTAGGTAAGAAACCTAATATTAATGAAATTATGTAGGAAAGAATACCTATAAAAAAAGACATAAACAAGTTTAGAATGAACGATCCTAGAATATTTTGTTTTAGTTCTTCATTCCAAATATTATCTGCATCAATAACTCCTAAATGATAAGCAGACCCTAATCTTGAACCAAAAGCGGTACTAATATTTCCTTTCATTGCAATTATAGCAGGTATTGTTATTATTAATCCTGGAATTCTAAGAAACAAATTATTCTCAGGATTTGAAGCATTCATTACACCTAAAATACTACCTGCAACGATAGCTCCCAAACCACAAAGTATCAATAGGGGGAGGCTCTGTTTTGCCATTTCCTTTGCAAACATTTGCTATAGCCTCCATATATAATTCCCACTCCAATTTTTATAGATATAATTTTCTATATCTTTCCCAAATATGATTTGTATGTTCCTCCAAAGCCTCTATTGTTTCTTTATCTTTTTTTGGTTTAAAAAGATGTTTGAATCTGCCTTGGTATCTAATCCAATCTTCAATTGGTTTTCTATCTATTTTTCCTTCAAGAATTAATTTACTTTTCTTGTTAAAAGTCATTTTTTCGTTTTCATATTCATATAATGCCCATGCTCCGGTATCTATTGCAAGCTTTCCCATTTCTACTGTTTTTTCCATAGGAAAACGCCAACCAGGTGGACATGGTGCAAGTATTTCAATATATTTTGGACCTTTGATGCGTTTTGCTTTTTTTACTTTGTTGTATAAATCCTCTGGAAAACTTATGCAGGCTTGTGCAGCATAAGGTGGATGATGGGCCTGTATTATCTCACCCATTTCTTTTCTAAATTCAACTTTTCCTTTAACTGTTGTTGTAGTCCATGCTCCGTGAGGTGTTGCACCACTTCTCTGGATACCTGTATTTGAGTATATCTGATTGTTATAGCATATATATATAAAATCTGTGTTTCTTTCAATTGCTCCAGATAAAGCTTGAATACCTATATCATATGTCCCGCCATCTCCAGCCCAGGCGAGAACAGTTGTTTCATCATCTCCTTGTTTATTTAATGCAGCACGAACTCCGCTTGCTCCAGCTGCAGCTGCTTCAAAGGCAATGTTCATGATTGGTATATCAAATGATGTAAATGGATATAAACTCTCAATTACAGCTGTACAACAGGCTGGTACAACCATAATTGTTTTTTTCCCAAGAGCTTTTAAGACAGTTCTGAGAGCTATTGTAGCAGGACATCCAGGACATGCTGCGTTACCCTGTAAAAGATATTCTTCTTTTGGTAAATCTTTAATTGCCATATTTATCTCCCTCCATCATTGAAACCATACCAGATTTGGTTTTTTGCTTTGTCTTTAATTGATTTTTCACACATCTTTATGATATCAAAATATGTTACGTCTTTTCCACCAAGACCTGCAATAAAACCAGTAACTTTTGTATCAACTTCATTATATAACGCTGATTTTATTTCATTGTATACTGCCCCTTCTGATCCTATTGATATATTTCTATCTATAACTATTAAATCAGCTTGTTTTCCAAGCTTTATTATTTCTTCTTTTGGAAATGGTCTGAAAGTCCTAAGTCTAGCTAAGCCTATTTTTTCTCCTTTTTCTCTTAGCTTGTCTATTGAAACTTTACTTTCAGCTCCAATTGCTCCAATTGCTATAAGTATATGTTCTGCATCAGCACAGCGATATTTTTCAATTAATCCCCCATGATATGTTCCAAATTTCTTTTTCCATTCATTTGCTATTTCAGGAATTAGTTTTTTAGCATTGTTTTGTGCTTCCTGCATAGCTTTTCTTATTTTTTCGTAGTCTTGAGTCCCGATTATATTTCCATGGGTTACAGGATTGTTTGTATCAAGTTTCCATTTCGCTTCAAACTCTGGTAAATAATCATCAATTTCTTTTTGAGTTGGAATTTCAACTGGCATTGAAGTATGTGACAAAATGAAGGCGTTATAATTAATCATTACAGGTAGTACTACTTTTTTGTCTTCTGCTAATTTAAATGACTGGATTACTGTATCAAATATCTCCTGGTTGCTACTACAATAGAATTGAATCCATCCGGTATCACGTTGGCTTATTGAATCATTTTCATCAGCCCATATATTCCAACCAGGTCCTGCTACACGATTTATATTACACATAACAATCGGAAGTCTTGCAAGTGCAGCCCAATGAAGCATTTCGTGCATTAGAAAAAGGCCATGTGAAGATGTAGCTGTAAATGTTCTTGAACCTGCCTCACTAGCACCAATACATGCTGACATTGCAGAATGCTCACTTTCTACACATATATAATTTCCCTTATATTCACCTGATGCTACATAATCAGCAATCCCTTCTACAGTAGTAGTCTGAGGAGTTATTGGATAAGCTGCAACAACATCGGGTTTTGCCATTACAGCAGCTTTAGCAGCTATATAATTACCGGTATCAATCATCAAAGTCATTTTTTCAACCCCTTCCTTTTCATTTCAATTGCCTTAACAGGACATACATTAGCACAAACACCACATCCTTTACAGTATTCCATATCAATTTCAACTGAATCGTCATCTTTTCTTTTTATGGATCCTTCCGGACAAAATATCCAGCATCTAAGACATTTTATACATTTATTTTTATCAAATTCTGGCTCGTAGGTTCTCCAGCTACCTGTTTTTCCCATCGCTCCTTTTTTTGGATAAGAAATCGTTGTTACAACATCGTATTTCTTTTGTTTTTTACTCAAAAGTTCACCTCCACGTTTTTAAAAGCATCTTTTGTTGCCTTAACGTTTTGTTCTCCCTGTTCACCTTTCCATTTTTCTCTGATTATTTCTTGTATTGATTCTAGTTTTACTCTATCAAGAATTTTTGGTACTGCTCCAAGAATAGTAGTATTTACAACAGGAATACCACCAACTACAATATCATAATTAATTGCAATTCCTGTTGCATCAACGGTTGCAACTTTATATTTTTTTGAAAAATCAAAATCATCTGGTTTTTTTGTGGTGTTTATTAGAACTTTCCCTTCCTTTTTTAACCCTTTTAATACATCTACAAGACCCATTATGCTTTCATCTTGAACTATTACAATATCTGGAGAGTTTATTTCACTTCTGAGATGTATTTCATCATCTGATATTCTTGCAAATGCTTTTACAGGGGCTCCTCTTCTTTCGGCTCCAAAAAAAGGAAAAGCCTGTACTCCTTTATTTTTATCTTTAAGAGCTGCGGCTACAAGCAGGTTTGCTGCTGTGACAGAACCTTGACCACCACGCCCATGTATGACTATCTCGATTAATGATTTTGAGGCCATAATAATTTATACTCCCGATTTTGGGAATAAGAATGTTGCATATAACTGTTTTGAATATTTTTTATTATTTTGAACTATATATCACTCTGTTAAATCCTAATAAACTATATATACTTAACACGTGTTAATTAATAAAAATTTTGCAATTTAGAAAAAAGAAGATATTAAATGAAAGATTATGATTCAATATAAAACTGGAGGCTCTTTTATGTCAAAAAAGAAATCAAGTTCAACTGATAAAAAATTAAATTTAGCATTTTACTGGGCGGCAAGCTGTGGAGGATGTGAAATAGCCGTACTTGATATAGATGAAAAAATACTTGATGTCACAAAAATAGCAAATATATTATTTTGGCCTGTAGCAATAGATACAAAATATAAAGACGTAGAAAAAATGAAAGATGATAATATTGACGTTTGTTTTTTCAATGGAGCGGTTAGAACTGAAGAACAAGAATACATGGCAAAACTTTTACGAAAAAAATCAAAGATCCTAGTTGCCTTTGGGGCATGTTCGGTTCATGGAGGTATACCCGGCCTTGCAAATCTTGCAAATAAAAAAGAAATATTTAATGCAGCGTACTTAGAAAATCCATCAACAGAAAATCCTGATAAAACTACACCTAAGACAAAAACAAAAGTTAAAGAAGGAGAGCTAACCCTGCCTGATTTTTATGATACTGTAAAAAGTCTTGATCAAGTAGCAGATGTCGATTATTATCTACCTGGTTGCCCACCAACTCCAGATATGATAATGAATGCTGTAAATAAAATTGCTGGAAACAAACTACCTAAAAAAGGAAGCATTCTAGCACCCCAAAAATCAGTCTGTGATGAATGTAGATTTGAAAAATCCGATAAAAAAATAAAGAAAATAAAAAGAATCTATGAGGTAGATAAAATAGAGGATAAGTGTCTTTTAGAACAAGGAATAATATGTTTGGGACCTGCAACACGTGGAGGCTGTGATGCCAGATGTATAGATGCAAATATGCCTTGTACTGGTTGTGGAGGACCCACACAAGAAGTTCTTGACCAAGGAGGTAAAATGATAAGTTCTCTTGCATCAATACTTGGAATAGAAGGAGAAGAATCTATGAGTGATGAAGAAGTCGAAAAACTCATCTCAGAAATTGTAGATCCAGTTGGAACTTTTTATAAATATACTCTTCCGACTTCGCTCATTAACAGGAAGGTGATAAAAAAATGAAAACAGTAACTATCGATCCTATAACCAGACTCGAAGGTCATGGTAAAATAAGTATTTTTCTAGATGATAAAGGAAATGTTAAAAATGCTTATCTTCAGATTCCAGAATTACGTGGTTTCGAACGTTTTTCCGAAGGTCGCAGAGCAGAAGATATGCCTCAGATAACAAGTAGAATATGTGGGGTATGTCCAGTTGCACATCATTTTGCTTCGACTAAAGCACTTGATGATGCATTTAATGTTAAACCAACAATTACCGCAAGAAAACTACGTGAACTTATGTATTGTGGATATATAATTTATGACCATATACTGCACTTCTATTATTTAGGAGGGCCTGATTTTGTCGTAGGACCTGATGCACCACCTGCAAAAAGAAATATTCTTGGAGTTATAGAAAAAACAGGCCTTGAAATAGGTAAAAAAGTAATTAAACATAGAGCATATGGGCAGAAAATCACCTCAATTCTCGGAGGAAAGGCAACACATCCTGTTTGCGGTCTTCCAGGTGGGGTATCTAAGTCACTATCTAAGGATGAAGCAATCGAAATAAAAAAAATGACCAAATCATGCATAGTTTTCTCAAAATTTTCACTTAAACTTTTTGAAGACATTGTATTAAAAAACAAAGAGTATGTCAAACTAATAAAAAGCGATCCATACCAATTAAACACTTACAATATGGGTCTAGTAGACGAAAAAAACAAAGTTAACTTTTATGATGGAAAAATACGTGTTACAGATCAAAAAGGAAAAGAACATACTAAATTTGATGTCAAGGATTATTATAGAAAAATTAGAGAACATGTAGAAGAATGGAATTATATGAAATTTCCATTTTTGAAAGATATCGGATGGAAAGGTCTTGAAGATGGAAAAAACAGTGGAATATATAGAGTAGGACCTTTAGGAAGATTAAATGCAGCAGATGGTATGGCAACACCTCTTGCTGATGAAGAATACAAAAAAATGTTTGAAACACTTGGTGGAAAGCCTGTAAACTCAACACTTGCATTTCACTGGGCAAGATTAATAGAATTATTATATGCTTCAGAAAGGGCAGATGAATTAATCAGAGATTCAAAAATAACATCAGATGATATAAAAAATAAAGTAGGTGAACCGGGGGAAGGCTTTGGCGTTGTAGAAGCCGCCCGTGGAACATTAATTCATCACTATAAACTTGATAAAAAAGGGCTAATAAAAAAAGCAAATTTGATTGTAGCAACTACAAACAATGCAGGAGCAATTACAATGAGTGTTAGAGATGCAGCAAAAGGTGTAATAAAAAATGGTAAAATAGATGATGGGATTTTAAACAAGGTTGAAATGGCATTTAGAGCATATGATCCCTGTTTTGCCTGTGCAACACATACTCTTCCAGGAGGAATGCCTCTAAAAGTTGATATTTATGATAATAAAAAAAATCTTTACAAGACATATGAGCAATCATTGGGGGAATAAAAATTGAAGACAATTATACTTGGTATAGGTAATCCAATCCTACGTGATGATGGTGTAGGAATACATGTAGCCGAAGAACTAAAAAAACATATTAAAGATAAAAATATCAAAATTGATCATGCTTTTACTGGTGGTATGAATCTACTTGATTTGATAGTTGATCATGATAGAGCAATATTAATTGATGCAATTAGAAGAAAGGATAGAATACCTGGCGATGTAGATATGTTTAAACTAGGAGAATTAACTGCTTTTCATACTACAAATCCACATGATCTTTCATTACCACAAGCAATAGATATGGCTAAAAAATTAGGAGAAAAACGTATTCCAAAAGATATTAGCGTAGTAGGGATTAATATTGGAGATGTTCCAAATGAATTTGGAGAAACGCTTAGTAAAAAAATAGGATTAGCAGTTCCTAAAGCAGTAGATTTGGTAAAAAAGGAGGTTAAAAAAAATGAGTGATTTTGAACCAAATATCGTTGGTTTTCTATGCAACTGGTGTAGTTATGCTGGAGCTGATTTAGCAGGTACAAGCAGGTTAAAATATCCTTCAAATATAAAATCGATTAGGGTCATGTGTAGCGGCCGTGTTGATGCACAAATGATTTTAAAAGCCTTTAGAAACGGTGCAGATGGAGTGCTTGTTGCCGGATGTCATCCAGGAGATTGTCACTATCAATCTGGAAATTATAAAACAAACCGTAGAATTAAACTGTTAAAAAAACTATTAGAAGAATTAGGCATGGAACCAGAACGTCTACATTTTGAATATGTATCTGCTTCCGAAGGACAAAAATTTGCAGATACTGTAAGTAGCTTTGTTGAAGAGATTAAAAAAATAGGTCCAAGTAAAATTAAAGAACAAATCCTTTAAAATTCATGTTTTTGATAATGATATTATATAGCAATTTTTATTTCAAAAAAGATCTTAAGTGGGATTAATTATGAAAAAAACAAATGTAAAAGATTTACTTAAAAAAGCAGAAAAACCAGGGAAAGAAGCTATGAGATTACATCCTTTCTATAAAGGAAAAATTGAAGTTGTACCTAAATGTAGAGTTAAAAATTTTGATGATTTTGGTATATGGTATACTCCTGGTGTAGCAGAGCCCTGTAAGGAAATTAAAAAAAATCCATCTAGAGTATATGATTTAACTAATAAATGGAATACAGTTGCAGTTGTAAGTGATGGAACTAGAGTTTTAGGTCTAGGAGATATTGGACCGGAAGCAGGATTACCTGTAATGGAAGGAAAATCCCTTTTATTCAAATATTTAGGAGGAGTTGATGCATATCCAATATGTCTTGATACAAAAGATCCTGATGAAATAATTCAAACTGTTAAATTTTTAAAACCTAGTTTTGGTGGAATAAATCTAGAAGATATATCAAAACCAAAATGTTTCTATATCCTAGATAAACTTAGAAAAGAAATGGATATACCTGTTTGGCATGACGATCAACAGGGAACTGCAACTATTGTAGTTGCTGGAGTGATAAACGCCTTAAAATTAGTTGGAAAAAAAATAGATCAAGCAAATTTTTCTATGATAGGTGCAGGAGCTGCAAATATAGCTATATCAAGAGTTTTAATTGCATCAGGTGTAAAACAAAAAAATATTATTATGTCAGATAGTAAGGGAATTCTTAATCCAGATAGAACTGATCTAGAAAGGAATAAAGATAAAAACCCTGTAAAATGGGATATGTGTTTAAAATCAAACGCTGAAGAAAGAAAAGGTCCTGTACAAAATGCATTTCAAAATACCGATGTTTGTATAGCTGCAAGTAAACCAGGACCTGGCACAATAAAAAAAGAATGGATAAAAAGTATGTCTGATAATGCAGTTGTATTTGCTACAGCAAATCCAGTACCAGAAATATGGCCATGGGAGGCAAAAGAAGCAGGTGCAAAAATATTTGCAACGGGGCGCTCCGATTTTCCAAATCAAATTAATAATTCACTTGGTTTCCCAGGGATTTTTAGGGGAACTCTTGATGTTCGTGCAAAAACAATTACTGATGAGATGTGTATTGCAGCAGCATATGAAATAGCAAAAACCGCAGAAGATGAAGGTCTTACAGAACAACACATTGTACCAACTATGGATTCATGGGAAGTATTCCCAAGAGAGGCAGTAGCTGTTGGAATAAAAGCTATATCTCAAGGAATATCTCAATTAAAACCAACAAGAAATGAACTTTATGAAAATGCTATGAATATGATTAAAAGATCGCGAGATGAAACAAATTCACTGATGAAACAAGGTTTTATAAAAAATCCAAAATAAATTTAAAATATATCTTGCAAATCCAAACGCTTATATTGGGTTATTTGATGCCCTTTTTTGGGTTTTTTAAAAAATATAAAAGTTAGGTGTAAAAAATGAAACAGCAGATAAAAACCTTTTCAGAAAAAGAAATGTTAAATTTCCTTGGTAAATTGATTGAAAGTAATAGTTTTGAGATAATCGGTCCAAAATCAAAAGGTAAAAGATATGTATTTGATAAAATCGAAGATTCAGATGAAATCAACCTTGACTATGATCTAACAATTCTTCCACCTAAAAAATATTTTTTACCTCAATATGAAAATTTAATGAATTACAATTTACAAAAAAAATTTGATGTAGACGATAACCTTCCTGAAACAAAAAGAATTTTGTTTGGAGTGCATCCATATGATATAATCGCAATTGAACAGATGGATAAGGTTTATCTTGATGATCAAAAAGATGACTTCTATGAAAAAAGAAGAAAAAATACTCTAATTATAGGTTTAGATATCCAAAAAGTATCAGATAGATCCTTTGCTGCAAGTATGAATACAAATACAACAGAGTCTGGTTTTGATCTTCTTCTTACAAATATCGGCGGTAAGTATACTATTACAGTTGGAACAAAAAAAGGTGAAAAATTACTTGGTAAATATGCTAAAACACAAGATGCCACAAAAAAAGATATAGAACAAATTAAAAAAACTAGAGAAAAAACTACTTCCAAATACAAAAAAAAGGTAAAAGTTACTGATTGGTCACCACTTCTTGTTGCAAATTATAACAATGCAATATGGGAAGAAAGATCAGATAAATGTATGGAATGCAGTTCGTGTACGATGGTTTGTCCTACTTGTTATTGTTATGACATTCAAGAGGATGTAACCCTTGATTTAAAAGACGGAAAAAGGGTTCGTACTTGGGATGGATGTATGCTTCGTGATTTTACAAAAATTGGAAGTGGAGAAGTATTCAGAGAAGATAAAAAAGAAAGATATCGCCATCGATTTTTTAGAAAAGGAAATTATTTAAATGAAAGATATGGCTTTATTGCATGTGTAGGTTGTGGGAGATGTGCAATAGCCTGTCTACCTGATATCGCAGATCCATGTGATCTGATAAATGATATATCTATTTTTGGTGGTAAAGGTGATAAAAGCAAATTTTTCATAAAAGAAAAATCAGATTCGAAAGAGAAAGGGATAATACATATGCCAAGACCTGCCACAATTAAAAGAGTAGAAAAGTTAACAGAAACTGAAACTCTTTTTGAAATAGAGCTCGATGACAAAAAGCCACTTGGACATAATCCTGGTCAGTTTGTTGAAGTATCAATCTTTGGAATAGGTGAGGCACCAATATCTGTATCATCTCCTCCAATCAATAAACCTACTTTTGAACTAGTTGTTAGAAAAGTAGGAAATGTAACAGGGAAACTTTTTAGTATGAAAAAAGGAGATAAAATTGGTATTCGCGGACCTCTAGGCAATGGATTTGATGTTAAATCTTTTGAAAAAAAACATTTGCTTTTTGCATCAGGTGGACTTGGTCTTCCTCCAATGAGATCTTTGATAAAACATGTTTTAGAACCAGAACAAAGGAAAAAATTCAAAGATATAACAATTCTATATGGAGCAAAAGAACCAAGTTTTGTACTCTTCAAAGATGAAATAGAGGAGTGGGATAAACTACTTGATGTAAACTGTACCATGACTGTTGATCAATGTAAAGAGGGAGAATGTTGGACTGGTTGCACGGGTCTTATTACAACTTTATTTCCTAAAATAGAACTAGATAAATACAATTCAAAAAATACAATAGCAATTGTAATAGGTCCTCCTATAATGTATAAATATGTGATAAAATGTCTTCAAACCCTTGGAATACCTGATGAAAATATATATGTATCACTAGAACGAAGGATGAAATGTGGAGTTGGAAAATGTGGTCACTGTCAGATAAATGGTGTTTATGTTTGTAAAGAGGGGCCAGTCTTTAACTATGCTAAAATAAAAGAACTTCCGGAGGCCTTTGAATGAAACCAAAAATTGCTTTTTTTGATTTTGCAAGTTGCGAAGGATGTCAACTACAAATAGCAAATTTAGAAGAAGAAGTATTAAAACTTATTGAAATTGTAGATATAGTTTCGTTTAGAGAGGTTATGAAAGAGCATTCCGATGATTATGACATTGCAATAATTGAAGGATCAATAATGCGTCCTATGGATGAAGTAAGACTTAGAAAAATCAGAAGTACAGCAGAAAAATTAGTTGCATTTGGTGCATGTGCATGTATTGGTGGAGTAAATAAAATTAGAAATCAATGGAAACCTGGAGAAGTAAAAAAAGAAGTTTACAAAGATGCAGATTTAAAAGATAATGAATATTTTGATGTTTTTCAAACAAAAGCAGTAAATGAGGTGGTTCCTGTTGATTATTACATTCGAGGTTGTCCACCAACCAGAGAAGAAATAAAAAAAGTTATAACTGCACTTGCTCTTGGAAAAGAACCTGAAATTCCAAACTATCCAGTATGTGTTGAATGTAAAAAAAATGAAAATGTTTGTTTATTTGAATTAGGTAAATTCTGCTTGGGGCCTATCACACGCGCTGGATGTAATGCTATTTGTCCAAATAATGAAAGCCCTTGTGATGGATGCAGAGGAATACTCAAAAAACCACAAGTAGAGTGTGTAATGGACATTCTAAAAAGATATGATTTAACATATGAAGAACTGAAGAGACGATCCACATTATATAACTATGGCTATGAAGAGGAGGAATCAAAATGAACAAAGATGTAAAAATAAATGTTCATCATATAACAAGAGTAGAAGGTCATGGAAATATTGTTTTAGATGTAAAAAAAGGAAAGATCAATAAAATACAATGGCAAGTACCTGAGGCCCCCCGTTTCTTTGAAGCAATGCTTCGGGGTAGACATTATGATGAACTACGTACAATTACTTCTCGTATATGTGGAATTTGTTCTATAGGGCATTCCCTTGCTTCATTAAAAGCAACTGAGGATGCAATGGATGTTAAAATTTCAAAACAAACTGATATATTAAGACATCTTGCAATAAACGGAGAAAACATGCAGAGCCACATACTTCATGTTGGTTATCTTGCAGCTCCCGATCTTTTTGGTGTGGGCAGTGTTTTTCCACTTGCCTCTTCAAAAAACAAAGATGCACTTTTAGAAATTGTTAAACTCCATAGATTTGCAAATGATTTTTCAGATTTAATATGTGGTCGTACAACTCATCCCATAAGACTTGTGGTTGGTGGTTTTACAATGCTTCCAACTAAAAGACAGTTGGAAACACTAAAAGAAAAACTCAATGAAAACCTGGAAAGGTCAAAAATTGTAGCAGATAAAATATTATCAGTAGCGGATGCTCTTCCTGATTTTAAAAGAGAGACAGAGTATATCGGTCTTACAAACAAAAATGAATATGCATTTTATGATGGAACTATTGCTTCTACGGATACAGGTATTTTTGAAGAATATAAAGATTATAAAAAATGGATGCAAGAATACGTTGTTTCTCAGTCAACAGCAAAATATGCAAAACATAATCGTAAATCATACATGGTAGGAGCTCTTGCAAGATTTAATCTCAACAGTAAACAACTTGAACCAACTGCAAAAGAAGTAGCCGAAATGTTTGATTTAAAATCAATATGTTACAATCCATATATGAATAATATTGCTCAACTTGTAGAGATTGTTCACAATATCGAAGATTCAATAAAATTGATAGATATTTTACTTGATAAGGGAATAAAAGAAGAAAAACCAAATAAAATTAACATCAAAAAAGGAAGAGGTGTTGGCGTCGTAGAAGTTCCACGTGGAATACTTGTTCATGACTATACAATTAACAAAGATGGAAATTGTACAAAGGCTAATTGTATTATTCCTACAAATCAAAATCATGCAAATATTCAATATGATATGGAAGAATTAGTACCACAAATTCTTGATAAATCAGAAAAAGAAATAGAACTTACTCTTGAGATGCTTGTTCGTGCATATGATCCTTGTATATCTTGTAGTACTCATTATCTAAATGTCGATTTTGTATAATTATCATGAGAAAAATAGGAGTTATAGGGTTAGGAAATCCTCTACGATCTGATGATGGTATAGGAATATATATTTTACAAAAACTAGTTGAAAACAAAAAAAGTATATCTAAAGATATTGATTTTCTTGATGGAGGTACAGGTGGTTTTAATCTCTTACATGATTTGTCAAAATATGATATAATAATAATTATAGATGCAGTTGATTTTAATAAAAAACCTGGTGATAGTTTATTTATTGATATTAATAAAATTAAAAGTAAAAACAAAAATATAGATATTTCAACTCATGAACATGATTTTTTAAAAATAATAAATCTTTCAAAGAAACTTAAAGAGGCACCTAGTGAAATATATCTTTATGCTATTCAACCTAGTGATTTATCATACAATAAAGAATTATCTGATATAATTAAAGATAAATTTGATTTTTTTATATCTGATATTATTAAGAAAATAGAGAAATTAAGTTAAATAATATTTTTTATTTCTTTATTTCTTGTTAGATCATATTCAACGTGGTATTCACCCGGATCTCCCTCTGTTATTTCAAAGTTGAATTCTTTACAGAGTTTTAACATTGGTATATTATCTTTTAGTACAGTTCCATATATTCTTTTCAAGTTTTTGTCTTTTGCAATTTCTAGTGTATATTCTAAAAATTCCGATCCAAGTCCTTTTCTATGCCATTCATCAGATACAATTAATGCAAATTCGGCTTCATCATTACGACCAGGGGTCATTATAATCCTTGTAACTCCAAGTAATCTTCTTTTTCCATTTTCATTTAGTTCTGCAACTATTCCTATTTCTCTATCATAATCAATGTTACAGTATCTAATACGCATTTCATGTGGGGTGTCTCTTACTATTCTAAAGAATCTAAATCTCACAGACTCCTCTGAAAATGATTTAAACATTTCAAGCCATAATGGTTCATCTTCTGGTTTTATAGGTCTTAGTGTTAATTCACCCCCATCCTTTAATTTTACTTTTTTAATGTATTTACTTGGGTATTTACTAATAATCATATGGGGCTTTTTTTCTGGTTTTTCATCGATTACTATTCTAGCATCTACTGCTATTAAATCATCACATGATGCTATCAGTGGGTTAATATCAATTTCAGCTATCTCTGGATGTTCCTCAATAAGTTGTGAAAAATTTATCATTGTTTCTTCTACTCTTGCCATATTTACTGGAGGAATATTTCTATATCCTTTCAAAAGTTTGTAGGCTTTTGTTTGCTCTATAATTCTTTGGGCTAGAACTTGATTCAAAGGTGGAAAACCAATGGCTCTATCTTTGAAAAGTTCTGTGAAAACTCCACCTAATCCAAATAATATAGCAGATCCAAAAACAGGATCTTTTTTAGAACCAAGTATAAATTCAGATCCTTTGTTATCAACCATCTTTTGTATAGTTACGCCTTCTAATTCTGCATCTGGAACGTTATCTTTCACGTTTTTCATCATTTCTTTGTAGTGTTTTCTAACCGATTTTTCACAATCTAAGTTTAGCGCTACCCCTCCTGAATCACTTTTATGTGTTATATCTTTGGAATGTATTTTCATTACAATAGGATAACCTATTTTTTCAGCATTTTTTACTGCTTCATCTTCATTTTTTGCAAATACTGGTTTTGTTGATTTTATCCCATAGAATTCAATAAACTCTTTCGCTTCTTTTTCATTTAAAAGAGTTCTTCCTTCTTTTTTTGCGTTTTCAATTATTTTATCCAGTTTACTTTTGTCTTCTGGTGTTGATTTAGTTTTTCTTTCTTCTGGTGTTTCATATAAAAGCTCAAGATTTCTTGCATAGTTATATAGATACATGTAGGATTCAACTGCTTCTTCTGGTGTTGGATATGTTGGAACATCGTTATCATTTAGAATTTGTCTTGCATAATGTACACTTGCTTCTCCTGGAAAACTTGTTAGTATTGGTTTTGTCGATTTCTTTGATATATCAATTATTCTATCTGCTAGTTTTTTCGGATCTGCCATTACTTGTGGTACACATATAATTAAGATCCCATCAATGTTATCGTCTTCTAGACATACATTTATTGTTTTTTCATATACTTCATCGTCACTGTCTCCTATTATATCTATGGGATTTGCTTTACTCCAATGGACTGGTAAAAAACTATCTAATTTTTCCATTGTTTCCTTTGATAATTCTGCTAGTTTACCTCCTTTTTCTACCAATGCGTCAGTTGCAAGTACTCCTGGGCCTCCTGCATTTGTTATTATTGCTAAATTCGGTCCAGTTGGTCTTGGTTGTTTTGCTAAAATTGATGAACAGTTAAATAAATCTGAGATATGTTTAACTCTTACTATTCCTGCTCTTTTGAAAGCTGCGTCATAGATTGCGTCTTCTCCAGCCATTGCTCCAGTATGTGATGATGCTGCTTTTGCTCCTTCTGAATATCTTCCTGATTTTATGACAATAATTGGTTTTGATCTAGCAAAGTGTCTTGATGCACTCATAAATTTTCGAGCAACAGTAATTGATTCAGCATAAATTACTATACTTTTTGTATGTGTATCTCTTCCAAAATAATCTATTAAATCACCAAAATCTACATCTAGCATGCTTCCTACTGATACAAATGAGCTGAAGCCTACTTTTGCTTCGTGAGCCCAGTCAAGAATTGCACCACATATTGCACCACTTTGTGAAAAAAGAGCAATATTTCCTTTTTCAGGCATAGATCCAGCAAAAGTTGCGTTCATATTTAGATAAGGAACTATAAATCCTACACAGTTCGGACCTACAATTCTAAGTCCATATTTTTCTTTGATTTTTAGTAATTCTTTTTCCTTTTTCTTTCCCTCTTCACCTATCTCTTTGAAACCTGCTGATATTATTAGTATACCTTTTATGCCTTTTTTTCCACATTGTTCGACTACATCAATTACGACCTTTGCCGGTGTTACAATAATTGCCATGTCTACAACTTTAGGTAGTTCATTTACATTTTTGTATGCTTGTACTCCTTGTATACTTTCATTTTTTGGATGAATAGGATATACTACTCCGTCATATCCGCTTCCTATTAAGTTTCTAAAAATCCTATATCCTGCTGAGCCTACCTTATTGCTCGCTCCAATTACAGCTATACTTTTTGGTTTGAATAATTTATCAAGATTTTCTACGCTCGTTTTAACAGCCCCCATATCTTATAAATTGAAGGTTGGTGGTGGGAATAATAACTCTGGTTAATTAAGATATCGACGATGCCAAAAGTTTTTATTATAAACTCCAATATGGTTTTAGCACCCTTTTAAGATTTGAAATAAGATTTTTTGTTACTTCAAATTTTTTATGTGAAAAACGGTCATGCTCTTTTATATATTTTTTACAATCTAGTAATCCACACATAATATTGTAGTATGATATAACACTTGATTTACTATTGTATCCCCCGCCAAATAGAACAAGTAATTTGTTGCATGTTTCTTTTGAAAGATTTTTCATTTGGTTTGATAGATAGTAAAATGCTTGATAGGTTAGATTGATATCTGCTAAAGGATCTGAATGATGTGTGTCTACGCCAGATTGATAGATTATTATTTCTGGTTTGAATTGTCTAGTTATACTTGGAACAATTTCATCGAATGCAGTTTTATAGCTTTCTGTACCTGTTCCTGGAGGAATTGGTAGATTTACTGTATATCCTTTTCCTTTGTCTTTTCCAATAAATTCCAGGCTTCCTGTTCCAGGATAGAGAGTATTTCCATTTTGATGAATTGATAAATTTAAAACACTTGGGTCCCTACTATATATTTCTTGAGTTCCATTTCCATGATGCACGTCTAGATCTACTATTAGAAATTTTTTTAAGTTATATTCCTCTCTTAATTTTTCAATTACTATTGCAATATCATTAAAAAAACAAAAGCCCGAAGAAGAATTTTTACCTGCATGATGAAAACCACCTAAAGGATTTGTCATTATATTATAATTTTTAAAAAGTCTGTCTCCTCCTATTAATGTGCCGCCTACCGGGATTCTTGATATATCATAGATTCCTTTTGGTGCGGGTGTATCAAAAGCTAGCATCCCTCCTGTTTTACTTAATATTTTTACTTTATCTACATATTCTTTTGTGTGTACTCTTAGCAGATCTTTTTCTTCTGCTTTATCTGGTTTAAATAAGTCAATTTTTTCCATTAGTCTTTTTTGTTTTAAAATTTCAATTGTTTTTTTTGGTTTATCTCCTACTAAAGGATGCCCCAATCCCAAATCGTATTTATTAAAATCTTTATGATATGTTATTCCGATCATCTGCTTTTTCGACCTATTAGGTTTTTGTTTTTAAGTCTAACTGTGTACAAGCAACAGTAAATTATTGGATGATTGAACATTTTATCCAACAATATTCCTATAAATGATGGTTTAAAATATGATTTTTACCAATAATTATATGAAAATTACCAATATATTTAAATATTATTTTGCCTATATAGTGCGATAAAGAGGTAAGAATTATGGAAGAAGAATATGATAGTAGTTATATAATGGATGACGTAGGTAAAATCGCTAGATTTATAGATAGTGAAATGACAATTTTTGAAAGAATGAAGATCAAAAAAACTTCACTTATAAAAATTTCATTTGCACTTTTGTTTTATGTAATAACAATGATTGTATTTTCCATATTTTTATAGTGACTATTATGGGGTAAAGATATGGAGTTGATTATTACAGTTATTGTACTCTCCTTTCTATTTGAAACAATGGATTCTTCAGCAGGTATGGGATTTGGAACTGGACTTACACCTCTTTTGTTTTTGATGGGATATAATCCACTACAAGTCGTTCCAATATTATTAATTTCAGAGGGTGTAACAGGTATAACTGCTGGTTTATTTCATCATGAGTTTGAAAATGTTAAATTCAAAATTAAAAAACCACTTAACAAATCAACAAAAGTTATGTTAATAATTGCGTTGTTAGGTTGTTTTTCTATAGTATTATCTGTAATAATAGCTTATTTTGCAATTAGTTTTGATACTATAGTAATAAAGACATATGTTGGAATTTTAGTAATTATAATGGGGCTGATTGCTATAGTACGTTTCAAAACTAATACATACAAATACAGACCAAAACTTCTAATGTTTTTTTCTTTTTTAGCAGGATTTAATAAGGGAATAGGTGCAGGAGGATACGGTCCAGTTGTTATGTTAGGTCAAATTTTTTCAGGAATTTATGAAAAAACAGCAACGGCAATAGTGTCTCTTTCAGAAGGTTTTGTATCAATTGTTGGAGTTTTATCCTTCTTGTTGATATCTGCGTATGGTGTGACAATTGATTATGTACTTTTACCATCAATTTTTACAGGTGGATTTATAGCTGCATTACTTTCACCTTATATGGTGAGAGTTATTCCTAATAAAATTTGGAAAGTAGTAATACCAATTTATGCTATTTCTATGGGAATTATTACTATAGCAAAACTTATCATCTAGTTAATAAATCAAAAAAAGAATAAATATTATATGTATAACTAGTGATTTCTATATTAGGATAAATATCATGAAAGTAGACTTAGATGATGTTAAGTGTATTACAGAAACTTCTATAACAATTAGAAGCTCTAGAAGAAGAATTACAGTTCCTTCTGAAGTTGTAGATCTTTTAAATCTTAAAGATGGAGATCGACTTCGATGGATAGTTTTTAATGATGGTACTGTTAGAATACAAAAAGTAGAATGATTTTTTTGCTATTTTAGTAGATTTTATAAAGTATTATCAGATAAGAAATCCAAAAAAATTAAAAAGATATTATACGAAAACATAAATAGTTAACAATTGTTATTTAAAGGGGAGTAAAAAATGAGCATAACTGATTTAACTTCTATGAGCAAGTCACAAATTGACATGAAAAAGGAGATAAATGAAAGACTAGAAAAACTCAGAGATGAAGTATCAGAATACTGTTATCAATGTGCCAAATGTACATCAGGTTGTGAGGCACATAAACTACTAGAATTAGAACCACATAAAATTGTAGCACTTTTAAAAAGAGGTCTAATAGACGAAATGGTTAATTCAGATGTGATATGGACCTGTATGAGTTGTTTTAAATGTAGAGAAAGATGCCCACAAAAAATAGCTCCAGTAGACATTTTATTTACCTTGAAAAATATGGCAGTTGCAAGTGGAAAACAGGTACCTGGAAATTACACTGCTCTTCTACAATCTGTACTATCTACAGGTCTTATACAAGATATAAAAAATGTTTCTACAAACGATAATAAAACTAAAAAAAGATCGGATCTTAATCTACCAGAAATATCAAAACCAAAAGATTCAACAAAATTTCAGACAATGATTTCAAAAATAGCAGTGGAGAAAGTATAGTGGAGGTTTTTTATGAAAAAATATGCACTTTATCCTGGATGTGTGATGCCAACAGAACAATATGCTTATGAGATGTCACTTAGAGAAATTTTAAAAAAACTTGATGTTGAACTCGTTGATTTGAATAATTTTTCGTGTTGCGGAGAACCAATCAAGAGTATAAACCAGATGTTAACCCTAACTCTTTCTGCAAGAAATATTGCAATTGCAGAAAAAGAAAATTTAGATATTTTTGCACCTTGTCCTATGTGCCATTTGGCCCTAAGTGAAGCAAAAAGAGTTTTAGATTATGATAAAAAAATGAAAGATAGAATAAACAATTTTCTCTCTGATGAAGGATTGGAATATTTGGGGAAATCTGAAGTTATAAGTATTTTAGATCTTCTCTATGATATAATAGGCACTAAAAAAATAAAAGAAAACGTAAAAAACCCATTAAAGAAACTAAAAGTTGCAACTCATTATGGATGTCATCTTATTAGGCCAAGTGAAATCGGAAGACCAGATGATTCAGAAAACCCACAAAAAATGGAAGAAATACTAGAAGTAATAGGTGCAAAACCAGAATATTATCCTGAAAAACTTGATTGCTGTGGAGGTCTTCTTAATACTAACCTTCCGGAATCTGCTCTTACAAAAACAGGCCAAAAATTACAAAGAGTCCAAGAGCAGAAATTTGATGCATTTATAGATACTTGTCCCTGGTGTCACAGACAATACGATTCAAAACAAAAAAAAGCAGGAGAAACAGTTGCTGCAAAACTTGACGTTCCCGTTTTTTATCTTACTCAACTAATTGGAATCTCTTTTGGTATCAAAAAAGAAAAACTTGGAATAGATCTAAACCTTAGTCCTGTAGAAAAAATTTCATTGGAGGTAAAATAAAATGACAAACAGAGTCGGTGTCTTCATATGTCACTGTGGAATAAATATAGCCTCAAGTGTTGATATCAAAGAATTAGTAATTTTTTCTAAAAAATTAGATGATGTTGTGATAAGTAAAGATTACAAATATATGTGCTCTGATCTAGGAGCAACATTAATAAAAGATTCAATAAAAAAACATAAACTAGATTCTATAGTGATTGGTTGTTGCTCGCCTCGTATGCATGAACATACATTTAGAGGGGTTGTAGAAGATGGAGGTATAAATAGATACAATCTTGAAATTGCAAATATACGTGAACAATGTTCCTGGGTACATGAAGACAAAAAAAAGGCTACAGAAAAAGCAAAAAAATTGATAAAGGCAGCTGTAGCAAAAGCAAAATTTTTAGAGCCACTTGAAACTTCAAAAATAGATGTTACATCAGATGCACTTGTAATTGGAGGGGGAATTGCAGGAATCCAATCCTCACTTGATCTTGCCGAACAAGGTTATAAAGTATATTTAGTTGAAAAAACACCAACTATTGGAGGAAGGATGGCACAACTTGACAAGACTTTTCCAACTCTTGATTGCTCGGGGTGTATTCTTACTCCTAAAATGATGGATGTATTAAATAATCCAAATATAGAATTATTAACATATTCAGAAGTTGCAAAAGTAGAGGGAAGTATTGGAAACTATAAAGTAAAAATTGTTAAAAAACCCAGATATGTTGATATTGATAAATGTACAGGTTGTGGGGACTGCATTGATGCATGTAGATTAAAAAATCGTGTTTATAGTAATTTTGATGAAAATATTGGAAAAAGAAGTGCAATTTATATTCCATTTCCACAAGCTGTGCCAAACAAATGTACTATAGATCCCGAGAATTGTCTGATGCTTACCCATGGAAAATGTGGAAAAGGACCTTTATGTGTGGAAGCCTGTGAGGTTGGAGCAATTGATTTTGATCAGAAAGAAGAAGAAATCGAAGTAAAGATCGGTTCAATAGTTGTGGCTACTGGTTACGATTTAATCGATCCACATAGTTTGTATGAATATGGATATAATAATTCTGATGATGTTATAACAAGTATGCAGATGGAAAGACTGATAAATTCTGCAGGTCCCACTTCTGGAGAAATACTAAAACCATCTAACAATGAAAAACCAAAAAGTATAACCTATATCTTATGTGTTGGTTCTAGAGATGAAACAGAATGTTCATGGTGTTGTCGTATAGGATGTATGAGTGCCTTAAAACAAGTATATCTTTTAAAAGAAAAACTAGGTGATAATGTAGAGATAAATGTTTGCTATACTGACATAAGAAGTTTTGGAAAAAGATATGAAGAATTCTATAGGAAGATAAGAGGGATGAATACTAATTTTTTTAGGGGAAGACCATCTGAAGTAAAAAATATAGATGATAATCTAACTATAGACATCTTTGATACAACAACAAACAAATTATTTGAAATAAAAACAGATTTAATAGTTTTAGTACCTGCCATGGTACCAAGAAAAGATTCAGATAAACTAGCTCGTATACTACGTATAAATGCAAGTGAAGATGGATTTTATTTAGAGGCTCATCCAAAATTAAAACCAGTTGACACATCAACAAATGGAATTTTTATAGCAGGATGCTGCCAGGCACCAAAAGATATACAAGATACAGTCGCACAAGCAAGTGGTGCGGCAGCAAGAGCAGCAAATATACTTTCAAAAGATAAACTAGAAACAGAACCAATTATTTCATTTGTAGATGAAGAGTTATGCTCTGGATGTGGAACATGTATATCTGTTTGTCCATATAGTGCAATAGATTTAGAAGAAGATAAAGATGGTAAAATTCATGCAAAAGTAAACAAAGCTTTATGTATGGGATGTGGGGCATGTGTTGCAGCATGTCCTTCTGGAGCGATGCAACAGCACGGATTCAAGGATAAACAAATGCATTCAATGATAGATGAAATAATCTAAAATCAAAAAATATCTCTTTTTTTATACTTATCGATAATTATACTAGTAAACATACAAAAACAAGAAACAAAGAGAACCATTGATATTGTTAAAAAAGGAAAAGCAAAACCCCCAAATATATCTGCTGTATAACCAATATATGCTGATATTGGACTACCAAAAAGAATAATAAGTGATCTATAAAAACCTAGTTTACCTGCTCTTCCTTTTTCACCCCATTGATCCATAAGATAAGAAGAAATTACAGGAAACGCTCCACTTGTAAAAGAAAGAAGAAAACTTATTAGAAAAATAATAGGTAAATTATCTGCATAAACAAGTAATAAAGTACCAAATGCAGAAAGAAAAGTAAGTAACATTATAATTATTTTTTTACTATATCTATCTGAAAGAGAACCAATAATTGGTTTAAGAAAAAGCCCACTTGTTGCAAGAAATGCAAGAGCAATACTTGCATAAAGAGTTGATATATCTTTTCCTTTAACAAGATATACAACAAAAAAAGACATGTATCCTATCCAAGAAAAAGCAAGAGTAAGATTAACAAAAAATAAAAGCCAGATTTTTTTAATCTTAAACACAGAAACCCCATCAAAAAATCTTTCTTTTATTGATACAAAATCTGGAAGTTTTGTAGATTCCCAAGTATTACGAATAAACATAAACATAGCAAAAAGACTTACACCTGCCCATATAAAGAAAAACAATCTCCAGTCATAAACTGCAGCGATCAAACTTGCAAATATTGGAATTACCCCAGAAAAAGAACCAGCACTTGATTGAATACCTAAAGCTTTTCCTCTATTTTTTTTAAAGATATCGGTAATCATAGAAATTCCAACGGTTGGATAGCCACCAGTACCAATACCTAAAAGAATCACTGATAGGAAAAATATTAAATAATTAAATGAAAAACCAATCAACAAATATGAAAAAGAAAAAATTGTCATAGCAATAATAATACTTTTTTTCCTTCCTTTTATATCAGAAAAAATTCCTGAGGGAAACTGCATAAGACCATAAAAAAGCCACATAGCAGAAAGTGCAATACCTGCTTCTGTATCACCAAAATTTAGAGTATTTTCAATATTTACAAGAAGTGCAGATATACTGTATCTTCCTGAGAGTATAAGAAACCATGCTAATGATACTAAGATTAGTAGAATATGTTCTTTTTTTAGTTTTTTCATTTTTTCACAAAGTTCTGTTCAAGTTTTTGTTTTAATTTGTTTATTTTATCACGAAGTATTATTGCTTTTTCGAACTCAAGATTATCTGCTGCGTCTTGCATTTCTTTTTCAAGCTCAATTATTATATTTGGTATATCCTTTTTGGGGATATGTTTTGTGTCTTTTATTTCAATAATTTTTTCTTTAATTGGTTTAACAATTGTTTCTGGTGTAATGTTATTTTTTTTATTAAAATTAATTTGTATTTTCCTTCTTCTATTTGTTTCATCTACTGCTTTTTTAATGGATTTTGTAATATTATCTGCATAAAGAACAACTAAAGAATTTACATTTCTTGCAGCACGACCTATAATTTGTATCAGACTTCTATGATCTCTTAAAAAACCTTCTTTATCCGCATCTAGAATTCCAATAAATCCAACTTCAGGTATATCAAGTCCTTCTCTAAGTAAATTAATTCCAACAAGTACATCAAACTCTCCAAGTCTAAGTTGTCTTATTATTTCAGAACGTTCGATTGTATCAATTTCAGAGTGAAGATATCTTGTTTTAATATCTTTTTCAGCAAGATACTCGGAGAGTTCTTCAGCAAGTTTTTTTGTAAGTGTTGTAACTAAAACTCTTTCATTTCTATTAATTGTTTTATGTATCTCAGATATTAAATTAGGGATTTGATTTTTAATTGATCTAACTTCTAATTTGGGATCTACAAGACCTGTTGGTCTAATAATTTGCTCTACAATTTGTCCTGATATATTTAGTTCATAGTCTCCAGGTGTTGCTGATACAAAAACAACATTATTCATATATTCCTTGAACTCAGTAAAATTAAGAGGTCTGTTATCAAAAGCACTTGGGAGTCTAAAACCATATTCAATAAGTGATTTTTTCCTTGAATAATCACCTCTATGCATTCCATGAATTTGAGGGATAGTCCTATGACTTTCATCAATAAACATCAAAAAATCTTTTGGAAAATAATCAAGAAGACAAAAAGGTTTTTCTCCTGGTTTTCTCCCATCAAAATGCCTGGAATAGTTTTCAATTCCTTTACAAAAACCTGTTTCTTCTATCATCTCTATATCATATAGAGTTCTTTGTTTGAGCCTATGAGATTCAATCATATCAAGTTCAGTAAGTCTTTGATCTAGTTCTTTTTTAATTGATACAACAGCTTTTTCTTTTTTGTCTTCTTCTACAACAAAATGTTTTGCAGGAAATAAATAAAAATATTCCATAGATTCTTTTGTCTCACCTGTAATTTTATCAATTTCTGTAATTCTATCTATTTCATCTCCAAATAATTCTATTCTTATTATATCATTATAATAACTTGGAATTATATCTATTGTGTCTCCTTTAACCCGAAATCTTCCAGGTTGCAGATCCATGTCATTTCTTTCATATTGCATATTTACAAGTTGTTCGATAAGATCTTTTCTTCTAACAGTTTGTTCTTTTCTTAATTCATAACCAAGTTTTGAAAAATCAGATGGATCTCCAACACTATATATACATGATACAGATGCGACAACTATAACATCTCTTCTAGATAGAAGTGATGCTGTAGCAGATAATCTCATCTGCTCTATTTTTGGATTTATATCTGCATCTTTTTCAATATATTGATCTTTTTCAGGTATATATGACTCCGGTTGATAATAATCATAATATGATACAAAATATTCAACGCGATTCCTTGGAAAAAGCTCAGAAAATTCATTATATAGTTGTCTAGCAAGTGTTTTGTTATGTGCTATTACTAAAGTTGGTTTTTGTACCTTTTCAATGACATGTGCCATGGAAAAAGTTTTTCCAGATCCTGTGACCCCAAGAAGAGTTTGTTTTTTTATTCCTTTATTTATTCCATCGGAAAGTTTTTTTATTGCTTTCGGCTGATCTCCTCTTGGTTTCATATTTGTTATCATTTCGAATTTTTCTATTGTATCAACTCCTTTTTCCGGAGAAGTCTGTTATATTTAATTGCAAATCTATGAGCTTCATTTCTAATTTCTTGGATGAAATGAAGTGCTTTGTCTTTTTTAGAAAGTTTCAATGGGTCTATTTTTCCAGGAATATATATCTCCTCAAATTTTTTAGCAATAGAAATGATTGGTATTTTCGCACCTATTTTTTCAAGTTCCTTCAATGAAAAGTTTAATTGTCCTCTTCCGCCATCAACAATTATTAAATCTGGAAAATCTTTATTTTCTTTTTTAAGTCTTATATAACGTCTTCTAACAACTTCGGCTATTGCCATAAAATCATCTATTGCATCCACCGTTCTAATCTTAAATCTTCTATAGTTGTTTTTGTCAGGTTTTCCGTTGCGAAATTGTACCATCGAACCTACTGTTGAGGTACCTGAGAGATGTGATATGTCAAAACATTCAATTACTTCAGGAGGATCATCCAATTTTAGTTTTTCCTGAAGAATTTTTATTTTGTTTTTACTGGAAAAAAAAGTTAATTCAATATTTTTTTCTACTAAATCCAAAAGTTGTTTTTTTTCTCCTCGAATTGGTTTTTTAATACTAATTTTATATCCTCGCTTTTTTTCTAAAAATAGATTAATTGATAGGTCTATTTCTTCTGGTATGATGATTTCTTTTGGAATAGGATTTTGCGAATAGTATTGAACTATAAATTGTTCCAAAAAATCATTTTTGTAATCAAAAATATATTCTTTTTTATTGTACAGTGTTCCATTGTATATGTTAAATAGCATCAGGTATATCTTTTCATTTTCAATGATATAGTTAATTATATCCTCGTTATATTTTCTTTCTCTTTTCATATTTTGTCTTTCATTTAGATTTTTAAGTGCTTGTATTTCATTTCTAATTTTTATTGCTAGTTCGTATTTTTTTTCGTTAGATAGCTTTTTCATTTCTTTTTCTAAATCATTGATAAGATTTTTTGTTTTTCCAGAAAGAACCTTTTTTACCTTCTCGATTTTTTTATCATAATCTCTTTCAGAAATTAAGTCCATACATGGAGCATCGCACATATTTATATGATATCTTAGACATGGCTTCTTTTTTAATTTTTTACATGTTCTAAGATTGAAAGTTTTTTTTATAAAATGTAAAATGTAGTCTCTTTCTTGTGCTGAGACAAATGGTCCATGGAATTTACCTTTTCCAATTTTTCTTCTTGCAATTATTGTTCTTGGATATTTTTCATCTGTGATTTTTATATATGCATGGTTTTTTGCATCTTTTAGTCTTATATTGTACTTGGGTTGGTATCTTTTAATTAGAGTATTTTCTAAAATTAACGCTTCTACTTCGTTATCAGTTATTATAAAATCAGCATCTTTTGCATTTTTTAACATATGTTTTGTTTTAGAGTCTAAATTTTTCCCTTTCTTATATGTTTTAATCCTGTTTTTTAGATTTTTTGCTTTTCCAACATAGATTATCTTATTTTTTTTATCTTTGAAAAGATAGCATCCTGGGTTTTTTGGAAAATCTATTGACTCAAACATTTTATTTTTTCTCTATCTTTTAAGATGTTTTTTAAAATTTGTCCGGTGTAACTTTTATTATTTTTAGATATCTCTTCAGGTGTTCCTTGAACAACGATTTTTCCACCCATCTCTCCTCCTTCTGGACCTAAATCTGTTATATAATCAGCATTTTTTATAACTTCGAGATTATGTTCTATTACAATTACTGTGTTTCCTTTTTCTACAAGGTTGTTTAAAACATTTATTAGTTTTTTAACATCATGAAAATGAAGGCCTGTTGTTGGTTCATCTAAAAGATAAACTGTTTTCCCTGTACTTTTTTTGGATAGTTCTCTAGTTAGTTTTATTCTTTGTGCTTCTCCACCAGATAGAGTTGTTGAACTTTGACCTAGTTTAATATAGTCTAATCCTACATCTGAAAGAGTCTTAAGTTTTCTTTTTATTGCAGTATGGTTTTTAAAAAGATCTAATGCTTCTTCAACTGTCATATCAAGAACATCTGCTATTGTTTTTTCTTTATATTTTACTTCAAGAGTTTCTTTATTGTATCTTTTTCCTTTACATTCTTCGCATTCTATATAGATATCTGGTAGAAAGTTCATCTCTATTTTTATAACACCATCTCCATTACATGCCTCACATCTTCCACCTTTTACATTAAAAGAAAATCTTCCTGGTTTGTATCCTCTTTTTTTAGCTTCTTTTGTTTGTGCAAATAGTTTTCTGATATGATCAAAAACTTTTGTATATGTTGCAGGGTTGCTTCTAGGCGTTTTTCCGATAGGGCTTTGATCTATAACTACTACTTTATCGATTTTTTCATCTGTTTCTATTTTATCATGATTCCCTGGATTCATCCTTGAATCATGTAGTTTTTTCATTAGGCTTTTATATAAAATATCATAGATGAGTGTACTCTTTCCACTTCCTGAAACACCTGTTACAAGATTTAATACTCCTATTGGTATTTTTACATCTATATCTTTTAAGTTATGTTCCCGGCATCCATATATATTTATATATCTTTTTGAATATCTTCTTTTTTCTGGTATTTCAATTTCAAGTTTACCTGATAGATATTTGCCTGTGAGCGATGCAGGATTTTTCTCTATTTCATCTGGCATCCCCTCTGCAACAATTTTTCCACCATGAATACCTGCACCAGGTCCCATATCAACTACATGATCTGCATTTCTAATAGTTTCTTCATCATGCTCTACAACAATAAGAGTATTTCCAATATCCCTAAGACTATGTAATGTATCAATTAATTTTTTGTTATCTATCTGATGAAGACCAATAGATGGTTCATCTAATATATATAAAACTCCCATCAAATTTGATCCAATCTGGGTAGCAAGTCTTATTCTCTGTGCTTCTCCCCCTGATAAAGTCCCAGCATTTCTTGAAAGAGTAAGATAATTTAATCCTACTTTATCCAAAAAACCTAATCTTGATTTTATTTCTTTTAATATCTGCCATGCAATTTCTTGTTGTTTCTTTGGAAGAATAAGTGTCTTAAAAAAAACAAGACATTTTTTAATTGACATATCTGTAATATCTGCAATAGATTTATCCGAAATTTTTACGGAGAGTATTTTTTCTTTTAATCTTTTACCAGAACATTTAGGACATGCTGAAAACCTCATAAATTTTTCAAGAGTTCTTCTTTTATATTCAGATTCAGTCTGTTTATGAAGCCTTTCTGATTGAGGAATAAGTCCTTCCCATCTTTTTGTTCCAGACCATCTGCTTTTTCCTCTTCTCATTGAAAAATCAAAATTTATTTTTTCAGATGATCCATACATTAATGCATTATACTGTCTCTCAGTTAGATTTTCTATAGGGGTAAATATATCAAATCCAAAATGCTTTGCAACAGCTCCAAGATATTTAATTCTCCAACGATCATGTATTCCTCTGTATAGTTTTATTGCTCCATCTGCAATAGATTTTGTTTCATCTGGAATAATTAATTTAGGATCAAATTCCATTTTAATCCCAAGTCCATGGCATTCTGGACAAGCACCAAAAGGACTGTTGAAACTAAACATACGAGGTTGTAATTCTTCAAAAACCATCCCACATATTGGGCATGCCATCTTTGAAGAATACAAAAATTCTTTTCCATCTTTTTCAAGAACAATTAAAAGCCCATCTGATCTTTTTAAAGCATTTTCACACGCTTCGTTCAATCTTGATTTGTCATCAGGATGTAACCTATCAATCACAATTTCAATATCATGTTTTTTATATCTATCAAGATTTATTTTCTCCTCTGTTCTATATATACTTTTATCTACTCTTACTCTTGCATATCCCTCTTTTTTCAAATCCTCAACTAATTGTTCATAGGTTCCTTTTTTTTGCCGAATTATAGGTGATAAAATAGTAATCATATCATTATGTTTTTTGAAAATATTTTCCGAAATTTTTTGGGGTGATTGTTCTTCAATTTTTATATTATGTTTAGGACAATAGGGCGTTCCTATTCTTGCAAATAATAAACGTAAGTAATCATATATCTCTGTGACTGTACCAACTGTACTACGAGGATTTTTACTAGTAGTTTTTTGTTCAATAGATATTGCAGGGGAAAGACCTTCTATATTGTCAATATTTGGTTTACTCATAAGACCTAAAAATTGTCTTGCATAAGATGAAAGTGATTCAACATAACGTCTTTGTCCTTCGGCATATATTGTATCAAAGGCAAGAGTAGATTTTCCAGAACCTGATAGACCTGTAATTACTACAAATTTATCTCTAGGAATTTTAACATCTATATTTTTTAGATTATGTTCTCTAGCACCTTTAATATGAATATCTTTCAAACTCTATAGTCCCCCTATGAATCGAATTTTATATTTAATCATATATTAGTAGTATTCAGATTTGCTCTTTAAAAAACCTGATGAGAGATTGGTGAAACTATTAACTATTGTTAAATTTTTTGATTAGATATTAATTATCTTTCTTATTTACGTCCTTCAAATTTTTATAGGCTACAAAACATGCGCCGTATAAACTAGCATTTTCCTCTAAAATTATATAAATAGGTGTTTTTTTTAATATTTCTGAACGACGATATGCATTTTCAAATTCTTTTATAAAATCATCTGTTTTTAAAATATCTTTGTTTTTTGAAACAATACCTCCTCCAAGATATATCCCATCTATTGAAAGAGTATCAAGAACAAAATTTTTAGCACATCTTGCATAAAAACGAAAAAAAAGCTTGAATGTTTCTTTACATGTTTTATCTAAGTCTTTATAATTAGAAATCAATTGTGCCATATCTTCTGAATTATCTATCTTTTTAGTATACTTAGTTTCTTCAAATTTCTTAATATTTTTTAAAAATTTGTATATTCCTTCTAATCCCCTCCCAGATAAAACTTCTTCATATGTTACAGGTTTATCGATCTTTCTTAATTTTTTTATAAAATCTATTAATTGTTTTTCAAAATCGTTTTGTATTGGAAAATCAGTATGCCCTCCTTCACTTGGTATTGAAATATATTTATCTAATTTTTTATCATATAATAAAATATTTTTTCCAAAACCAGTTCCTGCTCCTATTAAAGTTTTTGTTAAATAGGTTTTTTTATTATTTTCTTTGTTTTTTCTAATAGTAAATATTTCTTCTTTATTTTTATGATTTAAAAATTTTATACCATAAGCTAAGGCTTGAAAATCATTTATTAAAAATACATTTTTAAGAGAAGTATTTTTTATAATTTCTTCTTTTTTAATATCAAAAGAGGCATTTGTTAATTTAACATATTTCTTATTTTTTGATATAACACCTGCCGCAGCTATGCATGCTGTATCAATTTTAATATTGTATTTCTTAGATTCTTCTAAAATTTTATTGATTACATCTATAATTGAATCTATATTTTTTGTTTTAAAATTTAATGAAAAAAGTAATTGAATCTTTTTATCTTTTATACCTAATATACCTGAATTAACATTTGTGCCACCAACATCGATTCCAATTATATATGGATTAAGTTTTTTATTTGTATGATTTGAATTCATATCTATCACTCTTATTTAGAACTAAATATTTACAATTATTTATCCTTTGGTTTCTTCAAGTTTCCAAATGTATCAAGAATCAATTCATTTAAAGCTGGATGTATATGCATTCCTCTTGCAATATATCCTATTTGTCCACCTAAAGCCATAGCATTTGTCACCTCTTGTATAAGAATTGGTGCATATGGGCCTATTATATGAAAACCAAGAATTTTTTTTGTTTTCTGATCCACTATTGTTTTTGCAAATCCGTCTTTTTCAACCATGGCTTCACCTTTTGCAACATCACTATACTTTGCATAACCAACTAGTATATTATGATTTTTTGATGCCTGTTTTTCTGTTAATCCTACAGCTGCAATTTGAGGATAAGTAAAAACGGCATATGGTATTACATTGTAATTTAAACTTACTCTATTTTCTTTATTTGTTGCATTATTCCAGGCAATATATGCTTCTTCATTTGCGACATGTTTAAACATTGCATTTCCTGTTGCATCACCAATGGCCCATATATTCTTTTTAGTTGTCTCGAGATATTTGTTAACTTTTATATATCCTCTTTTGTCAGTTTCTACACCTGTATTTTCGACTTTTAAAATATCAGCATTTGATTTTCTACCCGCAGCAATTAAAACTTTTTCAGCATTGTAAGTTTTTCTTTTATCACTATTTTTATCTTTTCCTATAATTTCTATTTTGTTTTTTTGTCTTTTAATCTCGACTACTTCAGTGTTTAAAAAAATATTCATTCTTTCCTTCAATTTTTTTTCAAGTAATCTTGAAATTTCCGGTTCAGAATTATTGATTAATCTATCTCCTCTTTGAAAAATAGTTATTTCTGTACCAATTGAAGAAAAGAAATGTGCAAACTCAACAGCTATATATCCTCCCCCAACAATTGCTATACTATCTGGTTGTTTTTTCAAATCTAAAACTGTTTCATTTGTTAAATAAGGTGTTTTATCAAGACCTTTTATTTCAGGTATAAGAGGTCTTGCTCCTGTTCCAATAAAAACTTTTTCTCCTTTGATTTTTTTATTATCTGCTACTAATGTATAATCATCTATAAATTTTCCTTCAGAATTATAATAATCGAGCCCTTCTAATTTATCAATTCCTTTCATATGTTTGTGGCTTTCACGAATTACATTCCTCATACGATTCATAATGTTTTGAAAATCAATATTTGAAATGCTTGTTTCGATACCTAACTTATTTGATTCTTTGATTTCCATTATCCTATCTGCTGGATAAATAAGCATTTTTGAGGGTATGCAACCATAATTCAAACAGGTTCCACCTAAGACTCCTTTGTCAACCAAAGCTACTTTATTTCCTTGCATTAAAGCATTTTGAACTATACTTCCAGCTGATCCATCACCTAAAACCAAAATATCATATTCTTTCATTCATAACACCAAAATGATTTATTTTTATCTATAAAATTCTCTCCTCTTTTTAATCTAAATCATTTTTAATGTATTTATAATCAGTTACACTTTTATTTGATTTCTTCAAACCATTTTATAAGCTCTTTTCTACAATTTAGACAAAGATGATAATGGCCTGGTTTTCCTCTTCCTGGCTCTGCATAATCATAATTTACAATTGTATCATAAAGATCATCATATTTTTTATTACACCTATCACATTTATTTTTCATTTTTTAATTCATCCTTAAAATATGTAAGAAAGGTTAATTTAATAAGATTTTATAAATTTAAAGGAGATATAATTTTATTGATTTAAGCATATTGTTAAAAATCAATATAAATAATCTTCGTCTATTGTCGATATATTTTAAGACAAAATTTTTATATTCATATCCCATGCAAAATGATTGGAGCGGATAAGCAATACTTTTTTGAAGCCCTCTCCTCACCGGACTTCTAAAAAATAAAAAATTGCTTACCCCTCATCAAATTCTTTTTTTTATACTTTAATTTTTAATCTTACTATTTATTGTATCAAACCAAGAAGGAATTCCTTCAACTGTTTTAGTCATAGTATTCTTTGCAAAAATTTCCCGGTACTTTGTATTGCATTTTACTCGTCCTTCCAAATTTTTTTGTATTTTATGACGTAAAAACCCCCCTTTTCTATCCCAATCTACAAGAAGTATTATCTCTTTATATTTTCTTGCTATTTTATCACAAAAATCAATTAAAGAAAGACCATTATTTATGATTATTATTTTACCATCTATGTTTAATTTTTGTAAAGCCTTTTTATCTTTTTCACCTTCAACTACTATTGGTACTTTTTTGTTTTCTTCTTTTAATTCTGATATAGTTTTTGATAGTTCTTCTATGGATTTTTCATAATCCATCCAATGAATCCCTCAATCTCAATGAAACATATTTTGTTGTAACTCCCTTTATAAGAACTGTTTTATTTTTATTTTTACTACCTGAAACAACAAAAACATCTCTCATTGGTTTTTCAAAGAAATCAGCAATAGTTTTTATAACATCTTTATTTGCACGATTATCTTTTGCCGGGGAACTTACTTTTATCTCAAGACTTTTACGCCATTTATTTAAACCGGAAGGAAAAACTACAGAATCAGAATTTGGAGTTACAGAAATATTTAATAAGATACCATCTTGGTGTTCTTTTACTATTCCCTCTAAATCTTCCATACTAACTAATATTTGTAAATAATTTATTTCCTTAAATAAATTCTTATACAAAAAAATTTAAAAAAATAAAGAAATTTGAGTTTTTTATAGATATCTGTTAAATTTATGCGTTAACAACTAATATTTCTTTTATTGCTGAATTAAAAGTTTTACTAGGCCGCATTGCTTTTGTCGCTAATTTGTCATCTGGTTTATAATAACCATTAAGATCTACCGTTCTCCCTTGTACAGATATCATCTCTTCATTGATTTTATCTTCGTTTTCAGAAAGTATTTTTGTAAATTTTGTAAAAATTTCTTTTAGTTCTAAATCTTTATCTTGTTTTGCAAGAGCTTCTGACCAGTAGAGTGTTAGATAAAAATGACTGTTTCTATTATCTGGTTCGTTTACTTTTCTTGATGGCGATTTATTGTTTTGCAAATACTTCTCCGTTGCTTGATCAAGTGTTTCAGCAAGAATTAATGCTTTTTTATTGTTTGTTCTTTCTCCTAAATGTGTCAATGAAGGAGCTAGTGCTAAAAATTCTCCAAGTGAGTCCCAGCGTAAATGATTTTCTTTTTTGAATTGCTGGACATGTTTTGGTGCTGATCCACCTGCACCAGTTTCAAATAACCCACCACCATTCATTAATGGTACGATAGATAGCATTTTTGCACTAGTACCAACCTCTAATATCGGAAATAAATCTGTTAAGTAATCACGAAGTACGTTACCAGTAACGGCAATTGTGTTTTTTCCTTTACTTATCTGTTCGCATGAATATTTTGTTGCTTCCACAGGTGACATGATTTTGATATCTAAATCAGATGTATCATGATCTTTTAGATACAAATTTACTTTTTTTATGAGTTCTGCGTCATGTGCTCTTTTTTCATCTAACCAAAATACTATAGAATATCCAGTTGTTTTTCCTCGGTTTACTGCTAATTTCACCCAATCTTGTACCGGTAAATCTTTTACTTGACACATTCTAAAAATGTCTCCATCTTCGACAGATTGCTCAAGTAATGTTTTACCAGATTCTGAAATACATTTAACTGTTCCTTTTCCCGAGATTTCAAATGTTTTATCATGAGATCCATATTCTTCTGCTTTTTGTGCCATAAGACCAACATTTTGTACTGTACCCATAGTTGCTGGATCAAAGGCTCCATTTTTTTTGCAGAAATCAATTACTTCTTGATAAACTCCAGCGTAACTGCTTTCAGGGATTACAAACTTTGTATCATATGTTTTTCCATCTGGACCCCACATCTGCCCAGAATTTCTAATAGCAGCAGGCATTGATGCATCAATTATGGTATCACTTGGTACATGTAAATTGGTAATTCCTTCATCTGAATCTACCATTGCAAGTCTTGGTCTTTTTTCATAACATGATTTAATATCATTTTTTATTTCCTGTTCTTTTTCATCTGGTAATTCTTTTATTTTAGAATAGAGTTCTCCGAGACCATTATTTGGACTTATACCAAGTTTCTTAAATGTGTCAGCATGTTTTTCAAATACATCTTTAAAAAATACTGAAACAACATGTCCAAATATAATTGGATCAGATACTTTCATCATAGTTGCTTTCAAATGAACTGAGAATAAAATATCTTTTTCTTTTGTATCATTGATTTGTTCATGTATAAATGATCTTAATTCTTTTTCACTAAGTACTGCTGCATCAATTATTTCTTTTTTTATCAAAGGAAGTTTTTCTTTTAGGATCTTTTCATTACCTGATTCATCTTCAAAAACAATTTTTGCATTTCCTGTATTTTCTTTTGTAATTGTAATAGATTTTTCAGTAGAACGAAGATCACCATGTTCCATGTGTGCTACATGTGATTTAGAATCAATTGTCCA
The DNA here is from genome assembly GCA_964481275.1 of uncultured Thermoplasmatales archaeon. Lineage (GTDB taxonomy): Archaea > Thermoplasmatota > E2 > DHVEG-1 > DHVEG-1 > CAYZTD01. The sequence continues at coordinate 55,804 of CAYZTD010000007.1, forward strand.
TTTCCCCATTCTATGAGGATTATTTTTTGCGTAATTTTTTACAGGAGTAGGGACTCTTCTATCAGAATTTCCCATACGAAGAACTGGATTTACTGCACTTCCTTTAACCTTGTCAAATCGTGCTTTTATTTTTTTCTCTTTTTCGTCTTTTGGATCTTCTGGATAATCTGGTATTTTATATCCTTTTTCTTGTAACTCTTTAATTGCTGCTTTTAGCTGAGGGACTGATGCACTTATACAAGGAAGTTTTATTATATTTGCTTCAGGTTTTTCTACAAGATCCCCAAGTTCAGCAAGATCATCAGGTATCTTTTGCTCATCTTTTAGATAGTCAGGAAATTTTGCAGCAATTCTTCCAGCAAGAGAAATATTTCTTGTCTCAACATTTACACCTGCTACATTTGTAAATGCCTTAAGAATTGGTAAAAAAGAATAAGTTGCAAGACGTGGTGCCTCATCAACTATTGTATATATTATCTTCTCTTCTTCACTCATTTTTTATCTCACCTTTTCTGGTTTATTTGGGACATCATATAGGATATCATCCCATGGATGTCTATACAGTCCTGTTTTCAAACGTTTTTGATCAAAATAGTGTCCCATGAATCCCATGGTTCGACCTATTATGAAAAACGCATTGAAAAATCCCATATCTATCATTTCTTTTATTTCTTCTCTAGAGTATCCTAGATTTGTAAGCATATCTACAAATAAAACACCTATACATCCATCAACGTTTAGGATAAGTGTGTTCTTTTTCATTGTTGTTACATTTTGAACTGCAAGTGCATAATCAAGAAGTGGATGTTTTGGAAAATGTTTTTTTGCAAAATTAATCATTATCTCAACACGTTCGTCTGGATTATCAATACTATGTATTCTATGTCCTATCCCTTGTATCCTTGTGTTTTGTTTTTTCATATAATCAACAAATTCACGCGGATCTAAATCTTTTTCAAGCCCCATCGTGAAGTGTTTTGCTGCACCATTCACTGCTCCTCCAAAACGAGGACCTATTGTTACCATTCCACTAATAATTGATTCAATTAGGTTTTTACCTGCACGAGCAGTAACTATTGTATTATGTGCACCAGATACAGCAGGTCCATGATCTGCAACAATTTGTATTACAAGTTCAATGAACTCTCTTGAATATTTTGGAAGATCTTTTTTGAACCATAAAAGACCTAGTACTCCTCCTATTCCATATCCTTTTTTTATTACTTCATCTATTGCAACTCCACAATAGTTATGTATTTCTCCTGTTTCATCACAGATAGTTGATATAAAATTAGTTGGTTTTCTAACAAGTCCTTCTGCAACTGCTTGTTTATAATCCATTGGTATATGTGGAGGGGTTGGTTCGTCTATATCTTTAATTTTTCCTGATTTTTTGAGTTTTTCAAAAGTTTCTTTGATTTTTTCTCCATAATCATCAAATGATTCAGGAACAATTGCTCCTGCATCACGAAGAGCCTTATTTTTTGCTGGAGCTGTATCTGCTTTAGAATCTGCTTTTGCACCTGCATGACCAAATTGTACACCACCAGGTAACATCTCTGCACAAGTTCCAGTAACCCACATTACAAGAGGTTTTGTGATTTTTCCATTTTTTAATGCTTCAGCGATTTCATATTCATCTTTTCCACCGACCTCGCCTAGACAGACCATCATTTTTATATTTGGATTTTTCTCATAACGAAGTAGATGATCAATCAAAGTTGATGCAGGATATACATCTCCACCAACAGCATATCCTTCATATATCCCGTCGGTGTTTTGAGCGACAATGTTGTATCCCTCATTAGATAAACCTCCTGAAACTGATACAAATCCGACTGATCCTGGTCTGTAGAGTTTTGTATCTTTTATGTTTTGAATGGTTCCTGCAGCATTACCTATCTTAAAGCAACCTGGTTTTATACCTCCAACAGTTGCTGGACCTATGACCCATTTGTTTTTTTCTTTAGCAATCTTTGCAATCGTTCTAACATCACGTTGAGGTACACCTTCTGCAATCATTATGATTGTTCTAATTGTATCTGTTTCTAATGCTTCCATAGTTGTATCTGCACAAGATCTTTCTGATGCAAAATTAACCATAACATCTGCTTCAGGATGTGCTTTTACTGCTTCATCCATACTTGTATACCTTTGAAGACGGATTTCTTTAGTACCCCAAAATAATTTATAATATCCTCCACCAGTAGGAGTTATAAACCCTGCGACACTTGGTTCATCTCTTCCGCTCATATAATCAAAATCAAGCATTCTTTGCGCTGCTCTAGTTTGGGTTCCATGTATGAATGCTTTTGTATTTTTATCAAATAATTCGTAATCTGGTAATTTTTTTTGTTGTTTTAGTTTATATTCAGCCATTTTATTTCCCTCCTTTTAAAGCCATGGAAACAATTCTAGTCATATGTGTTTCAGGACCATATACATCAACAGGAAGATCAAGTCTTTTCCCCATCTTTCTCATGTTTTCAAGACCTTCCTTGTAGTTTGGTCCTCCACGTCTTACATAAATTTGTACATTTGTTTTTTTAAGTTTTTCAGCATAATCTTCAATTGCTTGAATAATTCCAGTAAAAGTTTTTGCTACATCAGTAAAGTTTGCAATTCCTCCACCTACAATTAAAAACTTAGGTCTACCCTTTTTATCTTTATTACGTGTCATAAGATCAAGAATTGTTTTTGTGTATTCATATGTAAGTTCTGTTGATGGATTTCCACTGTATTCACCATAATTTGCAAGTTCATTTGCAAAACCAAGATCTGCTACAGTATCTGCATAAATTACACTTGCTCCGCCACCAGCAACAAGATTCCATATTCTACCCTCTGGGTTTAAAACCGTAAGTTTCAATGATGCACCGGTACGTTCGTCGAGTTCATCGATACGTTCTTCTTCCTTTGTTTTATCAAGACCAAAAGGGCTTGGAAACTTCAAGTTTCCCCATTTTTCGGCACATTGATATGAAGCATAGTCATCTACTTTTGCAACTGTGTCAAGTGCTACTGGTTCATTGTTTACAAATGTAAAAGGATTTAACTCTAAATATACAAAATGATAATCGACAAGCATTTTATATAATGATTTAATAAAATTAGCCACTGTTTCTTTTTTATCTCCTAATTCTTTTGGTAAAAAACCTTTAACGTCTGTCTCGTCTATTTCTTTTAGTATAGGAATATCAAGTTCTACAACTGTATCCCATACTTCTTCAATATTTACCCCACCTTTTGTTGAAAAATGAATTGTATCTTTTTCTCTGTGTGTTGTAATTGCTATATAATATTCATCATCATGGGGGACAAATTTCTCAACTAGAAAATGAGTAAGTTTACCTGTAGTTTTACCAGTGGTTTGAGTGATTGTAACTGTTTTGTTCATACGTTCATTTATCCATTTTTTTACTTCATCTAGTGATTTATTGACATACAAAAGATTGTTTTTTCCACGTTTACCAAACAACTGATCTGGTTTTGCGACTAATTTTTCTTTTTTTAGCCAAGGGTTGTCTTTTTCAACTTTTTTCCAATCAGTATCAGATCCAATTAAGACTTGTTTTGCTTCATATTTAAATTTCCCATCGGAAAATTCAGGTAATGCTTCTGCCATCATTCTCTTAGCATCATATTCTCTTATTCCTTTTTGTGCCATATTTTTTTCCTCCCTTATATAATAAATAAAATCTTTATGCGATATTTTTCATATATGCAAGAGTCCCCCCCTCAAGAAGTACTTTTTTCTGCCTATCTGAAAGAGTATAGTTTGCTTTAAATTCTGTTCCTTTTGTTTTGTTTTTAACTGTTACTTTCTCTGCTGTTTCTATTTCTTTTTTTACGTTTGGTAGTTCAAGTTCGTCTCCTTGCTCTATTGAATCGTAATCTTTCTCATTTACAAATTTAAGTGGGATAATTCCAAAGTTTAGTAGATTTGCTTCATGTATTCTTTCCATTGATTTTGCAATTACAGCCTTTACGCCCATATACATTGGACAAAGCGCTGCATGTTCTCTAGATGAACCCTGGCCATAGCTTTCTCCAGCAACGATAATATTATCTTTTCCACTGTCTCTTATTTCTTTTGCTCTATCATGAAATGTTGGGTCTACTACTTCAAATAAAAATTCTGAATATTTTGGAACATTACTTCTGTATTTCATTTTTGAACCGGCTGGAATTATGTGATCTGTTGTTATTTTATCTTCAACTTTGATTGTTACTTTTCCATCTATTTTTTCTGAAAGAGGATTGCTAGCTGGCGGGTTCCCAATATTTGGTCCACGGTAAATTTCGACTTTTTCTTTTAATTCATCTGGGAAAATAAACATACTATCATCTATTAGGAATTTTTTAGGCATTTCAACATCTGGATATTTAATACCTATCCTTTCTAGATCACGGGGATCAGTAAACTTACCAGTTAAAACAGCTGCTGCAGCAGTCTCAGGACTTACTAGATATGCATTTGCACTTTTTGTACCACTTCTTCCTAGAAAATTTCTGTTACTTGTTCTAAGTGTTACAGAATCTGTTTTTGGTGATTGGCTGTTTCCTATACAAAATCCGCATGCTGCTTCTGCAAGACGTGCCCCCGAATTTATAATGCTTTGGAGTCCACTGTCTTTTTGAATATTCTGTATTACTTGTCGTGAGCCCGGAGCTACTACAAAACTAACTTTTGGATTAACAGTTTTTCCTTCAACTATTTTTGCCACAGTCATAAGATCTCGGTATGATGAATTTGTGCAACTTCCAACACATACTTGATCTACCTCCATTCCTTCTAAATCTTTAACTTTGCTAATATTTCCAGGACTGTGAGGTGTTGCTGCAAGAGGCTCAATTTCACTTAGATTTATTTCAACTACTTCATCATATTCGGCATCAGGATCTGCTTTTAATTCTACCCAATCATTTTCTCTATCTTGTGCTTTTAAAAACTGTTTTGTAACTTCATCACTTGGAAAAACACTTGTTGTAACTCCACATTCTGCGCCCATATTTGTAATTGTTGCACGTGCTGGAACATTAAGTGTTTTTACACCAGAACCACCGTATTCAAATACACAACCTACATTTCCTTTTGTAGTGAATTTTTCAAGAACTTTTAAAACAACATCTTTTGCGCTTACCCATGGTTTTAATTCACCAGTTAAATTAATTTTCATAATCTTTGGATAGGTCAAATAGAATGGACCGCCTGCCATTGCAACAGCAACGTCAAGTCCTCCTGCGCCTATTGCTATCATTCCTATTCCACCATTTGTAGGCGTGTGTGAATCTGATCCTAATAAGGTTTTCCCTGGTTTTCCAAAACGCTCGAGATGTACCTGATGACATATTCCATTTCCTGCTCTTGAATATATTATTCCATATTTTGCAGCTACTGTCTGAAGATATCTATGGTCATCAGCGTTTTCAAAACCAATTTGAACAGTATTGTGATCAACATAGCTTACAGATAGCTCTGTTTTTATTTTTGGTACTTTCATCGCTTCAAATTGTAAATATGCCATCGTTCCTGTAGCATCTTGTGTTAGTGTTTGATCAATTTTAATTCCAACTTCTTTTCCTTTTTCAGGCTTTCCTTCTAATATATGTTTATCTAGGATTTTTTCAGTTATTGTTTTACCCATTTTTCACCAACTCTTATTTTGGTTTTTCTTTTTTGAATAAATACATATTTAATAAATGTTTTCACTTATTTTTCCAAAATTTATTTTTTTTTGGCACAAAAATACATTTTATGTCAACTTTTCACCATTTTTTTTTACATTTTAACAAAATTTTTGATTTAGTTTGTAAAAATGAGAAAAATATTTATTGAGGTTCTTACTTTTACAATATACGTGAAAAGAACAATTTTAACTAAAAACGAAAAGAAAGTCCTTTACGGACTTGTTACCTTTCCTGAAAAAAATGATATTGAATTATCTAAATTTATAGATGTAAAGCCATCTACCCTTACTTCTATCAAAAGAAGATTACATGATCAAGATTACTATAGGACTCTTAATGTTCCTTTGCTGAATAATCATGGATGTGAGATGCTTGCAGTAATTTATACTCAATTTAACCCAGTAATTCCATTAGAAGAAAGAATAAAAACAACAAAAAGTACAATTGAAGTCTTTGATGAAATTTTTTATTCAATTGGTGAACAAGAAAAAGGTTTTTCAATAAGTCTTTCAAAAAATTATACCAATATTGGAAAAATTAATGATATTAGGACAGAGACATTTGGAAGTGTGGGTCTTCTTGAAAAAGAATATCCAAATGAGATAGTTTTTCCTTTTGAAATTAGTAAAATAATTCGTTTTTTTGATTTTTCCAGGATACTTAAAGAATTCTTTGAAATTGAAAACGTTAAAAAAAATAAAGATAGATTTGATTGGTTTTCAAAGGTAGATTACTTAAATCTAAATGAAAAAGAGAAAAAAGTATATGTTTCTCTTGTACAAAACCCTAATTATACTACACAACGAATTGGTGAATTAGTTAATCTTTCAAGACATACTGTAGCTCGTATTAAAAAAGATTTTTTTAAAAAAAATCTTCTTAAAAAACTTACAATCCCTAATCTTAGAAAACTGGGTTTTGAAATTCTTGCTTTTTATCCGATAAATTTCAATCCGAATAAATATCCTTCTGAAAAAGATATAGATATATTAGATACAAACTCGACCTTGTTTTTTGCTAGAAGAAAATTCGAAGGCGTAATTATTTCAGCTTATCCTACCTATCAAATGTATAAAGAAGATAAGATGCATAAAATAAGATTTCTCAAAGAAAACGATCTTATCTCTTTTACGCCTCTTATTGGAAAGTATGTTTTTGATAGAATGAGTATAATAAAAGATTTTAATTTTGCTCCTATTTCAAAAAAAATTCTTAATCTTAAGTAATATATTTGCTTTATTTAGCTGTTTTTTACAAATTTTTGTTACAATTTCCTGAATTAACAAGTATTTTTTTGTTTTTTTGGTCAATTGAATTACTTATTACTTCACATAATATTATTTAATTTATGAAAAAATACTTATACTGAAACTTTTATTCGAGATTCCCAATCATAAGAAAGGGGGATAACCGGATATATCTTAATGTTTGGTTGAATAAAAGTATATTTGATATAAAATAAAAAATTGATATGAGGTTGAAAAAGATGCCTGAAGAAGAAACTGTAGAAGTATTCAATCCCAGCACTGAATTTAGTAAAAAAGCTTATGTTGGGAGCATGGATGAATACAAAAAAATGTATGACGAGTCAGTTAACAATCCTGAAAAATTCTGGGGAGAAATGGCTGATGAATTTGTAAGCTGGTACAAGAAATGGGATAAGGTAAGAGACTATGATTTCAAAGATGGAAAAATCAAATGGTTTGAAGGAGCAAAACTAAATGTAAGCTACAATTGTCTTGATAGGCATGTAGAAAATGGACATGGTGATGATACCGCAATAGTCTGGGAAGGAAACGAACCAGACATGATAAAGAAATATACATTTAAAGAATTGCTCGATGAAGTACAAAAGTTTGCAAATGTTTTAAAATCAAAGGGTGTAAAAAAAGGTGATAGAGTCTGTATATATCTACAGATGGTACCAGAACTTGCAATATCAATGCTTGCATGTGCAAGAATTGGAGCAGTTCATTCTATTGTATTTGGTGGTTTTTCAGCAGATTCGCTTAAAGATAGAATAAACGATTCAGAATGTAAAGTTTTAATTACCCAAGATCAAGGAGTAAGAGGAGCAAAACCACTTCCAATGAAAACAACTGCAGATAAGGCAGTTGAAGGATCTCCTTCTATTGAATCTGTGATTGTTGTAAAGCGTATAGGCGCTGAAGTTCCAACAAATGATAAAGACTACTGGTGGCATGAAGAAATGGAGAAAGTTGATGCAGAATGTCCACCAGAAGAAATGGATGCAGAAGATCCACTATTCATATTATATACATCGGGTTCAACAGGTAAACCAAAAGGAGTACTTCATACCACTGGTGGATATCTAGTTTATACTACAGTTACACACAAATATGTTTTTGACTATCATGAAGAAGATATATACTGGTGTACTGCAGATATCGGATGGATCACAGGGCATTCATATATTGTCTACGGTCCACTTGCAAACAAAGCAACAAGTTTAATGTATGAAGGTGTACCAAACTATCCTGATTGGGGTCGTTTTTGGGGTATCTGTGAAAGACACAACGTAAATATATTTTATACAGCTCCAACAGCACTTAGAGCTTTAATGAAACAAGGTGACGATTGGGTAAAAAAACACGACTTAAGTTCCTTAAGAGTTTTAGGAAGTGTTGGTGAACCAATTAAAGAAAAAGAATGGAAATGGTATTACGATCTGGTTGGAGGAGGACGTTGTCCAATAGTTGATACATGGTGGCAAACTGAAACAGGTGGAATATTAATTACACCTCTTCCTGGTGCTACGCCATTAAAACCAGGTTCTGCAACAAAACCATTCTTTGGAGTTGAGCCAGTAATTATGGATGATTCAGGTAAAGAAAAACAAGGAAATAATATTGAGGGAAATCTTGCAATTAAGTCCGCATGGCCAGGAATTATGAGAACAGTATATGGTGACCATGAAAGATTTAAAAGCACGTATTTTTCTATGTATCCAGGTTATTATTTTACTGGTGATGGATGCAGAAAAGATGAGGATGGATATTACTGGATAACTGGACGTGTTGACGATGTTATAAATGTTTCAGGACATAGAATAGGTACTGCTGAAGTTGAAGGAGCTATTGGAAAACATCAAAAGGTTGCTGAAGCAGCAGTCGTTGGATATCCTCATGATATAAAAGGCCAGGGAATTTATGCTTATGTAACCTTAAAAGCAGGACAAAAAGTACACGATGACTTAACAAAAGAAATAGTAAATATTGTCAGAGAAGAAATAGGGCCTATTGCATCACCTGATAGAATCCAGTATACTGAAGGTCTTCCAAAAACACGTTCTGGTAAAATCATGAGACGTATCCTTAGAAAAATTGCTGATGGAAAGGTAGATGAACTTGGAGATACAAGTACTCTAGCAGATCCATCGATTGTGGATACGCTTGTTGAAAACAGACAAGAATAAAAACTAACGGGTAACTAGATTTACCCTATTTTTCCTTTCTTTTATCAAAAATCTTAATTTATATTAATAGTTTACAGCACTCTAGAAATAAATGAATTATAATAATTTAGTGGGAGGAATAGTTCAACTTATTAAAAAAGCTGAAACTGAACTTCCAGACGATGTTATAAATGCACTTAAAAATTCTCTTAAATTTGAAGAAGGTATTGCAAAACTTCAAATTGAAAATATTTTAAAAAATATTGAAATTGCTAAAAAAACCAAACGTCCAATGTGTCAGGATACAGGAGTGCAGACTTTTTTTGTAAAGATTGGTAGAAATTTTCCTTTATGTAACATTATTAAAGATATAATTACAGATGGTGTAAAAAAAGCAACGTCTGAAATCCCTTTAAGGCCAAATACTATTGATCCGTTAACTCAAGTTAATTATAAGGATAATGTTGGTGAATATATTCCTGCTATAACTTGGGATTTTGTAGAAGGTGAATGCTGTGAAATTACTGCTATTCCTAAAGGTGGAGGCAGTGAAAATATGAGTAAATTAGTTATGTTAAAACCTGGTGAGGGTATCGATGGAATTAAAGATTTTGTAGTAAAAGAAATGATTTGTGCAGGAGGCAATCCTTGTCCTCCTACAGTAGTTGGAATCGGTATTGGTGGTGGAGCAGATCTTGCTATGAAACTTGGTAAAAAAGCATTACTCAGACCTGTTGGTATGAATAATCCAGATAAAAAAATTGCTAAAATCGAACGCTACATTAAAGATGAAATTAACAAAAGTGGTATTGGTCCTATGGGCCTTGGTGGCAAAACTACTGTTTTGGATGTTCATATTGAAAAAGCACCCAGACATCCTGCTAGTCTTCCAGTTGGGCTTGTAGTTCAATGTTGGGCTGATCGTAGAGCTAATATGATTATAAAAAAAGATGGTTCTTGGGAGGTTAAATAATGGATTATCATCTTAAAACCCCTTTAGATATTAGTGATATCAAAAATCTTAAAATTGGTGATATTATCTATTTGAGTGGTACAATTTTTACTGCCCGTGATTCCGCTCATCAAATGATGCTTAATATGAATAGAGATGAAGTTCCTTTTGATCCTTCTAAAATGGTTCTATATCATTGCGGCCCTCTTATGAAAAAAGAAAAGGATGAATGGGTGGTGGTATCTGCTGGTCCTACAACAAGTAGCAGAATGGAACTTTTTGAAGATAAGTTTATTGAAAATTTTGGTATTCATCTTATTATTGGAAAGGGAGATATGGGAAAAAATACATTAAAGGCATTACAAAAATATATATGTGTATATGCTTCTTATACCGGTGGTGCAGGTGCCCTTGCTACAGAAAGTATCAAAAAGGTAAAGAATGTATTTTATCTAGATAAACTTGGTATGGCAGAGGCGATCTGGATATTTGAGATGAAGGAATTTGGACCTTTAGTTGTCTCGATGGATAGTTCTGGGAATACTATTTATAAAGAATCTACATGTTTTGATTGATAAAGGTGATTTGATGAATCTTGATTATAAAGAGGTATCAACAGTAATTAAAGAATTTATTAAAACATACATCGATAATTCTAATAGTAAAGGTGTGGTACTTGGTTTATCCGGTGGAGTTGATTCAGCAGTTGTAGCAGTCTTATGTAGACAAATCTTTAGTAAAAAAGATGTAAAATGTATTTTTTTACCAGATAATGTTACTCCTAAATTAGATATTGATCATCAAAAGATAATGGTAAAAAAGTTTGATTTAGACTCTAAAACAGTTGATATAACCAGTTTAATTGAAATATATAAAAAATATTGTGTTGAAAAACCTAAAAAAATGACTCTTGCAAATATGAAAGCTAGAATAAGAATGATCCTTCTTTATGAGTATGCAAATAATAAAAATAGTATTGTATGTGGAACGTCCAATAAATCTGAAATTCTTCTTGGTTATTTTACTAAATATGGTGATGGTGGAGTAGATATTACGCCTATTGGCGATTTATATAAAACTCAAGTCTATGAACTTGCACGTTTCTTGAAAATTCCTGATGAAATTGTTTCAAAGCCCCCAACAGCAGGCCTTATCAAAGGTCAGACCGATAAAAAAGAGCTTAAACTTAGCTATAAAACTATAGATAGAATCTTATTAGGTCTTGAAAAAAAATTATCAATAGATTCAATAGCAAAAAATGCAAATGTTGAAAAATCCGAAGTTCTAAGAATTAAAAATATGAGAATTAAGAGTCAACATAAACGTAGAATCCCTATGATCCCTAAAGTTGGAATTAGAACACCTGGCCTTGATTGGAGAACCCCTACTCTAAGCAATTAAATATATCTAATAATATATCTTTTAGTATATTCTCAAGTATATTTCTAAGATTTAGAAATCAAACTTTTTACCAGTAATTTTCTCGTACGCCTCTTTGTATCTTTTTTCTGTACCTTTAACAACTTCATCTGGAAGATGTGGAGGATTACTATTTTTATCCCAGCCTGTACTACTCAAATAATCTCTTACATATTGTTTGTCAAAGCTTGGTTGACTTTTACCAGGTTCGTATTCATCTGCAGGCCAAAAACGTGAACTATCAGGAGTTAAAACTTCATCAACTACTATGATTTGATCTCCAATTTTTCCAAATTCAAATTTTGTGTCAGCAATAATTATACCTTTTTTAAGAGCATATTCTGCACCCTTGTTATACATAGTAAGCGAAAGATTCTTTAATTTTTCAGCATCCTCATCACCTATGATTTCTTTCATTTTTTCATAGCTAATATTTATATCATGTCCTTCCTCAGCTTTTGTGCTTGGTGTAAAAAGAGGGCTATCAAATTTCTGAGATTCTTTCATCCCTTCAGGAAGCTTTATTCCACAGACTGTGCCATCTTTCTTATAACTTTTCCATGCAGAACCAGAAATATAACCACGTACAATACACTCAATAGGAAATACTTCTGCTTTTTTTACAAGCATACTTCTTCCTTTAAGTGCTCCCTTATATTTTTTTAATTCTTCAGGAAAATTTGAAACATCTGCTGAGATCATATGACTTGGAACAAGATTTTCAAAATATTTAAACCAGAAAGCAGAAAGTTGAGTCAAGCATATTCCTTTATATGGAATTGGTTCATGAAGAACATAATCAAAAGCACTTATTCTATCAGTAACTGTTAACAAAAGTTTGTCGTTAATTTCAAAGATATCTCTGACTTTTCCTTTTTTAAATTCTTTTATTGGTAAATCCATTTTTGTTACAATACTCATATAATTTTACCTCCAATTTTTACATAATTTTTGCGCCTTTTTCAACAGTTTTATCAGTTTTTACTTCTCCTTTTTCAGATTGTAATACACTATTCTTATAAGTAGCTTTTCTCCCATCTTTTACAATCATTTCAACTTTTTTGAAATGTTCAAAATCCAAGTTTTTCTCAGGTTTTTTATCAATTCCTCTGATTGTTACTTCTGAACCTGGTGTTGAGTTTCCAGGATCTAGTAATGATACTACACCTTTACTGTCTTCAGCTGCAAGAAGCATACCATTTGATTTTATTCCACGTATTTTAGCAGGTTTTAAATTTGAAACAATAACAACATTTTTACCTTTGATTTCCTCAGGTTTGTAATATGGTTTCATACCTGCAATAATAACTCTTTTACCCCTTTTTCCAAGGTCTATATGCATCATATATAGTTTATCAGCTTCTGGGTGATCTTTAACGTCTAATACTTTTGCAACACGTAAATCAATTTTTGAAAACGGGTCTTCTTTTTGTTTTGGCATAAAATCTTCCAATTCAAGTTTCTTAAATAATGGTTTTGGTTTTTCCAATTTAAATCCTGTTTTTAAATCAGATAGAGCCTCCTCCCAAGATTGTTCATGAACAGACTTTTCATAACCTAATATGTGCCATATTTTTTCTGATGAAAAAGGTAGATATATCGACGTAAAAATGGATAAAGCTTTTATGATTTTAAAAGAAATATGTAATACTGTACCACATTTTTCTTTATCTTCATTTATAAGTTTCCAGGGCTCTTTTTCATTAAAATATATATTTCCATATTGGGCAAGATTCATAATTATTCTAAGACCTTTTTTGAATTCACATATTTCTATTGATTCAGATGCTTTTTTTGAAATCTCTTTGATTTTTTCTAATGATTCTTTGTCTTTGTTATCTAGTTTTCCTAAATTTGGTATTTCACCATAATTTTTATATGTAAAAGTTACAACTCTATGTACAAAATTACCATATGTTCCAACTAGTTCATCGTTATTTTTATTTACAAAATCTTTCCACAACCAGTTACTATCTCTTTTTTCTGGCATATTTATTGAAAGATAATAACGAAGAGAATCAACATCCAACTTTTTTAATATATCTGGAACCCATATAGCAAGTCCTCTACTTTTTGAAAATTGTTCACCTTCCAATCTGAGATATTCATTTGCAGGGATATCATAAGGAAGTTGTAATTTTTTATCATATCCCATGATAATTGAAGGCCAAATGATAGAATGAAAAGGAATATTGTCTTTTGCTAAAAAATAATAATGCCGGGAATCAGGATTATACCACCACTCTTTCCATTCATCTGATTTAGCCCATTCTTGGCTTGCAGATAAATATCCTATTACTGCATCAAACCATACATAAATTCTTTTCTCTTCATATCCTTTAACAGGTACTTTTACTCCCCATTTCATATCTCGAGTAATAGCTCTATCATGAAGCCCTTCTTTTATCCAATTTTTTGTAAATTTTAAAACATTTTTTTTCCAATATTTTTTATCTTTGAGCCAATTAAGGATTTCATCTTCAAATTTACTCAGAGCTAAAAACAAATGTTTACTTTTTTTAATTTCAGGTCTGGATTCGCATATTTTACATTTAACGTTTAGTAGCTCTTCCGGATCTAAAATTTTTCCACATTCATCACATTGGTCCCCTTTACATTCCTCGTAACCACAATGCGGGCAGCATCCTTCTACATATCTGTCCGGAAGAAAACGTTTGCATTTAGAACAATAAAAAGATTCTACCTCTTTTTCATATATAAAACCATTTTTATAGAGAGTTTCAAAAATATCCTTTACTATTTTTTCATGATTTTTGGTAGTGGTTCTAGTAAAAAGATCAAATGAAATGCCAAGTTGATTCATGTTTTCTGTGTGCTCTTTATTATATCTATCAACTATTTCTTGTGGAGTTTTATTTTCTTTGTCTGCACTAATTGTTACAGGAGTTCCATGTTCATCACTTCCAGAAACCATCAATACATCATTTTTTTTAAGACGATTAAAACGTGCAAATATATCTGCAGGGAGATAACAACCTGCAATGTGTCCTAAATGAAGAGAACCATTTGCGTATGGCCAAGCAGCTCCGATAAAGATTTTTTCCTTCATGTATAAATCTTTATGAGGAATACAGCCACAACATTTAAATATGGCGCAGAACTAACCAATAATGTAGAAAAGATTAAGATATATAAAGTTGGAAAATAGCACTAATAAAGTGCATTTAATCATTTAAGATTTAACTATTACTCAAACGCTTTAGGATTAAAAATTATACTTTACAAGCGAGATATATAAAAGGTTCCGAGCTATTATTTGCTAGAAAACAGTGAAAGCAAATTAAAGTGCTATTTTTCAAGAAAAATAAATTGAATTGAGGTGATATTTAATGGTTATAGATCCTGCAACAACAAAATATTTAATTAAAGCTAAAATCAAGGCAGATGGAATAATTGAAAAATCAGATGTAGTGGGTGCAATTTTTGGGCAAACTGAAGGATTACTAGGTGATGAACTTGATCTTCGTGAACTTCAAAGATCTGCACGTGTTGGTAGAATTGAAGTAGATTTAGACTCAAAAAATGGTAAAAGCGAAGGTACAATAACACTTCCTACTTCTCTTGATAAAGTCGAAACAGTGATACTAGCAGCAGCATTTGAAAGCATTGATAGAGTAGGGCCTTGTAAAGCAACTATTCAAGCAGATCATGTAGAAGATGTAAGAGTTGCTAGAAGGAAAAAAGTAATAGAGAGAGCAAAAGAACTTTTAAATAAAGTCATGGAAGAAGGAAAAGTTGAAGGAGAAAGTATTTCAGATAATGTTAGACAATCAGTACAAATTGAAGAAATTACAAATTATGGCCCGGATCATTGTCCTGCAGGCCCAAATATTGAAAAAAGTGATGCAATAATTATCGTTGAAGGAAGAAGAGATGTGATAAATTTACTAAAATATGGTATTAAAAATGTAATTGCTGTGGGTGGAACAAACATACCTAAATCTATAGCAGATCTTACACATGAAAGAATAACTACTGCTTTTGTTGATGGCGATAGAGGTGGAAAGTTAATACTAAAAGAATTATTGCAGATAGCAGATGTCGATTTTGTGGCACAAGCCCCACAGACAAGAGAGGTGGAAGAAATACCTCAAAAGTTAATAATGAAGGCATTAAAAAACAAAATCCCTGCAGAACAGTACGCTGAGATGTATGATATAAAACTTGAAAAAAAAGGGTCAAAAAAACAGTCATTTAAATCTAAAGATGAACAAAAGGAAAAATCGTCGCAGAAATCTAAGTCAAGTGAAAGAAATGATAAAGGTGAAAGCAAAAAAAAGGAACAAAAACAAAAAAAGATTACTACAGAAAAACAGAAAAAATATCTTAAAACACTCAATGATATATCTGGTTCTTTGAAGGCTGTTTTATTTGATAAAAACGATAATAAAATAGATAAAATACCTGTACGTCAGCTTACAGATACATTAAAGAAAAGTAAAGAAATCTCTTCTGTTGTATTTGATGGTATAATAACACAGCGTCTTTTAGATATTGCAAATAGTAAAAATGTAAAAGAAATTATAGGTATGAAAATGGGTAATGTTGTTAAGATGCCTTCTTCTGTTAACGTCCTTACAAAAAAAGATCTTGAATAATAAGTTCTTTTTTATTTTTTATTTTTAATATTTTTATTTGCGGGTCCGTATCAAAAACTTATATATAAATTTTCAGCAGAAAATCATAAAAACCCTTAGTTTTATTATAATCTTCAACGTTTTTATATTGAGGGAAGTAGTAATGCAAAAGGACGAACTTATACAACTTCATACTTTTTTGCTTCAGTTGAAAACACATCTGGAAGGTATTGTTGAAAATAATGGAGGGATTGAATTTCAACCTTATCAGAAATTAGATGTGACACCTTATCAAGTATATAAGTCAAAGAGAGAACATAAACTTGCAGTATTTACACTTAGTAGAGGTATTGCTACTCTTCTGTCTAATAATAATTGTCCCGGACTAGAGAAAATATCAGGTAGACTCAGTCAGATGTCTGAACGTTTTATGACTGAAAAGGAAAAACAGTTGATTCGTAAAATCAGCGATTAAAATATTTTTTCATTATAAAGGCGTTTTCATTATTTTGATAATAATTACTTATTTTCTCTTCTATAGTATATCCTTTTTTTTGATAAAATTTTATTGCATTTTTGTTTAAAGTTTTAACCTCTAATTCTATTTCATTTATACCTTCTTTTAATATTGTATTTTCAAATTGATTTAGTAAAGAACTTGCAATATTTTTTTTTCTATATTTTTCAGAAACTGTTAGCATAAGAATCTTTGACATTTGTGTATTAATTTTTATACCTATTATAAATCCAATTATCTTCTTACCTAATTCTGCAACTATAAACAAATCAGGATATGTTTCATAAAAATAGTTAAAAATTGCTGGATTGTATTTTTCTGTAAGTGTATTTGATGCAAGTTTTATAACTGCAAACATATCTTTTGGTTCAAATTTTCTTATTATATACACAATTTTTGTATTATTTTCATAAACTTAAATTGTTAGGCTATTTATTTTTTCAAAATGTTTATAAATGACTAATAATTTTATATAAATGAGTAATATGGTGGAGGAAGTATTCTTTCTAAATGAAGAAAATACAAACATGATAAAACAAAGAATTGTAAAAATTCTTTATAAAAAAAATATTTCACAGTCGAAGATTGCAGATTTACTTAATATATCCCAACCTATGGTTTCAAATTATTGTAAATCAGACAAAAAAACAAATAGAGAAGTGGTTAGAATTGCAAAGAAAATATCAGATAAAATAGTAAATGAAAATAAAATAAATTTTCAAACCTGTATCAGCTTTACCAAAAAACCTCTGGAAGGTCATTTTTTTGTTGTAGATAAAAACGAAATTCTTACTGACGAAAACAGTAAATTAATGGAGAATTTAAAAAATGCTTTTTATAATCTAAAGGAAAGGAATCTTTCTGGTTTTGTTCCTAAAATTAAAGTAAATATAGCAATGAGTAAAGAAAATCCAAGAAATTCTAATGATGTAGCATCGTTTTTGGATGGCTTAATTATAGTAGATAATAAAATTACAGGTTATAACGGAATAAGATTTGGTAAAAGTAAACATCTCTCTTCTATTCTAATAAATCATGGGCAAAATCTTGATGTAAATGCTATAATGAATATAGCCTATAACAAAAAACTTGAAAAAACAGGTTTTAAAATAGGTTTTTTAAATAAAAATTTCAATTTAGAAGAGCAAGACAAGAATTTTGACATTCTGGTTCACAAAGGAGATTTTGGAATAGAGCCATGTGCATATATTCTTGGTAAAGATGCATTAGAATTATCTGATAAACTTTTAAAAATAATAGGTGAAAGAAATAATGAAAAATAAGATAGCAATTATTGCAAGTGGACCAATATATAACAAAAAGTTACACAAAGAACTCTTAGAAGATTTTGATATTTATATTTGTGCTGATGGCGGGGCAGATAATGCTAAAAATTTTGGAATTGTTCCAAAATATATAATTGGAGATCTTGATTCAATTACAAAATCTACTTTGAGCTATTTCAAAAATCACGAGAAAGTAGAGATAATTAGGGACACAAATCAAGATAAAACGGATCTTGAACTTGCAATTGATTTTGCTCAAAAACTTAATCCTAAAGAAATTATCATTTTTGGAGCGATTGGTAGTCGTCTTGATCATACTCTTGCAAATATTTATTGCCTTGATAAGATTAAATCTGAAATTGAAGCAAAGATAATCGATGATAAAACAACAATTGAACTAATTAAAGATAAAACAAGAATAGTTGGCAAGAAAGATGATATCATATCAATTATACCAATATCAAGCATTTCAAATTTGAAATATAGTGGATTCAAGTGGAATGTAAAAAATCTAAATACGAAACCTGGTTGGTTTGGAATTTCAAATAAAATTGAAAAAGAACCTGCAAGTATCTCTTTTTCAGATGGCAAACTTTTGTTAATTAGGGTTAGAAAAAATGATGATTGATTATGAAAAACTAGATGGAGACTATGAAACCGATGGATTTTATTCCTTACAGTTAGAAATAGGTGATAAATGCTATCAGGGTTGCATTTATTGTTATATGAATGCTTTAGAAAAAGAAAAAAACACACTATCTGATAGTCAAATCAAAGAAATTCTACTTGATGCAAAAAGATTAGGAGTTACTGCTATTGAGTGGCTAGGTGGTGAACCTTTACTTCGCACTTCAATTTTTTCACATATGGAGTTTGCTAACAAGTTAGGTTTTAGAAACAATGTTTGGACTGGCGGTCTTCCTTTATCAGATACTTCTATTTTAGAAAATACTAGAAAATATGCTGATCCCGGTCTAATTTCAGTTCATGTTTCAACTGTAAATCCTAGGCTTTATGAAAAGCTTCATCCCGGCAGAACTAGAAAAGATCTTGACGATATTTTATTGTCAGTTGAAAGGTTAATAGAATTGGGTTATCCCTCTGAAAATATGCTTAATTCTGTAACTTTCACAGGGCTTCAGTCAGCTGAAAATATGATTGAGACAATGGATTTTTTTGAAGAAAAATTTGGGATTAAAACTTCTTTGAACGTATATCATACATATCTTAGGCCTGGTGTTTCAAAGGATGAACTAAGTCGGTTTATTCCAGATAGAAAGGACATAATTGAAGTCTACAATCGTTACGCAAAGCAATATGGCGATAAAATATTTCCTATGAACTGTGTAAATAAACAGTACTGCTCAGCAACTGTTGCAGTATTATGTGATGGATCAGTTATGCCATGTGCAACAATTAGAGAAAAAAATGTCCCCTCCATCCATAAAGATGGAAGTTTTTATAATATTGTTCAAAAAAACAAAGATCATTTTATTTTTAAAAAATTGAAAGACAAAAAAAATCTGCCAGATGATTGTAAAACTTGTTCATTGAATGATATATGTTTTGGATGCAGGTCACGGTCATTTGCTACAGGTAATGGAATTTATGGGAAAGATCCTAGATGTTTTAGAAAAAAAGAGAGGAGATAAATATGTTAGAGCTAGCAACTATTGATTATGTAATAATCTTAGGATATTTTGTAATTCTATTTACAATTGGATACTTTGTTAAAAGAAAAATCAAAGGACTTGATGATTATTTTCTTGCTGGAAGAAAACTCACTCTTCCAATTTTTGTTGCAACTCTGGTATCTACTTGGTATGGCGGTCTTCTTGGTGTTGGGGAGCTTTCTTTTCAATATGGTTTTGTAAACTGGATTACACAAGGTTTTTTCTGGTATCTAGTTTATTTGTTTTTTGCTTTTTTTCTTGCTAATAAAATTAGAAAAACAAATCTATATACCCTTCCAGATCAACTAGAGCGGTTTTATGATAAAAAATCCCGTTTTCTTGGTGCAATTTTTAATTTTATAATGGTTACTCCTGCTCCATATGTTCTGTCCTTAGGTCTTATTTTTAATCTTCTTTTTGGTTGGGAGATATGGATTAGTATTATAATTGTTGTAATTTTTATGATATTTTATACAATGCGCGGTGGTTTTTTAGGTGTTATCTATACTGATATAATCCAGTTTGTTTTAATGATGGTAGGTGTTGCACTCATAATTCCTTTAGCTGTTCAAACCTATGGTGGTTTTGATTTTTTAACTAGTGCGTTAAGTGATCCAACTCCAGTTCTTGGATATATTGATACAACAAAGCATCTAACCCTTACAGGTGGACAATCTACGTTGTGGATACTTGTCTGGGGTATGATTGCTTTTTGGACTCTAGCTGATCCTAGTTTTTATCAGAGATGTTATGCTACAAGAGATGATAAAATACCAAAAAAAGGAGTTCTTATTTCTATTGTTTTTTGGTTTTTATTTGATATTTGTACTACTTTCACTGGAATTTATGCAGTTGCTGCAACTAAAGCAGGTCTCTTAGAAGTTGAATCAGCTACAACATCTTATCTATCGATTGCTGGAGCCTTACTCCCGCCTGCTATTTTGGGTCTTTTTTTAACAGGCCTCATTGCTACAGTTATGAGTACTGCTGACTCGTTTACATTTCTAGGGGCTATGAATATCTCACATGATTTATACAAAAATATTTTTAGAAAAAAAGCAAGTGAAAAACAAGTTATATTTATGACAAAAATTGGTATTTTGATTTCTCTTGGAATATCTATTGTTCTTGCTTTATTTTTTGATTCAATTGTTGATATGTGGTATTATATTGGAACCATTGGAATTTCAGCATTGATTGTTCCAATTCTTTTTGGTTTTTTCTATAAAGGTAAAAAATCATCTCTTGCTGCTTTTTTTTCTATGATTGCTGGATCTGTAACATCCCTTATATGGGTTGTTCATGGTTTTCTTAATGCTCAATATGGTTGGCCTGTTTATATATATGGGATAGAGCCACTATATCCAGGTCTTTTTGCGTCATTAATTGTGTTTGTTGTTATAAATATAGTCCATGTCAGGAGGATGAAATAAAAATGGATCCAGCTTATTTTCTTGTTGCAGATTCAGTTGCTTTAATTATTGCTACAGCTGTTTTAATTTATTATTTTTTTAAAGATATGCTAAAAGAAAAAAAGTAATAATACTCTTTTTATAGTAACGATCCGAATAGTGCAATAAGTGCTACTACAATTGGCACACATACAAGAGTAGTCCATGTTACAATATGAGCTGTTGATCTTTTATCTATGCCGTAAGGTAATAGAAACATATTTGTGCTTGTCACTGGAAGTAATGCATTTATTAGTATTACTGCAAACCAGGAACCCGGTATCGTTCCTAGAGCGTATAATGGGCCAAATATTAATCCAATTATGAGTGGGGTGATTATCACTGTTAAAATAAATATGTTTCTGACCCATTTCCAGTGATCAGTTTTGTCTTTTTTATCAAGGCCGATTAGTTTTTTAATTTCTGTAATTTTTAGATCACTTGGATGTATTCCTGCGCCAACATAGTATAACGCTGCTGGAATTGTAATTGCTGTATAGAATTTTACAATAAATGGAATTTGCATGTTCCATTCCACTGTAACTCCCGCGGGTCCATGTAATAGTACTGCTGCGATTACAAATGAAATAAGATACCAAGGATATATTTTTAAAAACCATGGTAGTGGATTTTTGTTTTCTTCATCTTTTTTTGTTTCTTTTTTATGTAGATGTGAAAGTATATATGGCATTATTGCAAAGAGTGCGATTCCAACTAGAGCCATAAAAATTCCTGCTTCAAGCTCCCAGAATGCTATCATTGCACTGCCAATGAATGCCGAGCTTCTTCCTTGGTTTGTTAGTACTGTCTTCAAGTATAAGTTTTTTTTATTTTTTGATAATTTTTGTTTTTTTATTTGGTATTTTGCAAATAGGTATGCAATAATATACATTGCAAGAATTGTTAATGAAACAATTATTGAAAACTCAATTTCTTTTGGTCCAAATGTGGTACTAATAAATATTCTAAAAAGAAGAACTGGTATAAAGAAATAAAGAAGTACCAATCCTACTTTTTTCATTATTTTATCTATTTTTTCTCTTCCAATACATTTTGCAATTATTATTGTTAGAAAAAAACCGACAATTATCCAAGGCAACGTATACAATCCTGATATATATGGTAATATATCTTTTAGTATATCTATCATTTTTTATCCTTATCTTTCGATTACTCTTTTTGCTTTTCCGGTACTTCTTGGAATAGTTTTTGGTTCAATTGCTTTTACTGGAACATGTAAGTTTAAGATACTATATATTTCACTTTCTGCTTTTTCTTCAAAGGAATCTAAATGTCCTTCTCTCCATCTTTTTTCTGTTGGTTCTACTTCAACTGAAAGCTCAGTTATATCACCTTTTTTTGTTTTAACAATTTGATAGAATTCACTGACTCCCGGTACCATCATAAGCCCCGCCTCTATTTGACTTGGGAAAACTATTACACCTTTCACTTTCATCATATCATCAGATCTTCCTTTAATACGTGACTGTATCGGAAGGGTTCTTCCACATTCACATGTATCTTCATAAATTGTTGCAAGATCTTTTGTTCTAAATCTAATTGCAGGAAATGCTTCTTTTGTTAAAGTAGTGAATACAAGTTCACCTTCTTCACCTGGCTTAAGTGTTTCCCCTGTCTTTGGATCAATTATTTCGGCAAAAAAGTGATCAGCGTTTATATGAAGTCTTTTATGTTTACATTCCGATACAACGCCAGGTCCAATAATTTCAGTTAAGCCATAATGTTCTGCTGCATGAATGCCCCATCTTTTTTCAACATTATTTCTCATTTCTTCACTCCATGCTTCAGCACCAAATGTGCCGAGTCTGAGTTTAAAATCAGTTACTGGATCAAGCCCCATCTCTTCGGCGACTTCTGCGATATAAAGGGAATAACTAGGTGTGGCAGCAAGAACTGTACTTTCAAAATCTTTCATAACTTTAACTTGACGTTGTGTGTTTCCTGATGAAATTGCAATAACCATTGCACCTATTTTTTGTGCGCCTTTTTCAAAACCATGGGCACCTGTAAAAAAACCATATCCATATGAATTCTGCATACGGTCTCCTTTACGCATTCCATTTGCATAAAGAGCACGTGCCATTACTTCTCCCCATAATTCTACATCATTTGCTGTATACGGTCCAACAACTGGTTTTCCAGTTGTTCCTGATGATGCATGGACTTCAACGATATCGTCCATCTCTGTACATACCAGTCCAAATGGATAATATCTACGAAGATCATTTTTTGTTAGTAAAGGAATCTTTTCAATATCAGAAAGTTTTTTGATGTCATCTGGTTTTATTCCTGCTTCGTCTAATTTTTGTTTGTAATATTTATTTTTTGTGTAAACTCTTTTTATAAGTTTTTTCAATCTTTTAAGTTGTAATTCTTTTAGTTTATCGACTGGCATTGCTTCAAATTTTTTGTCCCATAAATCTGCGGGCATAAGTTTTTCCTCCCTTATTTGCTGTTCTGGAAAATAAAGACTTTGTTTATAATGATTTTGAAAATATCTTATATAATAAGTGATTTTTAATATTACATATATATTGAAGATATGTTTTGAAAAGGGGAAAAATGAATATTTTGGTACTTGGCGCGGGTAACATGGGTCGTGCAATAGCATTTGATCTTGCAACTTTTTCAAAATTTGATACAGTTACAATTTGTGATAAAGAAAAAAACAATATTGAATTAGCAAAAAAAATTCTTTTAAATAAAAAAATAAAATATAAAAAAATAGATATCAAAAATAAAAAAAAAGTAAAAGATTTTTTTAAAGAAAACGATATTGTAGTATCTGCTATTCCTTATAATTTCAACTATTTTTTGACAAAAATTGCAATTGAAACAAATACTAATTTTATTGATCTAGGTGGTAATAATGATATTGTTGAAAAACAGCTTAAATTGTCAGATTTGGCAGAAAAAAATAATGTTACAATAATCCCGGATTGTGGTCTTGCACCAGGATTGGTATCAATTATAACTAAAGATATTGTAGAATATATGGACGAAGTTGATTTTGTAAAAATTAGGGTTGGTGGTCTTCCATTAAAACCTGTTCCACCTTTTAATTATCAAATTGTTTTTTCCCTAAATGGATTAATAAATGAGTATACAGAAGATGCAATTATCCTTGATAATAAAAAGATTATATCGAAGAAATCTATGACTGAGCTTGAAGATATTTCTTTTCCATATCCCTTTGGAAAAATGGAGGCTTTTCTTACATCGGGTGGTTGTTCCACCCTTCCATATACATTTAGATATATAATTAAATATCTTGATTATAAGACTATCAGATATCCTGGGCACTGTAAAATTATGAAACCCTTACTAGATATTGGACTTGGATCAGAAAAAGAAATAAAAATAGATAACAAAAAGATAATTCCTAGAAAATTATTAATCAAACTTTTAGAAGAAAAAATACCTTCTAAAGGAAAAGATGTCGTACTTTTAAAGATAATTAGCGAAGGTAAAAAAAATAATAAAAAAATAAAACTTGAATATATGATGATAGATTATTTTGATGAAAAAAATAATATTACTTCAATGATGCGAACAACAGGTTATCCCGTGTCAATTATTGCACAAATGTTTGATAAAAATATAATAAAGGAAAACGGTGTTTATACTTGTGAAAAAATAATTCCGCCTGAATATTTTTTTAAACAATTGGAGATTAGAGACATAATCATAAATAGGAAAATAGAAGAACTATGATTAAAGAAAGAGACTTTATACAAAATAAAAAAAATACTTTAAAAAAACTTGAAATGGCAAAGAAAGAAAATCTAGTTGACAAAGATATGATTCCTCTTCTTGATATTATTAATTCTTATGAAGAATATTATACATCTAGTAGTTGTTTTGGAAGAATTGTTCTACTTGAAATTCCAAAAATTGGAGATAAAATAAATGCAAAATTTTTAGGTAAATGGCATAGAAAAATTAAAAAAAAAGAACTTTTAGATTCTATAGAAAAGTCATATGCAGGACAACTTTGGTTTTTAGTTCAACCTCCGATAATACATATTTTTTCAAAAGATATTGATTCAGGAGATAAACTTGTAAAAAAAGCTATATCTTGTGGTTTTAAAAACTCTGGTTTTAGATCCGTTAAAAGAAATATTGTAATTGAGGTTACTAGTACTGAAAGAATAGATGTTCCTTTGGGAAAGGATGGTAAATTTTTTTTCAATAAAGATTATTTAGATATTTTGGTATCTCTTGCAAATAAAGAATTTGAACGTTTTTCTAAAAAATTTGAAAGACTTAAAATGAGTTTTAATTAAATTAAAATTTATTAATTATTATTTAATTAGAAATATTTATATACTTGTAAGTCAACCTAATATCTAAGGCTTTAAAAATGAAGAAAATTAGTTTCGTAAAAACGGTGTTTTCATTCTGGATTTTGTTATTTATTATGTCTGTTCTATGGCTTATCTATATCTTATATAATAATCTAAGTTTGATATATTCAAATATGTTAGTGTTATCTGCTTTTTTTGTATCGTGTATCAGCTTTGTTTTATCTATTTCTTTTATATTGTTAATTATTTTTGACATACGAAAAGAAATCATAGAAGAAAGAGAAAAACAAAAAAATATTAGAGATATTTATCAGTACAAACAAATTGCTGATCAGCCATCAATGTATAACTAAATAATTAACTAGAATATGAATGAGTTATCCATGCTTCTTTTGGTATTTTTTTGTATATTCTGTAAGGATCTTTTTTATCTTTTTCATATGCTGCTTTTTTAATTAACTTATCATTAAAAGACCAATAATATTTTCTGATAATCTTTCCTTCCTCTTTGAATTCTTCCCTTCTTTGTTTTAACAATTTTTTTCTTTGAAGTTCATAAAAAAGAGCACGTGAATATTTATCAATTGTCATATCTTCAATTTCTTTTTTTCCTTCAAAAATTTTTTCAACAGTTCTTGCTAGAGCTTTCGCGTCTTCTTTTTCCATTTTAAAACGGTTTTTTAACGCTTTTACTAGTAAATGCTTCATGTTTTTATTCCTCACTGGATATAATTTCTATTTTTATCTTATTAAAGAATTATTGTACACTTCTTACCAGAGTTATTTACATGTGTTATCCGAATCATTTAAATCCTCTTTTTATATACACTCGTTCAACTAGTATAATGGGGTAAAATTTATGACAGAGAGAGTGTACAATTTTTATGCTGGACCAGCAACTTTGCCACTTCCGGCTCTTAAAAAGGCAAAAGAAGAATTACTTGATTGGAATAACACAGGGATGTCTCTTATGGAGATATCACACAGATCAAAAGAATATGATAAATTGCATCATGAATCAATGGAGCTTGTAAGAAAATTAATGAATGTTCCAGAAGAATATAAAATTCTTTGGCTTCAAGGAGGGGCTTCTACTCAGTTTTGGATGGTTCCTTTAAATCTTCGTCAAAAAAATAGATCATTTGAATATGTTGATACTGGAAAATGGTCTTCAAAAGCTATTAAAGAAGCAAAATTTTATGGTGATGTTAAGATTGTAGCTAGTTCGGAAGATGAAAATTTTTCATACATTCCAAAAAACATAGAGTTCAGTAAGAATATTTCATATGCTCATATTACTGGTAATAATACAATTTTTGGAACCGAATATCATGATTGGCCTGATACAGGTAGGGATGTACCTTTGGTCTGTGATATGAGTTCAAATATAATGGACAAAAAAATTGATGTAAAAAAATTTGGAGTAATTTATGCTGGAGCGCAGAAAAATATGGGTCCTGCTGGTGTAACATTAGTAATTGTTAGAAAAGATTTGATGGATAGAGTGCCCGATGATACTCCTACTATGCAAAAATGGATTACCCATGCAAAAAAAGATTCTTTATTTAATACAGGTCCTACATGGTCGATTTATATGTGCAAATTATGTCTAGATTATTTGAAATCAATTGGCGGAGTTTCTGCTATGGAAAGGATAAACAGAGATAAAGCTAATATATTGTATGATGTAATAGATAATTCTGATGGTTTTTATAAAGGTCATGCAAAAGCTAATTCTAGATCACTTATGAATGTTACATTTAAATTGCCAACTGAAGAACTTGAACAAAAATGTGTAAAAGAAGCGTTAGATGAAGATCTTGTTGGTTTGAAAGGTCATAGATCTGTTGGTGGTATGAGAGCATCTATATACAATGCAATGCCTATTGATGGCGTTAAAAAACTCGGGAAATTCTTAAAAGAATTTCAAGAAAAAAATCAATAATTTTTTCTTTTTCTTCTTCTATTTTTTTCGTTTTGACATTTTTACAAGTTAACTTTATATAGTGTTATTGACAGACAATGTCATAGTTAAAACAGAAGGTGGAATAATAAAATGATGAAAAGAATAATGATAGTAGATGATGAAGAAGATATTTTAATCTCTCTCAAAACAATCTTGCAAAAACAAAATTTTGATGTTATAACAGTCTCCAACGGTAAGGAATGTTTAAAAGAATTAAAGAAAGGATTCAAAGGGATAATACTGATGGATCTTATGATGCCTAATATGGATGGATGGGAGACTATAAACGAAATAGTAAAAAAAGGTTACATAAACAATGTAGCTATATCTGTGATTACTGGAAAAGGGACACGTGATTATCAAAAAATGAGTCTTCTAGGATCATATATCTTTGATTATCTTTCAAAACCATTTGATACTGAAAAGCTTATATTAAGTGTTGAAAAAAGTAAAGAATACTTATACTCTAAGAATAATTAATAAATTTATTTTAATTATTTCACCAATGTAATTTTTACGTTTTGACAAAATGTCACTATGTTATTTTAACACATTATCCTTAAATAATTAAATATGTCTTTCATATCTGACATCCCATCCTATAAAAAATGGGTCTGAATCAAAAAAATTAGGATTTAAAAACATCATCCTAAAATCAAATACCAAACTTTACTGCTTTTCAAAGGTTCAGACCCCTTTTACCTCTAAAAATCATCAAGACTTTTAGTATTTTTTTCATCTTTAAATTTTTTAATTGTTTTCCAAGAATGTCTAACATCTGGGGGAAATTTATCATATCTTTTTATCCATTTTCTAAGAAATCTTATAGTTATAGGATCTGCAGGATAACCACTACCCATAGGTATACCAATTTTTTTCTCTAGTTTTAAGGAAATATTGCGTATTTCTTCGTCTCGTTTTATTTTTGCTAGAATAGAAGCAGCACCTACTACAGGATATGTATCATCTGCTCTATGTTTTGATATAATAGTTGTCTTAAAGATTAAACCATTTAAAATGTTCTTACGAAATCTTTCCTCATCTACATCCGCTGAATCTACATAACAAAGCTCGGGTTTTAGTTTTTTAATAACCTTGGTAAAAGCATTTACTTCAATTTCATTTAATGTCATGACTTTTCTCATGTCGTCGATATCTCTTGCAGGAATCACAAGTATTTCATATTCTATTGCAAGTTTTTTGATTTTTTTTGCCAAATATTCTCTTCTTCTGGGAGTCAATTTTTTAGAATCTCTTACATGATTTTTAACAAGTTTTGAATTATCTTCAACCTTTACTCCTGCAACTACAAGAGGCCCTATACAGGGTCCACGTCCTGCTTCATCTACACCTGTAATCATGATAAAATGTAATATTATAATACTAAAAGATGTTACGGAAAAAACAATAGACAATATTTTAAGATCTAATTTTATTCAAAAAGAGGTTTTAGATGCCACTGTAGCTTAGTCTGGTGGAGCGGCTGATTCGTAATCAGCAGGTCGAGGGTTCAACTCCCTCCGGTGGCTTTTCAAAATTTAGTTAATCTATCCTATTTCTTAGTAGCCATATATCATGTATGCCCGATCCATCTTTATCTTTATAACCAGTTATAAAATAATATCCATCAGTGGATTTTTGGATCCATACCCCACCGTCACAATATTTTCCACCTATAGCTTTCCTCCAAATTTCATTTCCGTGTAGATCTATCTTTACTAATAGTTGATCTTGTTCGTTTCCGTAAGGTCCTTTATACCCAGTTATTAAGTAGCCATCATCTGTTTTAGCTATTGAACTTAACCCTAAATCTATTGTATTATTTTCGATTGTTTTTACCCATACCATGTTACCATTTTCATCTATTTCTACTATTATTCCTGCCCACTTGTTGCTATTATTTAATTCACTGTGCCCAACAGTTATAAAATTTTTATTCTCTGTCATGATGATTTGGTTTGGGAGATCGCTATTTTCATAACCAACGGTTTTATTCCATTGTTCATGTCCTGTATTATTAATGTTTATAATCCAGATGTCATTTCTTCCTTTGCCATATGATCTAGTCGTTGCTGCTATTATATATTCTTGCCCATTCTTTTTTATTATTGATCTTCCTTCATCATCATTTTCTCCACCTATTGTTTTAATCCATTCTTCTTCTCCTAAATAATTAATTTTAATTATTAAAACATCATAATCTTCATTCCCAAAAGAATTGCTACGCCCAACTATTATGTACCCACCATCCTCTGTTTTTACTATTGAGTTTGCTCTATCATTTTTTCCGCCTCCAAATGTTTTATTCCACTGTTTTTCCCCTTCTTCATTTATTTTTAAAATTAAAACATCATTTTTCCCTTCACCAAATGAATCTGTTTTTCCAACTATAATAAAACCTTTGTCATCTGTTTGTATTAATGCTTTACCTTCTTCATCTCCTTTTCCTCCAAATGTTATGTTCCACTCTTCATTTCCAAATTTATCAAATTTGATATTAATCATATCTTTACGGCCATTACCATAGGATTCTGTAATTCCTGTAACTAAACATCCTTCATCTTCAGTGGGAAATACAAAGTATCCTTCGTCGTTATTCTCTCCTCCAAATGTAGTTTCCCATTCGTCTTTTATTTTTTCTGTATTGCTTTCTTGGAAAAGAAATATAGTTATCATCAAGGCTGTAATTACTATAATTATAGTAAATATTAGTAGTATATTTTTTTTCTTCATAGTTATCCGTTATTGTTTTTAATGTTCTTTTAGTTTTTTGATTTTTTTGTTTTGACATAAGACATAAGTTTTCTCTTAGGATTTTGATTTTTTATAGAAAAACTCAAAGATTTAGATAATATTTACTTTGGTTATAGAATATGTTTTTTCTGATAAAATGCCAAGTATGAATAAAATATATGTTTTTTTATAAAAATGGTGCTAATTGTCAAATAAAGTTTATAAATAATCAAAACAAAATTTGAATTATAAATTACAAAATATATACAAGGTTGAATAAAAATGAGGAACACTCTAAGTGACTTTAATATGCATAAAATTCAGAAAATAAAAAATGTAGTGTATATAGGAGGATATATAATATGAATAAAAAAATAATATACTGTACTATTATAATAACGGCTCTGTTATTTGTTTCCAATATTGCGCCCGCAGGGTTATCACAAGAATTGGATATCAATGGGGAGATTTCTTGTGATTTGCAAGAGGTAAATAGTAAAGTAAATCTAGAACCTAATTTAGAAAAATCTCAACAAGTACAAATAGAGAATATTGATAGAGAACTAATTGAGAAAGATTACGATGATTCCCTAGATAATGTCCATGTTCACCATTCTGAGAGACGAGATATAAGTGATGATGTAAGACGCGCAATTGATTATGAAACAGTTCCATATTGTCCTTATATTCATTGGGGTCCTCCCGCATGGTGGTCAAACCCATGTTGTGATGATACTATTTTTAGTAAAAAAGTAAAAAGCAATGAAAATCCTTCCAGTAATTTAGCCTGGGTAGAATCAACTTCATTTGAGGTAGGAGATAATGTTCAATTTAAAATAAGTTTTACAGCTGACCGAGATATGGATAATACTGTAATAACTGATTATCTTCCTTCTACAGTGCGTTTTATAGATTCGTCTGTACCCTATTCAAGTAAAACAACTGTTTTATTTTTTGGTTTAGGACCTGCGATTCCTTTTGAGTATCCTCCTGTACCTCCTAATGGACCTGTTTGTGGTCCTGTTGTTGAGCGTACTATTGTTGGAGGTCCTGTTGTCGAGAGTTCTACTGTTGAGGGTTCTATGAATCCTGGTGCTCCTTCTTCTGCCCCTGATCAAATGCCTAATAATCGTGAACCATATGCGAAAGCTTATGATCGCATGTTGAGAGATATTGATCGTCCTGTTGATGTTTATGCTTTTACAAAGATAGTATGGGATTTAGGCAATTTAAACAAAGGAGAGTCTGTTGAAATACTAATAAATGGTATAGCTGAATTTCTCGATAAATCATATTTTGGTATATCTACTAATTGTAACTGTAATATACATTATTTAACAAAAAATGTGGCTATACAAAAACAAACTAGTTATTCACCTGGATGTAATAATCCATATAGTGTAACTAGATATAATGATGCAACTTTTGATATACAACAGCTATGTCCAACCCCTGAAGATCTAGAAGTTGAGAAGAAAGTTTGGAATGAGAATATATGTTCATGGCAAGAGCATACTGATGTATATCTAGGGGATAAAGTAACATTTAGAGTAGATATTTATAATCCTAATGAATGTTACAGAGTTCATTTTAGTGGTCATGTTTTTGATCAATTGCCAGATAATCTTAGATATATAAATGAAAGTTCTACTATTTTCCCTGAGGGGCATCCAGGTCATCCTGGGAATTCACACCCTAGCCAAAAATATTTTGAGGTTGTTGATTGGGAGAATAATACGGTTCGTTGGAATCGGCCATATGATATAGAGCCTCTTGGTTATCTAAATTTTACGTTTAATGCTACTGCTGTTGGTTGTGGTTCTGGTGTTAATACTGTCACTGTTTCACCGCATTACTTGGAACATATATATGATCCATCCTATAATGTAGAAAACGAGGATGGTATACTTAATGTTTCAGATGCTGCTTCTGTGAATGTAATATGTGAGCCTCCTGATCTTGTTGTTGAGAAGGAGGTTTGGGATAGTTCTTCTGGTT
>CAYZTD010000008.1:0-35449 GCA_964481275.1 uncultured Thermoplasmatales archaeon
TTCGAACCCGAGTAGAAGGCTCCGCAAGCCCTCAGGATATCCAAACTACCTCATGCGGGCGATTTTATTTTATAATGTCTACCATTGCGACTTTTTCAAGAACAAGATCGCCATATTTATCTTTTGATACAGTCCTAATTTCACTATCTTTAAACCCAAGTTTTTTTAGTGTATTAATATCTCCTTCAATAACTTTATCATCTCTTTCAAATTTAATTGATTCTAATAATTTTTTAATTAAATTCTCAACTTTTTTACTATCATTCAACATAACAAATACAACTTCTAAACCCCCTTCTTTTACACCCATCTTAGGTATCGCATGCTTTAGCTGTCTTTTTCCTGAAGCATATAACAAAATTTCCATCTCAAGAGAATTGCAAGTATTTGTTTTATTTTCAAACGCTCTTTTTGCATGTTTTACAGAGGAAAGTAAATGTTTTTTCCCAAAAATTAAATCTGCATTAAAAGATTGAATTTTAATATTATTTTCTTTAGAAAAATCAGAAATTTTTTTAAGAAAAATATCAACATTAGATATTTTTCCTTTTGAACCAAATATTTTAATCATAATACAGTCACTTTGTGTATTCAGTTAATTCTTTATCTTCACCTAAATCACTTTCACCTATTTGTCTTTTAATGCTTTTTGCGATACCTTCACCAATAGTTTTAACCTGGGAAAGTCTTTTTAATGGTACACCACGTAAATCATTAATTGTTTTAAATCCTTCCTTAGATAATGATCTAGCGCGAATTCTACCAATACCTTTCAATGAAACAAGATTTAAAAGCTCTTTTTTACATCCGTATTGGACACGTAACAAAAGATTACTAATTTCAGATACACATTCAAAATTATACATACGAGCAAACTCACGTGTTGCGTGTAAAAGCCACTGCGACATTTCAACGATATTATGGATATCTCCCGGTCCAACATTATATCTATTAACAATTATATCTTCAGATTCTTCATCAATCCAGTCCATAATAAGAGATGCAGTCTTTAAATCACTTAAAAACCATTCATATTCTTCAGAAAAAGATTCAGGTTTTTCAATTAAAAATTCACCAACATGCTTTTCTGCTTTTTCTTCAACCCAAGTATCGCTTTTACGCATATATAAAGAACGAACATCAGGAGTCGAGCAGACCGTATGAATAAAAGAAAGAGTACTAGTCTTTCTATCACAAGATTTCTCAAGAGCTTTTTTAATCTGAAGAGCGCTCAAAGGATCAATATATAGACTACTAGTTCTATTTCCAAAAAGAGTAGACATATATTTATCATCATTTATTATTTCAACAAAACCATTATCAATAAGAAAATTAAGTGCTTCATCGATTTGTTCTTTTAATGCATAAGTATCAGATTGATAAGAATAAAAAGTACTATCAATAAAATTGTAAACACCAGAAAGACTATCCACAAAACCAGTAGCAATACTAGATAAAAGATGCATACGAAGAGCTGATTGACTTCCAAGTTTTGAATAAATAGGTTCAGTATCACCAAGAATATAGTTTTCAAAAATCATATCACTTTTTTTTCTATTTTTAGCAATACAAATTGCTTCGCCAAACTTATCATATCTGGGTCTTCCGGCACGTCCTGCTTGCTGTTTATATTCCAATATTGGTATAGGACTCATACCAAAATTTGGATCATAACGCCATAGATCGCGTATGATAACACGTTGAGCGGGGATATTTACACCTGCAGCAAGAGTAGGAGTTGCCACAATACATTTCAAAAGACGTTTTTTGAAATTATTTTCAATAAATCTTCTATGAATACTAGAAAGACCTGCATTATGAAAAGCAACACCTTTTTTCAAACAAAAAAATAGTTTTTTATCAACAGATGTAAGTTCAGGTAGATTCTTTTTTAAAGATTCTAACAAATTTTCTAATTCTTTCTTTTCTTTTTTGGAAAGAGTTTGTTCTACAACTCTTCCAAGTCTATTTGCAACTGAAACTGTAGAACGACGTGTGTTTACAAAAACCAAGACTTGCCCTTTTTTTGATACAGAATTTTCAACAAGAAGCTCAACAGATTTCTTCTCAGATCCTTCTACTTCAACAATCTTTCCATCATCAAATCTTATTTCATCTTTATAAAAAACTCCTTCTCTAAGGGGCACAGGTCGCCAATCAGATTGAATAAGCTTTCCTTCAAGCCAGATTGAAAGTTCTGTTGCGTTACTAATAGTTGCAGAAAGAGCAATTATCTGAGTTTTAGGATTTAATGCTTTAAATCTAGAAATAATTACTTCTAAAGTTGGACCACGATTTGGATCATTAATAAGATGTATTTCATCTATAACTAATACTTTAACATCATTAACCCATGAAACCTTATGTCTTAAAAGAGAATCAGCCTTTTCAGAGGTACAAACAATTATATCATATCTGCCAAGTCTTGGATTAGAATCATCTAAATCACCTGTAGAAATACCAACCTTCAAACCAAGTTTTTCAAAAAACTTAAGTTCTTCATATTTTTCACGAGCAAGAGCTTTGAGAGGTACAACATAAAGTGCTTTACCAGGTTCTTTTAATAATTTATTTACTATCGCAAGATATGCGACAAGACTTTTACCACTTGCAGTAGGAATAGACAAAACAACATTATTATTTTCCAAAACCAAAGGTAATGCTTTTTCTTGAGGTGGATAAAGCTTAGTTATATCTTGTTTTTTAAGTATTTCGACAATGTTTTTATCTAGATTTAAATCACTAATATTCATATTTTCAAGAATTGTAATAAGGAAAGAGTTTAAAAAACAAAAGGCTTATTCACAATAACAGTATAAAAGATTTGCATAGGTATGATAAAATGGGCCGAAGACAAACAATGCAAGAAAAGTTCAAACAACAAATGAAAGCATATAAAAAGAAAAAAATGAAACAAGATAACACTCCTTTCTTGCCACCAGATGGTAATGTTTATGTAATGGATTCATTGGATCCAACTAAAAAAATGAAAGCAGAAGTTATTAAAACAAAAACAAAACAACACCGTGAAATAATTGTTCAGTTAGCTTGTCCTGTTTGTAATGAACCTATTGATTGGGATTCAAACTGGGAAGCTTTCGTCTGCCAAAAACACGGAAAAAAAGGTATATACGAAATAGTAGATAAAGATTAAAAATTTATAAATAAATATCCTTTTAAGGTAATTGATGGTGTTTTTGTATGGCTGAAGAAAAAATAGGAGTAATTGAACATTTCTTTACACATGTAAGTGTTGCTGCTGTAAAGATGACAGATGGAGAATTAAAAGTGGGAGACGTTATCCATATTGTTGGTGCTCATACTGATTTCAAACAAGAGGTTAAAAGTATGGAAATTGATAGAAACCCTATAGAAAAAGTAAAAACTGGTGATGAAGTAGGAATAAAAGTTAAAGACAGGGTAAGAGAAAATGATGTAGTATATAAAATCGTAGAGGAATGAAAAGATGAAAGAACTAGCAGAAATAAGAACATTGAAAGTAAATAGATATATGATAATTGATGATGAGCCATGTAAGATAATGAGTATATCTACCTCAAAACCTGGAAAACATGGTGAAGCAAAAGCAAGAATAGAAGCAATAGGAGTTTTTGATGGACAAAAGAGAAGTATTGTAAGTCCGGTCACACATAAAGTTCATGTTCCAATAATTGATAAAAGAAATGCACAGATAGTAGCAATTATGGGGGACAATGTTCAACTTATGGATTTAGAAACATATGAAACATTTGAAATGCCTATTCCTGATGAATACAAAGGAAAATTAGAGCCAGGTAAAGAAGTTTCATATCTGATAGCACTTGGTAGAAAAAAAATTACAAGAGTATAATTTTAAAAATTTGAGAATATGAACTTTCCAAATTATTTTGCAGATGCTGATGCTAGTTTTGATGAGGCTGATTTTGTAATATTTGGTATTCCTTATGATAAAACATCTTCTTTTAGAAAGGGTGCAAATAAAGCTCCAAAAGCGATAAGAAAAGCTAGTTGGAACTTTGAAACATATAATTTTAAAACAGATTTTGATTTAAAAGATGTTAAAATACATGACTATGGAAATTTAGATATAGAAGATGATTCTCCAGAAGAAATGATAAAAAAAGTTAAAAATTTTACTTCAAAAATTCTTAAAAAAAATAAATTCCCCGTAGCTATAGGCGGCGAGCATTCAGTAACACCAGGGATAATACAGGCTTATCCAAAAGATATCGCTGTTCTTTCATTTGATGCACATATGGATTTTAGAGATCAATATGAAAATGAAAAATACAATCATGCCTGTGTAATAAAAAGAATATCTGATTATATTGATATTAAAAACATTGCAGTTCTTGGTGTCAGATCTTCAGAAAAAGAGGAATATATGAATGCAAAAAAACAAAACCTTTTCTTTATAGATTCATTTGAAATTAAAAAAGATGGAATTAAAAAAGCGATAAATAAGACAAAATCTATTCTTGGAAATAAAAAACTTTATTTAACACTTGATATAGATGTTATAGATCCAGCATATGCACCAGGTACAAGTACCCCTGAGCCATTTGGTATTAATCCTTTTGAAATAATGGAAATTGTAGATATATTTTCTAAAAAATTGATTGGTTTTGATTTAGTAGAAGTATGCCCAACTTATGATGATGGTGAGACATCAATTCTTGCTGCTAAAATTATAAGAAAAATAATAGAAAATGTATCTTTAAATTAATAAAAGGGGTAGCTTAATATATAATGATTTTATTCAAATCCTATTATGCAACAAGAGAAAATAGCATTAGTAGCGCTAGTAGTAATTATAGTAACAGTATTAGGAACCTATTTGCTATCTACATATGGTGGATTCGAAAATATTTTTAAAGGTGAAGAAAAAATCGAAGTTGGAGATTGTGTAGATATCCATTTTGTAGGTAAATATAGTAATGGTGAAGTTTTTGGTTATTCTTATGAAGATTTAGATAATAAATCAGGTGGCGAACCTTTACATATCTATGTAAAATATGATGAAGAGGCTAGTCCTCCTGAAGGTTACAATAATTATTCTACTAAACTTATGATGCCTTATGGTGAATATTATAATAAAGAGTTACTTGAAGGATTAATTGGATTGAAAGAAGGTGAAACAAAAACTATAGGGCCGATTCAACCTGATGGAACCAATGGCGAGCTCCTTGAAGTTGGAGATGAAATTAATCTTACTCAGTTTGTAGGTTCAAAATACATTTTGGGTATTTATGATATTGAAAAAAATGTAGAAATGCCTGCTGATTATCAAAGTGAATATGGGGAAATTATTACAGATATGTATAAACTAAAAGATGAATCACATTATATTGGTGAAGTAATTGAGGCAGAATATACTTTTTGGGCTAACTCTACAAAAGTTACAAAGATAAATGATACAATGATTTGGAAATATACAACACCTCAGACTAATATATCAGAAAACTTTACTTATACTTGGAGTGGTTTTGATTCAGAGATTAATACTTCAGTAAAAATTGATTATCCAACAAACTCTAGTTATGTAAGTAGCTATAATAACTCAACAATTGTAGTTAAACATGATCCTGATATTAATTCAAATATTACTATCAGTACCTTTTCTATGTTTGGTTTTCAACCGTATGCAACTTATACTGTAATAAATCTTACAGATGATAAAATAAACACTACTTATACAGATCCAACAATAGGTAATATATCTTATAGAGAGTTCAATAGAACTACAAAAATTACAAGAAATCGGACACAGACAACAGTACAAGAAGCTATGCCTGGTGAATTATTAGAATATGCTTTATTATCATACATACGAATGATAGATAATACTTTTACATATGGACATAATCCTTTCACATGGGAATCAACATTTGATATAAAAGTTGTGGAAATCTATAAAACATCAGAGTGAAGCTGAGATCTGATTTCTTCTTCTAAGTAATCTAAAAATTCTTCTTCTTTTCCTTTTGGAATAGTTGCACCAGCAGCGATATTATGTCCACCACCAACTCCATTTAATTTTTTGGCAGCTTTTTTCATAGCAACAGACAAATTAAGTCCTTTATCGACTAATTGTTGAGTAGATCTAGCAGAGGCTTTTACTTCCTTTGAATCTTTATATGCAAAGCCTATAAGAGGTAAATCATTTCTTGTTTCTTCGGAATTTAAAAGCATATTTGCAACAATACCTACGATTGTATCTCTTATACCATCTTTAGCATGGAAATATTGTAAAAAATCTCTTCTGTTTATACCTTCTTCTTTAGCAAACTGAAGTCCTTCAACAAGATTTGCTCTATGTCCACGTAGAAGATTTCTTGCTTTTTTGAGCCATTCATCTCTGTCTCCAAGGCATACTTTTAACCCAACTTCATATTGTCCATACCGTGCAGTTGAGTTTAAAAGAGTAGCAAATTCCTTTGCATCATGAATCTCAGTTCCTTCTTCCTCTTTTAGTAAAATATATACCTCACTTACAATACTTTTAGTTATATTATAACCAAAACCTTTGGAGAGAAGAATTTGGGCAATATTAGAAATTATTTTTTTTCTTTCTGTGTTTGTAAGATCAATCCATTTACGCCAGTTGTCCCCATCTTTTAGATTTATACCTATTTCTTTTAAGAAATTTATACAACTTGATTCCCGTCCAGAAACTCCAGGAATAATCGGATTATTTGCATATTGTAATAGCTTATATATGGGGCGCGTTTCTCTTCCAAAAAAACTTATATCTAATTTGTAATCGATAAGACCGCTTTTTTTCCCATCCTCTAAAATCTCTCTATTAAGTCCAGAAAGTTTACCTAATTTTTTATTTTGTAAATCACCACAAGCACCAATTATTGCTAAATGAGAAAGATCAATATTTTTTTTATCAATTGCTTTAGAAACTAGATATGTAGCACCAGCACCACTCAATTCATATCCGCCATCAATTCCAAATAAATGAGGATTTAAATGAAAATTAAAATCTGAATCTTCTGGACAGATATGATGATCAGTAACCACTTTATTTATTTCAGGTGTAACAGTAGTAATACTGCTTCCGAGATCTGTAAACCATACCATTTCATGATTTTGATTTTTAAGTTTTTCTAATAATTGTTCATCTATTTGTTTTACAAACTCAATTGAAATTTTTTTACCTAGCCGTTCCAACGTTTTAAATGCAATAGAACCAGCAGTTATTCCATCTGCATCTATATGGGTTACTATATGTACTTCTTTGCATTTATTTATAATATCAGCTATCTCTTTTGCTCTTTTTTTCAAAAAGACTACATCCTCATAAAAGACAATAGAGAACTAGTAGAAAAAAATTTTTGAAAAAATAAAATATAAATTAAAAAAAAAGATTGTTAGCAGAATTTAATCTTCTGCCATTTTTTTGTATGTCTTGTATCTTTCGTTTACATCTTTTTCAAGTAGTTTATGTAATCTTTTTGCTTCATCTGGAAATGTTCTGTAAAGAGTATTGTATCTAACCTCGCCCATTAAAAAGTCATGTAGTTTGCCGTTTGGTCCTTTGTAATCAAGTTGGAATGGATTTTTATCTTCGTCTTTGAGTCTTGGATCATATCTATATAACGGCCAATATCCACAGTCAACTGCTAGTTTTTCTTCGTTTTGAGATTTACCCATACCTGCTTTTATACCATGGTTTATACATGGTGCATAAGCAATAATAAGTGATGGACCAGAGTATGATTCTGCTTCTTTTATTGCTTTCATAAGTTGGTTTTTATTTGCACCCATTGCAACACTTGCGACATATACATATCCATAGGTCATTGCCATTCTTCCCAGATCTTTTTTTACTGTTTTTTTACCTGATGCAGCAAATTGAGCAACTGAGCCAATTGGGGTTGCTTTAGATGATTGTCCACCGGTGTTTGAATAAACTTCCGTATCAAGAACTAAAATGTTTACATCTTGACCCATTGCAATTACATGATCAAGACCACCATATCCTATATCATATGCCCATCCATCTCCACCAATAATCCAATGAGATGGTTTTGTAAACATATCTCTTGATTCCCAAATTTCTTCAACTATGTCCTGTCTATCTATATTTTTTAGTTTTTCCTGTATTTTTAATGATAACTCTTTTGATTTATCCCCTGAGTTGAAATTATCAAGCCATTCTCCAAAAAGATCTTTTAGTTCTTCTTTGATTTTTCTTTCGTTTATTGCTTGTTCTACTTTCATTTTTAGATTTTTTCTTCTCTGAGTTGTTCCTAGATGCATCCCAAAACCATATTCTGCATTGTCTTCAAAAAGTGAGTTTGCCCATGCTGGCCCATGTCCATTTTTATCAACAGCCCATGGAACTGATGGTGCATACCCACCCCAGATAGATGAACAACCAGTTGCATTTGCAATTATCATTCTGTTACCATATAATTGAGTTATTAGTTTAACATACGGTGTTTCTCCACAGCCAGCACAAGCTCCGGAAAATTCAAGTAAAGGTTTTTTGAATTGTGAACCTTTTATGTTGTATTTGTCAAATCCTCCGGTTCTTTCCGGTAAATTGTTCATGTAATCAAATAGAGGTGCTTGTTTTTCTACTTGTTTTTCTTTTGGTTTCATAACAAGAGCTTTTCCTTTTGGTGCAGGACAAATATCAGCACAGTTACCACATCCAACACAATCTAAAGGTGAGATTTGTATTCTAAATTTGTATTCTTTTGCTTCTTTACCAACTGCTTTAATACCTTTAAAACCTTTAGGAGCATTTTCTGTTTCCTCATCTGTAACTAGATATGGTCTTATAGCTGCATGTGGGCATACCATTGCACATTGATTACACTGAATACAATTCTCTGGTATCCATTCAGGAACATCGATTGCTATTCCTCTTTTTTCATATTTAGTTGTTTCAAGTGGGAAAAAACCACTTGGTTTAAAATCTGAAACTTTGAGTTCATCTCCTTTCAAAGAAGCCATTTTTTCTACAACTGTTTTCACAAATTCAGGTCTATCATTCTTTTTTGTCTCTTTTTCATCTTTAGCATTTTTCCAAGAATCAGGATAATTGATTTTTTCAATTTTTTCAAGAGCTCTATCAACTGCCTTGTTGTTCATTTGAACTATTTCATCACCTTTATGTCCATATGATTTCTTGATAGCATCTTTTAGAAGTTCTACAGCTTCATCTACATCTAAAATCTTTGATAGTTTGAAAAATACTGTTTGCATAACCATATTTATTCTTTGACCAAGTCCTACTTCTCTTGCAATTTCTACAGCATCAATATTGTAAAATTCTAGATTGTTTTCTGCGATAGCTCTTTTTAGACTTGCTGGAAAATTTTCTTCCATCTCATCAAGCGTCCAGGGAGAATTAAGAACAAAAGTACCTCCTTCTTTTATACCTTCTAGTAAATCATATTTATCTACATAAGAAGGATTATGACATGCTATATATTCAGCAGTGTTTATGAGATATCTTGATTTTATCGGGTCATCTCCAAAACGAAGATGTGAACGAGTTACACCACCTGATTTTTTTGCATCATATTCAAAATAACCCTGAGCGTATTTATCTGTGTTATCACCAATTATTTTAATTGCATTTTTGTTTGCACCTACCGTACCGTCTCCACCAATACCCCAAAATTTACAACGAACTGTTGATTTAGGTGCAGTATCAATCTTTTCAGAAGGTGTAAGTGAAGTATTTGTAATATCATCTTCTATACCCACTGTAAAATTATTTTTTGGTTTGTCTTTTTTGAGGTTATCGAAAACTGTTTTAGCCATCGTTGGTGTGAATTGTTTTGAACTAAGACCATATCTTCCTCCAACAATAGTGCGTGTGTCACCTTTTTGTTGGAATACTGAACAAACATCTAAATATAATGGTTCTCCGTATGCACCTGGTTCTTTTGTTCTGTCAAGAACAGCTATTCTTTTTGCTGTTTTTGGAATTGTGTTATAAAAATCATCAGCAGAAAACGGTCTATATAATCTGACAGTTACGACACCTACTTTTTCACCTTTTGATATAAGGTTTTCTACTGCTTCTTCAGTAGTTTTTGAGCCAGCACCCATCATAACAATAATTCGTTCTGCTTTAGGGTCTCCAACATAGTCAAATAAGTGATATTGTCTTCCAGTTAATTTTGCAACTTTATTCATTTCTTCTTGTACAATCTTTGGTATTTTTTCATAGAATTCATTTCCTCTTTCTCTAACTTGAAAATAGGTGTCAGGTCCCATTGCCCCCATTCTAATATGAGGATGTTCTGGGTTAAGTGATCTTTTTCTATGTTTTTTTACTGCATCCCAATCAACAAGTTTAGCCATATCTTCGTAGTCTATCATCTGTATCTTTTGGATTTCATGAGAGCTTCTAAAACCTTCAAAGAAATGTAAAAATGGAACAGATGCTCTCAATGTGGAAAGGTGTGCAACTAAAGCCATATCAATTACTTCTTGAATTGAAGAAGAAGCAATCTCTGCATAACCTGTTGGTCTTGCTGCCATTGCATCTGAATGATCGCCAAATATAGATAAGACTTCGGCAGCAATAGAACGTGCTGCTATATGAAAAACGGTTGGCATAAGTTCTCCTGCTATCTTATACATATTAGGAAGCATAAGTAAAAGACCTTGTGAAGCTGTAAAGGTAGTAGTAAATGCACCAGCTGCAAGCGAGCCATGAATCGCTCCTGCAGCGCCTGCTTCTGATTGCATTTCAGTTACATTTACAGTTTGTCCAAATATGTTTTTTCGTCCTTCAGAAGACCATTTATCAGCCATTTCACCCATTGGTGAAGAAGGCGTTATTGGATATATTGCTGCTACATCACTAAAAGCATAGGCAACATGAGCTGCAGCTGTATTACCATCAATTGATTTCCAATTTTTTTGTTTTTCATTTTTTGTTTCAGTTTTAGTTTTACTTATTAAAGTATTTGACACCATAAACACCTCTAATATTTATTAGATGATTAACCCGTAATAAAGAGGTATACATAAATATTTGGTATGATATTTACATATATATAAATAAAAAATCGTTTTATCTTTAAATTTCATTTACAAGAATCTTTTTTTTCTTCATCTGAATTTCTATCTTTAACCCATTTGCCATTAACTTTTTTCATGCCGTTTGTGGTTACGATATATCCTTTATATTTTCTTCTCCACTCAGCCCATCTAACTAAAACTGATGGTAAAATTAAAATTGCAGTAAGTAGAGAATAAACTATTGTAACTGAAAGTATAACTCCAAATTGTTGTTGAGGTGGTATCGGGGCAAAGGCGAGAATCCCAAAACCGCATGCTGTTGTTAATGCTGCAATTACAAGAGCTCCACCAGTATGAGATATTGTCTCACACATTGCTTTTTTAATATCTCCTGTTTTATCTGCAACAAGCCTAAATCTTTCTGTTGCATGTATAGAATAATCTATTCCAATTCCAATTGTAATGCTTGTTATTGTAATTGTTAATGCGTTTAGAGTATAGCCTATCAGATACATTGTTCCAAGAACCCAAATCATTGTTATACCAATAGGTATCATAGCTGTTATTCCTAAAAGTGGATTTCTATAGGCAATTATTAAAACCAATGCGGCAAGAATAATTGAAATACCAGTAGACAAAATTTGACTGTTTGTTAAAGAATCAGTTATTGTAAGTGTTATTATGTATTCTCCTGTAACTGATGCTTTAGCGTTACCGTAATCTTCTACATCTTTTTGTATTTCTTGTTTTAAAAGTTCAAGAGAGCTTTCTAGACTTTTATATTCTTCACCTGTTTCTCGAAATGAAATATATATTCTTATAACCGTTGAATCATATATTCCTCTATCATTTCTATGTAAAACGTTTTTCACTTGATATGCAGTGTTGTCAATTTCAATATCTTTTTTTTGCAATTCTTGAATATCTGCCATATTAAAGTTTTTCATATCCCAAGCTTCGATGCTTGTACTTTCTTTGTTGTAGAGATAATCAAATAGTTTTTCTACATCTTGATCTGTTTTTGGAATGCCTGTTTTTTCATCTATGTTAAATTTTTCTAAGAGGGATTTATTATTTTTAATGCTGTCTTGAATAATTGTATA
Organism: uncultured Thermoplasmatales archaeon; assembly: GCA_964481275.1. Taxonomy (GTDB): domain Archaea; phylum Thermoplasmatota; class E2; order DHVEG-1; family DHVEG-1; genus CAYZTD01. The sequence continues at coordinate 12,105 of CAYZTD010000008.1, forward strand.
TATGCTGTTTGTTTTTAGACTTCCATCTGGATTTTTTGCAATAAATGAGTTATCTTTGAAATTTTTATGAGTTTCTGAAATACCTTTTAGAACGTTTACTGTTGCTATGTTTCCTTCTATTAATATATATTCTTGATTTTGAGTAGCGGAAGGAAATTTTTGACTTATTTTATTAATCAGGTCAATAGAGGGTGTATCTTTTGGTGCAAATTGTTCGATATCAAACCCTGTTTCAAGATTAATTGCGTTTATTGCAAAAAAAATCGAAAGTACAATCATCAAAATTAGTATTTTTTTGTTATGTTGCAGTATAAATCTTGATAATTTATCCATTACAAAACTTATATCAAAAATACTTAATTTTTTTGGTTTTAAATCTGTTTTCCCTTTGTCTAATATATATCTACACGCTGGTAAAATTGTAATTGCGGTGATAAACGTATATGCAACACCAAGACCTAAAAGTATTCCAAAATCTTGTATTGCAGGAACTGTAGCTGATAAAAATGACATAAAAGCAATAACTGTTGTAAGCATAGCAAGAAACATAGCATTTCCAATCTCTTTTACAGATTTTATTATTGCTTCGCTGGGTGTTTTTCCTTTATTAAGTTCAATTCTATAATTATGGAATAAATGAATAGAATAATCAACTCCAAGACCCATAATTAGAGGTATCAAAGCTACTTGCATAACGCTAAAATCCATTCCAAGTATTACCAGTGTTCCAAAAAGCCATATAGTTGCAATAAGAAGTGTTATCATTGGAAGAACTACATATGAGACTTTTCTAAAATTTATCAATAATACTATAAAAATTATTATGAAAATTCCAGGGCCTATGAACTGATTTGCCTCATTTGTTACTTCGTTTATATCTGCTGAAATCACTCCTTCGCCTGTTGTTTCAACTGATATAAAATCATTTTTACTATCTAATTTTTTAATTTCATTAACTATTTTTGTGTTAACCTCAATAATTTTTTCGTATCCTCTAATATTTTTAAGTTCTATTAAAACAAGAGCATAGGCTGGTTTTTTTTCATATTTAAAATCTTCTGAAACAAAACCTTTTGTAGCTGTTTCTAATCCATCAAAAAAACTTGGTCTAATAAATAAAACATTCTTACTTATTATTTCTTCGTCTGTTGTATCTAAGTTTATCCAAGCCGTCTCGATATCTTTTAGAGCAATTCTATCAGATATAGGTATATCTTGATTTGAATCTGTAAAAAAATCATCAAAATCATCTAACGAAATAGCTTCATCTGTAAATTTTTTAAATAATCTGTCTGCGATGTCACTTATCACCGGTCTTTTTTGTATTTTTTTAATTTTATCAAAAATATAACTTGTATTCGCTTCAACTCTTTGCCATGGCAGACCTAAAGAGTTTGTATAGTATCTTGATCCTACATTAAATCCACCTATTTTTGCAGGTATTTGAAAATTTCCAATACTTGTTGCTATTCCATATTTTCCTATTTCATCTATTGAAATCTGCATTTTTATTTGGTTTTCATTTTTGTTGATATTTATTATGCCTGTTTCTAGTGGTAAAGGAAAATACATTTCTTGTCCGGGTGGTCTCAACCAGAGATATACGCTTTTTTCATAGGTATTTAATAGCTCTCTATTTCTTATAATTTCAAAAATATTTTTTATATTATTTATCAATCCGTTTCCATAAACCCATATTGGATGTTTAGGTTCAATATGTGCAGCAATTTTGTAATCCATATCTAAACTTTCAAAAATAGGAAGTTTGTTTTCAAAATCTACATACCATTCATATACATTTACTAAACCTATTGGTGGTTTAAGATCAGATTCCAATTCTGAAAGATCATATACTTCTATTGTAAAAGTTATTTTTTCGTTATCATATTCGACATAACCATTTTTTACATCTATGCTGTCTACTGATTTTCCTTTTGAGATTCTTGGAAATATTTTATAATCTATTTCTTCGTTTTTATCATCTTTATCAAAAAATTTTACTTTTTTAAAGTGTTCTTCTGATATTATATCATTCAAAGCTATATTTATCTCTTCGTTTGAACAGGAATCAATTTTTTTACCAAATTCTATTTGACATATTTGATCTATGAAAGTTATTACACTTATTGTACCGTTAACTTCTTCTAATTCTTTTATATTCTCTTCTATGTAATGCATCTCTCTTATTGCTTTTGGAGATATCGTGCTTTCTGCATTTTGTTTTTCAACAAATAAAAACATTGTTTGTATATTTCTACCGAAGTATTCTGTTACTCTGTTATTTGCTTTTACAGTTTCTTCTTCGGGCATGAAATCTTCAAAACTTGTTTTCATTTCTATTTGTGGTAAATATGTAGAAAATCCTGCGGTTATAAGTAAAATTATAATGATTATTAACCATGGTTTTTTTTCAATGAATCTTCCAAGTTTAACTAGCATAGTATTTATTTCCTATTTAATTAAATAAACAAATATAAATTAGTAGAATAATAATTTGATATAATAATATTATGCGAATTTTTTACCATTTTATCACATCATTTATATTACTAATATATTATATAATAGGTAATATATAAGTTTATCTCAATATAAGATTTTTTACTAACATTAATTTCTTTATAAAACATAATAATTAAATAACAATTATTGTTTTCCACACAAATAATAGGTGAGGTTACTATGGATATGTCTATATTAGTTCCAATAGGTGGTTTATTAGCGCTGTTATTTGCAGGATACCTTTATTACTTTGTAAAAAGAAAAAGCCCTGGAAATGAAAAAATGAATGAATTGAGTAAAGCTATCCGAAAAGGAGCAATGGCTTTCTTGAATAGCGAATATAAGATACTCATCATATTTGTAATAGTGATTTCTGCTTTGTTGTTTATTTCATCTTTTTTTGAAGTGACAACGATTCACTGGGGGTCTTCTGTTGCTTTTATAATAGGTGCAATATTTTCGGGTCTGGCAGGAAATATTGGAATGCGTGTTGCCACAATGGCAAATTCTAGAACAGCCGAAGCAAGTAAAAAAGATTTGAGTAACGGCCTGTCCGTTGCATTTTCAAGTGGAGCAGTTATGGGTATGTGTGTTGTAGGTCTTGGGGTTCTTGGAATTTTCTCATTATATATCCTTTTTAACAATTATATTGGACTAGGGTCTTATGAAACAACTAATGTTCTTTTCAGCTTTGGATTTGGAGCATCTTCAATTGCTCTTTTTGCTCGTGTAGGTGGTGGAATATATACAAAATCAGCAGATGTAGGAGCTGATTTAGTTGGAAAAGTAGAGGAAGGAATCCCAGAGGATGATCCTAGAAATCCTGCAGTTATTGCAGATCAAGTAGGAGACAATGTAGGAGATGTAGCTGGAATGGGTGCAGATCTCTTTGAATCTTACGTGGATTCGATTATTGCAACAATGGCTCTTGCTGCAGTAGCAACAGGTTTTGCAATGCAAAACTATGGGCCTGATGCGATATTTCTTCCATTGATTATTGCTGGTATGGGGATAATTGCATCCATTATTGGAACCATGATTGTGCTTTTTGGAAAAGGAAAAAATGTTTATGGTGCACTTAGGAATTCTTTATTTCTTGCAACAGGAATTACTGCAATTTTTGCAGGTTTTGCAACTTGGTATATATTAGGTGTTTTAGAACCGTTTTATGCCATACTTGCAGGTCTTATTTCAGGGATTGTTATAGGTCTTAGTACAGAATATTTTACATCTGAAAAAAATAAACCTGCACAAAGCATTGCAGAACAAGCAAAAACAGGCCCTGCAACAGTAATCATACAAGGTATTCAAGTTGGAATGATTAGTACAATAATTCCTGTTATTGCAGTAGTTGTTGCAATGATTATTTCATATCATTTTGCTGAATTTTATGGTGTTGCAATTTCAGCTGTTGGAATGTTAAGCATACTTGGAGTTTCACTTGCGACAGATTGTTATGGTCCTGTTGCTGATAATGCACAAGGTATCTCAGAGATGGCTGGAATGGGAAAAGAAGTTCGTGAAAGAACCGAGCAGCTTGACGCAGTTGGAAATACTACTGCTGCAATGGGAAAAGGTTTTGCAATAGGTTCGGCAGCAATTACTTCTCTTGCATTAATTTTTACATATATTATGGTTGCAAGTGAACGTTTGGTAGAAAAAGGTACACTTTCCCAAGGTGACTTATTAACTCTTTCTCTTGGAGATCCAATGCTTGTTTCAGGTATTTTTATTGGTGCTATGCTTCCATTTGTTTTTACAGCACTTACAATGGGTGCGGTAGGACGTGCAGCAAATTCTATGGTGGAAGAAGTCCGCCGTCAGTTTAAAGAATTAGGTTTACTAAAAAGTGATGAAAATAAACCTGATTATGAAGGTTGTGTGAAAATTAGTACTGCAAGAGCCTTAAAAGAAATGGTAATTCCAAGTGTGTTGGCAGTTATATCGCCCGTACTAGTTGGTTTTATTCTTGGTCCTAAAGGACTTGGGGGTCTTTTAGTGGGATCTATTGCTACTGGTTTTCTTTTAGCTGTATTCTTAGCAAATTCAGGTGGAGCATGGGACAATGCTAAAAAATATATAGAATCTGGAAACCTCGGTGGAAAAAATTCAGAAGCACATAAAGCAACTGTAATTGGCGATACGGTGGGTGATCCATGTAAGGATACCTCTGGTCCGTCGTTGAACATATTGATAAAACTGATGTCAATAGTCTCACTTGTGTTTATACCAATAATAATTGCGTTTACATAAGATTTAATAAATCAATAGTTATTCAAAAAACATATAAGGAATAAATATATTCCAATGCCTCTATTGTATTAGTTTAAAGTAGTGATTTAAAATGTATTATAAAGTTAAACTTGAAGATACCATTCGTATATCCCCAGATAAATTCAGTGATGATCTGAATAAAGTTGTGACAGAAATAGTTCAACAAACATTTGAGGGTACAATGAGGAAAAACTATGGAATTATAGTTGTAGCAGATAATATAGAACCTGAAGGTGATGGTTCAATTATACATGGCGATGGTGCGATGTATCAAAAAGTAGTTTTTGATGCACTTACATTTAAACCTGAATTACAAGAAGTAATTGATGCTGCGGTATGTGAAATAGTAGAATTTGGAGCTTTTTGTCACATAGGTCCTTTAGATGCACTTGTACATATGAGCCAAATAATGAATGATTATGTGGAAGTAGATTCAGAAAGTGAAGTTATAACTGGTAAAGAAAAAAAACAGATGCTTAAAACTGGCGATCCCGTTAGAGCAAGAGTTGTAGCAGTAAGTCTAAATGAATTATCGTCTAGAGAAAGTAAGATTGGTCTTACTATGAGACAGCCTGCTCTTGGTTCTCATAACTGGATATATCAAGACGAAGAGGAAGAAAAAAAGAAAAAAAGTAAAAAGAAAGAAAAGAAGGGTAAAAAATGAAGAAGAAAATAAGGGCCTGCAAATCTTGTCATTATTTAACAGAGAAGGATACATGTCCTATTTGTTCACTTCCTACTTCTAAAAGATGGCGCGGATATGTTATAATTAGAAATCCAGAAAAATCACAAGTTGCAAAAAAGATGAATATCAAAAAACCTGGAAAGTATGCCCTTAAAGTAATGTAATTTTTTTTGTATTATGCGCGTTTTACCAAAAAATCTCCGTAAAAAACTTAGACAACCTATGGGTAAATTGGTTCAAGAAGAAGAATTAATAAATATCTTAAAAAAAGAAAAATATATTGTTTCAATAGGAGATGAGGTTACCTATACAATTCTTAAAAACGATATAAAACCTGTATTTTGTATTGTAGATTTTCATACAAGACGTGGTAAATGTTCAGATGAAATAATCAAAGAAATTAAATCCTTTGGTAAAAAAAATGTTTTAGTAAATAATCCTTCTGGAACTCTAACAGATGAATTGTTAGATGCAGTAAAATATGGTTTTACTAATTTAGAACCAGGTTTTTTAAGAATAGAAGTAAAAGGTGAAGAAGATCTTGCTTCTTTAGCTGTAATATATTCAGCTCCATCAGTCGTAACTATAATATATGGATTGCCTGATAAGGGGGTCTTAGTTGTAAGACCTACTAAAGATAATAAAGAAAAAGTTAAAGAAATACTTGATAAGATGTGAGACATATGGATATTAATATTGACTCAAAAAGAAACAATCCCTTGCTTAATAGAACAGAAATTCATTTTACTGTTAAACATAAGGGTGAAAAAACACCTAATAGGGAGCTTGTTAGAACTGAGCTTGCTGATAAACTTAATGCTAAAAAAGAAAATATTATTGTGAATTATATTAATCCTAGTTTTGGCCTTTCTGAAAGTACAGGTTATGCTAAGATATATGATTCTCAAAGTAAATTGAAGAATCAAGAAAGAGAATATATGTTAAATCGTAATAATCTAGGAAAATCTAAAAAAGAAAAACCTAAAGAAAAAGAGGAAAAACCTTCCGAAAAACCAAAAGAAGAAATAAAAAAAGAAGAACAACCACAAGAAGAAAAGCCAAAAGAAACCGAGGAAAAACCTGATAAGAAAGAAGAACCTGAAGAATCCAAAGAAAAACAGGAGGAAAAAGTAGAATCGCCAAAAGAAGAGAAGGAAACACAAAAAGAAGAGAAAAAAGAAAATGAAGGTTCTGAAGAAAAATCAGATGATCAGAAATCTAATGAAAAGAAGGAATAATTATGAAAAAAAGAGAAATTTTCAAAATAGAAGGGGATGACATTAAACGTGAAAGAAAACATTGCCCGAAATGTGGGCCTGGTGTATTCTTGGCCGAGCACAAAGATAGAACTAGCTGTGGTAAATGTGGTTATACTGAGTTTAAAGGAAAAAGTAGAAAATCTGAAAAACAAGTCCAAGAAAAACCACAAAGCAATGAAGATAAAACTAAAAAGGTAGAAGAACCGTCTGAAGAACCTAAAGAAGAAGTAAAACAACAAGAAACAACTGAGAAAAATCCTGAAGAAAACAAGCAATAATTTTTTATTTTTATTATTAATTTTTAGAGTTTTTGTTATTTTTCTATGTTTGTTTTCATTTTACATTAAAATATGAAAATATTTATATATTAAGATTGATAATATAATTCATAATTGCGATTTATTTCGCGAAATTAGCGTGAGACACTCGGCTTTGCACTCCGCTAGGGAAATTAAATGAAAGCAGAAGCAAATAAAAAGGAGGAAAAAAGAAATGAAAAAAATAATATTAGTAGGGCTAATCACTTTTGCATTTATTGCAGGAGCAGGAATAGCAAGCGCATCAACAACTTTTGAAACAAGTTGGGGTGGTTCAGGCTATCTCGATATTGATTTTAAAAGCGGAGATGATGCAAGAAACCGATTTTGGACAAATGGTGTAGGAATACAAGGTACATACAAAGGTATAGACAAAGATAATAACCCATATGGATACGGTGTAGACAGTACAGAATCAGAGATTAAAGCAAGTGTTGCAAACGGCTGGATGAAATATCAATACAATAGAACAGATAGTAAAACAAGTATGTACGGACCAGCAGGGCAATCAAGTTATAGTTTTCTTGGTTCTGATGGAACAGCAAATTTTGCTTGGCGTACAACCAGTAACTATGCAAGTATGAAAAGCAGTAATTATGGTTTTCAAAGCTCTAATCAGTTCAAAGCTACAGGCAATCATTTCTTACAACACGGAATTAATACACAAAACAGCGGTGCACTATGGACTATAAATGCAAGTGGTACTTCATCAGTATCTCATATGAGTGATGAAGCATATGGTGCTAGTGGTTTTAAATTTGGAAAAGGCTGTGGCTGTTACACAAATGCAAAAGTAGATATTGTTGGTTCTGGAACATATAATCTTGAAGCATTTGCACCAAATCAAATAAAGACAGATACAGGTATAACCACTGATGGATATCTCAACATACATGCAGATTTTTCAAGTGGTTTTAGCTTTGGTAACTTTGCTTTAAGTGGAAACTAAAAATAAACTATTGAGGAATTTTTCCTCTAAATCTTTTTTTAATTATTATTTTTTTAAATCTTTTTGGTTTGTTATGAATCTAGTATTAGATATTATTCTTTTTGTCTTTATTGACTAGATTTTAATACGATATTAAAAAATATTTTTTTTGGTATGAAATGTAAAGAAATATTTAAATACTTTTAAAATAACAATAATTATAAAATATTAGAAATAAAAAGAGGGCATTTAAATGAAAAAAAAATTGACAATACTTGTAGTATTTGCACTTACCTTTTTATCTTTTACAATAACAACAAAAGCAGTTGCAGATGATGGAACTAAAGTAGAAGTATATGCGATAACTGATGAAAATCTTACTGCATATTTTAATGGTACATCAACTGATGGATCTGTAAACTATTATATAGAAGGAATAGAAGTTTTAACAGAGTTTCAACATATAAATAATCTAATTACAGCATTAGAATTATTGGAAAAACATAATACAAATGTATTATCTGCTGATATGCAAGGTGTATATGATGAATTAATACTAGAATTATCAAATTTACGAGATGCGCTCTTGGATCAAATTAATATTGTTTCTGGAAATGTTTTAAGCAATCTGGCGTTAATACAACAAAATAATAAATCAATAGAGAATGTTAAAGACAATCTTTTAGTTCTTAATAATCATTTATATATGCTTAAAGACGAATTAATATCATTTGAAGAAGTTTATTTAGAAAATATATCACGGATAAATACAATGCTTGATCAAATCAATGAAAAACTTTCTCTTCACAAATCATTAATACAAGAAAATCAACAAAACATATCAGAATTACAACAAAAATATGATGATTTAACTTCAAATATAGCAAACGTAGGTGGAGTAGGATCTCTTATACTACTTAGTATAGGATTGTTATATATAATTAATAAAAAACATCCTCTCTCAAAAATCTTAGATAGTGACTTTATACACAAAAATGGTAAACAATACAGATTATTTCAATTTACAAAAAATACAAAAAAACAAAAATCAAAAACACTAAGATACAGAATTAAACAATTAAAACTAGATAAATCCCCACTGAAATTTTTATTTTCGTTTTTTAACGTGAATAAATAAATCTTTACTAAAAATCAAACATATTTTCAATTTCTTTATGATTGGGGTGTTCAATACCTGATTTTTTAATGGGAAACATTTGTTCTAAAAGATAAATCTCTTTGATAAATCCTTCAAATTCTTTTTTCAAGCTTTCGCAGAATCTATTTGCATCTTTTTTATCCTCTGATTCAAAGTTGATTAACCAATCAAAATACCCGTTTGTATAAACACTATCTTTAATTAATATATCTAACTCATTTGCTTGTTTTTCCATCTCTCTATCAACTATTTTTCTAACTAGCTCTTTTGCGACTGGCTTAGATGTCCTTTTTATTAAAACAGTATAGCTATTCTTTTCAAGTTTTTCTTCATCAATAACAGAAATGTAACCCCATATTGTCTTATTTTTTTCAAGATTTTTAATAATGCGCCAAACTTTTTGTCTTGAAAAACCACAGTTTTTTGCTATTTCGTTTATACTTTTATTGGAATTAGTTAATAGTTCTTGGATAATCTTTTTTTCATCTTGTCTTATTTGTCTCTTACTATTTTTTGCCATACAATTGTAACATAATGTATCTATTATATATATTTTTTTACAATTGGTTAAAAATAATATCTTTTTTTAAACTAAATATTAAAAAAAGTTTCATTTCTGGTTCCATTGAATTCTATAGATTCAGTAATACTTATATAAATAGAATCTATTTTAGAATTTGCACTCTAAAACATTAGTTTTTAGTTTTAGTAAGGGATGGAATAAGTGTGAAAAGGGATGCGACTCTAGGAGATATAATTAGATTTAAATATCAATATTATTCCTTTTTTTTAGTTTTATTTTTATTATTTTCAAATCTAACAGTTGTAATAGGTAATATAGATAACAACGATGAAAGTGATATTAAAATACATCTTTTTTTTGAAGAGCCACAACTTTCCAAAATAAATGTTAATTCTTCTATATTTACCTGTGTAAATCTTAAAGATTGTATTTATTTGTCAAATCCAGGAGATCCAATATTACCTGTTTATCCTGCAAGAATTTTGCTTCCATATAATAAAAAAATAAAAAATATCCAAATTTATCATAATAAATTTGAAAAAATATCCTATGATCTAATAGATAAACCAGTTATTCCTCAACAAGGAATATTCCCTTTAAGTGAACTAAAAAATCATACAAAATTTTTTATCAACGATACAAAATATCATTCAGATGAACCAATTTTTAATAATTTTTTTTCTATAGGTGATATAGGTTTTTTAAGAGGTCACAGAATTTTAACAGTTTATCTTTATCCTACTCAATATATACCATCTAAAGGTGAACTATATCATACAGATGAATTTTCAATAGAAATTGAATTTGAAAAAAATAACGATTTTATTTTATCTAACAAAAATAAATTCTTAAGAAACAATCAAAATGATCAAGAATTCATTCAAAATTTTGTAGAAAATCCATATACAATAAAAACATATAGTCCTGAAAAGCAAGAAGAATCACCAATATATACATCTAACTATTCTAATGGAATATGTGATTCAGATGATAGAATTGAATATGTGATTATTACAAGTAATTCTCTTAGAGATACAACCGGTTTTGAATACAATTTATCTGATTTGATAGATCATAGAAAAGAATATAATGGTTATAATGCAACTATTGTCACAATAGAAGAGATAGATTCATCCAAATCATATTGGAATGCAACACCTCTTTTAAATGATACGCAAGCACACATCAGAGAATTTTGTAAAGATGCATATATGAATTGGAATACTGAATATATCCTTCTTGCAGGCGATTGGGATTCAACTGATTCTCATAAAATTGTTCCCTATAGATTATTCACAGATCCGTATGAAAGTTCTTACTATAATTCAATGGCATGTGATATGTACTATAGTCACTTAGATGGCGACTGGTACTATTCAGATAAGATATGGGGTGGTGGAAAAAATGGGCAAAATGATATGTATGGTGAACTTTTTGTTGGTAGAATAACATGTCATGATGCTGAAACTATATCAAATGCTGTTTATAAAATAATTAACTATGAAACAAATACTAGCTATCAAGATTCTTGGCTTAGAAACGTTTCTTTTTTAGGGGGAGATCTTGGATGGGATATAACTTCAAAGGAATATATGGAAGAACTAAGAAAAGGTGTAGATACTTATAGGACTTTTACAGGTTTTGAAGAATGGAACAACAAGAATAATAATGAACAGTTTAATACAACAGAAAGAATTTATTATGCAGATATAGGCTCAAATTATAGAGATTATTTCAAAAGATCAATTGAAAATGATAATTTTTCAATAATAAATCATTTAGGGCATGCTCATATCTATTTACCCTTTGAGTTAATAGACTGGGAATCTCTTCATAATACCAAACCTTTTTTTGGTTACTCACAAGGTTGTCTTTCAGGTAGATTTCATGATGGAGAATCTGGAGGTGAAAGGTTGATCTGCAAAAATAAAAACAGACATGCTTTTGCACTTGTTCTAAACACAGGATATGGATATGGATCAACAATCAATACAAATGGACCTAGTCAATATATACATTCATTTTTCTGGGATTATTTTTTAAAAGAACAATCTGAAAATCAAGATAACTGGCAGATTGGAAAAGCAATGATTTATGCTCAGAACAAAATGGCATCTATGATAAATTCTTATAGTCATGCATGGTGCTACTCTTGGTATAGTGCCAATCTTTTTGGGGATCCTGCATTAAAAATTAAAATAAAAAATACAATCAGCGATATTAAAATTAATAATGAAAAGCCTACTAATCATTCAAAAAACATATCTTTAAATCTTTCAAATCTCAGTGTGAATATCAGTTCTAATGAAAATAATTTCAACTGGACTATTGAAACAATTCCTGATATCGGAAAAAGTTCTGGATTTGGTAATAGTGGTACTAAAATATGTAATATTTCAAATATAACTTTTTCAACTAAATATTATTGGTATGTAAATGCTACAGATAATTCAGATTTTAAAAATGTATTTTATGTATTTACTACAAGAAACCAATACATTCCAGAACCACTCCTAGTTTTCTGTGCAACTCCTTATAATAAAAACCAGATAAATCTAACATGGAATAAAACAGCTAAAGCAGATTATACAGTTATAGAATATAATACTACAAATGAAACTTGGGAAAAAGGAAAAGGAATAAAAATCTATAATGGAAGTGAAAATTATTTAATTCACAATAATCTTTTGTCAAATACAACCTACTATTATCAAGCATGGTCACTTAATAATACAGACAAAACATTTAGTCTTAATAAAACAAGTGCAAATGCTACTACACATAAAAACAATCCTCCATCTTTTAGTACAACATCTCCCAGAAATTGTTCAACTGACCAACCACTTTTTATAAATTGGACTATAAAAATAAAGGATTTAGATTTAGATTCTTTTAACTATTCAATTGAATGTAACAACAACCAGTCAATATCTGAAAACAATTCATCAAATGGATTAAAATATTTAGAACTTACAAATCTTAGTTATGATACTCAATACAAAGTTTGGGTGAATGCATCTGATCACGATGATAAAAAAAATTCATGGTATACTTTTAATACAAAATCTTTAGCTATTAACAACCCACCTATTATAACAAATGAAATTCCAAAAAATAATTCAATTGATGTATCTATAGATACTTCTTTACTATCTGTTTTAATAAATGATCCAGATGGTGAAGATTTTAACTGGAGTATAAAGACAAGTCCAGATATTGGAGATATTTATGAAGTAAATACAAATAATGGAAGTAAAAAATGTGATATTTCAGGTTTATATTACTCTACAACCTACAAATGGTATGTAAGTGTAACAGATGGAATTAATTATACAAATAAAACATTTAGTTTTAAAACAGAAAAAGAACCAAAGAAAGAAAATAATCCCTCTCCTTCCAATAGTGATCCTGTTTTATCTTATAATAACCATCCAGTAGCAGATGCTGGTGGCCCATATTATGGATATATTAATGAAGAAATTTTATTTAATGGATCAAAAAGTTTTGATTTAGATGACGATATTTTAACATATATCTGGGATTTTGGAGATGGTAAAAAAGATACCGGGGAAAAAATAGTACATAAATACAGTTCAGAGGGAAACTATACAGTAATTTTAACTGTTTCAGATGGTGATATACAGAAAACAGATGTTACTTATGCAATAATTTCTAAAAAAATAGATAACAATTCTTCACAGGATAAAGATAACTATAGTGAGGGTATCCTACTAGACCAAAAAGAAAAAGATAATGATAATGATGGAATTTCAAATGAAGATGAAATAAAACTTGGGACCGATAAAAATGATAGTTCTGATGCTACTTTAATTATAATAAATTCTAATATATATTATTTATTAGACATTGATAAAGATGGAAAACCGGATTTATTCTACAATCCCAAAAATTTTATAAACACTACAATCGGGAATTTTGATGAAGATACAATATTAATTGATATCAATGGGGATAATACATGGGATTACAAGTATAATATTATAGATCAAACCTATTCAAAATATTCTGTTCTATCAAAAAATGAAAATAAATCTTTTATTGCTACAAATTATTTGATAATTATTACAATAGTACTCTCTATTGTTTTTTTAATCGGAATACTAAAATTCAGAAAGACAATACCTCTTGATAATAAATTAACTAATTATATACAAAAATATAACCTATCAAAAAAAGGAGTTTTTTACTTTGAAGATAATAAAAAGAAAGACGGTTCTTTAGTCAATCAAACAAAAAATCTATATAAAAACAAAAAAAATAAATCTTATCAAATAGATGAGATTGTTGATAAAATCTTTGATTCCAAAAATAAAAAATAAAATTAAAAATACTTAAATAAATATTACAAAAATATGTCTAATAAATCAAAAGAAAACAAAGAAAGACTATTAATTAAAGTCTCTGCAATCTTACTAGTTATAATACTTATTTTAGGGATAATCTATATCGTAATGTCACAAAGTCAAAACCCAGGTTTTACAATGAAATATCAGGATATAAGTCCAAAACAAGCATATGATTTATTAAACAAAAGTATAAATGATACAGAATACAATCTAACAATAATTGATTGCAGAGGTCTTGAAGGATGTAGTACTTGCCAATTTAGTAGAGGACATCTTCCAGGAGCCAAGCTTAACCAAAACTATGAAACATTATACAATCATACTAATGATATACTTGTATATAGTGTAGATGGCACTATTGGAGCTAATTTTTGTGAAAATCTTACAGGAAATGTATATGGTGCTATATATAACCTAGAAGGTGGTTTTTCCGCCTGGGATGATGCAGGATATAAAATAGAAACAGGTTATCCATAAATATTTTTTTAAAATAAAGGAAAGCCTGGAAAAAAGAAGGAATGGGATGGGATGCGCCCATAAAGTTCTTATCCAGACTCCCCCATTTTAATAAAAAAGTAATCATTTATATATTTATTCCTAAAAAGATATTTTTCCTTATATTTTTAACAAACTTACAAGTAAGCCAAATTTTATAATACTTTATTTTATATCTGCAGAATCCATGTGTCTTGCAATTCCAGGGAAAATAATTGAAATTGATTCAGATAAAAACCATGCTATAGTTGATTATGGAGAGGGAACAAAAAGAAAAGCAAATATAAGTTTAGTTAACGTTAAAAATGGAGATTATGTCCTTGTTCATGCTGGTTTTGCAATAGAAACTTTAGATGAAACTGAAGCAAAAAAAACTATCAATCTTTTCAAAGAGATGTTATCTTTTGAGGAGGAAAAATAAATGTTTTCTCTTCAAGACAAAAAACTAGCTATGGATATCACATCAAAAATAAAAAAGGAAAATGTAAATCTAACGCTCATGCATGTATGTGGAACTCATCAGGATACCTTAGTTAAAAATGGCCTAGACTCTCTTCTAAAAGAATGTGGAATATATATTGGTCAAGGACCTGGCTGTCCGGTATGTGTAACAACTCCAAAAGAAATAGAAGAAATGCTACTTCTTGCAAAAAAAGATGTTATAGTTACAAGTTTTGGAGACATGATGAAAGTTCCTGGACAAAAAGAATCACTAAGTGATATAAAATCAGATGGATATGATGTGAGAACTGTTTATGGAATTGAAGATGCAGTAAAAATTGCAGAAAAAAACAAAGAAAAAGATGTTGTTTTTATGGCTGTAGGTTTTGAAACAACAGCACCAGCAACTGCTGCAACAATTTTAAGTAGTCCACCTAAAAATTTTTCAATTCTTTGTTGTCATCGTACGATGCCTTATGCTTTGAAAGCAATTCTTGATATGGGTGAAATAAAAATAGATGGACTTATTGAGCCGGGTCACGTATCAACAATTATTGGTACAAAACCATATGAATTCATATCAAAGGATTATAATGTTCCTCAAGTTGTAGCAGGATTTGAACCAATTGATATTTTAATGGCAACATTAATGCTAGTTAAACAAATCAAAAAAAATGAAGCAAAAGTTGAAAATGAATACAAACGTGTTGTTCATTCTGAAGGTAATATTAAAGCTAAACAAGTTATGAACAGAGTTTTTGAACCATGTAATATCAAATGGCGTGGTTTTCCAGTAATTAAAAAATCCGGTCTCAAACTTAAAGAAGAATTCAAAGAATATGATGCAAGGAAAAAATATAAAAAATATCTCTCAAGTTTAGAAAACAAAGATTTTTCTGAGCCTAAAGGTTGTCGTTGTGGAGAACTTTTACGTGGTCTTATATCTCCTCAGGATTGTCCTTTATTTTCAAAGAAATGTACTCCTGATTCACCAGTAGGTCCTTGCATGGTAAGTATTGAAGGAAGCTGTAATATAGAATATAGATATTCTAAAAAATAATCTAAAGAAATTAAGATATTCTACAACCTGTTATAGCATTTTGACCAATAGATATACCACCATCCCCATTAGGAACTCTATTGTGAACAACTAAATTAAAATTATTTTCTTTAACTCTTTTTTCAACCATTTCAACTATTGGAATATTATATGATACACCACCAGATATTCCTATATTTCTAACATTATTATTCTCTGCATATCTTATTGCAACATCTGTCAAAGCATCAACTATTGTTTTAACAAAAGAAAAACTAATATCTGCTTTATCTTTTTCACTAAAAGGTTTTTTTACTTTTTCATCAAGTTGTCTAAACAGATCAACAGTTCTAACAATACCATTTTTAACATCTGTTTCAAAAGAATAATTATCTTTTCCCATTGCTAAATATTTTTCAAGTTTCATAGCAGTCTCCCCATCGTAAGTACGTTTACAACAAATACCAAGATAACATGATAAAGCATCAAGAACTCTACCCATACTGCTAGTAAGAGGTGATTTGTCCATTAGTTTTGATAAAATTTCTGATTCATTTCCACTAAAAAACATTTTTTTACCAAACTTATTAAAAATTGCAAAAACAAGTCTTCTAGGATCAAGAGTTGCTTTATCACCACCTAACAAAGGAATATATTCAAGATGCCCTAATCTTTTGTAATCTTCAAAAGTAGAATATAATATTTCACCGCCCCAGAATTTTTTATCGTCACCATATCCAAGACCATCCAAAGATAAAATAACAATTTTATCTAAACCATGTTCAAGCATTAGACTTGCGGCATGTGCATGATGATGCTGAACTTCAAACAAAGGTGCGTTAAACTTCTCAGAGAAACGTTTTGCAACAACTCTAGAGTCATACCCTGGATGTTTATCAATAACAACAGCATCAAGAGATGTTTTTTCAAATGTAAGATCCATAAGATGTCTAATACTCTTGGAAAGAAATTCTAAAACAGGATAATACTTTGAATTACCGATGTACTGAGTAGAATAAAGTTTTTTATCATGTGAGAGAGCGGCTGTTATATTTTCTCCAGGTCCAACACTTAAAACGTTATATTTGTATGAAACATCTAATGGATCTGGTACATAACCACGTGATTTTCTAATAAAAAAACAATTATTCTTCCAAATTTTAATAACAGAATCGTCAACTCTATTTGGTATTTTTCTATTGTGAAGCAAATAATAATCAGCATCAAGTAAAAACGCATTCTTGTTTTCTTTAATCATTGGTTCTCCAGGAATATTTGCCGAAGTCATTACAATTGCATCTGATTTTAAATATGAAAATAATATATGATGAAGACCAGTATATGGTAAAAATATACCTATCGAATTAAGACCGGGTGATATTTCTTCTCCTTTTATTTTTTCAACAAGAACAATAGGTTTTTTATTTGAAGTTAAAACTTTTTTTTCATAATCTGAAATATTTCCATATTTTTCAGCAGTTTTGATATCTTTTACCATAATTGCAAATGCTTTTTGTGGACGATTGTACCACTTTCTAAAATGTTTAATCTCGTCTAGATTGCAGCATAGATGCATTCCACCCCATGATTTTATTACACCAATTTCCCCCTCATCAATTTTTTCTGAAAAATTTCTAATTGCATCTTTACTTCCTAGATTTTTCTTATCTTTATCGTACAAAAAATATTTTGGACCACATTTCGAACAAGATATAGTTTGAGCATGGTACCTTCGATTCATTGGATCTGTATATTCTTTTTTGCAGTCTCTACATAGTTCAAACTCTTTCATACTAGTTCTTTCACGGTCATATGGAATATTTTCTATTAGACTAAATCTTGCTCCACAAACTGTACAGTTTGTAAAAGGATAATTATATCTTCTATTATTTTTATCAAAAAGTTCATTTAAACAATTTTTACATATTGCTGTATCATAAGGTATTTGACTGTGTTTTTCGCCTTTCTTGCTATAAAGTATTCTAAAATCATCAAAGTTTTTTTCAGAATCAGATTTTTTTCTCTCGATTTCAGTAATCTTAGCAATAGATGGAAGATTTTCTTTTAATTTTTTAATAAATTTATCAGGATTTTTATCTATTACTACTTCTACTTCTGATCCTTTATTTAAAACATATCCATTTAGGCCCATTTCTTTTGCTATTCTATAAATTGTGGGTCTAAAACCAACTCCTTGTACAATTCCTTTGAATATTAGTTTCATTATTCTACAATTAAATCCTTTGAATATTTATCTGTATCACATAGTAGAAATTCGTCGCTCATGCTAAGACAGTTAACTGGACATATATCATTACATTGACTACAAAAACAGCATCTTGAAAGATAAATTTTTATTTTTTTCTCTTTTGGTTTAAACTCAATTGCTTCACAAGGACAAACCTTTATACAAAGCTTACATCCAATACATTTTTCTTTATCATATTGTATTTTGCCGCGGAACCCTTCAGGTGTTTTTATTGGTGGGGTTATCTCTGATTTTCCTTCTTTTACATCTTTTAGGTAACTGGTTACATTATTTGGTATATATTTTGCTGGGAACTTGTTGGTCCATGGTTTTTTAAACATCTGTTTGAAAACTTGAGGGAGCATACTGAACTTCATTGTTTCATCAGCCTCCTTGTTTTTTTAACACTAAGTTTTCTAAGTTCTTCTTTGTTTAGTTCATATTTATTGTTGTTTTTTCTTTGTACAAATCCAACTCTATTAGTACAACTCATACATGGATCTGTACTTGCTGCAACTATTGGAATATCTGCAATTTGTTCACCTTTAAGCATGGGTATCCAGGGAAGAATATTGTTATATGTAGGTGCTCTAACTTTCCATGTAAATGGAGCATCATTTCCATCTAATTTAACGTAATGAAATACTTCTCCACGCGGTGCTTCATGTATTCCTATTCCTTCATTATTTACCTTTTTCAGCTGAGAGAGAAGTTTTGCTATTTTTGGCTCAGCGAGTATATCACCAGAAGGCATTTTATCTATACATTGATCTATTAGGTCAATGGATTGTTTTACCTCGAGAAGCCTTACAATTATTCTATCATAAACATCTCCATTTACTTCTCCTGTTAGTTTATCAGGTGTTATACATTCGATATCTAAATCTCCATAAGCAAAATAAGAGACATCTACACGTACTTCTTTTTTTACACCCGATGCACGTGCAGTTGGTCCTACTGCACATAATTTTAAAGCCTCTTCATATGTTAAAACTCCACAGTTTTGAGTTCTTATCTTAAATGTTTTATCATCTAAAAACACACTAGCAAGTTTTTTGAAATTATTTTTTAGATAACCAAGATCTTCATGGATTTTTGGTATCATGTCTTTTGTGATATCTCTTCTAACACCACCTATCATAGTTATTGCTTTTGTGACACGATTTCCAGTTAGATATTCAGTAAGATCAAGTGCTCTTTCACGAATTTCCCATGTTAGATATAAAACTGAGTCAAATCCTATTTCGTGTGCCGCAACACCTGCCCATAGCAAATGTGAGCAGATACGTTCGAGTTCTCCTTGGATGACACGTAAATATTCTGCTCTTTCGGGGACTTCTATATCTGCTGCACTTTCAACAGCAAGAGCAAAAGCAGCTGGATGACAATAAGAGCATATTCCACAAATCCTTTCTGCAAGGTATAATATCTGAACAGGATTTCTTTTACGTGAGGCCCATTCTATGGCTCTATGTACATGTCCTAGTTGAACATCTGCATCTATTATTCTTTCACCATCAATTTCAAATTCAAACATCACTGGTTCTTTGAGTGCGGGATGAATTGGACCTATGGGTAATTGATAACTAGTTTTGGATTTAGTTTTTTGTTTCATTTTTTCACCTCGTTATGGAGATTTTTGTAATATTTTTCCGGTCCTTTTTCATCACGTCTCCAGGGATATACATCTTTTGGAAATTCATCAGGTAAAAAGCATCTTCTGTCATCAGGTATTCCTATTACTTTTACACCTAACATCTCCTGTTTTTCTCTTTCTGTTATAAGAGCTCCAGGTATCAAATCACATATTGTTTCTATCTCAGGCTTTGATTTAGGTAGTTCAACAGACATATTTAGAATAACTAATTCACAACGTTTACCATAATTAAGTGTAAAATGATAGATTAATTCTATTGTTTTACCAAGATCATTACCAGAAGTAACTGCCAAGTGAGCAACTTCTATATCGCATAGATGCTTTACTGCGTCTTTAAAAATTGTTTTATCTATTTTCATCCATATGCGAATAGATTCTTTTTTTTGTGAACCAGCTTTTCTTTTTCTTATCTCTGCTTTTTTAATTTTTGTTTTAAACTTATCTTTAAATGATTTTACTATTTCATCAGCTGATATAATTTCACTCATTTTTTAGCCTCCAAGGTCTCTAGTTTAGTCCAGGCTTTCGCAACACCATTTATTATAGCTTCAGGTCTTGGTGGGCAACCAACTACATGTACATCAACAGGGATAATTTGATCTATCGGGCCTACAAGATTATAAGATTCATAAAACACATCACCTGTGTTTCCACAATTTCCAACACATATCACGGCTTTTGGATCAGGCATTTGTTCATATATACGTTTCACTCTTTTGGCCATTTGTCTTGTCACAGGACCTGTAATGAGTAATACGTCAGCATGTCGGGGTGTTCCTACAAGTTTTATCCCAAAACGTTCTACATCATAACGTGGACATAATGCTGCTATTATCTCAATGTCACAACCGTTACATGAACCGCTGTTACAGTGATAAACCCAAAGTGCTTTCTTAAATGCTTTAGTTAGCCCTTTTGCCATAAAATTTTACCTCCTTTAAGTTAGTCCCTATTGTTAAGATTGACGTGTTTTGGTAATCTAAAGTAGTATTTAAAAATTTATGTAATTAAAAGTTAATAACTAACAGATTCGTGGAACTGGGTCACCTATTGGTTTATGTAGATTTCTTTTGCCGCCAATAGTTGTTTCTAGTACTACACCTTTTATTTGATCTGTAACTTCTCCAATAATTGCGGCGTTTTTTCCTAAAGGGTGCTTTTTTAGTTCCTTTATAGCTTCTTCAGTTTTTTCTTTTACAACTCCAAATACAACTTTACCTTCATTTCCAATTTCTAATGGATCTATTCCAAGCATATCACATGCAGATTTTACACCTACGGGAATTGGTATTTTTTCCTCATAAAGTAATATACCAGTTTTTGATTTTTCACTAAATTCATTTACAGTATTTGATAGTCCTCCTCTGGTTGGATCCTTTGCACAAACTATTCCTCCTACTTTTAATGTTTCTTCCATGAGTTTGTTTATTGGAGCAACATCTGATTTGATTTTTGTTTCAAAACCATATCCTTCACGGTATGACATTAAAGCTACTCCATGTTCGCCTATATTTCCAGAAATGATTATATTGTCACCTGGTTTTAAATTAGAATCAACAAGCCAACGGCTGTTTATTTTTCTATATCTTTTTACTTCTTTTATGTTATCATCAAGAATCTTTGTTCTTTTTCCTATTCCACTAGTGTTAATCATAAATTCTTGTATAGCACCTTTTTCTACAACTTTTGTATCGCCTGTAACTATAGGAACATCTGCTTCATCTGATGTTTTAGCCATTGTTTTTATTATTTTATCAAATTTTTCTTCAGATAACCCCTCTTCTATTATAAATCCTGCAGACAATGCTATTGGTTTTGCACCCATTACTGATATATCATTTATTGTTCCTGCTACAGAAAGACTTCCAAGGGTTCCACCAGGAAAGATTATTGGTTGTATAGTATGTGAGTCTGTAGAAAAAACGATATCATCTATTACCGCAGAGTCATCTAACATAGAAAGTGTTACTTCACCTTTTTTGTTTTTAGAAAAATATTTTAAAATTTTATTTTTTATTAATCTATCCATCTGCTCTCCGCCAGCTCCTTGTGATAATTTTATAGTTTTTGACATGAATATTCAAAAACTTTTGATGCATAACTTTTATTTATACTCTTCGTATAAGAGTAAAAATATGAAAAAGGCAACGTTTGGTGCAGGATGTTTCTGGGGTGTTGAAGCAGCTTTTATGGAAGTTAAGGGAGTTGTTTCTACAAAGGTTGGATATATGGGTGGAAACTTAGATAATCCGTCTTATGAAGATGTATGTACAGATAAAACAGGTCATGTTGAAGTTGTTCAGATAGAATATGATCCAAGCATAATAGGCTATGATAAATTACTTGATCTTTTCTGGAATGTTCATGATCCCACTCAGAAAAATAGACAAGGTCCTGATATTGGAACACAATACAAATCAGTTATTTTCTATCATGACGAAAATCAATATAAAAAAGCAATAAAATCAAAAAAAAGCTTGCAAGAATCAATAAAATACAATAAAACAATTCAGACTGAGATAAAACCTGCACAAAAATTTTGGAAGGCAGAGGAATATCATCAAAAATATTTCAAAAAGAATCGAATTTAGTTTGTGTTACTCTAAGTTTTTATCTATTTTTAGGATCTGTAGTCTAGCTTGGATAGGACTGAGGCTTCCGGAGCCTCTAACCCGGGTTCGAATCCCGGCAGGTCCATTAAAATTGTTGGAAGTAATCAAAAAAATATAACTACTATCTAGAAAAAAGTAGAATTATAGGTCCCAATATTAAACCCCATGTTTTGTCATTTACATAAGTAATTTCATTTCCTGCTACAGCGTTAATTTCTATAAGTCCGATACCAAATATTCTTTTTATTGTAATAGTTTTTGACCCTGATTCTATTGTTCCATTTTCTTTTTTTATTTCTTCTTTACTAAAAAGTTTTTTAACAACAATGCTATAGTTTGCACTAGAATCACAATTATTTTCTATATTTACATTTATTTTTCCAAAAATATTTAGGCCAAAAAATCCTATAAAAAAACCTTTTTGTATATTTATTTCAAGTGTTTCTTCTGGAGGAGGCGAGGCAGGCTCTTCATTTACTGTGAAACTCCAGGTGTTTCCTGTTTTTGTGTTTTGGTGGTTGTCTTTTGCTTTTATTTGCCAGTAGTATTTTTGTCCTGGTGTTAGTGGTGTTTCTGGTGTGTATTTGTTTGTTGGGTGATTGTTTTTTATTTTTTGTGGGTTTGGTGTTGTTCCTAGGTATATGTCGTATGTTAGTGGGTCGTTGTCTGGGTCTGTGCATGTCCATTCTAGTGTTGTGTTTGGTTCGACTTCTTTTTCTTGGTTGGTTGGTTTTGGGTTTTGTGGTTGTTCCGGTGGCTGATTTTCTGGTGTTTCTTGTTTTGTTGTGAAACTCCAGGTGTTTCCTGTTTTTGTGTTTTGGTGGTTGTCTTTTGCTTTT
>CAYZTD010000008.1:35549-84410 GCA_964481275.1 uncultured Thermoplasmatales archaeon
TTTTTCTTGGTTGGTTGGTTTTGGGTTTTGTGGTTGTTCCGGTGGCTGATTTTCTTCTGCTTCTGATGCTTTTAAGGCTATTGTTTCGTCTGTGTACATGTTTTGTTGTGAAAAAACAGATGCTATTATCATGATATTTTCTTGTTCTATATCTGGATATTTGCTGTTTTTTCCGTCCCATTCTTCTGTGTATTGTTTTTTGTTGTTCGCTTGGATGGTTATGTCTTTGTTGATTGCGTAGTCAAGCATTGCATAGTGGAAATTATCGCCGTTTGTGTATCCCCATCTTGATTCTATTTCTGTGATATATATGTGTAGATGTCCGTTGTAGTTTGTTTGTTCTTTGTTTGTTACTTCTAGGTTTATTCCTATTTTTTTGTCATCCCATGTTAAACTGAGTTTTAGCTCTATATTTTTTACATTTCTTTGTCCACATTCATTTATATCTTCTTTATAAGGATTGATATTTCCTTGGTTTCCACGTGTATATGTGTATCCTCCATCACCCCATACAGTTGGTACAGCTTCGGCATCTGGTAATTCATAATATCTGCTTTTTGCAGGTTGTTCGTGAGCATTAAGTGTTATATAATAAAAGTCATAATTCTGTTGATATATTGAATAAAGATAGTTTGATACAGGTGGGCAGTGCTTGCACGACGGGGTAGTTCCAAATTCGACTAAAACAGTATGAGTGTATTCATCCGATGAATCAATTTTAGATGTTTGAGAAAAATCTGTAAGTGCAGTTGAAATATTTGTAAGAGTAAGTATTACTATAACAATTGTCGTTGCTATTGCAATTTTTCTAATCATGTAATATGAAACCCCCATACTTTTTTATTATATTATATATATAATTTAACTTACATAATTTATATATCTTTCGATTAAAAAATTTAAGTTTTTATAATTATTTTTTAAATTTTTATTATTGCAATATCTACTTTTTCACCATTGATAAAAACAGGTTTGATTTTTACTTTAACATTAACTTTTTTATCGTTTTTTGTTAAAATTATAGTTTCAAATGATGAAACAGGATCATGTCTTAATTTACTAAAATAATAATCTTCTAATCCTGAGAGACCATCAGGGCTAATAATATCTATTAGATTTTTATTTGAAATATCCTCTTTTTTATAACCAAAAATATTCTTAAATAAATTATTTGAAACTTTTAAAATTCCATCTTTCATGATAAAAGCAGAATCTTTGATTTCTTCTAGGATTTCTTCTGGTTTTTTATATTCTGTTTTTAAAGAAGGCCCGATCTTAGTTTCTTTTTTAATATGTTCTTTTATTTCTTTTTCTGGTTTTTTTCTGTCTTCAAATTCTCCTATTTTTTCATCTAGATTATCCAATTTTTCTTTTATAATGTCAGATACGTCTTTGATTTCTTCGTCAAAAGTTAAAAATAATTCGTCTTCATTTTTCCAATCAGTAATTTCATCAAAATATTCATCTTGCACTGACAGATCTGTAGTTTCAACCTCTTTCCATTCATTATATGTCTCTGTGGTTTTTGGTCTAAATGTTGTTTTTGATAATTTTGGTTTATACTCCGTAATCTTCTTTTTTATATTAATATCTTTAAAAGATGCAAAAAGTGATTTTATAGGTTGCATACTAATGTTTGGGGAATTTATATATATGGGTTTTTCTAAAGTAGATTTTTCTTTTATAGGAGTTTTTTCAGATGTATATTCCATATCTTCAAATGTTAGAATATATCTATTATCTATCACAGCAACAAATAATGAACATAAAAATAATATCAAATATGGAAGAAAAGTTAAACCAGTTTCATTTGATGTTAGTTTAAGACCGGTTCCAATTATAAGCAGTAATGTTGGAAGAAAAGAAATTCTTATATTTCTATGAGTTGGGTTAAGATGTAAAAACAGATCAAAAACTACTACAATATATGATAAAAACAATAATTGCAAGTTGTTAAGACCAGAGAGAAGATAGAATGGTGTAAGATTAAATATAAAATCTGGTTCATAGAAACTGTTAAATAGAAATATAAATACAAATTTTACAGTAAGAAAAAAACTAAGAAACATAAAAAAATTGCATGGAAAACACCACGGGAAAAAACTTTTAACCTTTTTCATAGTCCAACTTTCTGTAATATAAAATATATTTTTTTCTAAAACAAATTCCTGCACCTAATAGTCCTGCAATTACTGCCAACAAATTTGGCAGAAAAGGAGGTATTATAAAGGTTCTTTGCCCATCAAACCATGGAATTATAATGATATCTTCACTTCGATATTGATCTTCTGTACCTAAGTTATAATCAATCGTAGAAGTAGCTTGTAATCCTTCTCTATCTTCTGCAACTACTTTTAAACGGTTAAACCAAATATCAGTATTAAAGACAAAAAGCAGTTCGATATCGCAACGTTCATCAACTGTATCTCTTTTGTCTGATGATGTAACCGAGCATTTTTCTGTTAAAAGTAAATTATTACCTCCAGTTTCACTAAAACTATTTATTTGATCAAAACTATCTTCATTTTCATATTGTTGAAAAATAAACTTAGCATATTCTTTTTCTGTACTTTTTTCTTTAAGTATAATACTTATCTTAAAGACATCCGCCCAGGAGTTATAATCAGAAACAACTAGGTAAATACGTAAAGTATCTTCATGTTGAATTATGTTATATTCAAAAAACGTTGGTTTAACATTTAATACACCTACACCCGCACTACTTGCTTGTGCATTACTAGAAAAAATTGTCAATAAAAATAGAAAAATAACTATTAAAGGTAAAAATCTAAATTTTACCATTTAACTATTTTACCTCCTTTTACTCCTTAATTGGGAGATGATCATGTAGCCTAAAACCATAAATATTGACAAGACAACAACCATTGTAATAATACTATTTGAACCAAAACCAGAATCATTTTTAATGCCAGTTATATCATTTAAAGAACCATCTGAAAGAGGATTTATATCAATGTGAGTTTTATATGTATGGCTTCTTCCATCAAGTGTTTCAAGCTTGTATTTTATATCTCCGCTTTTCTTTTCACGTATAGCTTCGACCTTAACTGTTATTTTTTGTTCTGTGGAACTTGTAGAAGAAATATCTATAGGTGAATTTATTTCTTCACCATTTTTGTAAATATCAAGAATCCTAATGTTATCTGTGTCATCAGTCCATATGCTAATGCTAAGTTGACCATCACCAGAGATATATGCATTAATTTCTTTGATATCACCTTCGTCCATTCTTATATTTTTTTCATATTGAAAAGAAAGACCGATATCAAATAAATTTTCTACTAGTTCATGTTTGCTGTGGCCCACAAAGACTCTTAGATCAGGAGCATTTACTGCTAATGCAGATTTCAGAAAAACAAAAGCATCACTGTCATCAATAATGATATATTCTGGTATTTTTCCTACACCTTCACCTATGTCAGTAATTAACTGAGGTTGCCACGAGTTTGAATGTAAAGACATATGATAGTTAGCACTATCTGATGGATGGATTTTTTCTGTAAAACTTGTAAATTCAATTAAATACTCAAGAGTTGAATAAGAAATTGAAATATCTAATGGAACATTTCCTGTGTTTTTTAAGGTAAAATAATCCCTACCTTGTGATGTCATTTCTGTAAATGGATCAATATAAAAATAGATGATATCTCCATGACTTTTTGCAATACCTTTTGTTGGTTTTTCTACGTAAAAGTTTTCGCTATAAATTTTGTTATTATTTTCATATATCTCTATTTTCCATTCTTCTTTATAGAATGGAGTGTTTGGAAGAGTATCTGAGATTCCTACATAAAAATTGTATATTTTTTCAGTTTTTTCACATTTATCAGTATCAATATAAGTAAAACTATTGTATTCAACTGCGCTTGTCCAATGATTAGCATCGTTTTGATCATATATCCATTCATAGTAATTTGTAGAATTTTTTTCGTTTGGAATCTCATTGCCTTTAAACAAAATAACTTTTAAATCCCGAGGTTTGTCTGATTCCATTGTGATTTTTAGATTATTCCAGATGCCTGCTACAAAAACTAATGTATCTTCATGGTATCTAGGTTCTGATCCAACTATGTTTATCTCTATATCAACATTTTCTTGTGCTAATACGATAGGAAAACATTGTAACAATAAAAAAACTAAAATTATTAGTATACCTATGATAACTTTTTTTTTAATCCCATCACCTCTAAACAAATATTTTTTTAGCGCAATACCCAACAATAATAACTATCAGAAGTGGATTATTAAAGTTTTTCTATTAAATTATATAAAACAATATAAATTTTTTTCTAATTTCTATTATAATTCAGTTCTTAGATTATAGTAAATAGTTGATGTATAAATTCCTGGTTCGAGACCAAAATCTATTTCACACTTATACTCAACATTTGCTGTAGTCTTGTTTGTTTCGTTGTTTTCTGCAGGTTGATAGTTAGGCATTGAATTATATCCACCTCCATATAGATATACGGGATTATTATTTGCGCCTTTACTGAAATTTGCAAAAGAACTTCTATTTCCACCTCTTAGCCATACACTTTCATTTGAAATTGTTGAAAATGGAGCTGAAACATGGGTAAGATCTGATAGATTTGCAGATAAACTATAATTTCCGTTCGAACGTGTTACAATAGTGATATTTCCACTACTGCCGCTTCCCATATTATCATTTACTGAATAGTTGCCTCCAGGCTCACCATAAATTGCAGGATCTCCAGCACTTACAATTTCACTATAGCTATATACTCCAAATTCATCAGAAATCCAACCTGTTAAAGGGATATCTGAATTATTTTTTCCCCTATCTGTTACAGTTATATTAAAATTCCAAGACCAAGGATTATTTATAAATGATCGATTAGTACAAGCCATCAATACTCCTGAACTTGTATCCCATCCATTATTAGGACCGGGTGCATAACGTAATTGATAACTAGGAATAAATTCAAAAGAAATATTTCTTGATTCGGCACCGACCCAATCAGTAAAAGAATTCACTACGACCTCTTCAGAATGATCAGTAAATGTTACTTCATTTTTAGGCCAAGGCATATTAAAAGTTGCGGTATCCCCTGTGTTTGTAGTGTTTTCATATAAAAAAAGCATATTTATGTTACTACCTCTTGTTTGGTTATAAGTACTGCTGTCATCTCCTAAATCATGCCACGCTGAAATGTTTATATATTCTATATCATCCCAGCCTTGATAACTTGTAATATTTACTATGAATCTGTATCTGGCAGAGTTATTTACGTCTATTTGTTGATTCAAACGTGATTCCCAACCACTGCTATAATTCCAATACTGTAGGTCATACCATACTATTTGAGGTCGAAAAGCCATAACTGAAACAGTTAAAGAGCTTGAGTTATGCCAAGCTTCTGGTATATTTCCATTTTCAGCTTCTCCAGGAATTAAAATTTTGGGAAATAAGGGAAAATTACAAATAAGGCTGAATAAAAGCAGGATACTAATTAATATGGATATATTTCTGTCTTTCTTTCTTTTCTTTACTTCCACCTTCATTCCTTCCTTTCATTTAGTATGTTATATATTTACATGCTAAATGTTCTCTAATAACAATATAAAAAGGTATGGTGGTGGAAGTTCAAATCGGAAAAAAATCAAAATGACAAAATAACATTTTTTTTGTTAAATAGAATCAGGGTCAATCTTGTAACTTAAAAATAAAATATTCTAAAAAAGTTTAATTTTTTAAACTAAATCTTTAAAAAAAATTGAAAATAAATTTAAAAAATAAAATAAAGAATTTTTAATGAGTTTGAGTTCTTAAATGATAATAGACATGCGTTGAGTATTTACCAGCTATTTGACCTGCTGGTATGTTACAAGCAAATTCTACTGTATGACTTAATGGGTTGAGTCCGTTATAATTTGTTGCATCATAATTATCTGGGTACTGTTCAGATATCGAAGCAGGTCCCTCTGACAAAACAGATTCGCCAGTGTATTTACATGTACCATTTACTTCATGATTCTGCCAATCAGTTACACTACCCATTCCACTTCCATAACCATATAACCATATAACAGCTCTTCCTGTATCTGAAAAGTTTAAGGTATTTGTCCTATTTCCACCTCTAACCCATATTGTTTGATTATCTATTTTTAAAGAAGGATCTTCAGGAACATCTCCATTTATAACTGCAATATGTTTAAGATCAGATACGTTAACAGTCATTGAATAATTACCATTGGATCGAGTTTTAACAGTCACGTTTGCAGATTCTCCACCGTTAAAGTTATCATTATACCAACTTGATCCGTTTGTTGAATGACGTTCTCCGGGTGCACCAAATATTGCGGCATTACCCGCTGAACAAATTTCCGTATATGAATATACACCAAATTCGTCTCTAACCCATGATTTATATCGATCTATGCCGTCTTCATCTTCTGCACTTCCCCAATTTTCTCCAGCATTTTCAACTGTAATATTAAAATTCCATGACCATGGATTATTAAACGATTCCCAACAACAAGTAGTTGCGTCATATCCATCACCAGATGGCATGCCATTTATACATGATACACTATCGTTTATCCATGTTTCTGATTCACCTGGGCCCGGTGCATAACGAAATTGATAACCCGGTTTAAATACAAATGAAATATTATGGGTTTCTGTTTGGCCACTGATACCTAAGATATCGTTAACAACACGTTCACTGAAATTACCAATTGTGATCTCTGTCTTATTTGTAGGGTAAGTCAAATTAAAGTAAGCTGTGCCACTAAGATTTTCATAATACATAAAGAAATTTCGATTTGCTCCTCTGTTATTACTACGATTATAACCACCATCACCTTCAAGACTTCCATCTACTTGAGAGTCTATTCCATTGTCATGCCAACCAGATATATTGATATACTCTATATTGTCCCATCCTTGATCACTACTAATATTTATGATAAAACGATACCATGTTTCATTATCTGTTTCAGTCATATTATTTCGTTTCGAAACCCAATTAGCCGAGTCTATATCGCTGGTCCATCCTCCATCAAAACCAGGGTCGGTACATTTTTGAAAATCATACCAAAGGATCCTAGGCCATTTTGCCTCAACTGTTACATTTAACCAAGAAGTATTATGCCAATCAGTGTCATTATTAGCCTGATTTGGATCAGCTGAACCAAAAGATATTATTGGTTCGAAAATAGGCCCTTTATATGATACATTCGAAAAAAATAGTATAATTAGCAAAATTACAAATACGGTCGACATTAACCTTTTTTTAATCATTCTTTCCACATCCCATCCTTACTATTGATATTTTACTACTGTGTTTTACAAGGCATTATAGATATCTGCAATACTTAAATAATTTGTTTGCATGTGGTTATGCAGGTAATTATGCAGACATTTTAGATTTATTTTTGGGTTATTTTAGTGGCTATACGTGATGTATATTTTCCACTAAACGTTCCAAGTGGGACTCCAACTTTAAATTGTAAATGTACATTTTGACTGTTATTATTTAATTGAAATATTCCTGAGTTGTTGAAAATTTCAACTTTATTTTTTTCTCCTATCCCTAGGAATTTTTTATCGTTTGTAATGTCATCATTTACGTTGGCTTTTTCCAAAATATAAACATTGTTTTTAATTGGGACTATTAGGCCAGATGTTGTGTTAGTTAGATTTTTTTCAAAATAAATACTCAAGTTATAATCATAATTTGTTGAATACTCTATATCAATAACATTTGTTTCAGCACTATAACCCGGTATTACATTTACATACAAAAAATTCAACTCTTTTTTAATATATGTATAGCGACTAATACCATATTCATCTTTTTTTGAGGAGTTCAAATTCGAAGAATCTGTAACAGTTATATCGAAATTCCATGAATTAGGATTATTTGTTGTGTTTTTTGTCAAATTCCAATTACCATCATCAGGTCCAGGCGCCCATCTTACTTGTTCTTTTGGTTTGAAGCTTATTTTAACTATTCTTGTTGTAGAGTTTATTATTTCTTCTGAGCAATTACTCTCTATGAGCTCTACTTCATTATTAGGCCAGATGAGATTAAATTCTTTTGTTCCAGATACATTTTTATATTGCAAAAATATATTCAGATTTCCACCTTTTGTATCATTGTATTCTGAATTATCATCTCCATTATCATACCATGCTGTAATATTTATATAATCTATATCTTCCCATCCGTTTTTATCAGTGATATTAATTATGAAATAATAATCCTCATTATTATCAAGTAGCCCAGTCTCATTATTTAGCTTTGAACCTGTATTATTTCTTAAATCGTAGCTATTAATTTTAGGTGCAATATTTGGTTCTTCTTCTGTAGTAAAAAAATATGTAACATTCTTCCATAGTTCTCCATCAGTTACATTAACTTTCCACCAATAGGTTGTATTATAACTATCAAATTCAGTAAAAGTATAAGAAACTGTGCTGTTTGCATTTTGGCTTTTGTTTGTACTTTTTAGTATATATTGTCCTGTGGTATTTTCATACCAATAAATATCTAGTTCGTCTCCCTCTGTATCATTTGCCCATATCCTACATGCTGGTTGAAGTTTTATACCTGTTGTTCCATTAGGAGAAGGAGATATCAATGATACTTTTGGTTTTTTATTATTTTGATAGTGAACTGTAATGTTGTAAAGATAAGGAGAATTTGAATAATTTGTTGTCGAAAAATATGATTTATATTGAAAGTATCTATTATCTGTAACATTTATTGATTCGCCTTTTTCTTTTGTATAATACGTTGAATTTGTTCCATCTGGACCAATAAATTCCCCCCAACTGTGATTATTATTATCTGAGCGGACCTGAAAAACAATATCTGTTTTTATATCCAAAAGATTAACATCATTATTATAAATTGTATCTCCTCTGAAATCAGAGAAGTTAATGTCTAATCTCAAAGGATCAGCAAATGGTGAGGATACGTTTTTCCAAAATGTAAAATCATCTAAAAATACTACTACATGACCTGCATTTTCCATGAAATTAAATCCAAGGAGATTAGAACTTGAATAGTTTGTTGGAAGAGTATAGTTTCTAGTATATGAATTAAAATCTATAGACGAATCAGTTGCAAGTACTTCTTCATCTGCACTGTATTTACCATCGTTATAAAAAACAAGCATTTCACTTCCATTGTTATATAATATAAAACCTAAAACCTCCTCTGTAGAATAACCTGAAAGCAAGTTATATGATCCAATATCATCGCTAAAGTTGATATCAGATGGAATATCCGCTGGATTAAAATCCCTATCAACAATATAACTGCCGTTCTTAAGAAAAGCATAGACATCGTTATTTGTTGTATCAAAACAAAAACCTGTAATATTATCTGCTGTTGCGTTAGAAGGTAAAAACCAATTTCCAGATACTTCATTAAAATCTATTTCATTATCAGAACCATCTACAAAATCATCTGTTCCATATGTTAAATTTCTGTAGAAAACAATACTTTTGTTTCCTGTTTGATCCCATATATATCCTATGGCATCACGTGATTGATTGTTGTATGTAATATTCCAATGAATGTTATTCCATTTTGTGATAGATCCAGCATCAAATACCTGTGAAATATAGTTTCCACTTGCATTAAGTTCATTTAACTTCAATGCATGTATTGTTTCGTTATAGGTTACATTCGTTAAGAAACCTTTAGTATATCCATAAGTTGTGGTCTTTGTATCATTTTTAAGATATGTAAAACCATAGGCATCATTAAAAGCGTATTCTATGTCAGTGCCATAAGAGAATTTTAAGGTATGTTTTCCTTCAGTAATTACTTTTGAACATACGTAACCTATTGACTCTGATGAATAATTTTTTGTGTATATGGAACTATTTATCCATTTGTAGTCAATATCTCCTTCATCATTTTTTAAATCTAAAAATTTTAAATCAAATTCGTTGTTAATATTGCTCCATTTAGTTCCATTTGATGCTGAAATTTTTAAATCTGCTCTACCAATTGTTGTAAACTTTATTATCCATTTTCCTCCAACGACAGGATAACTTTGAACATTTATAATATTTAAATCGCAATTTTTAGAGTCATCGGAAAAGCCAGTATGAAATGCCCCTCCTGGATTAATTGTTGGAAGAAGTGTTAAGAAAACTAATATAATTACCGATATTAGAGATAAAATTTTTTTAGAAAAAAACAATCTCTTTACTTTGAATTTTGATTTACTTGTTTTTTTACTATTTAATACTTTTTCCTCTAAATGCATCCCGATATAATGTAACTATTATTAACTATAAATAGCTTATCCAGTAATAGAATAAGTATTATTCTTCTAACCAAATGCAATGGATATCCAGCTACCTATGTGATATGTTAAAATAATTACTATAATTGCAATAACCATATGTTCCGTAACAACATACCATGGGTTTTCTTTTCTCGCACGAGCTAAAGCAATACTTATCAAAATAATTAGGGATATTCCTATAAGAATACTTATAAATATAGCTTTTTTTAAATCCAGTAATAAAACTGGTAATATAAAAATTGAGGAAAAAATAATTTTACTAATTAACGTAAATATTGTTGTTTCCCATATTTCTTTTTTATTTTTTGTTTTTTCTGATTCCTGTGATACATGAATTCCTATTGAATCTGAAAATGAATCTGCCAATGCTATTGTTAGTATTCCACCTATTACTACTAGTTCAGATTTTGTGCTTGAATATAGTCCTACCATTAATCCAAGAGTAGTAATAACTCCTGATGTAAGCCCAAAACATAGACCTATATTCAAAGAACTTTTCATGTTATATTCTAATCCATTTTTATTTAATTTGATTTTCAAATTAAAGATATATAAATATGAGGTGTTAAAATGTCAAAAAGATATATTTTTTATTGGAAAAATATTAAAACCATTAACAGATATGCCCCAAACAATGGCAGTAACAATAGATAAAGAAAAATGTACGGCATGTGGAGCATGTGTTGATATATGTCCAGTCGATGCAATAAAAATCGAAGACAAAGCAGTTGTTGATGAAGATACCTGTATTGACTGCGGTACATGTGTTGACGAATGTCCTGTTGAAGCAATATCTTTATAAAAATATATTTTTCCTCCATATCTCTGGAGGATTCTCTTTTACTTTTTAGATTTAGAATATTTACGACAAGTATCAACTAGTTCTTTAGGGCAATCCTTTAATTTATTTGTTTTTATATAGTCCTTCAGTCGGTCAAGCCAAAAAGGAGTAATATTACAGTTATTTACTACTTCTACAAATTTTATTACAGAGTTCATAGTTTTTTTATGTAGTATATGTTCCATCTCACATGCATCATTTTCAGCTATTTTTTCATCTACTCCTATTAACATTAAAAACTCTTTTAATTTTTTATGTTTTTCTTTTGTTTTTTCAGCTATTTTTTTACCTTTTTTTGTAAGTGTTACGCCACCGTATTTTTCATAATTTATATAACCTTCTTTACCTAATTTTTGTAATATTTCTGTTACACTAGAAGGTTTTATATTAAAAGATGATGCTATGTTATTTGTATGAACTTTCCCCATCTTTTTTTCAAGATCAAATAGAAGTTCTAAATAATCTTCTATTGTTTTTTTTCTCATTTTTTTCACAATCCAATTAATATTAATCTTAATAATATACCAACAATAGTTGCAGCACTAATCATTATTAATGCTGATTTTAGCATATCTTTAATTCCTAGTTCTTTTAACATAACAGCAAATGTTGCAATGCATGGAAAAAACATAGTAAGCATAGTTGCAATAATCACTAGTTGCATAGCACTAAATGTTCCTGATGGAAAACTAAGCAGTGTTCCTACTGCTAAGTCTTTTCTTAGAAAACCACCTATTAGAACAATTGATGTTTCACCAGGTAGGCCAAATAAACCTGTCATTATAGGTTTGAAAATTTGTGCGAGATACTCTATGACTCCAATTGTGTATAGTATATTTATTATTAACACTCCAAAAAACATCCATGGTAGAGCATCTTTTATGAACCATTTTATTCTCATCCATGTTTTTTTTATTGTTGTTTTAAAATGAGGTACTCTATAACTTGGTATTTCTAAAAATATCTCTGGGCTTTCACCTTTTATAAATCTATTTAGTATAATACCTACAGCAAAATATATAATAATTAATGTAGAAAAAACTATCAAAATATATATAATGGGGCTAAATTGTAAAGTGCCTTTTATTTTATCATCTGAAAACATTGCAAAAACTAGTGATGTTTGTGCCATACATGGTACAGCAATTGATAATAGTGTTGCGGCAATGAATCTTTGTTTTCTTGTTTCAAGAGAACGTGTTGCAAGCATTCCTGGTACATTACATCCAAGTCCCAAAAACACTGGTATTATTCCGTATCCATGCATTCCAAACTTATGAAAAATATTGTCAACTAGTGTTGCTAGACGTGGTAGATAACCTGTATCTTCTAAAAGTGATAATATAAAATAAAATGCAATAATATATGGTAATACCATTCCTATAGGTACATATAATCCCGTTGTTAGCATTCCTAGAGATTCAAGAAAATTTATTTGACCGTAATTTTGGCTTATTAAAAATCTATAAAGAAATCCTTCTCCTAAAATATCTCCAAAGTTAACAATAAGTGGTCTGTATAGATTTTCAAATAAAGGATCTAAAATATATTTAATTAAAGTCTCGCCTATTAGTCTTACAATCCAAAAAGAAAAAAAGATTATTCCAATTGCTATAGGAAGTCCTGTAATTGGTTTAATGGTAAGATCTGAAATTTTATCTCTTAGTGTATGATGTTTATGCTCAACTTTTTCTACTTTTTTAATTATTTGTCCTATTTCTATCCATCGCCCTTCTTCACTTGTTGGTTTTATTTTTTCAGGAGATTTTGCTTCTTTTATTCTTGAGACAAGTTCTTTTATTCCTTCTCCAGTTAAAGCTACAGTTGGTACGACAGGCACTCCAAGTATTTCTTCAAGTTTTTTTTCATCTATATTTATTCCAAGATGTTTTGTTTCATCCCAAATATTCAATGCAATAATAACTGGAACGTCTTTTTCTAGTAATTCTAATGTTAAAAGTAAATTTCTTTCAATGTTTGTTGCATCAATCACATCTATTATTATATCTGCATCCTCAATCAATTTTGATGCTACTTCTTCCGCTCTATTTGATGAATCTAAAGAATAGGTTCCAGGAGCATCTATTATTTCTACAGTTTCTCCGTCTAGCCTCATTTTTCCTTTGGAAAAATCAACAGTTGTACCAGGATAATTCGATGAAATAACATTTGCGCCTGTTAGACGGGAAAAAACAACGCTTTTACCAACGTTTGGATTTCCCATCAATACTATTTTTTTGTTCATATTTCTTCAACTAATATTTTATTTGCCATTCCTCTTCCAATTGTCATTTTGCATTTTCCAACTGCAATTGTTAAAGGACCCATTAGTGGTTGTTTTGATATCACTTCAACAGTTTCTCCAGTTCGTAAACCCATTACACACATCCGTCTATGAAAATGTCTTCCTCTGTGTATCTTGATGATTTTTGCTTTTCTATTTAATGGTAAATCTGATAGAGTTTTGATATCTTTCCGCATAACGATCACATTTTTAGGTATACCTAAATATTATTATATGTGAGTTAGTTTAAATAAATTTCGGTTTACCTAATTTTTTTAGAAAATAAAAAAAGAGATTAAGCTATTGTAACGTCTTTACAAAGATAAACATCTTGTATAGCATTCAAGAGTTTAATTCCCTCTTCCATAGGACGTTGAAAAGCTTTTCTACCAGAGATAAGACCTGTACCTCCAGCGCGTTTATTTATTACTGCTGTTCTAACTGCTTGAGCAAAATCATTTTCACCAGATGCTCCACCTGAATTTATCATCCCAATTCTTCCCATGTAACAATTAGCAATTTGGTATCTTACCATATCTATAGGATGATCTGAGCATAATTCATTATATATCTTTTCATCTACTTTGCCGTAATTTACACCTTCTTTATTTAAAGCTACATATCCGCCATTTATCGTTGCTTGTTTTTGTTTTACAATATCTGCTTCAATAGTCACACCAAGATGATTTGCTTGCCCTGTGAGATCTGCAGAGCTATGATAGTTTTTACCATCCACATTAAATGCTTGGTTTCTAAGATAGCACCATAAAACAGTTGCCATACCAAGTTCATGGGCATATTTAAAAGCCTTACTTACCTCTATTATCTGACGGTTTGAAAGCTCTTTGTCAGAACCAAAATAAATAGTACAGCCAATTGCAGCAGCCCCCATGTCCCAGGCTTGTTCGACATCTGCAAACATTATCTGATCATAACTGTTAGGATAAGACAAAAGCTCGTTATGGTTTATTTTTACTATAAAAGGAATCTTATGTGCATATTTACGGGACACAGAACCAAGAACACCCAAGGTTGAAGCAACAGCATTACATCCACCATTTACAGCAAGTTTTATAATGTTTTCAGGATCAAAATATATGGGATTTGGTGCAAAAGATGCAGCAGCAGAATGTTCAATTCCCTGATCCACAGGTAAAATAGACATATATCCCGTATTAGAAAGACGACCATTATTAAATATAGATTTAAGATTCCTCAAAACATTTGTTGGTCTGTCAGAATCCATAAAAATACGATCTACAAAATCAGGGCCAGGAATATGTAAGGATTCCTTTTTTATTTTAGGATTATCAAAATTAAGTAAATAATCTGCTTCATCTCCTATTAGATTTCTAATATTTTCTATTTTATTACCCCCAATATATTCTCTAATCTCATCTAATTCTTGCATAATACTCTCTCCAAAAAGCTTAATCGTCTACAAGCACAAAAACTTTTCTAGAGATTTCCTTTTTCATATCTTTTACTAAGTTTATTAATCATATCCTCTGTCATAGAACTAAGATCAAACGAAGGTTTCCAACCCCATTCTTTACGTGCAACGCTATCATCTATAGAACCCGGCCAGGAATCAGCTATATCTTGTCTAAAATCGGGTTTAAATTTACATTTGAATTCAGGAACATGTTTTTTAATTTCTTCAGCAAGTTGTCCTGCTGAAAAACTCATACTACCTACATTAAAATCACAATGATGATTTAATTTTTTAATATCTGCATCCATTAGATTAATTGTTGCTTTGATACAATCGGGCATATACATCATAGGAAGCGTTGTATCTTCTTTTACAAAACAGGTATATTTTTTATTTTTTATTGCTTCATAAAAAATTTCAACAGCATAATCTGTTGTTCCTCCACCAGGAGGGGTTTCACTACTGATTATTCCTGGATAACGTAAGCCACGTACATCAAGATTGAACCGTTTAAAATAATAGTCTCCAAGTAATTCTCCAGCA
Organism: uncultured Thermoplasmatales archaeon; assembly: GCA_964481275.1. GTDB lineage: Archaea > Thermoplasmatota > E2 > DHVEG-1 > DHVEG-1 > CAYZTD01. Next base: position 50,970 of record CAYZTD010000008.1, read on the forward strand.
ACTTTTGTTACACCATACATGGTTTTGGGTTTTAGAATGGTATCGTTAGGTGTATTTTTTTTAGGGGTTTCTGGTCCAAAGGCGGCAATGCTGCTTGGAACAAATATGCGAACCATATCATACTTGCGAGCTATTTCAAGAATATTATGTAACCCATCAATATTTACATTCCAGCAGAGGATAGGTTTTTCTTCACCAACAGCTGATAAAATTGCTGCCATATTATATATAGTATCAATATCATATTTTTTTATAACTTTTTCAACAGTTGTTATGTTAGTAATATCTATACCTGATTCAAATGGTCCTGAATTAAGAAGATTTTTACTTGGTTTAGTTTTACGTCCACATGCAACAACGTTTTCATTTCCAAATTTTTCACGAAGTGCACTTGTTAATTCTGATCCTATCTGTCCAACAGCACCAGTTACCATAATTTTTTTTGTTTCTTTTCTTAACATATAGTAATATATTCCCCCAAATGCTTTTATCCAGTATAAAGAAAGACTATAGATATTTTGCTGTTTTATTTTATGATTTTTTAAAACAATTTAAAGAATTCAAAAAATAACAAAAAGAAATTTTTTAATCGTCTCCAGCTTCAGATTCTAAATGAATCCAAATCATTCCTGAGTGTGTGCCTATTGCATCTACTTTATCTGGTATATCTATAACTATTTGTACCCATACGAAATCAGATATTCCACTTTCTGCATCTGAATTATTTCTGGAGTATCTTACATGAGATGTGTTATCCCACGGTGTTGGTATTGTAGTTGCTACTCTATTTGAAGTATTATAACACATACCAGTTGAGTTTTCATCACCTGCTGCTAAAGTCCATGCAGTTGTATTACTTGCATTTACGATAGTATTATTGTTCCACATAAAAACACTTGTTGGATCATTTACTGTGCTATTTGCATTTGCAGTTCTGTTACCGTGAAGATATATTTTTAAGTAAGTATAATTTGATGATGAAACATTAATATGTGTTATATTTAGAGGATAAGTTTCTTCGTTTACTATTCCAAATGCAGCTGTGTATGTTTTTTTCATTCCTGATGAATATCCATCTCCTAATTCCAGTTTTAATTGAACGTTTGTAACATTACTTCCTGCAACTCTTAAAACTCTTTTTCCATCTGATGAATTATCAGATCCAATAAATCTAATAGAGGCATCACAAGGATGAGCTATCCCATATTCATATGCTAATTTTAAAGTAGCATATTGAGTTGCTATAACCATATTTAATACCAAGAAAAGAACAGCGATTATACACATTCTTCTTCTTACTTTCATTTCCTTTCACCTTTCAATGCCGTCGATAGATATTTTTTATCACATGTCGTGATAATTAATACCATGAGTATTGTCTTCGATTAACACTATATAAAAATATGCCGTAAATATCTCAAAATGACGAAACGTCAATTAAAAAAGAAAATATCAAAAAGATAAAAAAACAATTAAGGTCTAGGAAGAAGATTTACTTTATCTACAAGACTTGGGATAATATCTTCCCAAAAAAGAGCAGTAATATGAATTCCATGAACACCCTTTATTTTTTTTATCTCGTTGATTATTTCTACTGCTATATCAAATCCTTCTTTTTTTGGATTAGATGAATTTTTCATTCTAAAATAATATTTATTAGGAATATCAACACCTGGAACATAAAATTTCATTCTTTCTGTCATCTTTAAGGATTTCAAAGGTGTTATACCTGCTAAAATAGATACTTTTTTATCAAGATTTCTTGATCTAACCTCGTCCATATATTCTTTAAATCTATCTAAATCATAGACACTCTGAGTCTGAATAAAATCAGCGCCAGATTCTATTTTTTTTTCTAACCGGTCTACTCTATATTCAAAAGGATCGGCAAAGGGATTTGCTGCAGCACCAATAAAAACAGATGGTTTTTCTGATAATATTTTATCTTTACTCTGAAAAACACCCTCATCTCTCATATTTTTAACAATATTTACCAATTGAATTGAATCAACATCATAAACACCTTTTGCATCAGGATGATTTCCAAATGATTGATGATCTCCAGAAATAAATAAAATATTTCTAATACCACATGAAGCAGCACCTAAAACATCACTTTGTAAAGCAATTCTATTTCTATCCCTGCAACTAATCTGCATAATTGGTTCCAATCCCATATTAAGAATAATAAAACTACTGCTCATACTAGAAAGTCTTACAACAGCTGTCTGGTTGTCTGTAATATTAAATGCATCAGCGTAATCTTTTAACATTTTAGCTTTTTCTTTTATTTTCTCTTTATCACAGCCTTTAGGAGGGCCAATTTCAGCAGTGACAACAAACTTTTTTTCTGAAAGTAGTTTTTCGAGTTTACTTTTATACTGCATTTCTATTACTTCTCCTATAAGAGTTTGCTTTATTCCAGTTTTTAGGTTCCTGTATCTTTTTTAGTAAATCTAATCTTCCTTTCTTTTTTAATTTCTCAATAATAAGTATCCACACACAATCCACGTCCTTATTTATCTCGCATTTACCATTAGAAGAACCTCCACAGGGTCCATTTAAAATGGCTTTAGGACACCTGCTTACAGGACAAAAACCACCAAATAAATCTTGGATACATTCACCACACATCTCACATCTTTTCTCAAATTCATCTATTCTTTTAATTTCACCTAAGAAAAGAGTATCAGTACCTGCAATAACATCAGCATCATCAATTATTTCAGAAACAGTTTGAACACCATTACCGCAGGCTAAAACTAATATTTTTTCTGATTTAGAAATACTTTCTCTATGTTTTTTAAGTAAACGCTTATCGTTGTTTAAATGACATGCAGGATCTAAAATAATCCAACCAGTTACTTCAATGTTATTTTTTTTGAGTTTTTCTTTCATCTCTTTTACTTCTTTTTCTCCACCGGTATTGCATAAAGTTGCGCACTCGCTACAACCTACTATAAAAACAGGTTTTTTATCAATCGAATTAAGTAATTCATCAAAATCTTTTTTCTCTGTAATTATCATTGAACATAAGATATAAAAAGCATATTTAAGGTTTTTTTGTAAAAAAGGAAAATCTCTAAATAATCTACAACTATTTACGTCTAGAAACTAAATTTTAGAATTTCGGATGGGTTTTAAATGCTTGATGATAAAGAACAAATCTCAAATATAGATAAATCAAATATGCTTGATTCAATTGCTGATTTTCCAGAACAAATAAAAAAATCCTATGAACTTGTTGAATCATCTAATCTTGAGAGTATCTACAAAGTTGATAATATTATTTTTACAGGTATGGGTGGATCTGCAATATCTGGAGATATACTAAAAGCTTTTTTTATGGATAAAATTGATATTCCTATATATGTAAACAGACAATATGAATTACCTAAATGGGCTCATAAAAATACTTTAGTTATAACCCAAAGTTACTCTGGAAATACCGAAGAAACACTTTCATCTTTTAAGCATGCATATCAAAAAAGATGTAAGATACTTGGTATTTCTTCTGGTGGAAAACTAGAAGAATTCTGCAAAAAAAGAGATATTTATCATATAAAAATTCCTACAGGTTACCAGCCAAGAGCTGCAACAGGATATATGCTATTTTCAGCTCTTCTTGCTTTAAAAAAAAGCGGTATTCTAAGAATAGATATAGAAAAAGAAATACAGGAAACAATAGCCTTAACAGAAGACTTCAGAGATAAAAACAAAAAAGATATCCTTCTTGACAAAAATATATCTAAAAAAATAGCTCAAAAAATTTATAAGAAAATACCTCAGATATATGGATGGCAAGAATTTACACCTATTGCAAAAAGATGGTGCACTCAGTTCAATGAAAACAGTAAAATAATATGTAGATTTGATGAAGTTTCAGAGTGTAATCATAACGATATAGTTGGATGGTCTCTAAATACTGAGGCAACAAAAAATTTTGTGTGTATTTTATTTAGAGATAAAGACGAAGAATCAATATATATGTCTACTAGACTTGATTTTATGAAAAAACTTTTTAAAACAAATGCAGCAGATACAATAGAAATAGATATAGAAGGAAAAAAACGTCTTGCTAAAATGATGTATACAATGTATCTAGGGGATTTTGTGAGTTGTTATCTTGCTATTCTAAGAAAAATAGATCCTACACCTGTTAACATAATAACTGAATTAAAGGAAGAACTAGCAAAGATATAATGTTTTAATCTTTGAAATTAAGTTTAAATATTTATAAAACATTCAAAAAATCAAGAAAAATAAAAATAATGTTATAATTGGGATGCCAGTTGGGTTGCCATATGTTAGAAGAATCAGACAATCAGACTCTTGAGATAAAAAAACAAGATAAAAAACATTCTTCAGATCATGATCGATATAAAACTTTATTTGAATCAATAAATGCTGGTGTATTTATCACTTCAATTGATGGAAAAATAATTGAATCTAATTTAAAGTCATGCGATCTTTTTAGATATAAATGGGAAGAATTAAGTGAGATGCATTTTGAAGATATTTTCCCTGAGCATATTGATTGGTCACAATTAAAAGAGGAAATTATGTCAAAAGGTGGTATGAACTTTGAAACAGAAAACAGAAGAAAAGATGGTTCTATTTTTCCTGTTATGATGGACACTTCACTTTTTACGCTAAATGGAAAACCAGTTATGCTTGCATTGATTTGGGATATAACAGAGCGGAAAGAAGCTGAAAGAAAGATAAGAGAAAGTGAAGAAAAATATGAAGGATTATTTGAATCCACCACCGATGGAATGTTAGTACTAGATGCAAGAGGCGAAATTCTTGATATCAATTCAAAGGCATTATATCTATTTGGTAAAAATGAAGAAGAAATGATTGGTAAAAATTTTTTAAGCATGGGTCTTCTAACACCTAAAGCTTTGTCAATAGTTGTAAAACACTTTCAGGATTTACTTTCAAATGAAGAAGCAGTAAGTAAAGAAACTGAAATTTTTGATAAAAATAATAACCCTTTGACTGTTGAACTTACTTCTTTTTTCTTAATTAGAAAAGATAATGAAATTGATAATTTTGTTTTAGTTATAAGAGATATAAGCGATAGAAAAAAAACAGAAACAAAACTTGCTAGAGAACATGAACTTCTTCAAACACTTATGGATAGCATTCCAGATTTAGTTTACTTTAAAGATGATGAAAACAAATTCATCAAGGTAAACAAAGCAAAAGCGGATTATTGTAATAGTGAACCTGATAATATGATTGGTAAAACAGATTTTGATTTTTTGCCACCCGACGAAGCCCAAAAAGCATTTAAAGATGACGAAGAAATTCTAAAAACTGGAAAATTTATAGTAGATAAACATGAAAAAATAACAAAAGAAGATGGTACTGCAAACTGGTTTATTGTAACTAAAATACCCAGATTTGATACAGAGGGTAGTGTCATTGGAACTATGGGCATCTCAAGAAATATTACTCAATGGAAAGAAATTGAAGAAAAACTTGAAGAAGAAAAAACAATAAAATAAGAGTAATACTTATCATTTTTATTGGAAAATATAGCCTATATCTTCTAGCCAAATAATGACATTTCCAATATGCTTTCAATAACTTTATGTAGCATCAAGAATTATTTTATATGAAGATTAACTAATGGTTTTTGCTGAAAATAATATATGTTGGTATTTTTGTATTTATCATGATTAAAATAGTAAAAATATCTGTAACGCAGGAAATTTTTCTAAAAGTAAATAAAATAATGGATTTGCTAGTTTGATACTTCTGTCAATACTTTCACTTTCTTCTTCTGAAACAACTTCTACTTTTGATGTCCAACTACTTTCTAAGCCATCTCCGAACCTTGCATATCCGCCAGGCTTATCTCTAACTTGAAATTCAAACGAATCTAACTTTTTCATTTCTTCATGATAATATATATTAGAAGAACTCCATTCTGTTGGACGACCACCATTTATTTTAAAACGATATTGTAGAGTGTCACCATCAGCATCAGAGCCATGTGCAGTATATTTCCAAAAAAGAGCTAGTTCTCGGTCCACTGTTGCTTTTACAGCTTCTGGTCTTCTATTAACATAAATATCATCCATCTTTGCAGATATTGGTGAACCGTTGCCTCCTCTGTCGTATACTAAAACATATGGTTTAACCAATCCATGATCTCCAACTGAATACTGATATTCAAATGTAATTTGCCGCTGGTTGCTTGTTTTGATTTCTTCTGTTTGTCCCAATTGACCTATTGGTTTAAAATGATATTCAAAATCAGGTAGTCCTCCTTCTACAGTACAAATAAACTTTACTGTTTCACCGGGCGCAACATTTCTATTTTCTAAAATTTCTTCATTTTCAATATCTATTGTTACACTTAAAGGTTCATAGTTATCTTCTATTTTGAATCGCATTTCAGCATCATCATCATCAAAATCAGTGCTACCATCAAGCTCTCCATGTACAACATACCAGCCATCTTCTTCTACGATGAATGCAGGATCTGGATGATCATCTGAGACCGAGAGCGTATTTGTTACAAAGTTATAAGATGCCTTAAAAGTTCTTTTATCTTTTTTAGCACTTAAATCTGCTTGGTCATCAAGTTTTTCAGTATACGCCATATCATCATCCCAAAGTTCAATATCAATAAGAACAGAAAATGGATGTATAAATCCTGGTGAAAACTCATGAGTCTTATCAACAATCCAGGTGTATTCATCTATCCACTTATCATTTTCATCTTTGTTTTTGTTGATAATTTCTTCTTTGATATTTGTATGTGAACTATCACTTACAGTGATTTTATAATACCATTCTGGTTCTTCAGTAAAAGGCCAATAATCAGGGTCGATTGGATCGTAATTTTGTAAATAGGTTGCATCCTCTGGCTTATTTGTAACATAATCAACAGTGATAAATATTTTTACTTCAGTATCATCAGCAGTGTTTAAAGGAGTTTTTAAATTATTAGAATTTTTAATTGTTGTTTCATCTTCTATTATCACTTTTGCTCCAAAAACACTAAAGTTTGCTGTGATCATTATTCCCATTAATACTATAACAACTATTTCAGTTTTCATATTTTAATCACATCATTTTAATATTAAATAAATATATAATTGCGTAATATATAAATGTTTCTATTATTATATTCATCTCTCTATAAAAATATTGCCGTTTTACTACAATTTTTTAAAAAAATATAAACTTACGCGAGGAGGGAGATTTGAACTCCCGTGGTCGAAAGACCAAAGGATTAGCAATCCTTCGCCGTAGCCAGGCTGGGCCATCCTCGCAATCGAATTTTGGAATTTAGAAATAAACATTTGTGATAAAAATGTTATGTAAAACAAAATTTAAAACAAATATTAAAATATTATTGATTGTTTATAATATTTCGTTATGGAAGATTGGACTGAAAAATATAGGCCAAATACTATTGATGATATAGTTGGAAATGAAAAAGCCTTGATAGAACTAAGAAAATGGGCTAAAGAATGGAATGAAGGAAAACCAAGATATAAAGCGATTATCCTATCCGGAAAAGCAGGTATAGGTAAAACAAGCTGTGCTATTGCTCTTGCAAAAGATTTTGGATGGACTACAATAGAATTAAATACATCTGATGTAAGAAACGCTAAAAAAATAAAATCAGTTGCAACATCAGGTGCAGTAAATGAAACTTTTTCTGATGATGGATCTTTTATATCTTCTAATAGAGGCGGTAGAAAACTTATAATTTTAGATGAAGCAGACAATTTGTATGAAAGAATTCAAGGTCAGACAACTAACAAGGATCTAAGTGACAGAGGTGGAAAAAAAGCAATTGTTGATACTGTAAAAATTACTAATCAGCCTATTATATTGATTGTAAATGACTACTATGGATTAATAAAAGGTAGCGGTGAAGATTTAAAAAAATATTGCAAATTAATAAAATTTTACAACCCTTTTCCAAATTTAATTTTTAATTTATTGAAAAAAATATGTTTGTCAGAAGGAATACATGTAGATATTAATGTATTGAAGAGTATTTCTGATAGATGTAAAGGCGATATAAGATCTGCAGTAAATGATTTACAATCGATCTGTACAGATAAAAAAAAGATTGATGCAAAGTCTTTAAATGTTCTGGGGTATAGAGATCGGGAAAAGGATATATTTTCATCTCTTAGGGAAATATTTAAAACAAAAGATGTAAAAAATATTAAAGAAACACTTAGGAATTTGGATTTGGATCCCGGGCTTGTTTTACTTTGGATAAATGAAAATCTTCCTAAAGAATACATTGATGTTAACGATCTGGTAAAAGGATATGATATGATTTCAAAATCCGATATTTTTCTTGGAAGAACTTATAAAAATCAAAACTATGGATTGTGGAGTTATGCTTGTGATTTAATGAACGGTGGTGTTGCAGTAGCAAAATCACATAATTATCCAAATAAAACATACAATTTCCCAACATATATCCGGCAGATAAAGAATAGTAAAAATAAAACAGATATTAGAAAGATGATTGTAAAAAAAATTAGTAAAAATTGTCATAATTCAAGTGATAAAACAAAGGATCAATTTATGTTGTACTTTGCTCATATATTTAGAAACAATTTGTCTTTTGCTATTAAAATGAAAAATAAACTTGATTTAACAGAACCTGAAATTAAATATCTGCTTGGTAAAAGTCATCTCTATAAGTTAAATGAAATTTTGAAATCTTCTGAACAAGATAAGATAAAACCTATTGAAGAAGAAATACATGAAACAGAAGAAACACAAAAAGAAAATAATGAAAAGATACAACAGAGTTTATTTGATTTTTAGCTATTTATCCTATTTTAATATTTTTTATGATTAAATTCTTTTATTTATAAAGATAAATTTTATAGAAATATTTATATAAAAAGAAAACTAACTTCATTATTGGGTTAAATAATTTATGATTCAGAAAAGGGCAATAGATATTGGTAATAAAATAAATATTTTTTATTTTATACAATCTATGCCGTTTTATAACTTTATTTCTGCTGTTGTTTTTTATGATAATCTTTTGTATGGTGTTTTAGAAAAATTTCGTAAGGGGGAGGGGATATGAAAAAAAAACTGATGGTTTTATTATTCATTTTTATTCTAATGATAAATGCATCATCCTTATGTATTGGAAAAACCAAGTCATATCCTGGAGAAAATACAGAAGATCTGATTAATTCTGGAAATGATGAATATAATACTTTTACACCTCGTCAGCCTTATCCTGCTACGAATCCTTTTCCACTTGATAATTCAACAAGTGTTCCACCAAGCCCTACCTGTTCTGTTGAAATACATGATCCACCACATCCTGATGGATCTAATGTTCAAGTTTGGTTTTGGTCAGTGGATAAAAACATAAATGAAGAAGATCGCAAGCCCTTTGCTGGTGGTATGATTGTTACAGAGGGCGGTAGAGTATCTGCAACATGGCATGATGCTAAAAAACCAGGTTCAGTGCATTACTGGGAAGTTTTAGTTACAGATACAACTTGGATGTTACCTGCAAGATCTTATACTTGGAGATTTAAAATTAATCTTCCTCCAGATAAACCAAAAAATCCTTGTCCAGAAAATAATGAACGTTATATAAATACTAGCCCAAAGTTAAGTGTTGATGTTTCTGACCCTGATGATAATAACATGAGTGTTACTTTTTTTGATGCATCCAATCATAAGGAAATAGGAGTTGTAAATAATGTTGAGAGTGGTAGTACCGCCTCAATTACTTGGTCTGATCTTGATTATGGTACAACTTATAGGTGGTATGCTATTGCCGATGACGGTATTTTTGATAACAGATCTGAAACTTTTAGTTTTACTACTAATTATCTTCCTGTTTTTTCAAATTTGAATCCTCAAGATGGCTCAGATGATGTATCGTTTTATCTTGATGGATTGAGTGTTAATATAAGTGATCCTGATGGAGATAGTTTTAGTTGGAGTATTACAACTTTTCCAGATATTGGTAAAAATAAGGGAAACCGTGAATTAAATGGTACAAAGACATGTAGTTTAAGAGGATTAAAACCTCTTACAAAATATACTTTGAACATTGAAGCCACAGATATGAGAGGTGCTACGATAAAGACTTCTTATCAGTTTACAACTAAACAAAACATTGCACCTGTTGTTAATGTTTTATCCCCTAGAGATGATTCTTTCAATGTTAGTATAGCAAATTGTATATTAAATTGGTCTTGTGTTGATTCTGACGGTGAAGATAATAAAATGGTTTATGATGTTTATTTTGGTAAATCAAGAAATCCAGATAGAGTTGCAAAAGATATTACTGATACCTGTTTTATTATATCTAATGATTTAGATCTTGATACCACTTATTACTGGAAGATTAAGGCTACTGATAATTTTGGTAAATCTACTGAGAGTAATATTTGGAGTTTTTCTACTAGTAAACTTTTTCCTCCTCCAGCTGTCGGCAGTATAGATATAAATTTTCCAAAGTGGATATGTTGGGCTGGTGTAAAAGCAGATATTACAAATAACGGTATTAGAAATGCTTCCAATGTTTTTTGGCATGTTACTGTTAATGGGGGTATTTTTGGTAGGATTAATGTGACTAAGAGGGGTTATATTGATATTTTGAGTTTAAATGAAACAGAGAGGATATCTACATATGAGTTTTTGAATTTTAAAACAATGCCCTTTGGTTTTGGTAGGGCCTCTATTACTGTAATTGTGACAGATGAAAATAGTGTTCCTGTTGGTAGAAACTCTGTTGATGTTATTATTTTCTCAAGATTAATGATTGTACTAAGAGGAGGGTTAAGATAGTTCATGACTAATAAAAAGAATTTTGGTACATTTTCTGTTGGTATTCATAAATTATTTTATTTTTTATTAGTTTTAATGTTATTTTCTTCTACTTTTTTAAGTGTTACCGTTGTTTCTGATTCAGATGGTCCAAAATTAGAGTATGATCCTAAATCTTATGATTTTGGAGATGTATATATAGATGAATCTGAATCAGTTATTTTTGATATTTGTAATGGTGCATCTGAACCATATGATAATTTAGATTTTAGTCTCTCTTGGGATTGTGATTGGATCATTGTTTCACCCACTCAAGGCAGTCTAGAAATATTTGAGTATCAAACAATTGATGTTATTGTTGATACAACGGATCTTGATTATGGGGTTTATAACTGTGGGATACGTATTGATTCTAATGCAGGTGATGGTGTTTTTGATTTAAGTGTTAATGTTGTTAGCCATCCTCCTGATAAACCAACTATTTCTAGTCCTTATAATGGTGCGAAAAAAGTTGATGTTGATCCCACTATTTTAGCTGTCAACGTTAGCGATGTTGATGATGATCCTCTTAGCGTTACTTTTTTTGATGCAAGCGATGATAGTGAGATAGGTTCTTTTGATGATGTTCAAAGTGGAGAAACTGTAACAATAGAATGGGATGATTTGGAATATGAAACAAAGTACAGCTGGTATGCTGTAGTTGATGATAGCTTTAATGAAATCCGTTCTGATGTTTCTAGTTTTAAAACTACTCTTGCTCATATTTTCTCTAATTTAAGTCCCTCAAATGACTCTTGGGGTATATCATGGGATATTGATGAATTGAGTTTAGATGTTGAAAATTATGAAGGCAATACATTTGATTGGGATATTAAAACTTTCCCGGATATTGGAACTGCTAGTGGTAAGGGTTCTTCTGGAGATAATATTAAGTGTAATATGCATAATCTTAATTCTGATAAGATTTATAGTTGGACTGTTACTGCTGTTGATAGTAAGGGTGAAAAAACTGAGTCTGTTTTTAATTTTAAAACAATAAAAAATATGGTTCCTAATAAACCAGTTGTTGTTTCACCTGGTATTGATGCTTTGGATGTTAGTATTGTTTGTACTTTGAATTGGTCTTGTGTAGATCCTGATGGTGATAAAAATTTGGTTTATGATGTTTATCTTGGAACTACAAAAAATCCATCTATTTTAGAGAAAAATGTAAATGAAAGTTTTATTAATGTTACTTATGATCTTGAGCTTGATACTAGGTATTATTGGAAGATTAAGGCTACTGATAGTTTTGGCGCGTCAAGTGAAAGTAGTATTTTCAGTTTTAAAACTAGCAATGTTCCTCCACCTCCAAGTATTGGTAGTATTAACATTAGTTTTCCTAGAAGATTTTCTTTGTTTGGTTTTAAAGCAGATATTACAAATAATGGTGTGAGAGATGCCTCTAATATTTTTTGGCATGTATCTATTAAAGGTGGTATTTTTGGTAGGGTTAATGTTTCTAATAGCGGTTGTATCGATATTTTGAATCTAAATGAAACAAAGAGAATTTCTACATATGAGTTTTTGAATTTTAAATCAAATCCTTTTGGTTTAGGTAGAGTTAATGTTAGTGTAATAGCAACAGATAAAAATGGTGTAATTGTTGGTATGAATTCTATTGATGTTTTTCTTGTTTTTAAAATGATGGTTATGATATAAAATAAAACTTAATTTAATTTATATTTTTTATAGGATTTTATATTCTCTAAAAAATTTGTTTTTAAAATTAATTTTTTTTTGATAACATCTGTAAAATAAGATTTATTAATTATTAATAGAGATATTAATATAAAAATGATAATATGTATAAACAAGCCATAATCTTACTAATTATATTTATTATTCTTATAAGTATCTTTGATATATCCTTTGGAAAAACTGAATTTTGCTATAAAAATAATCTTGAAATCGAAGATTTAATGAGCGAAATAAATAGCATAAATGATAAAATTCTTTGTGCCGATAAACTTATTGGAGAAATGAATGTAAATTATTGGGAACATTTTATAGATGACGTTTATATCAAAAATGATTCGATTTTATTACATTCGGATCCTGAAAACAAAAATATACTAAAATATGAAAAAAAATGGACTGAAATTGATATTGAAGATTTTGTTTTTTCTGAGATTGAAGTAGATAATTTTATCTGGAAAAAAAAGGTGATATTTCCTGAGGAAACAGATTGTCAAAATTTTTATTATTTTAATGAACCTATAGAATATCCAGTGGGATGCTGGGAAGTAAGACATACTGATGGAACAACGATTTTATACGATTCAGATGAAAATATGATAGGTAATGGAATACCTGCACCCTCTGAAAGTTTTTTGATGACAGGACCTCATAAAAAAAAAGATGTATGGAAATATCTACGTAGCAACGCTGAAACTTTTTATTCTCAATGGAGCGAATCTGTTATAAGTGTTTTTAATCCTCATCCTTCTACATCAATATCTGCAAGAGTTAGCAATCCAAATGTTGAACTTTTCTATGAAGTAGCTCATGGAAGTAGAAGTTCTTTTCAAGCTCATGTGACCGAAGGAGGAACAATAAGAAAGTATTACTCTACCCCATCTGGAAATAGAGCTAATGTCAGAGATGATATGGCTGATAGGAATCCTATCACATTTGCTTTTATAGGTAGCTGCGGCGGTATGGATAAAACAGATAAAGGTACATTTTCTTATGAGTTTCGTAAAGGCCAAATGATAAACACTGTAACGATTGGTTATACAGGTATGGGTGGCTGTTCTGGTTGGTCAAAAGCAAAACAATGGCAGAATTATATGTTTACAAAAATGGATCAGAAGTATACTATTAAAGAATCTTTTGATTTGGCTTGTGCAGAATATCCTTCTATTTCTAATTGTGTTAAATTTGTTGGTGATGAAAACTTAATAATTCGCAGTGGTAATCGACCACCATATACTCCCAACAGCCCAAAACCAAACGATAATAAAATAAATATACCATCAAATCTTTTATTATCATGGGTTGGCAGGGATCCTGACCGTGAAGACACAGTTTATTATGATGTGTACATGGAGGCGGACAGCCCTAACCCAAGTAACATAGTTTCTTATAATCAAACTAATCAAACATATAACGCCAATTCTTTAAACGATGACACAGATTATTACTGGAAAATTGTTGCGCGCGATAACCACAGTGAAGAAACTGAAGGGCCTGTTTGGCATTTTAAAACAGTTGTTGCAGCTGGTGATAATGCTGATCAACAACAATTCCAATCCGATTATTTTTTCCGTTTTAGTTCTGGTTCTGAAGAAACATCTACATCAAGAGAAGGAAAAACATTTGTTCAATCTTTTAAACCAGGTGAAACTAGTTTATCTTCTGTCAAACTTTTTTTAAAAAAAGAGGGTAATCCTGGTAGTATAACTGTTGAGATAAAAAATAATTTAGAAGAATCAGAGCTAGTTAGTATTTCAAAACCATCGCGTAGCATATCTTCTAATTTAGAATGGGTTGAATTTGATTTACAAGATATAGATGTAAATACAGGTCAAACTTATTATATTGTTGTTACTGCTGAAGGAATAGATAAAAACAATAATTATTTGTTAAGTACAGGACTAGAAACAGAATACAATGACGGTTTTCTTTATATATTATTTACAAGGATGAATGAAGAATTATGGCGTGAATTTGAAAATCATGATTTAACATTTAGAACATATCTTTCAAATGATCCACCTTTTCCTCCAATTAATCCTAAACCTATAGACAATGAACTTTCTGTAAACCTTACTACTTTGTTAAGTGTCACTGTTTCTGATCCTGATGATGATAATATGAGTGTTACTTTTTTTGATGCATCTGATGATAGTGTTATCGGTGTTGATAATAATGTTGCAAGTGGGTCTTCTGCATTGGTATATTGGAATGATCTCGATTATGGAACAACTTATAGTTGGTATGCAATAACTGATGATGGTGTTTTTCAAACTTATTCTGATGTTTTTAGTTTTACTGTTAATTCTCCTCCTGTTTTTTCAAATATGTATCCTGAAAATGGATCTACGGATGTATTATTTGGCCTTGATGAAATAACTGTAGATGTCACTGATGTTGATGGTGATAGTTTTATTTGGAGTATTACTACCAGCCCTACTATTGGTTTTGATAATGGCGATAGTTTTTCTGATGGTGTTAAAGTTTGTCATATAGAGGGTCTTATGCCCGATACCCTTTATACTTGGACTGTTAGTGCTACTGATGAGAGAGGTGCATCAAATCAAGCTGTTTATAGTTTTAAAACAAAGAAAAACAACCCCCCTGAGAAACCTGTTGCTGTTTCGCCGGCAGACAATGCAGAAGATGTAAGTATCATCTGTTTTTTAAATTGGTCTTGTTTTGATCCTGACCCTGGGGATATTTTAACTTATGATGTATTTTTTGGCAAAACAAATAACCCTGAGCTTGTAGAAGAAAAAACTATGGATAGTTCTTATGTTGTTCCTTATGATCTTGATCTTGATACTACTTATTACTGGAAAATTAAGGCTACTGATAGTTTTGGTAAATCTACTGAAAGTGACATTTGGAGTTTTACAACTAGTGAAATCCCACCTCCTCCGGCTGTTGGTAGTATAGAGCTTAATTTTCCAAAGAGGTTATGTTGGGCTGGTGTTAAAGCAGATATTACAAATAATGGTGTGAGAGATGCCTCTAATATTTTTTGGCATGTGTCTGTTAATGGAGGGCTTTTTGATAGAATCAATATATCTAAGAATGGATGTATTGATCGTTTGAATTGTAGTGAAACAGAAAGGATATCTACATATGAATTTTTAGATTTTAAAAGATCTCCTTTTGGTATAGGAAAAGCTGAGATTACTGTTATAGCGACAGATAAAAATGATGTAATTGTTGGTATGAACTCTGTCGATGTTATCATTATATTTAGATGGATGTTTGTATTATAGGTTTAAATGTATTCTTGATTAGATTAAAATTTTAATATTTTATTTGATTTCTGAATCCATATCTTCAAGTTTTTTCATTGTATCCACTGCTTCGTTTTTGTATTGTTCTTTAAGTTTGCTATAGGTATCATCTGTTATTTTGTTTGATCTGTGTTGTTTTTCGATTTCTTTTAAAATAGACACTAAAATAGATTTTTTTGTTGTCAGAAATTCTTTAGATATTCCAGTGATTTCTTTTTTCTTTGTTGTTTTTTGTTTTTTAAAATAATAAGTCGTAAAAACAACGAGTAGGATTACCAGTAAAAATATTGTTACAATTGCATAAATATTCAAAGCCTGTTGTTCTTTTTGTATATCAATCTTAATAATAAATTTACTATTGCTTTTTAGATCCTCTGCGGTGTATCGTATCTCATTATCATATTGTAGAATAATATTTTCTGTGTCTCTTAATAATTTTTTTTCAAATTCAGAAGTAGTTGATTCTAATTTATATTCTATGTTGGCATCTATCTGAGAGTTAATCTTTAGATTTAAATTTGAAATATTACAGTTGTATATTTTGTCATTTTTTGTTATGTCGTCTATTTGAGTATCATTAATTGATATGGAAATATCAGTTGCTTTATCTGTAATCCAAAATGAAAGATTTTTATATGTCTTATCAGAATCACCTTTTAATACAAGTGTTTCTTCTACTTTTAGATAGTTATTTTGGTTAGATATATTGATTGTATGTGATTCTGAAATTGTGCTTTGTGCATAAGATATATTTACGATTAAAAGCAGTGTTAGCATAAAAATTGAAACTGCTACCAATAATTTTTTTTTCATATCTATCTCTCAATTGATGTCATATTTCTTTGTGTTTATGTATTTTTCTAAAATTTATACAATAAACGAAACATGTAAAAGTGGGTTCATTTATTACTCAGCTGAAACATGAAAATTAGAAACATACAATTAAAATCAATTGAAGCAAGACGATACACTGACAGAAATGAACGTCCAAAAAAAGTAAGAATTGATCATAACAGTACTTTTACTCATATATCATATCATAAAAATGATATGGCAAGTATTGATTTTCAGTACACTGCAAGCTATGGCCCAGTTGGTCTTATAAAACTTGAAGGTTCTTTATTATTTGAAAATAAAGATGCAAAAAAAATTGCTAATGATTGGAATGAAACAAGAAAGATGCCTGATGATATTGCAAGTAATGTTCATACTGCTGTAATGCATGCATGTGTTCCTGAAGCTGTAGGTATAGCAAAAGATATAGGTCTTCCACCTCCTATTCCACTTCCTCAGGTAAAATTAGGTAAAACCCCTAAAAAAGGTACTGCTGGACCCGAAGTAGCATAATTTTATTATTGATTAAGTCTGGGTTCTTTCTATTTTGATATAAATCAAAAATCTAAATATGGGGCAGTATATAACACTTATTTGTATGAATTCAATTGTTATATCAATAGGAGGATCTGTTTTAATTTCAGATGATGTAGATTTTTCTTATTATAACAAGTTAAGTAATCTCATCAAAAAATTTAGTAAAAAATACAAGACATACGTTGTTGTTGGTGGCGGAAAAACAGCTAGAAGATACATAAATTTAGGAAGATACATTGGTTTGGAAGAAAAAGAACTTGATGAAATTGGAATAGAAGCAACAAGGCTAAATGCAAAATTTCTAAGTTTGATAGTCAAAGATTCAAATAAAAAGATACCTTCTTCTACAGATGAAGCAAAAAAACTAGAAAACTCTATTGTGATAATGGGTGGAACAATTCCAGGTCATAGTACTGATCTAGTTGGTGCAGAATTGGCATGTAAAACAAAAGCCTCAAAGTATATAATTGCAACAAATGTAGATGGAATATATACTAAAGATCCTGATAAATTCAAAGATGCAAAAAAGATAGATGAAATAAAAATAGAAAAACTCATAGAAAAATATGGAGTAAAATGGAATAAAGCCGGGAAAAATATGGTTGTAGACGGTCCTGCTTTAGATATGATTTATAGAAAAAATATATCTACTTTTGTTTTGAATGGAAAAAAATTAAATGAATTAGAAAATGCACTAAACAATAAACCATTTAATGGTACAAAAATAAAAAGATAAAAAGATAAAAAAATTTAAATTTTTTATCTTACAAAATCTATATCAAATTTTGGGTGCGCTACTGCTTTTACTGGTGTTCTTTCTGTGTTAGATATCCCTCTTGGTCCAAGTAAATTTGGTGATTGTACACCAGTCATAATGGCCATTACTCTGCATTTTCCTTCAAACTCTGGAAGTACTCTTGCACCAAGTATTACATTAGAATAGCAGTCAAGATCTTCTGTTAATGATTTTGCTACATCCTGTACATATTTAAGACTCATATTTGGCCCACCAGTTATATGCACAAGTGCTCCATTTGCACCAGTATAGTCTACATTTAGAAGTGGATGATTCAATGCTTCTTGAACAATTGTATCTACACCAGAATCTTCATCTGCTTCTCCCCATAGCATTACAGATAGTCCACCTTGATTCATTATTGATTTCATATCTGCATAATCTAGATTTATTAATGATGGTACAGTAATTGTTTCAGAAAGACCTTTTACAGTTTCTGCTATCATTTGATCCATAACAGAAAATGCTTGATTTATTGGAAGATTTGGTACAAATTCCAAAAGGCGATTATTATCTAATACTACTGTGCTGTCTGCTTTTACTCTAAGTTTATCAAGTCCTTCGTCTGCTTTTATAAGTCTTGCTCTTTCGACATTAAATGGAGTTGATACCATAGATGTTACAACAGCACCATGTTTTTTTGCTATTTCTGCAACTATTGGTCCAGATCCTGTACCTGTACCCCCGCCCATGCCGGCTGTTATGAATACAAGATCAGAATCTTTTATTAACTCTTCGATTTCTCTACTTGATTCACGGGCTGCTCTTTCTGCAACATCTGGAAATCCTCCTGCTCCTAGGCCGCGAGTGAGATTTCTTCCAATTAATATTTTATGATCTGCTTCAACTAGATCTAATGCTTGTTTGTCTGTGTTTATTGCAATTGTATCTGCACCTTTTACACCAAGTTTATTGAGTCTAGTTATAGTATTTCCACCTGCTCCACCGCATCCTACGATAGTTATTCTTGGTGTTCCAAACATTTCATCTTCGTCAATTTTTAATCTGTTTTCTTCTTCCTTTTTATTTTCAACTGCGTTTTTGATAAATGATTCCATATTCTTATTTTCGCCCATACCATTCCTCCTAAATTAAATGCTGGTAGTTTGAAGGACGCCCATCCCAAGGCGCCCTTCTGTTAAGGGGTGCATCCCATCCCCTCCTTTTATATCGGTTGTTTATTTTTTCATGTAAGGCTCAATGGATTCAACGGCGACTTCCAATTCTTGGACTTTTTTGATTTTTTCCGCCTTTTCAATAATGTTATTTGCATAGTTTTTGATGAATTCATTTACTGCATGACGAATAACCTCAGACCTTGTTGCAAATTCTCCAGCTCTTACAAAAAGATCTATAGAATGAATATCGTGCTGAGGTAATCTTATCGTTATGCGTTGTTTTTCCATTTTTCTCCTCACATCAAATTAATGTTGTCAGTATGGCACCATTAGTATGCCAATAATATGCCTTTTTCACGTCTAACAAACGACAAAGGACATCATTTGTCTGACAAACATAGAATGAATGTGGACTTAAGTTTATATAATTTTCGCTAATTTTAAGCAGTTGTATATATACCTGCATATGTAGAAAAACATCTTAAAAAATTATGATTCTACAATGCGGCCAAAAGCAACAGTCCCTGAGATTTTTTCTATTTTTACTTTTACCTGTGTTCCTTTTACTGCTCCGTTTACATATATTATATATTTACCGTAATATGCTATGCCATCTCCTTTTTTTCCGATGTCTTTGATTGTTAAATCGTAAGTATTTCCTTCTTTTAGTGTTTCAGTTGTTTCTTTTACTACTTTTTTCTTACGTGATTTAATAGATCTAAAAGCACCACAAGCGTCACATCGAATAAGAGTTGTTCTACCTCTTTTTACTAGATGTGTGTCGGGTCTGTTACATTCAGAACATAATACATAATCGTTGATGTATTCTTCTATTTTATTTTGGATATTTCTTTTTGGAATTTTTCCTTGAAAAATAACTCTAGAGCCAACTATTTCACCAGCTGTTCCAAGGCCACCTAAAAGAAATTTAAGAATTTGATCAGCAGGACGATTAAGTATACTTGATATCTTATCAAAATTTTGTATGACAGTTGTATTTCCTTCGTAAAACACGTCTGCCTTTGGAACTTTAAATCTTTCTTCTGCTATTTCTTTTTTTGAAGTATTTTCTATTACTCTCTTAAGCAATTTTTTATAATCTGATTCGGTCATAGTTTCAAGGGGCTAATATACTTTGTATCTAAAAAACTTCCGACTAAAAAATAATGTCCCTCTAAATCAATCTTTATACAATCTTTTTTAGTATCTTATTATATTTGACTTTATTTTTTTTCCCATTACTAGTAATCCATCTTTCATTGCTCTTTCTGCAACGTCTGTATTTTTTGTATATATTTTTTTATTTCCTTTGTTCCAACACCATATGAACTCAGACATTTTCTCCCCCACGGACAAATTTAGAGCACTACAATAGCCATTTTATATAAATAATTTGTTTTTTAATTAAATATCCTGAAACATTTTATTAACCAATAAATTATTAAAACATAATCCTGTTACCTGGAAAAAGTTTAGCTTAAAAAATTTGATGGAGAAACAAAATATGGTCGAATTCAAAGTAGTAATAAATGATACAAAAAATGGCAATTCACATCAAGTAGAAGTTAGCGGACATCATGCAAATTCACTTATTGGAAAAAAAATAGGAGAAGAAGTAGATGGTATATTTATCTCTCTTCCAGGCTATAAATTACAAATTACAGGTGGAACAGACAAAGATGGTTTTGCTATGAGATCTGATTTGCCAGGTATGATACGTAGAAAACTTTTACTTAGCAAAGGTAAATGTTACAAGCCTGACGATAGAGGAAAGAGACACAAAAAATCTGTTAGAGGAAATACCATCAATCAAGATATAGTACAGATTAATATGAAGGTTACAAAACATAGTTCAAAAGCTATTGAAGATTTATTAGGTGCTCAAGAAAAGAAAAAAGAAGATAAAAAACCTGATGAAAAATCAGCGGATGCAAACAAAGAAGGTAAAGAGGAGCAATAATGAGCCTTCCAAAACAACCTGAAATAGATATTGGAATGATAGGTCACGTAGACCATGGTAAAACAACTCTAACTCAACGTCTTACAGGTAAATGGGCAGATGAGCATTCTGAAGAACTAAAAAAAGGTATTTCAATTAAACTAGGTTATGCAGATGCTGCTCTTTATAAATGCTCTGATTGTTCAGAACCTAAGTGTTATTCTACTAAAAAGAAATGCCCTAACTGCGGCGGTCCTACAGAACTTTTAAGAGTTGTTTCTTTTGTTGATGCACCGGGGCATGAAACACTTATGGCGATAATGCTTTCAGGTGCTGCAATTATGGATGGAGCCATTCTTGTTATTGCTGCTAATGAAGAATGTCCGCAGCCCCAAACTAGAGAACATCTGGCCGCTCTTGATATTTCAGGTATTAAAAATATTGTTATTGTCCAAAATAAAATTGATCTTGTAAATGAAAAACAGGCTCTTAAAAACCATGAACAAATTGTAAAATTTGTAAAGGGAACTGCTGCCGAAGGAGCACCAATAATACCTGTTAGTGCTCATCAGGAAATTAACATTGATGTTTTAATAAAAGCAATGGAGGAAAAAATACCCACACCAGAACATGATTTAGATAAACCTCCTTTGATGTATACAGCTCGTAGTTTTGATATAAATAAACCAGGTACAAGACCAAAGAATCTTAGTGGTGGAATTATAGGAGGGTCTTTAATCCAGGGTGTTTTAAAGAAGGGAGACGAAATTGAGATATGCCCCGGTCGAAGAGTAGAAGTTGAAGGAAGAAAACAAATAGAAAAAATTACAACTATCGTTGATTCTTTGTTTACGGGTGGTAAATCGGTTGATAAAGCAACACCCGGTGGTTTGATTGCGATTGGTACAACACTTGATCCTTCAAGAACTAAATCTGATTCTTTTTCAGGAAAAGTAATTGGTAAAGTAGGTAATCTACCTCCCACTATTGAAAGTTTTTATTTAACAAATCATCTTTTGAAAAGAGTAGTAGGAACAATTGAAGAAAAAAATGTTGAACCAATTAAAACAAATGAGCCTTTGATGCTTACTATTGGTACTGCAACAACTGTTGGAATTGTTTCAGATTTTAAAGGCGATAAGATTGGTGTTAAATCAAAACTTCCTGTTTGTGTTAAAGAAGGCCAACGTATTGCTATTAGTAGAAGGATAGATGGTAGATGGCATCTTATAGGATACGGGGAAATAGAGCTGAAGGAAGAATAGTTGTTCTTGATAGTAGTGCTGCTATGATGCCTTTTGAGTTTTTGATTGATTTAGAAGATGAACTAACTCGAATTCTTGGTAAGTTTCGTATTGTTGTTCCAAGTAGTGTTTATGATGAACTAGTTTTTCTTTCAAAAGAGGGAAAAGGCAGAAAAAAAAGACTTGCAAAACCTGCACTTGATTTAATCAAAAATTATGAAAAAATTAAAACTTTTGAAAACGCGGATGATTCTGTTTTGAGTCTTGCTTTGAAGATGAATGGCATTGTTTTAACAAATGATAAAGAACTTAGAAAAAAAGTAAGAGAAAATAATCTTAATACTATTTATCTGCGTGGTAAACAAAGGTTAGTTTTAGAATAAAGATAGTTTTTTTGGAAAGTTTTTATAAATAAGGTTTCTATTCAGCTTTCTAATCAGATGTCGGGGTGGCTCAGCCTGGTTAGAGCGCCTGACTCATAAGCGTAGCTTAAAGGGTTCGAAAAATAGTTACCTTTATGGCGTTAAGATATCAGGAGGTCGCGGGTTCAGATCCCGCCCCCGACATAATTCTAAAAGAGTTTGTTTTTATTTTTTTCTTTCATAAGCCATAATGCTACTGGTTTTAGATCACCGGGTTTTGCCATTTTGGATGTTATCCATTTATCTAACTTTTCTTTTGTTGATTCTTGGCAGCATTTTTTGCATAAAAAATGACTATCGTGTACAACTAAACCCGAAAGATTTTCTTCAAGATTTATTGTTTTTTTACATATATCACATATTCTTTTATTGAGATTGATGTCTATCTTGGTAGTTATTTCTTCATCTTTATTAACAAATTTAAAAACGTCTTCTTTTGATATTTCTTCCCATTCTAAAAGCTTTGTTTCAATGTTTGTTTCTACAGTATTTTCTTTGTTTTCGTTTAGAATTTCTTTTATGTGGTTTGATATTTCTTCGATATCATTTTTTTGATTCATATATTAGTTTCTCTCCTAATTATTTATAAATTTTTATTCCAACCTAGTGATTATTATTAAAATAAATATCTTTCTAGCTTAAAATAATTACCTAATTAAAAAATTTCTAGAAAAGTAAAGTATTCGCTAAAAATTGTAAGAACAGAAAAACTTAGTGCAAAAAATATGTACTCAACATACATAATAGACCAGGCATGAACATTTTCAAGGGTTTTACTTTCTGAACGTTGGATCATTAGATAAAAAATAAAGATACTTAAAATTGCAAATAAACTAAGTATCCATAGATGTGAATCTATCATATTAGTATAGGTAAAAATGGGAATAAATACAAATGGAAATAACATAAAAGGAAAACAAATAAGTGCAGTTTGCTTTACACCTAAAGTATTGATTAATGTTTTAGTACCAGTTGCTCTGTCAGCCTCGGAATCAATTATATCTTTAGTAGACATTCCTCCAAGTAAAAATGTTGTTGCAACAGCACCAATGATCAAAGGAGTTAACTGGAAGGGATGAGATCCATCTGGAATGAAAACACTCCATGCAGCCATAATTCCAAACATACCACGAGGTATTGCAATCCATAGTTGATTTACAAAAAGATATTTTTTCATACGTGGTGGAAGAGAATACATAACAGTAAAAATCATTATTAAAAATACAAAAACTCCAAACCAAACATTTATTGTAACAGCTCTTAACAAAGCAAAAAGATATAATATATATGCAAGGCTTTGAGCGCTTTCTCTTTTTACAACACCTCTTGGTATAGGTCTGTATGGTTTTGATATTTTATCTGCTTCAACATCGGTTGCTTGGTTAAGTGCATTTGATGCTGCATTTACTAAAGCTATAGTAAAACCTGCTTGGCCGACTGTAATCCACCAATCTTTTGGAATAGATGATAGCATATCTGTTTTAAAATTAAATACAAGACTTGCAACCATTATAGACATAGATACAATAAAAGGTGCAGCAAGAGTAAATGGTCTTAAAAGATCAAGTGTTCCACGAGCTTGTTTTGATAAGAATCTTGTTTTAGTATAAGGTTCTTTCATTGTCCATTTGCCTGGAACATCTGTTACATGCTTTTTTTGGGGTTTGCTCATTGTCTACTAATATTATGGAATACTATTTAATTTTTGTTTTTCTTATAAAAAAGATTATAAATTATATATTAATGTCATAGTTAGCAAAGATATGATGAGAAATGAATATAAAAAGGATCATTCTTGAATATTTTCGTCTAATCCGTTTTTCTACAGCTGGAAATGAAATTGGCGTTATTTTGCTTGGTGGTTTTATAATGGGTCAACGGGATATTTTTTCTTTGTTTCTTTTATTCTTACTTGGATTGTTAGGTCATATTTTTGGATATACATTAAACGAATATGTAGATGTCGAGGTTGATAAAAAACTTAAGTATGATATTAAAAAACCTTTAGTAAGCGGAGTCATACCTAGACACCATGCTTTGATAATATCTTTTGTAGCATGTATTTTTGCTTATGTACTTGTCTTAATGTTTTACTTTAACGTTGTTACAATTACATTATTAACCATTGCAGTTATATTAACATTAATCTATGATTTTTATGGGAAAAAAATACCGTTTTCTGATTTTGTTGTAGCAGGAACACTGGCAATTTTTTTATTAATAGGAGCCAGTACTGTCACATCATTTTTTCCAAAAGTGGTATACTTTGCTAGTCTTATTTTCTTTTTTGATGTAGTTTTTATGAATTTTGCAGAAGGTGGTCTTAAAGATATCGATCACGATTCTAAAGCTGGAGCAAAAACAATGGCATCAAGATTGGGTGTTACTTTAAAAGAAACCAAATTAATTATATCTTTAAAATTTAAGGCATTTGCATATTCACTTAGGATGATATATTTTGGTTTGATTATATTACTAGGATTCCAGGAAGAAATAAATCTTTGGTATTCTGATTTTAGTATAATTCATATCCTCGTAGCGTTCTTAGCCATTGTAACATTGCTTGTTACATATAAACTATTAAACTACCCTGTTTTTGATAAATCTAAAATGTATAAATTATTTGCAATATCTAATCTGTCTTCAGTCTCCTTGTTGATAGTTGTTTTATATCCTTTACTTGGATTGTGGGTTTCACTAACGCTTTTTATATTGCCCTTATTATGGTATCTTATTTTTAATCATATTATGTATAAAAGATCTCTACAACCACTTGTATAAAAAGAAATCATTAAATTATTTGAATCTTAACAATTCTGCTATCTGTGTAGAATTAACATTTTCTTTATCTGATTTAAACTTAATATTTCCTTTGCACATTAAATGGAATCTCCAATAATGCATTATTAACATCATCTTAACATGATGTATATCAAGAATTTTCATTAAGAAATCTAAATCAACTTCATTGTTTTTTGCTTGAATAACTAATTCTTTTGGAATGAGTTTATTGCTATTATTATACAATTTTTTTCCTATAAAATTTATGTTTTCTGGTTTTACATTTATATATCCACCATCTTTTTTGTTTATCACAAGTAATGATTGACCGAGTGATATATTTTTAAAAATTGTAGCCCATGTTATTGTATAATTTTTAGTATTTATCTTTCCCCAAAACCATCCTAGATTTTTTAAAGCTGCCGAACCTTTTACATCCCAATTATGATCATGATAACCTGTACCTTTTACTTTTATTTCTTCATTGTTAACTTTTAATGTTCCACTAACCTTTGCTCTTGGTAGAACTACAGCCCACCAGTCCCCACCTGGTGTAGCAGGAGTTTTTCCTTTCCAACCTTTTGTTTCCCCTTCAAAACATAAATCTGCTGAATAATCATTCATATCAAAAGAAAGATTGTAGATCCATTTGCCGGTTGAATCTTCAATATGTCCTTCAATAACTTTTTTTCCTTCTAATTTAACTAACGGTATATCATAAGATGCATCAAATTTTTTAAGAGAATATCTTTTCTTTTTATGTTTTACAAGCTTTCCATCTTTATATATATCCAACCTTTGGAAGATCAATACAAGTCTTTTTCGTATAATACTAAGAACTCTAACACTCATTTGAGCACTATACCCACTGTCAAACACTGCATCAAAATACCACCATTCTGTAAACCTTGCTGATTTAGATCCATGGAATGCATCGTCTTTAATTGTTATATCACTTGGAGAAAAAGAAAATGAACATTTTTTATTATTCTCATAGTGTTTTGTCTTAATTTTTCTATCTTTCATGAAATACATATTATTATCTAAGACTTTTAAATCTTTATCATATTTGTATCACATAGTTTTTGGTTGTAAAAAATTACCATGCAATATCAAATTATTAAGCATAAAACCAATCAGTGGAAAAAACATTAATATCCCTGCAAAGGGGTTTAAATTCATAAGCATTATTGGAACAATCATAAAATTAATCATATAATGAAGACCGATGAATTTTCTTGCTCTACTTCTATCAAATTTTTTCATTGAAAGCAAGTTATAGGAGATACTAAACATTAAGATTACAATTATCAAAATGATTATCCATTGTATATACTGAAAATTTGTAAAATTATTTATGTTCCAGACTACAAAAAATGGCAAAAACAAGATTATAACATCTATAATTTGAATACCATATGCAAGCGTTTTAAAACTATTTGACATCTTTAGTTTTCCATCAGTTACTCTAACTCCCATTTTTACGGCTAGTGTTTTTGCTCCAGCTTTATAATCATTTTCTATGTCTTTTAATCCTCCTGCAATAAACTGCATGAACAAGACTTGAACCGATCCTAGTAAACATACAATCCATGCAAGATTTGTAATATCCTCTAAATTTCCTGTTGCTGTTGATGCACCGTATACTATTAAAAAGAATATTCCAAGAGCTACAAATATATCCATTCCTGGTAATTTTTTACTTATAAAATCATAAATTGTTATTGATATAGCAGAAAATCCTAAGATTAACAGAGGAAAATATAAACCTGAGTTATATGAAATAAATCCCGCTATCAAAAAAGCAATTATCATCGAAATTATTGCAAAAACCCATGCTTTTTTAAGTGTGATAGTTCCACTAATAAGAGGTCTGTCACTTATTTCTTTAGAAGTTTTATCAATTTTATAGTCAATTATATCATTTAAAACAAAACCATATGTATGACCTAAAAAACCTACTAAAAAAAGTAAGAACAATGTAAATAAGTTGTATTGTTCCATTGCAATAGCTCCCATCACTGGCGATATACCTGTTAATGCTGCATTAAAAGATCTTGCTAGTTTCAAATATTCTTTGATTTTCATTTTTAAAGTTTTATAAGCATAAAATAGAATAAAAAACTGCCGTTTTTTTATTAGAAAATATAAAACACTCAAAAAGCACTATTGTTATATAAAAAAACCGAATACATCTAATACACTATGGCTTTCGATCCAATCTCGATTTTAATACTTTTGATTGCAGGATTTGCAAGTGGTCTTTTTGTAAGTATATGTAGCGGAACTGCTGCAGCATATATTATTCCAATTTTGACTATTTTTTTAGGAAAATCAATCCATAAAACTATTGGTACTAGCCTATTTGTTGATAGTATTATCTCTCTTATAGCTGGAATCATTTTTTTAAGAAAAGGAAAAGCTAGATTTAAAGAGGTCATTTTACTTATTATTCTAGCTTCCATTGGTGCTTTTTTTGGTAGTTTTTTTACATCTCGTGCTCCTGAAAGTGGTTTAAACTTGTACTTTGGTATAGTGCTCTTTTTATTTGGTATAAATTTAATCTATAATGGCGTTCAGAAAAATGTTGATTTTATAAAATCAAAATATTCATTTTCTTTTTTTAAAAAATACAAAATACCTGTATTTATAATAGGTGGGTTTTTTGTTGGTTTTGTAAGTGGTTTCACAGGGTTTGGTGGTGCAGGTTTTATTGCTCTTGCACTCTTTTTCATTTTAGATTATGATCTTCATACTGCTATTGGAACATCCTTAATAGTTATGTTTTTCCTTGCTGGCTCAGCATCATTTAGTCATTTTTTAAGAGAGGAATTCATTTTAGATGCCGCTTTAATTTCAGGTTCTGCTGCAGTATTTGGTGCAATTATTGGTTCTTTGTATGCTAACAGAATTGATGAAGAAAAATTAGGTGGGGTTATTGGTTTTATATTAGTAATAATTGGTATAGTTCTTTTCGCACGTGTTTTTATATAAAATACATAAATTTTATTAATATAAATGTCATTTAATTAAATGTTAAATAAATATAATTTACATCGATAAATACTGTTTTTTTATCAGTAAAAATCCAATTTACGGCAATTTGTATAATAAGATTTATATACTCACGAACAATATATTTATTGTGAATGGGGGAGATCTATTCAGAGTTTTTTTTATTAAAATCTCTCCTCACCACCTTCAAATCTTCCCCATTCTCTCCTCATTACAAATTATCCATAGAGTATTTTTTCAGCATTTTTGTTTACAGCATCTCTATATCTTTCATCAACAACAATCATAATCATCCAATCAGGAATGACTCTTGATTTAATTGCGTTACTCATAGGAGTCAAATCTTCTAGTTTTTTAACACCACTATAATCAAGAATCAATGTATCTGTCTTATCAATTCTTGGTTCAGATAAATGAAGCTCAGTATATGGTACATCAATTATCAAATGGCCTCTTGGAATGTTTAGTTCATCTTCAAATTCTCTTTCTTTTTCTCTTCTTAAACCTGGATTATCAAGCTTTTTAACAAGATCTTTTTTTGAAGAATTAAGATCAGAAATAGATGCAAAATATGATTGCTTAAACAAATGCCTATACTTAAGACGTGTTGCTATTTCAAACTGGTATCCACCCATTTTTTTCAAATAACTAATAATTTCACCATCAGTCATCTTAAAAAAATCAAATGGATCCTCATCCTCTAAAAGATCAATTGCTTTAGATAGCATTAATTCAGCAATTCTTACAGTTTTATGATAATAAACTGAAGAATACATAAGGCTTCTAGCCATAAGAATATTTTCGACAACACTTACGCCTTTTTTTCTAACCATAAGTTTTTTGTCAAAAATACATAGAGTTTGAATGAAACGCTCTATATCAATAATTCCATATGCTACCCCTGTATAATATGCATCACGGATGAGATAATCTAATTGGTCTACATCAACTGAACTATTCATAAGCTGATGGAAAAATAAGTTATCTTTAATTTTTCCAGTTATAATTTCAGCGACTTTATGTGTGTCAATTCCATGTTTGTTTAATATATCAAAAACACTAAAAGAATCTAAAGAATCTTTTTCATTTTCATCAAAAATTGCATGTTCACCAATTATTAGTTTTTCTGTTAAATCAACATGATCAACATTTAAAGATTCACGAAGTAGAGATTCTAAAGTATGTGAAAAAGGACCATGTCCTATGTCATGTAAAAAAGCAGCACAAGAAAGAATTTCTTTATCATTTTTATTTAGCTCTAGTGCATCAGCAGCTCTAGTTGCCATATGATAAGTACCAAGAGAATGCTCAAGTCTTGTATGATGAGCACCGGGAAATACTAAATGTGCAAAGCCCAACTGTTTTATGTTATGAAGTCTTTGTATTTCTGGTGCTTCTATTAGATCTAAAAATAAACCTTTAAGCTTTATATCTCCATGAATTGGATCTCGGATTGTTTTGAATTTTTCTTGCATTTTTACCAAAATTTAAAAGAATTTACACTTCTTGAAGTAGAAATGCACCAAGACATTTTACTTTATCCTTATATGTTTCAGGATAAAGAAATCTTTCAGTCATAGTTATACTACTCAAAATAGAGTTTCCATCTTGTGGTGTGAAACAGAAACCAATGACTTCATTTTCGTTTATTACATGAACTGTTGGTAGAACGGCGACTGTTTGATCAAGAATTCTTCCATAATGGCCATGTTCACGACCAAACGAAAAAACAAGATTTGCCGCTTTTTTATGGGTTACAGCAACTCTAGGATTATCTATAAATCTTTGTTTTGCTTCATCTTTTGTGATTTTATTTTTAAGTTTTAAATCATACCAAATGCTATGCATATATTGGGTGTTCAACTTTAAAGCACTTGAAAAAACATTTAGATTTATATCAAGTGTTTTATAAAGATGATAAACATCTACTGCATGATGTGTACCCATTTTTTCATCTTTATGTGATCCAACTTCAGGTGAAGGTATAAATTTTTCTACTTGGCTTATATCATTTGCTCTTCGGATACAAAGAAATCTTCCTTCTTTTAAATTGTTTTTATTGTTTTCACCAATTGCAAGTGTTTTAATTAAAACAGCTATATTATGAGTGTTACAGCTGACAATATGTATGAATTTATCTTTTTTTTCAGATATCGCTTCATCATTTATTCCAACTGCAAACATCTTTCCAAAACCAAATTCTGAACCTTGAGCCATAAAACCTTTGACTTTGTTTTTGTATTTTTTATAGTATTTTTCTTTATTCATAAGACCTGTACCTTTTGGGGTACAATCAATTACCACATCTGCTCTTCTGATTGCCTCCTCAGATCCATATACAGGTTCAATTCCTAAATCCTGAAAATCAGTTTTTTTATCATCTCTAACACAAAGATTTGCTCCTCTGGTTATTAATCCTTTAATCTTTGGTCTATCTATAAGCCTTGGACTATGTTTATAAAAAGTTACTTCATCAATTCCAAGATCATCTTTTGCATCACATAAAAGACCAACTAAAGGTTCACCAATAGTACCTGTTCCCACAACATGCACGATATTTCCATCAGACATATTTAACGTCCCCCACTCTCTTTTGAGCAGTTTTGAGCAGTTCCAGTAATAAGGATTCTACATATAATTGTTACCATAATTAAAGAATAAATTAGGGGAATACTTTTTAAAGGGGAATATAATTCACCTACTTCATGGCACTTCCTTTAGATGTACTAGAAAAAGCAATGAATCAGAAGTTATCTCTTCTATTAAAAGATGGACGAAATATAGAAGGAAAACTCTCAGGGTATGATGAATATATGAATATGGTTCTTGTGGATGTAGAAGAAAAAGTTGAAGAAAATAAAAGACGGGTAGGAACCATCATACTTCGAGGGA
Organism: uncultured Thermoplasmatales archaeon; assembly: GCA_964481275.1. Classification (GTDB taxonomy): domain Archaea; phylum Thermoplasmatota; class E2; order DHVEG-1; family DHVEG-1; genus CAYZTD01. The sequence continues at coordinate 82,360 of CAYZTD010000008.1, forward strand.
ATAATGTTGTAAGTATATCGCTTTTATGAACAATTTTTAGCGAAATATATATATACATGTTACTTATTTGATATTGATGGAAGGAATCGGGCTGGTAGTTTTTTGTTAGAGTGCATCCCATCCCCTCCTAGTGAGGCCAGCCGTCCTTCCCTTTTACAATTTTTTATTAAAAAAAGATTTAAGTATAGTTCTAAGATACAAACTAATGATTTTTATGGGGCGAACTTTTAAAGCAAAAATAGGGAAAAAACTTCGTTGTAAAGGTTGGAGACAAGAAGCAATTTTAAGGATGCTTGAAAACAACCTTGAAAATGCAGAGTTACCAGATGATTTAATAGTATATGGTGGTACAGGAAAAGCAGCGCGAAACTGGGAATCATATGATAAAATAGTAGAAATTTTAAAAAATCTAAAAAATGATGAAACAATGATTGTTCAATCTGGTAAACCTGTTGCTATTTTTCAAACTTGGGAAAACTCTCCAAGAGTCTTAATGGCAAACTCAAATATAGTTCCTCACTGGAGTAATTGGGAGAAATTTCATGAACTTGATAAATTAGGTCTTATAATGTATGGACAGATGACTGCTGGATCATGGTGTTATATAGGTACACAAGGAATAATACAAGGGACATATGAGACTTTTGCAGCGCTAGCAAAAAAACATTTCAAAAGTAATCTCTCTGGTAAAATTGTTTTAACTGGTGGAATAGGTGGTATGAGTGGTGCACAACCATTATCTGTTAAAATGGCAGGTGGTGTGTGCATTGCTGTTGAATGTGATGAAAAAAGAATTGATAGAAGAATAAAAGCAGGTTTTTGTGATAAAAAACTCTATGATATAAATAAAGCAGTAAATATTGCAGTTGATAAAAAGAAAAATAAAGAAGCTTATTCAATAGGTGTTCTTGGAAACTGTGCTGATACTCATCCAAAACTTTTAAAAGATGGATTTAAACCAGATGTAGTAACAGATCAAACAAGTGCTCATGATGAATTAAATGGTTATGTTCCAGCAGGTTATTTTGGTAAGAATTTAAAAGATGCATTTAAACTTAGAAAAGAAGATCCAAAAAAATATATCGATCTATCATTCAAAAGTATGAAAGCTCATTGTAAGGCGATGCTTGTTTTTCAAAAAAATGGTGCAGTTGTTTTTGATTATGGAAACAATTTACGTGGTCAAGCAGAAAAAGCAGGATTAAAGAATGCTTTTTCTTATCCAGGATTTGTTCCAGCATATGTTAGACCAATGCTTTCTGTTGGTAGAGGGCCCTTTAGATGGCTTGCGTTATCTGGAAATCCAAATGATATAATAAAAACAGATAAAGAAATTCTTAAGATGTTTCCAGGGGATAAAGTATTAAAAAACTGGATAAATCTTGCAGAAAAATATCTCCCATGGGAAGGTCTTCCTGCTCGTGTATGTTGGCTTGGATATGGAGAACGTGAGCGTTTTGCTTTAAAAATAAATCAGATGATTAGAAATAAAGAGATAGGCCCAGTGGCTATTACTAGAGATCATTTGGATAGTGGAAGTGTAGCATCTCCTTACCGTGAAACTGAAGGTATGAAAGATGGAAGTGATGTGGTTGCTGATTGGGCACTTTTAAATGCTCTTTTGAACTGTGCAGCTGGTGCAGATAATGTACAAATCCATAATGGTGGTGGTGTTGGAATAGGTCTTTCAACTCATGCTGGAATGGTTGTTGTATGTGACGGCACAAAGGATACAGATGAAAGGATAAAACGTGTTTTTAAAACAGATCCCGGTATGGGTGTAATCCGTCATGCTGATGCAGGATATAAAGAATCAATTGGTTTGGTTAAAAAATCTGATTTAAGATCTCCTATGATAAAAAATAAGGAAAAATAAGTTTATTTTATATCCCCTTTCTCTTTTGAATGTGTTATCAATCCAGACCTTTCCTTCATCAATAAAATATTCAAATCTAAAGTTTCCTATTTTCAATAGATATATATATATCTTTCAATCTTTTTTTATTAACAGGCTGGGAATACTGCGCGGTCTGAAACGATAGTATAAGACC
>CAYZTD010000009.1:0-225 GCA_964481275.1 uncultured Thermoplasmatales archaeon
ACAATGATGACGACGATAATAACATAACACCACAAGAAGGAGACGATGATGACGATGACACAGGAATAAACGGAAACGGAGACGACGATGACGATGACGACGATGATGACACAGGAATAAACGGAAACGGAGACGACGATGACGATGATGACGATGATGATTTTACTAGAGAGTGGGAATTTATGATACCAGGAGATCCAGGAAATGACCCACCATACATCCCAC
>CAYZTD010000009.1:325-49690 GCA_964481275.1 uncultured Thermoplasmatales archaeon
CAGACGAAGAACCACCATACATCCCACCAGACGAAGAACCACCATACATCCCACCAGACGAAGAACCACCATACATCCCACCTTTGGATATTTCAGATCCGATGAATCTTGAAGGAAATACAATCGAAAAAGATTTAGATTTTGTTGAAAGTAATTAGTAGAAAAACATCCAGAAAACAAAAAAATAACTTAAAAAACAACATCTATTCTTTATACTTTTCAAATAAAACTTTTTCAACTGTAGATTTATCCTCAGAAAAATCAATAAAATAATTTTGTAAAACAAATGCTATAAAGAATAAAATAATAGACACAATCATATAATAAAAACCATACTCAAATTTAAAGTAATCAGTAAATTGCAACCAATCATTTTTTGATTCGATGAGATTTAAACTAAAATAAAAAACAAAAAAACTACCAAAAGTAATAAAAAAAGAAATAAATCCAGCATACAAAAGATATCTTGTTTTTTTACGAACACAAGATTTGATTCCTTTATAACAAAAATAAAAAAAAGATGCTAACAACAAAATTGATATTAATAAAGAAATTACAATAACGACCATATTAGATCGGGGCTCTACATCTTCAGATATTAACTCATAAGATGCTAGTTGTAACCCTTCAATATTCATTTCTTTGAATTCTTCTGTTTCATAAGGAAAAATACCAAAAATAAAATATTTAACACCGGTCATATTTCCTATAGCAATATTCCAACGACTAAATAATATAGAAGACTCAACTATCCATCTAAAACTAATATCTTCATATTCATAACCCATATCTTTGTAATAATCAAAAGTATCAGAACTATATAAAGGTGTAAAAATCGATGCGATTGTAAGTGCAACAGCAATAAGTGCAAATAAATTTAATACAAATTTTTTATCTTTATTTTTCATCCCATCATATATCTGTATTAATTTATTTATTTTAAGATTTGTGGAAGAAAAATATTCTTACTAAATATTAACTAATTTAATATTTCGAAAATATTAACAATCAAATTTTTGTATTGCAAATACATTTATATCTTGAGTTATTGAAAGATTTAATTGGAGGTATAGGGTGGCACACCAGAAATTGACAAAAACTATAATCGTTTTAACTTTATTTATAATATTTATCTGGGCATCTAACAGTTTAATATACAATATTAAAAATGTTGACAGAGATGGAGATGGACTAAGTGACAATATAGAAACATTGATTGGAACTAACTCATTTAATACAGATACAGATAGTGATGGCATAAATGATTTTGATGAATTTTATTACTGGATGAATAGATCTAAAGGAGAAATAAATTCTGATTTCTATAATTTTTGGGCAGAATATTATAATGAAACATTCAATATATCACTAACATATGAAATGTTGAGAGAGAAATTATTGCCTACAGGAGATCTTGATGGCAACGGCTTATCAAATATTTGTGATCCTGATTCAGATGGAGATGGAATATTAGATGGACAAGAGGTTTTATTAGGTTTAGATCCTGCTTTACCAGAAGGAGATAACCCCCCCGGAGGAGATAACGACGATGACAGTAGTGGAAATGGAGGCGGCGGTGGTGGCGGTTCTGATGACTTGATTAAAACAGAAATATATATAATATCTATTTCTCCAACAGATATCTATAAAAAAAATAGTTTTTATGTTGAAGGATATGTAATAAGTGAAAATCAAACCGGTCTTTACAATACCACAGTAGAAATATTTCTAAATAAAACCAAAGAAGAAAATGGTAGTTTTGCAGGAAGCGGAAAACTTGATGAAAACGGTTATTTTAATATTTCATGTGATGTTCCTGATGATGCAGAGGTGGGATCTAATCATGTACTTGGTCATTTTCTAGGAAACAACGAAAGCGCAGGGTCATGGACAGACCCTTTAGTAAATATATATTCAAATACAAAAATAGAATTTGATATGTTAGAATCCTTTGGGGTTGACTCTACTATTAAAATTAAAGGTTTTTTATTAGACTCAGGAGATAAAGCATTATACAATAAAAATATCGAGATATACTGGGAAGGAGAAAACATAGGAAATACTCTTACTAACCAAAAAGGGGAATTTGTACTTAATTATTCATATGATACAATAGGTAGCTATAAAATAAGTGCATTATTTGAAGGGGAAAAATATCTAAATTCTTCTAACAAAAGTAGATTAATAAATATAAAAGATATGGGTACCTATTTAGACATATTTATATCTGAAAATAAAACAAAAAGAGAAAACACTATAATATTTGAAGGGGGTTTGTTTTCAAGTAAAAATCTTCCAATCCAAGATGCCGAAATAGATATATACTACAATAAAGAAAAAATATCAAATAAAACAACTTCATATAATGGTACCTTTGAAGATATATTTATAATACCTAAAGATACATCCTTAGGTAAAAAAGATATAAGATTTTTTTTCAATGGAAGTAAAATATACGGAGCTACAGATTTTGAAGAAAATATTATCGTGCAATCAGATACTATTCTTTCATTAAACGATCTTGAAAAAGAAACATATGAAAGAAATGAAACACTATTAATATCGGGTGTTTTAACTGATAACTATAACAAACCTATCAAAAATGCAAGTATAGCTATTACCCTAGATAACAATATTACATATGTTAATACTGATAAAGATGGTATATTTAAATTAAGACATAGAATCTCAACTTCAAGTTCCTATGGAATGTATTTAATTATTGCAAATTTCACCAGGATGGGTTATTATCTTTCTTCAAAGGACTCTACTAGTTATGAAGTAATAGAAGCAGGATTAATTGACAATAACATTTTAATAATACTTATTGTTGTAATTTCTTTAGGGATTGGTGGTGTAGCATTGTCTTTATTAAAAAAACAACAAGACGTTAAAAAAGAGAGCGCTTCCTTAAAAGAGATTGCTATACAAAGCATAAATAAACTTCGTAGTGCAAAGGATTTTAGAAAAGCAATATTAGATTGCTATTCAGATATGTGTGAATGGTTAGGTGCATCCGGTCTGAAAAAAGATGCAGATAAAACGCCTAGAGAATTTGCATCAGATATTAAAAAAGAGTTGAATGTTTCGGATGATTGCTTGATAAATCTAACAAAAATCTTTGAAAAAGCATGCTACAGTGATTATGAAATTGATATCCAAGAAAGAGACAAAACCATAGACTGTTTAGATGAAATTCTATCAAGTATAACTGATAAGACTCTAATCTCTGATTTAGAAGAATAGAAGGAAAATAATGATATATATATTAATGTCATCTGATTTTGTAATATACAAAGATAATCTAACATTATTTGTAGATATTTCAAGCAATATTTTCATATGGATTTCTTTGATTATTTCATGTATTATTTTAAGTGTTATAGCTATTATTTTATTATTTAAGAATACGAAAAAACCCAAAAAATGGATTCATGAACCATTTTCAAAAAACAAATCATTCCCCGGGGTTCTTAGAGATCTGTCAGATAGCATAAGATCTGAAAAAAAACTATATCAATACAGTTCTTCGATAGATAAGACATTATTAATGATGTTTTTTAAAAAAATTGAAGATAAAAAAGATATATCCATTGATAAACTATTAGAAATGAAAAAAGAAGACCCTAATAAGCTATATGAAGTTATAAAAGATGAATATATTATAAATTGGATGGAAAATTTAGAAAACAAAAATCAAGATAAATCTGGTAGATTTGGGAAAATAAAAAAACAGAAATATCTAAAAGAATTAAGTTTGATATTAGATAAGATGGAGGCATGGAACAAATGACCTTTTCACTTTCAGAAGTATCGTCTATATGTAACAAATTAATAGAAGAGGTAAGTAAAGTTGTAATAGGTAAAGAAAGAATGTTAAAATTTGTAATTCTTGGTATTTTAACAGATGGTCATATACTTTTTGAAGATTATCCTGGACTTGCAAAAACATTAACCGCAAAAACATTTTCAAAAGCCATTGGATGTAAATTCAGCAGGGTACAGTTCACACCTGATCTTTTACCTGCAGATATAACAGGAACGTACATATATAATCAAAAATCAGGTGAATTTAAGCTTATAAAAGGACCTATTTTTACAAATGTTTTACTTGCAGATGAAATAAATAGAGCGCCACCAAAAACACAAGCTGCATTATTAGAAGTAATGCAGGAAAGACAAGCTACCCTTGAGGGAGAAACATACAGATTAGAAAGACCTTTTTTAGTATTAGCAACTCAAAATCCTGTAGAATCTGAAGGAACTTATCCTCTACCCGAGGCTCAAATTGATCGTTTTCTCATGAAACTAAATGTTGGATATCCTAAAAAGGAGCATGAAAAAGAGATCCTTAGTCGAATGAAAGATATTAGTTTACACGACGCTGAAGTAACAAAAATTCTAAATCCTCATGAAGTTATAAGAATACAAGAATCAGTTAAAAAAGTCTTCATCGACGATACAATACAGGAATATATCGTAGATATAGTTCATCGCACGCGTAACGATGAAAATGTAGAAGTAGGTGTAAGCCCTCGTGGATCCATTGCCCTATTCAAACTTTCAAAGGCTCACGCCGCTATATATGGTAGGGACTATGTAATACCTGATGATGTAAAAGAAGTAGTAGTACCTGCTATTGCTCATCGTTTAGTACTAAAACCAGAAGTAAGAGTCAAAGGAATAAAACCAGATCATATAATAAACGATATGGTAAAAAATATTCCAGTTCCTATTACAAGGTAAAATATGCAAACTTTAAAAAATGTAGTAATAACAAGCGGATGTCTTATTCTTCTGTGTTTAGGCTTAATTTTGGTAACTTGGATATTTATTGTTTTTATATTACCCTTAGTTTTATTTCTACTATTAAGTATAATTTCATTTCAAGATGAAGATTTAAAGATAGATGTAAAACGTCATGTTTCAAAAGAAAGAGTTTTTGAAAATGACGAAATAGAAGTTACTTTAGATATCGAAAACAAAGGTAAATCAATAAATTTTTTAGAGATATACGACAATTTAACAAATAAGGTAAAAATCATCAAGGGAAGTAACTATGCAGTATTATCATTAAACAAAAACGAAAAAATAACATTAAAATATACAATATCATGTAAAGTAAGAGGTTTTTTTCCATTAGGACCATTGAAGCTTAGAATTAGAGATTATTTTGATTTATTTTATAAAGAAAAAACAATAGAAAGTAATAAATATGTTATGATAATGCCTCATCTAGAAGAACTAAGAAACGTCCCATTAAAAGCACGTACACATCTATTTCCCGGGGCAGTATACGCAAGGCAAGCAGGAATTGGTATGGAGTTTCATGGGATAAGAAAATATGTCCCAGGTGATACATTCAAAAATATTAATTGGAAAGCAGTTGCAAAATTCAACCATCTGATGGTAAATGAATTTGTCCTGGAAAGTACAACAGATATAATAATAGTTATAGATTCAAGAGATATAGAAAGCATGGGTTCACCCAAACATAACCCACTAGAATACAGTATAAAAGCCGCAGGATCTCTTGCCTCTTTTTTCCTTAAAAGAAGAGATAGAGTAGGACTTATTGCATATGGGAAAAAAGAAGGGAAAATCACATGGGTTTATCCGGAATCAGGGAAAAAACAACTTTTTAAGATTTTAGAAGAATTAGTAAAAATAGAAGCAAATGGAGAATATACATTTAACAATATGATAAACCAAGCATCTATTCATATGCTTCCCAAGAAATCTTTTGTTATTTTCATTAGTTCTTTGCAAAACGATGAATCAATACCTGAGGGGATAGGAAAATTAATTAGAATGGGGTTTAACACGTTGGTTTTATCTCCTTCGTCAACAGATATAGAATATTTCTTAAAAGAAAATGATGAAATTGATAATGTGGCATATAGAATACTTGATTTTGAAAGAAAAAACAATATATCAAAATTAAGAAACACAGGCGCAATGGTTTTAGATTGGAATCCATCAATACCATTAGTAGCACCATTGGAGGAGGTGAAAAAATATCAGATGTCACGTTAAAAAAAATTGACTCAAAACTATTATTACTTCAAATAATACTTATCTTTATTTTAGGATATCTTTGTATAGATGGATTAAACAACTATATGGATTTATTTCCAATTAGTTTTATTGATTTACCATATTGGATAATATCATCTATTCTAACTATAATAGGGATAAGTTTAGGTGCTTTGATATATAAAATTTCTTTTTCAAAAAAACTCCCTTCAAATTATGGAACAAAAGAATATATGACTCTAGCCGTAGAAATAATATTGATAGCTCTGCTAATTTCTACCTATATATCATATCTTTTTTTAGAAAAAAATTTAGAAAAAGCAATAACTTTTGTTATTACAACAATTGGAATGCCGGTATTTTTTCTAATGATACCAATAGTCAGCATATTTTCTATCCTAAAAAAAGAAGTTAAAACCTTTCTATTTTCCAGTTTAAATCTTTTATCATTTTATATTTTTTTGATTATCACAGAAGGATTAATAGATGCAACTAAAAAATTTACATTAATAAATTCTAATGAATTGGTTATATTTTTTATATTATTTTTAATATTTGTAGAGATGGGGCTAAAAATATTAGATTTTGATTCTATAATAAAAAGAATCACACAAAATAGAACATATACTAATATTAGTCTGTTAAATGGATTTAATAAATTGATTAATAAATATATCATGTTTCTAGCAATTTTTGTATTAGCATCATATCTTTTTACACTATTTGTAATTCAAACTGATTTTTTTTATAAAACAGGGGAAAAAATAGGATTAACGATAGGATCAATACAAAGTATAATATTGTTTACAACAGTAGCAATCATTATACCATTGTTTTTTTGGTTTCATGGACCTAAAAAAAGTGAAAAACTTAAAATTTTTAAAAATATAAGGAAAAAGGCAAAAAAGAAAAATATATAATAGACAGACATCAAATTAAGAAAAACACTTTTATTAATTTTCAATAATAGTCCAGATTATTCGTGATCCATTATTAAGGTGAAATAAAAGGTACTGCCCTTCCCAGGACCTGAACTCTCCGCCCATATCTTTCCACCATGTTTCTCTATGATTCTTTTACATATTGAAAGCCCAAGGCCACTAGAATAAACATCCTCTGTTTTTTCTTCTGCTTTGTAAAAAACATCAAATATATGGCTAAGTTGTTCTTTATTCATACCAATACCATTATCTTTGACAGATATCTTTATCATATCTTCTTCTTTTTCTGCATTTAATACAATTTTTCCCCCTTCATTTGAAGAATATTTTGTTGCGTTATCAATAAGATTTTTGAATACCTCAGATAATCGTAATCTATCTCCTTTAACATAGAAATTTTTATCTATTTTATTCTCAGCTTCAATATTGTTTTTTTCTAGAGATAATCTTTGTGATTCAATTGCACTTTCGGCTTGATCTCTTAAACGTAATTTTTCAAAATTGAACTTTATATCATCTGATCTGAGTTTAGCTAGTTTTAAAGTTTCTAAAATAAGTTCACGCATATATTCAACATTTTTATTCATGACTTTCAAAGTTTCTTTTTTATTTGGATCTTTCTCCTGTTCGATAAGAATAGGTAAAAGTCCTACTAGAGGCTGCAAAGGATTTTTCAAGTCATGGCCTAATTGACCTATAAATTCATCTTTCTGATCTAAAATTTTTTCAAGGACGCGGTTATAATCCTCAATTTTATCTCGGCTTTTTGTTAAATCCCCTGCCATTTTATTAAAAGTAGAAGCCAACTCTCCTAATTCATCTTTTGATCTTATATCAACACGAGTGTTAAGATCTCCTTTGCCAAGTAGGTTAGCTGCTTTTCTTAAACTAGTGGTAGGTTTTTGAATTATAACATATGTTATAGAAAATAATGCAATCACGATAGCAATAAGAAAAAAGATTGAGGTGTTAATAATATTATTTAATCTGGCTTGCTGACCTATAAAATCAGTTTCCATAGATATAATAAGTTCAAATGTACCAATATAAGATTCCGAATCTGTATCAGAGGGGATAGCAGATATCAAAAGATAATTATAGCTGTCACCTAACCTCGTATAATATGGTCTATCCGGTTGCTCCACAAGACAATAAAGATTTTCCTCTTTATATTTAGGAATCTTACCTATTTTTTCATCATCATTTGACTCAAATATTCTAAGAGTGAGAGAGTTATCGTTTCCTGTGCTATTATAAGCAGGTAAAATAATATTAAAACTCAATACTTTATCCTGATTATTTTTTATAAAAGTGTCGACTGATTTAGCTGTTAAATTCCTATCTTTCAAAAAACTCATATTACCAAATTTAAGATCTAGTGCTTGCGGATATATCTCCATCTGTTCTTTTAATTTAACGTTTTCAAAATACTCTTCTTGATCTCGTATATTGACATAAGTTAAAGTAAAAACAAGTAAAATTAAAAGTAAAGCTGATAATAACGCAAATTTAACTGAAATACTCAATTTAATTTTCATGATATATTACCATATCTAGCATGATTATAGAGAATAAATCTATAGAGGACAACATAAATAAATTTACAAATATGAATAGAACATTTGTGCATCTAACATCCCTATTTCATATAAAAGAAATAACTAATTATTATTAAACTTTATTCTCAAAGATTAACTTAGAATATAATTTAATTTCCCTTTTTTGTTTGCATATTTTATTTCTTGTGCTATACGTCTACCTGTAGAGAGATCTGGTTGAATGAGTTCAGAATAGGGAGAACCCGAAATATATGGATTTGTACCTGCAACTATTCTTGCAGAGATTTCAAAAACTTTAAATTCTAAGTTTTCAGTAACAACAGTCTCCAAACAAAAACTTCCTATTATTCCATCAAATAGATCCAATGATTTTTCTACAACAGCTTTTCCCATATCAAAGACTTTAGGAAGAAGGCTCTCACGCAACACAATAGGAATATTTCCAGTAACAACAAAAGTTGGGTGAATTCCTATTTCTTCTAACTCAGCAATACTTCCAAGTCTTTGTACTTCATCAATTGTTGTTTCATCACGACGATCAATACTAAGAAGTTGTAAACTTCCTTTGTTAAGTTTATATGCACCATCATTTATAGGAGAGTAAAAATAATGTAGATAATAACGCGTGCCAAGTACAAATTCCTGTATAGTATAGGATTGTTTTTTATCAACTTGTTTTTTAAATTCATCATATGTCTTTGCTATAAAAAAATCCTTACCACCTTTAGCCCCATGATATTTTACAATCACAGGTTTATCTATATCTTCAGGATTTTTAATTTCTTTAGGCATAGTAAGACCCGCGCCTTCAAGCCATTTTCTTTCTTTATTTCTATCAGATTCCCACATCAAAACATTTCTATTACCAAAAGTTGGAAGGTTAAATTTTAAAAAATTTTTTGCACCTAGATATTCTACAAAACTACCATGTGGAATTACAATTACATTTTTCTCTTGTAATTCTTTAGTAAGATTTAAAATATCTTTATAATTTTTAACAACTAAAAAATCATTAGGTTTACCTAAAGGAAACGCATCATAAAATTCACGACGTTTTTCACCAACAGAAATACCTAGAGTCTTAAAACCTTCTTTTTTTGCACCATTAAAAATTTGAAGACTAGAATGAGAACAAACAGTACATATAGTAAGATTTTTTTTATCGTATTTTGCAAGCATGTCATCGATTTTTATATTTGTCATAAAACTTGACACCTTGCAGTACTTATATAATTTCATATATTTTATTAGTTTCGATAAATGACGCTATTATTTATCAAAATAGTCTTTAACATGAGGTCTTGTAAGATAGAAAATAATGATTATAGCAAATATAAATGCAACCAGTCCACTTAACACACCATTTATTATGACAAGTGCAAATTCTGCAGTCCAAGCCCAACTTATTCCTTTTAACAAACCATATGCAACTATTAATTGAATGAAACTAACAACTACAGTAATAAGAATAATGCCAAGATATATCTCAGCTGAAATAAGCTGGAAAGATAAATAATAATCAGGGATTGCAAAAATAATAACAAAGCTTAATAATGCCCCTATTACGTTTAAAATAGCAAGAATTGTTATTCCTAAAGGTCTTTTTTTAGTTCGTTCATTTATAGAACTAATACCATATTTTTCCTCAAACTCTAATTTTTCATTTGACATCTTTTGTCCCACCCCATGTAAAAAGAATTGTTTATAAAAAATATATAGCTTTTGGTAACATTTGTACAACAACAGTTTAAAAGCATTAAATCAAACACATATATTGATAATAATGTTGATTGTTGGACAAGTGTCAAATAAAGAAGAAGCTCGAGATATTACTTTTATAGCAAAACTTTTTGTTGTCGGCCAACGTGCACGTAGCCTTGCTCGTGAGAATAAGAAAAAATAATTTTACACCAAATTTTTAAAAAATTGTTATTTTTATGCAAAAAAGTTTATTTACCAAATTATACTTCAAAAAATATTACGGTGATAAAAACTGGTAAATCTAACATTCTATGGCGGAATAGAAGAAATTGGGGGAAACAAGATACTTCTTGAAGATAATGACACAAAGATATTTTTGGATTTCGGAATGAGCTTTGGTAGAAGAGAAAAATATTTTGAAGAATTTTTAAACCCGAGATCAGCAAATGGTATTGGAGATTTTCTCGAGCTTAATCTAATACCAAACATTAGAGGTATATACAGAGAAGATCTACTTGAACAACAAGGGATAAAATCTGAAAAACCAGATGTGCAAGGCGTTTTTTTATCTCATGCACATGCAGATCATGCAAACTATATATCATTTCTTCATAAAGATATTCCAATATATTGTGGAAAAACATGTAAATATATTTTAGAAGCAGTAAAAGAACAAAGTAGAAGAGAGATTGAAAGTGAAGTCCTAGATTTTAAAAAAAGACCGGTTTTTAAATCTAATTATCGAGATCCCCCTGTAAAAAGAACTTTTAATACATTCAGGACAGGTGATAAAGTAAAAATTGATGATTTAGAAATAGAACCCGTTCACGTTGATCATTGCCTAGCAGAAGATACTATTGTACAATTATCAGATGGAGAGTTGGTAAAAGTTAAAGATGCTGGCGAATCAAGTTACATTAACACAATTGATTTTGAAAATGGGAATAATGTAAATGCTTATGCGAAAAAAAGTAAATACATAGCAAAGAATTTTTACAAAATCAAGACAAGTTTTGGAGAAATTGAATCAACCGGCGAACATAAATTCTTTGTTTTAAAAGGTTTAGATATCATTGAGAAAAAAGCAAAAGAATTGAAAAAAGGAGATTTTTTGATACAAAATAAAAAAGTGAGTTTAATGGGTAAAAAACAAAATTTACCAAATTTAGAAGTCAGAAGAGTAGTAAATGTATTAAAAAAAGGTTTAGACGTTATTAAAAAAACAAGACAAGAAAAAAAACTAACTCAAAATCAACTTGCAGAAGAAGTAGGATTATCAAAATTTTATGGAGAATTTGAATTAGGTAAACATGGAATAGAAATAAAAAAATTGCATAAAATATTAGAAAAATTAGACATCGATAAAGAATTATTTTCAAAAAAATTTGTTACTTATAAAAGAGATATGAAAATTCCAAAAAAAACATCTAAACCATTACTTCAATTACTGGGTTATGTTATAGGTGATGGTAGTTGGGATGTTAAAAGTAAGAAATCCCCTTATTTAGAAATAGGAGATAAGGACAAATCAAATCTAGAAATATACAAAAATATTGCAAGATCGGTGTTTAACTTAGATGGAAAAATACTGAAAAAACATACTTATATCTTACATTTATCAACATACATTGGAAGGTTATTTTATGAAATATCACCCAATGTATTTTCAAAAGCATATACTAGGGAGATACCCCAAATAGTCCACAAAGTTCCCTTGGATGAGTTATCTGCATTTATTAGAGGACTTTATGATGCAGAAGGTTCTTTTAGATCACATACCATTGTTTTAACTTCAACTAGTAAAGATATAATTTACAAAACAAAATTACTTTTACTTAGGTTCGGCATATTGTCCTGGCTTTATGAATTTACTGAGCCGGTTTCTAAAAGAAAAGCATATCATCTGAATATAACAGATAACGATTCTCTTAAGTTATTTAGTAAAAAAATAGGGTTTGGTTCTAAAGCGAAACAAAAAAAATTAGAAAAACATCTTAACGAAAACAAAAAAAGCACAATTGAAAGAATAGAACTAATACCTTTTAATGGAGCATATCTAAAAGATGCTCTAAACAGGATGAAAATATCTACATGGGATTTTCAGAAGGAAAAAATACATATTACCCATTATACAAAAGGTAAACATTATCCAAGTAAAAATATGATGCTGAAAATCCTAAATTTTTTAAAAAATTGTAATAAAGGTGATGAAATAGAAAAAGAATGTTTTATAAAAAAAATTGAAAAGATATTATCTGAAAAACTAATTTTTTCACCAATTAAATCGATCCAATATAATAAGAAGAATGCTATAGTATATGATTTTGAAGTACCGGGTTATTCAAGTTTTTTAGCAAATGGATTTATGGTACACAATAGCGTCCCAGGGGCATATGGATTTAATATATATACCTCAGAAGGTACTATAATATATACCGGTGATCTGAGAGTACATGGAAGACATAATCATTTAACAAAAGATTTCATAGAAAAAGCAGTCCAAGAAAAACCAATTGCTATGATCACAGAAGGAACAAGAATTGATTCAGGTAGAACCAATGAATCTGAAGAAAAAGTATATAATAAATCTAAAAAAATTCTTGAAAATAATAAAAAATTATCTGTTGTAGATTTTAATTTTAAAGATGTAGATAGATTTACAACTTTTTATAACATAGCTAAAGCTCTTAATAGAAAACTAGTAATAAGTTTCAAACACGCATGTTATCTAGAAAGATATCATAAAGATAAAAAATTAAATGCACCAGATAGTAAAGATGAAAATATTCTAATTTTAAAACCAAAAAGGCTTACTGGAACATATATTGATGAAGATTACACAGATTATTATATTAAAAAAAGACTTAATTATCCAAATATAAAAACAGCTGAAGAGATAAGAAAAAAACCACAAGACTATATTGTCGTTTTAAATTTTTGGTATCTAAACATGCTTGTGGATTTAAAACCTGAAAAAGGAAAGTACATACATTCTCTCTCGGAACCATTTAACGAAGAAATGGAAATATCATATGAAAGAATGATCAATTGGATTATGCATTTTGATATGGATTTTATTCAATCACATTGCTCCGGACATATCAATGGTGCAGATCTCATGAGTATGATAAAAACAATTAATCCTAAGAAATTATATCCAATTCATACAGAACATCCAGATATGTTTAAAAAACTAGATAAAAAAACATATATGGTAAAAGAAGGTAAAAAATACACCATATAACAAAAATATAAAAGATAAAACAACAAATCAACAGATTTTTGATACATATTATAAGGAAAAAGATATATACCAATACATCATAAAAAAAGACAGAAATTGATTTCATATAACTTAGGAGGCTTACATATGTCAGATCTTTATAAATATCAGAAAAAAAAGGATGAACAAACCATGATAAAAGCAGATACAGGTAAAAGAAATAAAGAACAATACATAGAAAATCTAAAAGAAGGAGATATAGTAAACGATTTATTTGCGGTGAAAATAAAAAACCCACCAAGGCCATACAAAAGAGGGACCTGGTTTAACTTAATTGTTAACGATAAAACAGGTGAAATAAATGTAAAATTCTGGGGCGGGGAAAACAAAGAACGAGTTAAAAGGCTCTATGACAGCTTCAAAGTAGGAGATGTAATACAAGTTCGTCAGGGAAATGTAGAAATATATGCAAATATGCCGCAGGTTTCAATTAGTGAAAAAGCAGGTGGTATTAGAAGATGTGGCCCAGATGAATATAATATAGATGATTTTTTACCATCTCTTGATAGAAATTATATTAAAAAATTAACAGATCAAATTAACAAATATATAAAATCAATAAAAAACAAACAACTAAATACCTTACTTAATACATTTTTTGATGACAAAGATTTTGTTGAAAAGTTTTCAACAAGTCCTTCTGCAATGACTCATCATCATAACTATGCAGGTGGAAATCTCGAACATACCGTAGGTGTTGCAAGGCTCTGTGAAAATCTATGTGAGATGTATAAAGGAATAGATAAAGATCTTGTAATAACTGGAGCTATACTACATGACATAGGTAAACTAAAAGAATATAATACTACTGCTACAATAGATAAAACAGGTGAAGGAAATTTCATCGGACATATTGTCATGGGTGATCGATGGATAAGAGAAAAAATAGATGAAATAAGAAAAAATAATAATCAATTTGATATAGATTTGGAAAATAAATTATGTCATATAATTCTAAGCCATCACGGAAAATATGAATTTGGAAGCCCCCGTATGCCAAAAACGATAGAAGCAATGCTAGTTCACTCTGCAGATCTAATGGATTCTCAAGTCAAAAATTTTATACAAAATATTGAGGTGGGAAGAGAAAATAGTGAAGAAGACTGGGGTTTTATCTGGGATTCAGATATAGGACAAAAAAGATCGATGTATCTAGGTGAAAACTAGATTTAAAAAAATTTCTAAATTATTTTTTCATAAAACTTCTAATATCTTCTGATAAATTTTTTGATTCTTTGATATCTTTAATATATCTTTTAAATCTAGTTGCTCTCTTATCAAGTATTACTGCAACACCACGATCATTTTCATCTCTTATAAGACGTCCTATAGACTGTAAGAGTTTTCTAGCAGTAGGAGCCTCAACAGTATATTCCCATCCCTTGTTAAATTTTAGATCATAATAACGTCTTAATCCTTTTTGTCTAGCAGTAGGTTTAGGATAAGGAATTCCGACAAGTACTGCTATTTCTAATTCTTCTGCAGGAAAATCCATACCTTCAGATATACGACCACCCATCACGCTAAAAAGTGCTGCGCTCTCTAAATTGTTATTACCATGTTCCTTGAAATCAGAAACTAGATTCATAAGTGCACATTGAGACATCTTTTGTTCCTCAAAATATACATATCCTTTAAGATTTGATAAAGAATTATTCCTACGAAACATATTCATAACATTGAAACTAGGGAAAAAAACCATAGTATTTTTGGGAAAAGAACTACAGATATCTTCTAAATATTTAACCATCCTATCAAGTATATCATCATTTTTTAGTATATCAGAATATTTTGTTGTTACATCACGAACAAATAAAATTTTTCTATTTTTCTTAGGAAAAGGAGAAGGATAAGAAACAAGCTCAGTTAAATCAAAAAGCCCTATAGAATCACGGTATTCTTCAAGAGGCTCTAAAGTACCGCTCATATGAAGAGATGAATGAAAATCAGAAAGAATATCTGTTCCAACTGAGGGATCCAGACAATATGCTTCTATTCTAGGATTTTTACCACTTTTTGCATCTACTATAAGCTTTGAATATTGATCCATTTCAAGACTTATCCAAAAATCCAAAAAAAGACCTAATTTATGAAGGTAAGATCTGGGTAGTTTTCCTTCTTTTTCTCTATATTCCTGGATTTTTTCACCATATGCTGTTAAATCACCTATTATATCATGAAGAGTTTTACTAGTAATCTTTAATCTTGATAAAATCTCAGTTTCAAACTCATGACTTGGAATGAATGCATCATTTTGTTTTACCCCCCCTCTTCTAATACCATCCTCAAGAATACAATAAACATATGTATCACGCAGATCACGAAGAATTTCAATCAAGGTCTCACAGAAACTTTTAACTGAAAAACGGCCATCGATCATAGATGGGTTACCATATTTCTCTGATTCAATAACACAATTATTAAGCATGTACATGCTAAGCTCAGCTGAATATAAATCTCTTATATAATCAGGTAAATTGTGTGCTTCGTCCACGACAAGAATTATATCTTCTTCAGGAAAACTCATTGAATCAAAAAGCATATTACGAATCATAAGATCAAAAACATAGATATATGGCACAACAACAACTTTAGATTCTCTTATTAATTGTTTATTTAATTCATAAGGACAAATCTCTTTTTCTGAGCAATAATCTATAAATTCTTCAGCTGTAGGAAGTTTCTCTTTGAACAAACTAACAGCTTTTTTGTTTTTCTTTTCATCTAAAAAACCATGATAATACTTGCATCCCTTCTTTTTATTATCTTTTGCTTTCTTTTTTTCTCTCGAGCAATATCTAGACAATTCTTCAGCTGTACCGTTAGAAAGATCAGGGTTATTTTTTGCAAATATACACATATTTGATCTGCCTTGCAATCCAACTCCAAAAATTTCTTCTTTTAAATCTTTATTTTTCTTTCTTATCTCTCTTAACTCAATTATAACTTGTCTTTGCTGAGCGTTCGTTCTTGTAGTATAAATTATTTTTTTATTATTTTCAATAGCAAACTCAAGTGTAGAAGAAAGCGTACATATAGTCTTTCCAGATCCTGTTCCTGATTCGAAAACTATATCTTTTTTTTCATTTAGTATTCTTTTTATTGTTTGCATTATCGCTGTTTGATTTTTGCGAGGTGTATAAGGAAAAAGATTCATAGTTTAAAGATGGAAATGTAAAACCTAATAAAAAGAGTATTGGACACATTATTTAAAGTATTAACATTTATAGAAAAATAATGGTTTTAACGCCAACAAAAGAAATTAAAAAAAGTTTGAAAAATAAAATTCCTGGAGAGTATATTAGAGTTATACCAAATAAGTGGGAAAAAAATGGTGATGTTCTAATAATTAAATTAGACAAAAAATTAAGAAAATATGATACAGTCATAGGTGAGAGCTATTCTAATATTCTAGGTTGTAAAACTGTCTTAAATGATGTAGGAGGAATTACTGGAGATCTTAGAAAACCAAATGTAGAAGTTATTTATGGATCCCATGACACTGAAACAATTCATAAGGAAAATGGTATTTCTTTTAAACTTGACCCGCAAAAAGTAATGTTTTCCTCTGGTAACATGAGCGAAAGAATAAATATGTCAAAGATTTCTTGTGAAAACGAAACTGTAATTGATTTTTTTGCTGGAATTGGATATTTTACATTACCAATAGCAGTTTTTTGTAAACCTAAAAAAATATTTGCATGTGAAAAAAATCCTGTAGCATTCAAATATTTAAAAGAAAATATTGTTTTAAATCACATAACATCAATTGTTGAGTCTTTAAAAGGTGACAATAGAGAAATTGCACCAGAAAATATTGCAGATAGAATTATTATGGGATATATTGGTGGTACAGAAAAATTTTTTTTAAAAGCTATAAACTGTCTTAAAAATAAAAAAGGGATTATTCATTTCCATGAAAAATATCCTGAAAAAACTATTATTGAGGATATAGCTAAAAAGTTCAAACGAAAAGTTAAAAAAATTGATAGAGAAATAAAGCTTTTAGATATAAGAAATGTTAAATCTTATGCTCCAGGTATAAGTCATTTTGTTTTTGATTTTGAGATATCATGAAAGAAGATAAATTAAAACTATTTGTATATCATGCATCAGAGGATGATCCTAAAAAATGTAGTGCTAGAAAACTTGCTAAGTTTGACTATGTAAAACTTGAATCAAATATTAGAAAAACACCTAGAGACGCTATTCTTCTAAATCCTTTTTCTAAAAAAAGTTTGTCACCAGAGGATACAGATATAGCTATAAAAAAAGGTATATTAGCTGTTGACTGTTCATGGAAAAATGCAGAAAATAGTTTTGAATATCTTGATAAAAAAAATTATTCCCGTGCTTTACCTTTTGTCGTAGCTGTAAATCCTGTTAATTATGGTAAACCTTTTAAACTCACAACTTTAGAAGCATTTGCAGCAGCTTTGTATATTATAAACAAAAAAGACTATGCTAAAAAAATTCTTGAATTATACAAGTGGAGCCCACATTTTATAGAGATGAATAAAGAACCCCTAGAAAGATATAGGAAAGCGAAAACAAGTAAGGAAATAATCAAGATAATGAAAGAATATATAAAATAATATAAAGTTATTTTTTTAAAAGATTAATTTATTTTTTCATCTGGAAAAACTAAAAAATATTGTTGTATAAAAAATGCTATGAAAAATAAAATAATAATAGCAATATTGATATAAAAACCATACTCAAATGTAAAAACATCTGTATATCCCAAATTTTTTACATCCATAAAATCATAAAAATAGTAAGATATAATACAATAAAAAGTAAACGCAACTATATATAAAATACCAAGATACAAAAAATAATTGCTTTTTTTAACATTGATACTTTTAAATCCATTATAACAAAAATAAGAAAAAAAAGCTATTCCAAAAACAACAAATAGAATACTTAATATACCAGATAAAAACATTGAAAAAGGATTATCTCTGTTAGAAAAATAGCTTCTATAGAAAGAAAATTCAGTAAAACTATCTGAAAGAGTTTTATCTCCGATCTCAAAGCTAAAAAGATTTAACTCATCTGAATATCGATGGTATTCAGAAGGGTTATCATCTTTATTATAAACACTATATTTTCTTAAAAGAAGAGCTTGTTCATATTTCCAGTATAAATTAGGATTTTCATATCCATTTTTTTCTAAAACATCTGAATAATTAACAGAAGTAATAGGAACAAAAAGAATTGCAATAAAAAAGGCTATAGAAAAAAGTATAATTAAGTTTAACAATAATTTTTTATTTTTCTCTTGCATCCCAAGCAACATAATAGAGAATTGTTTAATTTATTTTAAATTTTTTGTAAAACTTTACAAAAAAATTCAAAAAAAATAAATCTTTGAAACTAACGTTTAAAAAAAACTAAAAAAAATATTTAAAACATATTTAAGTAATAATATCGAATACAGGAATTTATATGTCACATAAACTTGAAAAATTCTTCAAACCTGAAAGCATTGCCGTTGTAGGTGCATCAAGAGATTCTAGAAAAATCGGACACGCCGCAGTAAAAAATATACTAATTTCAGACTATGAATGCAAGTTATATCCAATCAATCCTCATGAAAAAGAAATACTTGGTTTGAAATGTTATTCTAAAATTGCAGCAGTACCAGATAAAATAGACCTTGTTTTGATATCTGTTCCAGCAAAAATTGTTTCAAAAATCCTTAAAGAATGTGTCCAAAAAAATGTAAAAAATGTAATAATTATTTCTTCTGGTTTTTCAGAAGTTGGAAATAATAAGTTAGAAGAGGAGCTGAAAAAAATAGTCGAAAAAAAAGAGATGAATGTTTTAGGACCAAATGTTATGGGATATAAGAATGCATCAATTGGTCTTGATGCCTCTTTTGTATATGGAAACCCAAGGAAAGGAAATGTATCTTTGATAAGCCAAAGCGGAGCACTTGGAATAGGTATGATATATCTTGCTAACAATGAATATATGGGAGTTTCAAAGATAATAGGAGTTGGAAATAAAATAGATATCGATGACGATGATCTCATAGACTATTTTGCTCAAGATTCCGATACAAAAGTTATTGGACTCTATATCGAGGCTGTAAAAGATGGAAGAGAATTTATGAATTCAATCTATGCCTGTGATAAGCCAGTACTTGTAGTTAAAGCAGGAAGAAGCAAAGCGGGAGCAAGAGCAACAGCATCGCACACTGGTAGTATGGCTGGTTCAGATAAGATATATAGCGCTGCTATAAAACAAGCTGGAGGTATCAGATGTAGAGATGTAGTAGAGCTTTTTGATATGGCAAAGGCACTTGCCGGTCAACCTCCTGCTATGGGAAACAAGATAGGAATAATAACTAATGGTGGCGGTCTTGGAATACTTCTTACAGATGCTTGCGAGGCAAATGGTCTTAAGATTCCTAAATTATCAAAAAAAACATACAAAAAAATAGATAAAATATTACCTGAACTTGTAAAACCAAATAACCCAGTAGATCTAGTAGCAGATGCAGGTTTTTACAGATATGAAGCAGTTACAAGATATCTACTTGAAGACCAAAATATAGATGGTGTAATTGTTGCATCTGTACATGGAGGATATGCACGACCAGAAGAATTCACTGGAGCTATTCTAAAGATGATTCGGGAGAGAAAATATCACGAAACCTATAAAAAACCAATTCTTGCAACATGGGTAGGTGGACGTGAATATGAAGACCTTGTTCTTGATTTAAAATCAGCAGGAGTTCCCATATATCCTAGCAGCTGGCGTACAGCAAGATCCATGTTAAGTCTTTATCTAGAAGGAAAAAGAAATAAAAAAACAAAAAAATAAGATATTAGATTTCTAACATGTGATATGAAAAGCAGCGACAACATTCTTTTCTTTTGATAACTCATTAAATTTTTTACAAGCTTTTTTTGTTTTTAACGCAATAAAATCTATATTATTTGATTTCAAAAAATCTTTTGTCTTAGTTGGTATTTTCATGAAACCATAGGCACCTTTACCTATAATTAAAAGATCTGGATTGTATTTAACTATATCATTAACATCTTCGGGATTTAATCTGTGTCCTTTTTTCCTAATCCATTTATCAATTATTTTATCAGGAAAAATAATCAAATCTGAAGTATATTTTTTTCCATCTACAATAATATTTCCAAATTTATAAGAATCTATCATTCTACCCAATCAACACCTAATTCTTCTTCCCAATTAGGTTTTGTTCCATCCCATTTACTTGCAACTTCTTTTGGAACACATTTTTTACATACACTAATCAATTTAAAATAACAAGATTTGCAAACATATCTACCACATTTTATACAAACGGCTTCAGCTGATCTCTCTCCGCATATTTGACACATGCCTTTAGGTTTTTTCTTAGAAGTTTTATCTGATGTTTTTCCTTTTTCAACTTTTCCTTTAGCTTCTTCTAGCCATCTCTGAAGTTCTTCGTTCATTTGATTTTTTTTATTTTTACACATTTTTCAATTATATAAAGAATATTAATACTTAAAAAACTTATTTCCTGTTTTGCACCTTTTTATTTATCTTTTTATGTATAAAATTTGAAAGAATGTGAAAAAAAGGTGTAACTAAAAGTAAAAATAAAATATGCCACAACCCTATGTTTTGGAAAAACCAGTTTGTATTTGTTAGATTGGTAACATATAAAAAACCAGACATTAGAAAACTAAAAAACAAAACACCCATAATAAAATCAAGTTGATCAAATGGAATCCAATCTTTTCCTCTTTTAATATCACGACGTCTCTTAAAAAAACTCTCGATTATGTCTCCGAATAATGCCCCGTATGAAATACTTGCAATAATAGGTATCATTAAAGGAAAACCTTCAAAATTTGTTACACTGAGTGTTTCAACATTATTTTCTAAAAGTATTTGATTTATCAAAGGAGCTGCTGCTGCCATTGCAAATCCAGCAATAATTCCAATTAATCCTCCTATAACTAATCCATTCCATGTTTTTCCATTTCCTAGTATGCGTTTTCCATCTTTATAATTTTTATTAAAATCAAGGGGGGTTCCACCACCAAAAAGTTTTGCACTTGCATTTGCAACATATGCAGGAAGAATAACCCAGAATGCTTGAATGATAATTTCCCAACTCATATTTTAATAAGAAAAAGAATGTAATAACTTGTTTAAAACAATATTTAAAAAAAGAGAGTTTTATTCATCTCTTCTACTAAGTTTTAGACCTTTATAACAAAATTTATTACTGCGCTTTACAAGACCTTTTAATGCCAGGTTAGATAAATTAAAATTTTCTGCAACCATATTTCCAAATTTACCGTTCTCACCAATGTATTCATAGATATCATCTTCAAGTTTTTCAAATTGTTTGGGATTTAAGGATGCTACAGTAAAAATTTCACTTATTTCATTTACAGGACATGAAATATTTATATTGAACGCAGAATAGTACGAACGATATTTTTTCTGGGGTTTGCCGCCGATTCCATCTTCAGGAGTTGTCCATTTTGTTTCTACAAGTTTCATTTTATCAAAAAATTCAAGTGCGTCTTCCCCATCATCTCCATATTTCTCTTTGATTTCACTGAGAGGTTTCCAACCTTGCAAAAGTTCACGGAATACTTCTTTTTTAGTTGGATTGTTAAAAGCCCTTAGAAGAGGGACTAAGTCAGTTGAATCATTTACTACTTTTGTTCTCATCATTTTTATCTACCTTATTAGCTTCTATCTTAAAATAATACAATTTTATATGAAACTACTGTATAATAATATATAAATTATATATATAAATGTTATTGTGGGAAAAAATAATATTTTATTACTTAGCAAAACTTTTTAATTCTGCATAATATATCATAAAAAAGGGGGAAATATGAAAAAAGGTATAGTTTTAATTGCTATATGCATGATATTTATTATAACACCAGTTACAGGTGCCTTAACTCTGGAAGAAAAATCTTTTGATAAAGAAGCTATGCAAAAAGAGAATATATCAAAACTTACAAAACCGTCTTTTAATGAATATGACGGAACTATTTTAGGTGGACTAGGGAGGCTTTTTAAAGAAAATGAAGAATGGAATTATGAAGTTTATTCTTATCTTGCAGGAGTATACAATGACAAAGATAACCACAAAATAATTTATTGTAATATATACAACCTAGAGAGGGAAAAAATAGGTACACTTGTAGCATATTGCAGTCATTCAATAATTATAGGATCAATTAAAAATCTAGATGAAGAAAAAGCACCAATTATAGGATTCCTTTTTGAGAATGGAGAAAAATTTGCTGGAAGAATAATGAGTTTATTTGGCCCAGCACCCCATATATGGGGCAAATATACAGCTAACTAGATTTTTCTAACTCGGATAAAAAGTATGGACTGGTCGGGATTTGAACCCGAGGCCTCTTCCATGCCAAGGAAGCGATCTTCCGAGCTGATCTACCAGCCCAAACAGAAATGGGTAAAACAAGATATAGCAAATAAAATTTACTACTAAAACTTTTAAATTTGATTAAATGATGCAAAAGACAAAATGAAAAAGAAAAACCTAGAAATAATTCTACAAAAAATACCAGATTACAAAAAACCTTCACCAATACTTGAACAATACATAACACCTGCTGAAATTGCAGCAGATATAATTTTTATAGCACATCAGTTCAACGACATAAAAAATAAAAAAATACTTGATCTTGGTTGTGGAACAGGTATATTTTCAGTTGGAACATATATTACAGATGCGGAAAAAGTAACAGGTATAGATATAGATAAAACCTCGATAAAAATAGCAAAAAAATATGCAAAAGAAAACAAATTTGAAATAGATTATATAACTCAAGATATAAAAGATGTAAACACGAAAGCAGATACAGTAATTATGAACCCCCCTTTTGGAGCGCAAAAAACAAATAGAAAAGGAGATAGGATATTTATAGAAAAAGCATTTGAACTTGGTAAAAAAATCTATACATTACACTTAACAGAAACAATACCTTTTATTGAAAAAATGATAAAATCATTAAAAGGAGAAATAAATTTTAAAAAAAACTATATTTTTCCAATAAAACACACCTATGAATTTCATAATAAAAAAGTTGTAAATTACAAAGTAACTCTTCTAAGGATAGAAACTAACAAATAATTAAATACTAGCTTGTTATGACAAAAACAAAAAAATAAGGTAAAAAATGATAAAATCAAGACAAAAAGATCAAAGAATAGGTGTATTTGTAGATGTACAAAATATGTACTACTCTGCAAGGAATCTATACAAATCAAAAGTAAATTTTAAAACAATTTTAAAAGAAGCAACAGCGGATAGAAAAATAATAAGAGCAATAGCTTATGTAATAAAAGCAGATGAAAAAGATGAAAAAACATTTTACGAAGCTTTAGAAGATATGGGATTTGAAATAAAATCAAAAAATTTACAAGTCTTTTATGGAGGCGCAAAAAAAGGAGATTGGGATGTAGGAATTGCAATGGATGTTATGAGACTAGCCCCAAAATTAGACACAATAGTCCTTGTAAGTGGAGACGGGGATTTCTCAGATCTATTAGAACACGCAAAAAGTCTAGGTTGCAGAACAGAAGTAATTGCATTTAAAAATACAACTTCACATAGATTAATAGAAGTTGCTGATTTTTTTATAGATTTAGGAAAAAATAAAAAATTTTTATTAGGAAAAAATAGATAAGCAAAAATAGATAAAAATTAAAATAAAACATACCATCATTAAAAATCAGCCGAAAGTATAATAATAGGTTATCTTATCTGCTTTCGACCTAGAAATATAAAAAGTAATAGGAATGTGAGTAAAGTGGCACGAAAAAAAACTAAAAAATTCCGTGGTTCAATGACCCACGGCCGAGGAAAAAAAGCAGGTCGTGGAGCCGGTTTAAAAGGCGGACGTGGAAACGCTGGTCTTTTAAAACATAGATACATGTATATGAAAAAAAATATGCCTGATCATTTCGGAAAACATGGATTCAAAAGACCGCAAGGTACAGTAAAAAAAGTAAAAACAATAAACATAGGTGAACTAGAAGAAAAATTTCCAGATAAAAAAAATATTGATCTTAAAAAAGAAGGATATGATAAACTTCTTGGTAGTGGCAACATAGATAGTGAAATTAAAGTTAATGTTGACAGTGCTTCTAAAAAAGCATTAGAAAAAATAAAAAAGAAAGGTGGAGAAGTAGTTTTACCAAAAAAGGAAAAATCTAAAGAAGAACCAGAACCAACAGAAAAAAAAGAATAATAATTAAAAGCATTAAGATATAGGGTTTAAAAGATGGCAGAAGAAAAGAAGAGCAGATTACACAAATTAAAACCTCTTATTGAGAGATGGCCTGCTGTTACAAAACCAGAAGGACACGTAAACTTTAGAACTAAAATACTCTGGACTCTATTTTGTTTAATACTTTATTTTATACTTACAAATGTAATGATTTACGGGCTTTCTACTGTAACAATTGATATGTTTGAACAATATCGTTTCATTATGGCCGGTGCATCTGGATCGATTATGCACCTTGGAATAGGCCCTATCGTTACAGCATCAATTATTCTACAGTTATTTGTTGGTGCAAAAATAATTAATCTTGATCTTCAAAAAAAAGAAGATAAAGCTATCTATCAAGGTACACAAAAAATTCTAGTAATTGTAATGATTTTTGTAGAAGCAATACCTCAGATATTTGGCTATCTACAACCGAGTGAGGGTTTTGTAGGCATGGTTGGTGAATGGGCAGGAACGATTATTGTAATCCAACTGGTAATGGGTGCACTTCTTGTGTTTTTCATGGATGAACTTATATCTAAATGGGGTATCGGTTCAGGTGTTTCACTTTTTATTGCTGCAGGTGTATCACAAGCAATTTTTACTGGTCTTTTTAATTGGTTACCCGTTCAAGGCGGAGGATGGGGAGAATGGACTGTAAACAATCCTCCTGCTGGTGTAATACCAGGTACAATATATCTTGGTTCAAACTATAATTTGAATCAGCTGATAGGTGGCGGATATCAGCAGATATTTCTTGGAGGAGAAAATTACTCTAACGCTATTTTACCTTTAATTGGTTTTATCACTATATTTTTGTTTGTAGTATATGTTGAATCAAGTAGAATTGAACTTCCTCTTGCACATGATAAAGTACGTGGAGCACGAGGACGTTATCCAATTAGACTGCTTTATGCTTCGGTTATACCCGTAATTTTAGTTTCTGCACTCTTGGCAAATATTAACATGTTTGCAATGTTATTATGGAGGGCAGGTAATTCAATACCACTACTTGGAGGACAATGGTGGATAGGAAAATTTGATTTTGCAGGGGGTAGCACCCAGGCTATAGCAGGTGGAGCATGGTATCTAAGTAGCCCATCAGGTGTGAACAGCTGGCTTATGCCAATACTTGCTGGGGGGGACGCCATGCATGGTTCTATTCAATATGCCCTTAGAGTTATAATTTATATGTCTGTTTTAATTATTGGCTCTATTCTTTTTGCTAAATTCTGGATTGAAACAACTAATATGGGTCCTTCTGATGTAGCAAAACAAATTCAGAGTAGTGGTATGCAAATACCTGGTTTTAGACGCGACCCAAGAGTGTTAAGAAAAGTTCTTGAAAGATACATACCAGTAATAACTGTAATTGGTGGAGCAACAATAGGAGCACTTGCAGGTTTTGCAGATATGATAGGGACAATAGGTATGGTAAATGGGACAGGTGTACTATTGGCAGTTAGTATTATTATTCAACTGTATGAACAAATTGGTAAAGAACAAGCTATGGAAATGCATCCAGTACTCCGTGGTTTCTTTGGAAACGAATAAACAGATAGTTAGGTGATGAATTTTGGGAGTTATCGTTGTTACAGGAATCCCTGGTGTAGGAAAAACTACGGTTATGAAAAAAGCAGCGGAGGGAATGGACATAGAATTTGTAACTTTTGGAACAGTTATGGTAGATATCGCAAAAGAGTTAGGCTATGTAAAAGATAGAGACGATATGAGAAAACTAACTCTTGATCGGCAAAAAGAACTGCAGATTAAATCTGCTGAAAAAGTAGCAAATATGGGAAACGTTATACTTGACACACATTGTACAATAAAGACACCTCAAGGATATATGCCGGGTCTTCCAGAAGAGGTATTAAAAAAACTTAAACCAAAATCTATAGTTGTTGTAGAAGCAGATTCAAAAGAAATATTTAACCGACGTAAAAAAGATACATCTAGAAATAGAGATCCAGATGGTCTAAAAGAAATTGAGGAACATCAAATGATTAACCGTGCTGCAGCAATGTCTTATGCAACATTAAGCAGATCCACAGTAAAAATAGTTAAGAATCATGATAATAAAATCGATGATGCTGTAAAACAAGCAAGTCCTGTGTTAAAGTAAATATAGTATAAATTTATTTAGAAAAAAGTAGGTAATTAAAATGGCTAGGAAAATGGATAGCAAAGCACAAGGAAGCAATATGTTATTGCTTTTATTAATGATGATTCTGATGATGTTTGTATTCTCTCAACCTGCTATACAAATAGCTATGATCGCTTTTGGCAATACAGTATTTTATCCATTGATTGGTTTTGGTGGAGAATATCCTATAATAACGTTATTTCTAGCAGGACTTATTGTTGTATTTTTATCATCGACTCTAACAAATTTTTTCACTGATTGGATTAAGATGGGCGAAGCACAAGAAATACAAAAAGCATTTTCAAAAGAAATGCAAAAGGCAAGAAGAGAAGGAAATACAAACAAAGTAAACAAACTTATGAAAATGCAACCTGAAATGATGAAAAAACAAACAGAAGCATCAAGTGGAATGATGAAACCGATGATCTTTTTGATTATATTCATATGGCCAATATTTATGTGGCTACGTTCTTTTCTTGCTGGTCTTCCACATTATTATTTTTCTGTTCCATGGGCAGAAACCGTATCGTTTTTCAATAAACCGATTGATTTTGGTCAAGCATGGATATTGTTATATTTTATCTTCTCAATAGCAATAGGTCAAATAATAAGACAAGGTTTAAAATACATAAGTTGGTCTGACTGGTGGAAAAACATAAAAAAAAGAATTAAACCTAAAGTTTTAAAATAATTTTTATCAAAAGGTATCTTTATGACCACCATAACAATTAGTGGAACACCGGGTAGCGGTAAATCAACTGTAGCAAAAATTCTAAAAGAAAAACAAAATCTAAATTATGTATATTCTGGAGAGTTTTTTAGAAAAGAAGCAGAGAAATATAATATGACTCTTGAAGAGTTTGGTAAATACTGCGAAGAAAACAGTAAAATAGATAAAGAACTTGATAAAAAACAAATTGAGATATTAAAAAAAGATAACATACTTCTTGAAGGAAGACTTGCAGGATGGCTTGCATATAAAAATGATATTTCTGCTTTGAAGGTTTTTTTAGATGCAGATATTAATATTCGTACTAAAAGAATTATAAAAAGAGAAGACGGTGATTTTGAAAAAAGGAAAAAGGAGATAATAAAACGTGAGAAAAGCGAAAAAAAAAGATATAAAAAATACTACAATATCGATTTAGATGATAAATCAATATATGATATTGTAATAGACACAGGTGAAAAAAAACCAGATGAGATAGCAGAAAAAATTATTTTAAAAATATCAAAGTAAAAAGTTTTAGTAACATCTTTTAATATCAGTAGATAAATATGAATGAAAAACATTTACTTCCATTTGATAAAAAACAAAAAAGACTTGTTTTAAAAAAAACTAAAACAAATAAAAAACATGGAAAAAAACCAGAGGAAAAAAGTATACAAGATTTATTAGAAAATAGCATAATAAATCTGGATAAACCACGTGGTCCTACTTCTCATCAGGTTGACGGTTGGATAAAAAAAATATTAGAAACAGAAAAAATCGGTCATAGTGGAACTCTTGATCCAAGGGCAACAGGTGTTCTTCCAATAGGAATTGGAAATGCCACAAAAATTCTTCAATTTTTGTTACCAGCAGGTAAAGAATACATAGCTTTGATGAAACTTCATAAAGACGTTGATAAAAAAAAGATAGGAGAAACATGCAAAAATTTTGTAGGTGAAATTAAACAACTACCTCCAGTAAGATCTGCTGTTAAAAGAAGAAAAAGAAAAAGAAAGATATACTATCTAGATGTGTTACAGATAAAAGATAGAGACATATTAATTAAAGTAGGATGTGAATCAGGTACATATATAAGAACTCTAGTTGTAGACATCGGGAAAAAGTTAGGAACAAATGCACATTTAGTAGAATTACGCCGTACAAGAGTAGCGGACATTCATGAAAAAGATAGTATTTATCTTCAAGATTTGAAAGATGCAATGGTTTTTTATAAAGAAGATAAAGATGGGGGGTTTTTAAAAGAAATTTTAAAACCAGTAGATAAAATCCTTGATTTTTTACCTAAAATAATTATCGCAGATAGTGCTGTAGATGCTATTTGTCATGGCGCAAATTTGATGATACCTGGAATATTAGAAATTGATTCGGATATCAAAAAAGATGATTTAGTTTTAATAAAAACACTTAAAGATGAAGCAGTAGCTATTGCAAGATCAGATTGTTCCACAGAAGAGATTGTCGCAAAAGAAAAAGGACTGTGTGCTACACTTGAAAAAGTTATAATGAAAAAAGATATTTATCCTTCATTCTGGAAAAAAGCTTAATACCGCCTTTTATTTACCGTTGAATACTTTTTTGCCGAGGTAGCCCAGCCCGGTAAGGCGCGAGCCTGGAGAGCTCGTGGGGACTTGTCCCCTCGGGAGTTCGAATCTCCCCCTCGGCGTAGCTTTATTTATACTAGGTTTAGTTATATATACCTTAATAGGGCCAAGGTGGCACCCAACCCTTAAAAACTACTAAATATATAAGCCAAAGTATAGCAAATAAAGCTCCGCATTTTGGGTGACCTTCATTGGGATCATCATTTTGTTCTTTTATTTTTTCTTTTACCAAGCTGATTAAATCACTTTCTTCAACAGCTTTTTTATTGCTGCAAGGAACTGCAGTAGCTGTAGAAACCATTAGAAAAGTTACTGCAAGTGTAGCTAATACAAAAATTGTTTTTTTCATATATATCACACATTTTTATTTTTTTTATCTAATAAAATGGACGCTTAATATTTAAATTTTTTCCTAAAAAATACGTTATTTGTAACAAATCTTTGATCTAAATAAAAAATATTAAAAAATACAGGAAAATACTAAATATGTAAAATATGGATTAAACATGAGAATATGGGATATCTCAGTAGAAAAACTATGCCGTAACCATCTATTAGGAGAACATAGAGAACTACATGCATTATGGAATATCATAATAAAAAATAAAAAAGGATATTCAAATCATCCAGAAACACTTAGATGGAAAGGGAAATTAAAAGCACTTTACAATAGACACGAACAACTTGTAAAAGAAATGAAAAAAAGAGGTTACAACCACAAAAGTCCTTTAGATCCAAGTTATGCAACAGGCAAAGAAAAACAAGACAAATTGATAGATTCAATTGAAGAACAGATACAGATACTTAAAAATAAAAAATGTAAATGTAAAATCTAAAAATTATTTTATCATAGAAAAAATAAATAAGAACTCTCTTCTTACAAAACTCAAAGATGAAAGATAAAAAAATAAAAAATTTACCTATGCAAGTATTTTATACCTCAAAAGAAGAAACAAACTGTCCACTTATAACAGATCTATTTAAAATAAGCAAAACACTAAAAGAAAAAGATATTTTAAAAGAAAAAAATAAAGCAACTATAAGTTTTACATATGGTAAAAGAATGCTTATAAATGGTTTAGCACAAAGCTACTCTAAAATTAAACGAAAGGAACTTTTGGAAATAGTTGATTATGACCCAATAAAAAACAATCTTTTAGTTATGGGAACAACCGAACCTCTAATAGAAACATCAATTCATTTTATGATACATCGTGCTAGAAAAGATGTAAAAATTGTAGTACAAATAAATAAAGAAAAAATACTAGATAAAATAAAGGAAGGAATACCAATTTTAGAAAAAAAATATCCAATAAATAGCATAGAATTTATCAAACAAATTTTAAAAACTTTAAGAGATAGCAAGATAGTTGGAATAAAAAACAATGCATTGTTATTTGTTGGAAAAGATGTAAAAGAAATAGAAAAATTAATTGAAAAGACATATGAGGGAAACTATGAAAATAAATGGTGAAGATAAAAGAGCTCTATGGTTTGAAGATAACAAAATTGTATTTATAGATCAAAGAAAACTTCCATATGAACTTGATTATTTTATAGCAAAAACAGTAAAAGACTGCGCATTTGCAATAAAAGATATGGTAGTACGTGGTGCACCAGCAATTGGTGCAGCAGCTGTGTATGGGATGGTTCTTGGTTCTAGTAATATAGAAAAAACAGCTAGCATTCTTAGAAAAACACGTCCAACTGCATATGATCTTTTCTATGCAATTGATTACATGATTGATAAAATCAAAAAAGGTAAAGATCCTTTAGATTTAGCAAATAATTATGTAGAGGATATAATAGATAGATGCCATAGAATAGGAAAAAACGGTGAAAAACTAATAAAAAATGATATGAAAATCCTTACACATTGTAATGCTGGTGCCCTTGCAACAGTTGATTGGGGTACAGCTCTGGCTCCTTTTTATGTTGCACATAGAAAAGGTAAAAAGTTTTTTGTATTTGCAGACGAAACACGTCCGCGTTGTCAAGGATTGTTGACAGATTGGGAACTCAAACAAGAAGGAATAGATCATGCTGTAATTGCTGATAACGCAGCAGGATATTTTATGAAAAAAGGTGGAATCGATATGGTGATAACTGGTGCAGATAGAATTGCAAAAAATGGTGACTTTGCAAATAAGATTGGGACATATGAAAAAGCAGTTTTAGCATATGAAAATGATATCCCTTTCTATGTTGCAGCACCAGTAAGTACGTTTGATAAAACAATAGATAGGGGAGATGAAATTAAAATCGAGGAAAGAGGTAGAGAAGAGTTATCTATTATAAATAAATGTAAAATAATGCCCGATTGGACAGAAGTAAAAAATCCTGCTTTTGATGTAACACCAAATAAATATGTTACAGGGTATATAACAGAAGAAAAAATTATAGCTAAACTTAACTAAGTATTAACTCAAATAGTAAAGCTATAATTTGAAATATAAGCTCTAAATTTTCGTTTTGACCCACCCTTGGAAATATATCTTTGTAATCTACATCAATTGTTTTAAGATTGTTATCAAGGTTGCTGTCATCTATTGTTTGTTCTGGATCAATATGAACTGTTATATTTGTTATACCTGCAAAATTGGCAAAAGACATAAAATATTCTGGGAAAGAAAATTTAAACATTGGACGTTTTCTAGTTACTTCTTCACCTGGAGATAATTTTTCTGATATCACAAAAGGATATTTTATATAGGTTATATTTCCATTCTCACGTTCATATGAAATATTTACAGTTATATCTTTTGTAGTAGCTACATTTCCATCATTTCTAATTGTTACTGATATATAGTTATTTGTAGGTAAAAAAGGCCTATCTTTTGTAAGTGTTATATTTACTAAATTAAGATCTACAGAAGGTTGATAGCTAAGATGCATATATAGATCAGTATTATCCTCCCGTCTATTATCTGTCCAAATGATTCTATCGGAATCGCCGATATCTGTGTTTTTATAGCCTTCTACAACAGAATCATTATTAGAATTAACTTTTTCAGGTTCAGACCAAGTTTCACCATTATTTTCTGAAAGTGTCTTATAAAGATTATTTGATTGAATAAAGGTACAAAGAATATTATTATTTTTTACAAAGATTTGTGGATTACTTGATGCTTCATCAGTAACATTGTATATGCTCCATGAGTTTTCTTTACCATAATTAGATGAATAAAATAGTTTTATTTCTTTAGATTCTGTCTCTGCAACAATATAAATATTATCTTCATCTGTAAATATTTGAGGATGGTATAGATTTTCTGAATGAGTTAATGTTTGTTTTCTCAATAGATCTTCAATACCCCAAATCTCTGGATTTCCATGGAAGAAAAGTAGGTTATTTTTACTATTATTAGAAATTTCGCAAACTCCATACACCATAGGATTTTCTTCACTATCTACACTTGATTTTATAGATATATTATTACATCCGCTAACCTCTGGGAAAAATACTATAATTCGGCTGTTTTCTGGTTCTTCTGCCTCTTTATCTTTATAAAAAAATATCGGAGAGTCTTCACAATCATAATCTTCGTATTCTTCTATGAATTCTCCATCACCTATAGATCCAATAATCCAATTGACAGTTGAATCTGAATAAGAGCAGACATCAAGTTTTTCAAAATCAAAAAAGCTACCAATATGTTTACCAGTTTCATTTGTAATGTTAGAATAATCCCATTCAAGCGCATTTCCTGATCCTGAAACTTCATATACATAACTGGAATTTTTTGTGCTTAAAAAAGTACCGAAAAAAACTCCCCCATATTTTATTTCTTTAAAACTTGGTGAAATAGTATCTTTATATTCTCTTACAGTACCTGCCCAAGTTGATCCATAGTCAGATGATTGTTTGAGACAAACACTTTCATTTCCCTCATATTCATAGTCATAAGCTACTATTACCTTTTCACCACTAACTGCCATTGATGGGTGTGATTCATTTCCAATATCATTAGAAACTAATATTTCATCAGAAGAAAAAGAGCTTTCTAGAAATTTATTAGTACTATATCTTTTGATGTATGGCTTAATTTCTTTGAAGTTTTCTGCTGTTATAAGATTTGAATTGTTTTTGTTATCTAATTTTTTTGCAGAACCAAAAAAAGTTGGTGCTATAGTTAATAATAAAACTATAGATATTGAGAAAGCTATAATTTTTAATCTATTGTTTTTCATATTCAACACATCGCAATTTTTTATATTTTATTAATAATTATTATATTACTTCTAATATAAATATTTTATTACACAATTTTATATATTAAAATATATAATTACATATTTATAAATATATAAAACTGTAAAATATAGAATTATTTCTTCTTGCTAGAGCAATCAGAATTTAGACAGAGTTTCCAAGGCCGTTTACCTTTAGAAATAACCTTAACTATAGGCACACCACATGTCTTACAAACCTTATCTGTAACTGCTATATGACCTTTCTGAGGTAAAGAATAAGTATTTTTACAATCAGGATAACCAGAACATGCCACAAAACGTTTACCCCTTCTAGATCTTTTAATAACCATATCTTTTCCACATTTTGGACATTTACCAACAGTATTTTGCTTACGATGAGCATCTTGAATGTTTGATTTGATTTTATCTTTTTGTTTTTCAAGAGAAGACAAAACCCCATCAAGCATCTTTCTTGATTCTTTGATTGTTTCTTCTAAAGATTTTTTTCCTTCAGATATCTTATCCATGTCTTTTTCTAAAGTAGCAGTCATACGTGGTTTTGTTACTTCACAATTATCAAGTGCTTCAACTACAGCTATACCCATAGGAGTTGGAGCAAAAGGTGAAAAAGAAATATATTTCCTTGATCTTAATTTATTTATAATCTCATGTCTTGTAGATTTTGTACCTAAAGACAAATTTTCCATTTTTGCGATAAGAGAACCTTGATTATACCTGCTAGGAGGTTTTGTTTTATCCTCTTTTAGATTTATCTTAGATACATCAATTACCTCGTTTTCAGAAAAAACAGGTATCGGCTTTCTTTTTTCCTTGAAATAAGTATATACCTCACGCCAGTTTTTTTCAATTAGCCTATAGCCTTTACTTTTGAATTTTTCACCAGATATATCAAAAACAGCTTCTACAGTTTCAGAGATTGCATCCTTTGTAAGGGTAGCAAGAAATCGTCTTACAATAAGTTCATATATGTTTTTATGAGAAATTGAAGGGAAATTTTTCTTTGGAATATCAACTGGATGAATTGGAGGATGATCAGTTGTTTTTTTCTTTCCCCGGGTTGGATAAGGTCTTTTATTTCCAATTGTAAATTTTGTTTCCTTTGAAAAAGAAGAATTAGAAAGTTTATTTAAAATATTTTTAATGTTCAGCGAAGAGGGATATACAGTATTATCAGTACGTGGATAAGAAATTAAACCAGACATATATAATTCTTCAGCTATACTCATAGCACGAGTAGCAGAAACACCTAGATATGATGAAGATTGAAGAAAAGTTGTAGTATTAAAAGGAGAAGGGGGAAATTCCTTCTGTACTTTTTTATCAACCTTCAAAACTTTTGCTTTTTTACTTTTCTTTACTTTTTCATAAATTTGTTTTACCTTTTTTTCATCCCAGAACTGTTCTTTTTCATGGACCGCTTGAAAAGTTTTTTCTTTTTTTAGATCTGCTATGATTTTCCAGTAAGTTTTTGGCTCAAAATTTTGTATTTCTTTTTCCCTTTCAACAAGTATTGCAAGAGTTGGTGATTGAACTCTTCCAATAGATAAAAAATCTTTTCCAAGTCTTTTTGATGTAAGAGAGATAAAACGAGTAAGAACTGCACCCCATATTAGATCTATTATCTGTCTAGTCTCACCAGCACTTGATAGATTGTAATCAACCTCAGATAGTTTTTCAAAGGCATTTTTAATTTCATATCCCGTAATTGCACTAAATTTTGCCCTTTTAATATCATCAAGATTTTCATTATATTTTTTTAATAAATCTATTACTTCTACACCTATAAGTTCTCCTTCACGATCAAAATCTGTTGCAACTATCAAAAAAGGGTTTGAATCGACAAGTTGTTTTAATGCAGATCCTATACTTTTATTACTAACTTTTTTTACTGGTTCAATATTAATAAGTTCCTTTGGAGGGATTTTACTCCAGTTATTATACTCGCTTGGAAAATCAAGGTTGATAATATGTCCTTTAAGACCAATTACTTTCCAATCTTCGTCTTTTTTTTTAAATTCATAAACAGGAATTTTTCCATATGTGCTTTTCTTTATTTTTCCATCAGAAAGTATGTATGCTATTCTATTAGCAGATATATTTTTCTCGCAGATTACAAGTTTCATTTTTTTTGTTTCCCGGTTTTGCAGAGAACATAACAAGCTTATATAATTACTTTACGGCAATTTTATAGTCGAAACTATTAACAATTATTTATCTATACCCATCTTTGATAAATATGAAAATTCTTATGATTCTTGGTAGCAAATCAGACATGCCAGTTGCAGAAAAAGCAGAAAAAATACTTAAAAATTTTAGTGTAGACTATAAAATAAAAATTGCATCAGCTCATAGGACACCTGATTATTTAAAAGAAATTGTTGAAAGAAGTGATGCAGATGTGTTTATTGGTGTCGCAGGTCTTTCTGCTGCACTCCCTGGTAGTATAGCAGCTCATACTATAAAACCCGTAATTGGTGTCCCAGTATCAGGAAAAGTAAACTTTGATTCGATTTTATCGATTGTGCAGATGCCTCCTGGAATACCTGTTGGTGCAGTAGGTCTTGACCGGGGCGATAATGCTGCTTTACTTGCAATTGAAATTCTATCTTTAAAAGATAAAAAATTATCAGATGAAATGAAAAAATATCGTAAAAAAATGAAAGAAAAAGTTCTAAATAGTTAGAGGTAACAGATGTTTAAGGCAGATAAATTTGTTGAAGAGACAGTCTCAAATCTTAAAAAATATATAGATGGTAAAGCCTTAATTGCTTTTTCTGGTGGTGTTGATAGTACAGTCTGTTCCGCCCTTGTAAACAAAGCTATAGGAAAAAATCTTGTTGCAGTACATGTTGATACAGGTTTTATGCGTAAAAACGAAAGTAAAAATGTTAAAAATTTAATGGAGAGAATGGGGTTAAATTTTCATTATATTGATGCAAGTGAAGAATACTATAAAAATTTAAAAGGAATAATTGATCCGGAAAAAAAACGTAAGATAATCGGTGAAAAATTTATTCGTATCTTTGAAAAAGTAGCAAAAGAAGAAGAAATAGAGCATCTTGTTCAGGGAACTATTGCTCCTGATTGGATTGAATCTGGCGGAGAACTACGTGATACAATTAAATCACATCACAATGTAGGCGGTCTTCCAAAAAATATGAAACTTAAACTTGTAGAACCATTAAGAGACCTATATAAAGATGAAGTGAGAAAAGTCGCACGTGTTCTAAAATTAGACGTTGCAGAAAGACAACCATTCCCAGGACCAGGACTTGCAGTAAGAGTTATAGGTGAAGCAAATAAAGAACGCGCTGAAATAATACGTGAAGCATGTTTTATTGTAGAAGAAGAAATAGATAAAGCAGTCGAAAAAAAAATTATGAAAAAACCCTGGCAATATTTTGCCGTTCTTCTACCAGTAAGATCAGTTGGTGTTCATGGAGATAGAAGAGTATATGGTGATGTAATAGCAATACGCGCTGTCGAAAGTATTGATGCGATGACATGTAGTTATAGCACTATTCCTCATGATGTTCTTGATAAAATTTCCACACGAATTACAAATAAACTAAAAAATAAGGTAAATAGAGTAGTCTATGATATAACAAACAAGCCACCAGGGACAGTTGAATGGGAATAAAAAAATGGTAAAAATATATGTTGTTGATAATGGAGGTCAATGGACACATAGAGAATGGCGAACTCTAAAATACCTTAATGTCGAAACAAAAATTGTTCCAAATACGATTTCGTTTGAACAACTAAAAAAGGATAAAATAGATGGTTTAGTTCTTTCAGGTGGGGCACCAAGAATAGGTCTAAAAGATACACTTGGAAACATAGATGAATATCTTAAAAAAGCTGATTTTCCAATACTTGGAATATGTGCAGGACATCAATATATGGCACGTTTTTTTGGCGGAAAAGTAAAACCTGCTGAAAATCCAGAGTTTGGAAAAGTTGAACTGGAAATTGTTAAAAAAGATAATTTGTTTGAAGGTGTTACAGAAAAATCTATTGTTTGGGAATCACATAATGATGAGGTAGTTAAACTACCAAAAGATTTTGAACTTCTTGCTTCAAGTAGAGATTGTAATATACAGGCTATGAGACATAAAAATAGACTGTTTTATGGCCTACAGTTTCATCCTGAAGTTGAAAATACTGAATATGGAGAAAAAATTTTTAAAAATTTTATTAAACTCTGTATCAAAAAATGAAAAATGTAATAATTTTGATGGTTCGGACCAACTGCTTTCCGCACCATGTTCATCTCTTGTTTTTACTTTAACAAAACTTTCGTAGTCATGTAATATCTTACATGTTTCACCCGATTCATATGGACCGTCCCATCCTGAATCTGTACCATCACCCCAATCAAAAAGATAGTAGATTAGATGGTTTTCTTTATCTGTAGATGACGCCTCATATCCCTCATTTCCATCTATTAATGTCCTATCTATAGATGGCTCGCTTGGGGCAGTGTTATAAATATTTACTTTTATCGTTTTAGACCAATCACTTTCAGATCCATATATATCCATCACTTTAACTTTCACATCATAAATATTTGTGGAACTTACACTCCAACTATGAGATATTGCTTTTAATTCACCTGAAGGATTAGGTGACAGCCATCCACTATTTGAGTTGTCACCCCAGTCAAATAAATAATATATGCCATCGTTATCAGGATCTGATGAAGTAGCCCTAAAAGTTATAGAGTACCCAGCATTTGCACCAGTATTATTAGAATAAAAATTAGTTGGATTGCTTGGTTTATTATTTGAACCAAGTTCCATATAATAAGATCCTTGATGTATCTCACAGTCTTTATACTTGATCTTAAAATATCCTTCTTCTCCCCATCGCTTCCCCCAACTATTCTTACAAATCCAATAACCAGGATTGCCATTATAACCAACTATCGCAACACAGTGACCACCTAATTCAGATCCTTGTACATGTTCATAGATCCCGCTGTTATAATATCTAAAATCCTCATAGACAATAAAAGTTCCAACAAGAGGTCCGTTATTAACAATTGCCTCTTTCATGCTATTAATGCTTGTGGCTCTTCGATATGAAGAAATTTTAGCTACCTTTTTCTTCCAGTCATCACATGCATTATCACACTCTGTATATTTGGATTCATAAGGCAAGCATGTTTCATCAGGAACACCTGTGTTTTTTAATCTTGATAGAGCATCTTCTGGCCACCAACCCGATCCACATGAACCTCCTCCACAAAAGAATAAGTGTCCTTCAGATAAATCAAAATCGTAAAGATTATCTGAATTATATTTTAAATATACTTCAAAGGCAGATATTACTCCAAAGGCTACACAACTACCACAATCTGCTTGATTTTTTACGGGGGTTGTATAATCTACACCAGAAACATTCCTCCAATCAAAACTATCAGGAACATCTGCAGATGTTGGGTTTTCATCTATGTTCTCATCAAATTTTTCAATCTTTGCTCCTAACAAAAAGTTCATTTCTTCATCTGAAAGATTAGAAATACTAGTTTCTCCTGCAACCCAATCTGCATTATTTTTCTCAATAATATTGTTAATTTGCTCGATTACCTTTTTTTCATCTGTATTTACATAAATCGAATTAACACTTGAAGACATGACAAAAATAATTGTTATAGTTAAAACTAATGCAAAAACTAGTTTTGATTTGTATTTATAAAACATTCTATCTCCACCATAAAATGCAAGACAACTAAAATACTTAACAAGTGTTAACTATTTAATGTTTTTCCACAAAAATAAAACTATTTCCATCTTTTATAAAGAGAGTTTTTAATTCCAAGTTGATCAAGAATTTTTCCAACAATAAAATCAACTAAATCATCTATTTTTTTAGGTTTATGATAAAATCCGGGCATAGCAGGAAGTATTGTTGCACCTGAAAGTTTTGCTTTCTCCATATTTTTAATTCCTGGTAAATCCAAAGGAGTTTCACGAAGAACAATTACAAGTTTTCTTTCTTCTTTTAAATTACAACTTGCAGCCCTATTTGTAAGGGTATCACCATAACCATTTGCAATAGCAGACAAAGTTTTCATACTACAAGGACAGATAACCATCGAATCTATATTAAAAGAACCACTCGCAGGACCTGAAAACATATCATTATTTTCATAATAAAAATCAGCTTGATTTTTTAAATCAGATATTTTATACTCTGTTTCATGTTCAACAATTTTTTTTGCACCATCTGAAATTATCAAATGTATCTCAATATCTGATTTTTTTAATTCTTGAAGCAATCTTATACCATAAACACTTCCAGACGCCCCAACAATAGACAATAAAACTTTCATAAAAATCAATTAATCTTCTATTGCTTTTATAATTTCCCTAAGTGTTTTTTCAATATTTTTTTCTTTTTCAAAAGTAGTACCAGTAACAATAATATCTGCACCAGCCTTTGCTTTGTTTCTAGCAGTCTCAGAATCTCTTATGCCACCGCCGACAACAAGAGGTATATCTATATATTTCTTCACAGAAGCAATCATCTCATCTGAAATTGGTTTCTTTGCACCAGATCCTGCCTCAAGATAAAAAAAGTTCATACCAAGAAATTGAGTTGCAAGACCATATCCTGCAGCCGTCTTAACATCATCTCTTTTTACAAGATCAGCCTGACCCATTTTTCCTGCGGTCATACCAGGCTCTACTATCAAATATCCCATAGATATTGGTTCAAGACCAACTTGTTTTACAAAAGGTGCTCCTTGAACGTGTTCTCTTATTACAAAATCAAGATTTCTGGAATTTAACAAGCTCATAAAAAAAATTGCATCAGCATAACGACTTAAAAATTTTGCACCAGAAGGGAACAAAATCACCGGTAGATTAGAATGTTTTTTAATAGCTTTTACAGTTTCATCAACCTGTTCACTTGAAACAAGTGTTGACCCGCCGACCATCATTGATGAAGAGCCTGCATTTTCAGCAATCTCTGCTAACTCTCCTGCTTTTTCTGGTTTTTGATCTTCTGGATCTAGAAGAGAAAAATGTAATTTCTTTTTTTTACATTTCTTTATGATATCATTTGAAATAGACATTAAAATGCGCAATTAAACCAAAGTATTTAAAAATATTTAATATCTATAGCAAATAAATATTATTATTTCATATATGGGGCAGGTATGACAAAAAGTATCGTTAATCCTAATACTAAGAAAGCATATGAATTCATAAATAAATACCATTCATCAAAAGCAGATAAAACAACACTTATTATTACAGGTGATTGTAACGTAGATTATAGAGGCAGAGCAAGATCTTTTCTTGACTGGGGCGAAAGAATACTTATTGTAAAACAAGATTCAACAGTTCTTGTCCACAGGCCAGAAATGAGAGAACCAGTGAACTGGCAACCTGCAGGTAGTAAAACAGAGTTTAAAATTAAAAAAGACAAACTAATTTTAAAATCACATCATAACAAACCTCCTGAAAAGATGAAGATAATTTTTAGAAAAATAAATTTTGTAACTGTAACAAATCTAAAAGATAAAGCAAAATTATTATTATCTGGAATGGAAACAGATGTTGTAAATAATATTATGGAAAAACCATGTGTAATTGAAGAGGGGCTACGTATCTGTAATAGAGAAAAACAAGTTAAATCAGGTATGATAGATCTATTTGGATATGATAAAGAACATATACCTGTAGTTATAGAAGTAAAAAGAAGTCTTGCAAACATTAGCGCTGTACATCAACTAAGAATGTATGTAAATGACATAAAAAAAGATGTAGATGAAGCAAACGTAAGAGGCATTCTATGTGCACCACATATACCAGACATGGTAAGAAATCTATTAACTGACTATGGACTTGAATGGCAGGAAGTAGAAAGAAAAGTAATACTACCTGATGACAACCAGAAAACACTTAAAGAATATTTTGAAGAACAATAATTTTTTTAACATACATTATATTTACAAAATGGGGAGGTCTGGATTATATAAAGCTGGGGAGAATTCATCCCATCCGATTCCGCATTTTCCAGACTTCTCTAACCATAAAAAAGGAGTCTTTTAATTATTGTGAATAACAAAAAGGAATATAGATGTAAATACTGTAAAACAAAGATGAATAAGTTTGACTATGAATTAAACAAAGGATATTGCGGAAAATGCAGAGACATAATAGACTGGAAAAAAACAATAGACAACATAAAAGATTTTAAAAAACAATAATTTTTATGAACTTATATCTTTAACAAGATCCATAGTACAAGCAGCAATCACGCTACTTCTTTCTTCAAGGTTAAAAGACATATCAAGCTCTTCACCTATAATATTTTTAACAAAACCACCTGCCTCACGAACAATTAAAGTTGATGCAGCAATATCTACAACTCTGATATATTCCTTTCCAACTACAAAAAAATCAAGAGCACCCTTTGCAACCATACACATCTCAAGAGATGCAGCACCAAGAGATCGAACTTTCTCTTTCTTTGCAAGATCAATTGTTAAAGAATCAGAGTTTTTACCAAGAGTAAGAGAAGAAAGAATTTGTTTATCAGGAATGTCAGGTACAACAATCTTATTATTATTTAAAAAAGCACCAATATTTTTTTCTGCAGTAAATATATCACCAGTTGGAATGTTTTTTACGATACCATATTCAACGTCTTTAATGCTTTTTTTACCAAT
Organism: uncultured Thermoplasmatales archaeon; assembly: GCA_964481275.1. Classification (GTDB taxonomy): domain Archaea; phylum Thermoplasmatota; class E2; order DHVEG-1; family DHVEG-1; genus CAYZTD01. The sequence goes on from CAYZTD010000009.1 coordinate 42,518, forward strand.
TGCAAGAGATACAGAATAAAACGGAATTCCGCGGTAGGCATTACGAGTTCCATCTATTGGATCTAAAACAAAAGTATATTCTGAATTGTTATCAATAAAACCAACTTCTTCACTAAGAAGATTGACTTTAATTTTAGATTTCTGAATTTTTTCTAAAGCTATATCTTCTGCAATCTTATCAATATATTTTGTTACAGTTCCATCAGCACCAAGACCTACATTATTTCCAAATCTATGAAAATCAGAGTTTTGTAACTTTTTTATTTTATCTGAAATATTTTCTGTAATCTGATTTGCAAACAACTTCAATTTTTCATCCATAATTAAATCCACATTTCATAATTAAGTATCTTTCTTATATCCAAAGAATACAAAAAATCCCATAATAAAACCAGCAAGTATAATACCCAACACAACAAAAACAAGATTGATTCCAGTTAACGTAATAAGAGTCATAATACTAGCTGCAATTAATACACCAATAAATATAGTAAATAAAGATCTTCCAAACTTTAAATCAAATAGATAAGCAATCAAAGCACCGGTCCATGCACCAGTAAAAGGTAAAGGTAAAGCAACAAAAACTATCAGACCGAGATATTCATATTTACGAATTTTTTTATCTGCACGATCTCTAGTTCTTAAAAAAAGCCAATCCATCAATTTTGACCAAGATTTGAAATTTCTAAGCCCTTCTTCAATTTTATGAAAAAATAATAAAATAAATGGAACAGGTAACATATTTCCTACAACTGCAATGGGAAAAGCCTGCCACCATTGCCAACCAATAGTATTTATTGCAAAAGGAATTACATATCTAGATTCAAGCCAAGGGATCATAGAAAAAAAGAAAACTCGAAACCATTCAGGTAAAAATTCAAGCATATTTTACACTCCAACAAATCTACCAAAGCCTTGCGTCACTTGGATTTTATTTTCATCTATAAGTTTTTCCCCACGAACAAAAACAGACTCGGGGAAAATTGCAGACCAACTCTCAAAAGGAGTACATTCACATTTACTGTGAAGTTTTGAAGATTTAATACGATCTGCTTTCTTTAAATCTATAACAATGAAATCAGCATCAAAATCTTTTTTAAGACATCCTTTAGATATCCCAACAAGTTCCGCAGGTCTAGAACAAATCAAAGAAATAACACGCTGAAAAGATATAAAACCTTTTTTTGCAAGATATAAAAACAAAGGATACATAGTTTCAACACCAGGAACCCCTGAGGGTACATTATCAAAATCAAGAGATTTTTCATCTATTGTATGAGGTGCATGATCAGACTCAATAACATCAGATATATCATTTTTTAATGAATTAAACAAAGCATCACGATCAAAAACACTTCTTATAGGAGGATTAACTTTATAGAAAGAATAGTTTTTTTTGATTTTTTCTAAAGCTAAAAGAGAATGATGAGGAGTTACTCCAAAGCTGATATTACTAGGTTTATTTTTCATAAGTTCAAGTCCCTCTGCAGATGAAAGATGACAGATATGAACTTTAACATCCAAATTTTTAGATGCTTCAAAAATATTTTTTATAGCGATTTCTTCACAATCACTGGGGCGATTTCTAAGATGATCTCTTAAATTATTTTCAACACTTTTCTTTTTATTAAGTAAATCTTCATCTTCTGCATGAAATAAAACAATTTTTCCAGTTTCAGATATTTTTTCTAAAACTTCTCTTAGGCTTTTTTTATCTAACAAAAGAGAATTAGTAGAAGAACCAAGATAAATTTTAAATCCATTACATGTTCTAGCTAACTCTAGAATTTGACCGATATTATTATTTGTAATACCAGAATATATGCCAAAATCAACAAAAGATTTATTTTTAAAACTAGAAATTTTATCAAGAATATATCGAGTGTTTATTGTCTGTGGTTTTGTATTTGGCATATCAAAAACACAAGATATCCCACCGTACAAAGCAGAAAGAGAGCCTGATCTAAAATCCTCTTTATAAGTAAAACCAGGATCTCTAAAATGTACATGAATATCTATACCAGCCGGGAGAATTAACTTATTTTTAAAATCAATATGGTTTTCACTTTTCAAGATTTTTTTAATATTTTTAATTTTACCATTTTCAATACCAATACATGCATTTTCAAAAGAATTATTAACAAAAAGTTTTCCCTCAACTGTCAGATCCATCTAATTTTTTCTCCTTTATCTCTCCTCTTGGTTTAACCTCATAAAAAATCTGCCCAGAAAATTTTGATATTTTTGTTTTTTTATCAAACCATGCATTAGGCATAAGACCTGCTTTCATGCATGTATGAGATAAAAACTCTTTTTTATCCCAGTTTTGTTCCACAGGAACTTGAGGGAGAAGTAAACCTTTGCTAAAACCCTGTTCAACAATCAAACCATCTCTACCTATCTCTATTTTAGAAAGATACTCTTCTGAGTTACTGACATTGATACTTTCAGGTACACCAAGAATAGTTACCTCAACAACAATATCATCTAATTCATATTCTGCTAAATGTGGAAAACGTGGGTCATGCGTGGCAGAACGTGCACCCTCTGCAATAGCCTCTTTTAAAGACATAACAGGCAAAGGGATACCTATACAACCTCTAAGGTTATGATCAGGATATGTATTAATAGTTACAAAAGCACCATGTTTTTCTTCAAAAATTCCGTTTAAATCATTTTCAGGGATTTTTTTATATCTTACAATCTCTTCTATAACAGATCTTGCATATTCTACCGCTTTTTTTCCTTGATCGAAATTAATCATATCTAAATTGTATAACTAATGTATTAAATAAAAAATTTGGTTAAATAAAGAAAAAAGATTTTTTAGAGATTATATTTTAATCTTCTTTTTTTGCTAGTACTATATTTTTAACAACACCAGATTTAATATCATTTTCTGAAATAGAGAGAATTTCTGTAAAGTAATACTCATACTTGTTACCTGTTATATTATCTGCACTAGCAGACAAATTATATTCAACCTCCGCATCTGAAATAGGCATAATCTCAGCTGAATATGTACCGTTTTCATCAGATATAACTGTAGCTGTTTTAACATCTAAAGTAAGGTTTGTCGGTGTAAATATAATTGTAGTATTTTCTATATTTTTACTGTTATATGTTATTTTACCATTTATTGTTACTGTTTTCTTTTCGAGTGTGAAATCTTTTGTTGCCATACCCTGCCCCTTATTCAATTCCAGCGTATCAAATGGATTGATATATACAAGTGTATCCTCATTTCCCTGTGTAATACTTTTTGTAAGAGTTACATTATATGAACCGGGTTGTAATTCTACTATATATTTGCCATCTAAATCTGTTGTAACAGTTTTTGCTTCTGCAGTATTTAATTCAACAGATTCATTTTTATTGAATTCTATTGTAACTTCATCTATTCCTTGTCCAGAATACAAAGCATTACCACTAACATCCACAGGTGTTAAATCCATAGATATATTAAACATTTTAGTTGCATTTTCTTCAACAAATACCTTACCTTCAAATTCGTAATCTGGTGATTTATACGTTCTAATAACATATTCGTTGATATTGTTTCCACCTTCACCAAAAGACCAGCCCGAAGTAAGATCTTCAAACTTATATGAACCATCAGTTCCAACAGTTACATTTTTGATTTCTTTGTTATTATATGACAAAGCAACAGTTGCTTGATCTAATTCTTCACCAGAGTCATATTCATCATTTAAGTTCTCATCATAATACACTATTCCTTCAAGATTTCCTGGTTTTTGTTTTATAACATTATATGTGTTGTTTCCTTCATAAATTGATTTATCTGCAAGATCAAGTATATAACCATCTTTATCAGAGAAAAATATTCTATATATACCTGGATACAGATCCGCCTTAGAATAATATCCATTTTTATCTGTTGTAAGTTGATAGGTTTCTCCTGTATCAAAACTATTGTCTTGTTTTATATTTGTAACTTCTGTTAAAGTAACTGTTATGTTATCCAGAGGGATATCAACTGAGGTATCAAACAGTTTATCATCATTTATATCATCATAAACTCTTCCTTCTATAGATGCAGGTTCTATTGATATGTTCAATAATCTTTCATAGTTAGATCCAGCTCTACGCATTGCATCATCATCAGAAATAGGCGCATAATCTGAAGTTAAATTTTTATTAAAAGTAATATTTTTTATTACAATAGCCGTTTGACCAAGATTTTTTCTTATCTGTAGATAACTTCCAGCACCTGCTATAACACTAAATTTACCATCTGAACCAGTTGTATCTTGATCATGATTAATAGGAATATCTAAACCTTCATAATAGGTAAGATTTTTCATAACGGTTACTAAAAGATCTTCTTTTGACTCATTATTAAAAGAGAGAGTCCCGTTAAGATATGCGCCTTCATAATATTTAGCAATAACTACAGCAGGTTGACCATTGTAATTATATTGAAGAGAAGGTTCAGTAACATCAGAAACATACTCGGCATAGAAATGTTTCATATTAATACAAGGTATATATCTGTTTTTCCAAATCTTTTTTTCTCCAGTGTTTTGATCTACATCGTAAGGTCCAATATATGTTTTATAAAACATACTATTAAAGTACTCATCCTTATATTTTTGATTTTGGTTAGTAACTTCAGTGTATCCTTTTTCAAGATCAGACATTTCTAAATAAGTCTCCCAAGGCTCATCTGTGTAAGTCTTTTCAATTGAACCATCAGCACTATATTTCTGACCGTTAAATGTAAATTCTACAAATTTATCTTCTGGGGCTACCCCCGTCATAACAAGGCTTTTGTCAGATAGAAATGCAAAAATACTGAAAATGTCTTTGTCATATCCCTCAACACCATAATAACGAATGCTATAACCACTATCCTCTTGAATGTCATGATAAAATTTTGTGATCTCTTCATCTGTTAAAGAAGTTTCATTATTTTTTACTAAAAGTTCTACTGTATCATGATACAAAGCATTTTCTGCCCATTGCGCTCCAACATAAAGATTGTTTTTATCAAAAGCTGCCCCTTCAAAATATTTATGATATTCTTCGTAAATTGGTTCATTATAAGATGGTGATGTTTGTGGGTTTTCAATCCATTGAACTAAATTATTTGTATTGTTTTCATCTAAATACTTATTAAAGATCGTTTTTGTTGAATAGGGGATTTCCCCATTATTATCTTTTTTAATTCCCTCCAGTAGCCTTACTATCCACACAGTTACTGCTTCCTCTTCACTTGTAGCCGTATGAAAGTTACCTGCAGGAGGTATACCATCCTGAAAGTTATCAGCTACAGTAGGATGACCGCCGGTCGCAACCTCATAGAATCCATAGTCCCACCACGATATAAAAGCAGGCCTATCTAACTCCTCAGGGATTTCAGAATCCTGTTCATTTAACCACTCAAAAGCATCAATCCAATATACTTCTTTTCTAACACCAAGACCAAAAGCACTCGCATGCTCTTCACCAAAAACTTCCCATTTTAAATTTGTTAAATTTCCATCTTCTTTTTGATATATTTTACTTGGAACTGCTGCATCAAGAGCCAAAAAAACGTTAGGAAGTATTACAATCAATGCAATAAAAAGAATGCCGAAAATATGTAATAATTTTACCCCTTTTCTTATTCCATTTATACCTCCGCCAGCGCTTTTAATATTTCTAATCATTTGTTTATAATCAATTTTGTCTATGGTAAACCAAATGGCTCCACCGGCAAGTAAAGCGATAACAGGCACCATATCATTTAAAAAACGTCCTGCAGTACTTGTAAGCCACAGATTTATCATAAAAAGTATAATCATAAACAAATAGTCTCTTCGTTTCTTTTCCTTATAATATAGATAAAATAAGATAAGAAGACCTACCCAGCCCACCCAATAAAGTGCTGGACCAAAACTCATAATAGTATGACTAATCTGATAAGTATTTGCCTCTGCAATAGTCATAGAAACTTTTTTACCATAAACACCTGAACCAAATAAAACATTAGCAATTTTTGATAAACCTGAAAGCAATGATATTCTAATAAAACCGGTATTGATTCCATACAATACACCTACACCAATACCACCTGCCACAAATACAGCAGGAAGAGAAAGTGTCCAAGGAATTTTTTTTGCACCAAAGAAATAATATATTAAACCAAAAACAACAACTATCATACACATAGCAAAAGAAGTATTAAAAGGAAAACCGGAAGGCCTGGTTATTATAACTGGTAAAGAAACAAAAAAACCTGTTAACAGAATTAAAGACGTGCTTCTAAAAACTCTTAAATCGATTTTATTCAGAAACATATCAAAAATCATTTGAACAACAGCATATAACGCAATTACAGCATACAAAAACTCTGCTTGAACCCAGGTCATAGAAAGAGCTGCAAGAGGTACCCCCCCTAATATAGAATATGAAATCGATTTTTTAGTGTTTTTTTCTTTTATACTAAAAATCAAAAACATAAAAGTTGTGAAAAACAATAAAAGGTTGAAAGAATCATGATCAAATAAAGAATATGCAGAACCATGCCCTGATCCTATATGTATAGGAATAATTGCTATTAAAAAAGCAGCTATAAGACCCGCTTTTTTATTAAAAAGAGTTTTACCAATAAAATATATTGGAAAAACAAGCAGTGCACCAAAAAGTGCTGGTACAAATTGCATGGATCTACCGATTGCATCTATCTCATCCATAAAAGGAGATAAAAGACGGCTAAATCCAATTGACATCATATTAAATAAAGGAGCTCTGCCCCCTGATCTTCCCAATGGGTAGTTAAGCAAAGGATCTAAATCACTATAATATGGATATTCCCCCGTTTCATATGTAACTTTAACTAACCTCATATTATAGTAAGGGTCAGGTCCAGATAGATAATATTTATTCCAACCTTCGGCATCGGGATTTACTGCTACATCACTTGTTATATTAAAAAAAGAATTGAAAAAAAGAATGATAAAAAATATTCCAACTAAGGATAAAGCGATCCATCCTTTCTTTTTTATTTGGAATTTTTGTTTTTTGGTTTCAATTTGTTCTTGTTTAACATGTTTTGGTTTTCTAATTTCAGGTTTACTTTTCCTCTGAACTCTTTTTCTCATTTGTTTTCACCATTAAATTAAACACAACCGGTAAAACTATAGTCTTATAAATAACTTATCAAAGAGA
>CAYZTD010000010.1:0-49287 GCA_964481275.1 uncultured Thermoplasmatales archaeon
TGGGCCCGGCAGGATTTGAACCTGCGACCATCTGGTTATGAGCCAGACGCTCCGCCAGACTAAGCTACGAGCCCTTTAAAATCTAACTTGCAGTAATATAACTTCTACTACTTAAAATTTAGAGATAAGAAAAAAAATATAATCAGAATTAGAGATTACAGAAAATATAGATATTCTTATTATTTAGTCATTAACTTCCAAAATAAAGAAAGCTCTTTATCAAGTTCTGCCTTCCAAAGTAAAAAATCTAATTCTTCTGGTTCATCAAATTCATCAAATTTTTTTCTAATTTTTCTCATACCATCTCCCAAACCCTTCTTCTAATCAATTATATTTGTTTTTATTGGATATAAATAGTTATTCAGTAAAAATATCAAAATGTAAAAATTACATGAAAAAATTAATTAATCCTATGATGTTAAAGTATAACCTCGTCTATGAAAGATATACAACTCTTATCAAAATATCCATTTCTTGATTCATCAAAGGAATATGTAAAAGAAAATGATATATCCGTAGATGATCTATTAAACGATCCATTATATGAAAGAGCAAGGATAGCTGGTATCGAAAGACTTGATAATGCTTTTGAAAAAAAAGATATAGGAAACCGAAGCCTTGTCACAGAAACAGATCACATCATGGAATTATTATCTTATCCTATAGCAAGAATGATAGCTGTATGTATTGATGATGTATTTTTTAAGAGAAGATATGCATTAAGTGAGGCGATACACACATACAAAAATTTAAGGTTAGAAAAAACAAATTTTTTAATTGACATATCAAAAGAATTTAACTTTAATATATCATCTTTAGAAGAAACAAATAAAATAAAAATTTATTTTGTTGATTATTTACAGTATGCTCCTACTCATTACAAAAAATGGAAAATGATAAACAGAAGTATGAAAAATGGTTATATTTCTATATATCGTAAGGACCTTGCAAGACTTATTCAGGAAGCACTTCGTTTTAGGATAAACAAGGAACTAGATGAAAAAAATTGCAGTAAAAACATTTTTGATGTTTTTAAAGAAGATATTAGAAGAATTCAAAATAAGGTTGCAATTCATAGGAAAAAAATACAAAAAGAACCAATAGGAAAACTTGATATTACAAAACTTCCACCCTGTATAAAAGATATAATTGCTGCGATACAATCTGGTGAAAATGTGCCTCATATGGGTAGATTTGCAGTGGTTTCTTTTCTTAATTCTTTAAAACTTTCTACAAATGATATCTTAGAAATATTTTCTCGAGCACCTGATTTTGAAGAAGAAAAAACTCGTTATCAGATAGAACATATCGCAGGTGATATATCATCAACTTCTTATAAGCCACCTGGATGTGATAAAATGAGAACATATGGATTATGCCCATCAGATAAGATTGATGATTTATGTAAAAAAGTCCGCCATCCATTAAGTTATTACAGGGCTAAATGGTATAAGGAGAAAAAAAAGAAATGAAGCATTTTATTACTTTTGAAGGAATTGATGGATCTGGAAAATCAACGGTTTCAAAAAAGGTATTTAAAAAATTAAAATCAAAAGGCTATGATGTTGTTTTAACTTTTGAACCTACAGATACATTTATTGGTAAATGTGTTCAACGTTTTATTAAAGAAGAAAAAGATCCTTTCTCAACTGCTTTTGCTTTTATAGCAGATAGAATAGAACACTGTAAAAAAATAAAAGATTGGTTAGAATCAGATAAAATTGTTCTTTGTGACCGATATTCAGAATCAACTTATGCTTATCAGGGGGCACAAATGAAAGATATTGTAAACGATCCTATAAAATGGTTAAAAAATCTTTCGGATGATCGAATTATAACTCCTGATTTAACTTTTCTTTTTTTAATTGATCCTGAAAAATCCTTAAAAAGAATACAACATCGTGATGAACTTATTCCATTTGAAAAAATAGATTTTTTAAAAAAGGTTCATAAAAATTATGTTAAACTTGCAGAAAATAGTCGGTTTGTACAATTGGATGCTACAAAAACAGTTGATGAACTTACAGATTTATGTATTGAATATATCAAATAATTTTGTCTATATTTTATGGAAAAGATTTATATTTTAATTTATATTTTATAATATGGAATGAAAAAGCTGGTAGGTTTTAAATGGTGTATCCCATTTTTCTCCTAGCTTAACCAGCTTTTTTTTCCGTTATTACTATTTTTTACGATAAATACAAAAATAAGTTTAATATTACTATAATTTGTTGTTTAAAAGTGGTGAAATTTGATAGGAGAGAATAATTATGGAATTTATAAATCCAGCTGGATGGACCACATATTTTTCATTTGATAAAATTTTAAGGGGGGATATAGATTTTTTATTGCCTTTGTTTTATTTGATAATATCAATTGCAATATACTCGATAATAATATATCATTTTTATAGATACATTGCAAGAAGAGATTGTTTTAAACCTAGTAAAAATAAACATTCTAAAATAGTTGGATTTGTAAAATATTTTTTAGTTTTTCCAGTTATTGCAGTTATTTTCTATATGGGTTTTTCACTTATGTTAATCTTTTTAACTAAAAATTATCCAATTGATCAACTTCTTGCTACATCATTTGCGATAATTGTTGCAATTAGAATAACTTCTTATTATACCGAGGATCTTTCAAAAGATGTTGCAAAAATGCTTCCTTTTGCTTTGTTAGGTATTTTTTTAGTAGATCCTACATATTTTACAATTGAAATAGTAAAAAGTCGTTTTAATGCATTACCTGTAAATGTTAACAATATATTACAATTTATTTTCTTAATAATTTTAGTTGAATGGATTTTAAGAATTATTCTTAATATAGTGAATTTTATTTTTAAAAAGTATAAGCCGTCTATAGTTAAAGAAAGGCAAAAAATTGAATAATAATTATAAAAAATGCTCCCGCCGGGATTTGAACCCGAGTCTATGGCTCGAGAGGCCATGATGATTAGCCGGACTACACTACGGGAGCAAAAACAGTTTTTAGCCACTAGACGAAATCTGAATTATTGTAAGTTCTTCATCTTTATTTAATACTTCATCAACTGTTATAGGTTTATTTTTTTTAGTAATAATCACAGTATCTGGTTTTATATCTATTTTTTTTAGTAAATCAAGTATTGCTGAGTCTTTTTTTATATTAATTTTTTTTCTTATGTTCGATTTTGAGAAAGTTACTTGTATCTCCATTAGGAATCGATACCCATATATAAAGCCCTTTGATTAAGCTTTTGACAGTATGTTTTTTATTGCTGGGGTAGCCAAGCCTGGACTACGGCGGTGGTCTCGAAAACCACTGGTGATTTCACCACAGGAGTTCAAATCTCCTCCCCAGCGCTAATCTATTATTTGTATACTATTGTATAATAAGATTTATATACTAATAATATCTATATATTTATTTGGTTATAAAGGTGAAAACCAATGAAATGTAGATTAAATATACTAATTACATTATTATTGACATCAACAATATTGTTAGCGTTATCTCCAATAAATGTTAAATCAGAAGCACAACTAAATAATTCAGAAATTTTTGATTTGTTAACAGAAAAAACAACTCAAGGTGGAATACTAGACTTCTTAAAAGCGGAAAGTGAAATTAAATTAAATTATGATAAATCTCTAGTCAAAGATCCTTTACAGCCCGGTATGGATTATAATATCCCAATCAATATTTCATATAGTATATCAGGTATGCTTGCAGATTTTTATTCAAAGATATTAAAAAAATCTATGGCAACTATAGATTTGTCTGTTGAATCAAATGAATACTGTACTGCTTCTATTTCAGCTGATTCTATAAATGTAAATATAACATCAGAGGAAACAAATATTGGGGCTAATCCAGAGGTAACTGTAGTTATAAATAGTGATGCAGTAGCTAGAAGTGATTTAAAGATAACTGTTATAGCAAAAGCAAAAGAAGTTAAAGGTCCACTAGGTATTTTTTCATGGGTAAAAGAAAGTGATAATGTAACTCTTGATATATCAATACAACCTGAATATGTACCTCTTATCGAGATTAAATCTGATTTTGATTTCAAAGAAATACCGCCTTTTAATATAACTGAATTACCAGTTAATATTACAAATAATGGAAATGGAAAAACAAAAATTCTAATTGAAGCATTAAATGTTACAAAACATTTTAATTTAACATATACGGATTCTATAGTACTTGATATAGGCGAAACAAAACAAGTTATAATTGAAGTAGAACCAGACAATGATTTTGGTCAAGAAACACTAGAAATCAGTTTCACACCTAGTTATTCTGAAGATACAAGTTTGACAGGAAGTTCAACTATACAGACTTTTGTATTAAAAAATGATGGAAGTTACAAGGAAGATGAAGAACTTGAAATAGATATCAGTATAATAATAATACTTGGATTTGCTATACTAATATTATTAATTTTTATATACATAATAAGAAATAGACTCTAAAATTCTAGAATATAACTTTTTCTTTAATTTTATATATGTACATAATTTACTTATTTTGAGGTAAATTTTGTCTAAGATAGAAAATATTGATAAAATAATCACTTTAATAGAAAATGAAACAAGAAAGTATGATACGCCTATAGTTTCAGCCTTAGATAAAGCGGGTATCAAAAAAACACCTTTTACAACCCTTATTTCATGTATATTAAGTCTTAGAACAAAAGATGAAATAACAGAAAAAGCATCTGTTATATTGTTTAAAAAATATAATACACCTGAAAAACTTGTAAAAGCATCAGAAGAAGAGATTAAAAATTTGATATATCCTGTAGGTTTTTATAGAGTAAAATCAAAAAGAATTATTGATATCTCTAAAGAATTAATTGAGAAATATGCTGGAAAGGTACCAGATGATTTTAAAGAACTATTGAAATTAAAAGGTGTTGGTAAAAAAACTGCTTCCATTGTAATGGTTTATGGTCATAAAAAAGATAATTTCATTCCTGTAGATATTCATGTCCATGTTATTTCAAATAGGTTAGGTTGGGTTAACTCAAAAAAGCCAGATGAAACAATGGATCAATTAATGAAAATTATACCAAAAAAATATTGGCATGATATAAACGAACTTTTTGTAATTTTTGGTCAGAATATATGTCGTACAGTTTCTCCTTATTGTTCACGTTGTCCAATAGAACGATATTGTAGAAAGATAGGTGTAAATCGACATAGGTAAAATAAGACTTTTATTATATATATTGTAGATTATCTTTGTAATTACCGATTAATTTATAAATATGAAATAACATACAAATTTTATAGGGAAGATGGGATGCAGAATGAAGAAAATGATACTTTTTCAGAGGGTCAGATAAGACCACTTATTATTAGATCTCTTAGAAGAAGTAATGTTAGAAAAAAAATTGCTGAATATCTCTTTGAAATAAGCCCAAGCGGTAGCTATACTTCAGAGATTGCATATAGTGTAAAAACTACACCAACAAATGTTATTGGTGCAATAAGAGGGATGGGGACTCGTTATAAAAAAGAAGAATCACTATTAAATCTTAATATCGTAGAAAAAATTGATAGTCCATTAAATATTAAAATCTACAGACTTACTGATTTTGGAAAAGAAATAGTACAAAATATCAAAAAATAATAAATTTTATATTTCTATTCCTCTACGATTTATTTCAAACATTGTAGTGACTTGACTTTCTTTTACTTGTTCCATGTTTCCATCTTCATATTTTACTACAAGCCATTTACTGGGCTTTGGATAGGTTCTTATAACCCTTGCTTTTTTTGCGGGTAGATTTGGATCAATTTCATCCTTTACAATTACTTCTATACCTTTTCTAATACCTCTATCTTCCAACACATTTTTCCCCTCTAACTCTAAATTTGATAAAAGTTAGTGGTATTAAAACTTAATTATAGCTACAATACAAAACCAAACAAAAAAAATAAATAATCAAATTATATAAAATATTGTGGTGTATCTTTATGGTAAATTTTGATAAAGCAGATGTTATTGAAAATGTATTAACAAATTTGATAGAAATATCTGGAAGAAAAACAAGCAAAGGGCATGCTATTAATACAATTGATACAGTTATGGGGAAATTAAGAAATAAATATGATTTTTTGAAATATGTAAAAATTAATGATAATAGATTTGTTGAAGATGGAGCGCTCATAAGTGTAATGGAAAAAATTAACAAGGCAGACACGAATTTAATGGGCAAAGCGTTAAATGATATTATTTCAAATATGCATTTTTCTCTTGGAAATAATGCAGGTCATTTTTTTATAAAGGAACTGCAACGAAATATCGGTGGAGATTACAAGTCAGTTATGAAAGAGATGGGTGTAGATCTTGGTTTAATGCAACTTGAAATGGAGATAAATGAATTAGGAAAAACAATTTCTAAAAAACAATGAGTTTTAATTATTCAAATCAGTTTTTTAAGATTTAGTATTTAAGAATTTTTTTAACTATTCTCTTAGTAGATAAAAATATGGCAAAAATTATTATGTAAAATGCAGAGTTTTTAAATACGGTATTTTATATTCTCAGAAAATAGAGAGGTGATATTTTATAATGAAATTAAGAACAAACAAAGTATTGTTGTGCTTTATTATTTTTATATTTGTAATATTAAATATGTTATCATTAAGTATAATTTCGGTTGCAGATACAGGTAGCTACAATATTGAAGTATTTGATGAGCAATACGAATTTTTAAAGACTCATGAGCATGTAAGTGCTAACTATTATGACATAATAATTACACTAAAAAACAATGGTGTTGTTGACTCTGATGCTATGACACTTGAGATATGGGAAAAAGAAGAGGATAGAGCGCTTCTTTCTGTAAATAAAACTGGAGTCATAATTAATGCAGGAGAAATAAAGGAGTTTAAGTTTGAAGAATGGGTTGTAACTGGAACAGGGGAACATACAGTTATGTATGAGTATCACCCAACAAATAAATCCAAAATAAATAATTATAATTCAGGATCAGGATCCTTTAAAATAAATGATGATCCTATACCTGAAGAAAATACGCCAGGATTTGAGCTAGTTTTATTTTTATTGGTATCTTTATCTATATGCATAGTTAAAAAAAGAATGAGGCGATGAGTTTTTGATTAAACTTTTTCTTCTACAATTAATAAAACATATTCGATGTCAGCTACATTGGAGCCGTCATATATAATTGAATTCTGTGTGGTGTATGATTTTTCAGTATAATCTTTGGGAATGGGGCCAATCGATTTTGGTCCACCTATGCCTATAAGTTTATCATTTTTATCATAAAACTCTGCGTTAATTTCAATATTTATCGATCTGTCTACAATATTTTTAAAAAGATATTTTATCTCTATATTTTCAACGACTTCATATGTTTCATCTGTATAAGAATCATATACAATTTTAGTATTGACATCAAATGATGACTGGTGAAGCTCTACAACATTGGATTGAAGCTTTATTTGCCCGTCTTTTTCACCTGCAGTTAAAGCTTTTTGTTCATTGCAACCACATAAAACTATTACTGCAATCATTATTATTGATATAACTATTAATAATTTTTTATTCATTTGCTATATTCCCCTCCATCTTTGTTGTATATTTTAGAGAAATGTTGTTGTATTTTATAAATTTTACTGAAACATTTTGTTTTGTTTATTTTTTTGTATAAAATGTTATATTCATAGATTTTGATTATCTTACTTAGTTTTTATAATATATTATACTGCGTTATATCTATCAATTGAGCAATATACGATAGTATAATTTCTAAAAAATATACAAACATCTACATATGTACATGCACATACACCTGCAAATAAATTATATAAGTATCACAAGTTATTAAAGACGAGTAACACTCTAAAGTTGTATTTACAACTGTTAGGAGGGATTTGAAAAAGATGGGAAAAAAAATAAGCAATATATTGAAAAATAAAGATATTGGTGCTATTGGTATTGGTGCGATGATTATTTTTATCGCAATGGTCCTTGTTGCAGGTATTGCTGCAAGTGTTTTAGTTCAGACTAGCACCACTCTTGAGACGCAGGCGTTGAAAACAGGGTCTGAAACTACTAATGCGATATCTAGTGGAATACTACTTAATGGTATTGAGGGATTTAATGAATCTGGAGATATTACTCGTTTGGCTTTTGAAGTTAGGCCACGTGCAGGATCAGCGGATATTGATTTAAGTACAACAGTTATAGAAATTTCTGATGCTGAAAATAAATATGTGCTGAGATTTCCTGATAGTGGTGGAACAGTCACCCTTGCAAATGAAACTGAGGGTAATGTTTTTACTGAAGGTTACTATCCAACAGCTAATGCTCAAACAGAGTTTTCTGTGATTGTTTTACAAGATGCAGATGACTCTTGTACTGCGGATGCCCCTGTAATTAACTTTGGGGATCATGTGATTTTAGCTGTTGCTAATGTGTTTAGTGGATTATCACCGCGTTCTGACGTATTTGGACGGATTATTCCTGAAGAGGGTACTGCAGCTATTATTGATTTTCGAACACCAGAATCATTTACGGATGATGTAATGGAGTTATGGTGAGGTGGTAAACAATGAGAAAATTATTATTTAACTGCAAAAAGGATATTGGTGCTATTGGTATTGGTGCGATGATTGTGATGATTGCGATGATTCTTGTCGCAGGTGTCGCTGCTTCGGTACTTGTTACAACATCTGATACACTTCAAATTCAAGCGTTGAAAACAGGATCTCAAACAATTAAAGAAGTTTCTGGCGGTCTTAATGTTTATGCAATTCATGGACTAGTTAATAAGACTGGTAATGACAGTGCAGGTTACACCTATGATGAGATATGGTGTTTAGCTATAACAATAGAAGCAAAACCAGGTTCTGGTAGAATTGATTTGAATAATACCTATATATTACTGAGTGATGGAGATACTAAAGCTTTGTTGTCTTATGCTTATAACGACAGCCAGTTTTATAACAGTGAGTTAACCGGTACTTTATTTGATTATGCGGCGGGTAGTACTTCTGTAAACTGGTCTAATCTAAGTCAAGATAAATTCGCTATTGGTGTGTTACAGGATTATGACGGATCGATGAGAAACAGATATTATCCAGCGATTAACCGTGGTGACAAAGCAGTCTTGTATATCTACATGAATACTTCAGCGACATTAGGTAAACGCTTAGGTACAAGACAAGAAGTATTTGGTCAAGTTATTCCTGAGTTTGGATCACCTGGTGTTATAGCGTTTACATCACCAAAAGCATACTCTACCGATATATATACACTACAGTAGACCAAAATAAAATTTGAGAGATTTTTCTCTCACAATCTCTTTTTTATATTTTCTTTCAATTTTTTCTGTTTTTTTAATCAATAAATTTTTATTCTCTTATTTCATTCAATATTTTGGATGGGTTAGTAGTATTGTTAAGATTCAACCCTGATATTTAATAAAGATAAGGGGGTTAAATAAATAAAAATTTGTTTGAGGGGAGCACTAAAATTTAATGATAATGCATCAATTGGTATTGGTTCTTTAATAATATTTATAGCTATGATCATGGTTGCAGGTGTTGCGGCATCTGTTATAATTCAGACTATGAATAGCTTAGAGAAGCAAGCTATGCAGACTGGACAGCAAACTATTGATGATGTATCCAGTGGTCTAAAGGTTACACAGGTTAATGGTTATAAAAGCGGATCCAAAGTAACTCAGCTTGCAATTTTTGTAAGAACTATTGCTGGATCTGGTTCTGTTGATCTTGGTCAAGCATATATTTCTCTTTCTGATTCTAGTGATCAAGTGATTTTAAATTATACTTCAAAATGTTTTGAAAGTAGTGCTTCTAATGGTCTTTTTGGTACTTTAAATTCTAGCAATCTTAGTTCTTCTACATTTGGAATAATTGTTATAAGAGATTTTGATAGATCTTGTAGTTCTACAAGTCCATCTGTTAATGATGATGATTTAGTTGTTTTAATGGTTAATACAACAAGTTGTTTTTCTGGTATTGATACACGTAAAAAAGTTTTTGGAAATGTTGTTCCTGAACGAGGAATAGCTGGTGTTATTAGTTTTACAACTCCTTCTGTTTTTATTGATACAATTCTGCAGTTACAACCATAATTTTTTATCCAAAAAATATTTTTGCTATATCATATAGTTCTTTATTTACTGTTTTAAGTTCTTTTACAGCATCTTCCAAGGGTACCGATACTATATCATCACCCTGTAGAGCTACCATCTTTCCATATTCTTCGTTTTTTATAAGTTCTACTGCTTTAACGCCAAATCTAGTAGCAAGTAACCTGTCACGTGCTGTAGGTGTTCCTCCTCTCTGTACATGGCCAAGTATAGTAACTCTTGTATCAACTTTCATTCTTTTTTCTATTTCTTCTGCAAGATAATGTCCTATTCCACCTAATCTTACATGTCCAAATGCGTCTGTTTCTTGCTTTTGTATTACAAGACCTTGTTTTTCATCAGGTGTATCTATATCGCCATTCTCTTTTTTCTTTGGAGTTGCTCCCTCTGCAACTGCAACTATACTAAATGTTTTACCTCTATCATATCTTTTCTTGAGATTTTTACACACTTCTTCAATATCAAAAGGTTCTTCAGGGATTAATATTTCATCTGCTCCACCTGCAATACCTGCTATTGTTGCAATCCATCCTGCATGTCTTCCCATTAATTCTACAACTATTACTCTATGGTGCGATTCAGCTGTTGTATGGAGGCGATCTATTGCCTCTGTTGCAATTGATACTGCTGTATCAAAACCAAATGTATAGTCTGTCCCTGATAGATCGTTATCTATTGTTTTTGGTACTCCTACTGTAAGTATTCCCTTTTTATATAATTTAGATGCTACGCTTAGTGTATCATCTCCACCTATTGCAATTATTGAGTTAAGACCAAATTTTTTGATGTTTTCTTCTAATTTTTGCAAATCTTCTGGATTGTTAAAAGGATTTGTTCTTGATGAACCAATAATTGTTCCACCTTTTGGAAGAATTCCAGATACAGAATAATCGGTCAGAAGTTCCATTTCTCCAGTTACAAGTCCTTTCCAACCATTTTTTATTCCTATTATATCCCAGTTGTATTGTAAAGATTTTTTTACAACTGCTCTTATTACTGCATTTAAACCTGGGCAATCTCCTCCACCTGTAAGTATTCCTACCTTTTTCATAGTTATATTCTCCTTAATTTTTTAGATAATTTATCTTCTATATAATAAAAGATGTCTATTCTTTCTAGTTTTATAAATTTTTATGCTCCAAGCATACCTCCAAGACCTTCTTCTACAATAAAACAAGTTATTGATACTATCCATACAAAAGGTACAAAATATAAAAGTGTTAGGTATTTATGACTCCCTCTTAACATTTTAAGTGTGTAAGCAAGCATAAAACAGTGAACCACTAATACAAAAAATATTATTATGAAATTATTTTGGTATAGAGCAGGATCTATAGTATATAATATAGATCCGATATTTACTTGCTCTAGATCAGAGAAGGGGCTACCTGTTTCTATCATTATTTCATTTAAATGACGTCCTATAACAAGTGATATATATATCGCAAAAGAAATACCAAAAGTAATCCCTGCAAATAAAGCAATGGAGGTATTTATTATAGTTAGTTTTTTGACTCTAAGGTTTCTTATTTTTCTCATGTTTTCTGCAATCATAGTTGACACATTTCTAGGATTTGCTGCAGCATAGGTCGCCTCACGAAACATTTCACTTGCACGCTGAATATGGTTACTACCTGTGTCTACTCCAAACCATTCCCATGATAAACTATCATCTATTCTTGTTCTAAGTCTTTTATAAAGATCTCTTATATGTTTTGTTAAAACTCCATAGTCTTTTTTACTAAGATAATATACAGAATCGTTTATTTTTCCTCCTCTCATAGTAGAAATAGATCCAAGGGCTGGTATAAATCCAAGAAAATTCCTTTCTTTTCTAGATATGTTTTGCTCTTCTAAAAAAACCTTTATCCCACTGATAATAAGAGGAGTCAGAGATATTGCAAATATTATTTCAAAAGAAAGATCTTTTATAAATGTGAGTTCTAGAAAATATTTACCTAGAAACATTAAAATTCCTAAAAGAATTGTTAATAGTATCGATATTTTAAATGATTTACTAAGATTTTTTTCAATTTCTCCTTTTTCACCTGTTAGATGCCATATTTCATCAGGAGGAATCATGGCTTTTAATAAATACATTAACATTCCTTCGCTGATTATTAAAAGAAAGGAAGAAAGATAAATGAACATGTTCATATCTTCTGCTCCCATTACGACTGGTAAAACTATTCCAAGGCTCATAATAAATATAATTGCTATTAGAAGTGATATATAGACTTCGTTTAAAATAATTACATTTTCATTGCTGGTTTCATACATTGTTTTGTATTCTTCTAAAACTGCTTCTTGTTCTGTTTCAATAAATTCTCTGTGTTCTACACCACTGTCAAGACTTTGTGAGAAACGATCTAAAAAATCTTTGAAGATTTTACTAGGTGTTCTTGCAGACATAAAACGAAAAGCTTTAGATAGAGGCATACGCCATTGTGTAGAAAGAATCCCAATTCGTTTAATTTCTTGTCCTAGAGATCCATAAGCAGTTTTTCCACCAATCATGTTTATTATATCTCTCAAGGAAAGATCAGATATTGCAAGTACTCTAAGATGTGTTATAAAAAAATGCATTTTACTGTCTATATCGTTTTCTTTATTTTTCCATTCTACATATGGATATAAAACCCCGATAAATATTGGAATGATTCCACCAATAATAAAAGTAATTGGATTTAATTCAAGATCGATAGGGATTATTAATTCTAATATAAATGGTAATAAAAAAACAATAATTCCAATGAAAATCAAGGGGATAAGAACATGTTTATAGAATTTTTTAGGGTCTTCAAGATGGCTATATGCTATTTTTAAATCTTTAATAAAATCTTTTTTTTCCTTTGAAGATTTTTTTTTGTTTTTCTTTCTTTTTTTCTTATCTTTTTTATTAGCCATATTTATCTCATTAAAGTTTTATTGGTATTCCTTTTTTCCCTTCTCTATAATAACCCCAAATAAATTGAACAACTTCATAATAATCCATTATGTCCTCTTCTACCATACGATCTAAAATATGTTTACGTTCATCATAAACTAGATATATTTCAGAAAGATCATTGTATCCTGCTGTTTTTGCTATTCTTTCCTCAAGGATATAGCTATTTCTATTTGCTACAAAACGATGTTCATCTTTTAAGGCATCCCATTCAAAAGCTTTTCTTGACATTATTCCGTCTACCTCTCTATTGTAGCCTTCTATCTCATCAATGTTAGTACAGCGTCTCATTAGTTTACCATCTCGTTCTATTGCAAGTTGAATCATCACAAAATCAAGGTTATCCATGAATGTTTTTGGTACATTTATTGGATCACTTGTAAAACGCTGTATAACTTTTGTTACATTTCCTGCGTGAAAGGTTGTCATTACAGGATGTCCTGTTTGCATAGCTCCAAACACAATATTTCCTTCAGCGCCTCTTACCTCTCCAGGAATAATGTATTCAGGTCTTGATCTTAATGCTGCTCTTAGTAGATCAAACATGGTAACTCTTCCTTCTACCGGTCCTGAATCTTTTGTTAAAAGCTGTTGCCATACTTTATGAGGTACCTGCATCTCAGGTGTTCCCTCTGCTGTATATATTTTTCTTTCAGGTGGTATAAAAGGAATAATTGCATTCATTGTAGTTGTTTTCCCACAGGCTGTTCCTCCACAGATAAAAAAATTTCTTCCATATTCACAACATATCCATAAATAAGCAGCTATTCCTGAGCTAAGAGTACCCCATTTTATAAGTTGGGTTACACTGATCGGTGTTTCTGTAAACCTTCTAATAGTCATACTAGGTCCCTTTATACTTATTGCGTCACTATACACCAGATTGCCACGGCTTCCGTCAGGTAGTACACCATCTGCTATGGGCTGTCCTTCACTTACGGGAGTTTCCATTTTTTCGCTCATTTTTCTAGTAAAAAGTGATGCATCTTCTTTGCCAATTTGTACACTTGTTTTTATCATACCAAAGATTTTATGTATCAAGTGTATTTTTTCACCGGCAACAACATGTATGTCTTCAAGCCATGGATCGCGCATAAAACATTCTAGGTAACCTGTTCCAACTATATTTTTTAAAATATAATATTCAATAGCTTGTTTTTGTTTTGAAGTTGCTTTTATTTTGGTTTTTTCTTTTTTTAAGCCACTCTTTTTCCCATCTGTTTCTGCTTTAGCTGCTTTTTCATCGATAACTATTATTTCATCAATAAGTTCTTGTAAAATTTTTTTAAGTTTTTCATCTGATTTTACACTTTCTTTTTCAGGTGCTTTTTTTACAATTATTTTCAATAGCTGATCATGTTTTTTTTGCTCTTCCACTCCTAATTTTGGTTCTATTGGATTATATTCTTTTTCATCCATATCAGCTGTTTTAAAAACGTGTATAAAAACGATACCTTGAGCGGGATATATGATATTTGGTTTTTTTTCATCTCTTAATTCAAATGGTAATTTTGAATAAAAATCTGGACGCCCCATTCTTTTTTCAATTTTTGTTACATATTCCTTTAAATGAGGATGTTTATTGATTAATTCTTCTACTTCTTTTTCTCCCATCTTTGTCATCTTATTTCTTTTGCCCCCTCCATAATAATTATTTATATTTATATTGAAATAGGAAGGCCTTTTATTCCTTCTCTGTAGTATGTCCAGATGAATTGTACTACTTCATAATAATCAAAGATTTTTTCCTCGATCATTCTATCAAGAATATGTTTACGTCTATCAAATTCATCATAGATATCCATTGCATTTTGAAAACCTGCAATAGGTGCTATTTTCTGCTCTAAAATATAGCTATTTCTATTTGATTTAAAAAGATGTGAATCACTTGCCGCATCCCATTCAAAAGCTTTTCTTGATATTATTCCATCTGCTGTTTTGTTGTAACCTTCTATTTCATCAATTGATATGACTCTTCTAAGTCTTTTTCCTTTTCTTTGAATTGCAAGTTGTATAAGAACAATATCTAAATTATCCATAAATGGCTTTGGAACATTTATAGGATGTCCTGTAAAACGTTGGATAACTTTTGTTACTGATCCTGCATGAAAAGTTGTAACTACAGGGTGTCCTGTTTGCATAGCCTGGAAAACTACTCTACCTTCTTCACCACGGGTCTCTCCAGGAATAATGTAATCCGGTCTTGATCGTAATGCTGCCTTTAAAAGATCAGATTCATCAATATGGCTTTCTTTTGGACCAGAAGATCTAGTAAGCATTTGTTGCCATACTTGATGAGGTACTTGTACTTCAGGGGTGTTTTCTACTGAATATATCTTTTTTTCTGGTGGAATGAAAACAAACATGGCATTACCAGTCGTTGTTTTACCTGATGCTGTTTCTCCACATACAAAGATACTACATCCATATTGCAGGGCTAACCATAAATATGCTCCTACACTTGTGTCAAACGTACCCCAGTTCATAATTTGAGTGATACTAATTGGTGTCTCACTGAATTTACGAACAGTCATACTAGGTCCTTTGAGACTTACATCGTGGCTATGAATAATATTTACTCTACTTCCATCTGGTAATGTTCCATCTGCTATGGGTTGACCTTCACTTACAGGGCTTCCAATTTTTTCTGCAAATTCTTGGGAAAAAGTATCTGCCCATTTATCATCAATAAAAATATTTGTTTTAACCATATCAAAAACTTTATGGATAAGATGAACATTTTCTCCTGTTATAATATGAATATCTTCAATATATGGATCTCTCATAAATGGTTCAAGAGGTCCTCCGCCAACAATATCTTTTGTTATATCATATTCTATATTCATTTTTTCAATAGAGCTTACTAAAACTTTACCGCCTTTTGATTTGACTATTTTTCCTGCAGCTTTTTCATCAACTATTATTACTTGATCCATTACTTCTCTTATTGCTGCTCTTACTTCATCCTGTGTTTTTATATCTGTTTTAAGATGTGCTCTTTCATATATCTTCTCAAGAATTATTTTTCTTTTTTTTATTTCTATATCTGTAAGCTCAGGAGCTATAGCAATATATTCTATATCTTCCATATCTTTTGTTTTAAAAATGTGTATAAAAACCGATCCTTTTGTTGTATATATTAGATTAGGATATTCCTGTTCTTTTGCGTCTCTTGGTACATTACTATAAAAATCTGGTTCTGAGCCAATTTTTTCTTTTATTTTTTCAACATATCTTTTTAAATGAGGGTTATCTGTTAATAGTTTTTCAATTTCAGTTTTTTCTATTTTAGTCATAGCTATCCTTTCTTTCTAAATATTTTGAGATTAGAATGCAACTCCACTTGTCTCTATTGTTAATCCTACCCCCGGTCTTACAGAAAAACTAGTCATGGGTTCATATTTCTTACTTGCCCCATTGAATTTTTCAAGATATATATTATGTACTATTCCTACTCCTGGCATACTTTCTCTAGTTATTTTAAAATGTAT
The DNA here is from genome assembly GCA_964481275.1 of uncultured Thermoplasmatales archaeon. Lineage (GTDB taxonomy): Archaea > Thermoplasmatota > E2 > DHVEG-1 > DHVEG-1 > CAYZTD01. The sequence goes on from CAYZTD010000010.1 coordinate 16,580, forward strand.
GTCACAAATCATTCTGAATGAATTATGTATTTTTTCAGACCATTCATTTGGATTTCCAGTTACAATAATTATTTTCCCTGAACCTTTCAATCTATTGAAAAAATTAGTAAGGTCAACTAAATTATCTTCGTTTAAACTTTCTAGTAACAAAGTTGAAAGCGAATCTATAAATATTACCTCAGGATCAAATAATTTTTTACATGTGATTAATCCTTCTAGGAATGTTTCTTTTGGTTTTGTTTCTGCAAGCATTACCTCTGTTGATATAAAAATTAGTTTTCCTTTCATCAAATATTTTCTTGTGTCATATCCTACTGATGCAGTTTGTCTTAGAAAACTTTTAATTGTATACTGAGTAGATACATATGAACAAGTTATACCATGTTTTAAAAAACTATAGCAGAATCTTTGGGAAAAAATACTCTTTCCTGTTCCTTCTTTTCCTTCCATAAATATCAATGTTCCTTCTGGTATTTCCTCTCCAAATCTCTGGGCAAATCCGTCTTTTTCCCCTTTTCTTTCAAGTATTAATGATTTTGTTTTTACTACCATTGTTTTTTTATCCCATCCATATTTTATATTTTAAATGTAAATTCATCATCAATTGCTTGGGATCCTACAATTCTTAGTTTGTGGTTTCCTGCATCAATATCATTTATGTTAATATACAATGTTGCTGTTTCTCCTATTTGTAGAATATTTGTTGAAAAACTATAGTTTGTAATTTTTATTATTTCTCCATCTATAAACAATTCAAATGTTTGATTTGATGTAGATATTTCTTTTCCTCCGATATTTTTTATATAAAATAGGTAGTTGTTCCCTGACGATTGAATATTATCTGGGTCATTTATTATTTTAAACTCTATGTCGAGTTGATCTTCTACTCGTCCTCCTCTATCTGAAAAACTATTTGTTACATCTTGTATCACAGCTACAAATACGCCTGATACTGTTCCTGCAACTATTACAGCTGCGATGAAATATATTATATGTGTACCTGTTAGGCTAAATCCCATTTTATCTCCTTTTTAAGTTATTATATATGTTTTATAATCAGATATTGCATTGTTTGTAACTACCTTTAATCTTCTCAACCCTTCTCCTGGTAAATTATAGATGTTAAAGTTTACTTTATTTTTTGGATATAGATAAGGAGTTTTACATGAAAAATCTTGTATTGATCCATTTATTAATATATTGAAATCTTTTGTTTCAAGAGTTGTACTTCCTATATTTTTTACTGTTATATTTAGATCATAATTTGATCCGTTATTAGATATAGTAGCGCGGGTTATGTTAATATCTGTTTGAAGTCTATCAATTGATCTTTCTCTCATCTCATCGTAAGATTCATGTATGTCAGTAACTGTTGGTATTGTTGTCGAAACAATAAGTTCTATAGCTAGCAATATTGATACACCAATAATTGCTGTAGTAGCTGACAACGAAAATCCCATTGATACCACCTCCAAACTAATGAGATGAGATTAGTACATTATCCCCTCTAAATCATTAACTAATTAAATGTATATATTACAAAAGAGGTATAAATATTTTTATTTTATATTATGGTTATCTATTTTTTTTATTGTCCTTGATATTTCATTTTCTATTCTGTCTATAAAGTGTTTATCAAAATCCCGTCCTTTTAGTTTTTGTATAAAAATCAAGGATTGTATATGATCCTTTGATGGTAGATTCGATATTTTTTTATTACTTACCCCCTCTTTATTTTCCTCTGTTATCCCATTGGAATAATCTATCAACCTAATCTTTGCTTCATCAGAAATCCAACCTATATCAACATAATATTCAAGAATTTCAGGTAGATGCGAACGACCACATCTATCAATAAGGAACTGTAACCATTTCATAAGTACAATAACACTTTCAGGATCACTTGGAACATCTATTAGAGGATCAACATTTATTAAACGAGTGTATTTGTATTTTTTATCTGGTATTTCAATATCGTCGGTAGTAACAATTTTATTTGAAGAAACTGCTTCTTCTTCTCCTAATAATTCAGTTTCCAGATTACCAAGCCTTTTTTCTAATTTTTCTATGGATTCTACAATATTTTTTAAATCTGTATTTTTATGAACAGATGGTTTTTTGTTAGAATCTAAATAAGTACCATTAGAAGCATATTTTTGTAAAACATTATTTATCTTTTCAACAAGTTTATTCAATTGTTTTTCTGTTATGCTGACATTTTTTTCATCTAATTTTTCTATTAGTTTATCAGCAATTTTTTTTGGAAGAACATTTTTTTCAACTAAAGATTTTAATTCTTTTTTATAACTAAAAGTGTTAGATTTTCCCTCACTTTTTTTCTTTTTTTCTCCCATATAAAACTACCACCTAAAATAATATTCTATCCTTTTAAATTTTCTATAAAATCATCAATAATTATATCTATTCTGCTGTCTATTGATAGATTACCTAATGACATCTCTATAATTCTATCTATCTCATCGTCTGAAAAACTATCCCATGGCATATTATTTTCCTCTATTTTTTGAACTTCTTTTGTTATCTCAATTTTTTTATCTAGGTCTTTTATATTACTATCTTCAAAGTCTTTTTCATCATTTTCTTCAGGAATATCCTCTTGTTTTTCCTCTGAAAGTTCTTCTGATTCTTCAGTTTTATTTTCCTCATCTGTATCTGTCCCTTCCAAATTTTCGTCTGAATCTATAGTATCTGCTTTTAATTCATCTTCAGAAATGCTTTTTAGTTTTGCACCAGATCGTTCGGCAAAGGATTCAAGTTCTCCTGTCCTCTCCTTTAAAACTTCAATTTCGCGCGTAAAATTCTCAAGTGCATCTATTCTTTTCTTTGTAACTTTTGAAAGTCCTACAAATGGGTTCATTTGTTCTGATACAATTTCATATAAACTCACAAGGTCATCTAAATCTTTAGAAACTGAATCTAATTTTTTGTTGAGACTTGTTATTTCTTCCTGGTTTTTCTTTATTTGAAAATCAAAATCTTTTATACTTTGAAGAACAGCTCTCTTCTGTTCTAGTCCTTCTATTGATGATTTATCTGGATCTTGTTCTGTTTTTTCTATATTTTCTTTCTTTTTTTCTTCATCATCTAATTTTATTACTTTTCTCAATTTTTCAGTATCTTCTTTCTTTTTTCCTTCCTGATCGTTGTCTTCTTTGTTTTCTTCTACTTTCTTATTTTCTTCAGAATTTAACTTGTTTTCACTATCTGGTTGCTCCGCTGAATCATTACCTTTTTCTCCCATTTTCAGCTTTATATACAACCCCTCCTCTTCAAAGTATATAGTTTATATCTTTCTAAAATAAGAATGAATTTTATATTATTTATATTCTTGGTATGGCAAATTAAAAAACATATTTTTCTAAAAACAAAAAAGTATTATAATAAATAAGGAATAGACTAATGGAAGAGAGCTATACATTCATATAAATATGCTAAATTAGATATGGGGCGTTTATGGAGGATAATAAGGCGAAAAATAAGGATAAATCACATAAACGTGAAGATAATTTAGTTTTGAGAATAAACAATTCATATAAAACAATTAGATATAATGATGAATGTGAAAAGACATTTGGATATTTAAGAGATGAAATATTAAACAAATCTATTTTTGAAGAGTTAGTTCCTGATAAATACTTAGATCAATGGAATAAAATATTGAAATCAATAACTGAAAATCCTAATATAACAGAGTTTAAACTTCCATTACTTACAAAAAATGGTCATGAAATAATGATCTCATGGATTAGTTTTCCTATTAAAAATAAAGATAGACAGGTAGAAGATATAGATTTTGTAGGATCTTTTATATCTTCCTGGAATGATTCTAGGGATTCGGTTCCAATTAAATTCAATAAATATGAAAAAAATACCTCTGTTAAATGGAAAGAAGTTAATCAGGGTCAATCAAAGGATATAAAAGAGACTAAATTTAAAGATCCTTATCTATCAGATATTCTAAAAAAATATAATTTTTTAAAAGATGAGAATGCTTACCTTAAAAAATATATTAGAAAGGTAAAGAATAAATACTCGGAGGAAGACCATTTTAAAAAAAATATTTTCGGTAAAACAATTTATAAAATTAGCGATGTGGTCGGCGGTAAAAAAAGAAGAGAAGAATTCAAATCTATTAAAAATGAGTTAGATGCAAGAGAAGAATATTTGGAGGATTTACATTCTCTTATAAAAGAAGATAAAAAAAGTATTATTCAACAAAGAAACGATCTTATAAAATGGCGTGAAAAACTCGAATTATTGGAAAGTGATATTGAAAGTCGTAAAAAATGGGTTGAAAATAAAGAAGAATCTCTTAAAAAATATTATTCTTTTGATAATAAAGAGTCTTTAAAATCTGGTGAAACTTTTGAAGAAAGATACAGTTCTAATATGATTACTGAAATTGAGGATTCAGCTGCGATAGTTCAAAGAGGTATATTTAAAAGTGTTAATGAGTCTTTTGCGAATTTATTGGGTTATAATGTTGAAGAAATAGTTGACAAAAGTCTTTTTGATTTTGTTGTTTCTGATGGTTTTTCTAATATTGAAAATTATTATTTACATCGTTTGAAGGGTGATAAAGTTTCTAGTATAGATACAATGTTTTTGACTAAAGATAACATTAAGATTGATGTCCAAGTTTCTACAAAACCTACTTTTTTTGATGGCGAAAAAGCCGAGATATTTATTATTAAGCAAGATGGTGTTGAAAAATCAAAAAATAAAAAAAACAAAGAGTCAGTCTCATCTAATAATACTAATGTTTCTCAAAAGGAAATGAAAAATATTTTTAGCAGATTAAAAGATAGAAGGGAAGATAAAAAATCTAAAAATAATGAAAAATAATTAAAAAATTAAAAAAAGAAAATTTATTTTTTCTTTTTTATAGTTCTACTACTCTATTATCAAATGCATTTGGTGCATTACAGAGAAATACACCTGCTGCTCCAGTTTCTGGTACAAGCCTTCCATAAAGTTCTTCACCTGGTTTTAATCCTCCTGTGTCGGGGAATGTTGCTGTTAGATTTACTATAAGCATGCACATATCACCTGTACCAAGACCAAATGTGTTTTCTACCGAACCATCGGAATCACGAATACCTATCACACCAAATGATGTGGCAGTTATGCATTCATGATTTAATGTATGAAACACTCCGTTCTCACTTACAGTTGAAGTTACCGAGTCAGTACCATTCCAATAATTCAATGATAGTACAGTTAAATTGTCGTATTGTAAATAGATTAATGTTTCGTTAAGGTCAAGATCGTATGATCCTGCGCGTGGTCTTACACTTATAGCAAGGTATTCAACTACAGTTTTATCTTCGTTTGTATATCCCATTTGATCAACAATTGTTACTCCACTTGAGACTTCTCTTATTGTTTGTTTTCCTACGGCGTATGCTCTGTTTTGCAGGTTTTCACTTGTTTGAATTATAACACTTGCTGCTACTGCTGCTACTAGTACCATTGCGATAAATACAATAAGTGTTCCTATACCTATTACAGCGTGTTGTTCGTTTTTTATACTTCTTTTTTGTTTTTCTTTATGTTTGTTTCCTGGTTTTATTGCTATTATAGTACTTATACTTAAAGCTCCTAATCCTTGTTCAGAATCTATTAAAATAAAACCATCATCATAATCAATATCTTCTAAAATACCTGTTACTACACTTGCTCTTTTTTCTCCTGGTTCTTTTGTTACGATTTTACAATACTTGCCTACAAACCTATCCATATATTTTTTATTCATTCTTTTCTCACCTTTTCATCTTCTCATCACCTTCCTTTCGTTTCGTTCCCACGATTAAACATACCGTGGTATTATATATCGTGATTAAATTTCTCACGTTTTTGGTATTTAAAGGTTACTTGTAAAAAAGATCAAAATGAGAAAATCGAATTTTTGTTAAAATCACAAAAAAGTATGAAAACTAATTATAGAACTTAAAAAAATAATATAAAAAAAAGAGTTTAAGGAAAATTTTATTTTCCTTTGTTTTTTTATAGATTTTATAAAGTAACAACTCTGTTATCAAATGCGGTTGGTGCATTTACATAAAACATTCCAGCTGCTCCTACTTCGGGAACAAGCCTTCCGTAGAATTCACTACCTGGTTCTATTCCTTGTGTTTCTGGGAAAGCTGCTGTTAAGTTTATTATTATCATTACCATATCAGTTGATCCTAGACCATAATTATTTATAACTGAATCATCTGAATCTCTTACTGAAATAACACCATAATCTGTTGCACCTAAAAGACTGTGGTTAAGTGTGCAAAATATTCCACCAGCGCCTACTTGTCCGTTTATTGTTCCGCCGCCATCTTCAGAAGCATTTTCATAATTCAATGATAAGACTGTTAAATTGTCGTATTGGATGTAAACGAGTGTTGCATTAAGATCAAGATCAAATGATCCTGCACGTGGTCTTACACTTATAGCAAGGTATTCAATTCTACTTTTGGTTTCGTCTGTGTATCCCATCAGATCAATAATTGTTACTCCACTTGAGACTTCTCTTATTGTTTGTTTTCCTACGGCGTATGCTCTGTTTTGCAGGTTTTCACTTGTTTGAATTATAACACTTGCTGCTACTGCTGCTACTAGTACCATTGCGATGAAAATAATAAGTGTTCCTATACCTATTACACCGTGTTGTTCATTTTTTATATTTCTCTTATGTTGTCCTTTATGTCTTGGTCCTGGTTTTATTGCTATAACTGTACTTATTCTTAGGCAGCCTAGTCCTTGGGAAGAGTCTATTAAAATAAAGCCGTCTTCGTAGTCTACATCTTCTAGGGTACCTGTTACTACACTAGCTCTTTTGTCACCGGGTTCTTTGGTGACAACCTTACAATATTGGCCTATCAGCCTTTTCATATACTTTCTTTCCATTTCATTTCACTTCCTTACGTTTCCCACGCGAACTTATAGCGTGGTAATTGTTTTCGTGATAACTGTTCCCAATCCGCAATATATAAAGCTACCCCGGGAGAAAAACAAAATGAAATAATATCTTAAATGAAAAAAATTCAAAATGACATTTTTACAAAATAGGAAGAATTTATGTTGATATTCAAACTGTATATCTATTAAAGAAATAGAACTAAACATCTGTTTCTTATTAAAAAGGTAATAATTGTATAATAAGGCTTATATAATAAAGAACCCCAAAATGTATCATGTAACAGTGATAAAATGGGGAATATAAGAACTTCAGCAATAACAATGATAACAATAATAATATTCATACTTATAGTACTTACAGTAATATCTGCGATATCAACAAACACAGCAGATACAACAGAAACTTCAGAGGATGATTTAATAGAAATCCTAAAAAAGGCAGTAGATGAATCAGTTGATGAAATAACAAGTTACTTAAAAATTACCCATAGAATAGGGAAATACCAGGGATATTCAAATATCCAAAAAATTGCTTTTGAGATAAAACCATTAATCTCCAAAGAAATTGATATGGATATTACGATAAGACTTTTAGATAAAAATACGGTAAAAATCCTTGAATACAATAAAAATTCAGCAAGGATTGGATCTAACTATTTATTTGATCATCCCATATGGGATACTTTAACAGACGGACATTTTTCATATATAATTACACATGACAAAGATAACTCGATGACAAATCATAATATGATTAACGAAAACACAGATAGAGCATATGTTATTATTAAACTTCCTCAAGAATTCTATATGAAAAAAGGTGATACAATGGTTGTAACATTTATTCCACATCCAGGAATAGAAAGAACAATAGTTATTAATCCAATGGAATTACCGATGACTAGTGATTCAATCGTAGAAATCTAAATCAAAAATATTTTTTAATCTTCGTTTTCTGTTTTATCATCTAATTTTTTTGTTTTGATAGTTTCACCTTCATTTAAACCAAGTTTTTTGTCTATCTCATCATAAAATTGAAGGTTTTCATTCCATGTTTTGCTATGTAACTCATCATCAGAAGGTATATTTTCAAGTTCGCTTTTTTTCTTAGATAAATCAAACTTTACAGATTGAAGCTCGCCTTGTTTTTCCTCTAATTGACTTAAAAGATTATTTAATTCAACTTTTTTATTTTTAATATTTTCATTTAATAAATTTAGGTCATCTTGTTTTTCTTTTAATATTTTATTTGGTTCAAATGAACTTTGTTCATTTATAACATCTTTTAACTTTGATTCTAAATCATTGATTTTAGTTTGTTTTTCTTCTATTTCATTTTGAAGGTTATCAATAGCAATTGTTTTAGCATTAATTAAATCGTTTTTTTCGGATAATTCTCTACTTATTTTTTCTAAGTTTGAATCTTTTGAAAAAAGTTCTTTTTGTTCTAAGATATTCTTTTTATTATCTAACTCTTTTTTGAACCAACTAATTGCAGATTTACTTGCCTTCAATTCATCTTTTAGATTCATTATTTCATTATTTTTTAGATTGATTTCTTCACTTAGTTTAGTTACATCTGATCTAAGTTTTTCTGTTTTACCTTCTTTTTCTTTTAGTTCCTCTTTTTTATTTTTAAGTTCTTGTTTTGTAACATCTATTTCAGTATTTAAAAGACTTAATTTTTTGTATGCATCTTGAAATTTATTGTCTAAATGATTAATTTCATCTTTTTTTCTTTCAAGTTCTGCTTTTATGACAGCATTTTCACTAACATTATTTATAACCATAACAGAGCCTTCTACTTCTCCTTGATTATTAAGAAGAGGCATATTTGAAATATTAGCAATATGTGTATCTCCTTTTTTGTCTCTGATGGAAACAGAATTAAGATCTACTCTTTTTTTCTCGTTTTGAAGTTCTTTTTGCACTTCTTTTATATTATCCTTCTCTATTAAGTTTGCATCAAAAATGCTTGAACCTAATAGTTGTTTTGCATTTGAACCCAAAAACTCCTCAGCTTTTTTATTAATCTTTGTAATTGTATTGTTTTTATCAAGTAAGAAAACAGTTGAGTCAAATAAATCAGTTATGTTTTCAAACTTAGATGACAATGAATCACGCTCAGATTCAAGTTTTTGAATGAGCGACTCTTTTTTTGTTATAATATTCTGTTTTTGTTCCATTTCATCTTTAAGTGTTTCAAGCTGTTGTGTTTTTCCAAATATTTGATTATGTTTTTCTGTAATCTGTTTTTGTAGGTTTTGAATTATATTATTCCTATCATTTAAACTCAAAATAGTTTGTTCCAACTCGTTTTTTTGTTTTTTCAGTTTTGTTTCAAGAGAGGTTAGTTCTTTATTTCTAGTTTCTAATAAACCTTGTTTTTCTTCAAGTTCATTTCTAATAGTTTTTATTTCGTTTTCCTTGTTTTTTATAAGATTATCTTTTTCTTCTATTTCACCTAGTCTTGCCTCTAGATCTGTTTTTATTTTGATAAGTTTGCTTCCTTTTTCTTCTAATTCTTTTTGTTTTTGTTCTATCTTGTTATGTAAACTTGTAATTTTCTCCTTTCTTTCAGATAATAGTTTATTTTTTTGTTCTAAATCTTGTTTTTGATCTGTTAACTCTTTTGTTTTTCCTAGATTTTGTTGTTGAGTTTCTAGTAATTGTTGTTTTATATAATCTATAATTTTATTTCTTTCCTGGAGATCTTTATTTAACACTTCAATTTCATCTGTACTTTTTTTAAGCTCATTTTGAAGTTTTACTAAAAACTCTGTTTTTTCATTTAATTTGATTTTTTTTGTTTCAAGTTCACTTTTAATTTTGTTTATATCTTCCTGATGAGTTGAAATAATATTATTTTTTTCTGCTAAATTTTTTGTTCTTTTTTCTATTTCATCTTTTAGAAACGCTATATCTTTTTCTCTCTGATTTAATCTCTCAACTGTTTCTTTAAATTTTTCTTGACTTGAAAAAAGCTTTGTTTCTAGTTCACCTGCAACACTCTTTTTATGCGTCAATTCTGTTTGATTTTTGTTTAGTTGATCTTTAATTTCGTTAATTATTGTATTTCTATTCTCGAGTTCTAAAACCAATGAATCTGTATCATCTTGTTTTTGTTGAAGCTTTTGTTGTAGAATGCCTATTGTTTCTGTTTTTTCTTGTAGAGATCTTTTATTGTTAGCTAATGTGTTATTTTTTTCTTCTAGTTCTTTTTGGATTTGATCTGTTACATTTTGTAATTGGAATATCTCGTTTTCTTTTTGTGACAATATTTCATTTTTGTTTTCTAGTTTTTGTTGCTTATCTTTTAGTTTATTTTCTAATATTTCTATATCGTTTTGTTTTGTAGCTAATTCCTGGGTTTTTTCTTCTATTTGAGATTGCAAATCACGTGTGAAATGTGTTTTTTCAACTATATTTTGGTGGCTTTCTAGTAATTGTTGTTTTATCTGGCCTATAATATTATTTCTTTCTTCTAGTTCTTTATTTAACAAGTCTGTTTCATCTTGTTTCTGTTGTAAATCATTTTCAAGTTTTGTGATATTATGTTTGTTTTGTTGTAATTCTGATTCAAACTTCATTAACTGTTTTGTTTTTTCATCTATTTCTTGTTCTTTTATCGCTAATTTTTCTTCTGTTTCAGTGAGTTTGTTTTGTATTTTTATTATATTTTCCTTTTTCAGTTTATTTCTTAGTTTTTCTATTAAATTACTTTTTTCTTCCAATTCATTCTGATTAAAAACAAGTTCTTCGTTTATTTGATTTAACTCATCTTCTTTTTTGTTAATTTCATCAATTAAAATTCTACTTGAATCTTCTTTTTCTAAAAGCTGAGTTTTTAATTCATCTATATAAACTCTTTTTTCATCTAATTCATTTTTAATATTATTTATTTCTTCCTTTTTTTCCTCAATTTCTACTTTTCCAAGTCTTATATCCTCATTTCTCATTTCAAGATCAAATTTTAAGGATTTTATTTCTCCTTCTCTTTGGTCAAGAAATGTTTTTAAATTTCCAATTTCAATTTCTGCTTTATTTATTTCTTGATCTTTTTGTGTTAGTAATTCTTGTATTTTTCCAATCTCTTTTTCCTTTTCTTCTATCAATAGATTCCTTTTTTCTGTTCCTTGTATTTTTTCTGTTAATTCTTTTTGCAGTTCTTGTATTTCTTCCTCTTTTTCCCAAAATAATTTACTTGTTTTGTCTAGTTCCTTTCTATTTATATCTAATTCTTGTTCAAGTTTATCTATAAAATTTGTTTTTTGTAATAATTTTGCATTTCTTTCGTTTAGCTGATTTGTAATATTTTCTATTATTATGTTTCTATCTTTAAGATCATTTGATAGTACTTGTATATCTGCATTTTTGTTTTCTATTTCTTTTTGCAGTTCTGTTATCTCTTTTTCTTTGTTAGTTAATTCATTGTTTCTAACTTTAAAATCTTTTAATCTTTCATTTAGTTCTGTTTTTAGTCTAGAGATTTCCACATTCAGATTTTCTATTTCTTTATTTTTCTCCTCGAGATTTTTTTGTACATTTTGTTTCTCTTCTTCTTTATTTTTAAGAATAGAAAAAGTATAATCAAGTTTATTTTGTGTCTGATTTAATTTGTTTTCAATTTTATCTGCAAAATCTGTTTTTTCAATTAACTGTGTATGGTTGTTTCTTAGTTGTTTACTTATTTCTTCTATTATTTCTCCTCTTAGATTTACTTCTTCCTTATTTTCTTCTATTTTATTTTTCAATTCTTCCATATCGGTGTTTTTTGTTTTTAGCGATTCTCTGAGTTTTTCAAGTTCTGTTTTAATTTCGTCTACTTCTTTTTCTTTTTGGTTTATTATATTATTTCTATTTTCTAGGCCCTGTTTTTGATTTGATAGTTCGTTATACAATCTTTTGATTTCTTCTTCTTTTTTGTTTATCAATTGATTTGTTTGTTCTAGTTTTTCTGTGTTTATATTAAGTTCTTCTTGTAAACTTTGTTCTATGTTGGATTTTTGTTTAAGTTTTATTTGGTTCTCCATTAACTGTTTTTTAATTTCTTGTATTATCACGTTTCTTTTTTCTAAATCTGATGTTAGTTTTTGGATTTCTTGTTGTTTTTCATTTAATAGCTTTTTTATTTCTCTTTTATCGTTTTCTTTTTGATTTATAATTGTATTTGTATGTTCTGTTTCTTCTGTTAGTTCTTCTATTTTTGTTTTTAGTTTTTCTGTTTCGTCTTGTGAGTTGTAGTATTCTTGTTTTGTTTTTTCTAGTTCTTCTTTTAGATCATAGATGTTGTTTTCTTTTTCTATTATTTCTTTGTTTTTTGTTTCTATTTCTTTTTTTAGTGTGTTGTTTTCGTTTTCTCTTTCTATTGTTTGTTCTTGAAATTGTTGTTTTTTTGTTTCTATTTCTTGTTTTAATATTTCATTTTGGTTTTGTTTTTCTATTATTTGTTGTTTTAGTTGTTCTATTTTTTCTTTGTTTTCTTCTATTGATATATGTTTTTGTTGTAATGCATATCTTAATTCTTCTGTTTCCTCTGTTTTATTTTCTAGTTTTGAATTGTTGTTTTTAATTTCTTCTTCATTTTGTTTTAATTTGTTTTTTAAGAAATCATTTTCTCTATATTTCATTGCTAATTTTTCTTGTAGATTGTTTATTTTCTTTTGTTTTTCATTTAATCTCTTTCCTTTTTCTTCGATTTCTTCTCTTATGTTTTTTACATCTGTTATTATATCATCTATCTTATTTTCAAAAAAAAGCATTCCCTGATCTTTTTGATCAAGTTCAATTTGTTTACGTCCCAGTCCAGATAAAATTTTGTTTATATTTTTTTCTTTGTGTTCTATGTCTTCTTCTTTTTCCTGAAGTTTTTTCTCTATATCTTCTATAATATGGTTTTTTCCGTCTAGTTCGTATTTTATTCTATTTAAATTAAAGTCTTTTTCAGCTAACTCTTCTCTATTTTCTTCTAGTTCTGCTTGAAGTATTTTTATTTTTTCTTGTTTACTATTTAATTCTTTTTCTCTTGATTCAAACTTTTTAATTATATCTTCAAGATTATTTTTTAAATTGTTTATTTCTAATGTTTTGTTTTCTACATCTATTTCAAATTTTTTAATTTCTTTATCTCTTAGATCTACTTCATCTTGTTTTTGTTTTATTTCTGTTTTTAGTTTTTTGATTTCGTTATCGTGTTCTTTTACTTGTTGTTTTTTTGTTTCTAATTTTTGTATTGTTTCTTCTAGTGTTTCTTCTTTGTTTTTTATTTTTTTGTCTTTTTTTTCTGTTTCTTCTGTTAGTTCTTCTATTTTTGTTTTTAGTTTTTCTGTTTCGTCTTGTGAGTTGTAGTATTCTTGTTTTGTTTTTTCTAGTTCTTCTTTTAGATCATAGATGTTGTTTTCTTTTTCTATTATTTCTTTGTTTTTTGTTTCTATTTCTTTTTTTAGTGTGTTGTTTTCGTTTTCTCTTTCTATTGTTTGTTCTTGAAATTGTTGTTTTTTTGTTTCTATTTCTTGTTTTAATATTTCATTTTGGTTTTGTTTTTCTATTATTTGTTGTTTTAGTTGTTCTATTTTTTCTTTGTTTTCCTCTAGTTTTTCATCTTTGTTTTCTATAACTTGTGTTTTTTGTTTTATTTCTGTTTTTAATTCCTCTAGTTTAACTTTTAGATCTAAGATGTTATTTTTCTTATCTATTATTTCTTTGTTTTTTGTTTCTATTTCTTGGTTTAAAATTTTATTTTGTTTCTGTTTTTCTTCTATTTGTCCTTTCAGATCTTGTTTTTTTGTTTCTAATTTTTGTATTGTTTCTTCTAGTGTTTCTTCTTTGTTTTTTATTTTTTTGTCTTTTTTTTCTGTTTCTTCTGTTAGTTCTATTATTTCTTCCTCTAGATTATAAATATCTTGTTCTTTTTCTATTATTTCTTTGTTTTTTGTTTCTATTTCTTTTTTTAGTGTGTTGTTTTCGTTTTCTCTTTCTTTAATTTGTGTTGTTAAGCTTTCTATTCTTTCTTCTAGATTTTCGACTTCGCCGTATTTCTTTTTTAAATCGTTATCTTTTTCTTCTATTGTTTTTTGTTTTAAAATTAGGTCTTCATTTTTTTCTAAAAGATTTTTGTTTATTTTTTCTATTTCTTCCTGACTTTGAGATATTTTTTGTTCTAAGTTATGTATTATCTTGTTTTGATTGTCAATTTCTATTTTTAGTTTGTTTTCTTTTTTTATTTTTTCTTCAAGATCGGTTTTCAATCTTTTAAGATCGTTTTCTTTTTGCTTAAAATCTTTCTTACTTTCTTTAATCTCATCTCTTTTTTTATTTAATTTTTTTATTTCTTTTTCAAGTTCTTTTTTTTCTTTTTCAAAAATACTTGTTTTTTCATTTAATTTTTCTTTTAGTTCATTTATTTCTTTGTTTTTTTCAAAAATTTCTTTTTCTTGTTTTTTTATCTTTTCTTTGTTTTCATTTAAATCCTCATTTATCTTTTCAAAATCATATTTTTTTTCTTCTAAGCTTATTTTGTTTTTTCTTAGTTTTTCTCTTACTTCATCTATTTCTTTTTCTCTTGAGAAAAGTTTTTGTTGGATTCTATCTATTATATTGTTTTGCTCTTTTGTTTCATATTGTTTCTTTTTTAGTTCTTCTTTACTTTTACTCCATTTGTTGTGTATTTCTGCTAGATCTCTGTTTAGAGAGTTAAGGTATTGTTCTTTTTCTTGTAATTGTGTTTTTAATCGCTCAAGTTCTTTATCTTTTCTTCTGATTTTTTCAAAGTTGTTTAAAATCTCTATGTTTTCTGTCATGAAATCTTTTTTTGTTGTTTTATTTTGACTTGGTTTTATTTTTTTAGAATCATGTTTTTGTGTTTTTCTGATAAAACCTATTTCACCTTTTATTTTACCATTTTTTACTAGTTTTTTTGAATCAATTTCTGCTCTATGTATATCTCCATTTTTATCTATTAAATCAAGTGTGTAAAATTCATCTTCTTTTCCTATTAGTCTTGAAACATTTCTATATCTTGCTTTTTTCTTTGATTCCTCAGTTAAAAAATTTGCATCTGATATGTTTTTTCCAACTATTTCTTTTTCTTTTATACCTATCTTTTTTTCAAAAGAATTATTTATATCTATTATTTCTCCTCTTTTATTTAACACAAAGACAGGGTTACGGCTGTTAAGATAAAATGATGAAAACTCTTCATCTGTTGTTTTAGAATTTTCATTTTTTATTCCTTTAGGAGTGTCTCCCATTATTTCTGCCTCACCCCGGCCATTAATCTATTTTTTATTTGATTATGGACGTAGTTTTATTTCTTCCTCTCTTATATTATCTAATGTAACATTAGATTATTAATCTTTTTTAAATATTTGATTAATTATAACCTTCTTCACTTACTAACTCATCAACAGCAATTTTTAGTTCTTTGTATTCATCTTCTAATTCGTCGTATTTTTGTTTTAAATTGTAGTATTTCTCTTTGTAAAGATCTTTTTTATTTTCTTTGTAATTTTTTATTTTATCAATATTTATATCTTGATTTGTTATCTTATCTGTCAAATTATTTTCTATGTTGTATTCTTTTTTTGTTTTGTTAATTAAATCGTTTTTATTTAACATTCCAAAAGATGTTTTTTCAAGTCTTTTTATCAAGTTTTTACATTTGTTTATGTTTATATCAAGAATGTTTACTTTTTTTCTATGGTTCATAACTTCTTCAGAAAATTGTTTTCTGTCGATGTCTTTTATTAATCTTTTTTCTGTAAGATCCATTAGATCATCTTTTAGTCCTAACCTTTCTTTTTCAAGTACATTTAATCTACTTGTAAGCATCTCTATTAGAGATCTTGCGTCATCTATATATTTTACCATTTCATCATCATGTTTTACAAAGATTTCATAGAGTTCTTCGTTTGATGTTGCATCATCTGTAAGAAGTGTGGTAAGTTCTGGTGATATTTTATCTTTGAATTCTAGTTTTTCAATTGTCTTTAAAGAGTTTGTGTACCATCCTGGGATAAATACAAAACCTTTTTTTGTTTCTTCAAAATTTTCTAATGAAAAGCTAAGTACTGAATCTGATTTTTGATCTTTTATTTTGTATCCTAAAATATTTTTTTCTTCATCAGTTATTGTATCAAAAATTATTCCTATTTTCTCTCCTGTATCTTCTAAAAATACAGGTTGTCCTTTCATGTCTTTTTTTAGTATATTTGTTTTCTTCTTTTGTTTTTCTTCTTCTTTTACAGGTGTAATTTCAGCTACAATTTCATCTATTTCTTCATTTTTTTTATAATTTTTGTTTTGTTTTTCATTTAATTTTTTGTCTTTATTTTTATGTTTAAAACCAATTTTTGTTTTTTTCTTTATTTTTTTATTTTTAATCTTTTTGGAAGGTTTCTCCATATTTTCTTTATTAATTTTTTTAAAAATCTGCATGCATCCATCTCCCTCTTATTTAGAGATCACATCTACCCTCCAAAGAAAGTAATGGTTCTTTTTCTTCTTTAACATTTCGGATAATACTTGCTATTTTCCATACAATAAAGATTAAAGGTATTAATAAAAATGTAAAAATTAGCATATATAGTCCTATTACTCCTAGTGATAATGATAATATTTCTATAATATTTGCTTCTTTTCCAAGTATTATTATATTTGAGTTTATCATCATATATGCTATTGTAAAGCTTGCTGTTATCAATACTGTTATAACAATTTTTTTTCTAATTTTACAGCTTATAAAATATGCAATAATTCCTGCAAGTATTACTGATAGTATCATTGCAGCAAATTTTTCTTCCATTATATAAATTATAGGTATAATTATTAGTGATGCAATAGCAGGTTTTTTTACCGATGAAAACATTTTTTCTTTTTCGTCTGCTATGTTTACTTTTAGAATCCATATTATATTTTTCTTGATTTTTTGTTTTGCTTTAGTTTTAAAACTTTTTAATTTTTTTATTATTTTTTCTCCTAACATTACTCTAGATGGATGTTGCCATGATCTATCAATAATTAATTCTCTTGTTTTGTCATTTATTAAAGTAATTGATATTAGTAAAACAAATGTTAAAAATGTTAAAATCGCTCCTGATAAAAAATCAAGTGCGAATACAGTTGCTTCTGCATTCCAGTTATAAAAAGTTTCAATTATTGGATCCGGTATCATCAGCCAGAATGGAGATGAATACATCATAATATCTCCTATATATGATCCATTTTTACTTTCATTTTTTGCAAAGGCTTGTAGTTTTAATGTTTTTTCTTCTGTTCTATCTAGTTCAAATGTTTTTTTTGTAATATATTCTCCTATTTCTCCTTTTGCAAATATTATTCCTTTTACAGGCATAGCACTTGGATTTATTACTGGAAAATCTCTATAAAATGATGGTTTGTTTTCTTTTATTCTTCCAAATTCAATGTTGCTGTCTGGACAGTTTTCGTTTATTCCAACTGATGCTTCCATTGATTCATATGCAAAGGCATGTATCACTGTAAAAAATAATATATATGTTATAAGTAGAGTTATCATTGTTTTTTTAATGTTTAGATTTCTTTTTCCAAATATAATTTGATGTAGTTTTTCTTTTATTGTTTCTGCTTTTTCAGGTACAATAAAAACTAGTATTACTAGTATTACTGCTGATATTGTAAGTGGTGCAAATATTCCTATATAATTAACAGAGTCTTTTGATGCTGTTGGTTGTGATATTGTATTTAATCCTTCATTTATCCATATTCCAAATTGTCCTATAAATGGTACTTTAAGTGGAATTGGTCCTATGGATACTATTTTTCCCATAACATGGTCTTCTCTTATGTATGGCTCTGGTATATGTGGTCCTTTTTGATCTGTCCAATCATTTCTATCTCCTTTTGTTTCAAGAAGTATAGTTCCTTTAGGTGATGTTTTAATATCTGATACTCTGTGAACTACTAGTTTTTCTCCTGGCCATGTTACATAGCTTTTAAAAACTATTATATCTCCTATTTCAATTTCTTCTATTTCTGTTGGTGTCCATGCTACAATGTCACCTTCTATTAAAGTTGGTGTCATAGAATTTGATGTTACTAGATCTATTGGAAATGGTGTTCCAGAAAATACTGATAGAAAACGAGCTATTATTAAAAATAAAGCTGCAATGAATAACAAGTTACCAATAATTGATTTAATGTATAACTTTATGTATCATCCCATCCTACTTAGCATCCCTTACTGTTATTTAGTATGATTTTTTGAATATATTATATTTTTGTTTAATTAACATAAAAAGATATAAAATTTATCATTGGATCTGCTCCTCTCCTAGTGTTGCAAATGTGGTTGTGTTTGTAATTGTGTTATACTCAGTTTGTATCCAATCGGCATTCCTAACTATTTTAGATACACGAAGTTCATCAATAATTCCATCAAAATCTCTTCCAGATGTTGGGTGATTACCTATATAGCAATGAGTGTCAGGGGTGCCATGAGTCCACGATGTTTGACCCCAAGAGGCATCATTTTCATTATCTTTACTTCCATTTATATAAAGAAATTGTTTTCCATTAGCATAATCATTTATTCCTACTATATGATGCCATATGCCTGTACCAATATCAACTGTGGAGTCAAGAGTTCTTAATGTGTCTGCACCTTGACTTCTACCATTAATACGAAGTTTATTATTTTCAGATCTGAAACTATATCCTGTACTACCACTATTAATTATTCCATAACTTATCCATTTTGTTCCAGAGAAATCATTTGGTCTAATCCAAGCAGAAACAGTAACTCCGGGTGCACCATTAAGCAGAGTTTCTAACTGATTCAATCCTAGTGTGATATAATCATTTTCTCCATCATAATCTTGTGATTTACCAATATGTCCTGTTACTTCAGATGGTTCTCCAACATCTTTTTTAGTACCTGTTAGTGTATTGGTTGTCGAACTTGTTATTGTATTTGAAGTAGCATTATTCATATGCCAAACGGCAACATAATTAGAATCCCACGTACCTGCAACATTTTCTTGACTTGCACATGTACTATTTCCATAGTACATCCAAAGCAGTGTATCACTGTTGCTGCTCAAAGAGGTAACATTCACCCAAGAAACAAGCTCACCGCTGGTAACATTAAATAATTCTATTTCATGATTTAGTTTAGTACTATTATCACTATATAAAATAAAGAATATATCATCACCGTCATTTTGTGCATTATTTGCTAGATCACTATCACTACTAGCGCTTACTAGTGCTGGGAAGTTACTAAGTGTGCTTGGAACTTGCCCGCTATCAATTGTCACTAGCTTTCTATATGTCCAGTTTGAATCATACCAGTTGGCAGGTGGTGATATTGTTGTAAAGCTGTACGTTCTATTAGTCCAAATCTCCCCATCTGTAACATTTACACTCCAGTAGTATTTGGTACTATAGCTATCCATACTTGAATTAGTCTGACTATATGTTGCATTATAAACAGAGTTATTGCTGCCAATTGTTCCCCAGGCTCCTGTGGCATTTGTCCTAAATGTAACATTCATTGCATCACTATTAGTATCATTGACCTGAATGCTAAGTGTTGGATTCAGATTTTGACCTGGTGCTTCATCTGCAGGGTCTGGACTGCTTTGTACAGGCGCGACATTTGGTATTTCTTGGGCTCCAAATGCAAGAAAAGTACTTGTACTATTCATTGTCTTATAAGTTGCATTAATCCATGCAGCACTACGTGCAATATTAGAAAGCCGCACCTCATCCATACTGCCTTCAAGACCGTATGCGCCAGCGTCTATCTTGCTGAATTTAAAGGTTCTGCCAGATATATTATTTACCGTGACGCCTGTTACATCAGTCGTGTTTTTTTGCACTCCATCAACAAAAATTCTAAGTGTATTTCCATCTCTCACGCCTACGATATGATACCAAGTATCATCGTTTGTGTCCTCTGGACTTTTAGCTGTGTAATCTGTAGAGTCAGCAACTATTGAGATGGCAGGTTTAGTTTCTTGAGCTCCACCACGAGTTCCATGACATAGTAGCCATTCGTTTGTGTTCATTTGAGCACCTGTATTCCATTTGCCAACAGCACAACCCTGCCAATCACCAAATCCACTATGCCTGTATACCCAAGCCTCAATAGTGAAGTCGTCTGAACCAAAATCGAAGTCTTCATGGTCTCCATAATCGATATAATCTGATCCAACATTAGTCCATTCAGCAGCACCATCGACTTTTCCTGTTATTGCTGTAGGACTACCATGTATTGTACCATTATGATTATTTGAAGTAGAATCACTACTCTTTAAAGTTGTACCATCATGCAAGTGCCATACTCCTTTAAAGTTTGAATCCCAAACAGCTGATGCATCTTGTTTATCTAGAACGCATGGACTGCTGTAATACATATAAAACGAGGTGTTTGTAGTTGAACTGATGCTGTCTAGTTTCACCCAGGCAACAAGTTCACCAGTTGAGCTGTCCCATTTTTCTATTTCATGGGGCAGTATATCTGAATATGTACCTGTTCTCCAGTTGACTTCTGAGTCTGTAAAAATAATATCATATCCACTTGCATCAGCATTATTTTTTAGATCATTATCTGTGATATTTACAAGTACCGGGAAATCCGATAGATCTGAGTCAACCATTGAAGCATTAACCCATATTTGTTTTCTATATGAAAATGTTGATAATATACCAACCTGACTTGAAAAGGTTGCAAAACTAGTTGGCTCATCTGTGTTTATATATGTGGTGTTTATCCATGCATCACTTCGGGCAGTACTACTAATACGCAGTTCATCAAGAGTACCAGTCATGTATTCACCAAGTAGTAGGTCATTGGCATTTGTGTTTATAGCACCTGAATAACTTGTGCTGTCCACTAGTGTTCCATCTTTATAAAGTTTAATTGTGCTTCCATCATATGTAAGGGCTACATGATGCCAGTTTGTATCAATTGATGTGTTTACCAGATCTCCATTAATATAGCCATAAAGTGTATCTCCATCTGGGCTCATCTCCAGTGAATACGCATTTTGTCCCTTGGAAATAATTCCCTTGTTTGCTCCAATTGTCGTAAAAGTATATGTTTTATTTGTCCAATGGTTTCCATCGGTTACATTAACCCACCAGGTGTATACTACGCCGTTGAGAAGTGGTGTTGTAAGGTTGCATTCTATTGTACTATTGCCTGCATTATTGCTGCTGTTTGAGTCACCTGTTGATATCTCTATTGTCCAATTCATCAAGTCTCCATCAAGATCATTTATCGTAACTGTTACTTTTTCTTTAGTAATTGATACACCGGTTCCTGAATCTTGCGGGTCAGGATCTGTGACCGTTGGTGCAAAGTTATCCATTCCAAGAGGTGCAAAAGGACTAAATGTGCTAACACCATTTGCCCATACCCAGTTACTATTTGTGTTTACTCCTGTGTTATCTGTTTCTATCCATACACCTGTTGTCCAGTTATATTCCCATATGCTAAGAGTACTTTCTAAAACATCTCCAAGATCTGAATCAGAATAAGAAATATTAATATCAACAGTTGGAGAAAGACCTGTGCTTGACAAATTTATGTATTTGCTGATATTTGAATATCCACTTGGGTTCTCTGGAGTATTTGTAATACCATGCAGTGCTACGTTGTAGGCATTTGTTAAGTTAAATAAGGTACCACTAAGGTTAATATTTACTGCATTTCCAGTATAAAGGTTAAAATCTCCATCAAGTGTTAAAGCATCTGTCATTGTAAATGTTGCAGAATCATTTATGTTAAATGTTGCACCTGAGTTTATTTGCATCGTACTTGTTGTAAGACTTGCAGTTATTACTAATGTTCCTGTTTGTACAATAATATTATTATTAATTGTTGTTTCAGCGTTACTTGTGATTTCTGCACCACCGCTGTTGATGTAAAGGTTGTATAGGTTTTCATTCTCTGTGTTTATATCAATATTTGAATTAGAACTTGTATTAATTCTAATAATTCCTGAGCTGTGGGTAAAGTTGCCGTCTATATCAACAGCGTAATCTTCACTAGTTTTACCTGTAATTGTAGTTATGCCGCTGCTTGCAGTAAAGTTTCCATTTGAAAGAACTGTAAGACTTCCTATTTCATGGTTTTCTGCACCTAGATTAAGTGTTCCGTTTGCTTCTATCTTTAGGTCTCCTTGAAGTGTTAGTATTCCTGAGATTGTTAAAACTCCACCGTCTTTAATTGTTAAGTCTCCCTGGGTGTTATATATACTGCTGTAGGTTCCTGCGTTTTTATCTAACTCTTTAATCTGATAAGCACTTGAGTTTACGGAACTACCTGTACCATTTGCATTTCTTGGGGTATATTCAAATTTATAGTAGTACCCCTCTTTTGTAAGATTCGGGCTGAGTGTTGTTGAGTTTATCCCTAGTGGGGTCCATGAATCTATTCCATCTGGGCTTTCATACCACTCATAGCTTGAGCCAGCCTCAGTATCTGATTGATTATCATAATAATCTCCTTCTCCTGTGAGGGTGTCAAGTGTGAAGTTGTATGGGCTTGTAATACTTACATTTTCAACATACGGAGGCGTATCTGCCAAATAATAACACATCGCATCAGCAGTATTTGGTGCAATTTCAGTTATGCTTCCATCTTTATCTCCAATTGAATAGAATTCATAGTAAAGTGGTGTGTCTGTGTATTCTGGGAAGTTGAAATCCCAGCTCCAGCCATCTAATTCATTGATATCAGGGTTGCTTGCATCATCCCAACTCTGCCAGTCGCTGGTATCTTCAGATCCAACATAATAAGTTGGCTCAGGATCAATATATTTTCTAACCAATACGTCATCTATCCACCAATATTCTCCAGCGGCTATCCTATGAGTTCTAATATCTATAGATCCATTTGAAAAATCAGCGCCAATTGCCTGCCATCCAGATGATGGGACAATTTGAGAATCATCTTGTAATATTTTTGCATTTGTACCATTAATAATAAAAGTGATTTTCATCCAAGTATCCTCAACAGGATTTCCATCGTTACTAAGGTAAATATCATTCCATGAATTAGAAACAAACTTTGCAATAGTCCAACCTCCACTACCTTCTATGTTAGCATCATAACCTTCAAAATTAGAATTACTATAGTTACATCTACCACCAATCCCTACATCTGTATTACTTACATCACTTAGTCTCCACCATGTGTCAAGGAGAATATTTTCTTCATTAACATCATTTGCAACAATTATTTTCCGATCATTATTGTGTTCGCTAACTTGTAGTGAATAATCTCCTCTGCGTGCTTGTGAGGAAGTTACAGACCATATACCATTTTCAAGAACTGTCCATTTGTTCATAGTTCCGTCTTCAAAGCCGTCATAAAATACAAATGAATTTTCTTGGCTACTTATATTTGATGCACTTGAATTTCCATAATACATCCATGCAAGTGTTTTATTTGTTGATGTTATGTTATCTCTTAATTCAACCCATACATTACACCAGTTGCCATTGCTTTGGCTTTCTATCCAGTAATCAAGCATTGTAGAGTTATCAGCATATCGGATAAATCTTAGATCACTAAAATCATTATTCATAGCACTATCATAAGTAATATTTAACATAACAGTATAATTTTCATCTGTTTCACCACCTGTGATATTTGTGTTTATTGGTTTTCGTTTTGAAAATGAACTATTCCACCAGGTGCTATTGTCACTGCTATACCGGTAGTATAATGTTACATTATCAAGACAACTATCTCCTGTTGCATTTATTTGCAGGGGGCTTGTTGTTATTTCATAAGGCGTTATCTGATCTACACTTGTATCTATTGCTTGTGTAGTAAAATGGTAGGTTTGATTACTCCATCCTCCGTTTCCATCTGTTAGATTAACTGACCAGTAATAGGTTTGTGAGTAGTTTGTAAAATTGCTGTTTGTCTGTGTAATGTTTGTATTATTTGCTATACTTGTATTTGTTGCAAATTGAGCCCAGCTTCCAGATGAGTTACTCCACCATGTCGCGGTCATAGTATTTTCATCTGGGTCTGTACAAATTACATAAAGTGCTGGTGCGTCAGGGCATACATCGATATCTGTTGAACCGTTTGTTGGGCTTTCTCCGGTTTGTGTTGGTGGGTTGTTTGCTGCGGGTGGGTTGTAGTAGCATATTGCATCAGCAGTATTTGGTGCTGTCTCTGTGGTGCTTCCATCTTTGTCTCCGATGCTGTAGAATTCATAATAACCTGTTCCATTTGGGAAGTCAAAGTCCCACGACCATGGTGCTGATTCCGCAGGGTTGCTTGCGTCATCCCATTGATACCATTTATCTTCTGAGTCTAAGGTTGATGTTGGGTAATCATCCATATATTTAGTTACTTTAAAATCATCAAATCTTACGTTTGCGGCGTTATTAGAATAAACTGCAAGGCCTGTTCCTCCAGTAATCCACATAGCGGGGTTATTATAATCTATATAACATATGTCATCTTCGTACCATTTTATGTTTGTCCCATGTACAACGGTTTTATGTGTATGAGCAGATGTCCCAGGCGCACCAATTGATGAATTTGCAGCTCTTTCCGTATGAGCTGATCTTTCGTATATTTTTATCGCAGCGTCTTGCCTTTCCAAGTAAAATCCCGTATCCGCACCTTGCCATCTAGCAAGTGGGCCTGAATCTGAACCTGAACCAGTTATGACTCTCCATTTATTTTCAATTGTGATATTATCCCATGAGTTACTATTGGTAAGATTTATTGCTCTAAAGCTACCTGTGACGGTTTGTTTTAACTCTCCGTTATCAATCGACCATGTTCCGCTTTCAACTGTCCAATCATCACCAATACTTACTCTGTCAAAGTCATCCCAAAATAGATAGATATTGCTTCTATTACTTGGAGGATTTGTAGCTGAAGAGTTTCCATAATATACATAATAGTTATTATCATATCCACTTGTAGAAATTTCTGATTGAATCTTAAAACTTATATTTGTTAAATCTGAATTAAAAGCTGATTCATTGTACCTATCAAGTTCAACATTTGCAGATCCATTCCAGTATACAATTCTCAGGTCATCTCCATTGCTGAGTAATTTTCCATCATTTACAAGTTGTGTAGTATTTATTGTAACAGTGGTTGTGTAGTCTTGTTCTATAGCAGCAGTGGCATTATTATTTGTAATTGTTATTTGTTTTCTATGTGTCCAGCTGCTATTCCACCAGGTGCTATTGTCACTGCTATACCGGTAGTATAATGTTACATTATCAAGACAACTGTCTCCTGTTGCATTTATTTGCAAGGGGCTGGTTGTTTGTTCATAAGGTGTTATAGTATCAACCGAGGTTTCTATTGCTTGTGTTGTGAAATGATATGTTTGGTTACTCCATCCACCATTTCCATCTGTGAGATTAACTGACCAGTAATAGGTTTGTGCGTAGTTTGAGAAGTTGGTATTGATCTGAGTAATATTTGTATTATTTGCAATGCTTGTATTTGTTGCAAATTGCTGCCATGTTCCTGAAGAGTTGCTCCACCATGTCGCAGTCATTGTATCAGCATCGTTGTCTATGCATATTACGTGTAGGCTTGGTGCATCGGGGCATACATCAATTTCTGTTGAACCATTGACTGGTGTTTCTCCGGTTTGTGTTGGTGGGTTGTTTTCTTCTGTTTGTGTTGTAAAATAATACCATGTTGTATTGGTATCCATTCCATCGCTAATGGTTACATTCCACCAATACATGGTGTTATAGTCGCTGAAGTTGTTGTTTTGTTGTCTGTATGTTCCATTGGAAACACTTGTGTTGGTTCCGTATTGCAGCCAGTCTCCGGAGGAGTTGCTGTACCAGGTGATAGTCATTTCGTCTCCGTCTAGGTCGTTGATCGTGATATTTGTCCATGGTATTAGGTTTATTTCTGTGCTACCATTGGTTGGTTGTGGGTTGGTAATGGTTGGTATATTGTTTGTAGTATTTTGTGTGCTTGTGTTTTCATCTGAGTATTGGTGTGGGTTCCATGTTGCGTAGCTCCAGGCTTGGTAGTAGTATGTTGTTCCTTCTGTGAGTCCTGTGTGTTCGTAGTTTATACCTGTATCATTGTATATATGGTTTCCTTGTCCTCTCATCCAGCTTGATGCTGTGGTGTTGTATTCTATTATGGTGTTGTTTGCACCTGTTCCTTTTGTCCAGGTTAGGTATATGGTTTTTGAGTTGTTGGTTTGTGCATGGAAGCTTCCTTCTACTGTAACATTGGGTTTAGTAAGAAACGTCATTTCAGAGCCGTTTGCAAAGCCTGCGGTGTTGTTTGCCCATGCTTGGTAGTAGTATATTTGACCAGGTGTTAAACCTGTTATGTTTTTGGAGAACTCTGAGGCATTTGCTACAACTCCATATGTTACGTTGTTGTTGTAGCTGCCTGAGGTGTTTCCGTATCTGAATCCGCATGTTGTATCTGCTGAGCCATTGTTTGTTAGGTATCCCCATAGAGTTGCATTAGTTGTTTTTATTCCAGTGCTTGCATTGGTTGTAACTATTGGTGTTGTTGCTGTTGGTGGGTTGTAGTAGCATATTGCATCGGCGGTTTCTGGAGCATCTTCGATATAGCCCTCTTTTTGTCCTATGCTATAAAATTCATAATAACCAGTTCCCTCAGGGAAGTCAAAATCCCAGCTCCAAGGGCTGCTGGTATCAGGATTGCTTGTGTTATCCCAGATTTGCCAACTAAGGCTTTCTTTATCACCAAAAGATAAAAAGGTGCTTGGTGAAGAAATAGTGTTATATGTTGTGTTTATCCAATCAGCACTACGCACTATATCTGAGATACGAACTTCATCTATTTGACCACCAAAACTATGGGTTGTTCCACGACTTCCAATCTTCGCATTGTTCTCAAAACTCCAACTATGTGTATCTGTTGTTGTAATTTCAACTCCATTAACATATAGTAATTCTCCATCTCTAACACCAACTGCATAATGCCAGTTTCCGTTGTTATACGTACCAGTAGTACATTTAGTGGCGTGACTACTTGCTGAGTTAGAAAACATTATACGATTCGGGCTAGCAGAACTTGTCAAACCTAAAACCCATTTGTTAGTAGCTTCGTTTCCAACTGTAACAAGTCTAGCATCACCAGCAATACTTGTGCTATATTTAAACCAAGCCTCTACCGTTATAGACGAATAATCAAACTTTCCATTTCCTAAATTGATATATTGATTACTAGCTCTAACAAAATTTCCACCCCCATCTATTTTTCCAGTAGTTACACTTGCATCGTTTACAGCTGTACCATTATTATTCAAAGTACTGTCTTTGACTTCACCAGATGTTCCATCCCATGAAGCTTCATTAAAATGATAAACAGCTAAGTAATTTGAATCCCAAACACCACTAGCATTTTCCTGATTATCAGCACTCGCGTTTCCATAATACATCCAAATCTTAGTATCCTCTGTACCACTAAGAGATGTAACATTAACCCATGCGGCAAGTTCACCTGTTACGCTATTAAATAACTCTATTTCATGATTTAACTTTGTCGTGTTGTCACTGTATAACACAAACACAATATCGTCTCCATCTGACTGGGCTTGACTAGCTAAATCACTATCTGATGAAGTATGAACCAATATCGGAAAATTACTAAGAGTTGAATTTACTTGACTACTATTAATTGTGATAGATTTACGAAATTCCCAATCACTATTCCACCAACCAGCACCAGCCTCACCCCAGGTTACATTATCATCAGATTTTCTATACCATAAAGTTATGTTATCTGGAGTATCTTCATAGCTGCTGGCATTTATCTGCAATGGGCTTGTTGTTGTTTCATAAGGTGATATAGTGTCAACACTAGTATTAATGACAGGGGAACTTACTGTTATATTTCTCGTTGATGTTATATTCAAGTTTCCATATGCATCTATTGCATAAGCAGAATAGTCGTATGTTCTATCTGAAAGATCTGTAAAATTATGATTTAACCTATAAACACTGTTGTTATATGATGCATTTACTTCGTCATAGGAAAGAACTCTTTTGAATATTCGAACTTCATCTATATATCCTGGAAAATGTTGTGTTATATCTCCTGCTCGACAACCTATATATAGATTAGGCAGATTTGAGCCAGGTGTTTCATCAACATCATCTAATGCTTGTTTTTCTCCATTAAAATAAATATTAATAGTTCCATAGGAGTCTCTTGTAGCTAAAACATGAGTCCATTCATCCAATTCTAATGTTGATTGTGTAATCTTTTTATCAAATGTTGAACCGCCGTCATTTGAATAATGAAAACCAATATCATTTGCAGAATCAAAACCTGTTCTTAGTGCATAATGTATATTGTTGCTTGCTCCTTTATGAATAATTCTATTATATGAACTGGCACCACTGCTAGCAGTTGGTTTAACCCATGCTTCTACAGTTATTTCACCATCTATCTGCAAACTACTATCATCTGATATTAAAAGATAATCGTTACTTCCATCAAAATCTAATGCTTGTCCATATTTTCCTGTCGTTATATTATCCTGTCCAAAGTTTAATCCTTCAAATGTTGCATGATTTTCATATGTTGAATTATCAAAAACATGAGTAGAATTTGTAAAATCCATATTCCAATAACCAACAAGACTGTTATTCCAATCAAAGAATGCAGAAGTCTGACTGTCATCTGTTATCGTAGTATTAAGATGTACATATTTATTGGATTGTGTGCTTCCATCTGTAGGTGTTGGGTCTTCCCAGGTTATTGTTGGTTTTATTGTATCTCCGCTGTCTGTTGTTGCATTTTTTGTTTGTGGGCTGTCGCCTCGTGGTGCTGAGCTGTTTCCACTGCTTGTCCATCCGTCATCTGTTGCAAATGCCCATGCTTTATAATAATATGTTGTTCCAAGTAAAAGATCTGTATGAGAGTGTGCTGCACCAGTTACGTTTCCATCTGCATCTATTTTTGTGTAATCTCCAGGGTTCCATGTTTCTGGCTCTGAATCTGTGGTATATTCTATGTATGCTCCGTCTCCTGCGTTTTGATTAGTCCAACTAAGATCTATTTGTGTTGTGCTTACAGCTGTTGCTGTGAAACCTGTTAATGGTTGTGGTTTTGTCAAGAAACTTAAAATCGATCCATTGCTCCATCCTGCACTGTTGTTTGCTTGTGCTAATACATAGTATCTTGTTCCATTTGTAAGACCTGTTGCATCATGACTAAACTCTGTTTGATTAGCAGTCAAACCCTTTGATACATTGTTGCTTGTTGGAGGTGAACTAGTATCATAAATTAAATAACATGTTGTATCAGCACTACCATTATTTTGCAGGTATCCTTTTAGTGTTGCATTGGTTGTTTCTACACCTGTTGAGGAATTGGTTGTAACTGTTGGAATATTTGAGGGTTGTTCTTGTGTGGTAAAAGTGAACCATTCACGAGTCCAGTCATAGCCGTCTGTTGCATTAACCCAGATGGTATAACTATTACTATATGACAAATCAGATATAGAAAGCTCTTTTGAGCCGTTAACATCATTATTTGAACTATTGGTATTACCATTACTACATTGAATAGTCCAATTGAAATAATCACCCTCAGGATCGTTTATTGTAATATTCCAAGTTAAAGAAAGTGCTTGATCACCAGATTCATTAGTTGGTATTTCATTTGTAAATACTGGTGCTTGGTTGCTATCTGTTGTGTTTTGTGTTGTTGCATTGTTTGTGCTGAAGCAATTATCTGTTTCGTTCCAGCTCCAGGCTTTGAAGCTGTATTGTGTTGCAAATGAAAGGCCAGTGGCACTTGTGCTTGTTCCTGTATCGTTATATAGTTCTATTCCATCTGTTCTATCTGTTGGTGCTGTGGCTCCTTCTTTGTATCTTATATATGTTTTATCAGCGTTTGTTCCTTTGCTCCAGTCTAGATCTATTTGTGTCCTGTTAATTGTTGCTGCATGGAAATTTGTTGGTGCTCCTGGTATGTATTGTTCTCTTGTTGTGAAACTATATGTTTGGTTGTTCCATAGTTCTCCATCTGTTAGGTTTACTGACCAGTAGTAGGTTGTACTATAGTCAGAAAAGTTTGTATTGGTTTGTGTTATGTTTGTTCCTGCTGCAAAGCTTGTTGTGTTGCTTGCAAATTGCGCCCAAGCATCTGATGAATTTGACCACCATGTGGCGTTTAATTGGTCGCCATCTGCATCGTTGCATGTTACATATAATTGCGGTGTGAGTTCTTGGTTTATGCTGGTGTCTGTTGGTACTTCTCCACTTTGTGTTGGTGCATAGTTTGTGGTGAATGTGTAGGTTTCGTTTGTCCATGCTGTTCCGTCTGTTGCGTTTACGTACCATGTGTATGTTGTCCCTGGTTGTAAGTCTGACACGCTGCAGGTTTTACTTCCATTTGTATCTTCATCTGCATTGTTTGTTCCTATGTTGGGGCTGGTTTGTATTGTCCAGGTTATTGGGTCTCCCTCTGGGTCTTCTATGGTGACGTTTATTGTTGTGATTAATGTAGAAACTCCTGTTGTAGTGTCTGGTGGGTTTTCATTTTTTAGTATTGGGGGGTTGTTTGAACTGGTTGTGAATTCATACCATCTTCTTGTCCAATCGTAGCTGTCTGTTGCGTTTACCCAAACTTTGTAAGTTGTATCAAAATCCAAATCATTTAATGATAGTTCTTTGCTACCATTCGTATCAACTGTATCACTGTTGCTTTGTCCATTGCTGCATTCTACACTCCAATCAAATATATCTCCTTCAGGATCTTGTATGGTTATGTTCCATGTGAAATCAGTAGATGCAGTTGTACCATTCGCTGGGTTTTCATTACTAAATAAAGGTGGATTATTTTCATATATTAACCATATGTTTGTATCTGTATCGTTTTGCCAAGCCAAATAAGGATAACGATTATTTAAATCAACATCACTATAAGATATATTCCAACCGGCATTATCAAAAGTTGAAAATGTTTGCATGTCTTTTGTATTTTTTCCAGTTCCCATAGCACTACTGGTTTGACCAGATGTTTGATTATCCCAGAAATTATTTGTATCATCATAGCTACCTCCTTCATCACCACAGAAGCCACCTAAATTTGTATTTCCAGTTACTAGTCCTGTTGAATATGAATGGCTAATATCTCCACCCCAATTATATCCAACAAAACCACCAACATTATTATTTCCGGTTGTACTACCAGTTGCATATGAATCAAAAATAGAGGTTGCATAATTATATCCAACAAAGCCACCAACAAGGTTACCTCCATTTATATTACCTGTTGAAAATGAATTATAGATAGAACTATCATAACTATTTCCCACAAGACCACCAATATTACTTCCACTTGCGGTTACATTAACTGTTGAATAAGAATATGAAATAAATTCTCCTTGATAGTAATTTCCAACAAGACCACCAACCTGATCACCTGTTCCATTTACATTACCTGTCGTATAAGAATTATTTATACTAGCAGAACCTAGATAATTCCATCCGGTAAGACCACCAACATTATCCTTTCCAGTAACATTTACATTAATTAAACCAAGATCATAAATTTCTCCTATTGAAACTCCAAATAAACCAACGGAATTAGTAGAATCACGATCTATGAAAAGATTACTAATCTTATAGTTTTGGCCGTTAAATGATCCTGAGAAATAAGGACTATTTTGACCTATAGGATTCCAACCACTGCCAGTTGTATAATAGTTTTTATTTGCAGGGTTATCATAGCTATCATCATCATTAAAATCAAGATTGTTCATTAAAATGTAATTACCTGAGAGTTTGTTTCTAGTATTATTTAAGTCTTCTATAGTGTAAATATATGGACTTGGTTCAGTTATAAACCAGTATGTTTTTGATATGTTTTCTGTTCCATCGTAACAATAGACGCGCCACCAGTATTTTGTATTATAAGTATTTGCACCAGTAAAAACCCAGCTGTAACTACCATTATTTACACTACTATTGGTTTGATAATTAATCCATCCGCCAGAATGATTACTTGCAAATGTTACATCCATTGTATCGCCATCAAGGTCTGTTACTGTTACATTCACAGTTGGTTCTAAAGAGATGCCTGTGCTTTGGTTTGCTGGTTCAGGATTTGTAATAGTTGGTATATTGTTTGTTGTGTTGCTTGCGCTGTCATTATTAGTTGAATATTGATGAATTGTAGGATTATAAGTCCATTCAGTGTAACTCCATGCTTGATAATAATATGTAGCTCCTTCTGATAGATCTGTATCCTCACAATGTGTACCTGAACCATTATAGATTACTATTCCTTCACCCCGATTCCAAACAGTTGAACCAGTTTGATTTCTTTCTATATATGTTTTGTTTGCACCAGTTGCAAGTCCATTCCATTCAAGATATAGCTTTGAACTGCTATTGGTTTGAACAGTAAGATCAGTCGGTGGATCTGGTTTTGTCAAAAATGTTTTTTCTCCTCCATTTTCATCCCATCCAGCAGAATTATTTGCCTTTGTATTAAAATAATAAATTTGACCTTTAATAAGGCCACTTAAATCTTTATAAAATTCTGTTTGGTTTACTATAATTCCTTGTGATTCATTATTTGCATAAACGTTATCTGTGTCCCATAAAAAGTAGCATGTTGTATCTGCACTACCATTATTTTGCAAGTATCCCCATATCCTTGCGGTTGTTTCTTCAACAAGAGTTGACTGGTTTGTAACAACAATTGGCTCACCTGCAGATGAAAGTGTTGTATTATCATCTGTTGATGGTTGTCCGTAGGGTTTTGCTGCTGTGTTGTC
>CAYZTD010000011.1:0-40388 GCA_964481275.1 uncultured Thermoplasmatales archaeon
CTGTTTTTCCTTCTGGTTTTTCTGGTGTTGGTGGATTGTTATCATCTAGAATTTCAATTGTAAGTGGTTGTGACCAACCGCTTTCTGCACCTAGACTATCATTTGCTTTTAGCTTTATATCATATGTATCTTTTGTACTCCAGCTGTGTGTTTTTGTAATTTTTTCATCACTATCAAAGAGACCAATCCATCCACTATCTGTTCCATCACCCCAATCAATTTTATAGTATACATCATCTCCCTCGGGATCTACTGCTGTGAAATTAAACTCGTAGTCTACATCTTCATATCCTTCTGTTTTTCCTTCGGGTTTTTGTGGCTCTGGTGGGGTATTGGTATTATCTTCAACTATACTTGTTGTATCCTCATCTTGGGTGGTTTCAGTTGTTGTGGAGCTATTTCCTTTAACTGTTACTTTATTTGCTAATTCTTTGTATGAAGTTGCATTAAATTCAATATAAATGTATTCATTTTTGTATAAATTATCAAAATACCAGATGTATGTTTTATGATTGATATCTTCATCATAATTTATTGTAAAATCACGAGCGTTTTCTAAACCACATGGTAAAAAATCTTTTACAACTATATCTATCAGATCACAGGTACCTGTGTTTTTTATTGTTATATTAAATCTTACATGTTTTTCACTATAGGCATCGTTTACTCTAAGTCTATCTACCCATTTTGTTCCATCCCATGCTTTTTTATCAACTGTTAAATCTGGTTTACATTTTATATCTACTGTTGCAGTGTCTGTATCGTTGTATCTTTTTCCAAGGATATCATATCCTTCTGTTTCTGCTGTGTTTATGAATGGATCAGGACTTGCTTGTAGGGTGTGTATTATATTGTATGTAATATTTTTTCCTGGGTTTAGTTTGTCTACATATTCATTAAAACTTAGTTTAGTATCATTTGTATAAACATTATATAGTGGATCTGATCCAGTGTTTTCTACTTTTATTGTATAGTTTACTTTATCTCCTATATATCCAGTTGTTATGTTTGCTGTTTTTGTAATTTTTATATCTGGATTTATTACAGTAACTGTTGCAGTATCAGAATCTGTTATCCTTTGTCCTAGTGGATCTGTTGCGTTTACTATTGCAATATTTGTTATGTTTGTAGTTGGATTTGTTGTGTATTCATGGTAGTATTTTTTTTGTGGGTTTAGTGTTAATCCTGTTACTATGTCACCTTCGTTTGTATCTGTGATGTTTACATTTGTAAGAGTTGATGTTCCTGTGTTTTCTACTGTTATGTTCCATAAAACTATGTCTCCTGGATAAATAATTGTTTTGTTTACAGTTTTTGTGATTTCTATAGTTGAATTTATTACATCTACTTCTTCTGTTGCTGTATCATTGTATCTTTTTCCAAGTATGTCGTATCCTTCTGTTTCTACTGTGTTTATGTATGGGTCTGGTGTTATTTGTAGTGTGTATTCAGCATAGTATGTTTTTGTGTCTGTTGGGTTTAACCTGTTTAGGTGTTTTGTCATTCCTAGTGTTGTGTCGTTTGTATATATATTGTATAGTATGTCTTCTCCTGTGTTTTGTACTGTTATTGTGTAGTTTACCTTATCTCCTATGCGTCCTGCTGATATGTTTGCTGTTTTAGTAACAGATATATTTCCTATTATGATATCTACTGTTGCTTTGTCTGTATCGTTGTATCTTTTTCCAAGTATGTCGTATCCTTCTGTTTCTACTTTGTTTATGAATGGATCTGGGCTTTGAGTTAGTATATAATCTTTATAATAGGTCTTTGTTTGACCACTATCTAGTGTTGAAAGATAGTATTCTTTTCCAAGTGTGGTATCATTTGTGTATACGTTGTATAATGTGTCTTCTCCTGTGTTTTCTATTGTTATTGTGTAGTTTACCTTATCTCCTATGCGTCCTGCTGATATGTTTGCTGTTTTAGTAACAGATATATTTCCTATTATGATATCTACTGTTGCTTTGTCTGTATCGTTGTATCTTTTTCCAAGTATGTCGTATCCTTCTGTTTCTACTTTGTTTATGAATGGATCTGGGCTTTGAGTTAGTATATAATCTTTATAATAGGTCTTTGTTTGACCACTATCTAGTGTTGAAAGATAGTATTCTTTTCCAAGTGCGGTATCATTTGTATATATGTTGTATAATGTGTCTTCTCCTGTGTTTTCTATTGTTATTGTGTAGTTTACAAGATCTCCAATGTGTCCCTGGCTTATGTTGGCTGTCTTTGTAACTTTTATACTTGCATTTATTATATCTACTGTTGCTTTGTCTGTATCGTTGTATCTTTTTCCAAGTATGTCGTATCCTTCTGTTTCTACTTTGTTTATGAATGGATCTGGTGTTATTTGTAGTGTGTATTCTTCGTAGTATGTTTTTGTGTCTGTTGGGTTTAATGAGACTAAGTGTTTTTCCATTCCTAGTGTTGTGTCGTTTGTATATATGTTGTATAATGTGTCTTCTCCTGTGTTTTCTACTGTTATTGTGTAGTTTACAAGATCTCCAATGTGTCCCTGGCTTATGTTGGCTGTCTTTGTAACTTTTATACTTGCATTTATTATATCTACTGTTGCTTTGTCTGTATCGTTGTATCTTTTTCCAAGTATGTCGTATCCTTCTGTTTCTACTTTGTTTATGAATGGATCTGGTGTTATTTGTAGTGTGTATTCTTCGTAGTATGTTTTTGTGTCTGTTGGGTTTAATGAGACTAAGTGTTTTTCCATTCCTAGTGTTGTGTCGTTTGTATATATGTTGTATAATGTGTCTTCTCCTGTGTTTTCTACTGTTATTGTGTAGTTTACAAGATCTCCAATGTGTCCCTGGCTTATGTTGGCTGTCTTTGTAACTTTTATACTTGCATTTATTATATCTACTGTTGCTTTGTCTGTATCGTTGTATCTTTTTCCTAGTTCATCATAACCTTCTACTTTTACAGTGTTTATGAATGGATCGGGGGTTGCTTGTAGTATATGTTCAACGTAATAGGTTTTAGTTTGAAAACCATT
The DNA here is from genome assembly GCA_964481275.1 of uncultured Thermoplasmatales archaeon. Taxonomy (GTDB): domain Archaea; phylum Thermoplasmatota; class E2; order DHVEG-1; family DHVEG-1; genus CAYZTD01. Next base: position 3,011 of record CAYZTD010000011.1, read on the forward strand.
TAATGTTGAAAGATAGTATTCTTTTCCAAGTGTTGTATCGTTTGTATAAACATTATATAATGGATCTGTTCCAGTGTTTTCTACTGTTATTGTGTAGTTTACTTTGTCTCCTATATATCCAGTTGTTATGTTTGCTGTTTTTGTGATTTTTATATCTGGATTTATTACAGTAACTGTTGTAGTATCTGTATCTGTTATCCTTTGTCCTAGTGGATTTGTTGCGTTTACTATTGCAGTGTTTGTTATGTTTTTATTAGGATTTGTTGTGTATTCATGATAGTATTTTTTTTGTGGGTTTAGTGTTAATCCTGTTGCAATATCTCCTTCGTTTGTATCTGTGATGTTTACATTTGTAAGAGTTGATGATCCTGTGTTTTCTACTGTTATATTCCAGGTTACAATATCTCCTTTATGTATTTTATCTGGTGTTGCAGTTTTTGTTATTGTTATATTTGATGTTATTACATTTACTGTTTCTGTATCTTCAGAATATACTTTTTTTCCATATTCTGTTTCTGCTGTTACATTACCCGTGTTTGTAACATCATTATATATAGTTGCTATTGCTTCATATAGCCAGCTTTCTGTTGTATCAAGCCATCCGTTACTGTTACTATCTCCACTTATAAGATTTATATCGGTTGATGGGATTTTATCATCTGTTAAAACAATATTTGTTAGATTACAGTTACCAGTGTTGTTTACATAATATTTGTATTTTACAGATTCTCCTTTGTGTATTAATGTTTTATTTACGTTTTTTTCTAAAGATATAACTGGGTTAAGTACAGTTACTGTTTGAGTATCTTCAGAATATACTTTTTTTCCATATTCTGTTTCTGCTGTTACATTACCCGTGTTTGTAACATCATTATATATAGTTGCTATTGCTTCATATAGCCAGCTTTCTGTTGTATCAAGCCATCCGTTACTGTTACTATCTCCACTTATAAGATTTATATCGGTTGATGGGATTTTATCATCTGTTAAAACAATATTTGTTAGATTACAGTTACCAGTGTTGTTTACATAATATTTGTATTTTACAGATTCTCCTTTGTGTATTAATGTTTTATTTACGTTTTTTTCTAAAGATATAACTGGGTTAAGTACAGTTACTGTTTGAGTATCTTCAGAATATACTTTTTTTCCATATTCTGTTTCTGCTGTTACATTTCCAATATTTGTTACATCTGTGGTGGGACTGGCTGTTGCTTTGTATATCCATGTTTCATCTAAATCAAGCCATCCGTTGTTGTTAGTATCACTACTTACATAGGTAATTGATGATATTTTGTCATCTGTTAAAACAATATTTGTTAAATTACAGTTACCTGTGTTGTTAATATAATAGTTATATAATACTTGTTCTCCAGAGTGGATTGTAGTTCTATTTGCTCTTTTATCTATATTTATATTTGGGCATAATACATTTATGGTTGCGTTTGCTTCTAAATAATACCATTCATCAGGACATGTTTCATAAGCTTTAACATCTGCATTGTTTATCTGTGTACCGCAACCAGTAACATTTGCATCGAATTCTAAATAAAAACTTTCACCTTCACTTAGTCTAACACCGATGAGATGCCAAGTAATCTCTTTTCCGTCCTCAGAGATACTTGATGGGGTAGTGGTAGCATTATATGCATATGTGAGATTTGGGGGTAGGTTGTCAGTTATTGTAATCCATTTTAATGCGTATCCTGAGGAACTACTTGGTTTTTCATATTTGACAGTTATGTTAAATCTGATGGTATTGCCGTCATATGCTGCGATTTCGTTTTTCCATTCTGTTTCACTCCAAATAGTTTTAGTAAAAAGTACATTTGTTTGTTCATCTGCCTTAGCAACTGTTGAAAAATTAAAAACTACTAAAATTAAACTTAAAGCTACAATTATAGTATAAAACCTTTTTATCTTTAAATTTTTATTATAAACTTTACTTTCTGTAAAACTCATCTGAATATTACCCCCTTCTCCCTTTTTTGAGAGGACTATATCTTTTTCTATCACTATAATATATATTTATGTATAAAAGGTTAGTGAAATAAAGCTCGATAAGCACTTTTTATTAATTTTTTAACGAACTATTAGTTTTTAACAAAAAAAGTTTCTATATTTTTATATTTCCTTTTGTCTGGCAATTGGGACATTTTATTTTTAAGTATCGTCCTTTTTTTCCTTTAACTTTTACTTTTTCTTCACATTTTGGGCATACTGCAGTTTTTGTGATTTGATCATAGTTTTTATAATAGAAATATCCAACTATTATAGTTGCTATCAAAATTATTATTGATATTGCTATTAAAATAGTATTAGATTGCGTTACTTCTTCAGATCGATAACTAGAGATAGAACCTTTGGATGATTGATATATATAATCCCATTTTCCATCTCCATTTATATCTATAAGATACTCTTCATCATTTTTTTCTAGAGCTGTAAATGTTTTTTCTTTTGGGTTATATATTTGTTCGTAACTATTTTGAGTGTTTCCTAAAAGTAGATATTCTTTTTCTTCTATTATTATACTTTCTACGATTGCATAGATTTTTACAGTTAGTGTTTCAGACCAAGTACTTTCTGAGTTATGTTCATCTTTTGCTTTTACTTTAATTTTATATGTTCCAGTTTCATCCCAACTGTGACTTGCCTCTGGATTATTTAACCAGTTTGTAGTGCTACCGTTATCCCAATTAAATAAATACTTGAGATCGTCTCCATCTGGATCTGTAGTTGAAGATTCATATTGATATTTTTCATTTATCATCCCAATTATTGTCCCTTCTGGAGTTTCTGGTTTGTTTGGTGCTTTATTTGTGTCTGAGTTTGAGTTTATTTCTACTTTCAGTGTTTCTGACCAACTGCTTTCCAAGTCATATGTATCTTTTGCTTTCACTTTTATATAATATATACCTGTATTTTTCCAACTATGAGATACAGTTATATCTTCGTTTGATTGATATGGGCCTTTCCATTCTGATTCTGTGTTATCTCCCCAATTAAATTTGTAGTAAACATTGTTTTCTTCCGGGTCAGTTGTTAAGGTTATATATGTATATGTAAAACCAGTTTTACCCTCTGTTGTTCCTGTTGGTTTTTCAGGTTTATTTGGAGGGTTATTTAATGGTGGATCTACTGGGGGATTATTTCCTCCATTATCTGGATCATTTTCTTCTTTTTCTTCAATTGTTACTTCTAATTCTTTTGACCAATCTGACCATTCAAAACCATCATATGCTCTGACTTTGACTTTATAGGTTCCTTTTTCATCCCATGTATGTGACATTTTTATTGTTTTATTTGGCTGCATCCAATTTGTTATAGTTGATGCATCGCCCCAATTAAATTCATATTTTAAGGTGTTTCCATTAGAGTCATTTGTTTTTGTTTGATATTCATATGATTCTTCAATGTATCCCTTACTTTTTCCTTCGGGTTTTGTTGGTTTTTCAGGAATGGTGTTTTGTTCTTTTGAGCGTGTAGTAAAATTCCATATAAGGCTAATATTTTGACTGTATCCGTCACTTGCTATAATTTTCCAGTAATATGTAGTTTCAGGTGATAATTTTTCAGGGTTATATTCATTATTTTGATAGTTTGATTGTGCTAAAGGTGGTGTTTTTTCTTCTCCGAAATATATTTTGTATGTTAAATCATCGCCGTCAGGGTCTTCACAGTTCCATTTTAAAAGGGTTTCTATTGATATGTTTATTGAATCATCTGTTGGATCTGGACTGTATGGTTTTTCTGGTGGATTGTTATATATTGTAAAATATTTTGTTTGAAATGTTTTTTTGTTGTTATTTTCGTCTGTTGCTTCTACAAAAAAACTGTATTCTCCTGTTTTGGTATAGCTTTTGGTATAGCTGTATGTTTCACTGTTTTTTAGCATGGGTTGGTTCGAGCTGTATCCCTCTGGTCCATTTATACTAATATTTACATGTTTGACTTGTAGGTTATCTGTAACCTGACAGGTTATCTGTACAGGTTTATCTGTTTTTTGACTGGATGGATTTATATTAATATTTTTTATTTCTGGAGGAGTATTGTCTGTTACTATGATTTGTTTAGTGCTTGTCTGATTTGCGTTGTTTTCTGTGTCTTTTGCGTAGATGGAATAATATAATGGTTTTGAAGTAACTGTTATAGTATATTCATAAAATGAACTTGTTTTATCCATATATGATATGTGAGCTGTTTGATCTTTGTACCAGTAAGTAATTTGTGCCCATTCTACCTGATAGTTATCTGTTACTTCTGCCTTAAATGTGAGCTCTTCTCCAGCTTCAACTTCAGATATTGTATGATCTATGATCTCTGGTTTGGTTGTATCTGTTATTTCAAAATTATAGGTATCTGATACATTTGTGTTTCCACTTTTGTCTTTTACCCAGATGTAATAATTGTAGGTTCCTAAAATATTATAAACCTGGTTATAATAAAATTTGTTTAAAGTTTTATTTACAGGAGCAAATCCTTCAGGGCCTGTAATGTTTATATTTATTTTATCTATGCCGATGTTATCGTTTACTATAAAAGTTATGTTTACATTTTCATGGATTTCTTGTATTTCTGGATTTGCAGATATACTTCTTATCGCTGGTGGTTCATCATCTGTAATATTTACATTTTTTATGCTTGTATTATTGAAGTTGTTTGCCGTGTCATTTGCATGTATGATATAATATAACTCACCTGTAATATCATCAATTGTAATTATTTTTTGATAAATATTATTCTGAATATCATTCATAGATAGATTTGTATGAATGTTTTTGTTATACCAGTATTCTACTTTTACGTTTTGTACTTCTATGTTGTCTTCTATGTTTGCTTTGAATACAAATTGCTTTCCGGCATATGCTATATCATCTGATTGATCTACAATCGTGGGTTTATCATTATCTATTATTAAAACATCTTGAGTTAAGATTTTTTTCATGTTTTCTGATGTATCATATGCAAATATTTGATAATGAAGCGGTTTTAAGGTATCATCAATTATAGTAGTATATGTATAGTAATTGTTAGAGTGTAAAGTCATGCTATATGTTTTGTGATTGCCATTGCCATACCAGTATTCTACATATGCTGTATCTACTTCTACATTGTCTGTGATAATTGCGCTAAAGCAGAATTGTTCTCCTGTTGTTGCTGTGTTTGGTGTGTTGTCTGTGATTTTTGGTGGTGTTGTGTCTTTTATTTGAAATGTTTTTTCTTGTGAGGTTTTGGTGTTTGTGCTTGTGTCTTGTGTCCAGATTGTGTATGTGTATGTTCCTAGTATGTTGTAGGTGTTGTTGTAGTAGTAATTTCCGTTCATGGTGGTGTTTATGGGTGTAAATCCTGTTGGTCCTTGTATGTTTATTTTTACTGTTTGTATTTCTATGTTGTCATGGACGTTGCAGGTTATGTTTACATGTCCTGCGTGTTCTTGTGGGTTGGGGTTTGCATTTATGTTTGTTATTTCTGGTTTGTCGTTATCTATTATTGTGATGGTTTTTATACTTGTGTTGTTCCAGTTTTTTGATGTGTCTTTTGCTGAAATTATATAGTATAATGTTTCCAGTGTATCTTCAATTGTGATTGTTTTTTCATAAGCATCATCTAAAATATTTGAAAGTGTTGTATTTACAGATGGTTCTGTGTTATACCAGTATTTTACATATGCATTTCCTATTTCTATGTTGTCTGTGATAATTGCGCTAAAGCAGAATTGATCTCCTGTGTAGGCTATATTGTTGGTGTTGTCTAATATTTCTGGTATTTTATTGTCATATATTATCACGTTTTTTATACCTGTATTGTTCCAGTTGTTTGATGTGTCTTTTGCATTAATCTCATAATACAGAGGTTTTAGTGTATCCTCTATAGTGATAGTGCATTCATAAAAATCATTAAGAGTTTTAGTCAAAATTTTAACGTTAGGGTCATGGTTTTCATACCAGTAGGTTACTTGAACCCGATCTACTTCTACATTGTCTGTGATAATTGCGCTAAAGCAGAATTGTTCTCCTGTTGTTGCTGTGTTTGGTGTGTTGTCTGTGATTTTTGGTGGTGTTGTGTCTTTTATTTGAAATGTTTTTTCTTGTGAGGTTTTGGTGTTTGTGCTTGTGTCTTGTGTCCAGATTGTGTATGTGTATGTTCCTAGTATGTTGTAGGTGTTGTTGTAGTAGTAATTTCCGTTCATGGTGGTGTTTATGGGTGTAAATCCTGTTGGTCCTTGTATGTTTATTTTTACTGTTTGTATTTCTATGTTGTCATGGACGTTGCAGGTTATGTTTACATGTCCTGCGTGTTCTTGTGGGTTGGGGTTTGCATTTATGTTTGTTATTTCTGGTTTGTCGTTATCTATTATTGTGATGGTTTTTATACTTGTGTTGTTCCAGTTTTTTGATGTGTCTTTTGCTGAAATTTTATAATGTAACTTATCAAGCCTATGTTCGATAGTAATACTTTTTTTGTAAAAATTATTTGTTAAAAGGTTCATAGATATGTTTGTAGGTGCCTCTGTGCCATACCAGTATTCTACATAAACATTTTCTATTTCTATGTTATCTGTTATTGTCGCGTTGAAGTTGAATTGTTTCCCGGTATATGCTGTGTTACCTGTTTGATCTGTGATTGCGGGTTCATCATTATCATATATTGTTATATCTTTTATGTTAGTGTCGTTATAGTTGTTACTTGTATCTTTTGCAATAATCTGATAGTGTAAAGGCTTTAGCGTATGATTTATCGTTTTAGCATACTTATAATAGTTATCTGCTACGTTTATCATATTATGTGTAGAACTTGTTTCACCTTGGTACCAGTATTTAACCTGGACGAAATCTACTTCTATATCATCTGTTACCGTAGCATTAAAAACAAAATTATCTCCTGTGTAGGCAACATCTGCTGTATTATCATTAATTTCAGGAGGGTTATTATCTGTAACTATGATTTGTTTAGTTATTTCATCTGTTGCTCCATCGTTGTCAGTTACTGTTAATGTGGTGTTGTATATGCCTATGTTGCTGTAGGTATGTTGAATTATTTCTCCACTTCCTGTGTTTCCATCTCCAAAATCCCAATGCCATGAGACAACAGTACCGTCTTGATCGCTTGATTGATCTGTAAATAAAATATTTATTTGTCCACTTATCTGAATCCAGTTAAAATCGGCTGTTGGAGGGGTATTGTAAACTTGTATTTGTTTAGTTGTTGTATTAGATGAATAATCATCATCTGTTACTGTAAGTTTTACGTTGTATACTCCATTATTTGAATATTGATATGTTGGATTTTGTTCTGTAGATATGTTTCCATCTCCAAAATCCCAGAGCCATTCAACTATTTCACCTGCGGTATCTGTTGATGTATCATTGAATTGGATAAGATCAAAAGTATTAGGCTCTATAGGGTTATATGTGAAATTGGCTACAGGTTTTCCAACGTATTTAATTGTCGTATAATCATAATACGAAGTAAATTTATTTTTTGTAAGTCCGGTTACAATAATTTTATTTGTACTATCAACTGTTATTCCTCTAGCAAAATCATTTTCGTTATGCCTATCATAAAATGTTGACCAAATCTGATTTCCTGCTGAGTCGTATTTAACAATTATGTAATTTCTTCCTTGGTTTGCAAATAGGGAAGAGCCGATTACTATAATGTCATCGAAAGAGTTAGTTGTTATGTCTGCTGCATAATCCATTATGCTATTATCATATGTTTTGCTCCATTGTTTTACTCCATCTTGATTGTATTTTATAATATGAATCCTTGTGTTTCCAGATACACTAAATAAAGTACCTACTATGACTATATTGTTTTGAGAATCCGTGGATACTGCTACAGCTTTGTTATAATTGCCATCATAGTATGTTTTATTGAATAATTCATTTCCATTTGAATCATATTTAATTGTATGCCAATCCCTGCTGTTTTGTGTATGTTTATATCCGGTTACAATTATGTTATCGTTATTGTCGACAGCAATGCCTTTAGCGCAGCTTTCATAAGAAGTACTGTATGCTACATCCCAAATCTTTATTCCATCAGAGCTATATTTTATTGTATAGTAATCTTCTGAGGCTGTACCTGTTGTTATAATATTATCTTGTGAATCTACATCAACTGAATATGCAATGTCTTGTCCGCCACTGTCATATGTTTTATTAAAAAGCTCAGTACCATCTTTGTCATATTTTATAAGTAGATAATCACGATTTGTAGAAGTATCGTATGAATAACCAACAAGTATAATGTTATCTTGTGAATCTATAGCTACATCATATGCTTTTGTTTCGTGTGGACTTTGATATGTTTTAGAAAATATTTCTGTCCCATCTTTGTCATATTTTATTGTATGACATTTATATATATTGTTGATTCTTGAGAAACCTGTGACTATAATATTATTGTATGAATCTGTGGCTGTTGATTGGGCTTCATCGTTATTTCCTCCGTTATACATTTTTATCCATTGATTTATTGGTTCGGCATTAATTTTATGCGAGATAAAAATAGGTGATAGTGAAAGGAAAATGAAAACTAGGGTGATAAGAAAAACTTTAGATTTTTTTTTAGTTATATTCTGCATTTTTCCCCTACTTAAATATTAATACTTCTAATTTTATTTTAATAATTAAAATAAATAACTAATATAAATATTTTTGTATTAAAAATGGAGAAAAACTGAATCAAAACATTGAAAATTAACAAAGTTTACTATTTTATACTATTTGAGAGGTTTCCAATGAATTATTAGTTTAGCAGGATAACCCGATTCATAGTTTTGAAACGTTGCAGAATACCCAAAAATCCCTTCTGAGACAAAAAGAAAAGCGATTGAATTTCCGTCGGTCAAATTATCTTTTTCTATAATTTCTTTTAGGGGTGATAATATGGAGGGAGTATTAATCCATTTACCATAAGAAACGGTATCATTCCATCGGACATAACTATTAGTATAATTTCTTCCAGATATATCTAGAACTCCAATTTCTGAAAAATTAACTGCATTTGTTGTGTTATCGCAATAAATACGGCAATTGGGATATAGATTGCCTGGAGTCCCGATACTATATAATTGGATATATGCATCTATTATCGTTATATTTTCTGGTAAACTTATATTATTAAAACGAAGACCAAAGCTGTACGACGGACTTAGCTGTAGAGTGGCCCATCTTCCATCTTCGTTACCAAAGCCTGTTTCTGATGATATAAAGGTTCTTGCATCATCGTCGGCTGTGTTAATCTCAAAAATTGTAACGTAGTGTTTTTCTTCAACAGGTGACGGGAAAAACATTATTATTACCACTACACTTAATGCGGTTATACCGATTAGAGCATACAGTAAAAATCGTTCTTTTTTTATTTTTTTATTTTTTATTTTCATTTTTTTTCACTTTTATCATACATTTTATTACCAATACCAAAATTGAGATTATAATAATACTAATTAATGCTATAAATATAAATTCAAAATTATTTGAATATGTATCTGTTATTGATACTTGAAGATTTTGAATTTCACTCCATTCACTACTTATCCCAGAGGGGTTTGTCAACTGCGATTTTATTTCATAATTTCCATTTAGTGAATTATTTGTAATTTCTAGTGCTCCAGTCCAAATATTGTTATTTAGATAAACTGGAATTTCAAACCATATATCTCTTTGAGTTTTATATTCGAGAGTACATTCTAATTCTGATTTGTTATACTTTGGATCAAAACCATCAACTTGAATTTCAATGATTGAAGGGGAAGATGTTTTTGTCTGAGAAAGTGAAATAGAGGATATTACTGGTTTTCCTTCTGAGTTTGTCATATGCCAAATTTGCGCCCAACCTGCTTCATAGTATTTTTGCCATACAATATGAATATTATCCGCAGCGTTCGCCAAAGCAGTGTCATATGCATTGGTTTCTTCTTCTGTTAATCTTACTGGTGTAGTCCAGTTTTTTCCATTATTAATGCTTGTCTGGTAAGAGATATCAATATTGTTATTTTCTCTGCATTGGCTGATAAGAAAAAGTTTTTGGTTTGATACTATAATCCTTGGATTAAAATATATATATGTGTCATTTGTTATCTGTGTCGTATCAGTCCAAGTATTACCTTCATCGGTACTTTTTTTGAAGTACAAATGCGATGATCCTGTACGGGTATCTTGCCATGATATATATATTGTGCTTTCCCAAGTTGTAAGATATGGTTTTTCTGAATCTCCACTGTTTGTATCTGTAAGATATATTTTTTCAGTCCAGTTTTTACCTTGATCGCTACTTTTGGTAAAACATATGTTAGAGCGACTTCCCCATTCTTCCCACGAAACGTAAATATTTTTGTTTTGAACTGCAATAAATGGATTATAAGCTGGGGCATAACCATGGCTTAGTCGTTGGTACTTTTCCCATGTTTCACCATTATCGATACTTCTTTTAAAGAATATTTCTGAGGATTCCGATCGGTAGTCTTTCCATGCAAGATATATGTTATTATGTTCTACAGATATACTTATATCATAAATATTGTTTTTTATGTTGCTTTTTCTTGTACTGTTGTAGGTAATCCTAGTTGATTGTGACCATGTTTCACCGTTGTCAGTACTTTTTTTATAATAAATTTCAGGATTTTCATGTCGGTAGTCTTTCCAGACTACATGAATATATGGTTTGTTTACAGCAATAACTGGATTTATGGCTGTTGTCGCGTTTGGACTTAGTAATATAGCTGTGTTAAAATTTTTACCATTGTCAGTGCTTTTTGCATAATAAATTCCGCTTAAATTGTAAAGAGGCCAATGATTCCATACTACATGAATATTATTTTCATCAACTGCTATTGATGGGGCTTCATGTAGTTCTCTTGAATCTACTGTTATTGGATTGATTATCCAGTTATTCTCTGAAGCTTTTGTTGCAGTAGTGTATGTTATACAGGATATTAAAATGATGATGCTTATAACTAGTATAACTTTAGTAAAGGTTAAATGAAATTTGGATATAATATTTAATGACATAATCTTAACACAAATATTTCATTATTTTTTATCTCTCGATACACTAAATCTACTATTTTTTATTTTAGATAGGAAGCTTTTCTGCTCTTTCTTTTCTTCATTGTTTTTTTTGTCTTCTGGATTTTTAGCTGAAATATGTTTTTTTATTTTTGATAAAAAATGTTTACCAGATTCGGTCTTATTTTTTGTTTTTTTATCTTCTATTTCTTTTGATTTAAATAAATTACTTGCATTATTTGTTTTTATTTTTCTGATGATGCTAGGATATTTTAATAGTATTATTACGATAAAAATTATTATCATGATCGGAGCTATTCTAAGAAGTGGTATATCTATTAGTGCATCTCCTAGTTTATCTTTATTGGTATCAAGTATTAAATCGATTGTGTTGGTTTTTCTTCCTGGTGAAAATAAAACATAACCTTTAATGATATATTTTCCTTCTTGCTCTATTCTATAATATGCTTCTAGATCTTGTGTTGAATATCTATTTATGGTAAACTCTGCGCTTTCTATTTTATCTATAAATTCTTGATTTTTATAAACCTCTCCAACAAATTTTGCAGTAGTTTCAATTTCTCCTCTATTTCTAAAAGAGGCAATGATTTTTATAAGGTTTCCTACTTCGATGTCACCTTCATAAGTTAAATCCAAAAGTGTACCGTTAGTTTTAAAAGTTCCTGCGGGAAATAACTCAAATGAGATGTTTGTTTCTTTTATTGTTTTATCTTCCAGTGTAATATTGAAATGTGCGTTATATTCTCCAGCAAATTTTCCGCTGGTGTTCCACATAATATTTTGTTGGTACATATTTGTGGGTTGGATATTTGGAGATATAGCAGAAATTTTTTCTACATATGCTCCATCTCTTGTTAGTGTTATCTCAGTTTTTGGTCTAGCCACTACGTTTCCTGTGTTTTTAAACACTATTCTAATTGGGCATGGATAATTAACTTCGCTTTTGCCAATATCAATACTTTTTACTTCTGCGTCAATGTTTTGTTCACCAACAACTTTTATGAAAATTTCTATCGGGAGGTTTAAAATTACTTCTGTATAGTTTCCCTCTACATTAACATCAGTTGGTCGAGAACTTACAATAATGGTTCCATTGTACTCTTTGTTGGATGCATTGCTTGGAATTGTAATTGTCATAACAATTCCTTTATCATCTCTTTTTTTGATAAATGTCGAATTAATCGGTGTTGTCAAATTGTTTTTTTCATAAAATTTTACCCAATTTTTTGTATCTCCCCTCGAATCAAGAAGTATTGTATTGTTTCCGTCGTTTTGATTATAAACATAAACTGTTTGTTGATATGTTGCATTTCTAACGGCGCTATCTATATCTATTTTATTTGGTCCAACACCAATCCCTCTTTGTGTTCCTTCGACATTTATGTTGACAAAACAGGATAATAATGTTATTATTATCATACACCATATAAGTTTATTTTTCATTTCCATATGTTTATTTCACCTAATTTGTTTTTTTCATAATAGATATTACTAATTTATAACAATAAATATATTAATATCTGTAGAATAATATAAACCATATTTATATTTTTCTGTTAATCTAAAAATATGTGTTATCTTGAAATTACTCTCTTCTGGAAAATAGATTAGGCAATTTACTATACATAAAAAAAATCAGTCATAAGAAAAAAATAGATAAAAAGAAGATCCAAAATAATCTATTTATTGATTCAAGATGGCATTACAAACTCAAAGTATAGATCATATAGGATATTTCTTGGGTATTCATATGATTTTTAAATCGTGAACTTCTATAATGATTAGTGTCGAATGGTTGCATTTTGATGTGTAGTCTTAGAGATTCATTGTTTTATATATTCTTATACCTTTTCTATATGATTTTTTCTAGCTCTTTTTTTTATATAACAGTAGATAGATAATAAACGAAAATATGACAATTATTTAATTGCTAAAAAAAAGTATTCAAAAAAAATATTGAAAATGGGTTTTACACCCATTCAATTTTTTAATTTATTTCATGTGCTTTTAACAGCTTTGGTATTTTTATGGGCTGTAGACCTGGTCTACACCTATTGGTGCAGTTGTTACATAGTCAGGATTACTGTTCCAAATAGGACTGCCTTCTATGTATGCATATATATTCATTTCACCAGTGTATGTGCCTGATGGTACTGATTTCAGTACTGTAATTGCAAAATCAAGCTTGTCCTGTGTACAAAGACTTAGATTACCAGGGATCTCTGTAAGTGTATCTGGTGCATAATCGCTGTATGCTTCGTCAGCACCAATTCTTGCACCATATCTAACATTCGGTAAAGAACTAGTGTATCCAAAACCCATGTCATTCTGACTAACATATAGTTTTACAGGTGTGTTTCCAACATTTCTAACAGTTGGTTTATCCGGTGTGGTCATCTCGTAGTCTCCACCGACTGTTTTTCTTGTACCAACTACTGCGTTACCGTAATTTACAGTATCAAAGTCGATATCGACTGCAGATGTTGGAATATACCAAAAGTTGTTATCTAGCCTAGTGGAGAACTCGTTAAAGTTGTCAACTGCGCTGACACCAACGGTATAATACCCACCAGGTTGATGATAGCTAAGATCTGCTTCTGTACGATAGAGATACGAAAGTTGCTGATCTAATTGATGGTAAACATCATCCGCATCGTAACCTGTGTTGTATGTAAGAAGAGTACTATGATTGGTTGTTACATGATCCCAAATATTTAATGCTTCTGTTTTATCATATGAACTTCCATCAAATCCTACGGGGTGTAGCTCAATTTGGTATTTGAACTGTCCATCTGGATGCCAGACATCAGCATATACTTTCTGTACTGTATCTACACCTTCTGGATCAGTTACTACTGCGTAGTATCCAACTGTGACATCTCCACCAAGGACTGGTTTTACTTGTAATCCATCTGTATATGGGTCTGCATCATGTTCATTACAATCAATGTCATCGCAGCCATCTAGACAGTTAGTTACATTCAAGTCGTATTCCCATTTTACTTTTACGATTGGTGGATTATTGTTATTTGTTGAACCATCACTACCACCAGCAACTGTTACTGACGTGGTTATGGGATTTTCTGAGATTTCACCATTAAGCAGCACATCATGTTGATATGCTGGATTGTTGTCATTCATGTCTCCGTTATCTGCAACAGCTAATCCTGCAGATAAAACAAAGGCTACTACAACTAGTAAAGCTAATAATTTTTTCATAATTATTACCTCCTTATTCTATAATCTTATTTATTCTGATTTGGTCCGATAGACCCCTATTTATGGATTCCTTTGATAGACAAACGGCGCGATGCCATATGTCCAACGTGTGCCGAATTTGTTTCAACACTTCTAGCCTCCTAAAATAATAACCAGATAATTCTGGTGTTACACTCAACATAATTAATCAAGCATTTATATATATTTGAGAAATAAAGATATAGAATATAACTCTACACTAATAATATGATATAATATAATAATGTTAGTATAATTAATACAAAAAACATGAATACGTAAGTAAGAAAAATGGTATATGAAAGAGGATATGTAAGATAAATACTTTTATTACTTCTATACAAAATTTTATGCAAAAAAAGCTAACACCCTCTCAACTCTGTATGATCTCTGCGACCTGCCCCTCACATCAATTCTGTTTAAAATCTGAGAGCCTTGATCTGTTTCAATATGACTTAAAACTCCTGTAATAATATATTGATTATCTTCAGATAAATTTTCTCTTCCATCTATTATTTTTTGAATTAATAGTTTATGTTACAAATTAAACTAGAAAACAAAAATATCGGTTTAAATACAGCTAATTTAGTATATTTGTAATAATATAAAAAAATAGTTTTGATAACCTCCCAGCAACATATTTATATCAAACAAATTAATACACAAAAAAGATGCTAATCAATAGACAAAAATGCCTATATTATTTTATAAAAAATACAAAAAAATGCTCAAAATTAAATTTAGCTAAAATATTTTTTACAATTTCAAAAGAAAGCAAAATTAATGATTATTTTAAGTTTTATAGTTTTATTCCTTATAAATTTGGACCTTATTCTTTTGAACTATTTCATGACATAGAACGATTAGAACAAGAAAATATCATAAAAACAGATGAAAAACAAATTATATTCAATAAAAAAATAAATGAATTAGATTTACATGAAAATATTACAAAAAAAGTAGATTATTTTGAAAAAAAATTTTCAAAAATGAATAATCGCGAAATAATAAATTATGTATATGATAAATATCCAGAATATACAATTTTTAGTAAAATCAAAAAGAAAAAAAAATATCTTTTAGATAAAACTGGAATATTTACAATTGGTTATGAAGGAAAATCAATAGATGAATTTTTAAATGATTTAATAAAAAGCAAAACTGAATATTTAATAGATATTAGAAACAATCCTTGGAGTATGAAGTATGGATATAAAAAATACCAATTAGAGTTTTTTACAGATAAAATAAATATCAAATATAAAAATATGAAGGAATTAGGAATACCAAGTGAACTTAGAAAGGATCTTGAAGATAAAGATGATTATAAAAAGCTCTTAGAAAAATATTCGAATAAATTAGATTTCAATATGGAACAACTAAATTTTTTGAAAGAACTAAGTAAAAAACATAAAATTGCTTTAATGTGTTTTGAAAAAGACCCTGAAATATGTCATAGATCTGTTGTTGGAAAAAGATTAAAGAATATGGGGTGTGTGGTGACTTTAAATTAACTGGAAGAAAAAAACAGTAACAATAATAACAAAAGCATACCCTGAAAAAAGTAAAAAGCATGGATCTGTAGCATGTACAGCAGGAATTACAAGCGAAGGCGAATTTATTAGATTGTATCCAATAGATATGAGATATTTTATTGGAAAAGAAAAAATTTCAAAATTTGATAAAATAGAAGTCGAATGTAAAAAAGCAAGAGAAAAGCTAGGGAGAAAAGAAAGCTATAAAGTAAGGGATGGATCAATAAATATAGTTGATAGAAGTCTTTCAAAACCAAAGGTAGATTGGAAAAATAGAGATAAAATAGTACTACCACACAGGGTTTTATCAATTGAAGAACTAGAAGAAGCTCATAAAAGAGATAAAACATCTTTAGGTCTTCTAAAACCAAAAGAAATTATTGATTTTTATAATACAGAAGAACTACAAATCTATAAGAAAACTGATTTATCATATACTGTAAATTTAGATGGAGATAGAATACCAATTGTTTTAGATATCCCACATATTTTCAAATATAAATTTACATGTGAATCAGGAACCCATAATATGCAATGTGAAGATTGGGAATTATTTGAATCTTATAGAAGATGGGGTCAAAGATACAAAAATATCGATATTTTATGGGAAAAATTGAAAGATAAATTTTTTTACAAAATGAAAAATGAAAAAGATCTTCATTTTATAATGGGTACTCATTCTCAATATCCAACTTGGTTTATTATTGGATTATATTACCCACCAAAAAAGAAAGATAGATCAAAATCTAATCAAAAGAGATTATTTATGTAGAATATCAAAAACCCTGCTAGGTATTGCTTCCAAAATCCATCAGGAGAAAAACACCAATCAGACGAGGTGTAACAAATTTTGTGCTGGGTGTAGGCCATAAGTCCCTTTTCAACAGGAGAAAAAAAAGATTTTTTAATAATTTTGAAGACAGAAGTTAAATCAATTGAGATATACTATTATCTAAAAGGCCATATTTGCTTATAAAGTATAAGAGTTAATGTAGTTTTTTTATTTAGTTTATTATTCTATATCTTAATTCTAGATAAATATTTCATATTTATTATATTTAAATAAGATATATCTTTTGATAAGTTTTGGAGAAACGAGAATTTAAAACAATAAAAATAGGTGTAAAATATGACCAAAAAGTTTTGTAAAAAAAAGAATACTAGAATTTTAACAGTAATTTTAATCATGATTCTAATCATCTCAATTGTTCCTTTTTTTGTATCATCAGTTGCTGCAGATAACATAAGTCCAAACATTTGGACAACAGATGAATATGGCATACCCAAAAACGATTTTGAACCAGAATCCATAGTTTATGTAAACGGAGAAGGCTTTGAATTTGATGCTACAGTTACAATAGATATCACTCGACCAGATGGAGAAGTTGATAGTGGAACTATTATTACAAACAGTAATGGTGAATTCGTATTTGAATATGATTTAAATGGTATAGAAGGAGAGTACAATATTTATGCAACAGATGGTGTAAATCATGCAACTTATACTTTTACTGATCTATTTCCTGCATTTACCTACAAAGATAGTAGTTATGACAATAGAATATCAGCGTTTTATCAAGGAGACACAATTTATGCTAAAATAACAGCTGGATGTAAGAGTAGGTTTATATGGAAAAATCCTGCAGATGAAATCGTACATAAACATCCTTCCTCTGGTTGGTTAACTGGTGGTGGACCATATTATGACTCATATACTCTTCCCACTGATGCAGAGATTGGTACTTGGACGATTACTAGAGAATATGAATGCTGTAGTTTTCTTGGGTGTTATGATTCCAGTGAAACTAGAAAGTTTTATGTTGTACCAGATTCTAAAATCATACCATCAGAAGATGCACATGTACATAAACTTGGTGAATCAATATTTGTTAATGCTAATTTTGAAAATTCAGAAAAACTTCACACAAAATTTAAGGATATTTATATCTTATTTGTTGGTTGGCAGTTAGATCAAAAGAGAAGTTATTTGAAGTTTGATTTACCAGATTTTTCTCCATCGACACAGGTGATATCAGCAACTCTACACATGTATAGATCCTGTGGTGGTGATTCAGGAATTGTTGATGTTTTTGATATCCCAACAGATACTTGGACAGAAAAAACTGTTACATGGAACAATAAACCAAGTAGTTTGAATCTTTTGGATTCTAAAGATATTGTATATGGCGATAGTTGGTATGAATGGGATGTAACAGATGCTGTTCTAAATGAATATTCTAGTGGTGATAAAGAACTTAACATTGAAGTCAGGTTGGATAGAGATGAAGTTGATAAACACCAGGATTTTTTCTCAAGTGAAGAAAATGATCAGTCAGTTTACAGAGGACCCTATATACAGATATCTACACAAAGCATCCCTCAACCAGTCGGTGGAATATTTATCCCAGTTGATAAAACAGCGATTTTAACACCATATATTCATACGGTAGTTATAGTCCTTGCAATAATAGGGTTTCTGGCAGTAGCAATATTTTATCATAGACGCAGATAAAAAAAATAGCTAGCAGTTATTATAGTTGCATAATAATAACTTTTTTTCTTTTGATTTTACAAGTCTTTGTACTATAGATTATTATAATTCTATATTTTCTTTAGATATTTTGATATATGAAATATGAAAAAATAATAGATATTAATATATCTTATAGTAATATATTTCATACGTCAAATAATACAATAATTTAAAACTATAATAATATATTAACAAAAATCTAATTTTAAATATTATCTAAAAAAATAAACGGTTAAATTAGTATGGTCTTCTGTTCTAGAATATTATTCTATATTAATATTTCATATATATTATATAAAAATTATTTGTTTCATATATTCAAAAGAAATTGCAACTTTTGTTGCTTTTTCCGCAAATAAATAATATGTAAGTGTATTTAAAATAATATTAGTATATTTTTATTTACATAATATTTCTTTGTGGAGAATAAGTGGAGGCATAGGAAAAATATGAAAAATAAAACCATATCTATATTGATTTTTTTGACGCTGGTGATGACTGCTTTTGTAATACTGCCAATGAATGTAAGCGCAGATACTTCGACAATGCAGCTATTTGATAATATGGCAAGATCTAGTGATGCAGATGGGGCTGAGACAACAGCAGTCATTGGTGATGGTAGTTGGATAGCTACGCCTGGTGTTGATACTAATAATGATGGTTCTGATAAGTTTTTATTTTATTTTTATTGGAAAGATTCTAATGTGTTAACAGAGCCCATACTTGGAGATTTTACCATTGGTGAGATAGACTATATATCATATTATACCAATAAACCTACAGATGAAACAAAGCCAGATTTTTACTTGCTTATTTATACTGCAACCGACGATGTTGATGATCAATCTAGTTGGTACGGCTATCGTCTCAATGCTGAACCTTATTTTTCAAATAATTTAAATGCCCCAGCAAATCAATGGAACGAATGGAATACTAATCCTGGGACTAACCAACTCACTTTTTTTGATGCATCTAAGTTAGCCCCTCCGGGTGCAATGGGCTTTTATGGACAACCTAATTTACAAGATATCCAAGATGGCACAATAAATTGGAACGACTATAACAACAATTATGTAGATCAAGATATCGATTATGGTGCTGAACAAGTAAAGGCTTTAGCCCTTTCAACTGGCAGTGGGTGGTCTGATACATTTAATGGATATATTGATGCGATTGAAGTTGCATTAATTGATGGAACTATCGTTACTATCGATTTAGAAGCATGCCCTGATACAGTGTATGTGAATGACGATTGGGCTGAAAGTTCACCTGGTCAAGCAGTTAACGGACATATTTTCGGCTCAGATGCTTTTGCTACTATTCAAGATGGTGTTGATGCTGTCTGCGAGTATGGGGCTGTTTATGTTGCAGCCGGAACATATGACGGTGGCATCACTATTGATAGAAGTCTGACTATTACTGGTGCTGGAAAATACCAGACCACCATCGGTACTAGTAGATCACCTGTAATAACTGTATCAGCCGATGATGTTACTATTCAAAATCTTGAAATAACTGACGATCCGGAACTTGGTGAAGGCATCAGAGTAGTTTCTCCTGCATCTTCAGGATTAACGGTTGATAATGTTGCGTTTACAGAGCTTGGTGCCGGTACTGGTAATGATGCATATGGTATCTATATTGAAACTTCATTTTCGAATTTATCTGTGGTAAATTCTGATTTTATTTCTGCGGATCATACAACATCTTATCGAACGATTGGTATTTTTACGCCAAATAGCCTTAATCATAATGATTTTGAAGTGATTGATTCCACGTTTACAACAATCTGGACTGGTATTTATTTACGATCTGCTATTGACGGTTTTGTTGCAAGTGGTAATCTCTTTGAATCAGTACAGGCAAGTGATTTGACTGCATGTGTTGCTGGTATTTACATGGGTGATGGTGATGATGATAATTTTGATCTTGAGAACATAAATATTTATGAGAACACGTTCACAGAATATGGTCGTGGTGTTTATATATGGAATTATGCTGAGAATTCAGTCATTGATAATTTAAATGTACATGATAACCTGTTTGAAAACTCGATTTGGAGTGCTGCTATTCGGGTAATTGCTGGTCTTGGCAATGATGAACAAATTGCTTTTAATGAGATAGTTGTAGATAAAAATGAATTCACGCAAGATTCAGATGTTGGTGCTCATGTTGGAATGATTGATTTCCGGACCTATTGTGCATTGAGTGCCTGTGATGTTACAATTACTAACAACGAAATGACATTTACTGGAGGACCTTATATTGACCCCATGTCTGGTATCTTGTTTCTAGCATTTGAAGGACCATTTACTAATACCCTTATTGAGAATAATGTGCTAGATGGTGGTAATACTGGTGGAAGCGGCACACCACCTTCATCGGGAGTTTTATTGAAACATAAAAGCAGTGATTATTGGCCGTCAAGTACATTGGAGATGAATATTCTTAAGAATGATATAACGGGTTTTAATCATGGAGTTAGCATTTATAATGATTCTAATTCTGCATACGGTGGTCTTCCATTAGGCTCTCTTGTTAACATCCATTGTAACAATATAAACGACAATATTTTATATGGTGCTATAAACGGAGATGGTGAAGAAATTAATGCTACCAATAACTGGTGGGGTGATGCAAGTGGACCAACTCACTCTAGCAATCCTAGTGGCACAGGTGATGAAGTAAGTGATAATGTTATTTTTGATCCATGGGAAACTAGTACCCCTCCATGTCAACCTGTTCAGCCAGTCGGTGGAGTATTTATCCCAGTTGATAAAACAGCAGTCGTAACACCATATATTCATATGGCACTTATGATCCTAACAATCATAGGATTATTAGGTGCAGTTGTATATTATAAACGTAAATAAAAAAAAGTATGGTTTTTTAAACCATAATCCTTTTTTTTTATTATTTTTTTTTGTTCTATATTATTGTTCTATATTAATATTTCATATATATTATATAAACATTATTTGTTTCATATATTCAAAAGAAATTGCAACTTTTGTTGCTTTTTCCACAAAGATATGATATAAAATAATATATAAAATAACGTTAATATATTATAAGCAAAATAATTAATCTTTGTGGAATATAAGGGGGCATAGGAAAAATATGAAAAATAAAACCATATCTATATTGATTTTTTTGACGCTAGTAATGACCGCTTTTGCAATAATTCCAATGAATGCAAGTGCTTATGATTTTCCAAGTACAAATGAACTTAACAAAAATAATGAAAATCCCTTAAGATATGGCCAGGACGCACCTCATGTTAATTTAGTTGAAGCAGATATTGGTCAGGTGACTTTGGAGTTTATTATGCCCTACACTTATTTAGCATGTTTTGAGTACCGCTCAGATGGCGAATCATCTCAATATGGAGATATATATCCTCATCCCGTTGTGACTGACGATTTTTATTATTACTATTTTTGTATGAATTCTTCAAATAGCCCTTATGAAAAAACATTCTATGCTGATGAGTATGTCGAGATAAGACTTGCATTCGGTGCAGAACGTGATTGGGATTTTAATTGGACTAGATTCGATGTAGAAACAGCCGAAGTTCAGCCAGTCGGTGGAGTATTTATCCCAGTTGATAAAACAGCAGTCGTAACACCATATATACATATGGCACTTATGATTCTAACAATTATAGGATTATTAGGTGCAGTTGTCTACTATAAACGTAAATAAAAAAAAGTATGGTTTTTTAAACCATAATACTTTTTTTCTATTTTTTTTGTTTTTTTTATAGATTATTGTTATAGATTATTATTACATACTATTATTTCATATATATTATATAATAACTTTTATTTCTTATTATCTGATACAAAGTAACTTTTGTTGCTTTTTTCAATAGAAAAAAAACAATTGACGAAATATAAAATCTTATTATATTTCATAAAATAAAATGGAGAACATGAAAAACATGAAACAAAAAACTATGTCAATAATTATTTTTTTGACGCTAGTAATGACTGCATTTGCAATAATTCCAATGAATGCAAGTGCTTTTAGTGGAACAGGCGCGGGAACTGCAATAGATCCTTATCAAATCACTACCATAGAACAGTTAGATGAGATACGAGATGATCTAACTGCTCATTATATTTTGATGAACGATCTTGATTTTAATGATGATGCTAGTTATGCCGATCCTGGTGCTAATAAAGCTGGTTTTACCACAGGTGACGGCTGGAATCCAATAGGAAATTCTTTTGGTACTCGTTTTCAAGGAGTTTTTAATGGTGATAATCACACGATTAGCAACTTATTCATAGATCGTAGTAGTACTTATGATGTTGGTTTATTTGGATATATCGGTGACAGTGCCATAATTTATAATTTAGGAATCAAAGATGCAGATGTACGCGGTCAAGAGTATGTGGGTATCCTTGTCGGAACGAGCAATGATGGCGAGATTTACAACTGTTATTCCACAGGAACTGTTAGTGGAAGCTCTGGTAAAATCGGTGGGCTTGTAGGACGTAACTTCAAAGGTTTAATCTCTAAATGTTATTCCTCAGCAAGTGTCAGTGGAGCAACCATTGGTGGTCTTGTAGGTCGTAATGAGGGACAGGGTTCAGTTCAAGGTAGAGTTGAAAATTCTTATGCTACAGGAACAGTAAGTGCATTTGCACCTAATTCCGGCGGACTCATAGGCCTCAACTTTGGTACTACAAGGGTTTCAAACTGTTTTGCCACAGGAAGTGTAAGTGGAGGAACCGAAGGTAACAGAGGTGGACTAATAGGACACGAATCATTCAGTGGAAATATAGTTGAAAACAGTTTTTATGATGAAGATACAACAGGCCAGTCTGACACTGGTAAAGGAGAACCTAAAAGTACTGCTGAAATGAAAGATTTCGATACCTTTGATACTGCTGGTTGGGAGATAGAAACAAGAAAAACTGATTTAAACAATGGTTATCCATATCTATCCTGGCAGCTTGGTAATTCACCTACTTGGTTGATTTATGAACCAGGCCCGGTTCTTAACATTGACACGGGACTTTCCTACGATACTATTCAGGAGGCAATTGATGCCACAGAAACCCTTGATGGTCATACCATTCAAGCTAACGATGGAATTTATAATGAAAATGTTGTAGTAAATAAACAGTTAACCTTGCAAGCGGGATCTAATCCAATTATTGATGGAGGCGGATCTGGAAACGGTTTTTTAATTCAAGCAGCAAATGTCGTAATTGATGGATTTGAGATACGAAACTATCAGATTGGAATAAGAACATATGGCGGACCAGCAAACTATCAGATGCTTACCATTAAGAATTGTAATATTCATTCCAATACACAAAACGGAATTCTTATCGTTCATGACATTTTCAATTCAGTCATCATTCAGAACTCTCAGATAAACAGCAACACACAAAACGGCATAGGCATCGGAAATGGTGCAGAAATCAGTCAGCTAACAATTAATCCTTCTACAATTTCAAACAATGGTCATCATGGTATATACATAGCCAATTCTGGAACTACAATATCTGCTATTACTATAACTGATACAGACCTGATTGGAAACAGCTATAGCGCTGTGACAATTGACTCGGGTAGTAGTGTCTCAGATGCCACTTTCACTAACTGTGATCTTATCAACAGCGATATCAACTTTGTAGTCCGGGATGCTTCAACAACAGTAAACAATCTTTATATGATAGATACCAGTCTTTCTGGTAGTCCTACCAACCATGGATTTCAACTAAGAGATGGAACCATAAACGGGTTGACCTTTGAAAATGTGTTTATGACTAGCAACAGATACCAAGGGTTTTTTGTAAGTAACCAAGCTACCCTCATTGACGCAACAATCACAGGTGGTTCAATTGGACGCAATGACTGGGGTATACTCATACGAGATTCAACTATTACAAACCTTGAAGTCAAAGGTGTTAACCTCTGGGATAGCAGTGCTGGATCTGGTCTTTCGGTTGCCTCCGGAACAGTAACAGGCCTCTTGGTTGAAGACTGCGACTTCCAGAACAATGACTGGGAGCATCTTGACATCGGCATTGGATGGATTGGAACAGTTACTGTATCTGATGTATTAATCACAGGGAACACTTTTGGACCGGGTCCTGGGACTTGCCTTTGGATCGATGGTACTGCTGTGTTTCAAGATGGTGATATCATCGTTCGATGCAACAGTTTTGTAAGCGGAGCAACCGGTGTAAATAACAACGTTCCAGTAACAATTGATGCAACTAACAACTGGTGGGGTGATGCAAGCGGACCCTCAGGTGAAGGACTTGGCAGTGGTGATTCAGTAAGCACAAATGTTAATTTTAACCCATGGGAAACCAGTTTTCCACCTTGTGCACCTGTAGTTCAACCAGTCGGTGGAATATTTGTCCCAGTTGATAAAACAGCAGTCGTAACACCATATATTCATATGGCAGTACTTTTTATGGCAATCATAGTATTACTTGCTTCAGTAGTTATCTACTATAAACGCAAATAAAAAAATAAGGTAAATAAAAAAAGTATGGTTTTTTAAAACCATAATCCTTTTTTTTATTATTTTTTTGTTTTTCTATTTTTCTATTCTAGCTATTCCATTATAATATTATATTTGTTTTTCTATTTATTGTATTAGTATATGCCACATATTATAGATTATTGTTCTATATCAATCATTCATAAATTTAAATACCAAATCTGTTATTTTTATATTTATATAATAAAAAAAATTTTAAATTTACAGGTTTTATGAATTTGTATGACAAGGAAAAAAAATAAGAAAAAACAAAAAAGTATTTCAAATAAAAAAATAACCCAGGCTATTACAGTAATTTTTATTCTAGGATTTATTTTCCTGGTTGTTTATTTTAACTTCTTTGAGGATAAAAATTATCCTTTAAACTCTGAGCCTACAGCAGTAATCATAGATCAACTTGGTACATCTTTACCAAATCAGAGTTTTGTCACAAAAGCAACTTCACTGCTAAATGATGCTAACTATTCAGTCGATTATATTTCTTCAGATGAGGTAACAGTAGATTTTTATAAAAAACTACCTGAGCAGGATTATGATATTATTATTCTACGAGTACATTCTACCGTAGGTCAAGTTTCCGGAAGATCCGTATTTTTACTTTTTACCTCTGAACCGTATAATAAAGATAAATATAAATATGAACAAATTAAGGATAATGTAGGTCATGTTATGACTGAGGAGAACGGTGAAAGCTATTTTGGTATCTATCCTGATTTTATTAAATATAATATGGGTGGAAAATTTAACGATGCAATAGTAATTATGATGGGCTGCGGGGGAACAATTTATCCTGAGATGCAAGAGGCTTTTTTAGATAGGGGTGCATCTGTTTATTTTGGCTGGGATGAGCGTGTTGATATAACACATACTGATACTGCAACCATATATCTTCTGCAGCAGATACTTGTAGAAAAAGAAACTATGCAAAAAGCAGCAGAAAAAACAAATATAGCAATTGGATCTGATCCTACATATAACAGTACAATAAACTGCTATTTCTCATCAGATTAAAATTTATAACTTTTAACATTCAACTCAGTTCTGTCAATTTTCAGGCAGAAAAGCTAACACCTTCTCAACTCTGTCTAATCTCTGCGACCTGAACCTTACATCAATTCTGTTTAAAATCTGCGGCCTAAATTCTTCTACTAAATAAACCTATGTTTAAAATCCGTGACCTACCTTTTGTTTAAAATCTTATATAGCATCATGTTTAAAACCTGTGATCTAACATTTGTCCAAAATCTGCAACCTGTTGTCTTTATATTTTTACTTAATTTTCTATATAAGCCGGCCGTAAGTCCCTTTAGACCAGTCATTTCTCCTTAATTTTTCAAAATTTAGAAGACAGAAGCATGTAAAAGATCATCTATTTCTTAATTTCTTTTAGAAACTCTTCTTTGCTTATTTTCGCTTGTTTTAATATCCCAAGCAAAGTACCTCTCTCGATTTCGTCATGGAGAGGAACAACACATCCAATTTTTCCGGACTTTTTCTCTTTGACTAACATTACATGGCTTCCTTTTTGTCGAGTTTTATGAAAGCCAAATTTTGACAAAAGCTTAACTATTTTATGCCCTGGCAACCTTGGAAGCCTTGTCATATGAAGTAACCTCAAAAAATGATATAAATGGTTTTGTTGCTTTTTTCAGAGGAAAATCCTCTAGATAAAGTTCGGTTGCTTCTTTTAAATTTTTAATTGCTTCTTCGATTGTTTTTCCTTGAGAAACAGTTCCCACCTCGGGACATTCTGCTACATAATATTTTTTCTCTTTATGAACAACAACGCTAAATGTTTGATTCATGACTAATACTATATCTTAAGTAGTATTTAATCTTTTTTTTAACCAGTAGTTGTTGGGTGTAGGCCGTAAGTCTTTAGACCAGCTTTTCTCCTTAATTTTTCAAAATTTTGAAGACAGAAGTGCATATAAAGCAAATGTATATTAAAAAACTATGATGGACGAAGACGAATTAAATCCAGAATTTATCCAAAAGATGAAGAAAATCAAAAAAGAAGAAAGTATCAAAATCAATGATTTTATAAAAAGATATGACTTAGATGAAGATAAATTAGAACTAAGTGAACAAACAAAACAAGAAATTGCTAAATCCCGTGCTGAATACAAGGCGGGTAAAACCCATTCATTAAAAGATGTTAAAAAGAGTTTAAAAGTTAAGTAAATACCAGTCAAATATGCTATATCGTTAAGTGTATTTTACGATTTACCGAAAAATTATTAAATAAGTTTTACAATATACATATTATATGAACGAGATACTGGGAAAAATAATTCAAGAATATTGGTCGAAGGAACTACCAAAAACAAAGGACAGAAACATAGAAATTTCTTTGGAAAAAAATTTCATAAATGATATTGTTGGGCCAAGAAGGTCTGGAAAAACATATCTTATGTATCTTACAATTAAAAAAATTCTTAAAAAAACAGATAAAAAAGCAACTATATATATAAATTTTGAAAACAGAAAGTTATTACCTTTAAGAGAAAGTTATTTTAATGATATTATTGAATTTATTTATGCTGAAAAACTTATTGACAAATACAAAATTGTCTATTTATTCCTTGATGAAGTTCAACGTATAGATAAATGGGAACAATACGTAAGAAGCATATATGATGAATTTAAAGATAAAATCAAAATCTTTGTAAGTGGGTCCTCTGCAAATCTACTCAGTACAGAATATTCAAAGCTTTTAACAGGTAGACATTTAACAACACACGTCACTCCACTTAGTTTTAAAGAGTTTCTTAATTTTAATAATATAACGATACCCTCCAAGAACATAACCGAAAAGGAAGAGGCGATAATTAAGAAAAAACTTAAGGAATATATTAAGACTGGTGGTTTTCCTGATGTTGTTCTTGGAAAAGAAAAAGATGATATAATTTCTCAGCTTTTTACAGATATTGTAACAAGGGATGTATTATCAAGAATTGATGTTAGAAAGGAAGATATTGTTGAAGAATTTTCATATTATCTAGCAAGTAATGTATCTAATCTTTTAAGTTTTAATAAAATGAAAAATTATTTTACAAGCAGAGGTTTGAAAATTTCTGTTCCAACCCTTACAAATTATTTCTGGCATCTAAAAAACGCTTTTTTATTCAACGATAGCCTAATTTATTCTTATACGATTAAAGATCAAATGCAGTATCCTAGAAAGATTTATTGCATAGATAATGGAATCGTAAATGTTGTAGGATTCAAATTATCTGAAAACATTGGAAATATATACGAAAATACTGTTGCCAATGAACTTATAAGACAGGATAAGAAAATATATTATTGGAAAAATAGACAACAGGAAGAAGTTGATTTTGTAGTAGTTCATGGTACTCAAGTTAAACAATTAATACAAGTCTGTTACAATATAAAAAACAACGATACAAAAAATCGTGAGGTAAAATCACTGATTAAAGCAATGAATTCTTTTAAGTTAAACGAAGGGTTGATAATAACTGAAGGTTATAACTCTACTGAAAAAATTGATCATAAAAAAATAAGATTTAAACCACTTTGGAAATGGTTAATTGAAAATTAAACGTTTTATATATTGAACTTTCGTTCTATCAATAAAACTTTAGAAGTTGTTGGGTGTAGACCGTAAGCCCCTTTAGACCCATGATTTCTCCTTAATTTTTCAAAAATTTGAAGACAGAAGTATAAATAATATGCATTTATTATTTATAAGTAAAAAACCTTATATACCTGATTAAACATATATTACTTATAGTGATAGTTATGACAAATATGACTCTTGCAGTACCTGAAGAACTTCATAAAATAATAAAAAAGCATAAAGAGATTAAATGGACTGAGATTGCAAGACAAGCCATGTGGGAAAAAGCAAGAAAACTTGAACTCATGGATAAAATCTTATCAAAAAGTGAACTCACTGAAAAAGATGCTATTGAGATTGGGAAAAAGATTAAACGGGAAATTGCAAAAAAACACGGCCTGATTGAATGAAATTAGTAATAGACACAAATTGCATTATTTCCGCTCTAATAAAGGATGGAATTTCAAGAAAAATTATCTTTTCACTTGCAATAAACTTTATCACACCAGATTATACTCTTAATGAAATCTCAAAATATAAAAAATTAATATGCAAAAAACCAAAAATAAAATCAAAAGAATTTGATATCATCTTTAATCTAATTTTTGAAAAGATAACAATCATACCTAAAGAAGAATACAAAAAATTTATTAGATCGGCAAAGACACTTATTGATGATATGGAAGATGTACCATTTATTGCTTTATGTCTTGCTTCAAAAGCTGATGGCATCTGGACTGATGACACGCATTTTAAAACAAGAAAAAAAATAACGATTTATAGAACAAAAGAATTAGCTCTTGCATTTAAATCTCATAAAAAATAAATTTATGTTGGGTGTAGGCCGTAAGCCCCTTTAGACCAGTGTTTTCTCCTTATATTTTTATATTTTTGAAGACAGAAGTGCGATACTTATAAACTAATTGAGTTCAATAAAATGTTATATCTAATCTTTCAATTTCTCTTTGAGCATATTTATTAAATTTTGTTTCTTCCAACAGTTTATTGAAAATGTCAATATTAATTTTGTATTTAGATAATTCTTTAATATCATGTTCATCTTTCCATATTTTACTGGTAATATACTCTCTATCTAATCCCTCTATTGAGGGTTTTTGAAGATCATATCGTCTATCACAAAGAGCCTTGATTTTATAAAGAATTAACAATTCCATTGTTGGAACTCTAGAAATAACATCTTTTTCAATAATCCATTCTTCATAGTGCTCTTCTGTTAAATTCCAAGGTATTGTAATCTTTGGATTCTCATGTAGGAAATTTTCATTAGCATGTGTACAGGCATCAAGGATGATCTGTTCAGTTCCCTCTTTAGTCTCGACTTCCTTGAAATAATGCTTTACAAATAAACCCTCTTCTTTGTATCCGTTTTCCTTATAATATCTCATTAAGGTGTCTTCCCTTGTTTTTTGTGTTGGAAAGACGATATCAATATCTCTAGATCCCAATGATGGAGAATAATGAAACACTGCCCATCCTCCAATTATGACTGGATGATATCCCAATATTACGTTACACCATTTTGTTAAATTAATCAATTCTTTGTAGGATTCTTCTGTAATTTCCTTTCGATACCAATTATCCAAATTTAATCCCCCATAAGTCCTCAAATAAATCCTTTGCTACATATGTTTTCCCATCACAAGTCATATCTATTATTGTGCGTAATTTTGAGGTTATCCTATTTTTTTGGTCTTCATCTAATCTCATATCTGGTTTATAAATTTCTAATTTAATAATCCCTCCGCTATAAGGTTCAAATTTGTTTTTAACAAGATCTGGTTTTTCATGATAAATGCAGATGCGATTACTTCGGAAATATTTTGAATATTGATCTAATGCACTATCCAAACACAAAACTGATTCTTTTGGTAAATTTTCAATAATTTTATCCTTATCCCCTCTGAGTTGAATACTGTAAACACACAAGTTATTCATATTTCTGTAAAGAGGAAATAAAGAGATGATGCCCGAAGGATTCAGTACATAATATTTACCTTTTGTTTTTTCAACAAAATTTCTAGATTGTAACCACTGGACGACTTCATTTATTCTCCCTAAAGAGCTACCTGTATTTTTATGAATTTCAAATTGAGTAAATTCTCTATTTTTTGATAGGAGAATATATCTGATGATTTTATAGGTAACATCCAATGTAACGTTCATAATACTATAATGTTTCACTATTTAATGAAACTTTCGGTTTTTAGCGAAAATAAGATAAGGAAAATAAGCAGGTAATTCAATTTTGAAGTTTCTACAATTGACTTTCGTACTTTTTTAACAAGAATCACTTATGTATCATCGATCAAATAGAAATTCTAAAATGAAGCTGTAAGAAAGTATAAAAAGAAGCATGAAAACATAAGTATACCAATCTAAGGTTAACAATTTTCTTACCTACAGAGAAGAATCAAACATTTGAAGACGTAAGATAAACATTGAGAAAGTAAACATTATCCTAGAAAACAGAAGATGTTGGGTGTAGACCGTAAGTCCCTTTAGACCAGCTTTTTCTCCTTATATTTTCATTTTTTTGAAGACAGAAGAACATATATTAAATAGATAAGCAATTTCATATTGAAATGAAAGAAAACGAATTAGAGCTTAGTAAAGAAACATTAAAAGCTATTGAAGTTGCCAGAGAAAGAATTAAGAAAGGACATTTTGTAACTGAGAAAAAGGCAAAGAAGCGCTTGGGTTTATAAAATAATTTATTTTTGATTAATCTGATGCTGAAAGAAAGATGGATGCAGGTATCAAAAAAAGTTTTTTGTTTTTGATTTCTCGTTTTTCAGCAGTATTTTTTGTTATAACGATACCTTTTTTTTGTTTAGATGAAATTAAAAACTCTATAATTCCATCTAAGTCGTTATTTTTAATTTCTTGTTTATATTTTACCTCAATTGGTATGATTTTTTTAGATATCTTTAATATGAAATCGCATTCGTTTTTGTTTTTCCAGTAAAAAAGACGTGGATGCAGGAGTCCAGTATTTTTTCTTAGGTATCTAATAAGTGCTATTGCAACGGAGGTTTCTACATTTTTTGAAAATAGTTTATCGCTCATTGTTGTTTCATAAGATAGAGCGGCGTTGAATCCTGGGTCGATAATATAAAATTTTTTGTTTCTTCGCGCTCTTTTAAGCGTGTTTTTTGTAAAGTACTCGCAGGTAATTATTAAACCTGCAGCTTCGAGATAATTTAGATAAGTTCGAGCTGTTTCAAGATTAATATGAAAGGATTTTGCTATAGAATCGTAACTTATAGGAAGAGTTGTTTTTTCTGAAACTAAATATAACATGTCTTCAAGTATTCCAGGGTCTCTTACTTCATATCGTGAAAGAACATCCTTATAGATTGTTAAACTAACATAGTTTTGACGAAGGTTGTTATGCCATTGTTTGATATCATAATCTTGTGTTAACTGGTTGGGAAAACCACCCCATAGCAAGTAGTTTTGAAAAAGATTTTCTAATTTTTGTGTTTCAGAGATTATTAGGATTTCTTTTTCTAAAATTTTTTCTAAATCTTTTTCAAGGTCGATATCTATTTTAGGTTTTATTGATTTAAAAGAGGAATATTCTTTGAATGATAAGGGATAAATAGATTTAAAATTAAATCTTCCTAGTCCGGATTCTGCTGTGTCTTTTAAAAGAAGAGTAGAAGAGGAGCCTGTAGCATAAAAATAATTTTTTGTTTTATTGTCTATC
This sequence comes from uncultured Thermoplasmatales archaeon, assembly GCA_964481275.1. Classification (GTDB taxonomy): domain Archaea; phylum Thermoplasmatota; class E2; order DHVEG-1; family DHVEG-1; genus CAYZTD01. The sequence goes on from CAYZTD010000011.1 coordinate 35,200, forward strand.
AATGTTTTTAAATTGATAGACCAATCTTTATCATAGTGGATTTCATCAAAGAAATAGTATATTTGTTTTGTTTTTCCAGTCATCTCTTGATGAGTAGACGCAATTTTGTTGATTGATGTATCTTTTATTAGATCCATTGGAGCATAAACTATGTTATAGGGGTTGACATCTTTGTCTTTTAAGAGATGACGAACTGCTTGAAGCATGGAGGTTGTTTTTCCTGATTGTCTTGGTCCTATTAAGATAAGAGCATTACCTTCATTTGGTTTTTCTAAAACTTTTACAATAGGTCTTTCGCTTTTAGGTACATCAGGAAAAGATGTTTTTGATTGCCACCAAGGATTTTTTAAACTTAATATTTCTTTTATATTTCTAACCATAATTTATATAAAACAAAATCATAGTTTATAAATATGTCTATTATTTTAGACTAAAATACGTTTTTTATGTCTATTATATAAGAGAAATTATACTAATCAAGTATTATTCATATCATTCCTAAATTACATTTTAAAGCATACTCTACAATATAAGTTAGTTATAAAACCCCTTAGTAAAATGAATTTTTTACAAGAAAATATTTATCTTGGTTAAATAGATTTAACCGCCAAGTCAGAAAACTATAGAAAACATCCTTATTTGGTCGGACGTTGTCTGGTGTAGGCCGTAAGCCCCTTTAGAACAGTTTTTTTCTCCTTATTTTTTCTTAGCACTTTTTATGTAGCATTCTTTATGATATTTAGGTGCATTATCTATATGGTTATATATACCGGGATACCATAATCTGTTAGATAACTGCCTGCCATGAGAGGGACATACAGCTAAAATTATCATTTTTTCACCAGGTTTGATTTCTTTTTTACATTTTTTGCAATATTCTTTTGTTAGTGGTTTGCCTTTATCAAATATCATTTTTATCGTTTATAAAAAAAATATCATCGGTCTTATATCCTTTTTGTAATTTAAAAGCAGTAGAGTTTTTTTTTGAATAATCTTCTTAAATTTCAATTTTTGTTATTGTTTATAAAGAGTTAAATTACCAAGATTAAGTGTTTTATAGTTATCAGAAAATGAATATACATTTTTATAAATCTCTCTTCCATCTCTTATAGAAATAGTAATTTCGCCATTATTTATCTCCCAGATTCCAAAGTCTTCATTATTAATCGAACACGTCATATTTTTGAAAAAAACATAGATAAAAAATCCTCCTTCTGACTCCCAAGTTCCAAGAAATTTCCGTTCTTCTTCTGAAGGTGAGCTTAAAGATAAACTATAAACAATTATTATAGCCAAAATAGCAATCAGAATAATTAGTGAATATTTTCGATTCATTTCGCTTCACTTGGGTGGCCTAAATATTGTTAAATAATTTATTAATGTTTTTCTAAAAATAGTACTCTGCTTATTTTTTTCTCTTGCTTTATTTATAGCTCCAGAAAATCTCGTATTTTATGTTCTTCTCGCATTCTTTACAGTCTACTTTGGAAAAGTGCCACTTTTGTTTCAATTTGATACTCAATTAATATTTGGATTGTTTCTATAAAATAATTTATTTGTCAAATAGATAAAAAGTGGAAAATTGTTAAAAATCCTTTGATAAACAACAGATTTAGATTTAACACCTGTTCCATAAAGATCTGCATCAACATTATTACAGTTACTTCCAATTATTTCTAGGCAAGCATAATTACTTCTCTTTGCACTAGGTTCAAATCTAACAGTAACCGTGTGTTGCCCCCCTGCTGAAATTGTGTGAGTGCCAGCCCCATCAATTATTGAAAAATCAACTCCGCTGCCTGTCATAAATCTTGCATTTATATTTGCAGTAGATGAACCAGTGTTTTCAACCTTAAAAGACTTATCTTTATGATCACCAATCTTTACGTCTCCATAATTATAGGATGTTGGACTAATTTTAATATTTGCTGTTGGTTCTCCAGGAGAAGTTCCATACCATCTCCACCCTAGAATGTAATTTTGATACTCTCTGTCAACTGAAGAGCCCCAGAAATCAAGATAGAATTTAACCTCCCAGTCAGTATTTGGATTTACATAACAGTCATATTGGAAAAAACCATTTCCCTCTTTTACTTGCGTTCCTTGCCATGTGTATGATGGGGTAGGTGAAGTATCTTTTAAAGCTTTAGCAAGTGAAAGACCTGTTCCAAAGCTAAGTCCAAACCATGATGGAAAACAGGCTAGTACTGCTCCACAAATAACTTGACCAATTTCTTCAAAGTTACCTGTGTTATGTCTTTCAACATTCCATCCTCCATGGGCAAAGTCATTGCCTGAGGCAGGAACAATACCTGTTGCTTGAATACTTAAATCAACTTCTAAAACAACATAGGGATATTTATCCCAACCGCTATCTCCAAATGCTTCTCCTCTTTTTGCTTGATGCCAATCAAATCTATAACGATATCTCCACATTTTTCTGTCTTGATCCCATTCTTTACCGTATAGCTGGGTTCCATAAACCGTGATAGGTGTAGTAGAGTCCTTTGGATGAGTTTGCGTTGAAACATCTTCATAATTTGTTGAAGAAAAACCACCGTCAAATATTTCTTTTTCAATTATATTTTCTAGAATTGGATCCTCTTTTGTATTTTTATTTACACTTGTTCCATTTAGTGTTGGTAGAAATGTGATTAGTATCATTAGAAAAACAGCCCCCATTCCAAAAATTTTTTTTCTATTATTTTTCATTTTTTACCACCCTAATCCCTATAAATATTATATATTTTTGAGTTCAAATATGTATATAATAGATAATATTTATATTTTCTTATTTTAACATATTTATTACGTATTCAGCTTCTCTATTTTGATATGTGTTTTTTTCTTTGGTTTTAGAATCTGTTTTTTTGTGTGATAATCTTTTTGTCTGAAAAATCAAAAATATATTATATTTTTTTATAGCACACACTAAAAAATTTATAAAAAATAATTTTCTTACAAATCTATTTTTCTTTAGTTCATCTTTTCTCTTTCTAAATAATGAACCCTTTCTTCTAGTGTTGTAAGCCTTTTATTAAAATCTACAACACCCTCTTTTATTTTTTCTTAGCACTTTTTATGTAGCATTCTTTATGATATTTAGGTGCATTATCTATATGGTTATATATACCGGGATACCATAATCTGTTAGATAACTGCCTGCCATGAGAGGGACATACAGCTAAAATTATCATTTTTTCACCAGGTTTGATTTCTTTTTTACATTTTTTGCAATATTCTTTTGTTAGTGGTTTGCCTTTATCAAATATCATTTTTATCATATCAAACAATAGCTTTTATATTTATATTAGTTATATCTTAGTTTTAAGGTTAAAAGGAAAGAAGTTTATAAAGATATTAAGATTGGTATAAAATGCAGGATGACACAATTATTATAAAATTGTTTAGAAATGGCCTAAGTAAAGGACCTAATTATAGTATTAGTGTGTATGACAACGGCAAGGTTGTCTATGAAGGTTTCAAAAACGTTAAAATAAAAGATAGAATTCAAAAGTCTATTAGTGAAGAAAAAACAGTTTTAATTTTAGAAAAATTAAAAGAATCAGGGCTTTTTTCTTTGAATCAAAAGTACTCTGTAGATGAAACATCAGATCGTTCTTTTACTAAAATTGTAATTGAGATACTTGGGGGAGATGGACAGCTAAAAAAAAAGATTTTTGTTCATTATGATGATGACCCTGCAGTCCCTTCCCATATAAAAGAGTTTGAAGATAAAATCGATGAAACTGTTGAGTCATACAAATGGATTAAAAAATCTGCTAATGGAAAAAAAAAGACTGATGTATTCATAGAACCTGTTCTGCAAAAACTTGTAAAACCCTTTCCGGGGAAACAGACTATGAAAAACAAAAAAATTTTTAAAATTGTGCTACCTGCAGTTATTGCAGTAGTTGTAGTTTTATTTTTGGTTTTTTTAAATATGAATAATTTTTTAATTACAAAGACAGAGGAGTCTGTAAAAGAGCATGATCCTCCAAAGATATTGAGTTTATCCTCTGCAAAATCCATTACAGATGATATTCCTATTAATTCTTCTACATTTGGAATAAATGATGATATCTATATTTATTTTGATTATGGAAATGTTACTTATAATAATACATATGATTTTTCTGCAGTAGTATCCATTTATCATGGTTCTAATTTAGTAGATAGTTGTGATTTTGATATTAGTACAGATGAACAATTCGAGAACTATTGTGTGTTTAAATCTAATACTTCATGGCCTTTAGGTGAATATACTGTTGTTTTTGAGTTAGAAAATAAAATATCAGCTTTATCTGCATCCAGTGAGACTTCTTTTACATTGTATGAAGAAATACCAGAAGTTATTGTTTTTACATCTGCAAGTTCAGTTACCGCGTATAGAAATTATACTGCTAACTATACTTTTAAGGTAGGTGATGATGTTTTTTTATATGTTGAATACACTGGGATAAATACCACAAATGATAATACAGAATGTGATATATTTCTTAATATAAATATAACAGATTATAATGATAATGTCTATGGCTTTCATAGTCAAAATAAGGATGCTGTTGGAAATAATGCCCATTTCTGGAAGTTTTCTACAAATAGCAGTTGGACTTCTAATTTATATAACGCTTATTTTTATCTATATGATTATACCACAGGGTTAAGTGCTGCTAAAAGTACTTTTTTTAGTGTTAAGAGTTAGTATATCTATAGTGATTCTATATTAAATGCTTGGTTTTGATAAAGTATATTTTTTGACATTTTTACACAAAATGTTTTTATGTTATTAAAATTAGAGTATATCTTATAACGGTTTGTGAGGATATGGAAACAGGTGAGGAAAATATGAGAAAAAAAATATTTAAAAACAAGACGATGGTTATAGCAATAATGTTTGTTGCTGCATTATTTATAGGTTTAAGTGTTAACACAGCAGTAGCAATAGCACCAGATGAAGATGGCAGTCCAAATAATTTTTATTTTGATGATACGGGCCCATATGCACCAAACAGAGTACAAACAATAGTAACAAGTGATATAGCAGTTAGTACAGACCCAACTGCTGCGCCTGAAGGTGGTGGATATGATATTGAAACAGATTCTGATGATCCCGAAGAAGATGACGGCCTACCGGACGTGGGTGGATCAGATGAAGTGGGCGAGTACAGAGCACCAATAGCACCAGG
>CAYZTD010000012.1:0-39860 GCA_964481275.1 uncultured Thermoplasmatales archaeon
CCAATAAGTGTCTATCTTGGATGGATTACAGTTGCAACAATAGCAAATATAACGGCTGCACTTGTTACAGTTGGTTGGGATGGTTTTGGTATAACTGAAGAAATATGGACAATTTTAGTAATACTTGTTGCAACACTACTTACAATAGTTGTATTACTAAAAAGAAAAGATTATGCATACAGTGCTGTAATAATCTGGGCTTTAATTGGCATATACATAAAAAGAATAGCTGAAGATCCGATATATGGAGTAAAAAATCAGATTGCATACACTGCAATAATTGCAATAGTCGTAATATTAATATTTGCCATGATATCAGCTTTTCTAAAGTATTCAAAAAAAGATATTTTAGGAATTTAATAGCACAATACAAAATAATTGAAATTATCATTCAATCAAAAATTTATAATCTTATAATCTAATCTTTTATCCAAAAGTATTTTATGGGAGGAATTAATTGGTGATAAATTAAAAGGATGAAGATTAACATTTCAGAATTTTCAAAAAATTTTTGAAAAACAAGAGATCATTATTTTTGTTCTTTTTATTGAAACAATAGTTGTTATTGTTTCTAATAGGATGTCAAAGTATGAAAGGAAAAGTAAAATGGTTTAACCCACAAAAAGGGTACGGATTTATAGAAGTAGATGAAAGTGATGACATATTTGTCCATCAATCTCAAATCGCTGAAGGATATCTTCACGAAGGTGATTCAGTGGAATTTGAAGTTGAAGAAACTGATCGTGGATTAAATGCAATAAAGGTAAAAAAAGCATAAGTGAGGTAGTAAAAAATGGATTTAGTAAAAGAAGGAGATACAATAAAAGTTGAATATACAGGTAGTCTTGAAGACGGAACTATTTTTGATAGTTCTGAAAAACATGAAGAACCTTTGCAATTTACAGTTGGTGAAGGTAAAATAATTAAAGGTTTTGACCAAGCAGTTGTTGGTATGAAAGTAGGTGAAGAAAAAGAAGTAAAAATACCTCCAGAAAAAGCTTATGGTCAATATAATCCTGAACTTGTAAAAGATTTACCACGTAATGTTTTTCCTGAAGGACAAGAAATAAAACAAGATATGATTTTTATGATGTCTTTACCAGATAATCGTCAAGTACCTGTTAGAATCACTAAAGTTGGTGAGGAACAAGTAACTGTAGATCTTAACTCTCCTTTAGCCGGAAAAACACTGGTTTTTAAGATAAAAGTTTTAAGTATCGCAAGTTAATAAAAACATAAATAATTTTTTTATTTTTTCTTTTTTTAGTCAAAGTTCTACACAGAAACTAATAAGATAGATTATATTATTACAAAATTGGTGATAAGTTGGGGGAAATGAAAGAATCCGTTAATAATGTAATGCAAATGATGACAGAATTATCAAAACATCAACCAAAATCAATGAGACATTTTAAAGCATTTATGGGAGAAGTACTAAAAGAAGGAACACTTGATACAAAAACAAAAGAACTAATTGCCGTTGGAACTTCAATTACTGCTAGATGTAAATATTGTATTGCAATACATGTTGAAAAAGCATTAAAAGCAGGAGCCACAAAAGATGAAATAATGGAAGCAGCAACCGTTGCAATACTTATGGGTGGTGGACCTGCAATGACATATGTAGTTGAAGTAAAAAAAGCCTTAGAAGAATTTGATAAATAAAATCCAGAAACTATTTATCACAAATCGTAATTAAAAAATTGTTATTGGAGAGGAAAAAATAATGGCTATATTACAAGATATACTAAACGATGAATACATACGTTTTTTACTACTAATTATAGGTACGATTATAATTGTTACAATTTCTTATTTAATCTTAAAATTCATAGTTAAGAAAATAGCTGGTAAAAAAAAGAAATATGGAGAATATATTCTAAAAAAACTTTCAAAACCAACATTATCAATCGTATTTTTTGTTGGATTATATACTGCATTAAAATCTCTAACTTTATTAAACGAATACTATAACTTAATTGATGGGATTTCCTTTGTTATTATAACACTTATTTTTGCTCTTCTTATCTCTAATTTCCTTAATATCATAATGATAAGTTATCTAAAAGTTCGTAAAGGTTTTAGACGTACTCCTATGTTACTAAATAGAGTAGTTAGTGTAATTATTTTTATAATAGCAATAGTAATTATTTTAGGATATTTCAAGCTTGATATAACCCCATTAATTGCAGGTGTAGGACTTGGAGCACTTGCGATAGGGCTTGCATTACAAAGTACTCTTTCAAATTTTTTTGCTGGAATGCATATTATATCAGATAGACCTATAGATATAGGAGATTTCATAGAACTTGATCAAAATACATCAGGTTTTGTTGAAGATATCGGATGGCGCTCAACACGAATAAGAACATGGACTGATAATTTGATAGTTATTCCAAACGCAAAACTCGCAGATAGCAATATACTTAATTACTCAAAACCAAAACAAGATCTGTCTTTTTTTATACCATGTGGAGTTGCTTATGAATCTGATTTAAAAAAAGTAGAGAAAGTCGCTCTTGAAGTTGCAAAAAAAATACAGCAAACTATTCCTGGTGCAATTAAAGATTTTGAACCACTATTTAGATTTAAGGAGTTTGGAGATTCTAATATAGAGTTTATAACTATTTTAAGAGTAGAAGAACCAATGAAAAGATTTTCTGTTAGAAACGAATTCATAAAAGCCTTAAAAGAACGTTTTGATAAAGAAGATATTGAAATTTCCTGGCCTATTGTTAAACTTTATAATATAAAATAAAGGAGTATTTATGAGAAAAATTATTAGAAGAGTCTCTCAAAAAACACGTGGTCTTCCTCCAGGATCTCTTATTCATATCGGTGAGAAAAAAACTGAGGAAGTTAAAATCTCCATCATCGATTATAACATAAATAATTTTGAAGAAAAAGAGATTAAAAAAATCGAGGAATGCTTTTCTCTAAAACGTAAACCTTCTGTTACCTGGATTAACATTGATGGACTTCACAAGATAGAATTAATTGAAAAACTTGGTAAAAGTTTTGAGATACATCCCCTTTTATTAGAAGATATATTAAATACTGACCAGCGTCCAAAAATGGAAGATTTTGACAAATATATCTTTTTTATTTTAAAAATGCTTTACATTGATGATAAAACACAAGAAATTCAAAGCGAACAGATAAGTCTTATTCTCGGTAGAAATTTTGTGATTTCTTTTCAGGAGAAGACCGGAGATGTTTTTAATAACATTCGTGAGCGTTTACGCAAATCAAAAGGCCGTATAAGAAAAATGGGTTCTGATTATCTTCTTTATTCTTTGATTGACGCTATTGTTGATAACTATTTTGTTGTTCTTGAAAAAATTGGTGGTAAAGTAGAAGATATAGAAGATGACGTTGTTAAAAATCCAGAACCAAAACTTCTACAGCAGATTTATAATCTCAAACGTGAGATGATATATCTTCGTAAATCTGTTTGGCCTCTAAGAGAAGTGATAAATGGTTTATTACGTGAGGAATCAAAACTAATCAAGGATTCAACACATATTTATCTTCGAGATCTTTATGATAATACTATTCAGATAATTGATACAATTGAAACTTTCCGCGATATGATATCAGGCATGCTTGATATTTATATGAGTAGTGTCAACAATAAAATGAACGAGGTCATGAAGGTTCTAACAATTTTTGCAGCAATTTTTATACCACTTACGTTTATTGCAGGTGTTTATGGAATGAATTTTGAGTATATGCCAGAGCTTGCAATCCCATGGGGATATCCTGCAGTTTGGATTGTTATTATAACTGTTAGTGTCTCATTATTGATCTATTTTAAGCATAAAAAATGGCTATAATCCTAATTCTTTACATAAAAAAATTTCTTATATTAATATAAAAAATGTAATTTTTTCTCTTATCGATAACAAATATACAGAAAAGTATTTATATTATTAAGTAGACTATTATTATAAAGAGTATATTAATATAAATAGGTGTATAATATGGATAGATTTCATAAAAAAATTTCATTAATAGTCATAGCAATCCTATTAACTTCAATTCTAATGCCGATATGTAGTGCAACAGTAAAGCAGTCATATCAGAATCCAGAACCAGATCCCTGTATGGAAGTTATAAAATCAATTGAGATTGATGGAGAACAATATAAAGAAGTAGAAGTACAAGTGGGTTCTATAATCAAATTTAGGATAGATGTAATCTATCATGACATTGATGGGCCAGGTAACGGAGAAGACCCAAATGGATATGTTCTAGAAGAAATAAAAATTACAGATATTTTACCAGAAGGACTTGAATATATAAGTGCTACAGAAGAACCTGATGAAACAGGAGATGAAATATATTGGGATATAACTGGCGAAAAACTATACGACGAAGTAGGAAAAAATCGTTATACTTTAAAATTTGACGTGGAAGTAAAAACAAATGGCACATTTGAAAATAAAGTAGAAGTAAACGCAATAGAGCATTGTTACGGTCGCCCCGTATATAACGAATCTTATGCAACAGTAAAAACAAAAGAGGGGGGAGAGGAAGAAGATGATACCCCCCCAAAAGTAAAAATTGAACGACCAAAAGAAAATACATTATATATAGACGACGAAGAGATAAAGGAATTAATATTTTTAAAAACAATAATATCCGGGCCAATCACAGTAGAAGTAAATGCTACTGATGATGAATCAGGAATTAAAAAAGTTGAATTCTACCTATCAGGTATAAAGTTAGGAGAAGACAAAAATGCACCTTATAAGTTTACAATAGATGAAGAAACTTCAATTACATCTATAAAAACATTAAAGGTAGTTGCTATAGATAATTCTGGAAATGAAAATAGCGATGAAATTAAATTTTGGAAAATTAGTGACTCAAATTTAATATCTAAATTGTTAAAAGTCGGAGGAGTTCTAATTGTTACATCATTTATATTATCTTTAATTAAAAACAGACAGGCAGATGACCCTGACAAAACTGAAGAAAAAGATGATGAATCTGATAAGGACCCAAACAAAGATATAAACAGTGAACCAGTTGCAAAAATAAGAGGACCATATGAAGGTAAAGTACACCAAGAAATAACATTTGATGCATCAGGAAGCCATGATCCCGATGATGATCAACTAGAGTATCAATGGCATTTTGGGGACGGAAGTAGTGGTAAAACTGGTGAAAAAGTTACCCATATATATACAGAAGAAGGAGAATATACAGTAAAATTAACAGTTTATGATAACAAAGGAGAATCATCTACAGATACAATCGTAATAAATATCGAGTCAGATAAACAAAAAGCTGTAATATTAGGAGAAGAAATAGATCTATTTTGGTTAATTGTAAGTGCACTTGGAATAGCTTTACTTGCAGCTTTAATTGTATTTTATCTAAGGAGGGAACTATATGTATAAAGATGAAGAGTATATATATAAAGTAAAGGAAATGCCACTAGGAATCTCACTATTCTTAATATTATTCTTAGTGCTTGAGGTATACTATTACTTTATAGATTACTTTATATATGGATTATACAGCCATCATGGATATACAATAGATTCATTAGGAAATGTACTTTATCTATTAATTACACTGTTTATTTTTGCAGTTGTTCTAATATCACTATATTTGATAATTCTTGGATTCTTAAAAAGAGAAAACTGGGCTAGAAAACTAGCAATGGTCTATATAATATGGGCTGCACTGTGGCCTATATGGGCATTAATCATCGGAAAAAGACCTGTTTTTAATATAACCTTGTTAATAATATATCTGCTATCAATAGTATATCTAATGACTAATTATGTAATAGCATATTTCAAGAAAATAGAGATATTTACATATGGAGAATATACACTATATAAAAGAGAAGTTACATTGGTAAACGGAAAAACGCTTACAATATACTTCTTCAGTAAACATGAGCCTCACAGTGGCACACCATGTCCACTACCAGAAGGATATGAAGTAGGAATAAACGAAAGATCAAATATGCCTTACCTACAAAAAGCAGGTAAGCCACAAGCATACAAATATGGAAAATATAAACTATACAAGAGAAAAGTAGAACTAAAAAATGGAAGAATAGTAACCATATACTTTTTTAGTATCAAAAAACCAAAAAGTGGAACACCCTCACCCTTACCTGAAGGATACACTGTAAGAACAAGTGACAGATCAAACCTTCCTTATCTAGTAAAAAAGGAAAATATAAATAAAAAACCAGCTAAAAAAACACAAATTAAAGAAAAAAAGGATGAAAACATTAAAAAAGAATCAAATGTGATTTATGTTGTAAGCAAACCTCAGCCCGGTCAAGTAAAAGGCGACTGGGCAGTAAGAAGTCACAGAAAAATATACAGTCATCACCGTAAAAAAGAAACAGCTATAAAAGAAGCAAGAAAAATTGCAAAGAAAAAAGAAGCAACTGTTATGATACAAAAAACCGATGGTACATTCCAAGATGGATTTAAACCAAAGAAAAAATAAACCATCTCTTTTTTATTTATCTGATTTTTTAGTCATTGATATATAAAGAGGAAAAAAATTTTCATAATTTTCTAATTCCCAAAAAATATGTCCAATATCTACATCCAATGGGATTTCATCCAATTCTTCTTTTTTCTTCATTCTTTACCCCCTAGACATCTTTTCTTTTTCATATTATATATATTTTTCTATTAAAAATCTTAAAATCTTATCGATTTAATTGTTTTTGTCAAGTTTTATCTTCAAGAAAAAAACAATCATTGATATGATAACAAAGATAATAATTAAAATCATTTCAACACTTGGTATTTTAATAACAGGAGGTTTAGACTTTACTTGGATATCTTGATAATTATCCATAAATATATTATTTTCTCGTATTTCTGTCATATTATAATCTTCAACATTATCAATATAAAGGCCACGATAACCGTTTTTAACAATAGAATTATTAATTATCTCAATATTCTTTGAATCTTTGATAAAAATACCTTTGTCAGAATTATTGAATATAACATTGTCTTCAATTTTAATGTTATTACAAAGATTTAAAGATATACCATCGTCACCATTTGAAATATTGTTAGATAAAATTGTATTATTATTTGACCATCTTATAAGATTTATTCCAGAAGAAAAAAATAAAAATTTATTATTCTTTATTAGGTTTTTATTTGATGTATCATAAAATAGAATGCAATCTTCATTTTCTTGAAAATAATTACTAATAATCAAATTATTTGAGGAATTATAAAGACGTAAGCACTCAGAATTATTTTTAAAAATATTAGAAAAAATATACATATTACTTGAACTTGAATCTAATAGAATACCATTAGTATTGTTATAAAAGGTCATATTACAAATAGAAATATTTTTATTATATTTACTAGAATAAACATATACTCCAATCGAAGAATTTTTTATTGTAAAACCAGATATTGATATATTTCTACAATCGATAAAGATACAACAATTTTTACCAGTGGCATTAAAAAAAGTATTGTTTCGATCTTCACCCATCAAATCTATTGACTTATTTATCAAAAGGTCTTCATTGTAAGTACCATTGTAAACATATATAATATCTCCTTCTAAAGATGAATTAATTGCCGCCTGAATATTTGTAAAATTCCCATCTCCAGTTCCACCAACATATAATATCTCCTTACCATCAGTTCTATTTGTTATAAATGGATTTATAATAAGAATTAAAAGAAACACAGATAAAATAAACAATAAATACAACTTTTTTGCCATTATCAACTTAACCCAACCAATTAAACAAATTCAGAGTTATAAATCATACTTTTTTTACAAAATTTTTATCATTTTGACTTTTTAACAACTAAGTTTTATAAGAGATTAAAATAAAAAGATAATAGTATGGTAAACAAAACAAAAAGTAAGAAAAAAACATCTAACAAAGAAAATATAAAAAATAGAAGAAAATATTCTTTTGGTTTTATAATTGGTGAATATTCATAAGAATTTATAAGAACAGTTTGATTTTTAATCTTTTAATAGTTTTAGCAAACTCTTATAAAACGTTTTAAATGATTAATTATATAATTATGTTCTCTATTACATCCCATGGATGCTTGGGTTTTCTCATAAAGGAGGTAAACTATTTTGAAGAAAGTAACTGCAAATGACCTTGCAAAAAAACAAAGAAAAATTTCTGTTGCAGAATTTTTTGAAAAAAATAAACATATTTTGGGTTTCGGAAACCCTACACGTGCACTAGTAACAAGTGTCAAAGAAGCTGTTGATAATAGTTTAGATGCATGTGAAGAAGCAAATATCTTACCAGATATATATGTAGAAATTAAAAATGGCGAAGACAGTGAAACAACTCTAATCGTTGAAGATAACGGCCCAGGGATTATAAAAAAACAAATAAAACATATTTTTGGAAGGCTTTTATATGGCTCTAGATTCCATGAAATCCGCCAAAGTCGAGGTCAGCAAGGAATTGGTATTTCTGCAGTTGTATTATATAGTCAGCTAAGTACAGGCAAACATGCCATAATCACATCAAAGATTAGTGAAGACAGACCAGCTAATATCATAGAACTAGCAATTAATACTAACAAAAACCAGGCTGAGATAATCAAAACTTCTAGCATACATTGGGAAAAAGAACAAGGTACACGTTTTGAAGCAGAAATAATATCTGATTACAAACGTGGAAGACATTTTGTATATGAATATTTACAAAACACCTCTATTGTAAACCCACATGCACGTATTGTTTTCAAAGAACCCGACGGAGCGGAACATGTTTTTGACCGTACTGCCGAACAACTACCTCCAGAATCTAAAGAAATAAAACCTCATCCTCATGGAGTAGAACTAGGAACTTTAATCAAAATGGCAAAGTTTACAAAAGCTCGTAAACTTTCAAGTTTTTTGAAAACTGAATTTAGTAGTATGGGAGATCGTGCTACAAATGATGCTATAAAACAAGCAGGCCTAGAAAAAGATTTAAAACCAACTGAAATGTCACGTGATCAATTTAGAAATCTTCATAAAGCTTTTAATAAAATCAAAGTTATGTCACCTTCTACAGATTGTCTTTCTCCAATAAGTGAGATATTAATTAAAAGAAGTCTGCGTCACGAGACAACTGAAATTTCTCCAGAATTTATTATTACTTCTTCTAGACCTGCATCGGTTTATTCCGGAAACCCTTTTAAAATCGAAGTAGGTCTTGTTTATGGAGGAGATCTACCTAAAGACGAAAGCGTAAAGATTTTACGTTTCGCCAATCGTGTTCCTTTATTATATCAACAAGGAGGATGTGTAACTACAAAAGCAATTTCTTCAATTGATTGGCGCCGATATGGTCTTGAACAAAAAGGTGGAAAAGGAATTCCCTCAGGACCTGCAATTTTTCTAGTTCATGTTGCTTCCACTCAGATTCCGTTTACTTCTGAAAGTAAAGAGGCTATTTCAGATGTAGATGAAATAAAAAAAGAGATACAACTGGCTTTTCGTGAATGTGCACGTAACGTCAAAAAACATATAAATAAAAAGAAAAAACGTGAAAAAACTCGTGAAAAATTTGATTTGATCACGAAAATTCTACCTGAAATCGCAAAAAAATCTTCCCAAATGTTAAATAAACCTATACCAAAACTTGATCCAATTATAACTAAGATTATGGATGTAGTTTGGATTGAAGACGCAATAGAATATGAAAAAGTTAAAAGGGAAGGAGTCGTACAAACAAAATTAACAGATAATCTAAACGAAGATGAAAAACAAAACATAGGAACAATTACTAAAAGCCATATTATGGTAGTAAATTACAAGGGAAAACCACAAAAATTCAATTTATACTCTATTATACCAAAAGAAGCAGTTTTAGGAGACATTGAACCTAAACCCTCAAAGATTACAGATAACTATATAAAATGGGATTTACCACAGTTATTACCTGCAAATAAGATAGATATCAAATTTGAACTTGCAGGTCTTGAAGAAGGAGATTTCGATGAAAATGATCTTTATATCGAGAAAATCGATCCTTCTTTTGTTATAGGCGCTGATAAATGGGAGGGAGCTGAAGAATAATGGAAAAAGACTATTCTAATGTAATAAAAAAAATCGATAAAATAGCCACAAAAGTATATGATGATTTTCAAAAAATTAAGATCCCGAATATTAAAATTCCATCTCGTACGAAATCAAATATAGCTTTTGATGAAAAGCTAAACGTGTGGAAATATGGTTCAAAAAATTCAGAGAGATCAGCGAAATCTCTGAAAGGTGCATATATGTTGCTTAGGACTATGTATATGACTGATTTCATTAAAAATATGATAAATAATGAAAAATCTTCTACACTAAGAGAGATGTATTACATCTCTGAAGGATGGGATATGGCAAAGTTTCATTCACAAAATGAATCCAATCTTCTCGCTGAAGATTTAGAGGTTATAACTAGTTGTATGCGTGAAGATTTTAAATTAAGACCTGAAGAGGATGGCGCAAGAGTAATGGGAAATATTATAGTAGAAGAAATAACTCGAAATAAGAAGAAAAGAAAAATTCATTGTCAAGATGATGTTGGAGATGCAGGGTATGGAATTCCGTATAACGTTGAACCTGAAAAAATAAAGTTCAAAAGTATTGATGCTGATTTTGTTTTGGCAATAGAAACAGGCGGTATGTTTGATCGTCTTGTAGAAAATGGTTTTGATGAAAGCCATAATGCTTTATTAGTACACTTGAAAGGACAACCTGCTCGTTCTACTCGTCGTTTTATCAAGCGTTTAAATGAAGGAAAAAATATACCAGTTTTAGTTTTTACTGATTGTGATCCTTGGAGTTTTCGTATATTTGCAAGTGTTGCATATGGTGCTATAAAAACCGCACATATATCAGAGTATCTTGCTACACCAAGTGCTCAATATCTTGGTGTTACACCTTCAGATATAGAAAATTATAATCTTCCTACAGATAAACTCACCAACGAAGATATTAAATCTTTAAAAAGTGAGCTATCAGATCCAAGATTTCAAGATAGTTTTTGGAAAGGAGAGATTAAACTACAACTTAAGTTAGGTAAAAAATCAGAACAACAGGCTCTTGCAAAATATGGTCTTGACTATGTAACTAAAACATATCTACCAGAAAAACTTGCTGAGATGGGGATAGTAAAAAAGTAAAAAATTATTTTTTTTCCCATAATTCATCTGGTTTTATCATCATAAGACGTAGTCTTAAAACATTGTTTTCATCTATTGGAATATATGTTTTACTAAATATTCCACCTTTTGAATCAACAGGATAAGTATATATATGTACTCTTTTACCTTGTATAAATTCTGGTTTAGGTGTCTCTTCTTTTATTCTTTTTTTATCTACATTCTTAAAATGATAATAAAAACCAATATCCAACAAAACAAAAAGACATATCAAAATTGACATAAGTAAAATCCAATTCTTAAAACTAAGATAAAGCCAGTTGTAATCATAATTCCATATGTATATTCCCATTAAAAGTACTAAAAACCATAATACAAAAATAAGTGTTAAAAAAATAAACACTTTGGAAAGCAAAGAATAACGTGCTATTAATCTATTTTCCAAAGCACGTAGTAACTTATTTTTTTGAATTTTTGACATAATTATCCTATAACATGTATTGTTTTTATATACTTTTAAAATTTTCTATTTAATATTTTTTTAAAAAATTAGTTAATTTATCTAAAGCCTGACCCCTATGAGATACACTATTTTTTTCTCCAGAGTTCATCTGAGCAAATGTTTTATTTTTTTTATTAGGAATAAATATTGGATCATAACCAAAACCTTTTTCACCAATTATTTTTTTATTAATTAATCCATTACATTTACCTATAAAAATTTCTTTTTCTCCATTATTATAAAATGCATAAACCGATTTGAAAGTAGCTTTTCTGTTTTTTTCTTTTTCAAGCAATTTTAGAATACCTTTACACCCAATTGTATAATAGATATATGCAGAATATACACCAGGAAAACCATTTAAGGAATCTATAAAAAGACCTGCATCTTCTAAAATAAAAGGCTTATTTAATTTATCCTTTAGATGTTTAATACCATATTCAGCAACTTCTTCAAGACTATCTGCTTGAATCTCAGGATATCCAATATTTTTTTGAAGTATATCAATATCTATTTTGGATAACTTCTTTTTTGCCTCCAAAACTTTTCCCTTGTTTCCTGTAACAAAATAAATTTTTTTCATCTGTATCTACCTCTTTTTATGATTTCATCGATTTTTTTGAAAACAGCTTTATGTTCTTTTTTATAATCATTTTTATAACCTTCTAAGATATATTTAAAATAATCAGAATAATTTGAATGAGTTGACTCTATCGCTTCCATAAGAACATGCAAATCTACCCCTTTTGCCTCTGTTTCAGAATTTATTTCTCCAAGTCCAAAATCAATGAAATAAACTCTATCTTCAAATAAAATCATATTAGATGTAGTAAGATCGCCATGAATAATATCTTTGTTATGAAATCTTGCTATATTTTTACCAATCTCTTCACATAATTCTTGTCTTTTTTTACTTGAGATTTTTTCAAAGATATCTTTTATTCTTTTTCCTTTAACATATTGCATAGTAATAATGCCTTTTTTAAGGTCAACATCATATATAATTGGCACAGATATATTCTGAGAACGAGCTTCTATCATAAGTTTTGCTTCTTCTTTAGTGCGGAAAGAAATAAGATTTTCATCAATTTCCTTGATTCTATAAGATTTTTTAATTCTATGTTTTTTTACAGCAACTTTTTTAAGATAACTAGATAGAGATATTTCTGCTTCTGCACCTTTATATAACACTTTTTTACTCACGCCATGTCACATCCACCATATCTGTTCTAAAACGCTGATTAATTAAACTTTCTTCAACTTTCATTCTTATTCCACTGTTGTACATAAGTAAACCAAGCCAAGCAATCATAGCACCATTATCAACACATAAATCTTTTGATGGGACAAAAAAAACCGCGTTTCTTTCTTTTGCCATAGTATCAACCATAGATCTTAATCTCTTATTTGCAGCAACACCTCCACCCAATAAAACCTGATTTTTTTCTGTATGTGCCATAGCTCTCTCAGTTACTTCAGTAAGAGCAGCAAAAGTAGTTTCCTGTATAGAGTAACATACATCTTCTAATCTTTCTCCTTTTTCGTAGTATTGTTGTGCTGCAGTTAGTAACCCTGAAAAAGCAATATCCATTCCTTTTATAGAATAAGGTAATTTTAGATATTTTTTTCCTTTTTCAGCTAATTTTTCTATAGCAGGACCAGAAGGGAAAAAAAGACCTGCAGTCCTTCCAAATTTATCAAGACAATTTCCGATACCAATATCTAATGTTTCACCAAAAACACGATATTTTCCTTCAGAAAAAGCAATAACCTGAGTATTAGCACCAGAAGTGTACAACAAAACAGGATCCTTACATTTATCTAATGTTCCTATACCAATTTCTAAATGTGCAACACAGTGATTTACACCAATCAAAGGTTTTTTTAAAGAAAGAGATAATGCTCTTGCAGCGGTAGCTGCTGTTCTAAGACAAGGACCCAAACCAGGTCCTTTAGAAAAAGATATAAGATCAACATCTGAAAAATCTATTTTTGCTTTTTCAATTGATTGTCTAATCAAAGTAGATATATTATCTGCATGATGATTTGCAGCTTCTCTAGGATGAATACCGCCTTTTTTAGGATGGTATGTTTTTATTAAATTAGATAAAACATTGCATTTATTTTTATTTTGTTTTACAACACCTACAGCAATTGAATGGGCGGTACCCTCTATTCCAAGACTTATCATGATATTATCAATTTTTAGAAAATAAATAACACATTAAATAAATTTGTTAAGAAAAAAAGATATAAAATCTAGTCTTCAGCAACATATTCTTCTTCGTATAGATAAAGTATACCTATTTTAAATAAAATTGCGATTATCAGTATTATAACAAAAATTATTATACCAATAACTAAAAACCAAGAAAAATCAAAAGAATCTTCTTTAACAGGTTTTAAAGTATTATCATAAGTGTAATCCCAATCGTTATCAAAATTACTATCTATATAAAGAATGCCATCAATTTTTTCTAAATCATTGTAGCGGCAAAGGGAAACATCAAAGAAAATATCAAAGGATTCATCTCCATTTGTATCAACAAGATAATAATTAGAACCTGAAATTAAAATTTCTTTTACATCAGATGAATTATTTGAATTTGAACCTAAAAAATTTTCATATATATCAGGTACTCCATCAGAATCTGTATCAGATAAAGAATCTTCCTGTGAAGATATAATATTAGATGAAAACAAAAAAATAAATAGTAATATAGCAAAGAAGAAATATTTTAGTTTTGTATATTTCTTTTTTGAATGTAAAAAGATTTTTTTCATATTTTGCATCCCATATAATCAACAAAATACATTATATGATAATGGTATTCGTTGAAAGATTTTAGTACATCCTAGTATAATAAAAATCTTTTATCTCATATTTAAAATTTTGTTAAAAAATTATATGATGCCGATATCAACATTAAATTTATCGATTTTCCATTTTTTGACTAATTTTCCTTTGGGTTTTTCTGTAAACTCTAGTTTTTTTGATCTGGTTTCTTCTTTAATATATTCCTGCCATTTTTCAAGGGATTTTTTATTAGTTTCATCAATTTTTATTTCTGTTGTTATTTTTTCTTCCACATCCAAATCTAATTCTTTTCTCATAGATTGAATTCTTCTTACTATTTCTCTTGAAAAACCTTCTGCTTCAAGTTCCGGTGTTAGATTAGATTCAAGTAGTAATGTTATATCTTCTGTTTGTGTTTTTGCGATATTTTCTTTTACTGTTTCAACAAATTTAAAATCATTTTTTGTAAGCTTTATTTTTTCTTTATCTATTTCTAATTCTATTTCATTTTTTGTTTTTAATTGTTTAAATAATTTCTTTTGATCTATCTTTTCGATTTCTTGAATTATTTTTTTAGCTCTCTGTTTATATTTTGGACCTATTTTTGTATAATCTGGTTGAACTTTTTTTATCATAAACTTTGTAGAATCTCTTTCGAAATTAATTTTTTTGACATTTATTTCTTCGTTTAATAAATCTAAAAGTGGTTTTATTTTCTCCTCTGTTTTTTTATCACAAATAAGTGTTGCAGAAAAAAGGGGATATCTAACTTTTATTCCTATTTTTGATCTAAGTGCTCTTCCCGCCTCAACTAGCTTTCGTATTTCTTCCATCCCTTCTTCTAGGTTCTTATCAATGAGTTTTTCATCTGTTTTTTCATAATCACAAAGATGTATGCTTTCTTTCATTTCTTCTGTTTTAATGTTTTGATATATTTCTTCAGTTATAAATGGTATAAATGGAGCTATAAGCTTTGAAATTCCCATAAATATTTCATACATTGTAGAATAAGCAGCTAATTTATCATCGGTTTTTTCTTCCACCCATAGCCTCTTCCTAGATCTTCTAAGATACCAATTACTAAAATCCTCTATTACAAAGTTTTCGATTTTTCTTGATGCTTTATGAATCTCAAATTTTTTAATATGTTTTTTTACTATTTTGATTAAATTGTTATATCTACTTATTATCCATTTATCAAGTAATTCTCTATCTTTTACTGAAATCTGGTCTTTTGTTATATCAAATTTATCAAGCGATGAGTATGTTGCAAAAAAATTGTATGAATTCCATAAAGTAAGAATGAATTTACCTAGTGTTTCTTTTACGGCTTTTTCATAAAAACGTGTACTCATCCATGGAGCATTTGCTGAGACTAAATACCATCTTAATGCATCTGCTCCTTCTTTATTTAATATTATATCTGGAGCTACATAGTTTCTTTTACTTTTACTCATCTTTTGATTATTTTCATCTAAAATTAACCCTAGTGTTAAGACATTTTTGTAAGACTTTTCGTCAAATAGAAATGTCGATATAGCAAGAAGAGAATAGAACCATCCACGTGTTTGGTCAAGAGCTTCACATATAAAATCTACTGGAAAATTTTCTTTAAATTCTTTTTTGTTTTCAAATGGATAGTGCCATTGCGCAAAAAAAGCAGAACCTGAGTCATACCAGCAGTCTATTACTTCTTCTTCGCGTTTCATTAAACTATTACATTTAGGACATTTTATTTTTAATTCATCAACAAGTGGTTTATGGAGATCATAATCTTCTGGGAAGTTTTCACTTAAATCATTTAGCTCTTTTATACTTCCTATACATATCTCATTTTTACATTTTTTATTTGTACATGTCCATATAGGTAAAGGTGTGCCCCAGTATCTTTTTCTTGATAAAGCCCAGTCTTTTACGTCATTTATAAAATCACCAAATCTACCCTGCTGCAAATGAGCTGGAAACCAGTTGATATTGTTGTTATTTTTGGTTAATGAATCTTGTACTTTAGTCATAGCAATAAACCAGGATTCCATGGCATAATAAAGCAGAGGAGAATCACATCTCCAACAGAAAGGATAGTCATGTATATATTCATGTACACCTTCAAGTAAACCTCTTTTTTCAAGGTTCTTTATTATCTCAGGATCTGCATCTTTTACAAATTGTCCTTTCCATAATTCTACCTCATCAGGGAAAGTACCGTCTAGTTTTACTAGTTGAATAACTGGAAGATCATATTTTTTTCCTACTCGATAGTCATCCTCTCCAAAAGCAGGTGCAATATGAACTATTCCAGTACCATCATCCATAGTTACAAAATCAGCAAGAACAACATACCATGCCTTTTTATCTGGATTTGCATAATCAAATAATGGTTCGTATTCAATTCCTTCTAATTCTTTTCCTTTAAATCCATCAATTATTTGGTATTGTTCACCTTTAAGAAGAATAGCTGCTCTTTCTTCAGCTAGAATCATTACTTGTCCTTTATATCTAATTTTTATGTATAATTTATCTGGGTGTATTGCTAGAGCTACATTTGAAATAAGTGTCCAAGGTGTTGTAGTCCATGCCAAAAAATATTCATTTTCTTCTTTTAACTTAAACTTTACAAAAATAGAAGGATCTTTTACTTCTTTGTATCCCTGGCCTATCTCATGTGCGGATAAAGCGGTTCCACATCTAGGACAATACGGAACTACTTTATGACCTCTATATAAAAGCTTCTTTTCCCATGCTTGTTTTAGAGACCACCAAACAGACTCTATATATTCATTTTTTAATGTTATGTAGGGTTTATCCATATCTAGCCAAAAACCAATTCTTTTGGTCATTTCAACCCATGCATGCTCATATTTGAAAACACTTTTCTTACATTCTTCAATAAATTTATTTATTCCATATTCTTCAACTGCTTGTTTGTCTTCCAATCCTAATTTTTTTTCCACCTCTATTTCTACAGGAAGACCATGTGTATCCCATCCTGCTTTTCTTAATATATAATGTCCATTCATTGTTTGATATCTTAGTACTAAATCCTTCATTACTCTTGTTAGAACATGTCCTGGATGTGGCATTCCATTTGCTGTTGGAGGGCCTTCTAAGAATACATATGGCTTAGAATTTTTTCTTTGTTTTATTGATTTTTCAAATATTTTTTTGTCTTCCCAGAATTTAAGGATGTTTTCTTCTACTTCTGAAGGTTTATATTTTTGAGGAGGTGATTTAATCATTTTTTTACACCAAATTATGTCAAATTATAATGTTATATCGGCAACCCTAATAATAAGAGTATATTAAAATCATTTCTATTAATTATAATTAACAACAATTTAGTAACTTCTTATATTATCTGCCTTCATAAACTCTCTTAAAAGAGATGTTGCATAACATCCTTTTTTCAGTTCAAATTTTAGATTTAATGTTTTTTTATCAATATTTAAATCATCTTTAAAAAATTTATATTCTATATTATTTACCTCTGCAAAAATTGGTCTTCTTGATCCATAACTTGAAATAAAAGGAATTTCAGGAATTATAAAATCCCCGCATCTTATTTTTTCAGGTTCAATTACTTTATGCTCGATTTCACCCATTTCACCTTTAGAAAATATTGAATCTGTTCCAAATAAAACTCCACTTACTACAGCTTTTTCTCTAGAAATCTGAAGATTTACTTTTTCTATATTATTTTCATTTACCTTGATATATTCATCTTCAATTCTTTTTTTTCTAATAGGTAAGATAATATCTCCAACGATAGCTCTATCTATAGGGATATTACTTTTAATTCTCTGACTAAGTATTTTATTAAATAAGTAAGATTGATATGCATAAATAAACATTGTTAGAAGGTTATTAGGTAACTCTTTTAGAGCAGAAACATAATCCTCTGGATTTACAACTAATTTATTCAACATAGCTTTTTCAAAATTTAATTTTTCAGGATAGTTTTTAAGGGCCCACTCATAGTCGCCTGTTTTTTCAAAAGTTTTTCTTGCTTTATATACATCTTCATCTTCTTCATCAGTTGGATTCCCAATATAAGCCATAACTGCTTTTTTGATATTTCCTTGAATAATATGTTTTCCAACAATGTGAGTAATAGGTCTTATTATTCCAAAACGTTGTATACCAAAGAAATTTGGAAAACCTTTTTTTTTATTGAAAAAATCAACAATTTGTTTTACTTCTTTTTCTTTTATTTTTTTTTTAATATTTCTAATATTTATATCAAATTTATTACCTTCGAGATTTCCTATTTTTACAGGTTGATTTGAGTAGTAAATATTTTTTATTTCAACATCTCTTAAAGATAAATTATCAATATTTTTTTTGGGCATCTTATAAAAAGATATTATCTGTGTAGTCACTGCTCTCTTGTCTTTTGTTCCTGCAAAATTTATTCTATTTCTTGAAATATGTAATCTATTGGAAAGATCTCTAATTAATCTATTTGTTTCCCAATTTTTAGAAATTATTGTTGCTATAGCAAATTTACCTTTTTTTTCTTCACGAGGAAACTCTGATATTTCCTCGACTTTAAAATCATCAGCTTTAATTTTTAGTTTTCCATTTAAGCCCTGAAAATCTGTATAGAAAGTTTCCATCCCAACTTTTTTTTCAGCATCTAAAAGATTCATCTATTTTTTACTCTTAGATTTAATGTCTGTACTAAATTTTTTAATTTCTTTTTCCAATTCATTTACAGCATCTAATAAAAGTTTAACAGGTTCTACTTTTTTTCCACTTTTTATTCTAATATAAAGTTTTCTGTTTTTAGATTCGGGATGATCAGAAAGATAAGAGGCATACTCGATATCTTCATTTTTTAGTAAAACTTCTGTTATTGGATTTAGCACAGTTTCATTTACACCAGTTAATTCGATTTCCAGTTCTTTTTTTGTTTTTCTTATTGTTTTTAATTCCATTTGATTTTCCTCTTTTGCCAGGTTTTTATTAAAGTTTTTTTAAATCATAATTTCCATAATCATCTGCTGTTTTTCTTTTTTCTTTGTTTTTACAGTTTTTACATTCCAAGATATCACCTTTTTTTTCTAAAGGATATCTACATTTCGAACATACAGCCTTTATTACACCTAAATCTTTTCCTTTTGTAGTAAGTTGTAAATTTGGTTTTATTTGAATTACTTTAGCTCTTATTATATCTCCTGGAGCATATTCTGTATTAGGATCTTTTACATATGCTTTGGAGATTTCTGCCACTCTAAGCGTACCGTTAGTATCTCCAGATATTTCTCTGTCTTGTCCGGTTAAATGTATTACCTCAGCAATTACCATATTTGATCTTACAGAACGTACATCTGAAAGAACAATATCTCCTTTTTTAACTTTTATAGGGATGTTTGTCATGGGTTTTACTATTGCTTTTCTATTTTTATTGTCTACAATATATTTTCCATATCTGGATGCTCTTATTATACCTCCCTCTTCAAATGTACCTTCGCCAGGTAGCAATTCTTCAGAAGTTGACACTTGTTCTCCGGGTAATACTAATTTATCTTTATTCATTAATTCACCTTTCTTAGTATTTAGGGCAATTATAACAATGTTTTAAATTTTGTGGTGTAATATTATGACATAATTACTTTTTAATGTTGGTATCAAGAATATTTTTAGTAAATTTTTTATAGTAACTCTTTTTTTTAAATAAAAAAAAATAGGCTGTGTGATAATTATACTTAAAGGAAAAACTGCGCTTATTACAGGTTCCTCTCGTGGTATAGGCAGAGGTATAGCAATTAAATTTGCGGAAAATAATGCTTTTGTAGGAATTAATTATGTATCAGATGATAAATCTGCAGAAAAGACATTAAAAATGGTGAAAAAGAAAGGTGGTAATGGTATATTACTCAAAGGTGATGTATCAAAACTTGAGGATGTAGAAAAAATCGTTAAAAATCTTGTAGATAAAAGGCGAAATATTGACATTTTAGTAAACAATGCTGGAATTTATTTTAGAAATGAATTTAAAAATTTAAAACCTGAAACTTGGAATAAAGTATTATCTGTTAATCTTGATGGCTCATATAATATGTGTAAAAAAGTGCTTCCTCATATGAAAAAAAATAGCAATATTATTTTTGTTTCTTCTCAGCTTGCTTTTCGGGGTTCGCCTCATGGTTCTGACTATGCTACTAGTAAATCAGGTCAACTAGGTTTGATGAGAAGTCTTGCTTTGGAACTTTCTAGTAAAAAAATTCGTGTAAATGCGGTCGCACCAGGTACAATTGATACAGACATTATATCAAATTATACAGAAAAACAAAGGCAAAGAAGAATAGACGCGATTCCCTTAAAAAGATTGGGCATCCCTGAAGATATTGCTAATGCCTGTTTATTTCTTTCATCGGATATGTCAGATTATATCACAGGCGAAACAATTAACGTAAATGGTGGTTTATACATCCATTAATAAAAATATGATTTTTTCTATTATAAATATATTTAGTATTTGGTTTTATATACTACTAAATTATTTATTTTTTAGAAGGAAAAACTTAAATTTGGCAGGTATAAAAGATGGATGAAAATGATAAAAAAGCATTTCTAGAGGACTTCAAAGAAGCAGATATCTCAAAAAAGGTTGATATGTGGTTTTTTGCTATAGATCAACAAGCATTATGGGATGAAATAATGGATGAAATGTCAAAAATTGCACGTATCAACATACTAAAACAGCAAAAAGCAACAAAAAAAGGATAAAAGGTGCATTGTTATGAATGAAGAAGATAAAAAAGAATTAATAGAAGAATTCAAGAAAGTAGATGGATCCCAACGTCTTGATATGTGGGATCTCGCATGTGCTCAGCAAGTTCTTTGGGATAATATTATTACTGAAATGCAAAAAATAGCAAGAGAACAAGGAGTAGATAAAAAACTAGACAAAATGATTCAAGAGGAAATTAAAAAAGCCGAAAAATAAAACTTAAAAAATTGTAATTTATAAAAATGATCGCGACATTTTTTCCGTTTCTGCAATATAGAAGAATTTAAATAACAATATAAACTGGAATATTTTATGACTGTAAATTATGAATTTGGATCAGATAATCATTCGGGTGTTCATCCAGACATAATGAAAGAGATTAAATCTATAAATAAAGATTATTTTGTTGCTTATGGAGAGGATGAATACACAAAAAGTACTATTGAAAAAATGAAAAAACATTTTGGAAAAAATATAGATATTTATTTTGTAGGTAATGGTACTGCTGCAAATATATTAGGATTGAAAGCAGTAACAAAATCTTTTAATTCTATTATATGCGCAGAAAAAGCACATTTAAATGTTCATGAATGCTGTGGTCCTGAAAAATTTTTAGGTTGTAAAGTAGTAACAATTCCAACAAAAGATGCAAAACTTAATATTGACTTATTAAAACCATATATAATTGGTTTTGAAGATATTCATATGGCTCAGCCAAAAATTATTTCTATCACACAGGCATCTGAATGTGGAACGGTATATACACCAGAAGAAATAAAAAATATTTCTGATTTTGCGCACGAAAATAATATGCTTCTTCATATGGATGGCGCAAGACTTTGCAATGCTGCAGCTTTCTTGAATGTAAAAGTATCCACAATAACAAAAGATGCAGGTGTAGATATACTTTCATTTGGTGGTACAAAGAATGGTATGATGTTTGGAGATGCCGTAATATTTTTTAATAAAAATCTTTCAAAAGATTTTGAATTTTATAGAAAACAAGGAATGCATCTTACATCAAAAATGCGTTTTATATCTGCTCAATTTAATGCATTTTTTTCAAATAATTTGTGGCTTAAAAATGCAAAACATGCTAATGATATGGCACAGTTATTATTCAAAAAGATAAAGGATGTATCCAATTTGGAGGTTATATACAAAGTTCAGAGTAACGCAGTTTTTGTAAAATATAATAAAAAGTATAATTCTAAATTATTACAAAAATATTTTTTTCACATTTTTGATGAAAATGATAATATAGTTAGATGGATGTGCTCTTATAATACTACAAAAAAAGAAGTTTTTACTTTTTCTGAAATAATAAAAGAAGTAGTTGGTTGAATAATAAAAATATAGGAATATTTGCCGGCAATGTATTATCTTTTATTATAAAAAAATTTATATATTAAAAAACATATATATTTAATATAGTTTGAATGAAACAGAAAAGGGGCTTTAATAATTTTAAAAAAAACAATAAAAAATTATCTTGTTTAGTAATTGCTATATTAATTAGTTTATCTTTTTCAACAGCCCTAGGTAATAAAGTAAATTCTGACAATTATAATAAACACAATACTCTATCATTAAATTATAAATTTAGTTTCAACAGACCCAAATTACAAGAATTAAATATGTATGGTGAATCTTTTACAAAAATTAGTATGCCTGGAACTTTTTCTATTGGACAAGATAGTGGTATGCCAGTTTTTCAAACCAAAACAATTCAAATATTATTACCACAAGAAACTAAAATTAAAGATATAAACGTTTTAGTAAAAGAAAAAATCGAAGTCGATGTAGGTTCGATGGGGTTTAATTTACATCAAAAACCAATTTTCCCGTATCAACGTGAAATTCCATTTAGTGAACCCATACCCAATTCACTTACAATTAATCAAGATGCATATCTTTCAAAGGAAAAATTTCCTACTAAAAAATATGTAAACCACGGTGTTGAATATTGCCGAGGATATTCTATATTATCTATTGATTTAAGGCCGACCCAATATATTCCTTCAGAAGGAAAATTGTTTTATTATCCAAACATGACAATTGAATTAAATTTAGAGGAAAAAGGAGAGAAACATCGTTTTTATAGAAATAATCCAAATGATAAAGAATGGGTTAAAAACTTGGTTATGAATCCAGAAGTTATTGATAGCTATGATGACAGAGATTTAGATAATAGTTACTATGAAGGAGGAATCTGCGACCCAGATGAGGATTTTGATTATGTAATAATTGTAAGAGAAAGACTTTATGATTTTTCTGGTACAACATACAACTGGGATGACTTTATAAACAGAAAAGAAAAAGCAGGTCTTAAAACAACTAAGATCAAAGTAGAAGACATCAATGCCTGCAATGATTATCACAACTCTGACTCCCCAGTAAATGATCAACAGGCTAGAATTAGAGAATTTTGTAGAGATGCATATCAAGACTGGGGAACAGAATACATTTTGATTGCAGGCGATCATGAAGGAATATCTGCCATCCCAAGACGTTTGATGAAATACGAGCATGAAGGTAATGTTGAAAGTGACATATATTGGAGTAATCTTGATAAAACTTTTAATGATGATGGAGATGGATATTGGGGCGAAGAAGGAGATTCTGGATTTGATCTATATTCAGAGTTATTTATAGGTAGTATCCCTTGTGATGAAGGTATCGATCTTTCCAATTGGATGACCAAATCTTTCTACTATGAAGATTCCAAAGACAAAAATTATCTTAATAATCTTGCTTTTTATGCCGGAGATTCCGGATGGAATGCTCAAGGTGATGATTTCATGGATTTCACTTTCTATGGAACTGATAACTGGCTTGGGCCTAATCCAGGTGCTCATGGTTCTTATCCTGAATGGCTTGGTTTTTTATTTGGTTTTGATACATGGAATAATATTCACTCTGATAAAAAATTTGATACTGATAAGAAATGGACTGCTGAACCACCTAATCCTGGCTGGAATGGAGGTAGCGAAAGTTCAGCACGAGAATCATTGAAAAATGCAATCAATAATGATGAAATTACAATTTTGTTGGGTTTAGCACACGCCAATTCTGAACATTCACTAGACACCCCAATAAATCGAGCAGCAGATAAACATAGCCACGGGGAACCTTATTGGGATGATCATTTTCATAATACAAAGCCTTTTTTTATTTATGACTATGGATGCCATTGTGGAGACATGTCTGCTTCGGATGATGGTGTCTTAGGCTCTATGCTGTTTAATGATGATAAAAAACTTGCTTTTGGATGTGTCTATAATACTTGTTATGGTTGGGGTTCATATCATGATACTAATTCATCAAGTGCTTTACAACAAAAATTATTTTGGGATTATATTCTTGATTTAGAAAATAATTCCCATAGCGAGAGTAACTGGCAACTTGGTAAAGCAATGGCATACTCAAAAGATACAATGGCCCCTACAATAGATTGGACCTATTCTAGAGCTCCGGGAAGTTGGAGAGGAATAATACAGGGCTGTTTATTATTTGCCGATCCTGCTCTTACAATAAATATTGGAGGTCCAGAGTTATCTTTTGAACCTACATCACATGACTTTGGTCAAATGTATAAAGCCGAAAGAGATTCAACTATTTTTGAGATTTGGAACAACAACAAAGAAACACTGACTTATACTCTATCTGAAAGTTGCAATTGGGTTAGTGTTTCACCTAAAAAAGGTAATAGTTCTTCTGGTGAAAAAGATACCATAACAATTGAGGTAGACACTAACAATCTTGATTGCGGACTACATAATTGTAGTATTAATATTGAATCAAACGGTGGAAATGGTGTTTTTGATTTAAGTGTTAATGTTGTAAGTCGTCCACCTGATGAACCAGTTAATCCAATGCCCAACAATAACGATAAAGGCATAGGTATAAATCCCACTTTAAGTGTCGATGTTTCAGATGTAGATAATGATATTATGAAAGTTATTTTTTATGACGCAAATGGAGATAAAGAGATAGGAATTGAAAATAATGTTCAAAGCGGTGGCACTGCATCAATTACTTGGAATAATCTCGAGTATGGAACAAAGTATAGTTGGTATGCTGTAGCTGATGATGGAGTTTTTGAGACACAATCAGAAATATTTAGTTTTACTACTAATAGCCCTCCTATTTTTACAAATATAAATCCTAAAAATGGTTCGACAGATGTACCATTAAATCTTGAATATTTAAGTGCAGATATTATTGACCCTGATGGAGATAATTTCGATTGGAGTATTACAACAATTCCCGATATAGGTAAAAACAATAAAATAAATGAATTAGATGGTACAAAACTCTGCAATATAACAGATTTAAAACCTCTTACAGAATATATATGGACTATCGAAGCGTTCGATGGTAAAGGAAAGACAAAGAAAGCTATATATCAATTCAAAACTAAAGAAAACATACCACCATTAGAACCAATAGAGAATTCACCAAAGAATAACGTAGAAAATACAAGCATAATATGCATCCTAAATTGGTCCTGTACAGATCCAGATGAATACAAAGATGGTTTACAATATAATGTGTACTTTGGAAAAAACCCAAATCCAAAACTTATAAAAGAAAAAATCCCAGAAACAAGTTTTAAAATACCTTACGACCTTGAAATTAACACTGTGTATTATTGGAAAGTAGAAGCAAAGGACAGGTTTGGCGAGATAACTGAAAGTAAAACCTGGAAATTCAAAACAAGTTCATTACCACCACCACCAGAAAACTTAAGCATTAGCTTTCCAAAAAAAATATGTTGGGCTGGAGTTAAAATAAACATTTTAAATGATGATATTAGAGATGCTTCCAATATAAAATGGGAACTATCTGCAAAAGGCGGACTTTTCAATAGAATTAACATGACAAAAGAAGGGTGTATAAAACGATTAAACTCAAGTGAAACAAAAGAGATATCAACATACAGACCACTTGAGTTAAAAACAAGAATAATTGGATTTGGCAAGATAACAATCGGAGTAACAGCAAAAAAAAGAAATGGAGAAATAGTGAGTTTTCAATCAATTGAAGGTCGGGTTTTGGGAACAATTGTAAGACTCTTTTTAAATTAAAATTATCCAAATTTCCATAAATACATACTATCAGCTAACTCTTCCCGATCATCAAAAAATGCAATCACTTTTAAATTATATTTATCGTTAGTAGGTTTTTTGCAGTTAAAACCATAAGGATGAAAATATACTATATCCTTTAATTAATCATCTACATAAAAATATCAAAGAAATTACTAGATTTTTATATCTTTCCGATCAAAATAAATAATCGCTAGGATTAATGAAACAACAACAACAAAAATTAAGACGGCAGTTCCAAAAACATCAATATTTCCGTTTTTTAAAGTCTCATAAGGAGAGTAATAATGAGTTAGCGAAATAAAACCAATATTTTCATAATCAGGAATCATGTTACCAATTGATTCAAAAATATACATAACAACTACTATCGCCATAGTAACAATTCCCGCTCTCATCTTTTCGTCAATTATTGTAGAAATCAAAATTGCAATAGCAATAATTGAAAGAAAATATGGAATAGAAATTACATGAGTTAAAAACAAATACACAAAATTTAGTTCTTCATTAATACCTATAGTAATCGCGATAATTACCAACATTGCCGAGAAATTTATAAAAAGAATCATAGGTATTAAACCTATAAATTTTTCAAAGATTATTTGTTTTCTAGAAACAGGATTAGACATTAAGATATCTATTGTTTTTGATTCGATTTCTTTTGAAATGCTGGTAGCGGCGATAAAACCCATAACTATTCCCAAAATAAGAATCCAAAAAATTTGATACATTTCAACATTAAGAAAACCAACGTAACTAGCCATATCTTGATATCCAGAAATAAATGAAAATTGATCCAGTGCCCCTGATTGCTGCATTTCAACCATCATATCACTAAATTGTGGATACATACCAGCATACATCGCAGCCATACCAGAGAAAAGTAAGGATAATATTATTGTTGCTTTAAAATTATCTTTAATAGTTTGAATAACAATTCTAAATCTGAGTATCTGTCTGAGATTAAAATTCATTTGATTATTCACCTCCAGAATAATATCGCATAAATATATCCTCAAGACTAAACTCCTGAATTTCTATATCTAAGATTGTATATTTTGATATTTTTTTAATTAAAGAATCAACGTTGTCCTCTGTTACAAATTCTATCCATCCATCAACAACTTTTGCATTTTTCATACTTGTTAATTCTTTAGGTTCACCTTTTAATTTTATTCTTATTTTTTTTCCTTTTTTCTTTTTGAGAGTTTCAATACTTTCAAGTGCAACAAGATCCCCCTCACGAATTATTCCTACACGATCACATATTTTATCTACTTCACTTAGAATATGAGAAGAAAAAAACATAGTTCGGCCTTTCTTTTTTTCATTCTTTAAAAATTTATAGAATTTTTGTTGGAGTAAAGGATCCAGCCCAAGAGTTGGCTCATCCATTATAACAACATCAGGATCATCCATAAAAGCCTGTACAATTCCCATTTTTTGTTTCATACCTTTTGAATATGTTTTTATTTTTCTATCTAAAGGCAATTCAAATATTTCAAGAAGCTCATCAAGTAAAGGCAAATCGGTATTTCTAAGACTGCTAAAATAATTTAGAAATTGTTTTCCTGTTAAATGATTATAAAGAGCGAGATCTCCGGGGATATAACCAACATTTTTTCTTATGTCAACAATATTATTTTTAATATTTTTACCAAAAATATATGCTTCACCATTATTTGGCTTTAGATATCCTAATAGTGTTCTAATAGTCGTAGTTTTTCCTGCACCATTTGGCCCAAGAAAACCAAAAATTTCACCTTTTTTAACTGAAAAAGATATGTTATTAACTGCAATTACATCTTTATATCTTTTTGTAAGATTTTTTACTTCTATTACATCTGGACCATATGATTCTTCAAAAGGAGAATTCTCAGATTCTGAAAACTTAAAGTAACCTTTAGAATTGCATTTTGAACATGACAAAAATTTTTTTTCACCAGGAAAACCTTTGATTTCAACTATATTTCCACATTTAGGACATTTTATAAATTTAGTTATCCCCTCATCCATGTGAAGTGCTCCTATTTAATATATTAACTTATTTTACACAGATGTAATAAAGATACCATTATAAATAAAATTGCAAAATGTATAAATAGAGATTTTTTGTAAAAAAATCTATATAAAATAAAAAAAAGAGAGAAATGTTTATTTAATTTTCTAGATTTTTAGTAGATTCCAGATAATTTCCAAGATATCAAAGTAATCAAAGATATGTCTGAAAAAGCCTTTAGCTTTTGGGGTACTGAATTCTAGTGTAGCCCAATCACTTTCTGCACCTTTGGAATTTTTTGCTTTTGCTTTTATATTAAAAGTATCTTCTGTATCCCACGTATGTGATAACGTTGCACCGCTTCCTGATGAATAGGGTCCAACCCAACCAGTATCTGAATCGTCACCCCATTCAACCAAATACCAGACTTGATCACCATCAGAATCAGTAGTTGTAACTGTAAAATCATACTCTCTATTTGGTTTTCCACTAGATGGTCCAGAAATCGTTGGTTTTTCGGGCGGGTTTAAAAGTGTATCCGAATAAACATCACCTTCACTGCTTCTTGTATCAGTCCAAAATGCTCTGTTTGGCAACAAATTAATACACTGATATTCATCAAGGGCAGCCCCAGCGACATCATTTATTTTTTCACTTTCAACAGACCAGTTGACACCACCATTTTCAGTTTTTGCATAGTATATATCATTGTTTTTATTGAAAACACATATTGCATTTGAACCAGAATTAATGATATCTGGATATAATTCATCTTCTTCAGATTCAACAATAAAACTAAATTCTACATTTTCTGCGTTATCATTTGAATAAAGACAGATCAGATCTCCTTCGCTTTCAAATGCAACATTTAAAACTCCATCTCCTGCAGTTATAGCAGGGTTTCTTGCAGGACCATCTATCTGCCAAATTGAAAATGATTCATCTGCAAACCAATCTTGCATTGTTATGTACATAAGCCATAGATCATTAACTCCAGTTTCTTCATTATAAACTTCATATGTCCAGTAGATAACACCTGTAGATTGATCTATATCTGAAACTATTCTATAAACCCCTTCTATATCTGGAAACCAACTTACATATATGTATTCCTCTGCAAAATAATTTAAAAAGATACCATTTTCAAATTGACCATATTCTGGATCATCTAATTTACCTGTCCATGAAGCAATTCCCCAAAAGACATCTGGTTCTTCATTCAAAGGGCCATCATAACAAGCAACATCTGTTGAATACATTGGACCGCAATCTAAACCGTTCTCAACCCAATCAGGGTCCCAATAACCCCATCCTTCACCTGCATCAGGGTTTGAAATATCATCTAGACGGGCCATAGATGTCATACCTGGAAAATCTGCTGAAATCCAAGTACCATATGCAGTAGAAGCAGATCTAAAATCAAGTGAAGGAAATTCATTATAACCACCACTTGAAGGGAAAAATCCACCAAAATCATAATTCCAGGTTGCTCCACTATCAGTTGAAGGAACAGCTGCTATTTCACGTAGTGATGGATTATCTGGATCTTGTGTTTCTATGAAAAAAACTGCATTTCCGGATTCATCTGAAACCACAGCAGGATGTCCATTGTATGCTTCGGTTAACAAAACATCGACATCACTACTTGCGGTTATACTATTTATTTCGCTAAACTCACTAAATTTTTTAAAATTCTTTTCTTCTAGTTTTATACCAATTGATTCTTTCTCTAGTTTTAAATCACTTTTAGTTATTTTAATTTCTCTTGTTTCGTTTGAGTCTTTTTTTAAATTTTGTGCACTAATATTTATAGTAGCTAAACAAAAGATAAATATTATTCCACAAATCACCAGCTTTCTAAAATTATTATTTCTCTTTCTATTAATTATTTCACCTCCACCAAATAACAATAGTTCATAATCCGTTAACACTTGTTAATTTAAAAACTTTTTGTTAAAATACCCGCAGTTGTCAACTTAAGACATTTTCAACATGAATCCTTATGAGAAAACATTCGATAAAACTGCTTAAGTTGACAGCTGCAAATATCAACTTATAAATTTTTTATAAAAAGTTAAGATCTCCACTAACAATTCTAATTATTTCTCCTCTTTTTTCTAAAATGATACATCCACTTGAATCAACATCTTTTACAATTCCTCTAATAGCAGTATTTTCTTGATTTATTTGGACCTTTCTTCCTAGTATATTTGAATATGAAAACCATTTTTCCCGTACATATTCATATTTTTTATCTAACATTTTTTGATAATTCTTATCTAAATTTTTAATAATAGATTTTAGAAGTTTTACTCGAAAAATATTTGTATCTTTTTTTCTCTTTAGCGAAACTGCAATATCTCCTAAATATAATGGAATTTTATTATTAATATTAATTCCAATACCAACTATTGCATAGTTAATTTGATCAATTTCAGCATCAATCTCGGTCAGAATGCCACAAACTTTTTTACCATCAATCAAAAGATCATTAGGCCATTTTATCACACATTCAATACCAGTTTCTTCTTTTATCGCCTGTGCTACTGAAATAGAACAAATCATTGTTATAAGCATTCCTCTCTCAGGTGGGATATTTGGATATAAAACTACTGAAAACCATAGACCACCTTTTGGAGAAAACCATTTTCTATTTTTTCTACCTCGCCCTTTTGTTTGAATATCACTTACTATAATAGTTCCCTCCTTTATGTTTTTTTTAATAAAATCTTTAGCTATTTGATTTGTAGATGTAACTTTTTCAAAATAATGTATATTTCTACCAATTATTTTTGTGTCAAGATTAGTAGTTATCTCCTCAGGTATTGGTTTATCAGGTCTTGATATTAATTTATATCCTTTATTTTTTACAGATTGGATTTTATAACCAAGTGCTTCTAATGATTTAATATGTTTCCAAACAGAAGTACGTGTAACACCAAGATTTTTAGCAATATATTCACCTGAGACGAAATCCTCTTTTTCTAGTAAACTAAGTATTTTTTCCCTCATTTTTTATTTGTTTTTATCAATATATGAATTATTTGGTAAAATTGTTTTAGCAATCCCTGCTGCAATTAAAGCCTTAAATAAATCAATTATAATAAATGGAAGTATACACATGGATATTATTTCAATAAATCCTAAGGAAAAACCGGTCCAGATGTAGAACCATATTAATCCTGGAAAATAGATTAATACAAAAGTTGAAAATAACATTAAAGATATCATACCAATGTAAGTTCTTGATTTTATGTATTTATCAACAGCATATCCTATAAAGAATGCGGCAAGAACAAATCCTATCAAATAACCTCCTGTAGGACCCACCAGATAAGCTAGGCCACCACTCATCCCTTGAAACCATGGCACACCAAGAGATCCCATTCCTAGATACATTATTTGACTGGCTCCACCATAATGTTTTCCAAGAATTATACCAGCAAGTAAAACAGCAAAAACTTGACCTGTTATTGGAACAAGTGTTCCGGGCATATAAACTCGTATTTGAGCTAAAAGACCTGTTAGACATGCAAAACTAAAAGTAAGAATTAGTTTGTAGATTAGATTTAACTCATATATTTTTTTAAATATATTATATCTTAATTTTCTATAGTTTTGTATATACATATTAACTTCCATGTTATAGTAAGCCTCCATTGTAAACTATACTTCTGTACATGGTTAACTGTTATTTAATTTTTTTTATTAGCATAAAATCTCAAAAAAAAACTACTTTTTATCTTTTATATATACTGTTTCTTTTGAAATTTTGAAAAAATAAAATTGTATGATATATGCTATAAAAAACAAAATAATACTTGCACATATTAAATAAAAACCGTAACCAAAATGTATAAAACTAGTAAAACCCAAATTTTGGCTATCAAAGTAATCAACAGATGAATAAAATCCAAATATTGTTGCTATTAAGATTAATAAGAGAAATAAACATAAATATAGTAAAAAAATATTTTTTCTATAAATTGAGGAACAATTATTATTAACAATTTTATACAAAAAGTAAATGAATAAAATTAAAAAGGTAGGAGTTAATACTAATTCAATCATACTTCCAAGACTTCTTGAAATTAAAATTTCATGATCAACATTATAATCTGTAAGTACTATCCAATCACCTTTTTGTCCTGAAGTAAATATTGTGATACCAGCAAAGGAATATTTATAATATTCACGGCCTTTTTCGTCTATTGTATCTCTGAGATCATAGACACTAATTTTGCTAAAAAAGAGAAATCTTTCAAGAACCCAGAACTGGTCAGAAGTTTCATAGCCATATTCCTCTAAAACATCTGAATAGTCAAATTTAATAATTGGTGTAAAAGATGATGCTATTGACATAGCTATTGCAGTGAGGATGATTAGATGTAACAGTATTTTTTGTTTTTTTTCTTGCATCCAAATTTCAGTATACATAAATACCTGTTTTATTTTAAAGTTTCTGACACAATATAAGTTTAAAATAATCAGTTTTAAAAATAATCAATTATTAAAAAGCCCCCTAAAATTTATAACAAAATTAACATTCTAGAAAAATTGATATTTATGGATTACGAAACTTTAAAGATAGAAATAAAAAAAAATATTTTTTACATAACTCTTAACAGACCAAAGAGATTAAATTCTTTTGATATTAAACTTGGAAAAGAACTATTTTCTGTTTTAAAAAAAACTACAATAGATAAAAAAATCAAGGCAGTTGTAATAAAAGGATCTGGAAAAGGATTTTGTGGAGGAGGAGACGTAAAAGAAATGTATAACGCTGTTGATAAAAAACAGTTTTTACGTGATTTAACACTTGTTATACATAAATGCGTTAGAGAAATGAGAAATATGGAAAAGCCTGTAATTTCAGTAGTAAACGGTCCTGCTTTTGGAGCAGGTTTATCACTTGCTTTGGCATGTGATATAATTATCGCAGAAAAAAATGCAAAATTTGGAACTGCATTTATTGGCATAGGTCTTGCTCCAGGTTGTGGAACACAATTTTTTACAAAAATAGTTGGTTATCAAAAAGCATGTGAATATATTCTTACATCTAAGATTTTTAGTGCAGAAAAAGCATTTGAACTAGGAATAGTAAATAGAGTTGTAGATAAAAAAGATCTTGATTCAAACGTAGAATATTTTTTAGAAAAATTTCGAAAACTTCCTCCAATAGCTGTTGGAAAAGCAAAAATGCTTATTAATAAAAGTATGGAAAACGATATGACATCTCATTTAGAACTTGAAAGTAAAACAGCATCAGAATCAGCTGGAACAGAAGATTTTAAAGAAGGGGTTTCTGCTTTTTTAGAAAAAAGAAAGCCAAATTATAAAGGAAGATAAATTTTCGACATATGTTGTAAAAAACTTTAGAAAAGTTTATTTATTTTGCCTAACATCGCCTGGGTATCCAATCTTTATATATATTTCAAGGAGACTATCTATGAAATATGATACAATCGAGGTTTCAATAAAAAACAATACAGCTAAAGTGTTCTTAAATCGCCCAGATGTTCATAACGCTATGAATGAAAAAATGATGAAAGAGCTTACTGATTTTTTTCAAAAAATAGCAAAAGACGATTCTAAGATAGTAATATTAACAGGTGAAGGAAAATCATTTTGTGCAGGTGCTGATCTTAACTGGATGAAAAGTATGGCAAAATATTCAAAAGAAGAAAATATCGAAGATAGTAAACTACTTTTAAATCTATATGAAGCAATTTATAGCTGTCCTAAACCAGTAGTTGGAAGAGTAAATGGACATGCCTTTGGTGGTGGATTAGGATTATTTGCCGCATGCGATATAGTTATCGCAGTATCAAACTGTAAATTTGCATTTAGTGAAGTAAAACTTGGTATAATCCCATCTGTAATATCAACTTATATAGTTAGAAGAATTGGATTATCTGTAATGAGAAGACTTTTTATTACAGGTGAACGATTTGATTCAGATTATGCAAAAGAGATAGGTCTTGTAGATTTTGTAGCAAATAATGAAAATGGATTAGATGAAACTATAGAAAAATATGTAAAAATCCTTCTTTCTTCAGGACCTGATGCTATAAAAGAAGTAAAAAAACTTGTTGATAACTGTGAAAAAATGGATAGAAAAAAATACAAAAATCATACTGTTAAAAAAATAGCTGAATTAAGAGTATCAAAAGAAGGACAAGAAGGAATAAATGCATTTCTAGAGAAAAAAAAACCGAATTGGAGAGGATAATTTTTGTTTAAAAAAGTACTTATTGCAAACCGTGGTGAAATTGCAGTACGAATTATAAAAGCATGTCAGGAACAAGGTGTTAAAACCGTTGCAATTTATTCAGATGTAGATAAAGATGCGCCACACGTTCATTTATCTGATGAAACAATAGATCTTGGAGATCCTGCACCTATAGAAAGTTATCTTAATATACCTAAAATAATAAAGATAGCAAAACAAACAAAAGCTGATGCAATCCATCCGGGATATGGATTTTTAGCAGAAAACCCTGATTTTGCAAAATCCTGTGAAGATAGCAATATTAAATTTATTGGACCTAACCCCAAAGTAATAAGTCTGATGGGTGACAAAATTGCAGCAAAAAAAACAATGCAAAAAGCAGGTGTTCCAGTTATACCAGGTTATCATGGAGTAAAACAAGACAATAAAACATTAATTAACGAAGGGAAAAAAATTGGTTTTCCACTTCTGGTAAAAGCAGCAGCAGGAGGTGGAGGAAAAGGAATGCGTATTGTTCACTCAGAAAATAATTTAAAAGATGCTATTGAGGGAGCAAAACGCGAATCTAAATCCTCCTTTGGAGATGATACAGTTTTTCTGGAGAAATATTTAGATAAACCACGTCATATTGAATTTCAAATACTTGCTGATGAACACAAAAATGTAATTCATCTGTTTGAGCGCGAATGTTCTATACAAAGAAGACACCAAAAGATAATTGAAGAAACCCCATCACCTATTATGAATTCATCTCTTCGTAAAAAAATGGGAGAAGCTGCAGTAAAAACAGCAAAAGCAGTAGGCTATACAAACGCTGGAACAGTAGAATTTATGCTCGACGGGAAACTTAATTTTTATTTTATGGAGATGAATACTCGACTTCAGGTAGAACATCCTATAACTGAAATGACAACTGGTATTGATCTTGCAAAATGGCAACTTAAAATCGCTAGCGGTGAAAAACTAACAATAAAACAAAAAGACATAATTCAAAGAGGACACGCAATAGAATGTCGTATATATGCAGAAGATCCTGAAAATGGATTTCTACCAAGTATAGGAAAACTAAAAAAAGTTGAAGCTCCAATTGGTCCAAATATTAGAGATGACAGTGGGATTTATTCAGGTATGAAAGTAACACCATATTATGATCCAATGCTTTCTAAGCTTATTACTTATGCTGAAAATAGAGAAGAAAATATAAAAAAGATGATATGGGGTTTATCACATTATGTAGTACTCGGTGTCACAACAAATATTCCTTTTTTGAAAAAAGTTTTAGAGCATAGTGAATTCAAAAAAGGAAATGTAACTACTCACTTTATTGATAATTACTTCAAAGATTGGACAATTACAAAAGAAGGTTTACCAGTTGATGCAGTGATTTCTCTTGCTGTATATGATTTAATGCATAAAAAAACTCAAGACATAGTAAGATACAAAGAAGCAGATCCCCATTCACCGTGGAGACATATGGGAAGATGGAGAGTCGGAAAAGAGGAGGAAAAATAGCATGTTTATAAACTACGAACACGGAAATAACGTATATAACGTTACAATCGAAAAAAAAGAGGAAAAATATTTTTTAACATATGATAACACTGAATACAAGTTAGAAGCAGAAGAAATAAAACCAGGTCATCTAAAAATAAAAATTGGAGATAGAGTTATCAAATCAGTAATAACTGAGGGAGACAAAGAAAAATTTGTTTTTGTAGATGGAAATGTATACAAAGTAAAACCTGTAGAATTAACTGCCAGATCTAAAAAAAAGAAAAAAGAAGAAGGTGATCTAAAATCACCTATATCTGGAAAAGTGGTAAACATAAAAGTTAAGAAAGGAGATAAAGTCAAAAAAGATGATGTTTTAATGGTTATTGAAGCCATGAAGATGGAATATCTCATACGTGCACCTTATAATGGAACAATCAAAAAAATAAATTTTAAAGAAAATGATCAAGTAGAAATTGGTCAAGAAACTTTTGAAATGTCAAAAAAAATGAGAGGTAGAAAATAATGGATGTTTTAGAAAGTAATATTAATACTTCAAATAAAGAATACAAAGAGAATTTCAAAAATTATAAAGAGCTTGTAAATGACTTAAAAGGAAAAATTGCTGTGGCACAGAAAGGCGGTGGAGAAGAAAAAATAAAGCTTCATAAATCACGTAATAAAATGCTTGCAAGAGAAAGAATAGAAGCTTTATTAGATCCAGATACACCTTTTATGGAATTTAATCCTCTTGCAGCATACAATATGTATGATGATAGAGCTCCATGTGCAGGTATTGTCACAGGAATCGGTATTATACATAATAGAGAAGTAGTAATAGTTGCAAATGATGCAACTGTTACAGGTGGAACATATTTTCCGATGACAGTTAAAAAACATCTTAGAGCACAATCAATAGCACTTCAAAACAATCTCCCATGTATTTACTTAGTAGATTCAGGCGGAGCTTTTTTACCTATGCAAGACGAAGTTTTTCCTGATAGAGAACATTTCGGTCGTATTTTTTATAACCAAGCATTGATGTCATCAAAAGATATACCTCAAATATCATCTGTAATGGGAAGCTGTACGGCAGGTGGAGCATATGTACCTGCAATGTCTGATGAAAGTGTAATTGTAAAAGATACTGGTACAATTTTTTTAGGTGGCCCTCCTCTTGTAAAAGCAGCAACAGGTGAAGAGGTAAGTGCAGAAGAACTTGGTGGTGCTGATGTTCATTGTAGAAAAAGCGGTGTATCTGATCATTACGCAAATGATGATATGGAAGCGATAAACATAACAAGAAATATTGTAGAAAACTTAAATAGACCTGAAAAAACAAAACTTGATATTAAAAAACCAAAAGGTCCTTCATACGATCCAAAAGAAATATATGGAATTATTCCAAAAGATCCTAGAAAACCTTTTGATGTAAAAGAAATAATCGCAAGAATTGTAGATGGATCTGAATTCCATGAATTTAAAACGTTATATGGACAAACTATTGTATGTGGTTTTGCTCGTATAATGGGATATCCTGTAGGAATTCTTGCAAACAATGGAGTTTTATTTTCTGAATCGGCATTAAAAGGAACTCATTTTATTGAAATGTGTTGTCAGCGTAAAACACCTCTTGTTTTTCTACAAAACATTACTGGTTTTATGGTAGGAAAAAAATATGAATCAGGTGGTATAGCAAAAGATGGAGCTAAAATGGTTAATGCAGTTGCAACAGCAAATGTTCCTAAGTTTACAGTAATTATCGCGGGATCTTTTGGAGCTGGTAACTATGGTATGTGTGGTCGTGCATATGAACCAAGACAACTTTGGATGTGGCCTAATGCAAGAATTAGTGTTATGGGAGGGTATCAAGCAGCTAATGTTTTACTTACTGTTAAGCGCGATCAACTTTGGAGAAAAGGAAAAGAATTGACAAAAAAACAGGAAAAAAATATTACTGAACCTATTCTAAAAAAGTATGAAAATGAAGGAAGTCCTTACTATAGTACAGCAAGAATATGGGACGAGGGAATTATTGACCCGGTTGATACCCGTATGGTTCTTGGTCTTGGAATCTCTGCAAGTCTTAATGCACCTATTCCTAACTGGAGACCTGGCGTCTTTAGAATGTAAAAAATATTCTTTATTCTATTAATCTACGAAGTGCTTTATAGCCAGCTACTGCATCTTTTTTCTTTACAATGAATGTTAGTTCTAAATCTATTGTTAGTGTATCTATTATATTTATATTCTCCCAGGCAAAATTTCTTACAATTTGAAATAGTACACCAGGTGTATTTACAAGTCTTTTATCTATTGAAAAGGATAACGCCACAAGATCTTCATCTATTTTTATTATAGTTTCATGTCTAAGAAAATTTTCAATTTTTTCTTTGTATCTCTCGTTTGTGATAATATTTACTGTATTTCTTCCATAGATAATGTGTAAAATATCTCCCTGTTCAAAATCTATCACGTCGTATATTTTTTTAAGTTTATCAAATAGACAAGGCTTTTTTTGTATATTTATATCTATGACATGAGTCTTAAGATTTACTTCGGAATTATTTGCATCAAAATTTATGTCTTGAAATTTTCTTTTTAATCTTTCTGCATATCTTCTTAACGCAGCTACTATTGCATAGTGTGCTACTTCTTTTCTAAGTTCTTCTTCTACTTCTGGTTTTAAATGTTTTGCAACAGATCCATATGATGCTATTCCTTTTCCGATAGCTTCTTGCACATATATCTTTTCATCAACTAATTTATGAACTACATGGCTTATAGTAACCATTTTACATCCTCCCTACTTTAGCAAAATACAATTTCATTTTATCACACAAATAGTTTTTATTTTTTATATTATATAAAACTTTTTGTATTTATTATGCCAAAAAACAGTGTTAAATAGTGTAATTAGCAACAAAACAGCATTATAATACCAACAATAAAGAAGATGTAATAAATAGAGATAAAATTATAAAATTAAGGCACAGATAGCAAAATTTAAATTAAGAAGAGCAATACACCTAAAATAAGTTTTTTAGAAATTAAATCAATAAATAAAAAAATAAAAGAGGGGAAGATGAAAGAAAAAATAAAAAAAGATATGATGGAATGGTATCAAGAAAAAAACAATAATTCAAATTTTCAATTAGATGAATTTGCTGATGTAATAATAGACAAAACAACAGATGCTTTATTTGAAGAAATAAGAGGCGAATTAGAAAACGAATTTAAAATAGGAAATCTTAAACAACCACTAACAATATCTGATGAATATTATTTACATTTAAAATTAACAGATATAAAAAATAAATGTTTAAATAAATTAAATAATAAAGTTGTAAACAATATTAATATTGAAAAAACAAAAGAAAAAGAAGAGATATAATTATTTAGTTTTATTTAGTTATTTTTCCTTAGATTTCTCCTTAATATTTTTCCAGAAACTGTCTTTGGAAGTTCATCTACATACTCAATTATACGTGGATATTTATATGGAGCAGTTGTTTGCTTAACATGATTTTGTAATTCCTTGGTTAAAGCCTCTGAAGGTTTGTAACCTTTTGCAAGAACAACTACTGCTTTTACAATTATTCCTCTTATTCCTTTTGTATCTGAAACACCAATTACAGCGCATTCTGCAACAGCATCATGCTCAATAAGTGCTGATTCTACTTCAAAAGGACCAATTCTATAA
This sequence comes from uncultured Thermoplasmatales archaeon, assembly GCA_964481275.1. Classification (GTDB taxonomy): domain Archaea; phylum Thermoplasmatota; class E2; order DHVEG-1; family DHVEG-1; genus CAYZTD01. The sequence continues at coordinate 39,707 of CAYZTD010000012.1, forward strand.
CCAGATGATTTTATAACATCATCATCACGGCCTACAAACCAGAAATAACCATCTTCATCTTTATATGCTTGATCACCAGTATAATAATAGTCACCTCTAAATGATTTTTTCATTATATCTTCATCTTTCCAGTATTCCTTAAAAAGCCCTGGAG
>CAYZTD010000013.1:0-32229 GCA_964481275.1 uncultured Thermoplasmatales archaeon
TGAATGGAAGCTATATCGAGGGTCCTTGTGTTATTGGTGATAACTGTAAGATTGGTCCTAATTGTTATATCAGACCCTTTACTTCTATTGGTGACAACTGCCATGTTGGTAATGCATGTGAAGTAAAAAACTCAATTGTTTTTAGTAACTCTAATATTCCTCATCAAAACTATGTTGGAGATTCTGTTATAGGTTCTGGTTGTAATCTTGGCTCCGGTTGTAAAGTTGCTAATTTACGTCTTGATAAAAAAAAGATAAAGACTTTGGTTAACGGTAAAAAAATTGATACAGGTAGAAGAAAACTTGGTGTTATAATGGGCGATAATGTCCAAACTGGAATAAACTCTATGATTGATGTTGGATCAATTGTTGGTAATAATGTTTTTGTTGGACCTGGAGCAATTGTTAAAGATTATATTAAACCAGATTCAAAAATAATGTAAAATATTGATATATTCGTTATAAATTAAAGCAATCTTGAGAAAGCATCATAAACCTTTTTTATATGTCTAACATATAAAATGAAGAAGGATTTTGTGTTTCATCCTGTTTTACTACAGAGGAATTAATTTTTCAGGTTGCTCTTTTGCTTCCCTTCTTCTATTATTAAGCATTTTATGGAAGTCCCGAGTTTTTTCTCTTTCTTCATATTTACTTAAAACAATTCTTATTGCATCGCTTCTGCTTTTAAATCTACCTTCTTTTATCCGTTTATCTAAACTATTTAGAAGATTTTTTGTGATTCTTACTTTTACTTGAACCATATTTTCAGGTGAATATATATGTTTACATAATATTTTGGTCTTTCTGGCAATAAATTTAATATTAACAATACAAACCAAAAAGATTGAAAATATTTTAATCTTTTGAGTTGTGGTAGATTTTTTGTTTTAAGGTTAAGTTTTAGGTTATGGTAGGTAAAAGGATATATTTGCTTGTGATAGAATCTTTTTTTTGTGGTAAGAGTGGTAGGGTCTACATTATATTTTTTTCTAAGTTTTATAAATGTTAGAGTGTTTTTGTATCTTTTTATCCATGAGTAAATTGTTCGAGTTGGAGGTGAGTATCTGTATTTTTTTCCTGTAAGTGTTTTTATTTTTTTAACTGGATAACCTTTATTGTAGTTTTGAAGGGTGTATAGTATTACTTTCAAAGGATATTGTGTATAGGCTTGGTCTTTATCAGAAAAATATCTTTTACATTTTTTACAGTAGTATTTTTGTATTATGCCTTGTCTTGAATTTCTTAATCCTGCTTTGGTTAAATTTTTATCTTTTTTACATTGTGGGCAGTACATAAAATGTTTAGACCTCTTCTAGTTAAGTCAAATTTTTTAAAAAATATGTGATTTTTTGATTAAAATAGGTTATGTATCATATTGTACATTTTTTTATTTGATATAGTCCAAATATGCTTTTTTTTCGGCATAAGTATGATCATTATATCAGAAAAGAAGGGAAAAATTTTTTTGAAATGTTTTTAAAGAAATTACTGTATATATTGAAACGAAGATGTTGTTCTGAGGAACACAGCAACATTTTGTTTTCTGTTATAAGGAGAAATATAGGTAAAATTTATATAAGAAGATTTATACCTAATTATAACAGGATATTAACAAGTGAGATTAATATGAATCTTCCTCAATGGTTTAAAAAAGGCAAAGAGCCCGACTGGTTTATAGAAGCTACAAAAGAATGGAAGGATTCAACAGTTCGTATGCCAGACTGAGGAAGGATTGCTATCTCTTATCTTTTCATACTTTTTTCATGTTCTATTAAAGCCGAATCATGTTGAACATCCATATATGAATCATTGAATAATTGAAGGTGGTTGATTTCTCTTTCTATTATAAACTTTGATTGTTCATAAAACAGATCATATACCTTCTTTTTTCACTATAATTTTTTAGATATTTCTTTAGTTGAAATCCCGAAACCAATCTCAAATAATCTTGACTCATATGTCCAAAGTTTACATTTTTTATACAGGCAAAGTGCTATAAAATCTTCATCTTTTTCATGTCCCTTTAATAATTTTTTAGCGTTTTTTAGATGTTTTTGATATTTTTCCCGTTCTACTAATTTAATTTTTTTTCAAAAGTAATTTAGTTAAAATTGTAAAATCCTTATCTGAAAGTTTAGATTTATACAAAATTTCTTTTTTATGGCTTAGAAATTCTATCCAAAGTATTTTTGGAGCATAAATTGTTAAATTTTTGTTAAATACAAGATCTATTATGTCCCCGCCTGATATTAACGTTCTAAATAAAACATTCGAATCGATTACTAATTCCAATCTATATCAGCTCTTTGTCTTTAAGATCTTTATGCATAGATTTTTTAACTTTCTCAGCAAGCTCGTCTGCGTCTTTTTCTGTAAAATTTGATTTTGAAATTATTTTTCTAAATTTTTCTAATGCTTTTTCTTCTTCTAATTTTTTTAAAGCTTCTTCTCTAGCGATTTCAGACCAGTTAACCCAAGATAGTTGTTTTATCATTTTTTTAAGCTCGTCTGTAACTTTTAATGTAATACTTACCATTCAATTTCCCTCTTCTTTTCTTTTTTCTTCAAATTCAAGGATTGCTTCTGCTCTTTTTCTAAGTCCATTTTTAATTACTACTGGCCAATTTATCTCAGGATGTTCATCCATCTTATCTTTTAATTTTTTTGGAATTGATACGGTTAATGTAGGCATTTTTTTCACCTTTTGATATAATTTTGTATTTTTACTGTAAATTTTATTTATACAATAAATTGTCAATATACAATATGTTGTTTATGTATATTTATATTTTTTGTTATTTAGCTGCTCTATTAAGTTTAATGATAGGATCTAAATTTTGTAGAAAAACCATGGAATGAACCAAAAAATGGAATTTATTTTGTATTATATACAGATGGTGTTGCTATAATACATAAAAAAATAATATTCTTACTTAATTACAATCTTGCAGACAGAAGAAAGGTGGTTGGAATAGTAGCGAACTGACGGATTATGTACGCAAAAAGCATCTGATAGATGAAGGCGTGCCTGACAACTTTTACACGTAATTCACCTAACATCTTTTGCAAAAAATAAATGGAAAACTGACAACTTTTGCAGTGTTTGCTTTTGAGGTGAGAGATATTTTATGTTTGATGAGTTGCATATTTTTTTGCTGTGTAAAGCTGTGTGAAGTTTTGTGTTTTTCCTCTTTGAACCGAAACTTTTTTAAAATTGCTCAAATGACTACTTTTGCATGTGAAAGTTGGCTGTTGGCAGACTGTTTTTGCTTGCAATAGATGTTTGGTAATCAGACTGGTTTTGCGTTCAAAGAACGTATCCTCTGTAAAAGTACTTCTTATAAATATCTTATAAACATTTTTATAAACATTTATTTAAAACACCTTGTTATTTCTCCTCGCAATGATTGCTAGAAAAAGCGTTCTTATCATGACAACAAGAATCCTAGATGGAGGCTTAGGTTATCTAGGATTATTTTTCATCGCACGATTCATGAGCCCCGCAGACTACGGTATCGTTTCCTTTGCCATTGGTTTTGTCACCTTGTTCACTGTTTTTTGTAATTTAGGTTTCTTATCAGCCCACATCAAACGAGTTTCAGAAGGAAAACACTTGGGCCGTTGCATAGGAACGTTTCTAAGCATCAAAGCCGTTCTCCTGTTAGCAGCAATAGGAATTCTTTTTGGAAGCTTATACTTCTGGACGAACATCATGGGTAGAGGATTTGAAAGCCCTGATCACTTAGCAGCCATTTACATCATCACTGGGTTTTGGATAGCCCAGCAACTTGTAGCAACGTTTTCAGGAACCTTTAGAGCACAAAAGGAAATGGCAAAAAACCAAATCCCGTTCCTCATAAATGGCATAGTAAGAACTGCAGCCATAGTCTACGTAGCCATATCGGGATTGGGAGCTTTAGCTTTAGCTTGGACGTATGTAGCTGGAGAATTAGCTCATTTGGCAATAGTATTATTATTTTTCAGACATTATCCAATAGAAAAACCCTCAAAAGACCTGATTAAAAGCTATAGTGTCTTTGCTCTTCCCTTAATGCTTGTAACAACAAGTAATGTCATTATGCATAATATTGATAAAGTAATGATTCAGTTGTTTTGGACTTCAGCTGATGTTGGATATTATTTTTCTGCATATAGATTATCTAATTTCATCATACTTTTCACAAGTGCAATAGGAATGCTTATTTTTCCAACGTATTCAGCGCTTCATAAAGCAGGAAAAATAAATCAAATAAAAAAATTAACCGTTGATTCAGAACGGCACCTCAGCATGATTGTTTTTCCTATGGTGTTTGGCCTTATGATTCTAGCTGAACCTACAGCTTTTATTCTTCTTTCAGGTTGGATGCCAGCAGTCCCCATGCTTCAGATACTTCCATTAGCAGTGCTTTTCAAGAGTCTATCAACCTCTTATGAAGCACAATTCAACGGGATGAATAAACCAGGAATAAACAAGAATAGGATTCTTATCATGCTTGTTTTTAACCTATCTTTAAATATTTTACTTATTCCAAGGGATATTCAGTTGTTAGGTGGCGTTAAACTCTTCGGTCTAGGTGCCACTGGCGCGGCAATAGCAACAGCAGTTTCTTTTGCTGTTTCCCTAGCTTACACCCGCATCATGTCGTATAAACTAACTGGATCAAAAGGAAACAAACGCATCCTCATACATGCACTTGCAGCAATTATCATGGCAGCAATTCTTTATGTGTTATTATATCAGTATGATTTTATCTTTTGGATCACCCGCTGGTATCATTTACTTGCATTCGGAGCACTTGGATTAGCTATTTACCTAATCATTCTAACGCTTTTCAAAGAATTCACTAAAGAAGACTTCTGGTTCTATATGGATACCCTTAACATTAGAAAGATGGGTCAATACATCAAGGAAGAATTTAAACATAAGTAATCCCAGTTTACCTCATATGTACACAGGATTTGCTTCATTTTTTGTTTGCTTGATATCTATTAAAATTCATGAGTTTGTGTGAACAATCTCAGCAAATCGCTAAGGTATAGTAGTATGCAAAGAACGAGTGTTAGCCACAAATTTATTTGATGGCAGTAGAACTCTTTTTTTCAATACAGGTACACTATCGTTTTTCATAGTTTTAAACTGCTAGATTTATTAAAAAGGTGAATGAAACTGCTATCTTTCATAGTCATTTTTTGACTGGTGGAATAGTTGGTAGTGTTAGAGGTGAATATGGTGCCTGCGCGTTGGTTTTCCTTCCGTTGAACTCAATAGTAGAATTTCTTAGATTATATATGAAAAATGGCAGGTGGGTGTGCAAAAGAAAAAAAGATTATCGCAATAGAAAAGCGTTTATTCATAGGCAGATTTGTCCTAGCTGCTTACCTAATCATTCTAATTCTTTTCAAAGAATTCGCTAAAGAAGATTTCTGGTTTTATATGGATACCCTTAACATTAGAAAAATGGGTTAATACATCAAAGTCCTGTTAATAAAATATATTAACTAGGAATAGTATTGTAGCTCAAGAGAATGATAGTTGATTGAGGGTTAGAATAATGGAAATTATAGATGGTAGAGTACGTCTCAGAACAGAACGATTATTAAAGCCATGGACTAGCGAATTAAAACCATTTTTCAAGGATTATATTGAATGGTATAAAATGAAAGATCGATTAACTCCGATTCCTGTAAAAGAACAAATTAAACATGCTAAGCATGAGGGAGTTACAAAAATGGTTGTTTGTGGTGGTAATAAAGAGGATAACGATCACATTTTTAAAATCGCAGGAAAACATGATGAAATATTGCCGGTTGCGGGGGTAAATGTTAATGATGGAATCTATCCTGCCCTTGAAGAGATAAAAAGATGTTGTGAAAAAAAATTTGTTGCCATTAATATTTCTCCTTTTAGTTCAAAGCTTGATGCTAATGATAAGAGATTATATCCTCTTTATGGATTGTGTGAATTATTGAATAAACCAATAATTGTTCACGGTTCAATACATTATTGGCGAGGTTCTTACATGTGGCATGGTCATCCAAAATATTTAGACGAAGTTGCAGTAGATTTTCCTGAATTAAAGCTAATTATATCACATGGAGGAAACGGTTTTGGACCAACCGTATTGGCAGTTGCGCAGAGACATCCAAATGTTTATCTTGAATTTAGTGCATTAAGACCAAAGTATATCGCTCCAGAATTTATACAGGCAGCTAATACTTATCTTAGGAAAAAATGTATTTTTGGTACAGATTATCCACTTATAGAGTACAAAGAACAAATTGATCTATGGAAATATGCACTCAGGGAGAAAAATTGGGAATTATTTTTTAGGCAAAATATCTTAGATGCGCTTTATAAAGAACCGGTACCAATATAGACAAGGTTTGATAATGCTAGTTTCTACGAATAATAGGGAATCAATAAAACCTGATTTAAGTGAAATAATTGCATTAAGAAAAGAATTTGAATCATTAAGCATACCAGGAATACTCCTTCGGGCAAAAAAAGAATTTGGAGGAAGCCTAGCTATGACTACTGCTTTTGGATATACTGGAATTGTTTTAATGCATTTTGTTAAAGATATTATTCCTGATATTCCCATTTACTTTATTGACACCCGATTTCATTTTGAAGAAACAATAAAACTTGCTAAAAAAATAAAAAAAGAATGGAATATAAATATTAATACTATCTCTAGTAAGTATAGTGAAAAAGAATTAGAAACGATCCTTGGTAAGGAACCATATAAAACTAACCCGGATCTATGTTGTAAATATAGAAAAGTAGAACCCTTACTCCAAACATTGAAGGAAAAAAATGCCTGGCTAAGTTCCATTAGACGAGATCAATCAAAAACCCGTGCAGATATAGAAGTCATTGAAGTTGATGGTAGAGGAACAATAAAAATAAATCCTTTATATAATTGGACTCGAGATGAAATATGGATGTATATCAGAAAGTATGATCTTCCATATAATCCTTTACATGATCAATATTATCCTAGTATTGGATGCAGACCATGCACTAAACCAGTGGATAAAGGTGGTAACGAAAGGGATGGGCGATGGGCAGATATAGAAAAAACAGAATGTGGAATACATGCCTATAATAAGGAGGATAAAGAGAAATGAAACTTAATCTTGGATGTGGTAAGGATATCAAACCGGGATATATCAATATGGATTATGTTAAACACAAAGGGGTCGATATTGTGCATGATTTGGAGGAATTTCCGTATCCATTTAAAACTAATTCTGTAGATGAAATTTGGATGTCTCATGTCATAGAACATTTGGTATATCCTTTAAAGGCATTAATGGAGTGTCATCGTATTCTTAAACCAGATGGTCTTTTATATATTTCTGTCCCTCATAAGAATCATGGTTCAGCTTATTCCTTAGATCATAAAAAATTATATACTGAAAATAGTTTAAACGGAGTCAAAAAGCTTAATCTTTTTAATATAGTTATAATAAAAATAAATAGAGATAAATTTTTTAGAAAAAAAGAGATTGTTTGGCATCTTAAAAACCGATCAGGGGATGTTGTACGGTTGGGAAAATAATGTTAAAAAGCAGAAAATATAAATCTGGCGATGAAACTCAAATTAATGCTTTATATCAATTACTTACAGGCAGAAAAAGAGATTCTGACCAATATTCATGGGAATGGCTTAAAAACCCTTATGACGTAAATAGTAAATGGGTCATATTTGAAAAAGATGGACGGATAGTTGGCCATCATGGATTAATTCCTACACCATTATATGTATTTGGTGAGACATATCTTGCAGGAAAAACAGAAAATACAATGCTCCACCCAGATTATCAGGGAAAGCACGTATACTTTCCTTTTGAAAGGAAATTTTTTGAAGAAGCTAAAGAAATATATCAAATATTGTTTACAACAACTGGACAAGGTACTCCAGGTAAAATTAGAGAAAAACTAGGTTATAATAAATTAAGCCATTGGGATAGATTCATATATTATAAAATTCGATATGATCATATTGATCCTTCTGATAAAATTATAAAGAATACTATTCTCAATGTTTTATTTGTTTTTTATCTCTCATTCTTAAAAACGGTAAATATTTTTACAAATAGAAAACAGGTAAAAAATTTAGAACAGTATCAATTAAAAATCAGTAAGACGAATAATAAAATCTTTGAAGATATTGAAAAACTATGGAAAAAAAATAAAAATTTTTATACGAACACGGTTGATAGAAATAAAAAATATTTATCTTGGAGAATCGGAAAAAACCCAAATCATAAACATTTAATCATCACACTAACAAAAAAAAATATATTGTTAGGGTACATAATTCTAAAACCTAAAGATGAAAAAATTGTAATAGAAGATATTTTAGTTGAAAAAAATAAAAAGATTTATTTCGAAATGCTACTAAAATATCTTAGAGAGTGGCTAAAAAACACAGAATATAAAAGCATACTTTGTTCTCTTATAACACAAAACAAGAGCATTAAAGAAGCTTTATCAAATAATTTATTTATTTCAAAAAAAACTCTTTTGATTAAAGGCGAAAAAGGGCAACCATTTTATATTAATTGTTTAGTAAATATTGATGATAAAAAAAATCAAGAGTTCTATAAAGAAAAAAATTGGTACATTACAGGATTAGTTTTAGAAGGTTTATAAATAGTATTGTTTTTTAAAAATCATGACTTAGCCAATAATCAGAAGCCTTTTTACAAGTTTCAACATACGCCCTATCTTTTTTAAAACATCTCAACATATATGCATATACTTCTATTCGCTTGGGATAATCTTTTTCATCAAAAGAATTTTGATGCCAATTAATAACAAGCAATCCATTAAATCGTTTAATATTTTCCAATATTTTTTCAAACTCTTTTTTGGGATTATTATTTGATAATAACGCAGAATCCATTATAGTCATTGGTAATTCAATGATATTAATTTTTTTTTCATTTATATAATCATATGGAGAATATGGAAAACATAAACCAGATCGAAAACCAGTTTTTTCTCTAAATCCAAGTGTAGAATCATAACTAAACCCAAGTTCAGATTGAATCTTCCAAGTTTCGGGTATATCAATTCGAACATAATGATTTCTCAAACCATAAACTGTTTTTCCCAGAACTTTTTCTAATTTTTCCTTTTCACTACGTAACTTCTCAAAATCATTAAAAGATTCAAATCCAGTATGTAATCCTACTTCCCACCCATTATTATCAAGTTTTTTTAGTACCTTTTTTAATTTTTTAATATTGTATCTTGGTTTAAGATCTTTTTTGGTTGTTAAAAAAAAGAAGGTTGATTTAAATCCATAACGAGATTCAAGATCCATGATTTTATCAAAATTCCAATATTCTCCTTTTCCAATTGAATGAGCAAGTTCAGAAATTTTTCTTTTTTTAAATATATAAGACAAGATTTTTTTTGGCCACCATTTATAAACGTTATCCACGTCATGTGTTAAACAAACCCCGTAGGGTGCATTTTCTGGCCAAAACGATTTTTTTTCAGTTTCAACACTAGTTTTTTTTCCTTTAAGATTTAATATCAATCTATAAATAACTCTAAAATATTCATTTACCAGAGGAACTGTGACATCTTCTACCAGTGAATATTTTGCTTGAAATCTACCTAAATTATCAAGCGGTGTTTCCTTTTCACGTATGCGAGATAGTAAAAGAAAAGAGGTTTTTAACACATCAGCGTTCATATAAATATTATTATTTTTATCAAATGAAATGGCAATTGAATCATCTTGATAACAAGATATTACTTCATCCTTCATATTTTTGGTAGTGTTTACATGATAAATAGGAATATTTTCTCCTTCAAACTGTAATATTTTTTTGTGTTTCTCTCCTTTTAAGATGATAATTGCGTTTGTAATTGATTTGTCACCATATGAAACTGCTATTTCTTTTTCCTGTTTCAATTCAGGATAACGTGATAAAAATGTATTGAATACGTATTTAACCCAAGGTTCTTCAGCGTAAATTTTCATAAAGTTTTACCAATTTCTCTTCTTGTTTTTCCCAACTAAATTTTTCAACTGCTTGATTTAAAGCATTCTTTCCAAGTTTTTCTCTTAAATCTTTACTTTCCTTTAATTTTTTAATTGTATCTTTCAAATCTTTTTTTGTATATTCGCTTGTTAAACCAACATCATATTTTTCAGTAAATGCTCCAGGGTACGTTCCTTTAGTACAAATAATAGGCCGTCCAGAAACCATAGCTTCAAACTGTTTATTTGCGGTAGCAATACTATTATTTGGGTCTTCAGGGTTGGTCATACAGATGACTGCATCACTTTTTTTTGTCATTGGTATCACTTCATCCATTGGAACTCTTCCAAGGTAATCAACATTATTTACTTTTGAACATTTTTCCTTTAACTCGTTAACATACGTTTTTTTACTTCCAGAGCCGGCAATTACGCAGTGAATATCATTTAATGTCTTAACAACATCAACGAGTTCCAATAAAAAACGTTGTTTTCCAATGGTACCAATATAGATAATAGAAAATATTTGATTATTTGGCGGTTCATACTCTTTACTTTGCAATGATTTAGCATTCATAATGATAGTAATTGGTTTATTAGTTATTTTTTCAAAATAATTTTTTAAAGGTTCGTTAACCGTTATAATTTCATCAACAATTTTTATTATCTTTCTCTCTTTCAATAAATAATATTTAGCCCATATCTTTGGTAGATCCCGTGATATCATATAACCCCATATTTCATGAGCATCATAGATTAGAGGAATGTTAAATCTTTTTTTTAGTTTCACTCCAATTGGAAGACTGTTAAGATCATGGCAATGGATGACATCAAAAGGTTTTTTTTCAAAAAGTTTTAATGCATCCTTATATCCTTTCTTCCACCACCAATGTAATCTAAAAATATCATATGGTAACATATCCATAATTTTTGAATTGGGACTTCGAATTACATTAATTCCATCGAGTGTTTCTTTTTTGGGATTATTAGCATTTTTATCCCATGACAAAAGTGTTATTTCATGTCCTTCTTTTATTAATGATTGTGCTTCTGGATAAACTCGTGCATCTGAAGGATACGGTTTTGCAAGAATCATTAAACTTTTCACGTATTTTCACACATCCATAACATATATATTTTTATTGAAGAACTCATATCTTTTGAATGGTATCTTTTAATGATTTAAAAAAATCTCGGAAAAGAAAAACATGAGGAACAAGATCATCATAAGAAATATTAGTTTCATATTTTTGCTTTGTGAAATTTCTACTTGTTTTTAATGAATGAATTAGGCTATCAGATTGTAAAAAATTTGAAAAAAAACCAGCATTTATCCATATAAACATTAGATTTTTTTGGTATTCAAAAGTTTCTTCAAAATCTTGATCTAATGCTAGTTGACATAATAAATCGGGAAAACAGATTCCTGCCGCAATTGATAATTCTAATGTTCCCCAAAATTTTGCATTTGCTTCCATAAGTTTAGGACTATCATTTCTTGAATCAATTTTAAATTCCACTTGAGTTACTCCATTCCAATTAAGAGATTTGGTTAATCTTTCAGCCATTTTCATTAAATCTGGTTCATCAGTTGTTTGATTAACTACTCCTCCACCACCATTAACTGGATATGTCCAAATACGTTTTTGAGTAAGACCTGCTCGTGTTTTTCCATTATTGGCCAATATGCATACATCATGAATCTCACCAGGTATATATTCTTGTATTAATGGGTGAGAGAAATCAAATGTTTTATCTACTTCGCCGTAAATCGGATATTTAGCTAATAACTCCTTTTTTGAATGAACATACTGTATTCCACGAGAAGCACTGCTTTTTCTGGGTTTAATAACTGCAGGATATGTTACGGAATCTGCTAAGTCTTGAACTTCTTCAATATTTTTTGGAGAAAAAGTTTGTGGAATAGGAACATTACATTTTTCCGAAATTTTTAACATTGTTTCTTTATTATGCGCCTTTGATATTATTTCATAATCTGATATCGGAATAACAACATTTTGTTCTAATCTTTCCTTATGAAAAGAGAGCGGAATCGTTGCACTAGCACTCACGGGCAGAAGAATATCAATATGATTATTTTTAACTATGTTTTCTATATCATTCACAAAATCATCAGTATTTTTTTCAGGATGATTATATAAAAATTTTTTTTTACAATATTTTGAAAGAAAACACATACTCTGTTTCTGATTTCCTGCACAATACACAATATATCCTTTTTTAGATAGACATCTAACTATCGCTAAAGCATTTTTCCGATCTGCATCAGTTACAAGCACTGTTATCTTTTCTTCAATTCCACCAATCATTTTTATTAACCCATTTTGTAATATTTTCAGCTGAGGTCATCCATGCATTTTTTTTATGACAGTAATCAAGCAATCTCTCATATAATCTGCCCCAACCCTTTCGATAAATATCATCAAAAGAATTATTATGCCAAATAATAGTTATTACTCCATTTAATCTCTCTACAGTGTCAATTAGTTTTTTACATTTCTCCCAGGCTTCTTCCACAGATAATCCCATATATTTAAACAATGTAAGATCCATCACATTTAAGGGAAGCTCCCAAATATCAATTGTTTGATTTGTATTAAGATTAAATGGTTTAAAAGGATGACATAATCCATTACGAAATCCAATTTGGTCAGGATATCCATATGTTGTATCGCAGATAAAACCTGCTTTTTTTAGATGTTCCCATGTAGCCGGTGTTTTAAATCTCAAATAATGATTTCTGTATGATTCTATCTTAGTTTTTGCTATTTTTTCAAGTTTCTTTTTTTCTTTAAAAATTATTTGATAATTATCATAAGAATGATATCCCCCATGAAGGCCTATTTTACTACCAGCGTCCTTAATTAATTTTAAAACATTTTCTAGATTATTGATATCGTATACTGATCCATGGATATTTTTCTCTGCGGATAGGAAAAAAAATGTTGAATCTGCATCATATTTTTTTTCCAATTCAATAAGTTCACTAAAATTCCAATAAGGATTTTCTTTACCAAAAAGCCTGTTTAGACTTTTTTTAAATAATCCTTTGGCTGCAAATTTAAAACTTGTGTAAAAACGATATTTCATTGAGGGATTAATAGTATCGATATCGTGAGTTAAGCAAACTGCGAAATTCGTATTTGGCCATTTAAATTCTATTTTGTTTTGAACCAAGTATTCTGATACCTTTGGATTAAATGGATCTATATTTTTTTCAAATCTATAAAGAACACGATTATGTTTATCACGGTACAAGTTAGAATATTCCTCTGGTTTAGTATAAAGATTCCAAATTGATTTTTCGTTTTTTAATATATTTATCATCGGTTCACATTAGACATTTATTTTTTAGTTTACCAAGAATTATAGAATTTTAATTAAATATACTTACGAATTTTTTAACATTTTCTCAAACCGTTAAACAATCCAAGTTTCTATATCATCAACATTGCTTCCATTTTCATCATTTCTTAGTACAATTGATAAGTATTTTAGGATTATTCATCGTGTATTAATATGATATGTATACCATTAAATTTAATAAGATCTGCTTGAATAAAATAACTTGGATGATTCAATTCAAAGAGCATTAGTTGCTTATTCTAACGTCGTTACAAAATTAGGGTACAAGCTCTTACAAACACCTGGCACATTAATAAATTTACGGCTTATTTTCATTTTTCACCAACGTGTTTATTACTCCAATATACCTTATCTCAATTATTTAATCGCCATTGTGTTTTTTATATCTTATTCGCTATATTCTTTATAGACTTAATAAGCAATTCTTTTTCAAATCTAATTGATATTACAGGTATATCTACAACTTTTTCTATTGTATTAGCAGCAACGGGGCCGCAGATAATTCCTTTTACTCCTTCTTTTTGGGCTTGTATGCCTTGTATTATTTCTTCTTCTATAGTATTTGCAGGATATTCTTTTATTTTTATTGTTTTATCCTTTATTTTAATTGCCTTGCTTATGTTATCTAACGCTTCTCTAGTGGTAATTATTGCGATATTATATCCTTTTAATTTGCTTTCTTCCATTTCTCTAACTGTCTTTATTATCTGTCTAAGGGTAGATATTCTAAAATCTTTTTTTGGATCTGAGAGTATTTTGTATAAGGTGCTTTCGGGTATGTTGGTTTTTTTTGAAAAATCTAATGCAGTCATATTTTTTTCTATTAGTATTTTTTTTAGTTCTAATATAAATTCTTCATTTGAGGTTAATAATTTCTCCGTTAAATTCTTATAAAGCATATTTATTCTCCATTGAGACAATAATAGCATATATACTTATAAATATTTTGCCTATTAAGGCAATTTATTACCTTAAAGGAAATACTTAAATATGATGATAAGTATTCAATAATTGAGTTGATGAAAAAATGTTAAAAAATAACAGATTTAAAATGATGCTAGTAATAGCAGCAACACTATTGGTTACAGTTAGTATTTTTTCTGGCTGTATACAAGAAGAAGCAGAAGCAGGTAAAGTAAGATATGGAGGACAATATTACCCTGGAGAATTTTTACTAAACGGAAAAGACTTCTGGAGTGAATACAACCTAGAAGTAGAACATACGCTGTTTAGCTCAGGTGGAGAAAACAACCAAGCATTAATCTCAGGTAACGTGGATATAAATTGCGGTTCAGATAGTAAAACAGTATCATTATTCAACTCTTTACCAGATGATGTAGTGATACTAGGGACGATACAACAGGGGGATAGGTATTCTACAATTGTTAAAAAAGATTCAACATATCAAACATGGATGGATTTAAAAGGAAAAACTGTTGCAACAAGACTTGGAACAGGAGCAGAGCAAGTATTACGAAGATACTTTGAGCAAAACGAATCTCTTGATTGGGATGATTTTGACTGGGTTAATCTGTATGTAGAAGATATGATTTCTGCTCTTGAATCAGATTCAATTGAAGCTTTTACTGCATGGGAACCAACCCCTGGAATAGCTGAAGCTCAAGGGATAGGCAGAGTTTTAAGATCTTTTGGGGATTTAGCTCTTGTACCGGTTTGTCTTCATACAACACTTGATTATGCCAAGAACAATAGAGATGAAATAGTCAGTTTCCTCGCAGCCCATATGGACAAAGCAGATTTGATAAAAAACAATCCTGAACAGGCTGCAGAATTGGCTGCAGAAGCAGCATTAGATCAAGGTGTTGAAGTATCCTCAGATGCATTCTTAACAATGTTTAACAGAATTGATTTCACTATAGATCTAAACAGTGATATTCTTGATGCAATAAATGATACGGCTCAATTTCTATATGATCAAGGAAAAATTGATAGCATACCTACTTTAAGATGGGATACAAGTTTCCTGCAAGAAGCACAAGCATTAAGAGAACAATAATTAGTGAACCTGAGATGAAAATTCAAAAAAAATTAGGCATTATTCTTGCCATAATAACCATTTTTTTATTTTTTTTAATCTGGGAAATATTTGTAAATTATGAAATATTGCAATTAGCACTCTTTTCAAAGCCAAGTCTTATATTTATAAAAATTTATGAGAATTTTTATGAGATACTAGGTCATCTAACAACTACTCTCTATCGCCTAGGTTTATCATTTTTTGTAGCAATGTTAATTGGAATATCAGCAGGGCTGATAATGGGTTATAACCGATATATATACCGTTTTTTTGATCCGTTGATAACTACGATTATGGCAATACCTGGTATTGCAATGGCTCCACTTTTTATAATATGGTTTGGTTTTGGAAATCCTACGATAATAACGATTGGAATAATTGTTGCTTTTTTCCCTATCGTATATAATGTTTCAATGGGGGTTAGAAGTATTGATAATAACTATGTTAATGCAGCAAAAATAATGGGGTCAGATAGAAAAGATGTTTTTTTAAAAGTATACCTTCCTCATTCGTTAACATATATAATAATTGGAACGAAGTTGGGGTTAGCTCGTTGTTGGAGAACCGTTATTGCGGTAGAATTTATTGCAGCCACAGGATATGGTTTAGGTTACATGATATGGGATGCATATGAATACTTGAATGTAACTGTTGTTTATGCCGGAATTATCATTATAGCAGTTGTTTTCTTTACTATAGAAAAAACAATAATTCTTGAAATTGAGAAAAAAACTATAGATAAATGGGGTGTGATGCATGAAGAGGAATCTTAAAAAAACAATTATTCCTCTTCTTAAAAGTATATTCTTTTTCCTCCTTCCATTTTTAGTTGTAATACCAATATGGGAACTTGTATCTCATTTAGATTTAATTAATCAATTACCTGCTCCTTCTGAGATTTATACAAAATTTTATCAGTTAACATTTGAACAAGAAATTTTATTTCAACATTTATCAGGCAGCCTTTACAGATTAATAATTGGATATATTTGTGCGGTATCAATTGGCATTTTCTTTGGAACATTAATTGGATTAAAAAAAATATTTTCAGATATTGCCTCACCGATCTTGAGTTTGTTAATTTCAATTCCTACTATTGCATGGGTGCCTGTTTTATTAATAACATTGGGTTTAGGAGATGAAACTGTAATAGCTGCTGTTTTTCTTGGAGGTTTTTTTGCTATAACTTATAGTATGATTCATGGAATTAAAACAGTAAATAAAAATCTAATAAATGCAGGAAAAACGGCTGGAGCGGGTAAATATGAATTATTTAAATCAGTCCTTTTACCAGGCTCTTTGGTTTCACTGATACCTGGGCTCCGACTAGCTATAGGTTATTCATGGCGTGCTCTTGTAGGTGCTGAAATGCTTGCTGCTATGGTTAGATGGGGAGTTGGAAAAATGATTTTTACTGCTAGAATGGCAAATGTGGTTGAAACTATGTTTCTTGGGCTTGTAATTATTGGAGTAGCAGGATTGTTATTAGATAGATTACTTTTATTTATTGAAAAAAGAACTGTTGTTAAATGGGGTATGGTTACAGAGGGATAAAAATGGAAAAAAAACATGTCAAAATAAAAATAAAAGATATTCAAAAAATTTTTGAAAGCGGAAAGAAAGTTGTAGCACTTGACAAAGTAAATATGGATATTTATGAAAATGAATTTGCTGTTGTTTTAGGTCCTTCTGGTTGTGGAAAATCAACATTGTTGTATCTTCTTGCGGGTTTTGAGAAACCCAGTCGTGGGAAAATATTTTTAGATGGAAAACAGATAAAAAAACCAGGTCCTGATCGAGGTTTTGTATTTCAGGATTTTGCGTTGTATCCTTGGAAAACTGTTCTTAAGAACATTTCATTTGGATTGGAACTGAAAGGAATTTCTAAAAAGGAAGCAGCTAAAGAATCTATGAAATACATAAAAATGGTAGGCCTGGAAGGATTTGAACATGCTTTTCCTCATACTCTCTCAGGGGGTATGAAACAAAGAGTAGGTATAGCTCGTGCTTTAGCATACCGCCCAGAGGTTCTTTTGATGGATGAACCTTTTGGTGCGTTAGATGCGCAAACTCGAAAACAAATGCAAGTAGAGCTTGAAAACATATGGGAGAAAGCTAAAAAAACAGTGGTTTTTGTTACTCATAGTGTTATTGAAGCTGTTTATTTGGCGGATAAGGTTTTTGTTATGACTGCTAGGCCTGGAACAGTTAAAGGTGTTGTGGATGTGGATTTACCGAAGCCTAGGGATTATACTGATGAGAATTTTTTGAAGGTTAGAGAAAAAATACTAGATCTTCTTGAAACAGAGGTAGAAAAAAGTATGCATCAGAAAGAAGAAACAGGTAAAGATAGTAATCAGTAGCAAAATTTAATAATCCTTTTATGATGCAAAAACTCGCATGTCACAAAAAATAGTTGTTATTGGTATGGGTTATGTTGGAATACCTGCTGCTGCGCTTCTTGCTGATGTTAAAGAGTATACTGTGGTGGGTCTTCAACGCCGTTCGAAACGATCAGGTTGGAAAATAGATTATTTAAACGAGGGTAAAAATCCTATTGGTGGAGATGAACCAGGTCTTTCTGAGCTTATTAAAAAAGTTGTTAAGAAAGGCTCGTTTCGTGTAACTGATGATTATTCTGAAATCAAAGATGCTGATATTATTCTTATTGATGTGCAAACTCCTACTGATGAACAAGGAATCCCGCGTTATGAATCACTTAAGGAAGTTAGTAAAAAAGTAGGACAATACCTTAAAAAAGATACACTTGTGGTCATTGAGTCAACTGTTGCTCCAGGTACTACAGAGTTTATCGTCAAACCACTCATTGAACAAGAATCCAAACTAAAAGCAGGAGCTGACTTCTATTTAGCCTTTTCCTATGAACGAGTCATGGTAGGCCGTTTGATTCATAATATTCAAAATCTTCCTCGAATTATTGGTGGAATAGATGAAAAAAGTACGAAACTCGCAATGAATGTGTATAAACATATCGTAAAATCAACACTTCACCCGACAGATAGTCTCACCGCAGAAGTTGCAAAAGTCGTTGAAAACACGTATAGAGATGTTAATATCGCATTTGCAAACGAAGTAGGGCTTATGTGTGAAAGCCTAGGCGTGGATGTGTTCAAAGTACGAGAACTTGTAAACACCCTACCTAATGACCCGTCAAATCCTGCAGCAAACCCTGTTAGAAACATGCATTTTGCTGGAGCAGGAGTGGGGGGACATTGTCTTCCAAAAGATCCTTGGCTTCTCAAATATGGAGTAGACACATATGGTTCTTTTAAAGTAGATCCAAAGGTCATTGTTGGTAGCAGAAAACTAAACATGTGGATGCCAGAGCATATGATCGAACTACTCCATGAAGCATTACAACAACAAAATAAAACAATGAAAAACGCAAAAATCGCAGTTCTTGGCGTTGCGTTTCTTGAAAACTCTGATGATACTAGAAACACACCAACAAAAACAGTATATGAAAAACTTAAAGCACATGATGCCAAACCAATACTTCACGATCCATATGTTAGAGAATTTGATTACCCCTTCACAAAAGATGTAGATGAAGCACTCACAGATGCTGATGCAATACTTCTTATGGTAAAACATAAAGACTATCTGAAACTAGATCTCAATGATGTAAAACAAAAAATGAACACACCTATATTTATTGATGGACGAAACGCTTTTAACAAAAAAACAATGGAAAAAGCAGGTTTCACCTATCTGGGAGTTGGCAAACCACATCAATAACACTCTCTTCTTTTTCTTATATTGGTTCTATCAAAATAAAAAAAGGAAAAGGAAGACAGTTGACAGATAAGATACTTTTTTCACTGTTAACAATGCTCATTTATTACTGAAACAACCTTTTCCAAATCCTGTTCTGTTAATGCCGGATGGACCGGAAGCGATAGAGAAACATTTGATAATCTCTCTGAAACCTTTAGATCATCATGAGCAAACTGTTCTAAATGCGGATATTGATGTAATGGCTTAGGATAATATACACCAAAACCAATCTCTTCCTGTTTCAATGTCTTCAGTAACTCTTCACGATCATCAACCTGAACCGTGTATTGATGATACACATGTTTTGCATTATCTAAAACTACCGGGATTTTTACCTGTTTAAGATTCTTATCATAAAAAGAGGCATTCTTTCGTCTTTTATTTATGAAATCTGGAAGTTTTCCTAATTGTACAAGTCCTATAGCACTAGCTAGATCAGTCATCCGGTAATTATACCCAATTCGATCATGTTCATATCCCCACTGTGTTTGCATCCGTCCATGATTTCGAAGTGAATTTAATTGTTCAAACAAGGAATCATCATCAGTTGTCACCATACCTCCTTCACCAGTCGTCATATTTTTCGTTGGATAAAACGAAAAACATTCTAAATCACCAAAAGAACCCACCATCTTACCATCATACATAGCTCCATGTGATTGACACGCATCACCAATGATTGATAGATCATGATCTTCAGCAAGATCTTGCAAAGGATTCATATCTGTTGCTTGACCATACAAATGCACAGGCATTATTGCTTTTGTTTGATCAGAAATTAAACATTTTACTTTTTCAGGATCAATATTAAACGTATCAGCACTAACATCACAAAACACTGGTTTTGCACCACAGAAAAGAACAGCATTAGCCGTTGCAATAAAAGAAAACGAAGGAAGTATTACTTCATCACCAGGACCAACACCTAAAGATAAAAGACCAAGATGAAGAGCCGTTGTTCCAGAAGTAGTAGCAACTCCATGTTTAACGCCGACATATTCTGCAAATTCTTTTTCAAATTTTTTGGTTTTTGGACCATAAGCAATTATTCCTGAATCAATGACTTCATTCACAGCTTTTTTTTCTTCACTACCAAGTAATGGTTTTGCAATAGGTATCATATTTATTTTCCATCCGTTCTTGTTACGTTTCCTTTTTTATCAACACGACCAACAACTCGTGCGGGATTTCCTAGAACAAGTGCAAAATCTGCTACATCTTTTGTGACAACCGATCCAGCTCCAATCATTGCATATGTTCCAATGGTTACTCCTGCAACAATTGTAGAGTTTGCACCAATACTGGCACCATCTTTTACAATCGTTTTTGCAACTTTTTCATCAGACCATACTTCTGACCGAGGATAAATATCATTAGTGAAACACACGTGAGGGCCAACAAACACATCATCACCCATAGTAAGACCATGATATAGTGATGCAAAATTCTGAATCTTACAGTTATCTCCAATCTTTACATTAATGTCAATATAGACATCTTTACCAATATTACAATTTTTACCAATACTAGCATTTTTTCTCACATGCACAAAATGCCAAATATTAGTGTTTTCACCAATTGTTGCTCCTTCTTCAACATAAGCAGATTCATGAATCAATACCTATCACCTTTCCGGTTTTAGAAGATTGAACCGCTGCTTCAGCAATTTCTACAGCTTTTACTCCATCATAGCCTGTTACCAATGGTTTTTTATTTTTATTAATTGCATTAGCAAAATCAGAAATCTCGTTTTTCAACGGTTCTTTTTTTTGAAGTTCCATAATTTTCATTTGATGTTGAAGAGAGAGATCATACAAATTATCAGTATCAATCTTTTCGAAAGATGACGTAGAAGTTTGTACGGATTGATTAATAAAATCAGCTTCCACAGAACTAGTATCACATGTTAAAATCAGTTTACGTATCTTCATCGGTGTCAACCAATTCACTTCTACAACACCACATAAACCATTAGTAAAATTAATCATAATAGTTGCATGATCCTCATACTGAATTTTTTTATTAAACCTACCAGCTTTCGCATATACTGATGTTACCTCTCCAGCTAGATAACGCATGACATCAATGTCATGCACACCAAAATCAAAGATCACTCCAACATCACGAATACGTCCTGGAAAATTACTCACCCTTTTAGAACCTAGTGTTATCAATTCACCAAACTGGCCATTATCTAATGCTTGTTTCATAAAAGAAACAACTGGATTGTGCCGTTCAATGTGACCAACAGCAAAAATTAATCCCTCATCATCTGCTTTTTCAATCAATTCTTTTCCCTTATCAACCGTGTCACACACTGGTTTTTCAACTAAAATATGTTTACCATTATGTATAGCATCAAGAGCAATATTAAAATGCGTAACAGTAGGAGTTGCAATGATTACTGCATCAGTCAGCGGGATTAACCTAGTATAGTCTGTAAATGAAGCGACATCAAATCTTTTTGCAATCATCTGCACAGTGTTTTTATCTGTATCAGCAATACCAACAAGTTCAACATTAGGTAATTCAGCACAAACACGGGCATGATTCTTTCCCATAGCACCAGTACCTATAACACCAATCTTAAGAGTCATAACAATGCCTTGAATAGTAATGGTCTACTTATTTTTTTTGTCAATATGAAAATTGAAAAAAACAAATAAAATAATTAGATTCCATCTATATTTCCTTTTGAATATCTTTATATAAATTTAAAAGGTTTTCTTTTTGGTTGTTCCAATTATACTTTTTTTTTGCAGCCTCTAAACCATTTTTCCCAAGTCTTTCACATAAGTCTTTATTGTTTTTTAATTCTAAAATTGCTTTTTTCAATGAATCTTTATCATAATTTACAACTACACCACAATGTAGATTTTTTGTAAGCTTTCCAACATAGGTTCCTTGTGTAGTAATAATAGGTCTTCCGCATACCATAGCTTCAAACTGTTTATTTGCTAGAGCAATTTTGTTGTTTGGATCAGCAGGGTTAATCATACAAACAACAACATCAGAGTCTAACGTTGTTTTAATGACATCTCCAAAGGGTATTGTACCTAAGAATTCAACATTAGAATAAAGACCAGATCGGGTTTTTACTAATTCATAGAGATTTTCCATTTTTCCAGCAATGATAAATTTAACATCTTTTATAGTTCCAATAACATCCACGATTTCAGGAAACATTCTATTTTTATTTAAAACACCAATATAAGAGAGTGTAAAAACATCATTTTTTGAAGATTTGTATTCATCTAGGATAAGATCCTTACAGTTCATCACAAGTGTGATAGGTTTACTAGTGATTTTTTTAAAATAATCTTTCAACGGTTCATTAACCGTGATTATCTGATCGACTTTGCATATCAAAAATCTTTCAATCAAAAAAGCAATTTTTACTATGAACTGAGGCATATCCCTAGAAATCATATACCCAAAGATCTCGTGAGCATCATACACGAGTTTAACATTAAATTTCTTTTTTAACAAAACACCTGTTGCTAGTGTATCTAGATCATGGCAATGAACAACATCAAAATCAAAACCATCTTTATGCAAATTTAATCCTTTTTTATATGCTTTCCACCACCATAATGGATTACGTAGTAAATCGTGTGGTAAAAGCTTCATAAGTCCTTTATTATGAATCCTAAAAAGTCGTATCCCATTAACAGTATCTTCTTTTTCATATGTTTTTTTTCTATCCCATACAATAACAGATACTTTATGACCTGCGTCAATAAGAGTTTTAGCCTCTTTATAGACTCGAGGATCAACCATAAAAGGATTTGATAATATCATTAATATTTTCAAAAAATCAACCTCACCAAATCCTTCTTTTTAAAAGGGCGTTCCAGACACCAAAAAAATATTCAATGTGAACAACAGGAATTAACAATAGTGTATACCAAAATAATTTTTTCTTTTTGTTACCTAAGCTTAGAAGTGTTGCTTCACCCAAAACAATTCCAAGGTAAGAAATACAACCTAAGAAAAAAAGCCACGTGAAAACGGGTAGTAAGCGAACAAACCAAAACAATCCCAAACCCGCCAATAAACAAAATACAGCATACAATGGCCATAAGTAAACATGGCTTACCAAGCCTTCAATACCATGTTTTTTAATAATTGCTACTTTTGCTTTTGCCCATTTATAGATCTGTCGAGCAAAACTTCGAAAACTATCCTTTCGATAGTGAACAACTTTAACCATTGGAGAATATAACAATGTATATTCTGCTTTTTTTATTCGATAATTCAACTCTAGATCTTGCCCTTTTACAAAAGCTTCATCAAAACCCTTCATCTCCTCCAAAACACTTTTTCTAAGGCATAGATTACACGTTGGAATATGACCTACACTACGTTCTTCATTAGAAAGCGCGTGTTGTGTTGAAGGATTCAGTTTTCCCCCACGAGCAAGAGGAGAGGTCATCACTAGACCAATGCATTCTTCTTTTTCTGAACTATTTTCTGGTAATAGATCCGGTCCACCAACACCAGCAACGGTTTCATCATGAGAATCAAACACTAATTTAATATTAGAAAGCCAATCCTTTTTTGGTATGGCATCTGCATCAACAAACGCAATTAATTCACCTTTAGATTGTTCTATCCCCCGGTTTCGTCCCGCTGCAGCATTAATCTTTTCATTTTTAAGTAAATGAAACGCATACGTTTTCTGTAATTCTTTTAATAATTCATAGGTGCCATCTTTACTCATCCCGTCAACCACAAAAACCTCAAAATCTTCATTGATATCTTGAGAAAACACTCCTTTTAAACATTGTTTCATGTATCGTTGTTCATTTCTCACTGCGATAACAACGGAAAAAAGCATCAAATCATCACTCTACATATGTTTTTGAAGAAACTCATTTGCCCTCCGGTAGTCCTCAAGAGTTCCCACGTCAATATGTTCACCATCTATTTGAGAATATACTACCTTATAGCCCTCCTCAATAAGTATCTTAATAGAATCAGTTAACTGGAACTCATTTTTATAACCAGGTTTTGTTTTTTTAATAGCATCAAAAATAGCCGGTTTAAAAAGATATAATCCCATACAACCAATATCACTAGGAGCATCATCTTTAGAAGGTTTTTCAACAATATCCGCAATTCTATTGTTTTCACCTGGTTTAATAATACCATGTCTAGTAACATCTTTAACTTTTGCAACACCAATAGTTGCATCCGCTTCTTTTTTATTATGAAACGCTAGGATTTCTTTTAAAAAAGTTTTAGGATAGAAAAAATTATCACCAAGTACTACTAAAAATGATTCATCTCCAATAACATGTTTACCTGCTTCAACAGCTTTAGCCAGCCCATCGCGATTATCTTGAACTACATAGGAAATTTTTACTCCTAATCTTTTACCTGACCCAAGATAATCTAAAATAGCATGTTTTCTCCATCCAACTACAATTGTAATTTCACTAATACCTACTTCGTTCATTGCTTCAATCACGTATTCTATTACTGCTTTATCGCCAATCATCATCAATTCTTTGGGGATAGCTAATGTAATAGGTCGAAGACGGGTACCAAGACCTGCTGCAGGAATTAAACCTTTCATCTACCAACACACTCCATCATATTCTTTAGCTGTTTTTTTTGCTTTAAGGATTCTTCTTCCATCAATAACAATACAACCTGAATAATCTAACTCTTTAAATTCATCCCATGCCGTAGCAATTATAACAGCATCGGAAATAAGAACCTTTTCAGCATTTTTACAATAAATTAAATCTGGAAATAATTTTTTAAAATTTTTAATTGCTTTCGGGTCAAATACTTTTACTTTTGCTTTCTCTTCAAGTAATTTTTTTACTATTGGTATACTACGACTATCACGGATATCATCTGTATCAGGTTTAAAAGAAAGACCGAGTACACCTATAGTTTTATCTTTCAAATCTGGTATATATTTTTTTAAAATCTTTATAGTTTGAAGGGGCTGGATTTCATTAAGTTTTATTACACTATCAACAATATAATTTTCTATATTTTCTTTTTCAGCCCAAGCTCGTAAAGCTTTAGTATCTTTAGGAAAGCAGCTTCCTCCCCATCCTATACCCGCATTTAGAAAAGATCTTTCAATACGATTATCAAGCCCCATTCCATCAGCTACATCATAGACATCTATCCCTAGTTTTTTACAATAATTTCCGATCTCATTTATAAAACTAATCTTTGCTGCAAGAAAACAGTTACTGGCATATTTTATCATCTCCGCACCTGTCAAATTTGTTTCAACAGTTGGACATGAAAAATCTTTGTAAAGTTCTTTTAAAATATTTTTTGTTTTATCGTCATAAAAACCATTTACTAATCTATCTGGTTTAAGAAAATCATCAACTGCTACTCCTTCACGTAAAAACTCAGGGTTCATACCAAGTCCAAAATCAATACCAGCTTTTTTACCTGTTTTTTCTTCAATTAGAGGTTTAATAATATTACGTGTAGTACCAGGAAGAACTGTACTTTTTACAACAACAATATGAAATGATTCTTTCTTTTTTATTTCCTCAGCAATTTTTTCAGTTGCCCTTTTTACATATGATAAATCAATCTCGCCATTTTTTTTAGAAGGTGTACCTACACAAATAAATGTAATATCTGAGCTTTTAATAGCAATATCATAATTTAATGTTGCAGAAATTCTATCTTGATTTTCCTTAATAATTTCTGATAGTTTTTTTTCATATATTGGAGATATGCCATTGTTTATTTTATCGATTTTGTCTTTATCGATATCTACACAAATAACATTATTTCCTAGTTTTGCAAAACATGCACCTGAAACAAGTCCCACATAGCCCGTTCCAATTATTGAAATATTCATTGTTCAGATGTATAAAAATATTTGATTTAAAGGTTAGGATTATTAAAAAACCGATCATATCTTTCACCAAAACCATAATATACTATAAAACATATTTAGATATAATGGAAAAAGTAAAACAAGAGAATATGAATTATAGTGGTATTTCTCCTTTAGAATCCTATATTTTAAAAAAGATAACAAAAAGCAATCTTGTGCTATTTGGAGTTGAAGAAATTAAGAGATTAACTAACTGGAGCAGTAGTCGTATACATAATTTACTTTATTCGTTAGAAAAAAAGAATTATATACACAGAATAAAAAGAAATAACTATGTTATAACAGAAAATATTAGCCAAAATATATTTAGAATAGCAACAGAAGTTATAGAACCCTCATACACCAGTTTCTGGACGGCACTTTCATATTATGGATATACCGAACAACAAATAAGAACAATACAACTTGTTACAACCAAACAAAACAAATCCCTTACAATCTCAGGATTTAAAATAGAACCAATAACATTTCACACAAAAAGATTTTTTGGTTATAAAAAAATAGATAATTTTGTTATAGCGACACCAGAAAAAACATTTATTGATTCATTATACCAACTAGATAAATGCGGGGGTCTAGACGAATACTGTAAATGCCTAAATAATGCATGGGATGAATTAAATAAAAAAGAGTTAGTCGACGGATTAATTTTATTTGACAATAAATCAATGGTATCAAGAATAGGTTATATAATCGATAATCTTTCACTAAAAAAAACAAAATATTTGAAAAAACTAAAAACAAACATATCAGGATCACCAATAAAACTAGATCCAAACAATAAAAAATCAGGACCCTACAACAAAAAATGGAATATTCTTATAAATCATCAAATAAAAAATGAGGAAATAAAATGATGCCCTTGAAAGAACTTAAAAAAATAGCTAACAAATCCGGATTAACAATTTATCAACAAGAAAAAGACTACCTTTTAAAATTATTTTTATACTACTACTACGAATCATTCGAAGATGCAGTATTTAAGGGAGGAACATGTATAAAATACATATATGGACTACCCAGATTTAGTGAGGATATCGACTTTAATATTGATATATCTCCAGAAGATTTCCAAAAACAAATAAAATCAACAATGAATAAAATAAAATTTACAGGTATAAAAACATATTTTCTAAAAGAAGAAAAATTTGAACAAGCATATACCTGTGAAATAGGTTTTCATGGTCCTTTTTACAAAGGCACAGAACAAACCAGAAACAAAATAAGGATAGATGCTGGAAAAAGAACTGGAACAATCTTGGACACTCAATGGAAAATTATCTCTTCAGAGTACCCAGAAATAAAAACAAATTTTTTGGTTAAAACAATGCACGAAGAAGAAATTCTTGTAGAAAAAATTATTTCTCTAATGAACAGAAATAAAGGAAGAGATTTATATGATACCTGGTTTCTTCTTGAAAAAGGAGTATTACCAAATAAAAAACTATACAATAAAAAGACAACTATGAAATTTGATATTAAAAAGATACCAACAAAGAAAGAATATCATAGAGATATTGAAAAACTGACAGATAGGATAGTTCCATATAATCAAATATTAAATATTTTAAAACAAAAATTGAAAGGATATTAAAAATTAAAGAGTACTAGAGACTATCAAGTAAATCTCTTATTGCTTTTCTCACTGCTTCATCAGATGATAATTCCGGCTTCCATCCAAGTTTTTTAATTTTACCTATATCAAACTGAAAATGTGGTACATCTCCTTTCCATCCGCGTTTTCCACCAGTATATTTGAATTCAACATCTTTTAGCCCCATTTCTTCAACTACAAGTTCACCGATACGTGTAACTCTTGTTGCTGAATCAACACCTAAATTAAAAACATTTATTTCTTCATCTGATCTCTCAAATCCATGCATTATGCCATCTACACATTCTGTAACATATAAATACGGTTTTTTTTGTTTACCATCACCAAGTATTTCTAGTTCATTAGGATTTTTTTTAAGTTTATTTATAAAATCAACTATCACTCCATGTGTGCCACGTATACCTACAACATTTGCAAATCGAAATATCCAACCCTGCATATCAAAGGTGTGAGCAAATGAACTGATTAATCCCTCTGATGCAAGCTTTGCAGCACCATATACTGAAATCGGAAGCAGCGGTCCATAATTCTCAGGAAGTGGCTTTTCTGGTGTTTCACCATATATAACACTACTTGATGAAAAAACTATTTTTTTAACATCTGTCTTTCTCATTGCATCAAGTAAGTTATAGGTTGCCTGCATGTCTTTTTCAGCAATAGACGGATCAGTAGCACCCCCTCTAACATCTGGATTTGCTGCGATGTGAAACACTACATCATGGTCTTTTATGGTTTCTTTTATTCTTTTTTTATTAAGAAGATCATCTTCTATAAAAATAAAATTTTTATTATCAAAATGATGATTTATAAAATCTTTTTTACCAGAACTTAAATTATCAAAAACAGTTACCTTATTTCCTTTTTCAATTAGCCTATCTACAAGATGACTTCCAATAAAACCCGCGCCACCAGTAACAAATGCTTTCATTTGTTTTCTCCTCCTTTTTGTTCCGGTTTATATCTGATTTACTTAAGTATTTTTCTCATTGAACATTTTTTAGTTTTGTTATTTTGACATACTACTTTTAAATATAATTTAAAAGATTGTAAAGTTCTTGATTTCGGTTGCTTTATCTAAATATGTAAAAAATAGATGGGTTTTAGGTTATAATAACAAAGAGATAATAAAATATCATTTAAGCTGCTAGTTGTTAAATAACTCAAATAATAAAGAAATAAAATTAATATTTCTTAAAAAATTGATTATTGATATACTTCGAAACCGTGCTTTGTAATCAGACCATCGACTTGATTCTCCTAACTCATCCGTAGCTTTTGCACGTACACGCGGTGGTTTTAAAGAGCTGTAAGTTACATAAGCCGATGTACCAGAACTTACATAATTTGTACTCTTTGTTTCTCCACTATCGCTTTCAAAGTTATATTTAACATCATGTCCATCAGGATCAGTCGATGTAGCATAATATCGATACTCACCAATACCTACTTGCTCACATCTAACACTGGGAACAGAGGGAGCTTGATTTTTCCTAATTGTAATTGTATGAGTTTTTTCAGATTGCATTTTGTCAATATCTTCAACGATTACCTTAATTGTATATGTTCCTTCTTCATTGTATGTATGACTCTTTTTAAATTGAGTACCACTATCAACAAATCCAGACCAACCAGTATTTGTTCCATCACCCCAATTTATCTTATACTTAATATCATCTGTATTAGGATCAGTACTTTTTGCAGTAAACTCATAGGATTGATCCTTTATCCCACTACTTGTTCCAGATATAGTGGGAGTATTCGGAGCTGCAATACCATCTATGACGATTTCCAATACTTGACCAGTATTAACTGCAAAACCTAAAGAGGCCATACCTAAAACTGACCAAGTATGGCATCCTAAACCAACTCCAATTTCATGTTCTCCTTTATTAAAAGTTTCTTGAAATTCAACATGTATGATTTCTGCATCACCCTCCTCTTTTAATTCATTAAATTCCTGTCTTAACTCATATCCATTGTAAATATTTTTCATATTTAGAATTGCATCTATTATTGTAACTATTTGATATTGTGACCCTAGTAAAGTTAATACTAAACCAATAATTTTAGAAATGATAATATTCCAATCCCAAGGTGATTCAAGAGTTATATAATAACAACCCGTTGGATCTAGTTGATATATTTTTCTTGTTTCTGGAAATGCTTCAATGTGTGTTACTATTGTTTCACCAGATCTTATAATTTTTGCGTCAAATGATAGTTCTTTGGTCCGGCCAACATAGAATTTTTGCCACATACTTTGGTACGCAGTTGCTTCTCCATATAAAAGTGTCCCATCAGATTGAGCATATGTACCTATCGCACCAGAACCAGAATTTCCTGACCTGCATGCATAGTCGTCAATATTTACGGCGTTGACATATCCACCTGTTTTAGTATAAGGATACGTAAATACTGTTGCAGTTGAAGGAGGATCAGAACTAGTTTTTAAATTTGAAATTGATTTTTTATAGTTACTTTGTTTTGAAAATTTATCATTGATTGTTGTCATCAAAGATTTAAAACTATCAATATTAATCCTACCATTAGGCTCAATTAATGAGTCTAACATATTTTCAATAATTTTTCTTTTTGATAAATCTTCTATTTCTTCTAATTGATTATATAATATTTTAATTTCTTCTTCTGTTAATATAGCATTTTTATAATAAATTGAATCACTTTCTAACTTATTATCAGACATGTCAATCGAGTTAAAAGAACAATATTGCCAGTCATCTGATTTATTGTTTGATGGAAATTTTTTATTATCAAAAGTAGTCGCACTAACAAATGTTGAACTGGAGATTAATATTGATAAAACAATTAGTATCGATATTTTTTTATTCATATCTACCCGTCCTTTTTTATTTACTATAACATAAATAATAATATAAATATTTTTTGTCTATTATTCAAAATTAATAGATTGAATTTTTAAAAAGCAAATAAAGAATAGAAAAATAAATGGAAAATCAATCATAATTTTGAATAGGTTTATTAAATATTTTATACCTATAATTTATTTTTTCTCTTATGTTGAACATTAAATAATTAAATCAAATATTTCTTTTCGTTCTAAATACAATCCTGATGCATTGTTGTTGATGTTATTAAACCCCTATGTTTTTATACTAAGTAAGATTAAAAAGAAATATAAATAATCTATTTAATTCTCCTCTAATTTAGTAATATTATATCAAAAAAATAAAAAAATAATAAAAAATAAAGATTAAACTAAAAAAGCAAAGTTATAAAAAGTATTTTTTTGAAATTACCCTTCTAACTTATTAATATTTGTTGCTTTTGGTCCTTTATCTGACTCTTCTATTTCAAATTCTATTTCGTCTCCTTCGTTTAGGAAGACGCCTTCAGGAACGGAAGTTCTGTGGATGAATATATCTTTTCCATCTTCACCTTCTACAAATCCGTATCCTTTTCTTGGATTGTACCATTTTACTTTTCCTTTCATTTATTTTTTTCCTCCTTATTTTTGGACTATAGGAGTCTCTTTTTTTAGTATTAGATAATATAACAAAAAAATTCAAAAAAAAACAAGATTTTTTTTATGTGTTTTGTTCTTGAAATTTTTGTTTTTTTACCATATACCACTTTTTATGAGGATAGAGCAATAGTTTAAATATATTTCTGTTGTGAGCTAAAACTTACTTCTGAAGGTTTTATATATAATGATTTTATAACGAGGGCAATGCCCGATTTACAGATACTAGTTGAATTCATCTGGATTGTCTTACTTGCAGTGTATTCTTTTTCTTTTATTTTATTTACCAAAAAAATTTATGAATGGATGGTTAAAAAAGGTATCAAAAAAAGTGTTGCTGTATATTATAACCGTAAGTTAATTCATATTTTTGCAGGAGGAGTCGTTGTTCTTGCTGTTCCTTTTGTTTTCAGTAGTCCATGGTATCCTTTGTTTGCTGGTGTTTTCCTATCTGTTTTTATGTATTTTTTTCATAGATCCGATCATATTCTTTATTGGTTTCAACATAAAAAAGATTTTAATGATGTAACTTTTTGTTTGATGTGGGGGGTTGCAATATTTGTTTTATGGTGGTTTTTTAATGATCCTTGGATAGCTGTGATTCCTCCAGCGTTTATTGCTTTTGGTGATGGAATAACTGGTATTGTTAGAAATTTTGCTTTTAAAGAACGCCGTAAACATCCAATAGGAAACATCTATATGGCAGGAGTCTGTATTCTTATTGGTTTCTTTTTTGCCCGTTGGTCTGGTATTCCTGGTCTTGGTTTTTGGGGTGTTATTGCAGCAGTTGTTGCTTCTGTTTTTGAGCGTTATGAAATAGGTCCTATTGATGATAATATTCTTATAACTATTAGTGCCACTGTTATCTTATATATTGGTGGTACAGTTGGTCCTGTATTATCTCTTTTTTAAAAAAATAAAGAAAAAGAAGATTTTTTTTTTATTAACAGGCTGGGAATACTGCGCGGTCTGAAACGATAGTATAAGACC
>CAYZTD010000014.1:0-26674 GCA_964481275.1 uncultured Thermoplasmatales archaeon
TGTGAGCCTCCTGATCTTGTTGTTGAGAAGGAGGTTTGGGATAGTTCTTCTGGTTCTTGGGTGAATTATACTGAGATTTCTTTGGGTGATGAGGTTCGTTTTAGAGCTACTGTTGTTAATCCTAGTGTGTATGATTTTTGTTTTAGTGGTTATATTCTTGATCAGTTTCCTGATAATTTAAGGTATGTTAATGGTAGTGCAGATATTTCTGCTATTGAGTCTGTTGATTGGGGGAATAATCGTGTTACTTGGACGGGTATGAGTTGTATTCCTGCTGGCGGTAGTCTTGTTTTTACTTTTAATGGTACTGCTGTTGGTTGTGATCTTGGTGAAAATGTTCTTACTGTTAGTGGTTATTTTGATGGTTGCGGTGGTGATCCTGTTGTTGTTTCTGATGATGCTAGTGTTTTTGTGATTTGCGGATCTGGTATACATGTCGAAAAGAAAGTTAAAAGAAATTGTGTTGGAGAGGGATATAGTAATTATACTTATGCTTATAAAGATGAGGAAGTTTCTTTTAAAATTGAAGTTACAAATAACTATGATTATTCTATTGATCTAAATATTTCTGATATTCTTCCCAATGGGCTTGTTTATGGAGTTGGTTCAGGAGCTCCTAGTGATCCAGATAATAAAATTGTTAATCCAGACGATGTAATCTATATTTGGTATCTTGAGGATGTATCTCCTGGAGAAACAATAACTATTACTTTCGATGCTCTTGTTAGAGGTTGTAATGAACTTGTAAATTCTGTCGAGATTAAAGACAATTGTAGTGAACATATTTATGATAAAGATAATGCAACAGTTTTTTCATTATGCCCTGAAATTAAATTAGATAAAAAAGCTGTACCAAATGAAATATATCCTGGTGAACAGGTTTGCTATACATACGAAATTAATAATACAGGTAATTGTAATTTAACAGATATCAATGTAACAGATAATAAGAACTTGACCCCTGTTTATCAAGAGGGTGATATTAACAATAATGGCTGGCTAGATATAGATGAAACATGGCTCTATTGTGTGAGAACGAGAATATATGTAGATACCACAAATATTGGAAATGTTACTGCTGTTGATAAATTAGGTAAAAAAGTCAGCAATACTGATAGTGCTACTGTAACTGTGAAAGAAGAAAGTGGCTGCGATCCAAGTATTTATATTGATAAAAAGATAAAAGTAATTGGAAGTGAGAACTGGCTTGAAAATCTTGAATCTGAAGAAAAACCTGTTGATGTAATTTTTAAAATTATTGTTGAAAATGATGGTACATGTGACCTTAAAAATATCTTTGTTATTGATAAGTATGGTGGTTGCGGTATTGACAATATTAGAGAAATTAGCGGTGATTTTTCAGAAGTCAATCAAGGTAATCAAAGAATAGAATTCACTTTCAGTGAATCACTTGAATCTTCAGATAAACTCATTATTACTTTCAAGGCAACAATTCATGCTAATACCAACAATAATGTTGATGTTGAAGCTGAATCAGTACAATGTGGGACACCTGTTTCTTCACAAGATAGTGTTTCAATATTTTTCTCTGAATCTATGCCACCAGATAAACCAGATACACCCATAGGTCCAACAGATGGTGAAGTAGATGTAGAATATACATACAGTTTTAATACAACAGATCCTGAAGGAGATGATGTTGAGTACAAGATCGATTGGGGAGATGGAAGTATTGTTTCCTGGCTTGGTCCATATAACTCTGGTGAAACAATTACACAATCGCATAGCTGGAGTTCAGAGGGTACATACAGTATCAAAGTAAGAGCTAGAGATACCAATGGCAAACTTAGTGAATGGTCTGAGGAATTAATTGTTGAAATTTCTGAGGAAAATAATCCTCCAACATTAGAGATAACAAATCCAGAACCTGGATCGATTTATATTCATGGTAAGAGAATACCTCGTTTATTTTCAAAGAGAATAATTGTAATAGGTAAAATAAATATTACAGCCGAAGCAGAAGACGAAGATGGAATAGAAAAAGTAGAGTTTATAATAAATAAAGACACAGTTAAAACCGTTAAAAATTCTCCTTATTTCTACTTTTATGATGATAGATCTTTTGGAACTAGTAAAATTAAGGTAAAAGCATACGATAATAAAGGAGAAATAACAGAAGAAACATTAAATATATTTATAATAAACTTCGGATTAAACTAATTTTTAATTCTTTAATATTTTATCTACTCTTTTCTTTAGATCTTCTATGTCAAAAGGTTTTACTATATAGTCTTCTGCAGAAAGATTTCCCATACCTATACTCATTGTATCACCTTTGGCAGTGAGAAAAATAATAGGTATATTACACCATTTTTCACAATCTTTTATTTTTGCTGCAGCGTCCCAACCTGAAACACCTGGCATCATAATATCAAGAATTATTAGATCAGGACATTTATCAAGTTTATTTAATTTATCAATACATTCTTTACCATTTTGTGCTTTTTCAACTTCATATCCATTCATCTCAAGCATTTGACCTACTGTAAAAAGAATATCTGGTTCGTCGTCAACTATCAATATTTTTTTAGTCATTCCTCTTCCTTTTCTTCTAGAATCTTATCTACTCTCTCAAGTAGAGTATCTTTATCAAATGGTTTCATAATGTAATCTGCAAGACCTTCATCTAAAAGAACTTGTTTTCTCTTATCTGATATCTCAAGAACACTCATAAAAGCAACTTTTACATCTGTAGATTTATTGTTTATTCGATTAAAAACATCCCAACCACTCATACCAGGCATCATGATATCAAGTAAGACTAGATCAACATCTTCCTTTTCAAGAATTCGTAGGCATTCTTCTCCACTATGTGCTGTTAACACATTATATCCGCCTAGTTCTAATACAGTTCTTGTGAGATCTACTATATCTGGTTCATTATCAACGACCATTATTTTTTTCATATCCCTGCTCACCTTTTTTGTATCTGTTATATAATCCGTAATATTAAAAGTTATATGTTAAGATATTTTTAAATAATAGAAATAATTAAGCATTAAAAAATTTATGCGGATGAATAATGAAAGTTAAAAAAATAAATTTCCTAACAAAACCATTCAATTTTCTATCTTATTGGCGTTCTCTTCCTCCATATGAACTAATCAGCTATATTATGATGTATGCTAGTGTTCCAATGTTAGCATACGGAATTAATGAATATAACTTTGAAATTTTAAAAATTATAATTTTGACTGTTTTAACTTTGTATTCTGGTTTTTTTGCAGCTTTAATATGGAATGATATAACAGATGCTGATATAGATGAATTAGCTCATCCAGATCGTCCTATTCCCTCTGGACGTATAAGCAAAAAAAAATTTTTTGCAATAGCACTTATTTTTAGTGCGATGGTTTTTATTTTCTCAACATTAATAAGTATTATCTGTTTTTTTGTTGTAGGATTTGCCGCGTTATTTGTAACATTTCATGATAAATATCTTAAGAAAAAAGTAAGAATACCTGCTTATTCTGAAATTTTTACACCAATTCAATGGATAGTAGTAGCAATTTTTGGTTTTATGGCGATTTGGACTGCGCTTCCTCAGAATTATGAAATAATTATAGATATTCATTTATTGGGATTGATTTCAACAAATAATTCCTCTGTTTTACAGATGTTAATTCTTGTACTTTTTACTTATTTTGCAGATAATGCTCATGATCTTCCTGAAGGTATTTATGATTTTGAAGGTGATAAAAAAGAAGGTGTCAGAACTTATGCTACATCTTTTGGTATAAAAAATGCTTCCAGAGTTTCTTTTGCTATGTTTTTAACATCCGGATTTTTTGCATTTTTACTTTTTTATAAAACCGTATTATCTTTTATATTTCTGGTACTCTTTATATTAATCTGGATAAATATTTTAAGATACTCTTACAAATTATTAAAAGCAGATAATGGAGATATAAAGAATGTTGCTAAAATAGTTGGTAGAAAAGGATTTGATTATTTTTTAATGTCTTATAATTTGATTTTTTTAGATATCTTAATACAATTAATTTTAAATCATTACAATATTAATTTGATTTTTTAAAATTCAAAATCTTTTCTTTTTATATTATTTGATTTAAATTTGAAACTTGGTTTTGGTGCAAGTTGAATTTTTGATTTAATTCTTTTTTTAAGATAATGGGAATTGAAATCTATATCTAATCCTATACCTTTTGGTGGTTTAATAAATTTGATTTCTAACTTGTTATGTCCAAGAGATGATGGTTGTCTTAGAGGCATCATTTTACAATCTCCTTCTAATCTAATTTTTTGTTTATTGTATGAGTAGTAACCTTTCATTTTCCCAGGCATTTCTGATAATATAAATGCTTTATAGAAACCCTTTTCTTTAAATGGGTCAATATATTCATAGCTATTTGCATCAAGATAAAATCTTAGATCAATTTTTTTATCATTTAATCTTGCTTTTATATTAAAATCAGATGGAAAATAAATGTCATAATCTTTTACATAGATATATTTGTTATAATAAAAATCTATATCCGAAAAATCCCAATATTTTTTCCCGTCTGGAGTTATTGATAAATAACCAAAGGCTGGACCTGAGCATAGCCAAAATAGAATATTTCCATAAAAAAGACTCCAATTATTATCAAAGACACCCCAAGCCCAATCATAACCAAATATATTGTTTTCTGTAGTAAATGCTATTTTTTTTGGTATTTTAGGTTTATGATTTGCTATCCACCATTTGCCAAGATTTATGTATGTTCTTAATGTTTTTTTAATGTCTGATGCTTTTTTAAGAGGACTTTGATATGACCATTCTCCCCAAATATGTTCTAAATATCCTTTTCCTTCTATTGAACACTTTTTATTATCTAATTCCATAGTTCCTGTTATTTTGTTGTTTGGAATGTAGCCGTATTTGTAAAAGTTAAGACCAATTGGTATTTCTCCATTTGTAATATCTTGTGATATCCAATGAGGTAAAGCTTTTGCTTCATATTTCATATCTGTTTTAAATTTTTTTTCTTCGTCTTCAAAATGTAGAATATATTTTGGATATCTTCCTTTTGCTGTATTTTTTTTATATTTCAAATCAAGTTTATTTTTTTTATGTTTAAACTCTTTGATATTATCATCTATATCTCTTCTAAAAACACATTTCTTTGATGTAATATCAAATAATGCAATTTGATAAAAACAAGAGGGCATCTCTATATTATATGCCATTATAACCATTAAATTCCATTTTTTTTTGTCTTTAAGTGTTTTAAAAATAGTTTCAAAAGTCCACCATTCTCTCATTATAGGATAATGACTTCCTTCGTCTCTAGATGTCCAGGGATTATTTTTTTTACTATTTTCCATCGGCTTTTATGTTATTTATATCTTTTATATTTAATTATTGCTAAAAAATTGTATAAATTAATAAGGTATCTTTATTTTTATTACTTAAACTTGATCTAGGTCATATAAAATGCAAAGAAATAGTAAATTTAGACAAAAATTCAAAATTTTTTTTTATCTAATTTTAAATGAATTTAGTAATAAATTTAATAATAACTTTTTGAAAAAAATATCTGATATAATTTTTATTTTTTCTGAAAAAATCACTTTGAAACTTGATTATTTTCTAAAATACTATATTAGTTATTATAATGATATAATAGATAAAGAAATTATTTTAGCCTCTATTTCGAAAACAGATAGTATTATTCATATTGGTTGCGGATCTATTCCCGCATCTTCAATTTTAATTGCTCAGAAAAAAAATTCAAAGATAATTTGTATCGATAAAGATATAAAAGCAGTTAAAAACGCAGAGTTTTGTGTCAAAAAACTTGGTTTAAATGAAAAAATACAGATTAAACAATCTGAAGCAGTTGATTTTGATTTTAATAAATTTGATGTAATACTCATATCTCAAGGTATTACACTTAATGAGATTTTTCTTAAGAATTTATCAAATATACCTAAAAATACAAGAATCATTTTTAGAACTTTTTCTTCAGAAACCGGTGATTTAGATGAATCTGATATAATATTAGAAAATATTTTTAACATAAAACAAATAATTAAACATGAAAAACATGGGAAAGTAATCTCGATAATGTTAACAGTTAAATAATTTTTTTTATATCGATATTGTTTGTTGTTTCCATTACACCCCATCCATTTAATTTAATAGTTTTTTTTGGTGTTTTTAATTTCCCATATGCTTTTCCTGTGGTTTCCCATATAACCCATGTTGGTGGATCACGTGGGATGGTTTCTTTGATATTTTCTACTTCAAAATATATATCTAACAAAAATGGTTCTTTAAAAGGTTTTTTCCTTAAAATATTCATTTTATGTGTTTTTATATGAATTTTTGTTGGAATTTTTAATGGTTTTATTGACGAATCTTTAAAACCTACTCTTTTAATTTTGAATAGATGGGTTTCAAAAGCTTTTTCTCCAACTGGTGATATACATAGACATCCTGGTATTAATTTAGAAAAACCAGATCGTTTATCTGAATTAAATTTACCTATAAACAAATCTATTTTATTATCAAAATGTATACAAAACCAGTCCCATATATTGAAATCTATTAATTTTTTCTCTGGCTCTTGACTCATTTTTCCTAGTATTGGCATCCATGTATGATCATGATATCCCAATCCTTTTACTTTGTATGTTTTTTTATCTATTGTTACATTACCTTCCACATCGCAGTTCATTACACAATAATATCCAAATGGGCTTTTTGATTGATTCAATCCTGTATTTTTTAAAAGCCAAATTGGTAAAGAATTTGCTTTGTATTTCAGATCTAATGATATGTATTTTTTATCTAGATTTTTATTATTAGCATATACATGCCAATTAGGATATTTTCCTTTAGCATATGAGTCTTCAATTTTAACATTCACTGCTGGTTTTCTTTGCTTGCATGTTCCTATTGGTTTTAGATAACTATCACCATATGTTTTTTGTTTATTGTTATCATGAAGCATTAATCTAAATGTGTCTGTGTGTGGAAATGTGGCAAAAGATATTACTGATGACCAGTTTTTCAACTCGCTGTTATGATCATTAAAAATTACGTTATAATACCACCATTCTTGTTTTTTAAAATAGCTATTTTGATGGGGTCCTTCATCATTTTCTCTTAGATTATATTTTGAATAAAATGGATATGAATTATGGTTTTTTTTAGAGGAACTCATTTTTTTTAAATATCAAAATTTGTTATATAAATTTTTATATCTATCTATATATTTTATATTTGATTAATTGCAGATATAGTTTTAACAACTTTATGTCCTTTTTAATATAATAATATTTAATAGACTATATCTTTTTCACCAAATCTAAAAATAATTCTTAAAATATGAAAAGTGATCTTAAAAATGGAAGAAAAGTCATTTCAGCTTACAAAAGGCGTTAAGGATTTACTTGGAGATCCAAAAAAGGCCTTACTAAAAATTTCAGTTCCAATGATGATTGGAATGTTTATTATTTTGTTATACCAATTAGCTGATGGTTTTTGGATAGCTGGGCTCGGTGCTGATGCTTTAGCAGGAGTCGGTTTATTTTTTCCTTTTTTCCTATTTATAATGGCCATAGGGGCAGGTCTTGGCACCGGGGGTAGCTCAGCTATTTCTAGGAGAATTGGTGAACAAAATAAAAAAGATGCAGACAGTACCGCGATTCATACTATTTTTATTGGATTTATTTTAGGTTTATTAATTACGATTTTTTCTATTGTGTTTATTGATAGATTGTTTTTTTCTATTGTTGGAAATAGAGAAGTAAGTATGATTGCTATTGAATATGGTAGAATTTTGTTTTTTGGGGCAATTATAATAATCTTTTCAAATGTGGCAAATGCTATACTTAGAGGAGAAGGTGATGCAAAAAAGGCTATGTATGGTCTTGTTGTAGGGTCTGTTCTAAATATCTTTCTTGACCCGATATTTATTTATTATCTAAATTTTGGTGTCTCTGGAGCTGCTTGGGCTACTTTCATTTCTTTATCTATTTCAGGGTTTTTGTTCATTTATTGGCTTTTTTTAAAAAAAAATATATATCTAAATCTAACGTTTAAAAATTTTAAATTTAATAAAAAAATTATGAAAGAAATATTGAGTGTAGGGGTACCTGCATCACTTGGTCAGTTATCAGTTTCATTTTCTATTTTTCTGATAAATTTTGTTGTAATTATTTCTGGTGGAACCGATGGTGTTGCAATATTTACAAGTGGTTGGAGAGTAGTTATGATAGGAGTTATACCTCTACTTGGTCTATCTGCTGGGGTTACTGCAGTAACAGGTGCAGCTTTTGGTAAAAAAGATAAAGAAAAGTTAAAACAAGCTTATTATTATTCTATAAAAATTGGATTAATTATCGAATTTATAATAGCATTTTTTGTTTTTATTTTTGCACCACAAATGGCATTTATGTTTACATATTCTGAAGCATCTTATAGAATATTTGATGGAATTGTAGATTTTTTAAGAATAACTTCTTTTTATTATTTAATGATACCCTTTGGTGTTGTTGTTGCATCTATGTTTAGAGGGATTGGAAAAGGCTTGAATTCTTTGATGATAATAATTTTAAGATCAATATTTTTACAAGTTCTTTTTGCATATATTTTTGGGGTAACTTTAGGATTTGGATTAAATGGAATCTGGGCTGGTTTTGTTTTTGGAACAGCTATATCATCAATAATTGCGATTATTTGGGCAAAATTAACATTTAAAACGATTCCTTCATAATTTTTTTTACCAAAAAGGATATATTATATGATTTTGATATATATACTTGAAATTATATTAATTAGACTAGGATAATTATGTTTAAGGTTGACATAGTAGGCGGCGGATTAAGTGGACTAAGTACTGCGATATCACTTAAAAAATTAGATGAAAACATTGATGTAATTGTTCATGAAAAATATAAAAAGATTGGGTATAATCCTGAAGGAAGAAGATGTGGAGAGGGGCATTCTGTAGAAAGAGAATGGAAAAAATGGGTACCTTCAAAAAAAAGTATTTTTAATGATATTTACAACGTTGAGATAATAGTTGGTAATAAATCATATAATATAAAAAGAAAACCTGGAATGTCTTGTATTTTAAATAGACAAGAATTCATTTATGAACTAGCAGAACAAGCTAAAAAACTCGGATCAGAAATAATTACAGAAGATAAGATTCAAAAACTCGATGAATTAGATGGAAGATACATAGTAGATGCATCCGGTTGTCCTAGTAAGATTAAAAGATTGCTTAATATTAAACAAAAGAACGTAGGAATCACTTATCAGCAGACATTAGAAAATTCAAATTATTTTAAAAAAGACACTGTAAAAATGTATTTAACAGCTAACAATGGATATTTCTGGATTTTTCCGAGAAATCCTGAAAAAAAGGAAATAAATTTTGGTG
Source organism: uncultured Thermoplasmatales archaeon (assembly GCA_964481275.1). Classification (GTDB taxonomy): domain Archaea; phylum Thermoplasmatota; class E2; order DHVEG-1; family DHVEG-1; genus CAYZTD01. The sequence continues at coordinate 9,420 of CAYZTD010000014.1, forward strand.
TTGGAATATCATCAAATAAAAAAAATATAGATTTAAAAAACAATCTTGAGGAATTTAAAAAAATACATAATATTAAAGGAAAGATAAATTATACTTTAGGCGGGCTTATCCCTGTAGGTTTACAAAGACCTTTGAGATATGAAAACGTTCTCTTTGTTGGGGATGCTGGAGTTGGAACGATGCCTATTACAGGTGAAGGTATCTATAGGGCTCTTTTAAGTGGCGATATCGCAGCAAAATGTATTTATAAAAATAATGTAAAGGGATATCCATATGAAATATATAAAAATTTCATTAAATGGCAGTTTCTAGGAATGAACATGTTAAAAATTAGTAATATAGTAAATCAAATCGGTGAGAAAGCAGTTCATTTTCTTTGGGGTCAATTCTTTGAAAGGATGTATAAAACTTAAAATTTAAGATATTTATTGGTTGATATTGTGGGTAAAACTTTTATCAAAATAAGTAACGTATTAGAACATATTGGTGATGATTCAGTTTACTTTCTATGGCATCGTTATCTTGATTGATGGTACTATTTTCATTAATTTTTCTTTTTATATCTTCCTTTGTTTTTATGCGGAAAAGAAACATCAGGAATAGGTTTTTCTAAAAATTTACAAAGCTTGTCCCAACCATCTCCTTTTGCAATGTCCATTATTAGTAATTTATCTGGTCTGTCTCTGAAATGTTTTTTTACTTCTTTTATATGATTTTCATACTCTGTAAGTATTTTTTCCATTTCATCAGGTGTCTTTTCTAAATGTGTTCCTTTAAAATAATTCATATAACTTTTTCCAAATGCTTCCTTTTCTCTAGTTGTTAATATAAACTTACTATCTGGAAAAGCATTATAAAGTTCTTTATAAACAAAAGACATTGGATCATCTGTAAATGCATCATATTTACATCTTTTTATAAATTCAGGCCAACTTTCATTTTCTTTTTTAAGATGTTTTACCAATCTACCTGATCGATAACCAAGTATTTTAAAAGCAGAAAATAAAGAAGTTGTACCTGTCTTCCAGAATCCCACACAAAAAACCTTAGGTTCGGTTCTCTTTTTAAATAGAGGTATAAAAAAATGGTGAAATTTCTGATATATCTTAAATAAAATGAAATATATTTTTATAACAAATATCGGCATTTTATTCATTTTAAATCAACCTTTAAACATATTCTATTTATTTTTACTAAAAATTAAAATCTCTTTTGTAATATTTTCTAAATGAAAGGTTTGTTCCAGCTGGAAGTATAAATGATGGGGCTTTAATTGTCTTTAATATCTTTAGATTCCTATAGATTATTTTTGGCATTGAATAGAATTCTTTTGCTACATAACCTGCGCCTTCTTTTAGTTCTTCTGGAGTTAATTTTTTTGGTTGAAATACGACATCAACTTGGTTATATCTAGACCAGTCTCTACAAATAATTCTCCCTTCTTTTTCTAATCTGTTGTAAAGTGGTGTTCCCGGAAATGGAGTTAAAATATTTACTTCAAGTACATCCATATCCATATCATTAATTTGTTCGAGTGTTGAATCAAAAGTTTCTGTTGTATCTTCATCAAAACCAAATATTATCCCACCCTGTATAGTCATTCCATAATCATGAATTCTTTTAATCATTTTCTTGAAATTTTTAACCTGATTATGTGTCTTTTGAATCTTATTTAAAGCTTCTTGATTCACTGATTCAAAACCAACGAACCATTCAACACAACCTGCTTTTCTTGCAAGTCTTAAAAATTCATCATCAATTACTCCAAGAACACCTGAAGTGCCATTTGCAATCCATCCTTTGTTGATTTTTCTTCTAATTAACTCTTTGAAAAGATCTCTTGCATATTTTGGATTAGATGTAAGATGAGGGTCATGAAGTAAGAATATTTTGTTTGGCATTTCTTCTATCTCATCGACTACCTTTTCTACAGGTCTTTGTTTCATACCATGTTTATAAAAACTTGTGATTGCACAAAACTCACATTTATGTTGGCAACCTCTTGTTGATTGAACTCCACCTGCAATTGGTGCATGCTTAATTAAATCTCTTCTTATTTGGGGAAGACTGGACATATCTACCTCTTCATCTGCATAATAAAATGGTTTTAGTTTTCCTTTTTCAAAATCTTTAATCAATTTAGGAAAACTAATGTCTCCTTCTCCAACTACAACACTATCAGCATGTTCTTTTGCTTCTTCAGGTAATGCTGATGCATGAAATCCTCCTATAACAACTGTTTTTCCACGTTTTCTGAATTCATCTGCAATTCTATAAACACGAGGCGCAGTCATTGTAAGAGAAGTTATTCCAACTAAATCTGCGTCTGCATCAAAATCAATTTTGTCATAATTTTCATTAATTATCTCAACTTCATGTCCTTTGGGAACTAGGGCTGCAAGATGTGGTAAGGTAATTGCCGGATATCCAAATAATATTGGGGCCCATCCACCTCTATCGCTAAATGTTGTGACGCCGTGTTCTATTCCTGGGAATATAAGAAGTATTTTCATTTTTTCACATCTTTAAATATCCAATTTTTCGTTTTTATAGAAATATCTCAAGGCCATATTGCCAAAAAATGTGACAACACCATCAACAGGGTTTAGATGATATCTATTAAAACTCCTTTTAAGTGATGCTCTAACAGAAAAGAAATTTCTGGCAACATATCGAATACCTTCTAATAATTCTTCTTCAGTAAGTTCTGTTGGTTTATAGTTTACTTTACCTTCCTCATATCTAGACCAATCATAATTTGTAATTCTACCTTCTTTTTCGAATCGATCAAATAATCTAGTGCCTGGATAGGGTGTCACAATACTAAATGATGCAGAATCGAGATGCCAATTATTAATTGTATCTAATGTTTTTTTAAATGTTTCAGGGGTATCGTGGTCAAGTCCAAAAATGAAAAAACCTGTTATATCCATTCCATGGTCCTTAATTTTTTTAATGGCTTTTTCATAGTTACTAACTTTATTTGTACTCTTTCCTGCTTGATTTATATTTTCTTGTGAAATTGATTCGATTCCAAGATACCATCTGTCAACACCTGCATCTTTTGCTATTGTTAATAGTTCATCATCTCTTGATAAAACATTTATATTTCCAAAACAATGAAATTTTTTATTTGTTGTTTTTAACGCTTTGAATAGTTTTTTTGAATAAGGGGGGCTGATTGTTAGACTTGCATCTGCAAAAAATACCGATTTGGATTTTATCTTTTCTACCTCATCTACCATATTTTCTACAGGTCTTGCTCTGAATACAGGTCCTTCAATTTTTTGCATTGCACAAAATTCACAACCTGTGGGGCATCCTCTTGATGATTGTATTGCTTCCCAAGCTGTAAAAACACCTATGTCATGTCTTGCCGGAGGTATATCCTCTGGTTTAACTAGTTTATCAGATTTATATACCTTTTTTAATTGACCTTTTTTAACATCTTCTAGTAGTTTTGGCCATGTATATTCTGCTTCTCCTATTACAACACTATCTGCATGTTTTTTTACTTCATCTGGCATAAGTGATGCGTGGTACCCACCAAAAACAACTGGTATTCCTTTTTTTCTAAAAATATTTGCAATTTCATATCCTCTAATCGAATTGTATGTAAGAGTCGATATTCCAATAAGATCATATTTTTTATTAAAATCTATATCAATATATCTTTCATCGGCAATTTCAACTTCATGTTCTCTTGGTGTTATTCCAGCTATTTGTTGTAATGTTAAACATGGATATTGAAATTTTGTTAGAAAATTTCTTTTTGGATTTGGATGCGGCATTATAAGTAAAATTTTCATATTTATTCACTTCAATATATATTTAATGGAAAATAACTTTTTGTTTTATTTTACATTACTTTTCCCTTTTAGAATGTTTTTATAGATAAGTTATATTTAAAAGTTTTTTACTTTATTTGCTTATTTTTTCATAAATTGACGTAATTTTTTGATTTTTTCCAGTTCTGAGTTGTTTAAAACATTATTTTTTTTATATGAAACATCAACTTTTTTGATAGTAGGTTTTTTGACAAATGCATCTTTAATTACATTTCCATCAATGTTGTTTGGTATTGGTATATTCATTGATGCAAGCACTGTTGGAACAATATCTACTACATTCGCATCAATTTTTTCATCTTTTTTTATGTTTTTTCCATACATAAACAGTATTCCATATGGTCTATGATCACCTATCCAATCATAAAAACCTGGTTTAGAAAAAACTGTAAGTTTACCTTTTTCTCTAATTAAAATATCTTTTGGCGGCTGAAGTAGTTCTTGAGCACTGTATTCTTCTTTTAGATCAAATATTATATCAAGCGGGTCGTTTTGTGCATCTTTTCCGTATATTTCTTCAAAAGTATAGATTTTTTTAACTATCTTTTCATTTGCCTCAGGATCTCTTAAATTTGAAATAAAGCCAATAATCTCTTTTCTAATCTTTTCATAATCTTCTTTTTTTACAATTCCTGTTTGATATTTATCTTTTAATGTTATCCTAATTCCTCTTGAGCATACTGAAAAATAAAAACCAGCTGTTTTTGAAAAATCAATATTACTTCCAGATATTGATGATAATATAAGTTTTCTACCAATCGATGTTCTAACTATCTTTTGAATTGGTACAAGATGGAATATAAATCTACTTATTTTTTCAAAAATCATATTTGCTATTGTGTAAAAACTTTTTGCAGGGTCTGATATTGTCTTAATATATCCTGCATTATACAAAGCATTATTTATATAGACATATTTTTTGGCAAGACCAAATCCGTGATCTGAAACAATTACGAATTGCACATCAGGATTATTTTTAATCATTTCACCTATATATAAATCGGCTTTTTTATAACAAGATAAAATCAAATCTTTTCTATTCCATAAAAGATGCTGTATATCATCAGTTCCTCTAAAAACCATCATTGTAAAATCCCAATTACATTCTTTCATTAGTTTCATTGTTACATGTGCATGAGACGCTGATATATTGTTGATTTGTTCTGCAAGTTTTTCAGGTGCATATCTTGCTGTTAAGTTTTTAGGTAAATCATCAACTGTTACCCTTTCAAGTTGGTATGTACCAATATCATCTTTTACCAATCTCTTTTTTAAATCATTTGGATATGTAAAGTTAGAGTCATATGATGGTGTTAAAAGTCCCGTTATCATAAATCCATTTATTTTATCGGGCGGATATGTTCCTGGAACATTTACAACAATACTTTTTTTATCATTATTTGTTAAAATATTCCATATAGCATCTACTCTTCTCAATCTCGAGTTTATTATCTTTTTTTTGTAAGAATCTGTTCTAAAAAAATCATATATTCCATGTTTACCTGGATTACATCCAGTGGATATGGATACCCAAGCAGGAGCACTATAATAAGGCGTTGTTGATCTTAATTTTCCATGAACTCCATTTTTTACAATTTCTTTGAAAGTTGGAAGTTCATCTTTCTTTATCCATGGCTTCATTAGATCAAGTGTACCGCCGTCAAGGCCAATTACAACCACTTTTTGTGTATCTTTCATGTATTTAGTTTTCCTCGGTTAAATGACTCTTGTGTTTATTTTAAGAATAGCGATAATAGCCTATCTATATAAAAATTATCGTTAATCCCGTATTAAAATTACAAATATTTTTATATACTTTAAGGGCTATATAATTAAAATCTAATAATGCTGTTTAAAAAAATAACTAGTGATGAATATGGAATTTAAAGACAAAGTAGTTTTAGTTACAGGAGCAACTGGTGGTATAGGTGAAGCACTGGTTGAAGAATTATCAAAAGAAAGATGTAAAATTGCAATTTTTGCAAGAAATAAAGATAAATTAGAAAAATTATCAAAGAAAGTAAAAAAGAATAAATCTGAATGTATTTACAAAAAATGTGATGTTACAAAAAAAACAGATGTAAAAAGTGCAATTGAATTTACAAAAGATAAATTTGGAAGAATAGATGTAACTTTTCTTAATGCAGGTATATTAATTCCAAATCCTATCGAAACTTTTGACGGAAACATAATAACAAAAACAATGGAAGTAAACTTTTTTGGAACTGTTTATTTTTTAGAATATTTATTTCCTATAATGAAAAAACAGGATAAATCTGTTATTGCAGTGACTTCTACCTTACCTGATAAAAGAGGTGTTCCTGGGTGGGGTGCTTATGGTGCAAGTAAAGCAGCCATAAGTTGGCTTATGGAAAGTCTTCGTGTTGAAAGTAAAAATAATTACAATATATCTGTAATCACCATAAAACCTGGTTCTGTTGAAACACCAATGATTGAAGATTATGAAAGAAAAGGCTCTGTTTCATCTCAGGATGCTGCTAAAAGGATAATCAAAGGTGTAAAAAAAGAAAAAAGAATTATCCAATTTCCTTTGATTCAAGTTTTAGCAACTAGGATATCTGATATGTTTCCTCCTTTTGCATATGATATGCAAAATATTGACATGTTAAAAGGTGAAGGTTATCCGGAAGTGGAAGAGGAAAAATAAGAATGATATATATTTTAATGATGATGTAAGATAATATGAATCCATTTTTAAATCCTATTAATACTTTTACTTTTCTAGAAAATATTTATTTTGATACAAATAGAATTTTTAAAATGAATCATGAAGAACTTAAAAGATATCAAGGTAAAGCATTAAAAAAGGTAGTAAAATATGCGTATACTGTCCCGCTTTATCATAAAAAATACAAAAAAGAAGGGATTCATCCAAGTGATATCAAAAAAATTGAAGATATTAAAAAACTACCGTTTATCTCAAAAGATGATATTAAAAAAGGATATCCTAATGATATATTACCAATAGGTATTAATCAAAAAAAAGAGTATATGGTATGTACTGGCGGGACTACTGGAAAACCAATAAGACTTTTTACAGATTTTAAAATAATGAGTAAAAATATCGCTCTTGTTCTTCGTGATATGAAAATATTAGGTTTAAATGGTAGAGATGCAAAAATTGCCCATTTAGGTAACTTTTCTGAGAATAGATATGATCTAGTTACAGAAAATCATTTTACTAAATATCTTAAAAAATTTACAAGAAAAAATAAATCCTTAAATATTGATGTTAATACACCTATAAAGGAAATTTTAAAAAAACTTGATGATTTTAAACCAGATATAATCTCTTCTTATCCTGCAATATATCAACATCTAGCATATCTAAAAAGAAAAGGTAATGCTAAAAATCTTAAACCCAAGATATGTCTTGTTGGAGGTGCAATTCTTGATAATTATACAAAATCATATGTTGAGGATTCCTTTGATTGTAGGATGCTTAATTTTTATTCATCAGTTGAAGCTTCTGGAGGTTTTGGAATTGAATGTCTAAAAAATACTTGGCATATACATTCTGATTGTTATTATCTTGAAGCAATTGATAAGAATAATAATATTGTTTCATCTGGCAAGAGAGGTCGGGTGGTACTTACAAGGTTATTTGTTGGTGGGACACCTATAGTTAGATATATTGGTATGGATGATTGGATAAAATTATCTTCTTCAAAAACGTGTAGTTGTGGACTTGAAACACCTGTTATAGAAAAACTTGAGGGTAGAAAAAGAGCAAATATAATTCTACCAAATGGAAAAATATTTCCTCCGGGTGCGTTTTGTTTTATTAGCCCGGTTCTTCATAAATTAAATACTTTCAAAGTTAAAAAATATCAAATAATTCAAAACAAAGTAAATGAAATTGAAATTTTACTTGTAATTGATAAAGATTTGAAAGATAAACCTCCTTCTTTTGAAAAAATATCAGATAATATTAAGAAAGTTTACCGCAAAAAATGTGGTCCTAATGTTAATATTATTTTAAGAGAAGTAGATGAAATAGTAAATAAGAAAAATAAAAGAAAACCTGCTCCTATCGTTGTATCTCATATCAATTCTGATGAAGAATTTGAAAAATTAAATAAATAGATTAGTATGGACTGGGCGGGATTTGAACCCGCGGCCTCTACCTTGCGAAGGTAGCGATCTTCCGAGCTGATCTACCAGCCCTAATGTATTATTTTTAAAATTATAGAAAAAAGATTTTTGATATTTTTTTATCATACTTTTTTCAAATACTTTATTTTTGATTTTTTTAGAGCCTCAATAACAGGTAATTTTTTCCCCATCATGAATTTTTCAAGTGATCCCCCACCTGTACTTATATGAGATATATTATTTTGAATCCCGATTTTTTTAACAGCAGCTACAGTATGACCTCCACCAACGATAGAAAACGCATCTAATTCTGAAACAAAAGTAAAAATTTCTTGTGTACCTTTCATAAAAATATCTTCTTCGAATACTCCACACGGTCCAGAAAGAAAAATTGTTTTTGCATCCTTTAGTATTTCCTTGAATTTATCAATAGTTTTTGTTCCTATATCAAAAAGACTATTATTTGTAGGTAAGCAATCTATATCTATCTCATTTCTTTTGTTATTTTTAGATATTGCAAAATCTATTGGTAGATATATTTCATCATTATATTTTGAAAGAAGTTTTTTAATTTCATCAATTTGTTCTTTTTTTCCTTCTTTATTCAGCATTTTTTCGTTTTCTTTTCCTAGCTTATAACCTTCAGATTTTAAAAATGCATTTGCAGGAAGCCCTGTTAAAAGTATTTTATCTGCAATACTATTATCTAAAACTCTTTCTATTGTTGTAACAATATCTGAAAATTTTGCACCACCAAACAAAAAAACCGATGGTTTTTCTGGATTTTCAATTATTTTACTAAGAGTCGTAAGCTCCTTTTCAAGAAGTCTTCCAGCAGCAGAAGGAAGCACAGGTGTAAAACCAATTAGTGAACATTGTGCTCTATGTGCTGCTGCAAAAGCATCATTTACAAATATATCTGCAAGTGGAGTCAAATTTTTAACTAGTTCTGTTTTTGAATGTTCTTCAGCTGTTTTTTCATCTGTTTCATAATCTAGCTTTCTAACATTATCAAGTACTAAAATATCTTTTTTATTCATATTTTTAATAGAGTTTTTTGCTTTTTCTTTATATATATCTTCTACAAATTTTACTTCTCTTCCAACTAACTCTTCTAATTTCTCTGCATGTTTTTTAAGATTTGTAAAATCCCAACTGCCTTTTCTTCCCTGATGAGCAATAATTACTGTTTTTGCATTATTTTCAACTAATTCTCTGATTGTAGGTAAAGCTCTCTCTATTCTTGTATCATCTATTATTTCAAAATTTTCTTTATCTAAAGGCATATTAAAATCTACACGTAAAAGTACAGTCTTTCCTTCTAATTCAAAATCATCAAGTGTATTATATTCTTTCATAAATATCTGAACCTCCCAAAAAGTCATATAAAAATACTTTATATAAATATATTCAAAAATAATTTTATTTAACTGTTTCTGCTATTTTTAATTCACTTAAAGATTTTGAATTATTTACAAATATGTAATTTATCAAATCAACTAATCTACATGAGTATCCCCATTCGTTATCATACCATGATAAAATCTTTAGAAAGTTACCTTTTTCCCCATTTATACTTGTACTCATCGCATCTATTATTGCAGAATGTGGATTGCCGATAATATCTGTTGATACTAGTGGTTCTTCTGTGTATCCTAGAATTCCTTTTAAACTGTTTTTTGATGCTTGTTTAAAAAGATTATTTACTTCTTCGGCACTTGTTTCTTTTTTAAGTAAACATGTAAAATCTGTTAGTGATCCATCTGGTGTAGGAACTCTTACTGCCATACCATCTATTTTTCCTTTTAGTTCTGGGATAACTAGGGCAGTTGCTCTTGCTGCACCTGTAGTGGTAGGGATGATTGATACAGCAGCGGCTCTAGCACGTCTTAAATCTTTATGTGGGAAATCAAGGATTCTTTGATCACCAGTGTAGGAATGTATTGTAGTCATGAATCCTTGTTTTATTCCAAATGTTTCATTTAGTATTTTTACTGGTGGTGCAAGACTATTTGTTGTACAAGATGCATTTGAAATTATATTGTGTTTTTCATAGTTATATTCTTGTTCGTTTACACCAAGTACAACTGTTATATCAGGATTTTTTGCTGGAGCAGATATTATTACTTTTTTTGCACCAGCATCTAGATGCTTTTTTGCATCTTCCCTTTTTCTGAAAATACCCGTGGATTCAACAACAACATCGATATCTAGTTCTTTCCAGGGTAGTTTTGAAGGATTTACTTGTGATAAGAATTTAATGTAATGGCCATTTACCTCTAATCCATCATCTTTTAAATCAATATTTCCGTTGAACTTTCCATAGATGGAATCATATTTTAATAAATGAGATAATGTTTTTGTGTTACCAAGATCATTTATGGCAACTATTTCAAATTTCTTTCCATATTTTGAATGTCCAAATGCTGCACGGAGAGTATTTCTTCCTATTCTTCCGAATCCGTTAATACCTACTTTAATCATCCCTTCCACAGAAAAATAAATAATTATTAGTCTATATAATACTTCCGACAAGATGAGTTTGGTATGAATCAATAATTTTTGTTGGAACTATTTCTCCGATTCCCGCATCTTCTTTTATTATAACTGGTTTATAGTTTTCTGTTCTTCCAAAAAATTCATTCTTTTTTCTTTTTTCTAAAATTAAAACATTATATGTTTTATCTATATTTTCTTTATTTTTTTCTTTTGATATTTTTTTACAGATATCTGTCATAATTTTTGATCTATTTTTTGCTATCTCTGTTTTTATCCTTCCTTTCATTTTCTTTGCTTTTGTATAAGGTCTGGCAGAGTATCTTGTTATATTTGTTATATCTGGTCTTATTTCTTTTATTAGATCAACTGTTTTATCAAATTGTTCATCTGTTTCAGTTGGAAACCCAACTATTACATCTGTAGAGATAGTAATATCTGGATAATTTTTTTTAAATTCTTTAATTATTTTTTTAAACTCTTCTACTGAATATTTTCTGTTCATCTTTTTAAGTATTTCTTGATCTCCTGATTGCACAGGAAGATGTAAAAATTTGTATATTTTAGAGTTTTTATAACCATCTATTATTGACTTAAGATTTAAAATACAAGTATATGGATTCATCATACCTACTCTAATTCTATATTTTCCATTTACTTGTACAATGTTTTTTAGTAATATTTCTAGATTAGTTTCTATATCGAAACCATATGAGCTTGTATCTTGTGAAGTAATTTGTATTTCAAAACAATTGTTTTTTACGGCTTCATTTATATCTTTTTTAATATCACTTATTGGATAACTTTTTAACTTTCCTCTTGCAAGACATGTTATACAATAAGAACATCTAAACCTGCATCCTTCTGAAATAGCAATTGATGCAATTTTTTTTTCAAAATATTTTGGAATTGATGTTTTGTCTTTTGCTTTAAAATTAATATTTTTCTTTTCTATCACATCTAATAAATGATGCGAATATTGAGGTGGTAAAAAAATTGCTTTTGGTAAAATCTTTTTTACTATTTCTTTTCTGACAGATGCCATACATCCTGCAACAACTATTTTTTTCCCTGTTTTTTTAATTTTTTTAATTCTAGATAGCATTCTTTGTTCTGTCGTATCAATAACTGTACAAGTTAGAATTACTAAGATATCAGCATCTTGTAGTTTTTTAACAATTTGGTGATTATTTTTTTTTATTACACCTTTAATTAAACTTTCATCAGCTTTATTTGCAGTACAACCATAAGTTTCTATATAAAATTTCATAAATTCACTGTTTTTTTATTTTAAATAAAAAGTGATTATTCAACTACCTCTTTTATTCTTTTTAAAATAAATTTTTCATCTAAATTTGATAAGAAATATCCTGCACGTGGTCCTTTATTTTTTCCAAGTATTATTTGATATATTGTGGTAAATGCTTTTTTTGGAGCTATATCTTTTTTCTGGGTTGTTTCATATATAGCGTTATGTATGTTATCTGCTTTCCATTCAATTTTTGATAGTTTGTCATATAGTGTTTTTAGAAATTCTATTTGATCATTTTCAAGTTTTATATCTGGCTTTTTCTGTTGTACTTTAAATTTTACCATTTCTGGAGCAAAGTTTTTTACCCAGTATCTTGCATGTTCTGCTCTTTTTTCTAATAATTTTTCATCTGTTTTATTTAAATCATCTGGTATCTGTTTTGTTCGTATTAATATCTTTTTTAAATCCTTCCAATTTTCAGCGATTTGAACTAATGTTACAAGATGTCTATATGACAATTGATAAGGCATTTCTTCTGGAATGTCATAAGGTTGTGAAAGTTCATATACTGCTTTAAGATCCTTCATTCCTTTTTCTTTTTCTTCTTTTCCAAAATATACTCTTTCAACTTTATCATAGTCATCTACTAGATTTAACAAACCAATTCCGGAATCAAAAGCAATGTGTTTATTTGGTTTGTTATTCATCAACAAAAATCTTAATACTTCTGGCGGGGTCATTTTTAACATTTCTTCTGCAGAAAGTGCTGTTCCTTTAGAACTGTGCATTGCTCCTTTTCCTTTCAGTAGAATAAATTCATACATAGTATATTTTGGTGGTTTATAATCATAGATTTCTTTTGCGATTGCAACACCTGTATCATGTGTGCCACCTACTGTTCCATGATCTTTTCCAAATGGTTCAAATGTTACTTTTAATATTTTCCATCTTGCAGGCCAATCTACTCTCCATGGTAGTTTTCCTATGCCTCCTTCTCTAATATCTACTTTTCCTTCATATCCACAATCACATTCATATTCTACATATGGATAACTATAAAGAACTGGTTTTGCTGTTGTAATTTTCCCGCAATTCTTACATAATATATTAAAAGGGATCCATTTTTTTGGAAGTTTTCTTTTTGAAACTCTCTCTATTATCTTTCTAATTTTTTGTGTATTATCAAGTGCTGTTTGAATTGCATCTTTGTACATTCCTTTTTTGTACATTTCACTTGCGCGGTAAACTTTTGGTTTTATACCTAGTTCTTCTAAAGAATCTAGAAAAGAAGTAAGATAATGATCTGCATAATTTTTATGTTTTCCACAGGGACATGGTATTTCAGAAATTGGCATTCCAACATATTTTTCATATTTTTTTGGTAAGAATGGATATACTTTTCTAAGATTATCAAAATCATCTGCTATATATATTAACTCTGCTTTTCCCTTCTTTTTTAAAACTGCTCTATATATGGCGTCAGTTGTAAGTACCTCTCTCATATTTCCTATATGGATTGGACCTGATGGAGTTATACCTGTTGCTAAAATATGTTTCTTTTTTTCTTTTAATAAATCTTCTGCTAAAACATGTGCCCAATGCATTTATTTTGCTCTCCAAATATAGAAATTTAAAGAATTTTTTTAGAGTAGTCTAGTTCTAATCAACGCTCTTAATTTTATGTCGCTTATTTTATCCATAGCTGTTTTATTTATTACAGACAGACATAAAACTGGTTTTCCTTTTTCTGCTTTTGTTGCATTAATTGTGTTTCTGAATGTATTACCTGTTCCTACTACATCATCTACAATTATTACTTTTTTGTTTTTTACAGTTGCATAATTTGAAGAAAATGCACCACTTTTTTCGTGATGTGGTCTAAATACAGCCATTTCAAGACCAAGTTTATCTGCTAGTGCTGTTGCAAATGGTATACCATTTATTGCTACACCTACCACTGTGTCGACATCTTCGCATTCTTCTAAAGCAATATCGCACAGTGCATCTGATATAAAGCTGATTCTATTAGGATATACTCCTATAGAACGCCAACCTATTTTTATATCTCCTTCTGGCTTTTTCTCTTTTCCTTTACTTAAAAGCCATGATGCTGTTTCTCTAGAGATATTTAACTCGTCTGCTATTTCATGCTCGGTTAGTCCACCCTCTTTTAATTTTAATGCTTTTTTTATGAGAGCCTCAACTTCTTTCATTCGTCTTACACCTTAAAATCATGTATATAAATATTATATATAGTTGTTTGCTCAAAAATCATTTTTTTCTTAATAGTAAAATCTAAATATCTAAATACTATGCGTTATTAAACAGAGTAAATAAAGAGGATTTAAATAATGGCAAAAAAAGATAAAGGTGGCGGTTTTCATTCCGCAGCAGGTCTAATTAGATATTTTGATGCTGAAGAAAAAACTTCACTTAGAATACCACCTTGGCTTGTTGCAGGTATGTGTATTGCAACTGTTGTAATTGTTACAGCTGTCCATATAATGTGGCCACTTTAATAAAAAATTATTTTCTATACCAATCTTTCTTTTGTTAAATTTTTTGCTTTTTTAAGCGCTTCGTTGACTCTATTTTTGTTAGGTCCGCCACATTGTGTCATATGAGTTTTTCCTCCACCTGATCCCCCAAGGACTTTACCTATTATTGGGGCGATCTTTCTAAGATCGATATCTATATCTTTAGAGGCTATAGAAACAAGTTTTTTCCCGTCATATATATGGGCTACAATTTTTTCTTTTTTGACAAGTTTTCCTGCAACTGATACTGCATCATTTGATGTGATTGCAGTTATAATCTTTGTACCATCTGATATTTTTTCTGCCTTTTCTAATAAATCTTGTATCTCATCTGATGATACCTTCTTTTTTTCTTTCTGTGTTTTTTTCCATTTATTAAAAAGTTTTTCACAGGCAGTTTTTAGATTTTCTACTTTTATTTTTTGTTTAATTTCAGTTTCTTTTAAGAACCGTTTGATTGTTTTATCAAGCTGATCTATTTGAACAGAAAATGTTTTTGAAACTTCTTTTAGTTGATTAGATATATTTTCATGTTCTTTTATTTCAAAAAAAGGTTTTAGTAAATCTACAATTTCATTATAAGTTTCTTTTTCTTTTGCTTTATATAAATCTGCCATTTTTCCTGCGGCAAAAATGATTCTATTTACTCCATCCTGTATTCGTTCAGATTTAATTATTCTTATTTTTTCTATTTCACCTATGTTATCTAAATGTGTACCTCCGCATGCTTCGACATCAATTCCAGGTATATCTAAAACACGTATTTTGTTTCCTGGTGGTACACCTCCTTGATATAGTCTAAAACCATATGTTTTTTCTGCAGAATTTCTATCCATTATCTTTTTTTCAACATCTACTTTTTGTTTTACAAATTCATTTGCTGTTCTTTCTATTTTTTTGATTTCTTTTTCACTTAAAAGTTTATAATGTGAATAATCAAAACGAGCATCCTGTATATTCAGTTGAGATCCAGCCTGCCAAACATGTTTACCTAATACTTTTCTTAATGCACCATTTACTACGTGTGTTCCAGTATGATGTTTCATAAGGTTATATCTGTGATCCCAATCAATCTTTCCTTTTACATTATCATTTTTTTCTAGTTTTCCTTTAACTAAATGTACTATAGAGTCGTTTACTTTTTTTACATTTTTAACTTTATATCTTTTACCGTTTTTTTCCAGAAAACCAATATCGCTTGGTTGCCCACCACCTTCTGGATAAAAAGCTGTTTTGTCTAAAACTACTTCTGAATAATTCTTTACTATTTTTACTCTTAGAACTTTTGCATTAAATTCTTTTGTATAGTGGTTTTTATAATACAAAGGCTCGGTTTCAGGGAGTTCTTCGATTTTTTCTTTACATGTTTCTTCCTTATCCTGATGAGAGTGAAGCTCAGCTACCATTGATTCAAAGTTATTTGGGATATTTACATCTACACCATTTTCTAAAGATATTTTTTTAACGATCTCAGGTGGCATACCATGGGTATCATAAAGAGTAATCAACTCTTTTTCATCTATTGTTTTTTTCTCGCTAAGAATTCTTTTAACAAGATTTTTACCTTTATCTAGTGTATCAAAATAACGTTTGGATTCAATATCTAAAATTTCACCTATCTGTTTTTTATTTTCTTTTAAAGAGGGAAATTTTTTTTCTAATAAATCAAGATGTAATTCAACAATATCTCTCAACGATTTATCAAGTTTAATTTGATCTATAAATCTAAGAGATCGTCTAATAATCAATCTAGCCAGATAACCTGATTTCACATTTGATGGAACAATTCCATCTCCAAGCATAAAAGAAAGGCATTTTGAATGATCTGCAAGAGAATAAATATCGCTCATATTTTTTTTGTATTTACAGTGTTTTTTTATCCAATCTATTATCTCTGGAAAAACACTTTCATATATTGTTTCTGTACCTTTTGTAATCCAAGCTATCCTTTCTAGTCCATAACCAGTATCTACAATATTTAAAGGATTTTTTGAATATTTTTTACCTTCAATTTCAAAGTCACCATTTTTATCCTCTTTCATATTCATAAAAACAAGGGTTGCAATTTCTAAACCTGATGCAAGGACTTCAAGACATGGACCTGCGTTTCCTCCTCCAAACCATAGCTGTTCTTTATAATTGATTTTTTCTCTTGGAATCCCAATGTATTCGGTGAAATATTTGTCACATAATCTAACAGTTTTTTCTTTGAAATATATCTCATCATTATTTTTATTAAAAGCATGATGCCCCATCATTTCAAATGTTGTAAGATGTCTCCCACTGACTCCTACTTCCTCTAAATCGTTTAGTCTTATACATGGTTGAGATATAACTAAAGGATTTGCTGGTGCAGGAACTTTACCTGATGTGACATGTGGTTGAAAATCTGCTATAGATGCAATTGTAAGGTATATATCTGTTCTCCATCTTGCAACAACAGGGCATCTCTCTCCTGTTTCAGGATAATTTAGACGTGTATGGTTATTTTTTTCAAAAAAAGTAAGAAAACTCTCTCTTACATCAGATAACGTAAAAGATTTTTTCCCAAGTGGTTTTTTTATAAAACTAAATTTAACACAGGGTTGATCGCCGCATAACTCCGAATCTTTATCTAATGTCCAGTAATATGCTCCGCATTTTTTACATTTTTTTCTAAAGTAATTGTTATTATGAAAGTATTTAAGATTGCATTCTTTTTTTAGAAAATTACTCATTGATATCACTTGGTTCTTTTAAACGGTTATATAACTAAAGTTTATAAATGATATCCATATCAAGATTTTATTTATGTATGTAGTTTTTGGTTTAAATCTGATAAATATTGGTTTATGGCTTCTTTATGTTAGTTTACCTGTTATTTTTATATATATTTTTTATCTAACTCTTACTAAAGCTTTTAGATATATGGGTTTTTCTTCATCTGAGGCAGTACTTATCGTATTAGTTTCTTTTTTATTAACAGGCTGGGAATACTGCGCGGTCTGAAACGATAGTATAAGACCC
>CAYZTD010000015.1:0-24582 GCA_964481275.1 uncultured Thermoplasmatales archaeon
TTTTTTTTGGTATTTAAACCCAATGTGTTAAAATGTTTGTTTTGTTATTTTTACAGTGCACCCTAAATTTTTATAATTTTTCTTAAAAAATAGTTTTTATAAATTCTTTTTAATTATCTAGATAAAGTTACCATTATTGCTATCTGAGCCCACATTCTATTCTCTGCTTCATCAAATATTACAGATTTAGGACCATGTGCAACTTCTTTTGTAACTTCATAACCGTAATATGCAGGAAGACAATGTAAAAAAACCGCATCTTTTTTTGTTTTATCCATTAATTCTTTACTTATTGTATATCCTCTAAAATCTTTAAGACGCCTTTGTTTTTCTTTTTCATCACCCATTGAAACCCATGTATCAGTTGCTACTACATCAGCATCTTTTGTTGAATCTTTTACTTTATCAGTTATTTCTACTTTAACACCAAAACTCTTTGCTTTATCCACATAAAATTCATCTGGAAAATATTTTTTTGGTGTAACAATTTTTACATTCATTCCAGAAATTGCACAGCCAAGTAAATAAGAATGAGCCATGTTGTTTTTACCATCACCAATATAAACAAATTTCAACCCTTTTAATTTGCCTTTATGTTCTTTAATTGTCATAAGATCTGTTACAACCTGGCAGGGATGTTCTTTATCATCAAGTCCTGAAATTACTGGAACCTTTGCATGTTTTGCTAGTTCTTTCATATCTTCATTTTTCATAGCCCTATACATGATAATATCAACATATCGAGATAGAACAAGTGCGGTATCTTCAATTGTTTCTCCTCTTCCAAGTTGAATATCGTCTTTTCCAAGAAAGATTGCATGGCCACCAAGTTTTGTCATACCTGTTTCAAAACTTACCCTTGTACGTGTACTACTTTTTTCAAAAATCATGCCAAGAGTTTTTCCTTTAAGTAGTTCTATTTTTTCACCAGATTTTGATTTGTTTTTTAGTTTTATAGCTAAATCAATAATTTCTTCTAAATCATCTTTTACATCAAACATTGAGATTAAATTTCGTTTCATCAAAAAACTGGAATATATTTTTATTGTTTAAATCCTTCGAACTTTTGTGGGTTAAATTCTTATTTAATAGAAATATTATCTTTTTTAGAAAAAAATGGGAGTAGATATTGGTAGTTTATTTAAAAAAGAAAAAATATCCTATAAAGATCTTCGTGATAGGATAATTGTTATTGATGCACATAATGTATTGCATCAGTTTTTATCAATTATCAGAAGTAGGGATGGTTCACCTTTAAAAGATTCTAACGGAAGGATTACCAGTCATCTATCTGGACTTATTTATAGAACCTCTAATCTTATTGAATCTAAAATAAAACCTGTATTTATTTTTGATGGAAAACCACATCCATTAAAAGAAAAAACATTAAATCAAAGAAAAAAAAGAAAAGAAATAGCACAAAAAGAATATGAAGAAGCACTTGAAAAAGGAGATTTAGTAAAAGCAAGAACAAAAGCACAACAAACATCCCGTGTGACAGATGAAATTATAAAGCAGAGTATAGAACTTCTTTCTGCTCTTGGAATTCCTTATATGATTGCTCCATCTGAAGGTGAAGCACAAGCAAGCTATATGGTTAAAAAAAATGATACATATGCCGTTGGTTCCCAGGATTTTGATTGCCTTCTTTTAGGTTCACCTATATTAATTCGTAATTTAACATCTTCATCTAGAAGAAAACTACCTGGAAAAAAATCATATGTAAAAGTAAATCCAGAACTTATAAGATTAAAACCTAACCTTAAACGACATGGTATAACTCAGAGACAACTTGTTGATATGGCAATTTTAATTGGAACAGATTTTAATGACGGAATTAAAGGAATTGGCCCTAAAAAAAGCCTTGATTTAATAAAAAATAATGGTAATGTGGAAAATGCTATTGCAAAGATAGGTTCTGATAGTTCTCCTACTTTTGATGAGATAAAAGAGATAAGAAAAATCTTTCTTGAACCAGAAACTACAGATGATTACAAACTAGAATGGCATCCACCTAATAATGAAAAGGTTTTATCTATTCTTTGTGATAAACATCAGTTTTCAGAAGATAGAGTTAAAAAAGTACTTGAAAAATTTCAAAATATTGAAGATATTGTAAAACAAAAAACTTTATTCTAATGTCGTAATTGTTAGTCTTTTATCTTCAGGATTTCTTCTTTTTTACTATCTTGTATTTATCGATATCTGCAAGAAGAGCAAGTCTCTCTCCGTTATCCCAGTCGACCCATATTAGATCTTCTTCTTCATCTATTCTTATAACTTTTCCTTGATCGCCTTTTTTTAATCTTGTTAATGAATCTTCCATTTCGATTATTTCTACTCTATCTCCAACTTTTGCTTTTACTTTTCCGATGTTTTCAACTCCAGTGATTGCTAATTGGAATATATACTTCATAATTAAATCTTATTCATTAATCATGCGGATACCGGGATTTGAACCCGAGCAAATGGCTTGGGAAGCCATTATCATACCACTAGATCATATCCGCATACTATAAATTAACAAAATGTGTTTTCTATTCTTAAAATCTTGGAGTAAGTATCTCTAATTATTTTAAAAATACAAAAATATTTTGTTATCTTGCTCCTCTTGGCTGAAAATAAGTTAGATCCAAATTACCCCAATCATCATAATCTCCTATACCATGACTTCCATCTGAATAATCAAGTATTGAATATGCGTATTTGTAGTTCATTACAGATTTATAATTTTTGAAAAGTATCCTTTGTAAGCTAAATTTAAATCTCATTAATTGGTTATCACAGCCAAGTGGTCTTCCCATACACATTCCTAAAGTGTGACCTAGCTCATGAAGAATCATAAAAGCAGTTGATTCTTCAGGTGATCTATCTGTCATCTCATAAATCGAAGTTGATAACACAAAAGAGTTTAAACCAGGTAAAAAAAAGAATATTATATTTTTTTCTCCAGGAAATTCCATACCTCTAATTGGTAGATGATTGTAAACAAATAATACATATCTAAAAACACCTCTTCTCCAGTTTTCAGGATCGTTATTTAAGAAATGTTCTCTATAATATTTTCTTCCGTCTCCCATCCAAATAGTTTCTTTATATGGTAGAATTTCTCCACCATCCATGCATCCGTCATCTACATGAAAAACTATGTTTCTTTTAGCATATGTTTGACCGACCTGTATGAGAGAACTTTTAGGAACATATGCACCTTCGCCATTGGGTCCTATTTCCATTTGATCAAGTTCGAGAAAAATGTCTTGACGAAATGGATCTGATTTCCATTGTGAGGTAAGATATTCTTCATAATTGGAAAGCCCATCTTTATCTGGATCGAGGGTGTGATGATCATCCCAAGTCAATGGATCATAGCCCCATTTGTGTTCCCAAAATAGGGGGATATCGTCTTTGTCTTCATCGCTTTGAGAATCGTCAGAAAGCGGGTCTGTAAAATATACATTTTCTTCGATCCATCTAGGTATATTGTCGTTATCAGGATCTATTACATCTATTGAGAAACATAGTTCAAAATCTCTTTCAAATTCATAAAAACTTCCATCATCACAGCCATTCAAACGACCATATCCGCTGTCATCGTTTATTTCATCATCTCCGTTCCAGTGACCTGTATATGAATCATATATTATCTCCCCAAATCCGATACCCTCGTCTTTGTCAAGGTCACAGGGAAAGTATTCTTCATCAACTATCTCATATACTTCAAAAGTTATGTTTAAATATCTATATCCGCATGGATCAAGATCTATTGAAAAGTCAGAGTAATTGTATCTATTATGTATAATAAAGCTTGGTTCTGAAGTTGTATATGTAGAATTTACTTTTATTAGAAATGAATGATTTGTGAATTCTTGCACGTTTTCTAAATAATTACAAGAATATATTGTAATTACAAAAGACTCAGAATATTCATAATCATTAATCTTTTCTCCGACACTTAAGACAGATGATAATAATAATATTGCAATAAAAACTATAACTGTTTTTTTAATTCTAAATTTCATTTATATAAAACCCAAAAAATGTAAAGAAGACATAGTTTTTATAAATATTGGAAAATATCTAAATATATTATAATTCACTCTGGGTTAGTTATTTAACAGAAAAAAAAGAGAGTTTACACCTCTTTTAATATCGCTAACAAATAATCATAGAATTTTTTGACTGTACTTATATGTACTTGTTCTTCCGGTGAATGAGGATACTTTATTGTAGGGCCAATGCTAATCTTTTCCATACCTGGATATTTTTCACCAATAATTCCGCATTCAAGACCTGCATGAATAGCTTCAACTTTTGGTTCTTTACCATACCTGTCTTTATAGACTTTTTTTGAAATTTTTAAAATTTCTGAATCCATATCAGGTTTCCAACCGGGGTATGATTCCTCTTCTTTTACTTTAGCACCCGAAAGCTCTGCGATAGAACGTATCTGATCACGTAGATATTGCAACTCTGACATAATAGAACTTCTAGAACTAAGTTTAATGTTAACATTATCTCCTCCTGTTTCTACTTTTGCTAGATTTGTAGAAGTCTGAACTAATCCTTCAATATCATAACTCATCTTCTGAACCCCATGTGGAAGACCGTTAAGAAGATTCAAGACCTTATTTTGTGAATTTTTATCTAAAACTTTATCAATTTTTCCTTTACTAATTTTAACTTTAAATCCAGGATCAATAGGTTTGATTTCATTAAGAATATCTTTTTCTTCATCTTTTATCATATTTTCAAGATCTTTTTTATCTGATTTATCAACTAAAATAACTGCATTTGATTCACGAGGTATAGCGTTATGTTTGTCTCCACCATTTATAGATACAATTTTTATCCCAAATTTTTCAGATCCCTTCCAAAGAATTCTAGTTAGAAGCTTAACTGCGTTTGCTCTCTGTTCGTGAATATCTACACCAGAATGTCCTCCGCGAAGACCAGAAATATTAATATTTAAACAAGCAAAAGCTCCACCAGTTTTTTCTTTTTTAATAGGTAATTTTATATCTGAATCTCCTCCGCCGGCACATCCAACAGTTAGAACGCCCCAATCTTCACTATCAAGATTAAAAAGCATTTTTCCTTCAAGCATATCTTTACCAAGTGAAAAAGCACCAGTAAGACCTGTTTCTTCATCAACTGTAAACAATGCTTCAATTGGTCCTAATTTAAGATTTTTATCTTCCATAATTGCTAGAGATGTAGCAAGACCAATACCATTATCAGCACCAAGAGTTGTTCCTTTTGCAAGAAGTTTATCTCCATCTTTTTGAAGTTGAATAGGATCTTTTGAAAAATCATGGTCAACATCACTATTTTTTTCACAGACCATATCCAGATGACCCTGGAGGACTACAGTTGGTTTGTTTTTCATTCCAGGACTTGCAGGTTTTTTTATTACTACATTTCCTGCATCATCTGTTTTTGTCTCAAGATTTTGTTTTTTTGCAAAATCAAGAACATATTTTCTAATTTTCTCTTCATGTTTAGAACAACGAGGTATCTTTCTTATTTCATCAAACTGTTTCCATAAAAGCTTTGGTTCGAGATTTTTAATAACTGACATATAATTTTATCCTCCCTTTAAAATGCAAAGTAGATAACAAACCTTATAATTAAAAGATTTCCCATTACATATGGCAAGTATTTATTTTGCCAAAAGTGTTAAATTAAATTAAAATATTTACAAGCATGGCAGGACAGGATGCGATGAAAGTAGAGTTTAAAAAAATATTGTTAAATTTAGTTGCTATTATTGCTGTTTCTCTGTCAATTGCATGTTTGTTTTCACCTTTAACTAGTTTTGATTTTTCAGATGTATATGAAAATACTGGATATCCACCACTTGAAGTTAATTGTAAAAAAGAAAGTTATATATTTTTATCTCCTTTAATATCTCATTATAAAGAATATGATTGCAGAATCAATGAGAATTTACCTGTATATGAAAAATATAACTTAATGTTTAACATTGAATTAGAAAAAGGTGAACCTACAGGAGAATTTTTATTTTACAAATATTATGAAAATATTAATGAAAATGAAAATATTTTTGCTTTAGGCTCCCCTGCAAGAAATTTTTGTACTTTGTTAATCAGAATTTCATCTATAATTTTATTTTCTTATTTTGTTTACAAAGGATTTAAGAAAATTGAATATAAAAAGAATATATATTTTTTGTATGCCAGTTTTGTAGTCATATTTGGTATTATAGTTAAATTAGCACTTGTCTATAATAGCTTTGATACCGCAGATAGCACAAACAGTATGAACCTAAATTATACTAATTTTTTAACTCTTGGGTATGGTTTTTATTTAGCATTTTTTAGTATAATTATGTTTTTCACAGCTTTTATTATACAGAATTATTTCTCAAAACTTATTAATTATATAAAAACTGTGAAAATCAAACAATAATATGTGCTACATTTTTTTTTGCACAAACCATTTAAATATCACTCTATCTATTATCCTAAAAATTATATTAATTTCGGAGGCAAAGATTTTTATGGACTGGGGAATGAAAAACAGAATATCAAAAATAATAAATCCAAAAGATGGACATACCGTGATGCTTGCAGTTGATCATGGATATTTTATGGGGCCAACAACAGGTCTTGAAAATATAAAAAAAGTCACTGATCCGTTGATAAAATATGCAGATACATTGATGCTTACACGTGGTGCTTTAAGAAACTATATAGATCCACAAACAAATATTCCAATAGTTTTACGTGTATCAAGTGGAACAAGTATATTAAACAAGGAAAATCTTTTACATGAAGGGATAGCAGTTGATATAGAGGATGCAATACGTTTAAATGTTTCAGGCGTTGCTTTTTCAATACTTGTAGGTCAACCCTTTGAAAGGGATACAATTCTTGGTATGTCTGAATATATAGATGTATGTGAAAGATATGGTATTCCTGTACTTGCTGTAACAGCAGTAGGTAGAGGTCTTGGAAAGGATGTAAAATATTTGTCACTTGCTAGTCGTATGGCAGCAGAACTAGGTGCACATATTGTAAAAACCTACTATTGTGAAGACTTTGAAAAAGTAGTGGAAACTTGTCCAGTGCCAATAGTTATTGCTGGTGGTAAAAAACAACCAGAAAAAGATGCTTTAAAAATGGCATATGATGCAATACATTCAGGTGCGATAGGTGTAGATATGGGGAGAAATATCTTTCAGAGTAAAAACCCTGTAGCAATGATAAAAGCAGTAAATGCAATTGTTCATAAAAAATATACAGCAAAAGAAGCATACGATCTTTTTAGTCAGAATAAAAAATAACGAATAGTTAGATTTATATAATATATATGGTTAATGCAGCAAAAACGAGGGAGAATTTATGATAGAATGGATAGCGTTAATTGTTATAGTCCTAGTAGTTGCAATCTTCGTATTACTATATTGGGGATATTATAACAAAATAATCCGTATGGAAAATCGGATAGATAATAGCTGGTCTCAGATTGATGTACAACTAAAAAGAAGAGCTGATTTAATACCAAACTTGATGGAAACAGTAAAAGGCTATATGGCACATGAAAAAGAAGTTCTTGAAAATGTTACAAAAGCAAGATCTGCTCTGATAAATGCTAAAACACCACAAGAAAATATAGATGCAGATAACATGCTTACTGGAGCTTTAAAATCTTTATTTGCTGTTGCAGAAAATTATCCTGATCTTAAAGCAAATCAAAACTTTTTAAATCTACAAGATGAATTAACAAATACAGAAAATAAGGTTGCATATGCAAGACAACATTTTAATGATTCAGTTTTAGCATATAATAATACAATTGAGACTTTCCCTGGTCTTTGGTTTGCAAAAAGAATGGGTAAAAAAACACGTGATATGATTCAGATACCTAAAGAAGAAAAAGCTGTTCCAAAAGTAAAATTCTAAAAAAATATTTTTTTTATTTTTGAGAGATATGGAAAAAAAATTACTTGTCGAAGATCACATTCGAAGAAACAAAAGAAAAACAATAGTAGTATGCGGGTTAATGGCACTTTTATTTATAGGGATAGTCTTTTCTTTTGGATACATCTTTTTTGCGGGAAATATCTACATTTCTCTAGCATTTGCTTTACCTATAGCGCTTGGATATATTGCAGTGACTTATTCGATTTCTGTACAGGCTGTTCTTTCAGCAGCAAAAGCAAGACCAGCTAATCCCCGTGTTCGTGAAGAAAAACTTTTAATTCATAGAGTCGAAGAAATGAGTATAGCATCAGGTCTTCCTATGCCAAAGGTCTATGTTCAAGAATCTCCATATATCAATGCTTTTGCAACAGGTAAAAATCCAGAGCATTCAGTAGTTTGTGCGACAACTGGTGCAATAAGAAAGTTAAATCAGGAAGAACTGACTGGTGTAATAGCGCATGAGATGAGTCATATTAAAAACTATGATATACGTCTTATGACTGTAACTATTGCAGTTGTAGGGGCAATCTCACTTATTGCTGAAATATTATTTTGGTCTATGTTTTGGGGTGGTGCTGGAAGAAGCCGTGGAAGAGGAAATGAAGGACAAGCAATATTGATTCTTATTGCAATTCTTTTTGCTATCCTTGCACCTATTTTTGCACGTTTAACTTATCTAGCGATATCGAGAAAAAGAGAATACCTGGCTGATTCAACAGGAGCTTATCTTAATAGAAACCCGGAGGGTCTTGCAAAAGCACTTGAAAAAATTAAAAACGATCATCCTAAAGAAAAACCTAAAGGATCAAAAACAGTAGCCCCGCTATATATATCAAATCCTTTTAAAGCACAAGTTTCTGGTAAGAGTTCAATCTGGTCTACACATCCTCCACTTGATGAAAGAATAAAAAGACTCAGATCAATGTGATCTTATAAATAACTCTAAATATAGCAAATTCTTTTAAAAGATTAATATTATGATTTTTTCTGGAGCATTTGTTATGAAAAAAATGAAAGTTGCAATGTACTACAATAATAACGATGTATGTATAGAGGAAGAAGACATACCTAATATAGATAATAATGAGATATTGGTAAAGGTTATTGCTAGTGGTATATGTGGATCTGATGTGATGGAATGGTATCGTATAAAAAAAGCACCTTTAGTTTTAGGTCATGAGATATCAGGTGATATTGTAAAAGTTGGTAAAAACGTTAAAAAATTCAAAAAAGGAGATAGAGTTTTTGTAACACATCATGTTCCTTGCAATACTTGCAAATATTGTCTAGAAGGCGATCATACTCTTTGTGATACATTACATAAAACAAAGTTTTATCCCGGTGGTTTTTCCCAGTATCTACGAGCTCCAGAAATTAATGTAGATAGAGGAACATTTAAGTTACCTGATGAAGTAAGTTATGAAGAAGGAACCTTTATTGAGCCTCTTGCATGTGTTGTTAGGGGTTTTAGAATTGCAAATTTTAAGCAAGCAAAATCAGTTCTTGTTCTTGGTAGTGGGGTTGCAGGTATTTTAAATATCAAGCTTGCAAAGGCATATGGTGCAAGTCGTATTTTTGCAACAGATATGGATATATCTCGTATTAAAAAAGCAGAAGAGATGGGTGCAGATTTTGCTTTTAATGCAAAGGAAGATATATCTAAAAAAATCAGAGAAAACAATGATAGCACACTTGCTGATTTTGTAGTACTTTGTGCTGGTGTTAAATCTGCTGTTAAACAAGCAATTGAATGTGTAGAACCTGGTGGAACAATATTATGGTTTGCTCCTACAAAACCAGGAATAAATATAGAATTTCCATTTTTTGATATTTGGAATAAACAGATTAGAATGTATTCTACTTATGCAGGTGCTGGAAAGGATATAGTTGATTCTATAGAATTGATAAGATCAAAAAGAGTAATTGTTACTGATATGATCACTCATAAACTTCCCATGGATAAAACTCCTGAAGGATTTAAATTAGCCTCAGAAGCAGAAAAATCACTTAAGATTATAATTGAGCCACACAAGTGATGTTCTATGAAAAAATTGAAAGCTGTTTGGGAACTTATGCGTCTTGAACATGGTTTTATGATATTTCTTGGAATTCTTGTTGGGTCTGTTGTTGCTCTTGGAGGTTTGACTCTTCCTTCTTTAGATAAATTTATTTTAACTTTTTTAACTGCTTTATTTTTAGAAGCAAGTACCTTTGCTTTGAATGATTATTTCGATCTTGATATTGATAAAAAAAATAAACGTTTTGATCGTCCTCTTGTTCGTGGCGATCTTCAACCTAAGACAGCTCTTATTTTATTTTTCTTTTTCTTTCCACTTGGAATATTTTGCTCATTTTTTGTAAATTTAGCATGTTTTATAATTGCGTTGATAACTGCTTTGTTTGCTGTTCTTTATGATTCACATATGAAAAAAATTAAACTTGTTGGAAATTTTTATATTGCATATGTTATGGCAATCCCTTTTGTTTTTGGAGGTGCAGCTGTTCTGCCGAGAGGTAGTTTATCTTTTAGTATTTATCCATCTATTTTTATTATCGCTTTAATTGCGTTTCTTGCTGGATCTGGTAGGGAAATAATGAAAGATGTACAAGATTTTGAGGGCGATCGAAAAAAAGGAGTCCGTTCTTTTCCTAAGTATATTGGTAAAAGAAAATCAAATATTATTGCTGGTTTTTTTTATGTCATTGCTATTGTTCTTAGTTTTTTTCCATTTTTTTTAAGTTTTTACGATCTGTATTATTTGAACATGTTCTATTTTTTACCAGTTCTTGTTTGTGATACCATGCTTCTTGGTACTGCTTTACAACTTTTTTTTAAAAGGAATCCTAATCTAAAAATTTATCGTAAGTTTACATTGATTGCAATTTTCATCGGTCTTTTAGCTTTTTTAATAGGTGCTATTTTCTAAATATAATATAGAAAGATTTAATAACTATATATGCTTTTTATATTATATATATTATAAAAATTGGAACAGAAGGCTAGTATCTATGGAAACTATAAAATTTGACATAAATATAAAAAATAGAATAACTTTTTAATAGATTTTTATTGCATGTTATTGAAATTTAGGGGGAATAAAGTTTGTTAAGTGGCGATATTGCAGGTGTTTTACTTGTTTATATCTATGTTGCTATTCTTCTTATTACAACTGAAAAAATCCTTGATTTCTTTCCAACTGATATTAATAGAAAACTACTTCACATAATGGTTGGAAATATTGCTTTTTTACTTCCTATTTTTCAAACTAGAGAGGTAATGGCTTTTCTTGCAGCTGGTCCATTTATACTTTTTACATTTCTTATGAGTCCTTATTCTCCAATTAAGTCGATGAGGGGGAAAACATCTGGCGCTGGTCATAGAATGGGTCTTGTGTATTATGCTATCGCCTGGACTGTTCTTGCATATTTATTTTTTGATTATAAAGTAATTATAGCAATTGGTATTCTTGCGATGTCTTATGGTGATGGGTTT
Organism: uncultured Thermoplasmatales archaeon; assembly: GCA_964481275.1. Lineage (GTDB taxonomy): Archaea > Thermoplasmatota > E2 > DHVEG-1 > DHVEG-1 > CAYZTD01. Next base: position 11,440 of record CAYZTD010000015.1, read on the forward strand.
GCATCAATAATTGGTAGTAGGTTTGGTAGACATAAATTTAATATTTGGGGTGATGAGAAAAGTTTTGTAGGTTCTATTTCTATGTTTGTTTTTACATTTTTAACAATATTAGTTGCTCTATTGTTTTATCAGATTCCTGTAGATGGAAAATTTATAGTTTTGATATATATCACTTTAGTTGCTACTGTAATTGAAGCTTTTTCACCAAAAGGACTTGATAATTTAACGGTTCCTTTTTCCGCTCCTCTTTTATATTGGTTTTATTTTATCATGTGAAGGTTATGAGATATATTATACTTGATGGCCTGGATGGTGTGGGAAAGGATACTCATGCAAATCTTATTAAAGATTTTTATTTAAAAAAAGGTGAAAGAGTAGTTATTAGATCTCATCCAGAATCAGATAATTTTTTTGGTAGAAAGGCAAAAAAAGCTCTGCTTGGTAAGGGTAAATCTGATAAGATTAAGGCAGCAGTTTTTTACATGTTGGATGTACTGCGTTCTGTTAGGTTATATTCTAAAAAAAAGGATACTGATACTCTTATTATGGTTAGATATCTTGTTGGTACTGCTTATCTTCCTAAAAGATTTGCAAAAATTGCTTATAGATTTTTTATAAACTTTGTTCCGACATCAAAGTATATGTTTTTTTTGGATGCCTCTCCAGTTGATTTAATGAAAAGATTTGATGAACGTTCTGAGAAAGAAATTTTTGAAACAGAAAAATCTCTTATTAAAGTTAGAAAAAAGGCTTTAACTCTTGTTAGAAATTGGTATATTATTGATACTTCTGATAGTATAGAAGATACGTTTTCAAAAATCGAAAAAATACTAAATTTCCTGGACAAATCCTAGGTTAAATATTTATTTACTTAAAAATATTTTTTATTAATATAAAAAAGTTTAAATACTTATAAAACAATTATATTAGATGGATGGGGGAGTTCTAATTTTTTCCTATCTCTCCTCACCACCTCCACGGCTTCCCCATCCAATTACTTTTACTTAAGAAGTTTTGATACCACATCCAAAAAATGAGGAACTGTATCAAACTTCTCAACATCTTTTGGTAAAATCCACCTATAATCAGTATGTTCCCAGTCTATTTGTATTTTCTCTTTTTTATTAGTCTTAAATAAAAAAGGAAAAACCTTCCAATTATAGATTTCATTTTTGTATTTGTCAGTAAATTCAATGGGCTCTTTGCTATCTATAAGTTTAACATCTTCTTTTTCAAGTCCAACTTCTTCGGATATCTCTTTGTATGCTGTATCGACTGGTTTTTCATCTTCTTCAACATAACCTGAAACACCACTCCAAAGACCTTTATATGTTTTGACCTTGTTGCTACGTTTTAAAATAAGAACTTTTTCTTTTTCATCTTTAATTAGACATGTCACCACACTAGGCATATCTAAAACCTTTTACAAATATAATCAACAACCGATTCAAAAACAGCTTTTCCATCACCTACGTTGTCTTTAATTCCTGTTTTGGTCCAATCAGGATGCTGATGTCTATAAAATACACGTTCTGGATGAGGCATCATACCAAAAACGGTTCCGATATCATTACATATACCTGCAATGTTTTTAAAAGAACCATTAGGATTCCATGGATAACCGGCATAGTTACCATCCTGATCAACATATTTGAAAACAATTTGATCGTTTTCTTCAAGTTCTTTAAGATATTTATTTTTCTTGTCTATTGGGAACATAAGTTTTCCTTCTGCATGAGCACTTGGGATCAAACGAATATCTCCTTTTGAAATATTTTTTGTAAAAACACACTTACCCTTGTTTTCATGCTTTAAAAAAGTAGGTCTACATTCAAACCTATTACTATCATTTATATTTAAACATGCATCAGGGACATTGCTCATAACATAATTTATTCCTGGAAGCAATCCGAGTTCGGTGAGAACCTGAAAACCATTACAGATACCTATTATTGGATATTCTTCTTTTACATATTTTTCAAGATCTTTACCTAATTTACTTTTCATTCTAGCAGCAAAAATTGCACCTGCACGAATATAATCTCCTGCACTAAAACCACCAGGAATCATAATACATTGAAAATCAGAAATATTTCTTTCTTCTTTTTTATTACAATCTATATGAAGAAGTTGTTTGAGATGTAAAAATTCTGGATTTGTACCAAGTCTTTTGAATGCATCATATGATTCTTGCTCACAATTAGTCCCTTCAATCCTTAAAACTGCAACTCTTATATCGCTTTTTTTCACAGATTACACCCAAGTTAAGCAATTCTTGTAATGAAAGACTATTATTATTCTTTTTGTATTACTGATAAATAACTATGAAAATAACCGCGTGTCTAAAATGTGGAAGCAGAAAAATACATCAAGGTCGATTAAAAGAAGGTGTTCTGATTGGATTTACACCTACAAAATATATATGTAGCGAATGTGGTTATCGTGGTAGTCCAATTGTTTTTGATTCTATTGATGAATACAATAAGTTTTTAGATGGATTTAAATCTAATAAAAAAAGAAAAAATTTAACCGAACAAACAGAATCTTTATCTAAAAAAGATAAAGAAGTAATTGATTTTTTAAAAGACACAGAGAATGATATAAAATTTGAAAAACATCCAAAGTTATTAAAAAATTCTTTTGTATGGCTTGGGCTCATTGTATCTGTTGTTGGTATGTGGATTGCATCTCGCGGTGGTTTTTCACCTATGTTTGGTATCGCTCTTATTTTTGTAGGAATTATTCTTGTATTAGTTGGTGTTGTAAGCCCAAGAGAAGAAAAAATTAATATCAATAAATCTTCAAAACCTACTTTTGGAGGGATTTTTTTAATGATGGCAGGTGTTCTTGGTCTTTTTACATGGTTTGAGTTTCCTAGTTTGATGGATGAAAAACTATCTGATCCGTTATTTCTAAATCAATTTGGGTTGTCTGGTTCTCTTGAACTTTTTGGATCAATTGTGTTTATTTGTGGGGTTGTAGGTGTTGTTTTTTCAATACTTTCTGTTTTAGGTGGTATTCTTGCAATTAGAAGAAAAAATTGGATTATTAGTTTTGTATGTGGTATTTTTGGAATGATGGTTGTTGGGCCTTTGTTTTTTTCTACTATTCTTTCGTTTGTAGGTATTATTTTTGTTTTTATTTCAAGAAAATCTTTTGAAAAATAATTACTTTTTCATAAACTATTTATACCAGTTTTTAATGACATATAATTACATTTAATGAAATATAATGAAATTTAGTTATATATAATTAGGTGATATACATGACTGAAGGTAAAAAATACACAACATTATCTATACCAACACCTCTTGCAAACAAAATAAAAAAACGCATAGAAGGAACAGGTTTTCATTCGTTATCCTCCTATGTCACATATGTTTTAAGAGAAGTAATGTCAGGTATGGATGAAGAAAGAGAAGAAGCATTCAATAAAGAAGATGAAAAAAAAGTAAAAGATAGGCTTAGAGCCCTAGGATATTTAGACTGAGGTGAAAAGATATGCCAAGACCACATGGAGGAAGACTAATAACAAGACAAATAAAAAAAGAAGCAGAAGAACTAGATGAAATAACAACAATAGAAATAAATACAAACCTAGCAGAAGACGTACTAAACATATCAAAAGGAGTATTTTCACCACTAGAAGGATTTCTTACAAAAAACGATTTAGAAAATGTAATCACACACAAAAGACTATCCGATGATACACCTTGGACTATACCAATCGTACTTGACTATGAAAACAATAAAGATATAAAAGAAGGAGACACAGTACTTCTAAAAAACAAAGAAACAGGATTAAAAGCATTACTAAATATAGAGGAAATATACAAATATAACAAAAAAGAACTTGTCGAAAATGTTTTTAGAACAGATGAAGACAAACACCCCGGTGTAGCAAACATATACAAGTTTAAAGATAATCTAGTCGGAGGAAAAATAGATCTAATTGAAACAAAAACAAGAGAGTTTGATGAATATAATCTTACACCAAAAGAAACAAGAATACTATTTAAAGAAAAAGGATGGAAAGAAATAGTAGCATTTCAAACAAGAAATCCACCACATATAGGACACGAATACGTGCAAAAAACAGCTCTAACTTTTGTTGATGGAGTTTTTATAAACCCAATAATCGGTAAGAAAAAAGCAGGTGATTTCAAAGATGAAGTAATTCTAAAATCATATGATACACTTATTAAAAATTACTATCTAAAAGAAAGAGCAGTATTATCTATTCTTAGAACAAGTATGAAATATGCAGGACCCCGAGAAGCAATACATCATGCGATAATGCGAAAAAACTTTGGGTGCACCCATTTTATTGTTGGAAGAGATCATGCAGGAGTAGGAAACTACTACGGCCCATATGATGCACATGAAATCTTTTCAGAATTTCCCGATCTAGGAATAACACCTATATTTTTCAGATCATTTTCAAGATGTACAAAATGTGGAAGTGTAGTAAACGATAAAATATGTCCACATGACGAAAAATATCATATAAATTTCAGTGGTAAAAAGATAAGAGCACTATTAAGGCAAGGAAAAGTGCCACCAGAAGATATGATGAGAAAAGAAGTATCAGACACAATCCTGCAATTCGAAAAACCATTTGTTGAATAAAGAGGAAAAATAAATGTTTGACAAACTCAAAGGGAAAGGACTGTTGATTCATCACTGGGATACAGATGGGATATGCTCAGCAAAACTATTACTTGAAAAACTAAGAGAAAAAGATATAAAAAATGTTACACCAACACTTGGAAATTACTTTCTTACAGAAGAAGAACTTAAAAAATATACAAAATATGATTTTGTGATAATAGCTGATATGTCTCTACCAGAAGAAAACATACTCAAACTTGCAGAAAATGCAGAGGTTATGATATTTGATCATCACTTGGGAAAAGTAATAAATCAAGTATTTCACAACAACCCAATAATCAAAGGAGAAGATCCAGATAAATATCCTTCAGCTAGTTGGATTGTAAATGACTATCTTGGAAACGACATCAATCTATTTGCAATACTTGGAGTAGTAGGAGATCACGAAGAAAAAATCAAAGACAACGAAGAATTCAACAATAAAATAAACGATTTTTGTAAAAAAAACAATTTAACATTTGAAGATTTACATAAAATGGTATATCTCATAGATTCAAACTATAAAATCGGAGACAAAAAAGCAGTTGAAAAAGCACCACATCAACTTTTAGAGGCAGATGGTAGTAAAGATATACTCAAAGATGAAACCTGGAATGAAAACCTTAATAATCTAGACAAAGAAATGACAAAAATCTTAAATCAAAAAGGAGATGAGATAAATGGTACAATTCTTAAAAAAATCAACACTTCATATAATATAATATCAACAATTACAAGAAAAATCTCATGGGATAGTGGCAAAAATACACTTGTAATAAATACAGGTTATTTTGATGATAAAGATCAAATCTATATGAGAAGTAAAAAAACTGCAGAACCAATGATAAAACGCGGAAAAGATTTAGGATTAAAATGCGGAGGGAAAAAAGAGGTTCTAGGGGCAATTGTTCCAAAAGATATGACAGATTCTTTTGTAAATGAACTTTTAGAATATTTAAAATAAAAAAGGAGGAAAAAATATGAAAGAACAAAAAGCAACAAATGTAACATGGCATGAACACAAAGTAAGTAAAGAAGATAGAGAACATCTACTCAAACAAAAAGGAGTAGTATTATGGTTTACAGGTCTTTCTGGTAGTGGAAAAAGTACAATTGCAAATGAAGTAGCATACAAACTACATCAAAATGGAAATTTTTCATATGTGCTTGATGGAGATAACGTACGACACGGTTTAAATAAAGACCTTGGTTTTTCACCTGAGGATAGAAATGAAAATATTCGTAGAATAAGTGAGGTTGCAAATCTTTTTTCTGATGCAGGGGTAATTACTTGTACTGCTTTTATTTCACCATATAAAAAACTTAGAAATTTCTGTAGAGGACTTGCTGGAAAAGGAAGATTTTTTGAGGTATACTGTAAAGCAAGTCTTGATACCTGTGAAAAAAGAGATCCAAAAGGTCTTTACAAAAAAGCAAGAGATGGTACAATAAAAAATTTTACAGGAATAGATGCTCCATATGAAGAACCAGAAAATCCAGAGATAATAATTGATACAGATAAATACAACATAGAAGAAAGTGCTGATTTAGTAATAAAAAAACTTCAAGAAGATAATATAATCAAATAAGATTATAGAAATAGGATGGAAATGAAATTGGATCAAAACAAAAACTACATTGTATCAGGACTAGAAAGATCAGGTACATCTATGCTTATGCAGATACTTAAAGCAGGTAAAGTTCCAGTAGCATTTGACGATTCAAGAAAACCAGATAAAAACAATCCAAAGGGATACTATGAACTAGAAGGCGGAAAAATAATAAACAGGCTTATGGAAAATTCTTTTCCATTTGAAAAATACAAAGGGCAATTCATAAAAATAACAGCATATGGAATAAAATTTCTAAAAGAAGGAAATTATAGTATAATATATTCTGAAAGAAACATCGAAGAAATACTTGATTCCATGGAAAAAATGGCACAAATTACAGATGAAAACCGCAAAGAAACAAAAGAAATTTTTATAAAACTTAATAGAATGATTAAAAACCAAATCATAGATAGAAAAGATATAGACTGTTTATTTGTAAATTACAACGAGATATTATCAAATCCTTCTGAAAGCATAAAAGAAATTCATAAATTTTTGAAACTTCCAAAAGAAAATCTAGATGATATGATAAAAGTTATAGATAAAAAACTATACCGCCAGAGAAGATAAAAAATAAAACCACTTTATTTAAAACCTAAAACTACATTTTGGAAATTACAATAACTATGAAAGAAGTTGTCCTATCAAAAATAAACAATCCAAAAAAAATAGTTTCATTATTTGCAGCATTTTTAGTTTTAATTATCTTTTATTTTATACCAACACCAGCGGGGCTTACACATGATGGTCAAGTGATGATAGGAATTCTTATAATGGCTGCAATTTTATGGATCACCGAACCAATACCTCTACCAGCCACAGGTCTTTTGATAATGATTTTACAGCCTCTTCTTATGGTAAGAGAAGCAAAATTAGTATTCGAATCTTTTGGAAATCAGGCAATATTTTTTCTTATAGGTGCATTTATAATAGCAGCTGCAATAGAAAAACATGGACTTCATAGAAGAATAGCTCTAAAATTTTTAAGTTTCTTCGAATCCAGTCCAAAAATTTTTACTTTTGGAATAATGTCTGCATGTGCTTTTTTATCTTTTATAATGCCAGAGCATGGTGTTGCAGCATTGTTTTTACCTATTGTAATATCAATTCTTATTGCTATGAAAATAGTACCCCGAAAAAGTAACTTTGGAAAAGTAAGTATGCTTGCAGTAGCATATGGTTGCTCGATAGGAAGTCTTGGAACTTTAATAGGTGGTGCAAGAAATCCACTGGCTGTTGGAATACTACTTGAATATGATATTTCAGTATCTTTTTTTGAATGGATGATATATTCAATGCCTGTAGTATTTATTTCCCTTCCTTTGGTATGGCTTGTTTTACAATTTTCATTTCCAATAAAAATAAAAGATATAACAGCAGCCAAAAAAGAAATTGAAAATCAAGTAAGAGAAGATGGAAAAATTGGTAAAAAAGAATTTTCTGTATTGTTGATTCTTCTTTTTACAATATTTTTATGGATTTTCTTTTCTCAACCACAAATTACAGATGAATTTGGAAAATATTATGGTCTTGCAGTTGTAGCAATTATAGGAGGAGTTTTACTTTTTTCTACTGGACTTATTAACTGGAAAGATGTAGAAAAACGAGTTCCATGGGGAATAATACTTCTATATGGTGGAGCTATTACTCTAGGTTTAGGTATTGAAAAAACAGGTGCTGGTATTTGGATTGCAAGTGGTATTTTTAATATATCAGGTAATAACATTTTTATTTTAATATTAACTCTTATAATTATTACAATTTTACTTACGGAAGTAATGTCAAATATTGCAACAGTAGCAATACTTCTTCCCATTGGTATATCCATTGCAGAGCAATTACAAATTAATCCATTATTAATTTCGATGGTGATAGCACTGAGCGGTGGTCTTGCTTTTATGTTTGTGATATCAACACCAGGAAATGCAATAACTTATTCATCAGGATATTATTCAACAAGAGATTTACTAAGAGCGGGTGTTATTTCAAACATGTTATGTATAGCTGTAATATTCATAGTAGCAATATTATATTGGATTATAGTATTAGGTTTAGATAAAGTAGTATGAGATTAGAGGTGCAAAAAAATTGTTTAAAAATATATTAATACCTTTGTCGTCAGAGTTTTATTCCAGACAAGTTCTTAAAAGAGGTGTTTTTTTTGCTGATAAATTTGATAGTAACATAACTTTACTATATATAATAGAAGAAAAAAATCTAGAAGAAACAGATAGGCTCGTTGATTCATATATTTCAGATTACGATATAGCACAAACTAAAAAAGAGATGATTAAAACAAGAAAACAAACAGCAGATGATATTGTTTTAAGAGATGCTTATGGTTTATTTCAAAGTAAAAATATAGATATTAAAGAAAAGATTCTGAAAGGGGAATTCACTCCAACTATTCTAAAAGAACTTAAAAAAAACAATTATGATTTAATATTGATGGGTTTTGAAAAAGAATGCAATCTGAAATATCGCTTGCTTTACAATGTAGATATACCTATATGGATAGAAGCAAAAAGCTTGAGTAAAAACATTCTGGGGATTTGCTCGAATTTAGCACCTAATCAAAAGGTACCAGAATTAAGTATGAAACTTTCAAAAAAACTAGGTTGGAATCTTCATATGTTATATATTGTAGATTCAGAAGATCATGTAGAAGTAAATAAAAAGGGAGAACGCTCAGAAATAAAACCAGAAAGGGATCTTCTTTTTACAAGTCAAAACTTTGTAACAGATATGGAGAAAAAAGGAATAAAAATAGATTCAGTAAAAGGAAATCTTGAAAAAGAAACAGCAAAAGCAGCAGAAGAAATTGAGGCTGGTCTTATAGTTATGGGCCGTGAAAAGAAAAAGAAAGGGCTTCTTGGTTTTCCAACACATAATGTCAAACAAAAAATAGCGTGTAGATGTAAATATTCAATTCTATTTGTAAATTAGACATATATTTTTAGAAAAATGAAATATTTTTTACGATGTAGAATATTCTTAGTAAAAATAAAATACTAAGTTAATGCTTACCCCTGAATTGAGGATTTATATGAAAGCGGTAATACTTGCTGCAGGTGAAGGAAGAAGGTTAAGGCCTTTTACTGAAACAATGCCAAAGGTTATGCTTCCAATTGCAAATAAACCAATTATCGAACATATTGTTGATTCTTTGAAAAAAACAGGTATAGATGAAATAATTATTGTTGTAGGATATAAAAAAGAAGTTGTTATGGAGCATTTCAAAGAATATGATGATGTAAAAATAAAATTTGTTTTTCAGGATAAACAACTAGGTACTTCTCATGCTTTACTTCAGGCCAAAGAATACATTAAGGAATCATTTCTTGTGTTATCTGGAGATAATATAATCGATCATAGTAGTATTACAGAATTAATTTCTGATAATTCAGAATATTCTATGATGATTAAAGAGCATCCTCATCCATCTAAATATGGGATTGTTTTTCTAAAAGATGATAATCTTGATAAAATTGAAAAGCAACCTAAACAGGATATAGGTCATTTTATTTCAACTGGTATCTATAAGTTTCCTGCTTCTATATTTAAAAAAATTAAAGATTTTACATCAAAAGGTGATTATTCTTTATTTTCTGTTATTCAATCTCTTGTTGATGAAGGAAAATCTATTCATACAATAAATAGTAGTTTATGGATGGATATTGTATATCCCTGGGATTTAATAGCTGTTAATGCTGCTATGAATCAAAACTATGAGAAATCAATTTCAGGAACAATTGAGAAAAATGTTACTCTAAAAGGATCTGTTGTCGTAGGAAAAGATACTGTTATTTCTTCTGGATGTTATATCATTGGACCGGTGGTTATCGGCAGTGGCTGTGAGATAGGTCCAAATGTATGTATCTTCCCATCTACAACTATTGGTGATAACTCTGTTATTCATCCATTTAATGAAATTAGAAATAGTGTGATAATGAACGATGTACATATCGGTTCAAATAGTTTTATACAAAACTCAGTTGTATCTAAGGGAACAGCTTTGAATAATAATTTTTCTTCTTCATCTGGAGAAAGACTAGTTAGTATAGGGGATGAATGTAAAGAAATAAAAAATATAGGTGCTCTTATTGGTGAAGATTGTAATTTCGGGAATCATGTTGTAGTAGATCCTGGGATTATTGTTGGTAGGAAATGTAGTATTGATTCGATGAAACGGATAAGAAAAGATGTTGAAAGTAATAGTAAAGTGATGTAATTTGTGTGGAATAGTTGGTTATACTGGTTTTAGAAATGCAAAAAAAATTGTAATAGATTGCTTGAAAAAACTAGAATATAGAGGATATGATTCAGCGGGAATTGCAGTACTTGATAAAAAAATTAATATTTTTAAAAAAGTAGGTGAAATTTCAAAAATTGAAAAAAACATTCCTGATTTTAATGGAAATACTGCTATATCTCATACCAGATGGGCAACTATGGGGGCTGTTACTGAAAAAAACGCACATCCTCATTCTAGTTGTGATAAAAAAATATCTCTAGTTCATAATGGAATAATTGAAAACTATCAAAAACTTAAAGAAGATTTAACAAAAAAAGGTCATAAATTCACTTCAAATACAGACACAGAGGTAATCGCACATTTAATTGAAGAGGAATACAAAAAAAATAATGATTTTCAAAAAGCATTTTTTGATGCTGTTAAAAAACTGAAAGGATCTTATGCTATTGTTTCTATCTGTAAAGATCAAAAAAATAAACTTTTTGTTGCAAGAAAAGAAAGTCCAATAGTTGTTGGAATTGGTGATAATGAAAACTTTGTAGCATCTGATATACCGGCTTTATTAAAATATACTAATCGCGTGATTTATATCGATGATGGCGAGTTTTGTATTATTGATCCCAAAAGTATTGATATCTACAATGATAAAGGAAAAAAAATAAAAAAAGAAGAAAATCTGATTAAATGGAATATTAAAGATGCAGAAAAATCTGGTTTTTCACATTTTATGTTAAAAGAGATTTTTGATCAACCTGATTCTATAAATCAAGTATCCCGAGGTAGAATATCTGAGATAGATAGACGTATTATTTTCCCGGAGAAAATTGAATCTCTTTTAGATAAAAATATTGAATCTATTCATATTGTAGCATGTGGAACATCTTATTATTCAGGTATGGTAGGAAAATATTTAATTGAAAAAATTACAAATATTCCTGTAATTGTTGAATATTCCTCGGAATATCGTTATTTTGGAACAAAAAATAAAAATTCTTTAGTTATAGGTATCACCCAATCTGGTGAGACTGCTGATACTCTAGCTGCTCTGCGTGAAGCAAAAAATTCTGGTTGTAAAACTCTTGTTATAACAAATGTGATTGGTAGTACTGCTACTAGAATTTCTGATGCATATATTCTTACTCAATCTGGGCCTGAGATAGGTGTTGCAGCAACAAAGACTTTTACATCTCAGGTTTTAATGATTTTTTTAATTGCTTTAAAAATTGGTATTATTCAAAACAAGCTTGGTCCCAATAATCTTTATGATTATATTGTTGAAATTAAAAATATATCTAAAAAGATTAGAAATGTTCTTGAAAAATCCGATGAGATTCTTAAAATAGCACGTATTCTTAAAGATTCTAAATCAGTTTTTTTTATTGGAAGAGGTATAAATTTTCCAATTGCACTTGAAGGTGCCTTAAAACTTAAAGAAATTTCTTATATTCATGCTGAGGGTTTTGCAGCAGGTGAGTTGAAACATGGGCCTTTTGCTCTTCTTACTAAAGATACTCCTGTTATAGCTATTGTTACAAATGATTCAACTTATGATAAAATTATTTCAAATATTGGTGAAGTAAAAGCTCGCGGTCCTAAAGTTATTGCTATTTCTTGGGAAAACGATTCTGAAATTGAAAAACATGCTGATTATGTATTACGTTATCCATCTGATTCAAATCTTCTTTCTTGTATTCCAATTAGTGTTATATTGCAGCTTTTGGCATATCATATGGCAAATCTGCGTGGTTGTAGTATTGATAAACCAAGAAATTTAGCTAAATCTGTAACTGTGGAGTAAAATATTATGAAATGTGTAATTCTTGCTGCTGGTGAAGGAAAAAGGATGCATCCTTTAACTTTTACACGTCCTAAGGTGATGCTTCCGATTATAAATAAACCTGTTTTGGAGCTTAATCTTTTGAATCTTAAAAAAGCAGGGGTATCTGATTTTATTTTTGTAGTAGGCTATAGAAGTGAGATGGTCCGTGATTATTTTAAAGATGGATCAAAATGGAATGTAAATATTTCTTATATAAATCAGGGAAAGCCGGTGGGTACCGGTCATGCCGTAAAAATTGTTGAAAGTTTTATTGATAAAGATTTTATTGTTTTATGTGGGGATACTGTTTTTTCTAAAAAAGATATTAAAAAAATATTAGATAAAAAAAATTCTATTGGGATATTCAAGGCCGTTAGTCCTGAAAACTATGGTGTTGTTGAAATAAAAAATGATAGAGTTTTAAAGATATATGAAAAAATGAAAAATCCTTTTTCTGATATGATAAATGCTGGTATTTATCATTTTGATAAAAAAATATTCAGTTATCTTGAAAAAATCAAGAAATCTCCTCGTGGTGAATATGAACTAACTGATGCTATAAATTTGGTGGCTGGGGATATTTCTATTAAGTCTGTTGTTTTTGATTATTGGAAGGATCTAGTATATCCTTGGGATTTATTTGATTTAAATAAAGAATATCTTTCTGAAATCAAAAAAGAAAATAATGGTGTTATTGAAAAAAATGCTACTATAAAAGGAAATGTAGTTGTTGGTAAGAATTCAAAAATTATGAATGGAAGCTATATCGAGGGTCCTTGTGTTATTGGTGATAACTGTAAGATTGG
>CAYZTD010000016.1:0-23129 GCA_964481275.1 uncultured Thermoplasmatales archaeon
TTTATATATTTTTAACATATACTTATAAAAATTGTTTTTTATTTGAGAAATACTTATTTACGATATCATTATTTACTGATAGGTTTAATATAGGCATTCTAAGCAGGGGTAGCCAAGCATGGCCAACGGCGCAGGACTTAAGATCTAAACTTATCAAAAGGGTTCGAATAATTTGATGAGACATCCTGTCTCGAAGGAGTCCAAGGGTTCAAATCCCTTCCCCTGCATCTTTTATTAATCTCTGAAAATAAAATTAATTTTTATCTGCTAATATATATACTAAAAAAATTATTCATTTTCTTGTGATAGTATTAAAGGAAAATTGAAGAATCTTACAATTGCATTGATAATTGCTATTATTGTAACAGGTATTGGTGGAGTTATATCATACTATACAACTTTAAAGCCAATAAATGAAATGAGTGATAAAATGGTTGTAGAAAGCACGGCTGATACAAAAATCGACTCAATGAATCTTGATTCAATGCTTTATGATATAAGTGGTCTTAAAGAAGCCATGTATCAAAAAGCACTTGTTCGAATTAGCGACTATTTAATTGTTAATTTTTGTATAATAACCGTACTTTCTTATTTTGTTATTGAAAGACTTAAAAAACATAAAAGTAAGAAAAGATTATAAAAAAATCTCAACTTATTAATTAATACTTTGTTTTGATATCAATAGGGGAAACGTCATAAATTTTACCGGTAAAACTGTGTTCATATCCCTTCCCCTTCATCTTTTATAGTTTAATTCTTCTGCATAATAAAAAATCCATAGCCGAAATAATCTGAATACTTGTCATATATTCTAGATTCTTTTTCAAAATTTTCAAAAACTTGTAGCGCAGTTTTGTTATTATGATATTTTTTCTTTAATTCTTTAATTTTCTCATCCATGTGAGAATAAAAATCAATCCAACATGATTTTGGTAGTGTAAAATGAGATACTAAATTAAAACCTTCATCTTTAATCATAGATATATTGTTTTTTATGTCCTTTATATCAGGATATTCTTCATCCCAGAATTCCTTCAAAGGTTTTGGAATATCTTTTGAAAACAATACTGCTTCACTTACAACAAAATAACCTTTGTTTTTTAGAAGTTGATAGCTTTTTTTTAACCCATTTTGAAATCCCATAACAAAAATTGCTCCTTCTGACCAAATAAGATCAAAAGTATCATTTTTAAAATCCATCTCAAGCATTGATTGTTTTTTTGGAATGATTCTATCATCAAATCCTTCTTCTTTAGCATTCTTCATTAGACTTTCTAAAAAAGGCTGATAATTATCTAAAGCAATGATTTTACCTTTTGAAATTCTTGCTAATTCAAGAGTCTGAATACCATATCCACATCCGATATCAAGAATCAATGGTTCAGAAGGTAATTTTTTCAGATAAGAAAATGCTTTTCTTGTGGATTTGTTATCGCCAGGTCCTCCACGAGGCAGATTGCGAAATAATTCATAGAAATATTTCTTTCCTTTCATAACATCACTTTTCATATTTTTAATATAAAAAACCGTTCAGATATTTTACCGTGCACTACTTTTTGATATGTTTAGTTCTATAGATATTGTACCCACCAATAACTAATAATAAACCAATAACTGTAACCAATAGTGCTCCAAGTATACCAGCAGCATGTGTAGGAAAACCCCAACCCAAAAATATGTTAATTAGAGCATAAAATCCAATGAGTAAGAATGGTACACCAAAGATAAAAGAACCTAATAATATATGATCTCCTATAACCTTTCCACCTTGTACACCTGATTCACTTAAGTATTTATCAGACATTACTACGGTGTTATCTTTTTTGGGTGTTTTTTTATTCATGTTATTCCTCTCGAGAATACAATTTTAAAATTGTTTAATTGCTTATAATAACTGTCTTTTAGATTAATCATAGATAACATTTTTATAATTATTTTTAAAATTGATATCTGACGACAATGCATATAATCTATTAATATGTTAACATATAATCTTGAGGATAATATGAATAAAATAATTTACACTGATCTTGATGGAACTTTGCTTGATTCTGATACGTATAGTTATGATTCTGCAAAAGATACTTTAGATAAAATTAATAAAAAAAATATACCGCTTATTATTTGTACTAGTAAAACAAGAGCTGAAATTGAGTTTTTCCGAGAAAAAATAGATAACTATCATCCATTTATTTCAGAAAATGGTGGTGGAATATTTATCCCAAAAAACTATTTTGATGTTAGTTTTGACTATGATAAAAAAGAAGATAATTACTATATTTTAATTCTTGGATCTGAGTATAATAAATTGTTAGAAACTCTAAATAAGATTAAAGAAAAATTTGAAATTACTAGCTTTGTTGATATGAATGCTCAGGAAGTAGCTGAAGATTCTAATTTAAATATAAAAGAAGCAGAGCTTGCCAAAAAAAGAGAATTTGATATTCCTTTCAAAGTTAAAAATTTAAAATCTGAAGATGAAATTCATAGGTTGATAAGAGAAAATAATCTATACTATGTACAGGGTGGTAGATATTATCATTTAATGGGCGGTAATAGCAAAGGTAAAGCAGTAAAAATTTTAACTGATATTTATAAAAAACAGTTTGGAGATGTTTTTACAATTGGTATTGGAGATTCAAGTAATGATTTTTCTATGCTTGAAAGCGTAGATAGAGGCTATCTTGTCATGAAAAAAAATGGAGAATATGCTTCTTCTAAATATAATCCAGCTGGAGAAATAGGGCCAAAAGGTTGGAAAAGAGTTGTTGAAACAGAGGTAAAACTATAATATAAATTAATAAGAAAATATTAATAAGATAATTGTACCTTATTAATGACCATATTCACCTATTAAAGGAACAAATGCACATCCACCAAGATTTTTGACAGAAGTTTTTCCTTTATTTTTTTCAAATCTTTTTAGTTCACAAAACATACTACCAACAGGTATTAAGAGCATACCTGGATCTTTTAATTGATCTACTAAAGTTTGTGGAATATCAGGGGCAGCACAAGTAACAAATATACGATCGTAGGGCTGAAATTTAGGAATTCCCTTAGATCCATCGCCAATTTCAACAGTAACATTTTTAATGTTAACTTTTCTTAAGTTCTCTTTTGCTTTATCTGCCAAATTTGAATGTCTTTCAACTGAATAAATATGTCCCGACTTACCTGTAATATCTGCAACTATTGCCGCATGATAGCCAGAGCCAGTGCCAATTTCTAAAATCTTCTGACCAGGTTTAAGAAATAATTCCTCACACATAATTGCAATCATATGAGGAGCAGAAATAGTTTGACCACTATCAATTTCTAGAGGGGAATCTGCATAAGCTTGGTCTTTCATATTTTCAGGAATAAACTCTTCTCTTGGAACTTTTAAAAAAGCTTGTTTGACAACATCACTTTTTATATATCCCTTCAGTTCCAATTTTTTAACTAGATCTTCCCTATTTTTTTCATACATAATTCTTCACAGTATACAATGAACTTAACATATAAACTATATAATAATCCTTTCTCGTTTTCTTAACGATAAGATTTTTCTAATAAAAAATTTTTAAAGTTTCTAATTTATTACAAAATATAAGGTGAATTGATAGTTGGACTTAGATATAAAAGAAAAACTAACTCCTGAAAACAAAAAAAGATGGTTTTTTTTAATACTTTCATTAATCGTATTTTTAATAATTTATTTTATTCCAAATCCAGCTGGACTCTCAATTGAAGGTCAAAGTGCAATAGCAGTATTTGCTGCAACAATTATTCTATGGATAACTCGTCCAGTTTCATTTCCGATAACCTTCTTTTTTATAGCTTTTTTACTTGTTATAACAGGTGTTTTCAGTCCAGAAAGTGCTTTTCAAGGAGCAGGATCGACAACAATTTTTTTCCTAGTAGGTGCAATTATTCTTGCTTTTTCACTTAGTAAATATAATCTTGATAAAAGAATAGCTCTTACTTTTCTCAAAAGATTTGGCTCATCACCAAGAAATTTTTTACTAGGAATTGTACTTATTGCTGCATTTCTTTCCATGACAATGCCAGCTCATGGTGTCGTAGCGTTATTAATACCTATAGTTCTTAGTATACTGCGCTTCAGTAAAAGAGATATGGAAGGAACTAACTTTTCAAAAGCTGTACTTTTATCTCTTGCATATGGATCTTCGGTAGGTAGTATGGGTACACTTCTGGGTGGTGCACGAAACCCTCTTGCGTTATCAATATATTATCAGCAATTTCCTGGAAAAACAGTAAGTTTTGTAGATTGGTTTATCGCTGCGGCACCAGTTGTTTTTATAATGATATTTTTTGTATTTATTGTGATGATGATTTTTTATCCACCAGAGAAAATTGACATGAAATATCTTAGAAATTATTTACAAGAAGAAGTTAGACAAATGGGAGGAATTTCGTTTGGTGAAATAAAAGTTCTTTTCTTTTTAATACTTGCTTTTGTTTTATGGGCGACCTTTGGGACACTTGTTGGTATGGCAACTGTTGCTGTTTTTATCGCAGGTCTTTTGGGTGTTACTAAGACTTTAACTTGGGAGGATGTGGAAAGTAAATTACCGTGGGGTATAATTTTTCTTTATGCTGGTGCAATAACTCTTGCTTTTGCACTCTCTCAGGAAACAAATGCAGCAGATTTCATTGCAAGTAATATTATATCAATATTTGCTTCACATCCTTATTTAGTAATTTTTGCGGTTGTAACTTTAACTATATTTTTATCAGAGGTTATGAGCAATAGTGCTGCAACCGGAACCATTCTACCTATTACTCTTACAATTTTTACAGCATCTGCTCTTAATTTAAGCCCAAAACTTGCTATGTTTGTAGTAGCTCTTCCTTCTGCTTTTGCATTTATGTTTATTATTGGTACTCCTGGTTCTGCGATGGTTTATGACACAGATCTTATAAGAGCCAAAGATTTTTTAAAACCTGGTCTTACTCTTAATTTGATTGGTATTGCTATCTTTATGACTGTAGGTTTGGGTTGGTGGAAACTAATTGGTTTATGGTGATAAAATGAATGAAAAAAATAATAAAAATATTTTAATTGCATGTTATCGCAGTCCATATAATAAAGAAAGTATAGATAAAATTGAAAAACTAATACAAAACAAAAAACCTGATAAAATAATTGTATTAAGTATTTCTGAGACTAAAAAATCAAGTGTAACAATAGAAAGTTATCTAGGTAAAAAAGATGTAAATAAACTTAAAGGACAATATGAAAAAGATCAAGAAATACGCACTTCAGGTTATTCTGATAAAATACTTAAGTTAAGTAAAAAATTTGACATACCTGCTGAAAAAATAATAAAAAAAGGAAAAGCATCAAGAATTATAATTAAAGCTGTTGAAAAATACAAACCATCTCATGTAATAATTCATCCATCTGATAAATCTAGTGTCGACAAAATCTTTTCTGGTTCTGTAGAAGATAGGGTATGTAAAGATAGTAGTTGTGAAGTAACCATATTAAAATAATTTATATCGGTGTTTCTTCTACACAAGGAGTTTTAATATCCTGGTATTTTATTAAAAGTAAGGTAAGAATAACTGTTGCAACAATAAATACATAGACATTTATAAACCATAGAATAATTACTATAGCAAAGAATATACCTCTCATACCATAAGTAAATCTATTCATTGCTTTTAAAAAAACATCTGTTCTTAAAGCCTTTGCGTCAATAGTACATAATTTTTTATTTTTATCCTTGTTGTTTTCTATATGTTGTGTGACATGAGTTTCAATTTCTTCGATGGGAATACCTATCAAAACAGTAAATCTAACCATCTGTCTCAATGACAAAAGAAACATGATTAGTGAAAAAACTGAAGCAGAAAATAATAAAAGAAGCTTATATTGTGCAATAATCTCAGTGGATGTTGCGGCAAGATTTATAAGTTCACCTAAACCATTTCCCGGAATCCTTATTAATAATCCTAAAAGAACAAGAAGTGAAGAAGAAATAAAAGTAGTAGACATAATTAAATTTCTCATTGTTTGTACAGCAACAATTGTTTCTTCTGATTTTACCATACGTCTAACCCAAAGGCCATAAAAAATATTTAGAAGCCCTCTTTTTGCAGATTCTGGTTTTTTCATACCTACTCTAAGCTTTATAGAATAGACTAGAATACATCCAAGAAAGATTAATAACGCAGATAAATTTATTATCTCATTTGTTAGCATGAACTAAACCTGTTAGTTTATTTTTATTTATTAAATTTTTTATGGTACTTTAAGTTTTAAATTATTTTTTATAAACTTCAATAAACTTTTCAAAACTTCTATCATAAGTTTTTTCTACATCATCAGGAAAACAACATGCTGGAAGCTCGTTCATACCAAGATGATATCTCAAACATTCACAGCACATTCCTTTCTTATCACATGGATATGTACAGTTACATTTTACTTTATTTTCTTCAACCTTACATTCAACCACTTAAATTCAAACCTCCTTAATCTGAAATTAATTTTTTGAATTCATTTTCATTTATGATTGTTATATTTAACTTTTTTGCTTTATCATATTTACTTCCAGGTTTACCACCTACTACAACATAATCAATATCTTTTGAAATAGATGATTTAACAATCCCACCTTTTTTTTGTACAAATTCAGAGGCATCAGATCTACTAAAACTATCAAGAGACCCAGTAAAAACAAAAGTTTTACCATCTAACGATTGTTTTTCATCTGTTTTTTCTTTTTTTGTTTTAACACCATATTCTTCAAGTCTTTCAATAAGTTTAATATTTTCATCGGTTGCAAAAAAAGTAGCAATTGATTCAGCTGATTTTTCACCAAGCCCATCTATTTCTTTTAATTCCTCCTCAGTGGCATTAGAAAGATCTTTAATGGAAGTATATTTAGATGCAAGAAGCTGCGAGGCATATTTACCGACATGTCTTATCCCAAGGCCATATATCAAACGTGATAATCCTTGGTTTTTACTTTTTTCAATTGAATCTAAAAGATTTTCTGCTGATTTTTCCTTAAAACCCTCAAGTTTTAAAATATCTTCTTTTTTTAGATTATATAAATCAGCTATATTATCAATTAAGTTTTCATCAAGAAGTTTATCTATTGTTGATTTGCCAAGATGATCGATATCCATAGCGTTTCTTGACGCATAATAACTAAGTTTCCATTTAAGACGTGCAGGACAATTCTTATTAGGACATCTTACCGCAACTTCACCTTCAGGTCTTACAACCTCTGTTTTGCATATAGGACATTTCTTTGGAATCTTTTTTTGTTTTTCAGAACCAGTTCTTTTTTCTTTAATACTTTTTACAACCTGTGGAATTACATCCCCACTTCTTTCAACAAGAACATGATCGCCGATTCGTATATCTTTTCTTTTTAGTTCATCAAAATTATGAAGGGTGGCACGTGAAACAGTAACTCCACCTACTTTTACAGGTTCAAGTATTGCAACAGGAGTTATAGTGCCTGTTCTTCCAACTTGTATATCTATATCATTTAGTTTTGTTGTAGATTGTTTTGCTGCAAATTTATAGGATATAGCCCAACGAGGATTTTTTGTAGTAGAGCCAAGCTCTTTTTGTTTTTCAAAAGAATTTACTTTTATTACAGCTCCATCTATTTCATAGTTTAAACTATCACGTTTTTTTTCGAGTTGTTTACAGTATTTAATTACTTCATCAATGTCTTTTGCTTTTTTTAGAAATGAAACAATTTTAAAACCAAGTTCTTTTAGTTTGTTCATTGCTTCATAATGTGTTTTAAATTTTTTATCTGAATAAGATAAATAATGAATAAAAATATCAAGAGGTCTCTTAGCAACAATACGCGGATCCAGTTGTCTTAATGAACCTGCTGCTGCATTTCTTGGATTTGCAAATACAGTTCCGTTCTTTTTTTCTTGTTCTTTATTATATTTTTTAAAACCATCGATTCTCATATATACTTCGCCGCGAAGCTCAATTTTTTTTAATGTTTTTTCACGAAGTCTTAGAGGTATGCTATGAATTGTTTTTAGATTCTGAGTGATATCATCACCTTTTATTCCATCACCACGTGTTGCGCCTCTTTTAAAAATGCCATCTTCGTAGACTAATGCTACACCTGCTCCATCGATTTTTGGTTCAACAATATAATCTACTTCTCCAACATTTTTTTTAACTCTTTCATCAAACTCACGCAATTCATCAAAAGTATATGTGTTATCAAGAGAAAGCATTGGTACAATATGCTCTACTGTTTCAAATTCATCTAATGGTTTTTCACCTACTCTCTGTGTCGGAGAATCAGGAGTTATAAGATCAGGATACTTGGATTCTAGTTTTTCAAGTTTTTTTAATAATTGATCATATTCATAATCTGAAATAACTGGATCATTTTCAACATAATATTTGTAGTTATGATAGTTTATCTCTTTTCGAAGTTTTTTAATTTCTTCTCTTGCTTTCTTTTTATTCATATTTTCATTTTTCCAATCTAAAAATACTTTTTTAATTCTTTTAAATTATTTGTATTTATAATATCTTTTTTCTCAAGCCATCCTCTACGAGCAGTTGATATGCCATATTTTATAAAATCAAGTTGGTCAAGATTATGTGCATCAGTATTTATAACAAATTTTACTTTTCTTTCTTTTCCCATTTTACAATGTAAATCATTTAAATCCAGTCTATCTGGAAAAGAATTGATCTCCATATAGGTATCTGTTTCTACTGCTTTTTCAAATATTTTTTCCATATCAAGATCAAAAGGTTTTCGATGACTTATAAGTCTACAAGTAGGATGTGCAAGAAAAGTAGCATATTCATTTTCCATTCCTTTAATAATTCTATTTGTTGCTTCTTTTTTATCCATTTTAAATTTAGTATGAATTCCTATTCCTACAAAATCAAACATCTCAAGTGTTTTTTTACTATAGTCAAGTGTACCATCTGGTTTTATATCACATTCTGTTCCACATAAAACAGTTATATCATCATTTTTTTTGTTTATTTTTGTGATTTCTTTTATTTTCTTTTTAACTCTATCTTCAGAAAGCCCCCTTGCTACTTTCAACGATTCACTATGATCAGATATTCCAATATATTCATAACCAATTTTTTTTGCTTTTTCTACGATATCACTTATTTTTTCAATGCCATCGCTATAGTTGCTATGAACATGCAGATCACCTTTGATATCACTATAACTTACTAATTTAGGTAATTTCTTATCTTTTGCTTTTTCTATTTCACCACGGTTCTCACGAAGTTCTGCCTCTATATATTCAAGACCAAGTTTTTCATAGATTTCTTTTTCACTTTTTCCTACAATATATTTTTCTGTATCTTTTTTAAAAAGACCGTATTCATTAAGTTTATATCCTTTTTTTATAGCTATACTTCTCATTTTTACGTTGTGTTCTTTACTTCCTGTAAAATATTGAAGTGCAGAACCAAAACTTTCATCTGAAACAACTCTTAAATCAACTTGAACATCATCATTTAAAAGAACACTTGTTTTAGTGCTACCTTTTAATAAAACTCTTTTCACATCAGTATACTCAACAAAAAAATCCATTACATCATCTGGTTTTTTGGATGATGCAAGTATATCTAAATCACCGATTGTTTCTTTTCTACGTCTGAGGCTTCCAGCAATATTTAAACGATTAATATTTTTACAAGTTTTAAGATAATTTATGTATTTATTTCCATCGTTAGATGCTATATCTAAAAGTACTCTTCCACTAGTTTTTTCCCGCATTTTAATTCCACGTAAAATGTTTTTTTCTGTGATTTCACCGAAACCTTCAAGATTTCTTACTTTTTCTTTTTTTATTGCAGATTTTAACTGTTCAATGTTTTCAGTTCCTAATTTCTTATAAAGAGCTGATACTTTTCTAGGTCCAAGTCCTGATATACTAAGCATATCAAGAAGACCTTTTGGTATTTCTTTTTTGAGATCTTCATAATATTCAAGTTTACCAGTTTTTACTAATTCAGTTATTTTTTTAGATATAGCTTTTCCTATTCCATCAATATCAGTTAGTCTTTCTTCTTTTACTAAATCATTTATATCTTCATCTAAAACTTCTATTTTTTGAGCAGCCATTCTATAGGCTCTTGTTTTAAAAAAAATTTCACCTTTGATATCAAGTAAATCTGCTATTTCATATAGTACTTCTGCTACATTTTGATTATTCATAGATATCACTTGTCTTTAAAATGAATTATAATTTGTACATCATCTTTATCTTTTAGATTTAGTTTTCCACGAAGATAAATGGGTGCAATAAACTCTAGAATATGTGAGTAATGGCTGCGCATCGGTAGAACAATTGCTCCTTTTTCTTTGTTGATTTGTGCTTTAAAACATCTTACATTTCCAAAAGAACGGTTTTTTGTTTTAAAACCACTAATAATTATTGCTCTATGATCTTTTAGAAGTCTTAATTTATTTTTTTCTACGTATTCAATTTCAACATTTAGTGTTCCAGGGTATGGCTTGAATCCTAGTTTTTCTTCGAATTGTTTTATGTATTCTTTTTGCTCCGTGTAATATCTTCCTTCTCCAAGACCAGATGTTACTTTACCTTTGAAAAATATCTTGTCTGTTAATTCAAAAATTCTTTGATAGTCTGTATATTCTTCCTGTAAAACGTTTTTTCCTTTATCTGTTATTAAAATTAATTGTTTTTTTATTCCGTGTTCTCTTGATATGAGTTTTTTTTTATCAAGTTCTAAAAGATATCTCGATGCTGTTTGTTGACTTGTATCTAGTTGTTTTCCTAGTTCATATGAGGATATTTCAACTTTGTTTTTTATTCCTCCAAGTAAAGCTATTTCTTTTAAAGTCTGAAGTAAATATGCTTTCATAACAGATTTTTTCTCCCCAATTTTATTCTCTAATTATCTCAGCTATTTTTTTTCCTTTTTTTGTAAGTATATATTTGTTATTCTTTTTTTCTATTATATCATTTTCAATGAAATCATTTAGTATTTTATTTGCTACTTTTGGAATTATTCTATGTTTTTTTGATATAAGTCTTATATCTGATTCTCCACTTGCAAAACCATCAAAGACTGCTTTTCTGAATTTATTTGATAGTATATATCCTTCGTCCATTTAATCAACATCTGTATTTATAGCTCTCAAATAAAGGTTTTCAAATATATTTTTGTTATTTTTAGAGGGAATAGGATTATTGTTCTATAAACTTTATATACTATTATTCACAAAAATAGATAAAAATGTGATTTAAAATGAAAAGAAAAATAATAAGTATTGGAATAATAAGCATGTTTTTACTGACAAGTATGGCTACTATATCCTTAGCTGATACTAAAAATATCTATGGTAGTGGCAATAAACCTGATTTAGAGATAACTGATATAATGATTGATTATCCATATAGATTAACTAATGGTAATAGCAACTACCCAGAATATGAAATATGGGTATATATTAAAGCAAAAAATATCGGAGCAGATATACCTTTTGACTATTCAGGTGGTATAAATACAACCATTAAAACCGAGATTTATCTTGATGGAACATCTACAAATCTTTTCTGTTACTTTGTTATAAACGAAGCGTCTGGTCCCTGGAGAAGTGGAGAAACTTGGGGTGGTCGTGGACCGACTGAAACCAATCCAGCAAAATTCAAGTTACCAGATAATAATCTTCATACAATCCATGCAGTTATTGACTCAAATGAAATTATCTCTGAAGAAGACGAAGATAATAACGAATATACTGAGCAATATTCTTTAAATCTCTTTTATATGTCAGGAGCAACTAAAATTGTTGATGATGAAGGTGATGGAAACTATCGAAGCATACAGGCTGCAATTGATGCTTCATCTTTTGGGGATAAAATTGAGGTATATAGTGGAACATATGATGAAAATATTGAAATCAATAAAATGATAACGATTGAAGGTAAGGATGTTGAACTTGGTTCCGGAAAAGATACTGGTAAACCAATAATCCGTAGCAGTGGTAATAAGATTGTTAGAGGATCTTCTGATGGGATTGTAATCTCTGGTTTTGAGATAAAAGATGGTGATATTGGTCTTTCTTTTGAATGTTCTCACTATAATAAAATTAGAAACAATGTTATTGCAAACAACAATGATGGTATTAAGTTAGGTTCAAAAACAACGCGGATGGGGTCAACGGCCAATACTATAACAGACAATGAAATAGAAAACAACGATAATATTGGTATATGCACTGCTTTTTCTTATGGAAATGATATACGAAATAATCTAATATCAAATAACAATAAAGGTATCGCACTTTCATGGTCTTCATTTGCAAACGAAATAGTAGGTAATAATATTATTTCAAATACAGATAGAGGAATTTACATAAATGAAACTTCATTTGGAAATACAATATATCGTAACAATTTTATTGATAATGATGGAAGCGCTCAGGTTATGACTTCCTCAGGAGATAATAATAGATTTTATAACGAAACAAGTAAACAAGGTAATTATTGGGATAACTATGAAGAATGGTATGAAAATAAATATAAGGAATCACCTGTAGATGAAGAACCACCATATGGTATTTGGGATGAAACATATGTTGTTCCTGATCCTGATGCAGGAAGCAGAGATAAATATCCATTTGTCGAGGAAAATGGTTGGCTTGATAATCTTCCACCAGAAACACCAACAATTACTGGAACCCAATCAGGAAAAGTTGGAGAAGAATATATTTATACGGTAACAACAACTGATCCAGATGGAGATAGAGTTTATTATATGTTTGACTGGGATGATGGAACCGAGAAAGAATGGATAGGCTGGCATATGTCTGGCGAAGAATTCACAAAATCACATACCTGGAATTCAAAAGGAACATATAATGTTAGAGTAAAATCTAAAGACATTAATGAAGCTGAAAGCGAATGGTCTGATCCATTAAGTGTTTCTATGCCTAAAATTAAAAACAAAGCAAAAACAACCAGTTCCGATGATATGATTAGGTTTAAAAAAATAGAAATTGAAGGCACATTTATCTCAACCGCTATTAATAAAATTTTATTCCCAAGATTTGATTTAGATCCTGTCCTGGTTTATTTACCAAGTACAGAAGATTATAAATCAGATTGTGTTATTAAAAAAATTACAATAACATATAGAAATGGGAATCAAGAAGAATTTGTAAAACCAGATGATGGAACCATTAATCGTATAGATATATGTGGTAGATTAGCAGTTTGGGATATTGTTCCAAAAGTCGTTGGTGAACAATATAAACATTCAGTAAAAGGAGCTATATATTTTGGTGGTTCAATTAATACTGAATATATATAATAAATAAAACTTTTTTTCTTTATTTTTTTAAACTACTTATTTTTCTCTCTAAATAAAACCTCAGTATGAGGATAAGCAATCTCTACATCATTTGTCTCTCTAATTTTATTAAAAATCTTTCTTCTGATATCAGTAGAAATCTTGTTTCTCATTTTTGCAATGCTATGATATCTAACGGTAATATCAATTCCTGAATCCTTAAATTCTAATCTATTATGTGCTTTTTTAGGAAATTTCTTTGGAAACTTTTCCCAATACTCTTTCATTATATTTTCAGTTGAATTAATCATTATATCTTCAGCTTTTTCAAGATTACTTTCATAAGTAATAGCTGTAGTAATTTCATCTAAAATATATTCATCTTTTCTAGTATAATTTATGATATCTTTTTCAAAAATAACGGAAGTCGGGATCATTACAGTTCTATTTGATGATTCTTCACCCTCAATTGTTCCTCCTACTTCATCTAAAAATATATGCATCAAAGTAATATCAGAGATATCACCTTTAATATTTGAAATAATAACCCTATCACCAATATGAAGCGGTCTTTTAGTAACAATTATCATCCATGCTACAACACAGGAGATAGGCTCCCTAAGAGCCCAACCAATAGCAACAGTTAAAAGACCCACAATAAACCCGACATCTTCAAGACCACCATAATAAGAAGAAATAGCAATAACAATTAAAAATACAATAAAAATGAATCTAAAAAGGCCAATAAAAGTTGCAACAGTAGTAACATGTGTTTTTGTTTTTACTTTTTTAACAAGATTTTTTTCTATAATACGAATTATTATACTAAAAATAAGAAAAACAATAATAATTGTGATAAGAAGACCTATAACATCTATATAAGGTTCGATATACTGATTGATATCTGTCCAGATATTTAGCATAACCCAATATAATTTAATTCGGCCTATTTAAAGATTTACAGAAAAAATAAAACTAAAATTTTAATTTAAAAAAAGATATAACATAAAACTTCTTTATCACTTACACAAATGTTTGAAAAAATACCAACAATTCTTAAAGCAGATGAAATACTTGATATTTCTTTTAAAAGAGCAAAAAAAATAGTTATATCAGATAGAGATAAATTTTATAGAAAAAAAAAGACAATTATTGCAAAAACAGAATCTTTTTCAAAAAATATTACAGAAAGACTTGGTAAATATGTAAAAGTTTTTCCATCAATTGATAACCTATCTGGATACTATCAAGGTTTAATAGATATAAAAATAGATACAGATAAACTTAAAAAATCACTTGGTGCAGTAAACTGGGCAAAAAATACATGTGAAAACATATATAACTCGCAAATAAAAAGCCTAAAAAAATCAGGTGATATAGATTTTTTAATAAAAAAACAAAAAGAAATATATGGAAGAATTTCAAGTGTTGTAAAACAAATCAATACAGATCTAAAAATTCTTTCAGAAGCAGAAAAAATTCTAAAAAAATTCCCAAATGTAGAGGATATTCCAACAGTTGTAATAGCAGGATATCCAAATGTTGGTAAATCTTCTTTGTTAAGATGTCTTTCTTCAGCTAAACCAAAAGTAGCAATATATCCATTTACAACAAAAGAAATACATATCGGTCATATCACAAAAAAAGAAAGATACATTGAAAAAAAATTTCAACTAATTGATACACCAGGGCTTTTTGATAGAGATATATCTAAAAAAAATAAAATAGAAAAACAAGCAATCCTTGCTTTAAAACATCTTGCAGATATAATTTTATTTGTATTTGATCCTTCTGAAACATGTGGATATGAATTTAAAAAACAAAAAAATTTACTTGACCAAATGAAAAAAATGTTTGAAGAATCAATTTTTATAATAGTTGAAAACAAATCTGATATTAAAAAAACAAATTCAAAAAATTTAAAAATTTCATGTGAAAAAAAGAAAGGAATAGATGAATTAATAAAAAAACTATACAAAAATTATCCTGAAAACTAAAAAAATAAAAAAATTAGAGTTTTTTGTTTTTAAGTTTAAGTTTTCTAATTATGTATATTGCAACAAGAAATAACAAAACAAACATTGCAATAAATAAAGCTGTTTCCATTAATGGAAATACAGTAATTTTTACAGATTCAATTGAAGATGTATATCTATAACCGTTGATATCTTCTATTTCTAAAAAGAACTGATAATAACCATAATCTGCGGGTGCTATGAAATCCCATTCATATGGGCTTTCTGTTTTATTTCCACCATATACATTCCATTCTTCATCCCATGTTTTGTTATCTTTAGAATATTTAAATAATAATTTAACTTTATCTATATTGATATCTTCAGGAATATTTTGAGTTTTTATTTTAAAAGAATCATCCCAGTTCCAATCTGAAAAACAACTTATATCTAGATATCTAGTAGTTGCATTTTTATTCTTTTTAATAACAGGTGAATCATCATCTGTTACATATTCATTTCCACATATATCAGTTATTTTAAAAAAAACTGTATGTTCCTCTTCTTCTCTTATACCCATCCAATATTCTTTTGGTATAACCCATCTAATGGAAGTATTTTCTTTTTCTATATCTGACTCAATTAAATTCCAAGAAGTATCTGAATCAATACTATAGAATATACTGTCTAATTCGAAGTCATCACTTATATCAAATGAAAATACAACTGGGTCTTCTGATTCATATATATCTCTAAAATTGGTATCAATCGATGGGAGGCGCATATCAAAACAAAACTCTACGATTTTTTCATCAGTTATTTCTTCATAGTTTCCTGCTTTGTCAACTGCAACAGTTACAATCTGATAGAAACCAGATTTTAAAAAACCACCATGTTCATTTAATCCAAATTCCCAGTTAAAATAAGAATCACTTTTTTTGTAATCAGTCCAGTTAGACCAGTTTCCATCTGAAGAGTTACTATATCTATATTTTAATATAACTTCTCTTAAATTGCTACCACCAGTATCAACTGCATCAGCAGATACTGTAATATTATCTGAATCTAAATTAAAATAACTGCCGTTTAGTTCTTCCTTATTTGTAATAGTCGAAAACGGGTCCGCCATATCTACTTTATCAAGTATATGAATTGAATCTGAATGATTTGTATTGCCTGCAAGATCACTTATCTTAAAAGTGATATTTTTAATATCTTTTATATCTAAACCTGATTTGCTTAACTCTGCAGTAACATTAGTTTTTTTAACACCAGATGGATTACTACATTTTGCATCAATCCAACCTGAAAAAACATATTCAGTTTCACCAGTTGGAATATAAGCTATTTTATATTGTGCACTGTCTACATCTATTCCTGATAAAACACCATTATACGATCTATCTTCAGCAGTAACAGTATAATCGGGTAAATCAGTATTTATCCATCCATCGGTATCAGAATAATCAAAGAAAGGTTCTCCTTTTTCATCAACCCAATCAACTGCCCAGCTATCTAAAATAGGATAAGATTCTGTATAGTTACCAATATTGAATTTTGCATAAAATCTTATTTTGTTCGAATTAACACCAGATAAAAGATTATTTGAACCATTTAAATCTTGAAAACCATCTATAACATTTCTATCCTTATCAAGAATATCAAACAAAACTGTATTATTTTTAGTCGAACCTTTTACATCTGCTGAAAAATTATTCCACCATTTTCCTTCAGGTACATATATAGGTGTAGATTCAAGATATCCAAAAGAATTAGGTTTGTAATCACCATAAGAATAAACCCTTCCAGTGTCAGCAGTAGCATTTACAGTGCTACTGATAAACATAAGACCATCTGCAATAACAGGAGATGCAGTAATTACTGGTGGGCCAGGTTCAAAGTGAGCTTTTCCTGGTTTTTCAATTGCAAAGCTCCATTGTTTAACCCCATTTTCTCTATTTAAACAGTTTATAGTATCTCCAATTATAACATACAATTTATTATCAACAACAAGAGGAGATGTTAAATAAGCATCAGGAATAAATGATTCATTTGAAAAATCATAAGACCATATTTCTTCACCAGAACTAGACTCTAATGCATACATTTTTCCAATAGGTGATAGAACATATAATGAACCCTTATAGAAACAAGGTGTAGAAACAGGAGCAGCGGAGGGAATGTTTTTGATATAGTTCATAATAGTAGGAATGTTTGCTTCACCCATTGATTTATTCCAAAGTAGATCACCAGTTGAAGCGTTTATTGCAAATAATTTATTTATTCCAAAATCTGTAATTTCTTTTCTTTCATTACATAAAACAAACACGTTACCGTCTGCGTATACTGGTGAGGACCTACCAATTATTCCATGTGGAGAACCAACTGATATATTCCACTTTTCTTCACCTGTTAAAATATTGTAGGAAAATAAATTACTACCATACATATTCTGACAGCCTACAAAAACCTTGTTTTCACCTATCGCCGGAGTAGAAAAACTACTAGCTGGAAGATCAACAGGATCCCATAGAGTATCTTTTGCTTCAGAATCAATAGCAAATAATTTACTATTTCCAGATATATAAGAATAAATTTTGGAAAATATCGGAAGATCCCAGCTATATCCACTCCAAGATGTTATAAAAACACGTCCTTCATCTATAACAGGCGAAGATGCAAAACATGTTGAGACATCTGGCTCATATTTCCATACTTCATGTTTAAGATTTGAATTATTTAAAAAATAAATTTTATTATCTTTATTCACATTATTTGTACCAAAAATTACGTGTTCATCAGATACAGCTAGTGAAGAGCTAACAATGTATGAATCATAACTGCTATCTATAAAATTTTGTAAACCACCTTTAGTTGATGCTTCTTCATTAAAAGCATATATAGTTTTATCAACAACTGAAGCAGCATATACCTTTCCATTTCTTACAACAGGAGCACGAAACTGTCCGCCTACAAAATCCTTATCAGAATACCAATAATAACCCTCTGGTTCTGATAATGTTTTACCATCATATGACCTAGTATTAGCTGAATTTTTACCAAACATAGGCCAACTACTATAGAAGTTACTTATCTCTATATATCCACTAGAGATATCCACACCTCTGGTGTCATCTATTCTGTATGTATTTGAAAAGCTATCATTATAATCATCTTTTTTATAAAACAAAACAGCCCAACTATCAAGTCTAGGTGTTACATCAACTGAACTAGACCTAAGTGTAGCTTTTATTTTTATCTCTTCTTGTTCAATTGAGGATATATCCAATGGGGAATATCTACTCTCATAACCTTCTATTAAGTCATCATTTTTATCTAAAATTTGTATAGTTACATTTGATTTTGAAGTAGGATTCGAACCAGTCCATATGATTCTATCCCATCTACCTAAATTACTTGGATTTATTAAATCTGAGGTTGCATAACCTCTGGATACATATCCATATTCTGATGTGACACTAATATTTATATAATCAGTATTAAGAAAGCCATCTATGCCATTGGGTGTAGGATTTCCAAGTATTAGTATATCCATATAGCCTTCATTATTTATACATTCATTAACATCTATTGTTTGACTTATATCTGCTTTTACATTTCCCAATACGGGATCATCGTTAATATTTTCTTCTGTATAATTGACGGTTACATTATCTCCCCAAACAGGAACAATTTCATCATATTTCCAAATATACATTGTAACAGAATCAAGATGAGCATTACTTTTATAATCTCCAAACCACCATCTGACAGTAATAGTTTTACTGTCTCTGTTCCTTGTAGGTATTTTAAATCTATAATGTTGTAATGGATATTCTTTTTCGTCTCCACCGTAAATAATTGGCCAACTTTCTGTTTTCAAAACATTTCCATCAAGTTGACCTATTTTTTCTTTTTCTGATGTTGTTGCTTCTGTACCTGGTAACAAACTTGGATTTATAAATCTAGAAAGAGTTTTAAGAAGAGAATTATCTAACATATATAACTGGTGATACCAAACATCTACATTATCAGGATAACTGTTATAATCAAGAGGCAAAGGTTCTTCACTTTGATTTAAAATTATATTTGATGCATCAAGATCACAATTTTCTAAGGTGACATTTTCATCATCAGTAAATTCATCAAACCAGAGTCCTTCATTATTTTTTATATTAAGTTTACCTTCTACAGGAAGTATCATATTTAAGATAGTTGATAATAGTATAAAAATAGTAAATATTGTAATTATCTTTCTAAAGTTATATTTTCCTTTCATATATAACACCTATATAACCTTTCTTGTTAAATAAGTTATTAAATATAGCATTCTTTAATTAACTTTTATTTTTAACTATATATCTTAATCTTTATATTATTTCTTATATTTAACTATTATCTGTAAATCCATAACATTTGTACCACTAGGACCAGTTATAAACAAATCATTAAGTTTTTTAAAAAACTCATAAGAATTGTTATTTTTTAAATACAAATCTGGATCCAAATTCTTTTTTAAAGCTCTATCAAAACTATTTTTATCAGAAATTGCTCCTGCAGCATTTGAATTACCATCAACTCCATCTGTAGCAAAAGAAGAAAATACAATATTTGTACCTGATATTTTTTTTACAGAACTAAGAACCATCTCCTGATTTCTACCACCTTTACCATCACCTTTGATAGTAACTGTTGTTTCTCCACCAGAGATAAATACCATCTTATCTCCCAACATTTTATAATTTGTTATTTTGTCTACTAAAAAATTGCCTATATTTCTTGCTTCTCCTTCAAGTTTTGTGGTTAAAAGCATTGTTTTATAACCTAGTTCTCTTGCTTTTTCTTCAGCTGATGTACACACTAATGTATTGTTTGCAACAATAGTATTATCAACTTTTTTAAAAACGAAATCATTTACATCGGGTGTTTCAGGTATTTCTCCATTTTTTCCTTTTTTTAAAACATTCTTAGCAGAATTAGGTATCTCATCCCATAGATTATATTTTTCCAAGATAAATATTGCATCATTAAATGTTGTAGAATCTGGATAGGTTGGACCAGAGGCAATAAAGTCTAATGGATCACCAATAATATCAGATATAACAAATGATATTATTCTGCAATTTGCATATTTTGCAAGTTGCCCTCCTTTTACATATGATAAATGTTTTCTGATAGTGTTAATCTCATTAATATTTGCACCAGATTTCAAAAGAAGTTCTGTAATTTTTTGCATATCTTTAAGATTTACTCTAGGCTTACATAAAAGAGCTGATCCCCCACCAGAAATTAAAACAATTAACAAATCATCTTTTTTGCAATTTTTAACAAGATCTATAATTTTCTCAGTTCCTTTAATACTATTTTCATCTGGTAATGGATGACTTCCAACAAATGTTTGGATATTTTTGTTTTTGACTTTTCGTTTTTTTTCATTTGTAACAACTATACCTTTTGTACTCTTTATTGAATCACAAACTGCTTGAGCCATTCCAATGCTTGCTTTTCCAAAAGAAACCAAATAGATATTTTTAAAAACAGATAAATCAAGACTTTTACTATCTATATACATATTATTTTCAAAAAACCTTTTTTTTACAGACTTATATGGATCTATTGATTTCAGTGAATATGAAAAAATGTCGAGTATATCTTTTCTAATTTTTTTTATAGTTTCTTCTTTGCCATTCTCTAATAAATCTTTATAATTTTTGAATAACATAGTCTAACAAAATTTCACTTTCCAAACTTAAGTTGTTTCATAAGATTCTTCTTCATTTTTCTATTGCCTGAGAGACCTTTCATAGTTCGTTTCATTACTTTGTAGTATTTTAAAAGTTCTTTTACATTTTTATTTTCAACACCAGCACCTCTTGCTATTCTTTTAATTCTCGAAGAACGTATAATGTTTGGATCTTCCATTTCTTCATCTGTCATAGAATCCATAATAACTTTAAATTTTTCCATTTTATGTTCGGTATCTTGCATTTGGTCATCTTTTATTTTTCCTTTACCTGGAAAACCTCCAGGTAGCATTTCTGCAATTTTTTTAAGAGACCCCATTCCTGCAAGCATATCCATCTGATCATACATATCGTGCAAAGTAAATTTACCTGACATAATTTTTTTAGCAGTTTTATCTGCATCTTTTCCTTTAAGACTCTCTTCTGCTTTTTCAAGAAGCCCTTTTATATCTCCCATTCCAAGTAAACGAGATATAAAACCAGCTGGCTCAAATTTTTCAAAATCAGAAGGATGCTCACCTGTACCTATAAAAACAATAGGTGCATCAACTTCTGATGCAGCACTTAATGCACCTCCACCTTTTGCAGTACCATCAAGTTTTGTTAGAACAATTCCTGTTATATCCACTGCATCATTGAATGCTTTTGCTTGAGGGCCTGCTTGTTGGCCTACTGCTGCATCAATTACAAGTAGTTTTTCATCAGGTTTTGTAGCCTTGAATATCTCTTTCATCTCATCTATTAAGGCGTCTTCTAGTTTATGTCGACCTGAAGTATCAACTATTATTACGTCATTGCTTTTCTTCAAATCTTTTAAACCTTTTTTTACAACTTCTACTGCATCATCTGACTTTTTATCACCGTAATAAGGAACCTTTACCTGTTCTGCTATTTGTTTTAATTGTTCATATGCTGCAGGTCTATGAACATCTCCAGCAATTAGTGCTGGTCTTAAACCTTTTTTCTTAAAAAAAGTTGCAAGTTTTCCACAGGTAGTAGTTTTTCCTTGACCATAGAGACCTACCATCATTATAATTTGTTTTTTTATAGGTAATTCTTTAGAATCACCAATAATATTTACAAGTTCTTCATAAACAATATGTATAACATGTTCTCTGTTACTCATACCTGCAGGTGGTTTTTCTGAAAGAGCTCTTTTTTCAATTTTTTTAGATAAATTTAGTACAAGTTTAACATTTACATCTGCCTGTAAAAGAGCCCTTTGAATATCTTTAACTACATCTTTTACTAGTTTTTTATCTACATGTACTGCGTTTGCAATTTTTTTGATTGTTCCTTTTAAGGAATCTCCTAAATCGTCTAATACCATCTAATCTCATTCCTATAAATATGAAAATAAGCATTAAAACTTATCTTTTAATGTTTCTTCTGTTGTTGAAATCTTTCTGCCGTATTTATTATCTTTTGTTAAATCTGCAAAACTTTTAAAATCAATTAATGTGTCTTCCCATTCATCAAGATCTTTTTCAAGTCTTTCTTTCACCCCACCGGATAAATCAGTCAACATCGTCATTTTTTCTGAGAAAAGATTTATTGTGTTTGTTAAATCACTTTTTGTTTTGTCTTTCCATTCTTGCAAATCACTTTCAAGTTTTTTCCTTGTTTCGATATATAAATTTGTTAATACTGTCATTTTCTCTGAGAAAACATTTATTGTATTTGTTAAATCTGTTTCGGTTATTATTCCTACTATTTCATTGTTTAATATAACAGGTAATTTTTTGATATTATTTTCTTTTAATATATTGGCTGCTTTTTCTACTGGTGCCAATGCATGAACTGTTTTTAAATTATGTGTCATAACATCAATTAGTTTGGTATTTCTTGGATTATTTTCTTTTAATATTACTTTATCTATAGCATCTCTCTCAGTTACTATTCCAACAGTTATATCTTCATCCATTACAATAAGACTTCCTACTTTTTTTTGACTGAATTTTTCACATGCATCATAAACAGTTTTGTTGCAATCAATTTTTACAACATCTTTTGTCATTATTTCTTTAACAAGCATTATAATATCCTCTCTCAATAAAACTTACATCATAATCTTGGTTTTTGTTATTAAACTTTATTAAAGATAACACATAACTAAAATTGCTG
>CAYZTD010000017.1:0-22847 GCA_964481275.1 uncultured Thermoplasmatales archaeon
AAGTATTTCTCAAATAAAAAACAATTTTTATAAGTATATGTTAAAAATATATAAAGAAATATATCTATAATGAGTTTTAAAGATGTGGTAAAAATGAATAAAAAAATTGTGTTAATAAGTATAATAGCTTTATTGATTAGTAGTTCATTGATTCCTACTGCAAATGCAATGATTTCAAAAACCGACTTTAAAGAACAGAAAAATGAAGTTTTTTCAGGAGAAAATAAAGAAACAGAATATTGGGCCGTAATTGTTGGTTATTTAGAATATAAAGAGGGATATGAACTTCCTATTCATTATAATCCAGCCTATTATATGTATGATGCATTGTGTAATTCATCTGGATGGAAAAAAGAAAATATCCAACTTCTATTAGATGAAAATGGAACAAAAGATAATATTTTAGGTTTAGACCAAAAAACAGGTATTGGGTGGCTCAGAGAAAATGCAGACGAAGATGACGTTATTCTTTTTTATTTTGCAGGCCATGGAAGCCAAGTAGAAGATCTAGACAATGATGAGGCAGACGGAAAAGATGAAATCATTGCTCCTTATGATATCAAAAAAGAAGGAGGAATTCTTGATGGTTTAATTGGCAGTGAACTTGTTAATTATATTACTGATGACATGATAGATGAAGAACTTGATAAGATAAACTGTAAAGGAATGTGCCTTATTTTTGACTCGTGTTATTGTGGCGGTCTTGTCGGTGGAAAAAATGATGTTGATACAGGTGCTAATCGTGTGATCATGACCGCAAGTAACACTGAAGAAGGACTTCCAATTATAGTAAATAATGGCGATTGTTTTTCAGCTAGAGTCGCTTTATCATTAAATGAAAAATCAACAGATGAGAATAATGACGGAAAAATTTCTGCAGAAGAAGCATTTAAATGTGGAAAAAAAGCTTGGTTAAAAACTGTAACCCCCTGGATGAGTCTTTTATTTTACCACATGTATCTAAAAGGTTTAATCTCACAGCCATTAACTCTTCTTTTTCTTTATTTTATGGCCGGATGTAAGTTACCAAAACCATGGTCATTTCCTAAATTATATGATGGATATGAAAATGAAGAATTAATCATTGTACCAGAAATATAAAACAAAAAATAGAAAGTGCGGGTGACGGGATTTGAACCCGTGCTTAGGGCTTGGAAGGCCCTAATCATAACCCCTAGATCACACCCGCAAATATAAGGAGACGAATATAATAGTTGTTTTAGTAATTTACTATAAAGAAAAAATAGCAGATTTTTTATATTTTATCAATTTCATTATAAAGCTTATCAATATTATATTCATTAGTGATAATAAGCTCTGTATGTCTTACTAGATAATGGTTCATTTGTATATATCTATAGTTGATCTATATTGATTTTTTAGATAATTTTAATGTTTTAACAACCGTTTTTAAATGTTTCAATAACAAAAATTTTACAACAATCTATATAATTAAAACAAATAGTTCAATTATTAAAAAGTAAAGATATTTCAAATGTTTTTAAACTGCATTATTTAACTTTATCTTCTAAAAATCTTTTTGTTTTTTGTTTTAATTCTTTTATATTTTTATATTCTTCTAAAAAGAAATATGAAACTTCTTCTTTTGATATCCCTCGTATCATAGTTGATAGTTTATTTGGCCAATAGTCTTTTTCATATAAGGTAATTATCGGGATTTGTTTAAGACCCATTCTAGGACGAAGATATGCATGTGCTATCTCTATACCAGTTCCAAGACTAGGAGTTGATACTTCAAAAACAGCTGCTTTTATATCTCCTTCTATTCCTTCAATCATCTTATTTCTAACAAAAATCCTTCTTTTTAAATCATCTTTTGGCATCTTACCAATTGATTGTTCAAGTTTTTCTATTGCTTCTTCATATGTTTTTCCAGTTGTATGTTCAGTATATATATCATAACCATTTTCTTTAATTGTATCAATAATCAATCTATGAATACTGGCTCTTTTTTCTCTATTTTCTGCGCCTTGAATGGCTGCCCCATAAAAGATTTTCATGTATTTTTGGTATATAGGAAACATTGATAATATATTCGGTTCATTTCAATATTGTAAAAGATGAATATAAGCAAAATAAAAGCAAAAAGTCTTCTAAGAAAAAGGAAAAAAATTGATTCATGGTTTATCTCAAGATATAGTATGAATTTATATAGAGGATGTATCCATAACTGTGTATATTGTGATGGTAGATCCGAAAAATATTATGTTGAAGGAAAATTTGGAGAAGATTTACAAGTAAAAACAAATGCAATAGATATTTTAAGAAAAGAACTACATAAAGATAAAAATTTCAAAGGAAAATTCAAACAAGGATACATTATGCTTGGAGGAGGAGTAGGTGATAGTTATCAACCTGTTGAAAAAAAATATAAATTAACAAAAAAAGTTTTAGATCTTATTAGTAACTATAACTCTCCAGTTCATATACTAACAAAATCAACTCTTGTAAAACGCGATATAGAAATTTTAAAAAAAATTAATGAAAAAACAAAAGCAATTGTTAGCATGAGTTTTTCTTCTGTTAATGATAAAACAAGTAAAATTTTTGAACCAAATGTTCCCTTACCATCTGAAAGATTAAAAGTTTTATCTAGTTTTAAAAAAGAAGGTATTTTTTGCGGTATGTTTCTTTTACCTGTTATACCATTTGCAACAGATAATCCATTTTTTATTGAAAAATCTATAAAAAAGGCATCTGAAATAAATCTTGATTTTGTAATTTTTGGTGGAATGACTTTAAAGAATGGAAAACAAAAAGATTATTTTATGAAGGTTTTAGAAAAAAATTATCCAGATTTAATTGTTAATTATAGCAATATATACAAAGATGATAAATGGGGAAACGCAACATCTG
Source organism: uncultured Thermoplasmatales archaeon (assembly GCA_964481275.1). Classification (GTDB taxonomy): domain Archaea; phylum Thermoplasmatota; class E2; order DHVEG-1; family DHVEG-1; genus CAYZTD01. The sequence goes on from CAYZTD010000017.1 coordinate 2,878, forward strand.
AATATTATAATTCGATTAATAACGTGTTTTCTTATGTTTCAAGAAAATATCATATAAATAAAAGAATTCCTTCATACCTTTTCAAAGAGTTTTTATCTGAAAACGATTTTATAAGAATTGTTTTAGAACACATCGATTATCTTTTAAAACTCAAAGGGAAAAAATCACCTTATGGTTTTGCTGCATATTCTATATCTAAAATAGATAAACCTTTATCTTCTATGAAATACAATCTTAGAAAAATTAAAGGCGTTGGAAAAGTAACTGAACAGATTATATGGGAAATCTTAGATACAGGTAATTGTAAATATTACGAAAAACTATTAAAAGGATAAAAAAAGTTATTCTGTCAATTTATTGATCAACTCTTCATGATTTACTTGTACTTCATCTATTATTCTATTTCTAATAGAATTTATTTTACTAAGAAGATTTTTTAATTCCTCATTTGTCATATCTTTAGAAATTTTTATATCTTTTTCATTTACAACAAGAATTGGTTCTTTATTTTGTCCCATTATATCTTCAACAGGAACTAATCCAAAAGTATCTCTAGGATGAGAAAAACCTATATCTGTTATAAATTTTCCACTTTTTTTAAACATATGCAAATCTTGTTTTTCTATATCAAGATTCTTTGAACCACAATGATTGCAACAAAGATTTTCTGTTTTTTCGCGTGGTGTTATCTCCCATCGCCAATCACACATTTTACATTTGATTGATAGGAGTTCAAATTTTTGCATCTATCCCTCCAGTGATAAAATATTAATTTCTTAAAAGTTTATAATTTTTTTATGTAGATGCATATGCAAATATATAATCAAGAATCTATTATATCTCTAATAATTTTAGAAAAATAAAAAGAAGCTATTTCAGCACCTTTTTCATTTAGATGTACACCATCAAGAGTGAAAAATAAACCTCTATCTTTAGATTTTTTGTTTATTTTCTCTGGTTTATTATAGATTAGATAATCAAAAAAAACTCTTATATTACTTTTCACAATATAGTTAGAAGGATTTTTAGATTCTAATTTTGATGAAAACATATTTCTTAAATCAAAATAGGTAACATTTTCAAACGATTTTGAAATATCTTTAATTATATTTGATAAAGCTTTAAGTTTAATATTCCATCTATTTTTTAGATTTTCACCAATAAATATTGGAGAGATGCAAATTACTTTTTTTGATTTGCAAGATAACATGTAAAGAATTTCTTTATAGTAATAACTAAATTCTTCATGGTTTTCAGCACAAACTTGTTTTGAAAAAAATTTAAAAACAGGATAAAAATTTGAAATTTTTGCAAAAATATCATTTGTCCCTATCCAAAGAAATGTTATATCGGAATAAACATCAAGTTTTTTTCTAATTATACGTTCATATAAACTTATTACTGTATCTCCATTTTTACCATAATTTATTATTTTGTAATTTGGAAAATTTGATTTAATTTTATCAATATAAGAAACACCTATATTTCCTTCTGTAAGACTATCCCCATAGAATACTATCTTCAAATACAATACCTCTTATTTTCTTGTATTTTTAAGATAGTATAATTGTTTATTACATATAATCTTTGTATTTTTTAAATAATTTAACAAGAATGTTTTTTTATCTAGATTCAAATAAAAAATATATATGAGATCTATTTTAGATTGTTAAAGAATAGAAACGATTTATATTATCAAATAAACTTGGAATCAGATGTTGAATTCTTTCGAATATTGCTCTAAATGATTGTATAATGTAATCGTTATAAACTACATTTTTTGCTTTAGATTTTATAACAAAAAATGTCCAAGTTATATTTCCTCCAGAAAATACATAAGAAAGAATCTTTAGCGTCTGTCTTAATACCTCTCCATCTCTTGAAATAGATATCTGACAGTTATGCATTCCATACCAACTATTTTTTGGTAATGAATCATCTGAGGTATTTGATGGATATACAACTAATTCAAAGTTTCCATTATTATCCGTTGTCGTAGATCCTTCTCTGCAGGTTACAGTTGCGTCTACTAGAGGAGCACCATTTAATGTAGCTTTTCCACTTGCACTTATTTCTTCTTTCCAGGGTTCATCATTTACAATCCAACTGACAAAATCTCTAACTCCACCAGGTTCATTAACATAATCCACTACATTAGCAATAAGTGGAAATATTTCAGCAAATGGTTCTAACAACGCTGTTATATCTACAAGACTATCATGTAACTCTTGGGTGAATACTTTTGTAAAATTAGAAATTGTATCAGAAAAACCCTGAAAATCTAAGTTAAATAAGCATTTGATTGCTTGTGTGAAAAATATCACAGGTATTTGAATAATTAGATTAACAAGAGCAACAAATGCTATAGTAACGTTTAAGAAAGGTAAAGATTGAATTACATTTATAATATCTTTTGCAAGATTTACTCCATCAATAAATAGTACATAACCTTTGTTAAAAAGATCAAAAATCCATCCAAGTCTATCTTTTATAAGTTCTATTATTTTATTTAGTAATTCTCCAAAAATATGATTATCAAAATCCCAATATTTATCTATCAGCTGATTTAATTCAGCTGAGCTGTTAACATTATTTAATTCATCCTCTGGAATAGGTTGATAATAATAAGAGGAATTCAAAAAATTTGAAAGTTCTATCATATCAACGAGATATCTTTCATCAGCCTCAGGATCTGAACTAATTATACTTTTAATAATATTATTTGCTTCTTTGTGGTTAGGTTCTTCATATGTTCTATTTACATAATCATCTAGATCATTACGTTCTTTTTTTGTTATAAAAATTTCTGGTGCTTCTTCATTAAAAGAAGCAATATTTTTTTTATTGCCGACATCCGTTGTTTTAGAAACAGATGTCAAAGGAAGCAATAGCATTAAAGCCGCAAAAAAACATGAGATTAATATTTTTTTCATATCGATCTACCCCATTTCTAAAAATTTTATATATTTATATATGTAAGTATGTATTATATAACATTTACTTAGATATAATCGTCATTAGACGATAAAAAGTTGATTAAATTAAAGATACTATTTTGTAATAAAAAGAAAAAAATATATTTTAATCATGATTTTTTCTTGGTTTAACTTTAGCAGTTTTTATTTTTTCTAAAGGCTCGGTTAAAATACCTAATGATTTTATTTTACCACCACTTTTTGCAATAACCAAATCATCTTTAGTAACACGAAAACTTCCTGTTCTATAATTAAAAAAACGTTGGAGAGTGGAACTAATCGAATTTTGCTTAAAAAATTCTTTTCCTTCATCTGTCTTTTGATAAATTTTACCTTCACTATCAATATGATATTGATCACCAAGATAATATTGATCTTTCCAAGGATTCTGAGGTTTCAAAGCATGTGGTGAAAAATTACCTACAATCTCATGATTATACATATGTCTAAATTGAAGTAATTTCTCATCTGTTGTTCTACGAGCTAAAATAATATGTATATCTGCATTATCCGGAAGTCTTACTGCACGGCCAATACTCTGAATGTGATACGCTTCTGTAATTGCTGTTGAGACAATAATTAAACATTTTATATTTCTTTTATCATAGCCCTCAGAAAGCATTCCAACAGAAATTAAGGTTGATATATTATCATTTTGAAAGTTATCTAATGCGTTTTCATCAGTTTTTTCACTATGATAAACAGGATAACCTGTAATCTTTGAGATACTATTTGCCTGATCTATACGTTTACATATAACAAGTGTTGGGTTATCTTTATTTTTTTTGATAAGTTCAACTGCCTTAGGAATACGTTCATCTGCATTATACACAACACTTCTTCTCTTAAATATCACAGAATCTAGTTGTTCTCTAAATTGTTGTTTTTCAAATTCAAAAGAACTACGCATTCTACCTATATAACGTCTGATAGCATCAGAATATTCATCATATTTAATTTGCTCATTGTAATCTAGATCAATAGCATGAAAATATACAGTAAAATCACTAATCTTTGCATCTTTTAATGGTACATCTATTATTGTGTTTCCACAATACTCTAAAGATTTTTTATTAGGAGTAGCAGAAAGACCTATAACATGATCATAATCTATATTATCATATATTTTACTAAAAACAGGGCTAGTACTACGATGACATTCATCAACTACTAATATATCACATTTTAGATCCTTGGATCTTTCTTTAGAAAGGATGTGAAAAGTTTCAACGGTAACATTTTTTACATCATGTTTATTTAGCTCTTTGAGCCATTGATTTTTAAGTTTACGAGTTGGAACTCCAACAATAATTTTTTTATAATTTCTATCTTTTAACAGAAGAATAGTAGCATAGGTTTTACCAGTTCCAGCAAATGCTTTAACTACTCCTTTTCCTCTATAGATTCTAAGTAATCGATTCTGCCAATCGTAAGGTTCTAGCTTCATATCAATCAATCTTATACTAATTTAACCTAATCCTTAATAGATACATATTAATAATATTTATCATCAAAATTAATGAGTATATAATTATAAATAAAAAATAATTTTGGTCTGGATGGCAAGGTTATACCAGCCACTCACCATATCACCCTGGAACTATATGTTCCGATATGATACTTTATTTAGGTTTCTTGCCTACCCCCAGACCACATTATTTATATATTATGTTAACTTAAATGTTTCTATTAATCTATTTTTTGTAACAAATATACCAAAAAATATTCATATTTATCAATTTATTCACAATAAGGAATTAATGATAATAACCACGATAAGTGAAAAAAATATAACATAATATACATTTTACAAAGAATAAAGTAATATTTAATTACATAAAATCATTACACATATTACAAAATGGCGATGGAAGATATAAAAAGAATAGTAATACCTGTAGATAATACAGAAGATTCAAAAAAAGCAGTACAAAAAGGAGCATATCTAGCAAAATTATTAGGGATAAAAGCAAAGATAATTAATGTAAATGATACGCATCAATTTATGTCTTCAGTGGTATTAGAAGAAAAACTTAAGAAAGAAACAGAAACAATTTTAAACAATTTTAAGAAAATAGCAGAAAATATAGGTGTAGAAATCGAAACAGAATTAATATCTGGAAAACCAGCAGAAGAAATAGTAAAATTTGCAAAACAAGGTGATCTAATAATAATGGCTCACCACGATCGTACAAGGGGAATAGACAAAGTAATGGAAAAAAGTGTTTCTAAAGAAGTAGTAGAAAAATCACCTTGTTCGGTATTAATAGTTAAATCATAAAAAAGAAAAAAATAGTAATTATTTTTTATTTTCCTTGTCTTTATCTTTTTTAACTTTGTAATCAGCATTTATAGTTTTATCATCCTCTGGATGACCAGACCATGATTCTTCTTTCTTTGTCCCACTACTCTTAGAGGATTGTTGTTGCTGTTGAGCTTGTTGTTGAGCTGCTGCCTGTTGATAAATAGATGTTGTAACTTTTTGAATAACTTTAGATAGTTCATCTGTTTTTTCTTTTATTTTATCTGTATCATCACCAGACAATGCTTTTCTCAACTCTTTTGTAGAATCTTCGATTTTCTTTTTATCATCAGAAGATATTTTATCTTTTAAATCTTCAATTGTTTTTTGAGATGTGTGAACTAATGCATCAGCATTGTTTCTAATCTCAATTTTTTCTTTTCTTTTTTTATCTTCTTCAGCATGTTCCTCTGCTTCTTTTTTCATATTTTCGATTTCTGAATCAGACAGTTTTGTAGAACCAGTAATCCTAATCGATTGTTCTTTTCCTGTTCCCTTATCTTGGGCTTTAACATTTAAAATACCATCTGTGTCTATATCAAAAGTCACCTCAATTTGAGGTATACCTCTTGGAGCAGGAGGAATACCATCTAAATGAAATCTCCCTAAACTTTTATTATCAGCAGCCATAGGACGTTCTCCCTGAAGTACATGTACATCCACACTTGTTTGATTGTCTGCTGCTGTACTAAAAATCTTGCTTTTCTTTGTTGGAACTGTAGTATTTCTTTCTATAAGAGGAGTTGAAACACCGCCAAGAGTTTCAATACTAAGTGTAAGTGGTGTGACATCAAGTAAAACAATATCCTTATCGATATCTCCTGACAAAACACCTGCTTGAATAGCAGCACCAATTGCCACACATTCCATTGGATCAACATCACGTTTTGGGGTTTTTCCAAATATATCTTCTACCTTCTTTTTTACATAAGGAATACGTGTAGTACCACCAACAAGAACAATATGGTCAATATCATCTGCTTTAAGTTTTGCATCTTTTAAAGCTTGCTTACAAGGTTTTTCAGTTTTATCTACAATATCACTTATAATTTCTTCAAATTTTGCACGGGTAAGTTTCTTTTCTAAATGCTTTGGTTCATCATCAACTACGGTTATATATGGAAGATTAATCTCAGTTTGTTTTGTTGAAGAAAGCTCCATTTTAGCTTTTTCTGCTGCTTCAAGTAATCTCTGTAATGCTTTTGCATCTTTTTTAAGATCAACATCATATTCTTTTTTGAAATCATCAACAAGAAAATCAACTAAGGCTTGATCCATATCAGATCCGCCAAGTTCTGTATCACCGTTTGTACTAAGAACTTCAAAGACACCTTCTCCTACTTCCATAAGAGTGATATCAAAGGTTCCTCCTCCAAAATCATATACAGCTATTTTGTGATCTCCTTTTTTATCAAGCCCATATGCTAGACTTGCAGCTGTTGGTTCATTAATTATACGTTTAACTTCAAGGCCTGCTATTTTTCCTGCATCTTTTGTGGCTTGTCTTTGATCATCATCAAAATATGCTGGAACAGTAATTACTGCCTCACTTATTTTTTCACCTAAAAAATCTTCTGCATCTTTTTTTATTTTTTGCAGGATAAAAGCACTGATTTGTTCTGGAGAATATTTTTTACCACGGATTTCAACTTTTTCACCTTTACCCATTTTACGTTTAATTCTATGAACTGTCCCTTCAGTGTTTGTAACAGCTTGTCTTTTAGCTGCCTCACCTACCAAACGCTCTCCATCTTTAGTGAAAGCAACAATTGATGGAAAATATGGGTTTCCCTCAGCACTTTTTATAATAGTTGGTTTACCTGCTTCCATCACAGCTACTTCAGAATTTGTTGTACCTAAATCAATACCAATTATTTTTGCCATATATTTTCACCTCTTCAATTCTCATTTTTATTCTTATTTTTTGCAACAATAACTTGAGCAGGTCGTAATAATTCATCATCTATTAGATATCCTTTTTTAACCTCCTCAAGGATAATATTATCTTTACAATTATTTTTTTCAACTGTTGTTATTGCATGATGATAATTATGATTAAAATGTTTACCGAGACAATCGATACATTCAATTTTTTCTTTTTCAAAGAAATTCTTAATATTTTTTAATAAAAGTTCAAGTCCTTTTTTAGGATTATTATCCTCATAAGCTTTATTTAGAAGTTCATATAAATCTATAATTTCATTTAGATATTTTTTTCTTGTTTCTTCTTTTATTGATTTTATTTCTTTTTGCATTCTTTTTTGATAATTTTGAAGATCGGCTATACTTCTTAAAAGTTTATCATTTTTTTCTTTTAACTCTTCTTTTAATTTTTCGATTTCTTTTTCTAAATCTGAAGTATTATTTTTTGAAATATTTCTTTTATTTTCCTTTTTTTCTTTAGTTTTTTTCTTTGTCATACCTCACCTGCTTAAAAATTTTTTAAAAAAAAGAAAAAAAGATTGGATTATTTTTAATAATCCATTGGTGGCATTCCACCCATACCGCCAGCTCCTGGTGGCATTCCACCCATACCACCGCCACTGTTGCCTCCTTTAGAAGCAATTACGTCATCGATACGTAGTATCATAACTGCAGCTTCACTTGATGCTTCAATTTCTTGCATACTTACTCTCAATGGTTCAATGACATTATTTTTGATCATGTCATCTACTTTTCCTTTGTATACGTTTATACCTGTAGTTTTTTTACCTTTTTTGTGTGAATTTCTGATTTCAAGCATCATATCAATTGGATCAAGACCTGCGTTCTCAGATAGTGTTTTTGGAACAATTTCTACTGCATTTGCAAAGGCTTCTATTGCCATTTGTTCACGTCCTCCAACAGTTGGTGCATAATCTCTAAGACCCATTGATACTGCTGTTGCCATAGCTCCACCACCTGCAGTCATTTTACCATCTTCAAGAGCTACTTTTACAACAGACAAGGCATCGTGTAATCCACGTTCTAGTTCGTCTACAACATGTTCTGTTGTTCCACGAATAAGAATTGATACTGCTTTTGGGTTTTTACAATCTGTTACAAAAGTCATTTTGTCTTCGCCAATTTTTCTTTCTTCGACATTTCCAGCATATCCAAGATCGCTTTTTGTAAGACCTTCAAGATTTGCAACTACTTTTGCACCGGTTGCTTTTGCTAGTTTTTCCATATCTGATTTTTTAGCACGTCTTACTGTATATATTCCTTCTTTTGCAAGAAAATGCTGTGCTATATCATCTACACCTTTCTGACAAATTACTACATTTGCACCGCTCTTTTTGATTCTCTGCACCATCTTTTTAAGCATTCCTTCTTCTTCGTCTAGAAATGCTTGTAATTGAGTTGGATCGTTTATCTGTATTCTTGCATCTACTTCTGTTTTTTTAACTTCTAGTGCTGCATTTACTAAAGCTATTTTTGCGTTTTTAATATTTTTTGGCATTCCTTCGTGCACTCGTTCTTTATCAAGAATTATACCAGTTATAATTTCTGTGTTTGCTATTCCTCCACCTTGTTTCTTCTGAATTTGGATGTTGTCTAAATCAACAGTTGTTTTTTTATCAGAGGTTTCTGCTACTCTTGTTACAGCATCTACAACTACATCTGCAAGTATGTCTTTTTCTGAACTTGCACTTTTACTTGCCATTGAAGTTATTGCTATGTTCCTAAGTGTTTTTTTGTCGTTTGGTTTTATTTTTATTGCGTTTTTATTTAGTATTTCCTTTGCTTTTTCAGCAGCAAGTTTGTATCCACCACATATTACTGTTGGATGAATATTTTGTTCTAAGAGTTCTCCAGCATATTTTAATAATTCTCCAGTGAGAACTACAGCACTAGTTGTTCCATCGCCACATTCTTCATCTTGGCTTTTTGCAACTTCTACTATCATTTTTGCCGCTGGATGTTCGACATCTATTTCTTTTAGAATTGTTGCTCCATCGTTTGTTACTACAACATCTCCCATCGAGTCAACTAACATCTTGTCCATACCTTTTGGACCAAGTGTAGATTTGACCGCGTCAGAGATTGCTCTTGCTGCCATTATATTATTTGATTGTGCTCCTTTACCTTTTTCTCTTTTTGTTCCTTCTTTTAATACTATTATAGGTTGTTGTCCACTCATCATATTTCTCTTATTCCTCCCTAAGAATTTATCTTAAAGTAAAAGAACGCTATACAAGCTCTTCTATATAAATATTTTGGTATTTGGTACTGTATAACTGAGAGTTGGGAAATTTGCGTTGGGGAAAAAGAGTTGGTACATTAAATTTGGATGGCTTTGATTTTTAAGAGTAAGTTAATAAATGATAAAAGAATTTACAATTATTCTTAAATGAGGAGAATTAATGAGTGGTTTAAAAGTAATATCCCGGGATCTTGGTTCGGTATTCATTATTGTTAGTATTATCAATACTTTTGCTGTTGTTATCCCAATTTTTTATACTGAGTATTATGCAATTCTCCCGATTTTACTATCGTCTGGTGTATTAGCATTTATTGGATTATTTTTTAAGTTTGTAATTGGTAGAACGAAAAGAGATCCTTTATTGCGGCATGCTGTTGCTGTCGCGGGTCTTTGTTGGATTTTCATTCCATTGTTTACTGTTATACCTTTTATGATGATTAGTAAATTGGATTTTCTTAGTAGTTATTTTGAGTCTATGTCCGGTTGGACAACAACAGGTTTATCTATGTTGGGGGGGGGCGAAGAGGGTTTATCTCATACTATCCAGTTTTATAGGTCTTTTACCCAGTGGCTTGGTGGTATCGGCGTAGTTGTTTTGACGTTAACGATTTTACCAAGACAGGGAATGGGTTCTTTTACTTTGTTTCGTTCTGAAGCACGAGAGGATAAAATTCATCCTAGTATTATATCCACTATTCGTTCGATGTGGTGGATTTATGCATCCTTCACAATTATCGGTATCTTTTTGCTATCTGTGTTTGGTATGCCTATTTGGGAGGCAATTAATCATGCTATGTGTGCAATTTCAACAGGTGGTTTTGCAGTTCAAAGTGAAAGTATTGGTGCGTATAATAATGTGTATCTCGAAGTTATCATAACAGTGCTTACTATTTTTGGTGCAACTGCTTTTATTGCTAATTATCATTTGTTTAAAGGTCGTTTTCGTAAATTTTTTTCGGATGTACAACTTCGTACCTTAATTGCATTAATTATTCTTGGAGTAATTGGTTTAACTTTCATTAATTTATCATATTACAATGGAAGTATATGGGAATCATTAAGACATTCATTTTTTCAATTTGCCTCAAGTCAAACAACAACAGGTTTTTCCACGGTAAGCGTTACAACCTGGCCTACCTCATCAAAGATCATTATGAGTATTGGTATGATTATTGGCGGTGCTGCTGGTGCCACTTGTGGTGGTATCAAACTTTTTAGATTTTTGATATTGATTAAAGAAGTAAGATGGAATGCAATAAAAGTAAGCTCGACACCACGAAGAGTTATCCCCTATAATATAGGTGGTCGATCCGTTTCAGTTGATGAAAAAAATGATATTGTAAATGAAGCAGCCATTATATCGTTTCTTTGGGTGATTTGTCTAACTATCACTGTTTTTATATTAATGACAATAACCTCCTACAGTCTTCAAGATATCCTATTTGAGACATGTAGTGCCCAGGGAAATGTTGGTTTATCAGTAGGTATAACAAATGTTTCAATGGATCCTCTTGCAAAATTAATGTTCATTATCAATATGTACATTGGTCGGTTAGAGATCATCCCTGTTGTAATGATGATTGCAGCGATTTTCCGAAAATAAGCACTAAGTCTTTTAAGTAGAGTTAATGATCAAATCTTGCTTTTTGATATTGAATAGCACCTTTCATAAGTGTTAACCATTTATTCTTACCTTCAATTGTGATCCCTGCTTCTTCACTCGGCGTTTTACCATCAAGTGCCCCATGTGGTTTAATAAAATTGTAGTAAAGTCTATGCCCCTCAATTATTGGAGTATTTTCTATCTTAAGACCACGCATCGTTTTCTCTCTATCTCTGATACTCCCATGCAATCTTTCAACGTGATTGTTGTTCGGGTGATGTTGTAATCCAACATTCCACAGATGCTCTGTTTCATGTGTATTAGTAATAAATTCTTTCTTTACAGCTCTTTTATATGTCTGTAATCCATCAGTTATCATATATTTGGGTTTTCTACCACCGCAGTTCTTTTTAGCTTTTTTAAAGACCATCTGCGCATCTTGTACATATCGTTCTTTTGATACAACACTTGCAAGTTGAAAACGAGTTCTTTCATCGATAACATTCCATAAGTATTCCCATGATTTATCAATTTTCACCATCATTTCATCAGTATGCCAAACATTTCCTATGTCGGGGATTATATCATTTACAAATTCATTCATAATTGATACATATTTTTCAATCCAGTTATATATTGACTTGTGACATATATCTAGACCATAGAATTGTTTCAGATGATGACTTATTTTTCTAAGTGACAACCCTTGAAAATACAAATCCAATGTGATAGCTATTATCTTTGGACTATACTTCATGTATTCAAAATTGATATTGTCCACAAATTTTCTACCACAATCCTTACACATATAATTTTGTTTACCGTTCTTTTTCCCATATTTAATAATATCTTGAGAATTGCAAAATTTACAATTTAAAACAATATCCTCCTCATCTGATTTAATGCTCTGCTTTACGTTCAAAGAAACTTGGTCAAATTTTTCTTTAAATTTTTTCCAGATTCTTACAGCACCAATATGCTTACAAGGCAACCCTTGAAGTTCAAAATCCTTACAAGTACAACTCCATCGCCTACGAAAAACCGTTACCGTATATGTTCCCTCTCCTGTTTGACTTGGCACAATCCAAGTGTGTGGATTGATCTCTTCTGGTTGGAAACCTTCTTCAAGAAAAATCATGCCCCTAGTTTTACGAGCATTTATTTTTTCTTTAACATCTAATTTTTTACTCATGCAGCTCGCCATAATTAATATATATTTAGAGTATTTAAATATTGTGGTGCCACATTTAAATAGTAATTAATTGCTATCAATTTTATGAAATTACAGAGACAGAAAGCAAGAAAATATAAAGGAAAAATTATATATAAATATTTAATTGTGGTTCCACCAAAAGATGTTAAAGAACTTGGATGGAATGTAGGTACAGAATTAGATGGAACCATCATAAAAGATAAAGGTTACTTCCTAACGGTCAAAAATTAGTTTATATTTTGGCGTCCCCACCGAGAAAATGTAGTTTTGGCGAGCTACATGAACATCGGCAGGAACACCACCATTCAATGAATTATCTTGTTTTAATACTTTACCAACTCAAATTCCCCAACCTAAAAGTAACAACGCTCTATTACACAGTACCTGGTATTTGGTTCTGTGTAATATAGCGTTGTTAAATTTTCGTTGGGAATTTAACGTTGGTGCTAAGATTTTAAAAGATAATACTATGCTTAAAATAACTTATATGATGTAATTGTGTATTTCTTAAATAATTAAGATTTACTAAAATCCTCATTCTTCTTGCTTCTGCTTTTTCTGTATCTTTATCAAATGCTTCTAATTCTTGTATTTTTTCATACATTATTTCTAAATGTCGGATATATTCTGGAAGTAATGAAATTCCCAAATATCTTTTACCATTGCATAAGTCTTGATACAAATTATCTATAAAATGTATAATTTTATTTTCTTCTTTAATAGTAAAATATTTTTTAAAAAACAAAGCCTCATCTACATACTCCTTACATTTCCATACAGAATATGTATACAACCTTGAATATTCATTTCTGTCAACTATAAAATCTGATGAGGCATCGTAATTGAGCATATTCTTCAATTGATCTTGTATAATTTCAAATCTATCTCTTATAGCTAATCTTCTATCTTCTAATCTTCCTAATGTTTCATATAATGAAGCTTTTGCTACATCACTTGCTAAAACACTTGATTTTCTTGAAATTCCCCAGGCTATGATAAAAATACCTAATGAAAGTAATATTGATCCCCAACTAACATCGATTTCTATAGCATAATATAAACCAAGAATGATTAAGCTAAATCCAACGGCATAGTATCCATTATATTCAAGGTTATTTAAAATATAATCTTTAGTTTTCATTTAATCATATAATACAATAAGTTGTTTATAATAAATATTTTTAAGATTTGAGTAATTTTAAACAGCAAAGAATTTTAATATTGCAAAACATTGGATGGTTTGTCATCCCTGCCTGTAAACTCGTATGTGTCGCCAAATGCATACTGTTTTTGGTGGGGATGACTTTATATTTGTATTTTAGCCTCATAAAACGTTTTATATGACAAAAAAATTACATTTATCCATGGGAATAGCCCTGAGTGTATTTAAATTAAAAAATCCAAACAAGGAACTTCTTCTAAAAAAAGAGTTTAACTCTAAAAATCAAAAAACCCTTGAAAAATGGACTGTTTTAAAACAAATTGATGTCCCTGATTCAAAATTGACAGGATTAAAATATGATAATAAGAATGATAGAGTGACCTACAGAGCAAAACATTATTCTGAAACTATTAAGCATCCTGTAAGAGTTTTCATAGATAATATTGACGAAAATCTTGCAATGAACCGACCAGATATTGAGCTATATTCAACAAAAGAGTTTGAAAATGGTTATCAGCAAGTATATGTTTTTAATGTCATTATTGATTTTAAAACTTCAGAAATATTTGTGTTTGCAAAAAAAGATGTAGCAAGATCTTTTATGAGGAGATTTAATAAATCCGGTAGAATTGAATTTGAATACTTCCTGTTTAATCTTGATAAAATTGATATGGTTGCTGAACTTGAAAATGTATTTGGAGCTTGGGAAGACGTATCAAAAGGTCGTTTAAAAACAAAGGCTTATTTTGGAACTCAAGTCCATAAAGAAATAGAGGTAAGTAAAGATAGAATCACTTCGTATAATGTTGAATATCAATTTGAAAATGAATTAATTGATTTATTTATTTCAAGAGACTGTAGAATAAGTACCCATTCATCCCGATTAACAAATGAAAAATTATTAGAAATTTATTATCACCTTAAAGAAAAAATGCTATCTAATAACGATTAAATGAATTTCTCAAGGACAGGTAAAACTGCTTCTTTAGCATTAAGTTTTATGTTTATTCTATCCATAACAATTTTAACTTGAGATTTAAAAGTTCCTTCTTCGAGTTCAATTTGATATTTTTTTAATTTGAATTTTTTTGGTTTATTTATATTAACATAAGTCCAAATAAATGGTAAAGAAATATCTATATCACAAGCTAAAAATTTTTCGAGAACTGGTTTTTCACTATTAGAGATATCATTTAATATCCCTAAAAAATTTGTAATCTTTTCCTTCAAACCTCTTATTCCACAACCAATTCTCTCTACTTCAATAAAAATATTATTTTTCGGATTTTGTATTAAATTGATAGAGTAAGATCCTGCTGTAAAATCAATACGAGTTTTTGTTTCTCTTTTTACATCAATATTGTTAAACTTTTCTAAAATAGTTTTTTTAATTTTATCAAAATTTGCTTCCGACTCATAACTAAAAGATATGCTAATTTCTACATCTTTATTTCTTAAGATAGCAATTTTTCTTTTAAGTCTATTTATCAAATTATATTTATTCTCTGAGAATATTCCAATGAAAATAATTGCAATTGTATATAATGAAATAATAAATCCAAAGATCAAATTCCAATTTTCAAGAAATTCGATCATTTTCCCATCACCTTTATTTGTAAACAATTCTTAACTTATAAAGTATGTCTTTTATTAGATAATATGATATTTTTAAGCAGGATATAAAAATAAACCCTTTTCC
Organism: uncultured Thermoplasmatales archaeon; assembly: GCA_964481275.1. Lineage (GTDB taxonomy): Archaea > Thermoplasmatota > E2 > DHVEG-1 > DHVEG-1 > CAYZTD01. The sequence continues at coordinate 18,018 of CAYZTD010000017.1, forward strand.
ATAACTGCATCTGCCTTTAATTCTTGACCTTCAGCCCACCCTAATTTTTCAATGATATCATTTGGTATCAAAATTGAATATTTATAATACGTTTTATTTTTATATTTGCTTACTTTTTGTTTCTGTAATTTCATATTAGAGCAAATAAATTAATAATATATAAATTTGGTACCAAAATTATTAAATACTGATAACATATATGTTTTATGGCGACACATATGGGTAAAATTAATGTTAAAAAAATGGTAAATATAAGAAAGACGAGAGGAATGATACTTTTAGAAGAAGGTTTTGAGCCTAATGAAGTAAATCCACATACTTGGATAGTTCCTTCTCAAAGAGGTAATAAAACTTATACTATAATTCATGGCGAACATAACCGTTGGAGTTGCACTTGTAAAGATTTTGAATTAAAAGGAATTCCATGCAAGCACATTTATGCAGTCAGAATCTGGCGTAATTTTAAAGAAAAATTTGAACAAGTTCATCAAGGCATTAAACAGACTATAAAAGACCATAAGAAGCGTTGTATTTCATGCAAATTCTGCAATTCAACAAATTTTATCAAGTATGGTAAGAAAAACGGTAAACAAAATTATTTTTGTAAATCATGTAACCGTAAATTTGTTGATAATATCCATTTTGAAAACATGAAATATAGTCCTAAAATAATTGCTTTAACGCTTGACTTGTATTTTAAGGGTGTAAGTTTAAGAAAAATCAGCCATCATCTTAAAGAATTTTATACTTTTGATATATGTTATAAAACTGTTTATAATTGGATAGAAAAATATGTTAATATTATGAATAAGTATGTTGATGATATCAGCCCAGATATAGGTGAGGTTTGGCATACTGATGAGATGATGGTAAATATTGGTGGTTCTTGGGAGTATCTTTGGAATGTAATGGATGAAAGAACACGCTATCAACTTGCATCAGTCGTTAGCAAAGAACGATATATAAGAGATGCAAGAATGGTTTTTCAACGCGCAAAAAAGAATTGCAGTGGACGTAAACCAAAATATGTTGTAACAGATGGTTTACAAGCATACAAACGTGCTGTTAAAAAGGAATTTATCACAAATACTCATGAAACAGAACATCTATGGAATGTAGGACTACAACACCATCCAAATAACAACCATGTTGAAAGACTACATGGAAGTATTCGCCAACGAGAAAAAACTATGCGTGGAATAAAAACTAAAGGTACACCAATATTAGAAGGACATAGACTTTATTATAACTTTATAAAACCACATGAGAGTCTTGATGGTAGAACACCAAGTGAAGAAGCAGGTATAAAAATAGAGGGTGATAATAAATGGCTTACACTTATGAAAAATGCAATTCAATATCATAATGAACAAAGAAAAAATTGAATTATTTCTCTTTTAATTTCTCAATTTCTTCTTCTAATTCTTTTATCTTCTTTTTTAATTGTTCATTTTCACGTCTTAAAAAAGATGCATCACTTTCAGCATGATCTCTTTGGTTTTTCAGCCAGAAGGGATATTGTCCATAAGACATTTTTTACTCCCCACTTAATTTTTTTCTATTATTTCAATTTCCTTTTTAGTTAATCCGTAAACTTCATAGATTATCTTATCAATTTCCATTTCAATATTTTTCGAATTATTTGGATTTCTAAGAATTTTATCAGCTTTTTCTGCTAATTCTTCTTGATATTTATTTAAATTTTTGTTTATTGGAATTTTTTCAATAAATGGCCTTCTAAAATCATGATAACCCCCTCTTAGGGTCGGGCAAACATGACTCAAATAAAAGAAAACTAATTTTGAATTTAATAATGCCAGTAATGATTTTGATCCAGTTGAAATAAAGAAGTTATTATCTGATAGATATATTTCTCCTGACTTGTCTATACAAAAATTACATTGATTATTTATTCGCGGATAAATGATTTTCGGTTCAGATAGATATTTTGAATTTTTACTTCCATATCTGCTAAGACACCACCAATTAAACCTTCCTTCTTTAACCTCGGGTCTTTTTTCTAATTCTTCTTTCTTTGATAAAAGATATTGTTTTATTGATGATGAATAGTTCAAGTCATAATCCCAAGGAATGAATAACAGAAATCGATCTTGAAAATCAATATTGTATCTTTTAACTTCTTTACCCGTAACAATTTTTTTAATTACACTTTTTGCTTTTGGATCTTTAATAAGTAAGTCTTTAGTTCTTTTATCAATAATAAAAACATCATTACGTCCTGAAGATATACCCCTAAAGATTTTATTGGATACATAACTTTTCAAGGAAATACTATTATTTTGAATTTTTTCCAATAATTTTGATTCGTTAACATCTGCAAAAATCCAACTATCCTCGGTTAAAATTTTTTGGGGAACTTTTATTTCAGTTTCTTTAAATGTATTAATTAGATCCGATTCTTTCTTTTTGTTAAATTTGGAATAAATAAAAACATTTGATTTTGGTATGTCATTATTATCAACAATAAAAATTAAAGGATAATTTGTTGCATCTTCAAATACTTGATAATCATCAAAATTATAGATTAGGTTTATTTTACTATTTTGTCGTAAATAATTTCTTATTTGCTTTCCATAGGATGTTTTTAAAAATTTATTTGGAGTGATGTAAGATAAAAATCCTCTTTTTGATAGCGATTTAAGAGAATGTTCAATAAAATAAACGTAAAGATCAGCAATACTATTGTAGGAGTCATAATTTAATTTTAACATAGGTTTTAATTCTTTAAACAATTCTTGTCTAACATAAGGTGGATTACCAATTATTACATCAAAACCTCTACTGTCTTTTTCCTTTTCTAAATCAAAAATTTCATAAAACTCAAAACCCCAATGAAAAGGTTTCAAATCTAAAAACTCTTTTCTTGTTATTTTTATTTTCTTAGCTGAAAAATCATAATAAAGTTCTTTGTCTAACTTTTGTTTTATTTTTCTTCTTATTTCATCAATTTTTTTTCTGATTTGTCTTGCATCATCTCCAGTTGCCTTAACATACTTATTTTTTAAATTTCTAAAGTTTATTAACATTACTTTAATTGTATCATCGTTTCCATAAAAATCATCAAGAGAAACTTTAGTTTTTCCAAATTGTTCAATATCGATATATCCAATTAAACTATTTCCAACCCTAAGATTATATTCAATATTTGGTAAAGGTTCTATATTTTCTGGTTTATAAGATTCTACAAGCCAAAGCCATAGGCGCAGCAATGCTATCTCTACAGCACGAGAGTTAATATCAACGCCGTACAATGATTTCAAAACAAGTTTTTTTAATGCAACATCACTGTTCCTTAAGCCAAGGCAATTATTAATTTTCTTATTTAAGTTAAAAAGAACATTTGCCGCTGCAAGAAGAAAAGCTCCAGAGCCACATGCATTATCGCAAATTGATAATTCAAGAATTATTTTATTCCATATCTCGTTTAATGTTGTTTCTCTAAGTATAAATAATTCATCAATTTTTTTAATTGTTTCTGATTTTTTATAGCCTCTATTTTTAATCAAAAAATCATTCACTTTTTCAATAATATTAGGATAAATAGTATGTTCAGCAATAAATCTTGTAATTTCTTTTGGAGTATAATAAGCACCAGTTCCTTTTCTATCGGTTGCGTTCATAGCTCTTTCAAAGATATATCCAAGAATTTCAGGATCAATAAAATCTCCATTACTATCTAATGATTCCTGATGAACAAATTTAAACTTGTTTAAAAATTCAATAACTTTATGTAAAATACGAGATCTTATTCTATAATTGGAATTCCTTTTTTCAACATCTAATTTATCAAATAAAGATCCATTTAGATAAGGTATATGCTTAAAATGAGGGTCAACAGAACCACGCTCTTTTTCTTTAGTGCTCATTACTTCAAAAAAAAGTTGGTTTAACTTTAAATTCAAATCGTGCTCTTCTAAATCATAAAGATAATCTAAAACATGTTCTTTTATGATACCTTTTGCTTCCAGAAACTTTATAAAAATAAGACGATCAATTACAACTTGTGCTATTTCTTCCCTATCTTCTTCATCTTCAACATGTAAAATGGAATTAACAAGACAGTCTTTTTTTGAAATCTTTTTAACTCCATGAAGTAAATCATTATATTGTTGATAGAATTTTTTGCTAATATCCTCCATTTTTTTCTGAAGGATTTTTTCTTCACCCTTGATTCGTTTTTTAATTTCATTAAAATCTTTGCGAATATCATATTCTTCTGAGTTGCCTTCATTACTTATAAAAACCCATTTAAGTCCATCAGTTGCAATACCAAAATCAAACTTATCTCTTGCTTCAGCAAGTCTAAAAACACCTATAATTTGATTAACTGCTGCATTAGATGATTTATCATATAGATTAGCGTTTATTGGCTTAGCTTCAATTAAAATCTTAGTTTTTTCAAATTTAACAGCATAATCAACCATTCTTGGAGTTCCATCTGTTGTATCGAAATTTTTGGGACCTGTACGTTCAGTTTTCAAAATATCGAATAGTATTTTATCTATCAGAAATTCACGGGTAAATTCTTCAGGGTTTTGCCGTTGTTTTAAATCCTCATATTTTAATTCCTTACCATCTTCAAAAATACGTTTTTTTCCTTCGATGGTAAGTTTACTTTGAATATTTTTGAGTATATCTTTGATTTCATCAGTCATAATTCAACTTAAGAATATATAACAATGATTTAATTTTTAGGATATATAACAACTCTTATTTCCCACCGTTGATTTCCCAACTCTCTTTTACACAGTACCTGGTATTTTGTAGTGGGAAATTTAGGTTGGCAAATTAACAGATGGAAAAAAATTT
>CAYZTD010000018.1:0-21234 GCA_964481275.1 uncultured Thermoplasmatales archaeon
ACAATGATGACGACGATAATAACATAACACCACAAGAAGGAGACGATGATGACGACGATAATAACATAACACCACAAGAAGGAGACGACGATGATGACGACGATGACACAGGAATAACAGGAGACGACGATGACGATGATGACACAGGAATGAAAGGAGACGACGATGACGATGATGACACAGGAATAACAGGAGAAGACGATGACGACGATTATTTTGACAATGGTTGGAAATTTATTATACCTGGAGATGACGACGATGATGACGATGACGACGATGATGACGATGACGACGATGACGACGACGACAATGGACCAGTTTGTTTTCTAGCAGAAACAAAAATAAAAATGGCAGACGGGACATCAAAAAACATAGAAAACATACAAATAGGAGACAAAGTAAAAACACTAAACACAGACACAAACCAAATGATAACAGGAACAGTAACAGAATTATTCCACCACACAAAAGAAGAAATGACACCATACTACCTAATACTAAACAACAAAATCAAAATAACACCAAATCATCCAATATACCTAAACGGAGAATACATACCAGCAGGACAACTAAAAATAGGAGACCCCTTCGGACCAGGAATAACATCCATACAAAAAATATACGAACGTGAACCAACATACAACTTCGAAGTAGAACCATACCACAACTACCAACTAGCATGGGGAAACGGAATAGTACACAACGCCGCCAGCGCAGGAACCAAAGGAGTCCCTCCATTGAACAATAATAATAATCCCGAAACTAAATAAAAAGAAATAGCTAAAAAAAGATTTAATAAAATACATCTATTTTTTATATTTTTCAAATAAAACTTTTTCAACTGTAGATTTATCCTCAGAAAAATCAATATTTAAGGCATACTTATCTATCTTTATTTTCTGTCTTAGATTTCTTTGATTTGGAAGATTCAGAAGTTTTTTTCTTTGATGATTTATCTTTTTCTTTTTTCTTTGGTTTTTTAGAAGATTTTTCTGTTTTCTTTTTTGACGGAGCTTTCTTCTCTGATTTCGTTTTAGATTTATCCTTTTTTTCTGTAGTTTTAGATTTTTCTTCGTCTTTTTTGGGTTTCTTTTTTTCTTCTGTTTTTTCTTTGTCTTTTTCCTCTTTTTCTTTATGTTTTTTCTTTTTGATTTTTACATCGCCATCTGCAGCAGGTGCAATTTCATAATCCTCAGTACCAGCTTCTTCCCCTTCTTCACCTTCAAGTTCTTCTCTTCTAAGAATGGGTGCTTTACTTTCTTTTTCTTCACGAAGTATTTCACGACGTGATTTTTTAAATTCAAGTTCAGGTAAATATGTTTCAACTATACCATCATCAAATTTGACAGCTTTTACTCTTATTTTGTTAGGTATGTTATATTTACCGTGTGACCACAAAGCATTATTTAAAGAATCGTCAATCCAAATATTTTTTTCTTCTACTTTCATGTGTTTTTTTAAATATTCTTTTACTCTTTTTACAGCAGATGGAGCTGCTTTTGTTGATTTAAAATTCTTTTTTCTGAGAGGTATTACAAATATTCTTTCTAGTTCTTCTGCCATAATAATAACCTATTTTAGCTCTTTTTAAGTTTGTTTCTACGCCAGTTACGTGTCTTTGGATGACGGGTAAAACGTCTATTTGTTTTAATCATAATCCAAGCTGGAACACGTCTATTACTTTTTGTGGATTTATTTAAACGAATTTTTTTACTAAGGGGTTTATGTGTAGACATTATTTATCATATCCTTATTTTCTTTTAATTTTTATATCTCTTTTTTTCGGAATCATTTTTGAAAGTAGCTCTCTTAGCTGTTTATCGTTTATTTTATTTTTCAATCTGCCGTTTTGTACTAGCATTATTAACTGTCTTTCTATTTGTTCAGCTATTTGAGGACGCGCAACTTTAATGTTTCCCAGACGCTCTCTTGCTTTTGGAGTGAGTGCTCTTATGAGAAGCATCTTTTTTTGTTTTTCAAATTCTTCTTCTTGTTCTTTTTGCTCTTCCATGTTTTCTTGGAGAGCTGCTTGTTTTTTAAGTTCTTCTAGTTTTTTCTTTTTTATATCTTCTAGTTCTTCGTCCATAGTATACGAGATATCCTAATGATTGTTTATCCTATTTAATATTTTTTAAGTTCAGGTATGGTATCTTGAACCTCTTTTGATACTTCATGAGAGGTTTCATCTAAAAAGGATCTTCCCTTAGCGGTGAGTTTTCTCCCTCTTCCTTTTACTTTTGTTATATAGCCTGAACTTTCTAATTGTTGTAATGCTTTTCTTGTAATTGATCCGCTTCCCGATCGAACTTTGTATGGTTTTGACCCGCGGTCTTTTTTACCACTATATAAATCTCTAAGTCGTTGTGTACCTATCATATCATTTAGATATATCTTTCGTAGTATCGATGCACATCTTGTATGCCACCAGTCTTTATTTAAGGGTTGATTTTCTCTACTTACACCTGTTTTTGAAAACCTCAGAGAATCTGGTTTAGAGATATTTTTGTCTTTTTTTAGTTTTTTTGCAATTTGATCTATTAATTCCTTTGCTGGAACATCATATACAGTAGTCATTTTTAATTTACTCCTTATATAAAGGTAAATTGAGTAACGGTAATAAATGATGAGTTATTTAAGCATAACGGAAACAAGTATTAATGTTTTTTTAGAGGAATTCTAGTATATTTCTTACAATTATAGCAATAAATAATAACTTTTCCTCGATATATTCTGATTCTACAGTTTTTATTTGGAATTAAATAAGAATAGCAGTGTTTACAAAAACGTCTTTTAAACTCAGTTGGTATTGGAACTAAATATTTCATAGAGATTTTTCTTGCAATTTCTACATATCTATCTGAAAGATCCAAGCGGTTTTCTTTTGCTTTTTGTTCTGAAAGTAAAAAAAGTTTTTTTATTCTTTTTAAAGCAAGTTTTTTTTGTTCTTTTTTATTCTTTTTTGCCATAGTATACAAGGTTTATAACAAAACAATATAAAAAAATATTTTGTATTACTAATCAAAATTTATGATTATTCATAGAGGGATAACAAATTTAAAGATTATCCAGGTTATAAAGACCATTATAAATATATGTTTTATACCAGATATAATATCTCTTTCCTCAAAAATTCCTACAACAATACCCATAAATATACTTTGGACTACTGATGCTGCAAAAAAAAGACTTGTTATATCACTTACTGTAATTCTATTGGATGCTATACCACTAGCACCTGAAATAGTTGAACTTAGACCTGAAAAACCTTCTCCTTCAAGTGATGGAATCAAAGTCTTTGTCAATATTAAAATTATTAATAAAAAGACTCCTAACCCTACATAGATAATTGCTATATAACTCACCATACCGGCTCTTCGCTCAGAATCTATTAAACTTATCTCACGAGCATCTCTTGATGCAGCATCTAAAACATCTGCTACATTACCTCCTGTTCGACTAGCTTCAATAATTAATGATATAGTACGCCTTATAAGCCTTGTTTTAACTCTTTTTGAAAAATCTTTAAGGGCATTACTGACGCTACTCCCCCAAGAAATCTGTTGCGCGATTTTTTGTATTTCAGGTGTCAACATACCATAATTTCCCTTTGAGGAATAAAGTATTGCCTTTGTAAAAGTCATTCCAGCACGTCTGGATTCAGCAAGATCTCTTACAAAATCAGGAAATCTTTCGTTTATCTTTCTAATTCTTCTGATTCTTAAAAATTCATATATACCAAATATACCTGTTGAAACAATTATAGCAAGTATTACAAAGTCATACCAGTCTCCAAGTGAGATATAACTATCTTTATCTATTGTAATGATTAAGGGATCAAATAGGCCTATAAGTGATAGAACAGCAAGGATTATAAGAATAATTGAGGGTATAATAGCTGAGAGATATACGGTGAATCGTTGGAGTTCGCCAGATAATATAATTTTTTTTATAAAATCTGGTTTGGGAAGAAAAGATTTTTTTGTTGATTGTTCTTCCTCCATATGTATCACACCTTCTCAGATATACTATATAGTACATATGCAAATGCTGAATGAATCATTGGTATTACAACAAAAATGAAAAAAAACATAAAAGTTAGATGTTCTTTACCCGCGCCAGACATTATTATTAACAGAGGTACTATAACTATTACTAAAAGTATTCCTGCAACTCCAGCTGTGACATATGCTTCTGCCATTATACCAAGACTTTCGATTAATTTTTTTTGGTTAACTCTGTTTTCTCTAGTGTATTGTTCTGCTTTTGTCATAAAATATGGTTTTAGGGCTCCACCTGATTGAATTGTAATTATTGCCCCTTGTAAAAATTCTTTAAATTTTTCAGATGGTGTTCTTTCGATATTTAGCTTTATGGCAGTAACAATATCTTTACCAAGTAGAGTTACATCCCTATAAATCCAAAGTGCCTCTTCTCTTATTTCGCCATATATTCTTTGTTTTGAAAGGCTTTTAAATATCTCTGTTGGTGTGATACCTGCTGAAGACATAGCTGAAATAAAATTTAGAGCATATGAAAGATTATTATCAATTTTTTTCCCTCTTGATTTTGCTTTAGTAGAAGGGTAAGTTATGTTGATAAAATAAAAAGCTAAGGTAAATAATAAAGGAATCATCAAAAAAAGAATAAAAAACATCACATCCAGATTAAGAATTAAAAATATAATGATACTTACCACAGTTGAAGATATTGCTGCGATGATAGTATTCATCCATACATACGAGATATACGCTCCAGGGCGCATCTCTATATGTGCTTTTTCAAGATTTCGTTTTAGTCTATCTGTAGCAATATTTTCGGCTACTCTACCGAACCATTGGTAGCACATTTTTTGATATTTATTTAGAGCTATTCTCCTCACCTTTATTATTACATAGCTTTATATGTTTTAATGCTTAAATTATTTTTTTATTAGTCTGAGATTAATTTGCAATGTATTAATTAAGTTATTTTCAATTCAAGTTAACTAATAATAAAAGATATATTTTTAAATGCTTCTTTTTTTGATTTTTTAGTTTTTTGTTAAAAATTGTTATCAATTACTATTAATTTTTTTTATACTCTTGTTTTGTTCAAACATTGTTCTGTTTTCTATTTTCCTATCTTTAAAATTTTGTGTTTCTCTACTGCTTGTTTCTCTCATTTTATTTAGGAATTCATCTGGATTTTCTGTATACCTAGTTATAACCTTTGCAACTTCTATAAAAGTTCTAACATTATTTTTACACATCCATTCTAAAATTTCTGCTCTTGTTCTTATTTCTTCTGTTATCTTCTCTTTTGAAAAATCCCAACGAGCTCGTATTCCTTCTAACACATAGCTTTTTCCCGAATATATAAATTTATCATCTTCAGGATTCCATCTGAATACTTCATTTGTTAATACTTCTCTAGTATTGGGGTCTACATCAATAATTTCTACTATTTTTTTACATCTTCGAACTCTTTTTCCATTTACTTTAGCCGAGACATGAATTGATACAACATCTAAAGATTTAAGCATAATTCTTGGTACATTTATGGGTTTTCCTTCTAACCTGTGTATTAAAGATTTTACAGAGTCAGAATGTACCGTACTATATGTTGCATGACCTGTAGCCATAGCCTGAAATAAAACATAGGCCTCAGAGCCACGTATTTCACCTACTATTATATATTCAGGACGTTGACGTAGAGCAGCTTTCATAAGATCGTACATATCGATTTCACCTACCATCTTGTTGCCTCTTACTTCGCCAAATCCACCTCTTGATACACCAGGAATCCAATTGGGGTGTGGAAGATTAATCTCACGGGTTTCTTCGATACTTACAATCTTTGCATCTCTAGGAATAAAAAGAGAAATAGCATTTAGAATGGTAGTCTTACCACTAGCTGTACTTCCTGCAACTAAAAGGTTTACACGGTTTTCTACAGCCAACCAGTAATACGCCATAATCTCTGAAGAGACTGTGTTAAGATAGATAAGATCAGTTGGAGTAAAAGGATCTGCACGGAATTTACGGATAGTAAATGTAGAGCCTTTGGTGGTAACTTCTGTACTAAGCGTCATTTGAATACGGCTACCATCGGGCATAGTAGCATCAAGCATGGGTTCTGCTATACTGATATGTTTACCACATTTTTGAGCCATTCTTACTACAAACAGCGATAATTCGTCTTCATCTTTGAAAATTAAGCTACTTTTAACTGATCCATATTTACGATGATATAGAAAAATAGGTATACCTGCTCCATCACATGATATATCCTCTATATTTGGATCATACATTATTGAATCTATTTTACCATACCCCAAGGATTCTCTTTTGATGTAGTATCCTATTTTTTTCCTTGTTACAGAATCTATATTTATTTCATTTTTTGAAATTACTTTATCAATTTGTTCTTCTAAATATGTTTTAATCTTGCCACTATCGATTTCATCGAGTCTTATATTAAATGAGTCAATTAGAGTTCTCCATACAAAGTTTAAAAGTTCTTGTTCTTTATAGGACAAAGAAGGTTCTATTATTTTGTAAAATTTTTCAAGTGTCTGTTTATTTTTTAGTATTTTTGCATAAGCAAAAGGTTCATTTAATGGATAAAAATCTAATTGCTCCATTTCTGCTGCAAAATTTATAAAGCCTGTTCTGCCACAATTTGGACATTCAATTTTTACTTCTTCACCTATCTTAGCCTCGCAAGGAATTTTTGTATGGCAACCAGGACAAACAGCAATTTTCTCCATTATCTTTTATCATCCTTTTTTATTAAATCTAAAATTTCTTGTGGATTTTCTAAATATCTTGAGATGAATTGAGTAACTTCTTTGAATTCTCTTATATCAGAATTTTTCATATATTCAACTACTTCCATTCTATTTTTTAGTTCATTAGTTATTTCTTCTCTAGAAAGATCTTTATCTGCACGGATTCTTTCTAAAACATAGCTTTTTCCCGAATAAACAAAACTGTCTGCTACTGGATCCCAATGGAATGCTTCATTTGTTAGAATTTCTTTTGTGGCAGGATCGATATCAATTATTTCGATTATTTGTTTACAGCGTCTTGCTCTTTTGTTGTTTACTCTTGTTATAATATGTAGTGCAACAACATCTAAAGATTGTAGCATGACTCTTGGGATGTTGATTGGTTTTCCTTCTAACCTGTGTATCAAAGATTGTGCTGAATCTGCATGTACTGTACTATATGTTGCATGACCTGTAGCCATAGCCTGAAATAAAACATAGGCTTCACGTCCACGTATTTCACCTACTAATATATATTCAGGACGTTGACGTAGAGCAGCTTTCATAAGATCATACATATCGATTTCACCTACTGTTTTATCAGCTATTGCTTCTCCAAAACCAGTCCTTGAGACACCAGGAATCCAATTGGGGTGTGGAAGATTAATCTCACGGGTTTCTTCGATACTTACAATTTTTGATTCAGTTGGTATAAACAAAGATAGAGCGTTTAGAGTAGTAGTTTTACCACTTGCTGTACCTCCAGCAAATAAAATATTTACTCCGTTTTCTATTGCAATCCACATATATGCAACCATCTGAGAATCCATTGTGTTGAATTCTACTAGATCAGTTGGTGAGAATGGATCTGCGCGGAATTTACGGATAGTAAAAGTACTCCCATGTGCTGTGATTTCATCACTTAACGTCATCTGAACTCTGCTTCCATCAGGCATTGTAGCATCAATCATAGGTTCTGCTATACTGATATGTTTATTACATTTCTGAGCGAGTCTTACTACAAATGAGGATAGCTCATCTTCGCTTTCAAATTTAATATTGCTTTTGAGAGAGCCGTATTTTCGGTGATATATAAAAACAGGTACATCTGCTCCGTCACATGATATGTCTTCTATATTTGGATCTTTCATTAATGGATCAATTTTTCCAAAACCAAAAGACGATCTAGCAAAATAATACAGGATTTTATCAAAGGATTCTTCATTAAGTTCTATGTCATATTCTTTTAGAATATATCTGATTTGTTTTGAGAGATAATCAAGTTCACCTATTGATTCTAGCTGTTCAGTTTCAATATCTATACTATTTATTGTTTCATGAATAAAATCCAAAATTTTTTGTTCTTCTTCAGATAGCTCGATTTCTACTAGGAAATATCTTTTTTCCAGTGTTTCTTTCTCTCTTAATATTTCTACATATATAAATTGGTCATGCAACGCATAAAAATCAATTTCTTCCCATTCATTTTCTGAAAAACCTAGATCTGCTAGTTTTACAGAATCTATGTTTAGAGCATCTTTTGGTAGTTCAATATTTCCAATTTCCCCATATTCTTTCAGCTCCATTTGTTCTTTTAAATCTGTTGTGAATTCATCAGACATCATAGGATCTTTCTTTTTAGTTTCGTCAGGGCTCCATCCTTGAAATGAATTATCTTCATCAAAGAATACGTGTTCTTGTCCGATTTCTTTGCTTTTTGGAGCTGGTTTTAAAGAAGACTCTGGTGGTTTAAAACTATTGGAGTCTGTTAGTTTGAAGCTATCAAGTAGGTTATTATTTGATGAGTTATCTGATTTGCCATCTTTTCCAATATGTTTTGATGCGAGATTAAGGGCTTTTTTTTCTATATCTGGTGTATTTGTATTTTGTTTTTTTGAGTTTATATTTGCTTTTATTTTTTCTTCTATTATATCTTTATCTTTGGAGTTATCACTAACTGGTAAGTTTTTTATTCCAAATTCGATTCCTGAATTTTTGTTGGTATTTATAAGAGGTTCTTTTTCTTGTTTTACTGTTTCAATTTTAAAAACGTTTTCTTCAGATTTTTTTTTAGAGGATTTACCTTTGAATATTGATTTAAATGAGCCTATTAATGAATGTGATTTTTCTTCTTCATTTTTTTGGTCGATCTTTTCTTTTTCTTCTTTTATTTGTTTTTCATTGTTATCTTTACCAGGTAAGTTTTCAACTTTAAATCTAGGTTTTTTGCTTTTTTCTGAAGATGCATCTTCTTTTTTATCTTCTTCCAATCCTTCTTTTATTTTTTCTTTGATGAATTTTTCATCAGCATTTAGTCTATCAGATGAGGGTTTCTTTTGATCTTTAAAACCAGAAAAATCTAAATCTTTTTTATCAGAAACAAGATCTTTTTTTATCTTTTCATCCACTAAAGTTTTATCTTTATCAGACCCATCTGAAACATCCTCCAATTTAAAATCCGAACCAATTGGGATATCACCAAATCCTGACTCAGATTTCTTATCATCCTTAAAACCAGAAAAATCTAAATCTTTTTTATCAGAAACAAGATCTTTTTTTATCTTTTCATCCACTAAAGTTTTATCTTTATCAGACCCATCTGAAACATCCTCCAATTTAAAATCGGAGCTAGAAACATCAATAGGAGCAAAAGCAGCCTTATTCTCCAAATCACTATCGCTCTTATCCTTTTTTAGATCACGATCAAAACCGGAAATACCCTTATCCTCATCCGAACCAATTGGGATATCACCAAATCCTGACTCAGATTTCTTATCATCCTTAAAACCAGAAAAATCTAAATCTTTTTCTTTAAAAGCAGATTCACTAGATGAATCTTTTACAGCATCTTTTTTGGAACCAAAAGGACCAGAATAAACCTTATCAATTTCTTTGTCAGATTCTAAATCTTTTCCAACTTTTATGTCCTCTTGATTCTTAGAAATATCAATATCTTCAACCTTAGAAACAGGTTGAGATTCTTTAATATAATCAGAGAAATCTTTTTCATTTATTTCGTGATCTTTTTCTATCTTTAAATTATCAGAAAGAATCATTTTTTCTTTTTTATCAGTTCCAAAGCTTACATCTGATTTGGATACTAAATATTCCTTTAGTTTTTTACCAATTATTTTTTCATCAAGTTTTGAAACATCTAGAGTGCTTTTTTTCTTGGTAGAAGTTTTAGAAGTTTTATCTTGTTTAGAAGGATCCTTAGAAGATTTTTTATCTGATTTTAAATCTTTTACAGCATCTTTTTTGGAACCAAAAGGACCAGAATAAACCTTATCAATTTCTTTGTCAGATTCTAAATCTTTTCCAACTTTTATGTCCTCTTGATTCTTAGAAATATCAATATCTTCAACCTTAGAAACAGGTTGAGATTCTTTCTTTTCTAGTTCTTTATTATCTTCTTTATCAGATTCTATAGACAACTCCTCAATTTTAGAAACAGGTTTGAGTTCTTGATTAGATTTAAAAGGTGTAGAAGAAATTCTCTCTAGAATGGTCTCTTCTGTTTGTACATCTTTGGTATCTTCTTTAATTTTTTTATTTTTCTTTTTTTCTATGTCTTTATCTGTATCAGAGATATATTTACTCGGAGAATCTTTTTTGACATCTTCTTTAAAATCAAAATATCTCTTATTTCGTCCTTCATCTGTTTTTAGATTCTTTTCAACTTTTATATCAGCATAATCCTTAGTACGATTATTTGAAATATCAACATCTTCAACTTTAGAAACAGGTTCGGTTTCTTCGACATCAGATAAAACGTCATCTTTTTTTAATTTATCAGTTGATAAATCTTTTTTCTTTTTGATTTCTTCTTGTTCTTTTTTTTCTGTGGTTTGTTTTGATTTGGAGTTATAGATTTTTTCATCTTTCTTAGTTTCAGAGGAAACTCTATCTTTTATTAGACTTCTAATTACTTTCTCTGTTAATTTTTCGATATATTCATCTGAAGAGTTCACAAGTCTATCTACTTGTTTTTCTATAAAATCATCTGTTTTTCTAATTCTATTTACTTCGTTTTTTATATCTGATAATATTTCTTTGAATTCTTCTCCGTTTAGTATATCATCTGTTTTAAAAATTTTTATTTCTTTTTTATCCTTTTTTTTGTTTTCTTTTACATAGTAGATTCTGTCTCTTTGATCATAAAGATTTTTAGAAAGTTTGTCTTTTATAATTGCTTTATCTATCTGAGAGTCTATGTCTTTTTTAGTTTTCTTTTTGTTTGAGTTAGATATATGTTTGTGCGGATCTTTAGTCAATAGACTCACCTCTAACAAAAAAGTTTTTCGAATTATTACAAACATATATCTTTTGCATCCGCATCCCTTTTACTAGCTAGTTTTACCTCTATTTAGAGAGTAGATTAATACAATATTTTCTACTATGCGCGCATCTCATCCGGAATTGTTTTTTGTTATACTTTTTTGGATATATATATCTTTCTTTAATTAGTAATATTTAAAGAAAGCTTTAATTGTAGACAACTTTATAATGAGTCTTTTATTCTGAGTTCATTAGAATCATGGGCCTGTAAGGTAGTCTGGATATCCTACCGGCCTTCGGAGCCGGTAACCAGGGTTCGAATCCCTGCAGGTCCGCTATCTCAAGGTTATAATTTCATTCTGACAAACTGTCAAGTAGGTTTTAAATATTAGAAAAAATAGAGTATATCTTAAGGAATCTGGGAACGTTAATTTTCGTTTTTAATTCCTTTCATCTTTACCATCCACCCAATCCAGATTCCTACTCCCTTCTCTCTAAAAAATATTGTCTTTTAAAAAATTTAAAAAAAAAGAAAAAATGATTTATGCGAATTGACCGCGTAGTTTTCTTCGCTCTATTTTAACATTTGAAGGCGAAATAATCATAAGATTATTTCCAATGCCTGCGATATCGCCATTGACTTCACTTGCCATTTTTTTCAGATCAGTTGTAATTCTTTTTAAGATTACTTCTTCATCTGCAATTGGAGAAAAATCAAGAATTAAAACATTACCGCCATAAACGTAATCAGTAAAATCCTTTAGATCCTCATATCTTTGTATTTCACCTACTCTAACATACATATTTGCATTGGCTTTTTCACCTGTTGACTCTATATATTTTTCTAAATCAACGTATCCTTTGGAATCACCAGTTTTTTTATCACCAAAAATCTTATTGACTATTCCCATTATAATAACCATCTCCTTGAATTTACACAAAAAGATAATATATATTTGTCTTTATAAACTTTTGGCGAGATAATTTCAATTATTATACCTAGATTGTATAAAATATAAGAAATACTTACTTTTTAATTGTATAACTTAATAATCTTTTTACAATATTAAACTTTTAAAAAGGTAAAAAAAGCAGGTGATTATTTAACTCCAAGAAAACAATCACAATGTGGGCATTTGAAAACAATATTTTCGCCAAATACCTCATTTTCTATTTTTAACATTTTCTTTTCACACTTTGGACATTTAACCATTTTATTCTCACTGATTGATTATAGAACAGTCTGCTTTAATATTTTTGGATAAAATTCCAAAGTTTGTCCCCTACATAAAAAAGTGTGTTTACTGCCTTTCCTTCATTTTTATTTTTCATGTCAATTCCATTGATTTCTGCAATGCCAATAGCTAAGGGTTTTTTGTTTTTTTCATCACATATCCATACTTGATCTCCTTTTGAGATCTCTTCATCTGCATCTACTATTCCTGGTGCCATTATATCTGCACCATTTGTTACAAATTTTACTGCACCCATATCTACAACTACATTTTTGTTTCTTGGTCTGAATTTATTAAGTCCAAATATAGTAAATATGTATTCTCCATTTTTATCTAGAAAACAGGGTTTTTCGTCTACAAAAATTAGTTTTTCATCATCTATCGTACCTGTTTCTAGAACTGAGTTATCAAATAAGAAATCACAATCAAAACTTTTTGATAGATTTTCTTTGAGTTTTCTTATTTCTTTATTTTTCATTCTATGTTTGTTTTTTATTTTAACAGACATAAAAACAATATATGAATAATGTTTTCTTTAAATTTTCTTAAATAAAAACTTGCAAAACTCTTATAAATAAGATGCTTATTTCCAAACTTCAAGGTAACACTTATGGAAAAACCACTTAAGATATTACATGGAAGCTTAAACAACCGAGTTATGGTAGAGCTTAGAAGCGGTAGATCGTATCATGGAGTTTTAGATGGATATGATGTACCACATATGAATTTGGTACTTAAAAACGCTGAAGAAATGGTAAATAATGAATCAGTTGATAAGCATAATATGGTAATTGTCCGTGGTGACAATATTATTTATGTATCACCTTAAAAAATTTATGAGGAATATTTTTTATGACTAAGGGAACAGCATCTAAGATGGGTGGAAAAAGATCCCATACAATCTGCAGACGCTGCGGTAAACATGCCTTTCATATTCAAAAAAAGGTCTGTGCAGCTTGTGGATTTGGTAAAACAAAAAAAATTAGAAAATATAGTTGGAATAAAAATAAGAGTTAAAGAAATTTAATCTATTTTATATCCGCCGATTTTTAGGCTTGGATCTCCAAATAATGTCCATTGTTGTACAGTTTTTAGATCATATTTAGTATCATAGACATAGTCTGAATCATCTGATATAGTCCAGTTTACTGGATATGCATCAATGTATCTATCTATTGCTTTTCCCCAGCATTCACCAAGTATATCTGATTGTTTGTTTCCATATACATAGAAGAATTGTTTGTCCATATAATCTCCAGCGCCTTCCATTGATTTTTTGTCTTCTTTACTCATTCCAAGACCTGTGTTTGCAATTGTTGCTATAGACCCGCCAAGTGGTTTACTTGTAAATTTCCAAGCCCAGCATTCTACTACAAAGGTTCCATGTTTTATTGATTCTGAAAAGTGTTTTAGAAGATTTAGTGGTGTTACATCAAACTGGCCGTTGTGGCATGCTCCAGCAACAACTATTGGTAGTTTATAGAGATTTTTTAGCTTATACATATCTGTATTTGCAAGTCCATCCTGGAATTCATGGCTGTTATAGGGATGTGTTCCCCATTTCATTGGTGATGCATGTCCTTCAAAAAACATAAATCCGCATCCTTTGTTTATCTGATCGATTACATCTTGTGGTCCTGTGAAATTACCATTTGATATCCATAGTCTTATTGGATTAAAATCGGTCATGTTTTCTATTGCTTCTTCTGTGTTTTCTTCACCTTCATATCCTGAGGTGTTGAATTCATATTCTCCTTCTGGATAGGTATCTCCTGCTACTGCTACAAAGTCTTTAAACCATGTGGAGTTATAGGTCATTGTCTCATATTTTATGATTTTATCAACCATGATTATTACTTCAAATGCATTTCTACAGGCTAGTCTTCCTACATATACATCTGGGTGGAGATCTAGATATTTATCTCGTGCATTTTTTTCACCTACTTTCCATTCTCCAATTATTCCATCTCCGTCTGTATCCCAGGTTTGAAATTCTTGTTTTTCGTTGTATAGATCTGCATAGTATAGTTCTGATATATAGTATGGTTCCAGGTATACTTCAAAGGTCATATCTGAGTTATGGACATATCTGACTGGTAGTTTATTTTTGGATCCCACAAGCAATACATATTTTATTCCAAAATCATCATATGCTTCTTTTATTGCATATTTTATTTTTTCTGGTTTGTCTCTTCCAAAAGGATAGTTGTCATAGATTTCATTTAAAGTTAGAATTTTTGTTTTTACATTATAATTGTTTTTATGGATTTCTAGTTTTCTTAAAAAGTTTTTAAATTCAATTGGTGTTATTATTAGAAGGTCGTAGATATTTGTTTTTGTTTCTTCTTTTTCTTCGTTTAATGTTATTTTTTGTGTTTTTGCATTTAAGCTTGGTAAAATTGATCCCAGAATCAATATTGTTAAAATTAGAATTATTATAGATTTCTTTTGTACATTCATCACAATTACCCCAAATTCTAAAATTTATATATTATTATTAGTATATAATATTTGTCTTAAATTATATGTGTTATTTACTTAAAAGCTCTAATTAATTTTGATTTTTGCAGAATAGAATTTTCTATTAGAGTAATTTAGTTTATATTATTAAAAGAATTTTTGTTTTCTATAAAATCTTTGATAAAACTGATATCATTTTGAACTTCTTCAGAATCCAATGACTCTTCACTTGGATAACGTGGAAGATTATATTTTGATAATATTATATTTATTCTTCTACATATTTTATCACCAAGTTCTTCTCTAAAATATTTACCAAATTGACCGCCTACATTATGTGTTTTCCACATATCTTCTGTTTTTGTTAAAAGAGCTGCTTTAAGAGAAAGCTCTAAGGCATGAATTGCTGAACATTGCTGGTTCAAAAAGTTCTTTTTCTAGATTGATTTTTGCTGACTGCAGATAGTTTAAACTTAAATTGTAATAATCTTGTATCTTTTCAGATGTTTTTTTATCATGTCCCATTCTTTACCCTTTTCATAGATGATAATGCCATTTTCTTTTATTTGTTTTTTTAAAGATTTGTCCATTTCTTCAAATTCTTTAATACTTTTAAAAAGTGGTTTTGCTTGATGTTTGCTTTTATTTGAAGCAATCGCTATTTTTTCAAGTATTTTTTCTTTATCTTTTTTTGACCATTTTTCTTTTATTAGTAGTAGATCAATATCTGATTTTCTATGAGCAGATCCTCGAGTAATAGATCCATATAGTATGATTATATATTTTTCAAAATCTATCTTTTTGATCTCTTTGAGATATTTTTTTACTTCTTCTCTAAATTTTTTTTGTTTGATATCACCAAGATAAATATAATCTGTATCAAGAGATTCATTCGTCTTGAAACTAATTATATATCTATTTTTTGGGTCTATTGAAAAAACTAGCTGAAATTGTTGTAAACTGTATTTTATTGTTCTCCCTACAGAGTTTCTTTCGTAAGATCCTTTTATTATTTTTTGTTGTTCTAGTTTTTTTAAGTATTTTGATGTTGCTGGTTTACTTATTCCTATTTCTGAGGAGATTTCAGTAAGTGTTTTATCCTTTTGAATTAAGAGTTCTATAATTTGTTTTTCGTATTTATTTAATAATTCCATTCTTCATCATATTAACTTATTAGCTAATTAGTTAATAAGTTTTTTGGTTGTAATGTCAAAGTGTAAATTTGCTTGTAGTTTATTTAAGAAATTTAAATTTTATAATTTTTTTCTTTTTTCATTTTAAAGAATTGTTCTCTCGTCATAGATGCAGATTTCAGTGAAGAATTTATTATAATATTTTGTTGTTTAGACCACTCTTTGTCACTATGAGTTTTAACATATTCTGCCCATTCCTCAACAAAACGCATTCTTTCTTTCTGATTTTTACTTGTAAAACTCATGTAATTACCAATAATATTTACGTATAAACGATTAGTCGTCATTTTTTATCTTTTTTGTTTTTATATCTATTCTGATTTCTTAAAAAAGAGGATTATAATAGCTATAAAAATCAATGCAACAATTATTGGACCTAATATGTAGTATAGAATATTTGTTTCTTCTTTTGTTTCTTTTTTGATATCTTGAATTGTTTTAGTAGTTGTATTATAGTTATAGTCCCAATCTCCATCATCATCTATATCTATTTTGTATCCTATATCTATAAATTCTAAATAGGTCCTGTTTCCTGTTTTGTTATTATGAAATAAATCATAGATTCCATCTGCATTTTCATCTAAAAGATAGCCTTCTATATCATTTTTTATAAATTCTATTACATCAATATATACTGTTAATGTATTTGATGAGGTTGCATTGTTTTCATCTGTTACTGTTACTTTTATATCATATATTCCTTTAGTGTTCCAACTATGATTTTTTTCAACTATAGTTCCATTATCAACAAAATCTGTTTTGTTGTATGTTTTATCATCCCAGCTGAAATTATATTTTAAGGAGTCATTATCGTTGTTGTATGAATAGGCACTAAAAGTATAGTTTTTGTTAGTTTTTAGTATTGTTTTGCCATCTATTTCTGGAATTGATGGTGGAATGTTAGGTGTTGGTGCAATTAGCGCGTAAGTTGTATCTGTATTAGTTTTTCCACCATTATCTGTTACAACTAAAGTTACTGTATAGTTTCCTGGTTCATTATAAGCATGTGATACAGTCATCTTGTTACTTGTATTACCCTCTCCTAGATTCCATCTATAGCTTCTGATTTCGCCGTCTGGATCATAGCTTTTTGATGCGTTAAAATCAATTGATATTTCTTTTATCTCAAAATATGGTCCGTCTGCATCAGCTGTTGGCGGTATATTGCCACCTCCAATTGTGCCTACTGTAACAATATCCTCTTCTTCCTCTGGTTCTGTTTCCATAACAAAACTAGTTTTCATAGTGTATATATCTGGTTTTAAACGAATATCGGTGCTGTAGCAGATATAAAAATTAAATGTTTCTTGACCAGGGATTGTAACAGGAAGTTCTAACAAGTCCCCTTTATTATATCCTGAATTAGCAGGTATTGCTTCATGAACAGTAATTGTTATCCCTTCAAATATTGTATCCCCTTTTTCATTAGTTATCATATGATTAAAATCTGTGATATTTACCGGATGGTCTTCATTGTTTGCTAGCTTGTCTTGAATGCATTTACTGCTGCCTGCTACCAGGTTGATATCGTGATTGATAACATTATTATTGTTTGAAGCTGAAGAAATAAAGTTTAAACTAAGTAGTATTAAAAAACAAGTTAAGATTAATATTGAAATATTTTTTTTATGCTTATTTTTCTTCATATTTTTTGCCTTATCAATCATTGATTGAGAACTACTTATGTTTTTTTCCTCATAGAAAAAAAGAGAAGAGAGAAATAATCTCTTTTATTGTATGGTGGTTCTGATTTGTCTGTCTTGCCAGAAGACTGGGTCAGCTTTGAGGTTGAAGCAGTATTCCAGTAGTATGCAGTATTCTGTTCCTGGTTGTAGAACATCTACGCTGAATTCTTCGTAAACATTTGGTATGTCGATTACATCAAATCCACAGTTCACAAACAATGCTAGGTCTGTTTCCCAAAGAACATTATCTACGCTATTCCAGTTTATTTCCCCGCTGTCTATTGCTTCAGAAGGTACTAACCATAGTTTTGCACCATATTCATGAGTATAGTCAGGTTCTTGATTTGCAATTCCAGTAATTGCGTTTTCATCATTCTCGTATGGGAATGAATCTACATTGGAAACTGTTCTATCAAAACTGCTACTTCCAGATATAGTAAAAGTATCAATTACTTCTACTTGTCCAATTTCCCAGTAGTCGGGATAGTTTGCGTAGTAGACAAGAGAATATGTATCTTCTGTAAGACCCCAATAATCTAATTCATACCAGAAACCATTACGACAGTTCTTAATGGTTAAATCAGCACCAATTGTATCACCATTACCGACTAATGTCCACGGAGTAGTACCACCAATGTCTACATTTTTCTGACGAAGCTCAATAGTCTGATAATCACCAACAATGTATTGATTCATATCTAGAGAATCTAAAGTATCTACACCACGCCATGCATTGTTATAATACACCTCTGTATTCAAAGCAACAGGTGCGTCTACTCCTGCAAAGTTTTTGATTCTATGCTTTGCGTACTCACAATTTCCAGCGGTTGTATCAATATCATCACCAGTTATTTCACTATCCCAGTTCACATAATTGTCACCATACCAAAGTCGAACGGATTGTTCTACAGTTGCCGTTGTCGAAACTTGTCCATAGTATTGTAGTAGACCTGCACTTGCAGTAATTACAAAGCAACCTACAACGATTGCTGTTGCAATCATCATTTTTCTGCTCATTTTTCTCTTGCGTCTTTTCTTTTGTGGACTTAAATTTAGTTTGTCCACTATCTTTTCTATTTCTTTTATGTCTTTCATTTTTTTTGCCTCCCCTTTTTCTATATGAAAAAAGGATTTACCCTTGCTTTTTATTTAATTTTATTTTTTTATTGGTGGAGTGCTAAAGCTAAGTTTCTCCCCCAAAATTTGTATTAAATTTTTCCTTATCTTGTTGCTATTTTTTCTTATGATATTAAAATCGACATTTTTAAATGTTACTAATATAAAATTTATATGTAACAAGATTTAATTATATTTTGATTTTAAGTTATAATGTTACAAAAATTAGAAATAATAAGATTTTTTAATCACATATTGTAAGAAAGGTTCTATATAGCCTATATAAAGACTATTTTTCCCAATTTTACTTGATAAAAACATTTATAGTAGTGTCTTTTATGCTCTCTTTCCAAAGGAAATTTTTATGATTAAAAAGAAATGCAGGAATTGTTACAGAGATACAAGAAAAGACAATGGCATCAATGTTAAAAAGATGAAAAAACTTGATCTTGTCGCATTTGACATGGATGGTGTTCTTGCTGATACTCTGTCTTCTTGGAAGTATATTCATGATTATTTTAAAACTTCTAATGAACGCTCTGTTAGTGATTATATCCAGGGTAAAATTGATGATATGGAGTTTATTAAAAGAGATGCTAGTCTCTGGGTTGAAAATGGTAGACCTGTAAGAATTGAAAGACTTAGTGAGATTTTATCTGATATTAAACTTATGGATGGTGCTAAAGATCTTGTTGATAGATTAAAAGAAAATAATGTTAAGACTGCTATTGTTAGCGCTGGGCTTAGTGTTTTAGCTGATAGGATTGGTAAGAATTTAGGTATTGATTTTGTTTATTCCAATGGTGTTGAAGTTGACAAAAGTGGTTTTATTACAACAAAAGGTGTGATTGGTGTCAAGTTGATGTATAAAGATGAAACTATTAGAAGGATTTCTAAAGATCATGATTTTTTACTTGAAAATATTGCATCTATTGGTAATTCTTGTTTTGATGTTCCTATGTTTGATGTAACTGGTATTGGTATTGCATTTAATCCAGCTGATAGTTGTGTTAAAAAATATGCTGATTTTGTTGTTGAAAATAAGGATCTTAGAGATGTTTATCCGTATTTAGAGAGATATATTAAGTAGTTTGTATCTTATTTTTTATTATTTTTTGTTACTTTAGATATGATTATTTTTATATTTATTTGTAACATATGTAACAAATAGTTTAAGTTCTTATTTAATTGTAATAATTTTTGTTTTTTAGTTGATATAGTAGTTTCTTCTGTAATTTTTACAAAAATTATTTTTATCTATTGTATTATTTTAAACTCTTTAATAATTAAATGTAAATATAGTAAGTTTTAAATATTAAACTGGCATTATTTTACTACTTAACAGATAAATAATATAAGGAAATGAGGGAAAGCTCAAGTGGTTGTAAATTCTCGTAGATCAGAATTTGAAATTGTAAGCGAAATACTTATGCTTGCAAAGAATGGAACCAAAAAAACAAGAATTTTATATCAAACAAATCTAAGTTACACTCAACTTCAAAATTATCTCAAACATCTTTTAGAAACAGACATGCTAAGAATTGAAAACTCAAAAGCTACAAATACATATTTTACAACAAAAAAAGGAATAGAAGTAGCAGAAAATATCAACAAAACCTTGAAGGAATTAAAGATAGTATAAAAAGAAAAGAATTATTTCTCTTCATTTTTTTTCTAGAGTATTGTTTCACAAAAGTGTTAATAAGAAAAGGTATTACTATTTCTTAATCCCAAAAAAAAATTTTGGTACATACATACTATTTAGATAGGTGAAAAGAAGTTGAAGGAAAATAAAAGTTTTATAATGAACTCCCCTGACAAAGAGAAGTTGGATAGATTGGTTCAACTTCTTCTTAAAATGTGGCTTATTGGTTTTGATGAGCTGAAGATGGATGAAAGAGCTGAAGCTGTGGAGTTGTTTGGCGAAAAAATAAAAGAGGGTGTTGTAGATTTTAATAAAAGGCTTACAACACTAGAAGAAAGGGTTCATTATTTAGAAAGAGAAAAGATGAACTAAAGAAAAATAGATTTGTAAGAAAATTATTTTTTATAAATTTTTTAGTGTGTGCTATAAAAAAATATAATATATTTTTGATTTTTCAGACAAAAAGATTATCACACAAAAAAACAGATTCTAAAACCAAAGAAAAAAACACATATCAAAATAGAGAAGTGATAAAAAATATGATATGTTCTATGTATTAGATTATTAGACAAAAAATAAATAAAAGTCAAGTCAGGGATATAAAAAAAATGTCCCCAAAATTTGGTACTACTCTTTTCTTTATAATCCACCATGAGCAATAATGTTAATGGTGATAAGCATATCTCTATTCACTATTGTTTGTACCAATCCTGGTGCTATTGGTGCTCTGTACTCGCCCACTTCATCTGATCCACCCACGTCCGGTAGGCCGTCATCTTCTTCGGGATCATCAGAATCTGTTTCAATATCATATCCACCACCTTCAGGCGCAGCAGTTGGGTCTGTACTAACTGCTATATCACTTGTTACTATT
>CAYZTD010000019.1:0-20236 GCA_964481275.1 uncultured Thermoplasmatales archaeon
CTTATAATCAGTCTTCTTTTGCATAGGTTTTTCACTAGTATTTGGTATGTGTTTCTAATATATAAATATGCGCATAAAATGCTTATATATAAGCATAAAATATTAGATTATGTAGTTTATTGTGCTTATTATGCCCAGCATGAACTTGTATCTAGATGATGCTACAAAGAAAAAACTTAAAGAAATATCAGAAAAAGAGAATAGATCTCCCTCGAAACAGGTTAAACACATGTTGAAATTCTACATAAAAAATAAGGATAAAAATTGAATAATTGTGATATTATGAAAAAGCAACTTATTATTTTAGTGAGCCCTATTCTGGTTTTTTTATTATGTAGTGGTTGTATAGATCAAATAAGTGAAACAGTTAATCCTCCAAAAATGACGTTGACAAGCCAATATAAAAGAGAAGCATTGGAAGGTGCTGATAGAGTTGGATATGTAGACATAACAGTCAAGAACGATGGAGGTAAAGGAAGCAGTACAATCTATGTAAAAGTTACACAAGGAAGCAATCAATGGACTAAAGAAAAAACAATCACTCTTGATAACGGTGAGTCGACAGATCTGAGTTACAGATTTTCTGAAATAGAGTTTTGGACTACAAACTCTTGGGATTTTACAGCATGGATTGAATAAAATGAATAAGAAATTTATATTGATTGGAATAGCTGTTCTCATTATTTGCTTACAACTTAGTGGATGTACCGATTCAGAAAATAAAGCGAATCCAGAAGGGGAAATCATCAGCGGATACACAAGTTCAAATATGGATGTCAACAGTTTTGTTATTTATGTTAACTTTACTGTGAAAAATGTTGGCGACTCAGGCAATTTAGAAGTATTTGCTTACGTCAGGCAAGGGATTACAGATGAATCGAAGCATCAGACTTTATATTTTAAATCTGGAGAAACTAAAGACATTTCATTTGCTTTTTCAGAAAAATTTAAACTTGGTAGCAGTTGGTTCCATGATTTTGGAGTTAGTGCAGCTGATTAGATAATTGGAGATAAGAATATGAGAAAAAAAATGATAGTATTTGGAATGATTGTAGTAATTCTTGTTATTGGGCTAAGCGGATGTATTAATAATAGTAACGACGAAAATAATGAGATACAAGAAAATCCACAGTATGTTATAATGGATACAGGTGCTCAAAGAAATGAGAACGCAGAGATACAATATGCATACGTTGAAATTCAGAATATAGATACTAAGACAATAAAATTCACTGTTAATTTTACATTTGGAGTTATTGACGAAGCAAACCTTGGAAGTAGTGGGGATTATGGCGGAGGAAGCACAAGTACAAGTTCAGATCCTTATGATTACAGCTATGATTTAGACAAAACGGAATACATCGAACCTCATGAAACCGAGAAAATAATATGTTACACAACAATTCAACCTAATACAAATATTACAACGAACTGGGATTATGAAATAACAGCAGTGTTTAATGACTAAAAATAATCATAAAATTCCTGGTTACTACTAAATGTTTTGTAAGTATATGAATTGAATATTTTATGAATCTCTAGAGAACTATATCCAAAATCGTCCTCATATTCTGTAAAAGCTTCGGGTTCAGATATACTAGAATCAGATCTCCAGGGTTGTTCTCCATAATACCATTTCTCTAATGGATTACTGTATTGTTTGCTGTGTGTTGGATCAAAAATATGCATTTTGTCATCGGCTACGTTTATGATAACAAATAAATGACCAACTCGTTCACCTTCGTTATTTATATAGGATACATGAGCACAAAATAACCAATTAACATTTTCTTCTGCAAGACACATACTCGCCATTAAAACAGCTTGATCTTCGCAATCACCATAACCAAATTCAATTGTCTCACTAGGATAGAAGTAACAGTTTCTAACATCACCAATAAAAGTATCATGATTGTATATTACATGATCTCTAACCCACTCGTTAATATCTTGTATATCCTCCCAAGAAAGACTACCATCATTTGAATAGCTAAGAGCCTGCTTCATAGAATTTTGAACAGAGTTATCAGAAGGAGTAATGAATTGTTTGCAATCCTCGCCATTCCCATATCTTAATTCTATCGATTCTTGATAACTTGTATATGAATCACTTAAACCTTCATAATTACTTTGTAGATTATTGTAATTACTCTGTAATGTATTGTAATTGGATTGTAAGCTGTTATAGTTACTTTGAAGAGTATTATAATTATTTTCCAAATTATCATATTGATAATCTAAAGTGTTGTAATTTGCTTCTAGTTCATCATAGTCGTCTTGTAAATTTGTATATTTTCCTTGTGTTGTTTTGTATTTATTATGATAGTTTAAAGCAAAACCAGATGAGACTCCAAATAACAGCACTATAACAATAATTATTACAACTAATCCTTTGTTTGTTTTATTCATCTAAAACTACCCCAAATTGGTATTTAGATTATTTAATCATTTTAAAAGATTACCCTTTAAAATAGAAAAAACAGCCGCATGCGACACCTGAGAATACCCGCCGACAATGCGACAGTACCCCAAATTGTTAGAAAAGTATTTATATTAGTTCTCATATGAGTAAATAATAAGGTGTAAATCCATGCCCCGATATGGACAAGGTAGAAGAAGACGAGGAAGGTGCAGAGGACAAAGATGGATTGAAAGACCTTACAATAAAATACACCCAATACCAACTGAAAGAAAGCAAATAATCATACTAAAGCTATATGAACTAGAGGCTCTAAGACTAGTAGACCTGAAAGATCTCACCCAAGAAGAAGCAGCTGCAATGATGGGCGTATCAAGAAAAACACTATGGAATGATCTACACAAAGCAAGAAAAAAAGTAACAAATGCCTTAGTAAAAGGATACCAAATATGTATCGAGAATGGAAATTGCATCCCAAGAATAAATAAGGAGGTGAAAAAAGAAGATGCCAGCAGGCGATAGAACAGGTCCAGAAGGCTTTGGACCAAGAAGCGGAAGAGGCTTAGGTTACTGTAGCGGCTATAACAGCCCAGGATACGCAAAAGGTGCTCCTAGAGGCGGCCGCGGCTTTGGAAGAGGATATGGAAGAGGCTTTGGCTTTGGCCGTGGAAGAAGTTTCGGAAGAAGATGGTGGTATAGAGACTATTACTATCCAGAACCATACTACGAACCAGCACCATATGAATCAATATACCAAGAACCAACAAAAGACGAAGAAAAAAGATACTTGGAAGATACAATAAAAGCACTAGAAGAAGACCTAAAGTCCATGAAGGAAAGACTTGAGAACCTCTCAAAAGAAAAATAATAAAATTTATCTTTATTTTTATTCTACAGATTAAAAGTTAGATTGAGGTTTAAAATGCAAAAAAATCAAGAAAAAATAGATGTTGGAAAAAATCTAGAAAAAGTAAAACATAAAATTGTGGTACTAAGTGGAAAAGGAGGAGTGGGAAAAAGTACAATATCATCAAATCTTGCTCTATATCTATCAAAGAAAGGATACAAAACAGGAATACTTGATAGCGATATCCATGGTCCAAGCATCCCAAAAATAATGGGTTTGGAAGATGAAAGAGGAGTAATGAAAAATAATCTAATTCAGCCCATAAAAACAAGTGAAGGGTTAAAAATAATGTCTATGGGATATTTACTTCCAGATAAAGATTCCCCGGTTATATGGCGAGGTCCAATGAAGATGGGTGCGATAAGACAACTACTAGGGCAAGTTGATTGGGGTGAACTTGATTATTTGATTATTGATTTACCACCCGGTACAGGTGATGAACCATTAAGTATCGCACAACTTCTTCCGGATGTAGATGGTGTAATAATTGTAACAACTCCTCAAGATGTCGCACTTGTAAGTGTCAGAAAATCTATTAATTTTGTAAGAAAACTAAATTTGAATGTAATTGGAATTGTTGAAAATATGAGTGGCTTTACATGTCCTCACTGTGGGAAGAAAGTAGATATATTCAAAACAGGCGGGGGTAAAAAAGCATCAGAAGATTTTAAAATTCCTTATTTAGGTTCAATACCTCTTGATCCAGATATAGTTGAAATAGGAGATAGCAAAGAAAAAATAGATATTAAAAATAAATCTACAGAGAAAAGTTATATGGATTTTGTTGAAAATGTAGAAAGAATTATAGGAGGTGAAAAATAATATGCCAGGTGGAGATGGAACAGGACCTGACGGTACTGGCCCAGTTGCAGGTCGAGGACAAGGCAGAGGACGCAATAGACCAGGTTACGGTTTAGGCCCCGAAGGGGAATGTTATTGCCCTAACTGTGGGCACCGTGAACCCCATGAGCGTGCTGTACCATGTTTTAATAAGAAATGCCCTAAATGTGGCGCACATATGACTCGTGCATAAAATACAAACAGTTATTAACACCCCTTAATATTTGGAAAAAGTAAGGGAGGAATAATTATGAAAATAGCAGTATCATCAACAAATAAAGATTTAAATGCTAAAGTTGATCAACGTTTCGGCCGCTGTAAATATTTTTTAATAGTAGATTCTGAAAATATGGAGTTTAATACTATATCTAATCAAAGCAGTATAGCAACCGGCGGAGCAGGGGTTAAAGCAGCAGAAACAGTAGTAAATAGTAACGCAGATATATTGATAACAGGCAACATCGGTCCAAACGCTCATAGAACTCTTTCTGCAGGCGGTATGAAGATTTTTACTGGCGCAAGAGGATCTATAAAAGATGCAATAAAATCATATAAAAAAGGAGAACTTAAAGAAACAGGAAATCCAAATGTTGAAAGTCATCACGGGATAAGGTGAAAAAAATGAAAGTATGTATACCAACAAATGGAAATAAAGGACTAGATGAAACAGTTGGTGAGCATTTTGGAAGAGTTCCAACATATACTATAGTAGATATAGAAAATAACGATGTAAAAGTAATTTCAAACGAAAGCCACCACATGGGCGGAAGGGGATATCCTCCTGAGCTTTTAACTAGAGAAGGAGTAAATGTAATGTTATGCAGTGGCCTTGGAAGAAGAGCCATAGATATGTTTTCTGATTTTGGAATTACAGTATATATTGGTGCCACAGGAAAAGTAAAAGATGCGATAAATGCATACAAAAACGGAGATTTAAAAAAAGCAAACGAAGGAGATGCATGTAAAGAACACGCATTTCGAGGTCAAGATCAACATAAACACAAATGGCACTAAGTGAATTTAAATGAAAGTACATCTAGATTGCATTCCATGTTTTTTAAAACAATCCCTTGAAGCAGCAAGAATGGCAACAAATGACGAAAAAACACATGAAAAAGTCATGAAAGAAATTCTAAAACATCTAGAAAATATTGATTTTGAAAAATCACCACCAGAACTATCAAGAGAAGTACATAGAATAATAAGAACAATAACAAAAACAAAAGACCCTTACAAAAAAGTAAAAAACGAATCAAATAAGACAGGAGAAAAAATATACAAAAAACTTAAAAGAAAAGTAAAAAACTCAGATGATCCACTTATCACAGCAATAAAACTAGCAATAGTTGGAAATGTAATTGATTTTGGAACTATGAATCGTTTCAATGTTGATGATATGATAAAATATGCATTCGAACGGGAATTTGATGATAGAGATTATCCTTTATTTAAAAAAGAACTAGATAAAGCAAAAAACATTTTATATCTAGCAGATAACACGGGAGAGATATTTTTTGATAAATTATTATTAGAAGAACTAAAAAATATGGGGAAAAAAATAACTTATGTTGTAAAAGAAAATCCGATAATAAATGATGCTTTAATTGATGATGTAAAGGAGGCGGGAATAGATAAAATAGCAAATGTTATTACCTGTGATAACGGACAAAAGATATCTACACCTGGTGTTGTTATGAAATATACATCAGATGAATTTAAAAAAATTTTTGAAGCATCAGATATAATAATTTCAAAAGGACAAGGAAATTATGAAGGATTAAGTGATGTAAAAAGACGTGTGTTTTTTTTACTAGTTGCAAAATGTCCTCTTGTAGCAAATGATATAGGATCTAATGTAGGAAAACTTATTTTGAAGGTGAATAAATGATAATTTCTGTTGCCAGCGGAAAAGGTGGAACAGGAAAAACTACTATTTCAACTAACCTTGCACTAAGTATAGGTAATGTACAATTTTTTGATTGTGATGTTGAAGAACCTGATTCAAATATCTTTTTAAAAACAGATATTGTAGAATCTGAAGATGTAAACGTTTTAATTCCCGAAATCGATAAAGAAAAATGTAATTTCTGTGGGAACTGTTCAGATTTCTGTAATTACAACGCGCTTGCAGTAGTAAAAAAAGATGTTTTAGTTTTTCCAGATTTATGTCACTCATGCGGCGGATGCAAACTGGTATGCCCAAAAGATGCTATCAAATATAAATATAGAAATATCGGAAAAATAGATCATGGAAAAAAAGAAGATATTGATTTTTACCAAGGTCTTCTAAATGTAGGAGAAGCTCAAGCCGTACCTGTTTTAAAAGCTCTTAAAAAAAAGATAGATAAAAGAAAAAATGTAATAATGGATGCTCCACCAGGAACAGCTTGTCCAGTGGTAGAAACTGTAGGAACATCTGATTATTGTATACTTGTAACTGAGCCAACACCTTTTGGTCTAAATGATTTGAAGATCGCAGTTGATACCGTAAGACTACTTGGAGTACCGTTTGGAGTAATAATAAACCGAGATGGAGTTGGAGACAACAAAGTAGAATTATATTGTCAACAGGAAAAAATAAAGATTCTTGCTAAAATTCCTCAGAGTAAAGAAATTGCAGAATTTTATTCAAATGGCATACCATTTGTAAAAAAGATTTCTTCTTGGGATGATGAATTCAAAAAAATATTTACAGTGATTTCTGAGGAGGTGAAAAAATAAAAGAGTTAACAGTGATAAGTGGAAAAGGTGGAACAGGAAAAACTACAATAACTGGAGCTTTAGCAAGTCTTTCAAAAAACTCTGTTTTTGCTGACTGCGATGTAGATGCAGCCGATCTTCATCTTATTTTAAAACCCACTATTAAAAAAACAATGGGTTTTCATGGGCTTAAATTAGCACAAATTGACAGTGACAAATGTATTGAATGTAAAAAATGTATAGATTATTGCAAGTTTGATGC
The DNA here is from genome assembly GCA_964481275.1 of uncultured Thermoplasmatales archaeon. GTDB lineage: Archaea > Thermoplasmatota > E2 > DHVEG-1 > DHVEG-1 > CAYZTD01. Next base: position 7,129 of record CAYZTD010000019.1, read on the forward strand.
AATTGATGAAAGAATAATTGTTAAAAAATCGTTTTGCGAAGGCTGTGGCGTCTGTGAATATGTATGTCCTTCAGATGCGATAAAAATGGTTGACAGAGAATCAGGGTTTTCTTATATTTCAGAAACCCGTTTTGGACCAATGGCTCATGCTGTATTAAAAACAGCAGAAGAAGCATCAGGAAAACTTGTAACTGTTGTTCGTGAAAATGCAAAAAAAATTGCTGAAGATAAAGAAAAAGATTTGATAATTATTGATGGCCCACCAGGAATAGGATGTCCTGTTATATCTGCTATCACTGGTGTTGATTTGGTATTGATAGTAACAGAACCCACCTTATCAGGTATCTCAGATCTTAAAAGAATTGAGGGAGTTGCAAAACATTTTGATATACCTGCTTTTGTAGGTATAAATAAATATGATTTAAATCTTGAAAATACAAACGAAATAGTAGATTTTTGTAAAAATAGAAATGTTGGAGTTGTTGGAAAAATTCCTTATGATACAATTGTTACAAAGGCCTTAATTTCTGAGAAAAATATTATAGAATATGAACCTGATTCTAATATATCAAAAGAGATAATTAAAATGTGGGAGAATATTAAAGAAAAGATATAGGTGATTTTTTGAAACATGTAAATTATAAAGATGTAGAGCTTGAAACTCCTAATGAAGAAGGAATAAAAGATACCAAGCTACGCTGGCTTATATCAAAAAAAGATGGTGCAGAAAACTTTGCAATGCGTCTTTTTGAATTAAAACCAGATGGATATACCCCTCTTCACCAGCATGATTGGGAACATGAAGTTTTTGTTTTAGAAGGAAAAGGTGAAGTAAGAAATAAAGAAACAAAAAAACCTTTTACAGAAGGTGACGTATTTTTTGTAAAACCTATGGAATGGCATCAGTTTGTAAACACAGGTTCTAAAACACTTAAGTTTCTCTGTTTAATTCCAGTAAAAGAATGAAATAAACTGATAAAATGAAATTTTTTAAAAAAGAAAAAGATAAAAATTTAGAAGAAAATGATTGGCCTAACTATATTAAAAAATTAAATGATGAAAATTTCGATGAATTTATTGAAAAATATCCAATATGTCTTATAGATTTCTGGGCTCCATGGTGTCATCCATGTAAAAAAATGACTTCTCGTATGAGAAGACTTTCTAAAATTTTTGAAAAAAGTGTTGCATTTGGAAAAATAAATATTCAAAAAAATAAGAAAATTGCTAAGAAATATAATATAATGAGTATTCCAAGTCTAATCTTATTTAAAGAAGGTAAAAACAAAGCATTTCTAAATGGTGTAAAATCAGTTGGAGAAATCAAAAAAATTATTAAAAAATATCTTTAAAAAACAGATTTTTCTCTTGAATAAGAGAGTTAAATTATAAAAAAAGTTTATCAGTTATATTTTTATATTATTTTTCTATATTAGTAGTGATAAATATGAATAATTTAATCTGTTGTTGCTAAATTTTCGTTTTTTGCATATTTATCAGTTAGTTTTTTAAAAAAATAGTTTTTTAGGTGATTGAAAAATGATAAGGAAAGGAAATATCGGAAATAACATACTTGATTTAATTGGAAATACTCCTCTTGTTAGAATAAATAAACTTAATCCAAATCCAAATGTAATTATTTATGCAAAACTTGAAGGTAATAATCCAGGTGGAAGTATAAAAGATAGGATAGCTCTGAAAATGATTGAGCAAGCAGAATCAGAAGGGAAATTAAAACCCGGTAAAAAAATTATTGAAGCAACTTCTGGAAATACAGGTATTGCCCTTGCCATGATTGGTGTTTTAAAAGGTTATGATGTTGAAATAGTGATGAGCGAGGCGGTATCTTTAGAGAGAAGAAAGATGATTAAAGCATTTGGTGCAAATATTATTTTAACTTCTGCTGAAGAAGGGACTGATGGAGCAATTATGAAAGTAAAAGAACTTAGAAAGAAATATCCTGATAAATATTTCTGTACAGATCAATTTACAAATCATTACAATAAAATGGCACATTATGAGACAACAGCCAGAGAGATTCTTGATCAAACTAGTGGTAAAATTGACTATTTTGTATCAGCAATTGGAACATCTGGAACTATTATGGGTGTAGGGCGTTATCTAAAAGAGTATAATCCTAATGTAAAAATTGTTTGTGCTCACCCTGTAAAGGGCCACTATATACAAGGTTTAAAAAATATGCAAGAAGCAATTATTCCAAGTATTTATGATTCCACCCAGATTGATATAGAAGTTATGATTGAATCAGAAAAAGCTTTTGAAATGGCAAGAAAACTTGCTCAAAAAGAAGGAGTTTTTGCTGGCATGAGTAGTGGTGCAGCAATGCTTGCTGCATATGAAACTGCAAAAAATGCAGATAGTGGAATAATTGTTACAATTTTTCCAGATCGCGGTGATAGATACTTAAGTACCGATTTGTTTAAATGTGATTAAGCACCGTTAATTTTTTCGTCAATAAGTGAAGTTTTTTCCCATAATCTTTAAATCATATACTAAGATAAAGCAGACTAACATTTATCGGGGGTAAAAATAATTATGAGAAATAAAATTATCTTATCAGTAATAGTTCTGTGTTTGATAAGTACAAGTACTGTTATAACAGCTGAAATAATAGAAATAGATGCAGACAAATCTAAACAGATTTCAAATAATTTTTATTCAACTAATCAGGAAGATATAATAATTTCAATGTTAGAACAACTAAATCAGGAAATGATGTTAGGGTACATAGAAGAGTTAGTAGAAATTGCTGAAAGACATGATGTTTCACGCTTAAGCGGCACAGATGGTTGTGAGGAAGCAAGAGATTACATTCTAAATGAATTGTTTGATATGGGATTTAATCCAAAAATTCTGAACTGGGCAGCAAAAGGAATAATTCCCCCTTACAGGAATTTGCTATTTGTAAGTGATAATATCGAAGTAACAATAACGGGTAAACCAAATAGCGAACAAATTTTAGTTTTAATGGCTCACTATGACACAACCGCAATTACACCATCTGCAGATGATAATAGTGCAGGCGTAGCAGCAGTTCTTTCTGCTGCAAAAATATTAAGTCAATATGAATTTAATCACGAAATTCGCTTTGTTTTTTTATCTGGTGAAGAACAAGGTCTATTAGGTAGTACTGCCTATGCTCAAAATTCTTATCAAACTTGTGAAAGTATAGTAAATGTTGTAAATCTTGATATGATTGGTTATTCTTCACCTGAAATTCCAGGAGATGAAAATAAGGTAAGAATATATGAAACATGTTCAGATAGACTAACAGAAAAAGTAGTAGAAATCTGCAATAACCCCGACTATAATGAATATATAAACTTCCAAGTATTTGCATCAGATGACGATACAGGTCACGGAAGCGATCAAAGAAGTTTTTGTAACTATGGTTTTGATTCAATATTTATTCACGAATACACATGGAATGATAATAAAGACAGATGGACTGATACAATTGAAAATATGGACGTCGAGTATGCTACAAGAGTTGCAAGACTTGCTATGGCTTTTACTGCTAAATATGGACTAAGTTCAATTATAGAAAACAATGCACCAGAAAGCCCATCAAAAGTGAAAGGGCCTAAACAAACAAAAATAAATGAAGAACAAGAATATAAAACATCAACAGAAGATATTGATGGTGATGAAGTATATTACATGTTTGATTGGGATGACGGGGCACATAGTGAATGGATTGGTCCCTATGAATCAGGAGAGATATGCACAGCAAAACATACTTACACAGAGACAGGAGAATATAGAGTAAAAGCAAAAGCAAAAGATATACATGGAATTCAGAGTAAATGGAAGCAGGCAGAAGAAAAAAATAAACAAACAAATATTTTCCTTCAAAATATATTTGAAAAATACCAAAATATCTTTGGCATAATAATAGAACTCAGGAATTTTCTGAAATTATGGACTTAATAATAGTATATGATAATAATATCTGTAGAAAAGACAAGGATTTAAAATCAGATTGGGGATTTTCCTGTGTAATCAAAGAAAAAAATAGCTTAATTTTATTTGACACAGGTGCTAAAGGAGAAATACTTTTAAGAAATATGAAAAAACTTGATATTAACCCAGAATTAATATCAAAAATAGTTATTTCTCATGAACATTGGGATCATAACGGTGGTTTAGAAAAATTATCATCTAAAATAAAAAATAATGTCAAAGTATATAGATTTAATAAAAATAAAACATATAACCTGCATCTTATTTGTACAACAGAACCTATAAAAGTTTCAAAAAATATTTATTCTACCGGGAGGCTTCCGGGGAATCCAGTTGATGAACAATCTCTTATAATAAAAGGAAAAAAAGGATGGTACGTTCTTGCAGGTTGTTCGCATTCTGGTGTAAAAAATATTATTAACAAAGCAAAAGAATACGGCGAAATAAAGGGAATAATAGGCGGTCTCCATAGTTTTTCGGATTTTAATCTCTTGGAAAAAATAGATCTAGTTTGCCCTACACATTGTACTAAATATAAAGAAAAAATTTATCAGACATATCCATATAAAGTAATTGAAGGCGGTGTAGGTAAAACTATTGAAATATAGTAAAATAATTACAAATTTATCATATATTATAATTTCAACTTCTATAATCTCATTAATAGCGTTTGTTGGAATACTTACTTTATCATTAAAAGATAAATTACTAAACAAAATATTACTTTGTTTTATAAATCTTTCAGCAGACGCTCTTATGAGTGGTGCTTTCATACATTTAATTCCTGAATCTATTCAAAAAATATGAATATGGAAATATACTGATATTTGTATTAGTTGGTTTTATACTTTTTTTATTATAGAAAAGATAGTTCATTGGCATCACTGTCATAAAGGAAAATATGATGTTCATACTTTTCATTATATGAACTTAGTTTGAGATTCTATACATAATTTCATAGGTGGGTTTATAATGGCAGCTGCATTTTTAAGATTCATTCCACGTGGTATAACTACATCTATAGAAATAGCTACCCATGAGATGCCATAATAAATAGGTGATTTTGGTGTTCTAATATATGGAGGGGTTTAAAAAAAGTTCTTCTTAGGAATTTTGATAATGTAGACTGTAAAATATATTTTTCATGGTTAAAATTTAAGAAAAGAAAAAGTTTTTATTACGATAGCTGCTTTGTTTTGAAGGAAATATGTACTGTAGCTATAAGTTGTAGATAACTATGGGTGGAGATAATTTAAATGCCAAAAAATAGTAAAAAACAAATTAGTATAGATGAAAATAAAGTTATTAATGAATTAAAGAGAAACGCAAATAAAAGTATAAATAAGATAGCAAAAGATTGTGGATTTTCTAGACAAAAGGTATGGAGAATTATAAAAAAACTCGAGAAAGATAAAGTTATCTGGAGCTACGGAGCAATTGTTGATGAGGAAAAACAGGGTCTAAACTATTATATTTTGCTTTTGAGACGAGGAGCAAAACCAGTAACAAAAGAAGCAATTAACAATATTGTTTCCAGAGAGATTGATGAACATATTAAAAAAATTGATTGTGAGATGATAACTAGTTTATACCTCCATGGTTGTTACGACTGGCTTATAGTTTTTACAGCACCAAATACCTCCCAGGCTAAAAAAGTAAGTGAATTATTTAGGGATAGATATCAAAATTTGTTAGATGAAGTAACACTTTTAGAAACAATATTTCCTGTAAAGATACAAGGCATTGTAAATCCCGATATTGAAAAACTGAAAAGTTTTGTACCTTAGAAAAAAAATATAATATTTTATGTCAATGGAACGTCTTTTCTTAAATCATCTTTTAATTTTTTACCTGTTTTTTTCTCCCATTCTTTTATGCTAAGTGAATGTTTTTCCCTTATTTTATCACCTAAACCAAGACCATTATATGAACAAAAAGGAACGATTCCTTCAGGAGTTGTATAATGAATAACACATCTTTTGAGCCGATCTATATTTAGATTAAAAGGATCTTGAAACCACATTGAGCCTATAAATAAGCTATTGTAATGAAAACCACGAAGAGAATCATAGCTTCCTCCTATTGCTGCATCTTTTAGAAGTCTTTTAAGATTAAAACCTTTTGGAGCATTATCATGATCTACATAATCATCGATATGTTTTAAAAATGCTGATGCGACTCTGAGTTTTTTGAGAGGGCCCTTTATCTCACTTTCTTTATCAATGAATTTAAAAAGTCTTTCTACATCAATAAAGCGTGTCACCGGAATTATTTTTCCATCTTCATCTACAAACAAATATGTTGCACCACCGCAACCGGGATGCGCAGTAAACTCAACTTGGGTCTCACCCTTTAAAAGCTCTATTAACTTAGATATCGGAAAAACAAAAGGAACAGGATAAAAATCATCTTTTGATAAAGCTCCATCAAATTCTTTTTCGATAGCATCCATCATCATTACATAATCAACACGTTGTTTCTCCCGCTGTTCGTCCTTTATCTTTTTGATACGCCCACAAAAACTTATAGGTTGGAAGTTTACACCACGTATTATATCCATATTTTCTATTGCAAATTTTACAATTTTTCCTGCTTCATGTAAATTTTTACCATTAATAAGAACTGGTACTAAAACACATTTAAGATTTACTTTACGAAGATTTCTAATAGCTTTTTTATTTTTTTCTATCCATGGGTTAGTTTCTTTTGTAACACCATCAAAACTCATATAGATAGTATTGACCTTTGCATCCTTTAGTTTTTGACAGAAATCAACGCTATCTGCAAGTTTTAATCCATTTGTATTTACTTGTACATGTGCAAAACCAACTTCTTTTGCCATATGGACTATATCCAAAATATCATCTCGGATAGTTGGTTCTCCGCCTGTGATTTGAATTGCTTTAGAGCCCATAGGGCTTTCATTTCTAGCCTGAATCATAAGATCTCTTAATTCACCTATACTTGGCTCATAAACACATCCTGAAGCCCCAGCATTCATAAAACAATAACTACACCTTAAATCGCATCTATTAGTAACTAGTAGATTAGTTAAAACGCTTTGTGATTTATGCATATCATATAGCGCAGGATAATCTAAAACACTTGTTTTTACATCAGGTGAATCAGTACCAGTAACTTTAAATTTTATCCATTTTTTATACAAATCAGCATCGGTAAAATAAATATCTTTGAAATTGCCATGTTTTTTACATTTTTTAGTAATATATACTTTACCGTTTTCCTCGATTATTTCAGCAGGTATTTTTTCAATAATTCCTTCCATATAACAGGCAGGGCATACCGAATAAGTATCATCCAATTTCTCCATTGTTTTTACCACCAATTAGATTTGTCACAAATTCAGAGGTTCAAAACATATGACAATATATAAGCTTAATCTTTTATTAATGATGTATAAACTTTTTTACAAGGATAGGAACTATTTACAAAAAATTATATAAATTTTATAAATAAAATTAATAATTTTATAAAAATCGATTGTTTTTTCGTTAATTAACGATAAAAAATAGGCAAGATTATTAAATTTGTAGTACCCTACCATATTTTGTACATAGGAGGTTGACTACATCTCAAAAAGAACTGAAAGGAAAAAAGAGCTTGACCATGCAAGAAATGAATGGCGTAAAAAACATCGAATATTAAATGGAAAAATAATACTATGGCCTAAAAAACCTCCAGAACACATAAACGCTAGAGCGAGTAAAACATATAACTGGTTTTGGAAAAAAGTTTTAATTCCAACAAAGACAGAGGACATCCCTGCAATTATAACAAATATTAGAAATCAAACCAAAAATATAAAAGACAAAAGAAAAACTCGTATTTTTCGTACAATGATAGGAATGGCAGAAGACGCATATAAAATGAAACAGCTTGATAGCATATTAGAAACAGATAAAGAACTGCAACTTGGAGAAAAAGCCATTTACAATTCAGAAAAAGGCCTTATTTTTAGAAATGGAGAATATTATACAACGGATTTTTCAGAAGATGAAACAAAGATATTACTTCGTGATTCAGAAGGAACAATAATTGACGTACAATACAATGGTAGAAAAGAGGGTTCAGAAAACGATCAAGAATATCGAAAGGAAATTTATAAAAAATGGGATTACACAAATGAAAACTAAAATGTTCGCCAACATATAGTATAATGAGGACTTTTTTAGAGATTTACTGATTAGACTATAATAGTTTTTATATAGCTGTTTTGGGTTTAACCTGCTCCTATGAAAAAAGTAAATTCTGATAATATTACAAACATAATTGTAACAGGTAAAAGTGGAGCTGGAAAACAACCACGTATAGATGTTTTTTTAGAAGAATTCAATCTAGAACAACTATCAACTGGAGATATATTTAGAAACTATCTTTCAAAATTCAATGAATATGGATATGAAAAAGATTTAGATATTTTCTTTGATAAAGAAAAGGATAAATTTATTTCAGATGAAAAGATAGCTGAAAAAATTGGTACAAATAACAAAGATGTACTTTTAGGTCTCAAAGCAAAATATTTTGTTAATCAGGGTCTTTTTGTACCAGATTTTATCACAAATGAGCTCTTCAAATCCTTTTTTGAAAAAAAGAATTATAAAAACCAAGTTTTGGATGGATATCCAAGAACGAAAAACCAATCGGCATTTCTATTAAATCTATTAAAAGAAAAAAACTCAAAAATTGATTTTGTAGTTCTAGTTGAAAATTCAGATGAAAAAATAATTAAAAGAACTGTTAAAAGAAGGATATGTCCAAAATGTAAAAAAGTATATCATCTAGAATTTAAACCACCAAAAGATGGAAAATATTGCAAAAAATGCGGTACAGAAGTAATTCAAAGATCAGATGACACAGAAGAAAAAATACGTTCAAGACTAAATGAATTCAAAGAAAAAACACTACCTGCTATAAGATACCTAGAAGAAAATGATATACCTATTGCAAAAGTACCTGGCCATCTTGAAGTTTTTACACCTGAAAATGTTAAAAAAAGTGTTATGAAAGAAGTAGAAAAAATTATTGATAAATCATAAGCTACCAAGTGCTTTACCTAGCCTATCAAGGACTTCTTTTACTTCACCTTCATTAATTATTGTCGGAGGCAAAAATCTCATGTATTCACCTGTAGATAGGCTAGTTTTAACACCTTGCTTTTTAAGTTCTTTCTGTAATTTATCAACATTTTCTTTACTTCCCACAGAAAAAGCAATCATTAGACCTCTACCACGAATATCAGAAATAAATGAATAATTTTTCTTTAATTTTTCAAGTCCTTTGAAAAATTGTTTTGATCTATCTATTACATTTTTTGTGATGTTTTTCTCTCTCATTTGTCTTGTTGCAATAAGAGCAGAAGTCATAGCCATGGGATTCCCACCAAAAGTAGAACCATCATACCCTGGTTGCATAGCATCTGATATTTTTTCATTTGTAACAACAGCAGTAACAGGATAACTTCCACCAAAAGATTTTCCTATTGTTATAATGTCTGGTACTACATCATAGCTCATGCAGACAAACCAGTCACCAACTTTCATAGCAGTTCTTCCAAAACCGGCCTGCACCTCATCATCGATTATCACTAAATCTTTTTCTTCTTTTAGTTTCCAAAGTTCTCTGATAAAATTAGAATCAGCAGGAACGTTACCTGCTTCTTCACCCTGCACCATTTCCATTATAATTATTCTTGCACCTGTTTCTTCAACTATTTTTTTAACTGAATCGATATTATTAAAATCTGCAAAATGAACCCAGCCTTCTTCATGAAGGCCAAAAGGCTTTCTATATTTTTTTTTATAAGTTACAGAAACAGCACCATGCGTCCTACCATGAAAACCATTCTTGAACGCTATAACATCTTTTGATTTGGTATATGCCTTAGCAATTTTTATAGCTTTATCAACTGCTTCTCCGCCTGAATTTTGCCAGTAGAAATATTCAAGGCCCTCAGGCATCATCCCAGATATTTCTTTTAAAAAACGAGTTCTAGCGATTTGAACTCTATCTTCTTTCATCGAAATCAATAAATTTGCTTGATTATAAAGACCTCTTGCAATTTCAGGATTAGACATACCTATATTTGTAGCACTATAATTACTGTCCATATCAATATACCATCTACCTTTAGTATCCCTAATCCAGCAACCTTTTCCTCTCACAGGTACTATATCTTCTTCCAAATGAGAAACAGGAATTTTATATTTTTTATGAATATCAATTGCTTCGTTTGTTGAAATCTCTGAATATTTAAGTTGCTCAATAATATCTTTTGCATCCTCAGGATTTAAATGTATATTTTCCAAGTATTCAATAATTTCATCTGCTTGACTTGAAACTAAAGGTTTTCTCTTTTCAAGATTTTTTATATTATTTTTAATCTCTTTAGAGATTCTATTTCCTTCATCTCCTAAAACATTTTCAAAAACTTCTTCTATTCTTTCGAAGGTAGCATTTGTTCTTTCCGGGTTTTTTGTTCTATCATAAATTATTGCATTTTTAAGTTCTTCATAATACATTTTTTTTCTCCATATTCAAAATTAAATCTAACTAGCTAACAATTTTAAAACAAGTTTTTTTCCATATATCTTCTAAATCTTAGACCTTTCTAACTACTTCAACACTTATATAGTTTGGGATTATAATTTTTCGCCAACATATAATATACTGAGGGCTTTTTTAAAATTATTATATCAAATTTAGCCTCATCTATACCATCATGTAATTTTTTTTCTGATTTTTAAAAGAAATATTGCAACAATCAATGCAATAAAAAAAGAAAGAAAAGTACCAAAAATTACTCCAAATCGCGGATATAAAAAATAAACAGATATAACATAACTCATCACTGTTTGACTGCCAAAAATCATAGATTTTGCAAAACCAGATGTGAAACGTGGCCCATGTTCCAAATAAGTAATAATCATAGTAGATAAAAAAATTGCTGGAAATATAGAAAAAATACCAGAAAGAATAGGATCAATATTTGAAAGAAAAACGGCTGTTGCAATAACAGCTCCTGCAAGAAGTCCTCTAAAAAGAATTTTCTTTTTCGTATAATGAACTTTAACTTTCTTATGTGATTCAATTTTTTTGATTTTTTCAAGAAAAGTAAAACTAAAAACAAGAGAAATAGAATACAAAAAAATCGAGATAAAAATATTTTGTATACCAACTAAATAAAGAATTGCGGAAAGAACCGCCCAAAAGCTAAGAGACGCAAATAATGCAAAATAAAGAGACCTATAAGCTAACGAAGAAATAATCACTAAGAAGATTAAATTTATAGCCATTTCAGCAGGAACAACTGCTGCAGATTTACTAGCAAAAATAACTCCTCTATTTAATGATATAAAAATAAAAGCTATAACGATAGTTGAAGGTAAAGTCCCAAGAATTCCTCCTATTTTTGTTCCATATTTTTCAGCTATAACTGTAATTAAAATTACGATAAGTGCTGAAAGAACAAATGGAAGAACTGTCTGAAACAATAAATTAATCATATTAGAAAACAGGCATAGAGTTTTCATATAAAGAGTTAATTAAACTTTTAATACAAAATGAAAAAGTTGAAAAACATAACATATCAAATCCTATCTTAAATCTAACATTTTTGATTGTTGAATAAATTACATATCTTTTTGATAATAAACGTAAACATTTCTGGTAATATTTGTACAACAACTCTTTTTAAATAAAACAAACAAAAATAGAAAATCAAGTGTGTGAGGAAAATGAATAGAAAAAATACATTGATAACAGGATTCGTACTATTAATTCTGATTCTCTCTTCTATAACAATAGTAGTAGAAGGAGGTGTTATAGAAGAAAGAAATTACATAAAAGGAGAGATTTCTCCTAAAGGATATAAAATTATAACCCCAAAACAAATATGTTGTTTTCCTGCTGGTACAAAAATAACAATGGCCGATAAATCTAATAAAAATATTGAAAATATAGAGATAGGAGATAAAGTCTTATCATATGATGTAGAAGAAAAAAGATTTGTAAATACTACTGTAACAAATACTATTATAAAAGTTCGTGAAGGAGTATATAAAGTAAATAATGGATTGTTAAGCCTTACTGATGATCATCCATTATATGTCAAAAAATCTGATGGTAGGACAGTTTGGGCAGCAATTAATCCATATAAATCAAAAATATGTTATAAAAATAGAAATCCTACACAACTTGAAATTGGAGACAAAGTATTTCTTGTAGACGAGACATGGGTTGAAATTAAATCTATAAACTATAATCAAAATGTAACTTTTGTATATACTTTTACTGTAGATTCTGATACACATGATTATTTTGCAAATAAGGTATTAGTTACTAATCAGGTTAGAAATATATGTGGTGAAAAAAGAAATATAGAACCATACCCAATAAACCAAAGAATGTTAGTCATTTATCCAACCAATCCATCCCCCGAAGATGACGCTACAAATGTAGACTTAAATCCTACATTAAGTGTACATGTATCAAATCAATATGGATTAAAAATGAATGTAATGTTTTTTAATGCTCTCACTGACGAAGTTATTGGTATACATAAAGATGTCAGTAATAATGCTTTTACAAGTGTAAGATGGACTGGGTTAAATTACGATACCGAATACAAGTGGTACGCTATAGCTTATAGTTATGTATATAATAGACGTATTCCAATAGAGAATGTTATCGATTTAAAATCTTTTAGTAAGATACCAGTAAAAAGAATTTGGAGTTTTACAACAAAATCAAATAACTTCAATCCAAACAACCCACCAAACACACCAAACAACCCAACACCAAACAACCAAGAAACAAACATAGAACTAAAACCAACACTAAAAATAGACGTATCAGACCCAGACGGAGACAACATGAAAGTAACATTCTACAACGCAAAAGACAACAGCATCATAGGAACAAACAACAACGTACCAAATGCTAGCAGAGCATCAATAGTATGGGCAGATGCAGACCAATACCAGACAACATACAACTGGTATGTCATCGCAGAAGACACACAAGGAAAAACAAATACATCAGAAACATGGAACTTTACAACAAAATCAAATAACTTCAATCCAAACAACCCACCAAACACACCAAA
>CAYZTD010000020.1:0-14114 GCA_964481275.1 uncultured Thermoplasmatales archaeon
CGTCTTCAATTAACAGATGTTAATTGGAATGTATATAAAAAATTTTCCCCCAGCACAGTAGCTCCGAATGTGGTTTAAAACAGGAGTAAATCTAACAAATTTGATTTATTTATATGAATTTATAAGGAGAAAACAATGTTTTTCTATCTGTTAGATGTAGAAATTATAAGATTTTATCATAAAAATTAGAAATTTAATCTGTTTTAAACTAATAGAAAAGAGAATAAAGAATAGATTTGAATAGTCATGTTATCCTCCCCCGGGATCTATTGTGTAAAGTATAGTTCCAAAGTATTTTGAGGTTATAAGATGGTCTTGTTTTACCACCCCATAGAGAGCAAGCCATATCAAAATATCAGCAAGTAACCAAAGGTTATACAATAAAACTGAAAATAAAAAGTAGAATATTCTAATCAAATAATTCTTAGATGTGGTTTTAGGTAGAAATGAATGCTTTTTGACTTTGTAACTTGTCTCAATACCCCAACGTTTACCATATAGAAGAAAGAGTCTCGTTGCCAGATCTACATCATTCTCGTTAAATTGCTCATTAGTTGCAAACGCTCGTTTATCACCATTTCCATCTTCTACGATTACAACATTAAAAGTACAACTTTCCATCTCATAATCATTGATAACTGTAGGAGCTGGAAGGATTTCTAACATTTTCTTAATCCTTGAATTAGCAGTACAAGGCATGAGAAATTTTAGTCTAAACTTTTTAATCGTGTTTATAGAGGTTGAATCAAAAAATCCACGATCAACATAAACTCGCTTGATCTTTATTCGTTTCAAAGCATAAGTAAACAGTTTCTTCAGGATCTTTTCTTTTGTATCAAAAGGCCCTACAGGTAATGCAAGTAATGTAAATCTTTTACCTGATTCAACTATGTTGATAGTTGCGAATTTGTAGCATTTTGTAGTTCCTCGTTCTGGTTTCTTTCCAACAACCATTGGAGCACTTCTATCTCCATAGAAATACCACTCTGTATAATCTATTGCAACATCATATGATTTCCTAATTTCAATAGCATTAGACTGTTTGGTCATATCCCAAAGTATTTCAAAAAGAGTAAGATACATTTTTTGAATTTCTCTTAAATCATTGTGATTCTTAATATGATATAGGAGTGTATCTGAGTTTGGACTTTTTTGTCCTTTGATTTCCTTGAAAGTTTTACTACCGTTTTCTGCAAAATCTCTTGTCATTCCCATGTGTATCATGAGATCAATGAATTGTTTCTTCTTGTAAATCGTATTATTGTTTAGTTTGAAATCCATAAAAGGCGAGAATCGTTTTTTAACAAGCTGACAGATCTCTCTTGTTTTCTTATCTCTAATGTAATATCGATTTCTTGTTTTAGTAGGTTTTATCTTCTTAGGTTTTAGAGAGACTATATCAAGTGTTATTCCAAACTTATCTGTTATTTCCTCAATTTTATCTACAATAAAGCCAATTAATTCCTTTGTTTCATTATCAAGTATATGATTTTGAAAATATCCTAATTGTCTTCTATTGGGTAATTCTTTAAATCCAAGTAGTATTGCTTCTTCTGGATGGTTTTTTAGATGTTGTCTTGTTTGTGTTATGAATTTGAATTTCTTGAGTCTTTTAAAAAGAATGAATCTTATGAGTGATTCGTAGGAGAATTTTATTTTTCTATATTCTTGATGTTTTATTGTTGAGATATCAAGTTTTTCTATGAAATCTGCTATGCAGATATTCTTCTCTTTGTTGAATAATTCGAGTGTGTTATAAATCTCCAGCTCTATTTTTTGCTTGGAGACACGCATTTTGTAAGACTTCATATTTTGTCTCCAGACCCGTTGAGAAATTCCAGTTCTCTTGGGATAATTACTATTTAAATATCTCTAATAATTAATAACTATTAATACTAACTAATAATACTAATAGTTAGTAGCATATATAAGTTTTACGGTCTATTAGGACCAATAGAAAGTATTAATTAATAGTAAATCGATTTGTTCAACGCATGGCACAAAAAAATATTGATTTAGTTTTTAGTCTATTAAAAACTTGTGAACCACAGACACCAAATGAAATTGCAATGCAAGCAAAATTAAATCAAAAAACTGTACAAACAATTTTGTTAGACCTAGCAAATTCTAATGAAAAAGTAAAAATGAAAAAGATCGGTAGATTTAGGATATTTTGGAAAGTGAACTAAATTTCAATATTTTCTAATTTTTAATTTTGTAAATTAGTAAAAATAATCTAATTATCAAAAACCTAACGCAAAAAATATTCCTCCAATTACAAGCGCAAATACTAAATTAAATACTTTTATCAGAACAGAATCCTTAATAGTATAAGATAGCAAAGGTAACATCCCATGACCATCCTGAGAAATAGAACTAGCCAACAGTACAGAAAAAGGAACTATCCCAGATGCATACATCATAACAAAAACCATATGAGGGCCAGACTCAGGAATTAAACCAACCACTGCACTAATCAAAAGAACCCATACCAGATTTGTCGAGACAAAGCCGTCTAAATTCCAATATTGAAACCCAATCTGTATAAAAAGAAGCGCGAAAAAAGTCCAAAGAAAAACTCTCCATAAATGCTTTTTCATAATATGTGTCCAAATATGATCCTTCAAATAATGATCAGGGACAGTAGCTACAACAAATGTAGTTATTATTAGCAATGAAAAAAGAGTGATTCTTTGCCAATTCCATATCTGAGGGCCAACAATTCCCAAACCTATTAAAGTTATTATTATAACAAGAAATATAAGAGTTGCATATCTATAAATAGAAAGTTTAGGAAATTTTCTTAATACTGCTGGTTCAAAACAATGGCAAGTTTCATCTTTATGGACTTTCAGTAGTTTACATTCAGTACAAGGTTTGATTTTAAAAAAAGATGCCGTTTTATCAGCTAGATAAGCACCTATGATTCCCAATAAAAAAAGCAAGGCAAAAAGGATCAATGCTTCTTTTGGAAAAAGAGTAAGCATAACAAATGCTTCATCACCACTAGTTGCAATCATACCTCCCACAATTGCTCCAAAGCTTATCAGCCCATGAACATAAAAAGAAACATTCATAAAAGCACCAAGACAACCTGGTGTTGAACCAAGAAACGATGCAGTAAAATATTGTCGGAAACGCCCGCCTTTAACTGTTTTTTGCATTTTTCCTTTTGTTAAAACATTGAAATAATCAACAAGTAACATCATTGTAAAGACAAATATAGTAATCATAACTGCATGACTAACTATTGATATTATCTCAAACAAACAATTACCTCCCCCAAACATATTTAGCTTCAATTATTTCAATGATTTTACCTTGAACGATAGACGCAATTATCATATATATACAAAGAATTAATACAAAAAATACTCCGAAGTAAAAAATCATAACTGGTAAAAGAGGGATTTTAATAGCACGATTATAAAGAAAAACAGCAACAAGTCCTGATCTCATACCATGTTCTTTTAAATCCTTTAAAAGAGGATACCATACATAAATAGGCCCATGACTTAGAATTCCAAATAAAGCTGAGATAAACCAGCCTTTAACACCTGATTCTTTTCCAAGATATTTTGATACCTTTTTTGGTTTTAAAAAATAATTAGAAACACCCATGATAAAAACAACTAAAATAAGAACAGGAATAATGCTAACAAAAATACTCCAACTAGCATCAAGTGAAGCTTTAATTTTATCAGATTTAAGAAAAAACAAAACAATATACAGCGCAATAACTAATATCAAAAAAGAAAAACTATAGTAAGTATTTTTACTATTATTCTTCCTACTTTTCTCTTTTTTATTTTTCATGTTAAAACCTGTAATGTTAACACTGTAGCTATTGCTACTAAAACTGAAAATATAAAACTTAATATATTTCTAGCAAGAGCAAATCTTTTTCCTAATATCGATGCTTCAGCAGGTAACTGGATGATTCCAACTGTTACCCATGCTGTAATAAACGCTGTAACTGCAAAAAGACTAATTCCTTCTTTTAAAAGTTCACCTCCAATGATATAACTTGTTATTGGATTACCTGCAGAGATACTTCCAACTGCTGATCCTAGAAAGGTATCTCTAAATAATTCTCCTGTGAAAACCGATGAAATTGCTTTAGAAGGAACATATGTTTTAAAAAGTCCTATAACTAAAATAACTCCAAATAAAATAGGCAGTGTTGTTGCAAAGCTTTTTATTGCTTTATAAAAAGACAGAAACAAACTCGATTTATTTGTATTAACTATTTCTTTTTCAGCCATTTACAGTTTCCTCTTTTTTTATCCCAGAAATAGCATTTATCTTCAATACATTCCTGAGGTTCTCTATGAATAGCAACCATAACACATTTCATTACTACTATACACCTCTTAACAAAATTTAATTGTTTTTCGTGGGTAATTTTCTAACATAAAACTTTTTATTCTTGTATTTCACCTCGACTAATTTATCCTCTTTGATTAAATCTTTAATTATATCCCAATCTGATTTAGCTTTTGATAAAAACTCCTTCACACCATCTTGTCTCATTGGATGTACAGATGTAATACTCAGTATATCTTTTTCAACATCACCAGTAAAGGCAAAAGCATTTCCTTCATAACCTGTTAAGAATTCTGCATCTATGCCTCTTTCTTTTAAAAATTGATATGCCATATTTATATCAAATTCATCTGCAGGTGTTGCCCATTTTTCTGCAGGTGGTCTTGTTGGAATTGAAATATAACTCTTTTTAGGATTCAATTCTTCAATAAAATCAGCTATCTTTTCTAATTCCTGGGTATTATCATTTATATTTTTGATAAGCATAGATTCTGTAATTAGCTCACCATGAAAATTCATTGAAAACTCATTTAATCCAGATAAAACTTTACCAAAATTCAATGATTTATGAGGTCTATTGATCCTCCTCCAAATCTTTTCATTTACAGCATCAATTTTCAAAGAGACACAATCTGCCTTTGATAAATCATCTTGAATATCTTTTTTCCATAAAAGAGACGCATTGGTTATAACAGCAACTCTAATGTTTAATGATTTAAGTATTTCTATTTCTTTTCCAAGGTTGATATCAAGTGTAGGTTCACCATCGGGTACAAAAGTGAGATAATCAATTATCTCTTTTCTTTCCTTTGCTTCTTTTACTTTTTTATCAACAGCTTGTTTGATTTCTTCTGGTTTATAAAATTCTTTTCTTTCTACTTGCAGATTATTTGTTCGTCCAAGCTGACAGTATATACATGAATAAGTACAGATTTTTGGTGGTATATTATTTATCCCTAAACTATGACCAAAACGTCTTGATGGAACAGGTCCAAAAGCAATCAGCTCTCCTTCATCTACCATTTTATCTCCAGTCTTATTTTTTATTGGCCTTTATTATAATAAAACTACCCTTACCATAGCCATCCTCTATAAAATCTAGACTATGTGTTTGATTGGTAAAGACAGTTTGTTTAATAATTATATCTTTAAAATTTGTTTTTCTTAAAATGTTTATAACCTCTTTTACTGAATAAAATGTAGCATCTTTATAGAACTTGCTTTTTTCCCTTCTTAGCTGATATCGTTTTCCTAATTCGCTTTCTTTATCTACAAAGCCAATAAGAATAAAACCATTATTTTTCAAAACCCTATAGGCCTCTTTTAATGATTTTGTCAAATCATCTACAAAACATATTGTTGTAACCAAGAGCACAAAATCAAATATTTTATCACCTATAGGGAGTTTTTCTGCCACTCCCTCATAAACCTTTATCCCTTGTTTTCTTGATATTTCCGCCATTTTTTTAGAAGGTTCAACACCAACTTTTATTCCCAGAGGAAGGGCAAATCTACCCGTTCCAACACCAACTTCAATACCAAATTTGTCAGAAGGGATTAAGCTTTTAATTGCATTAAGCTCTGCTAAGTAAATATTCTTGTTTTTTATAAACCATTCATCGTATTTTTTGCTATATTTCTCAAATGATTCAATTCTTGCCATAGTTAGCCTTTAATTTTTGCATTTCTTTCATATAAATCACAGCCCCATATGACTACTCCCGCTTGGATTTTCTTACAGTTTTCCTTGTGTTTACAAGTTACACAAAGACCTTCCTTCATCCACTCATGCATTATTTTTCCCTTACCATCTTTATCGCCTTTACGGGACATACATTAGCACAAATACCGCAGCCTTTACAGTAATCATAATCAATATCTACAGAATCGTCTTCGTTTCTCCAAATTACTGCTTCTGGGCAGAATATCCAGCACCTTAAACATTTTACACATTTATCTTTATCAAAGACGGGTTTGAATATTCTCCAAGTACCTGTTTTTCCCATAGCACCAACTTTAGGATATGATATCGTGGTCGCTATGTTTTTGAATTTCTTCACGTTTAACTGATACTTAGAATCATAATTCATGTCCTCTTCCTCTAATTTTCTATTAAAGATAAAAATGATAATGCGATTTCTATTTCTTTAATAGCCTTTGCTATGTGTTGTTTGACCAAATCAACATAAATACTGTTTTCAGAGGATGCTATAAATGATGCTGTTTCTTTTGCTTGTTTTTCTAACTCTTGCAATAGTTGTTTTGTTTCCTCTAACCGCTTATCCATATAAACCTCCAAACACATTTGTTAAATCTTAAGTAATTGTGGTTTTGGAAGAAAGTTTATCTTTCAAGTTTTTCTCAATAACGCTTCCCAGTCTTTTCATGCCTTCATCTATCTGTTCATCAGTTGAATAAGAAAAGTTAAGTCTCATTGAATTACCACAACTACCATCAACACAGAATGCCTTACCATGAACATAGGCAACTCTTTCATTTATTGCATCAATAAACATTTTCTCAGTATCAATCACTTTTGGAAGCATAACCCACGCAAACATTCCTCCCTTTGGTTTATGACAAACATAATCCTTTGGAAAATATTTCTTCATTGAACTCATCATAAGATCACGCTTTGGTTTATACATCTCACAGATTTTCATGATATGCAAATCCATGGAACCACGTTTCATAAATTCATTGACAATAAACTGAATAAATGTATTTGTACACAAGTCCAAGGCTTGTTTACATATCTCCATTCTTCTAGTGAGCTCCTCAGATGCAACTGTCCAAGCAATTCTAAAACCAGGAGACAAAATCTTTGAAAATGTAGACATATAGATAACATGACCTTCGTCATCAAAAGCTTTAATAGGTCTTACATGAGGACCATCAAAACGAAGCTTGCTATATGGATCATCCTCCACAATGATAAGGTCATACTCATTTGCTATATCGATGAGTTTTTTCCTCCGTGATTCGGGCATTATAACACCTGCAGGATTCTGAAATGTTGGTATAACATAGATAAACTTCGGAAGGATTTCATCCTTGAGTAGTTTTTTAATTGTTTCTTCAAGAATATCAAGTCTCATACCATCTTTATCTAAAGGTATGCCAGTTAGGTTGCTCTCATAGCTCCGGAATGCATTAATACCTCCTAAGTAAGAAGGTAGCCCAACAATTGAGATATCGCCTGGGTTAAGAAACATCTTACCAACTGTGTCTAAAGCTTGTTGAGATCCACTAAAAATAATGATATTTTCATCAGTTGCTTCTATCCCCTCTTTTTTTGCTCTTTCCGCAATAGCTTTTCTTAAATCTAAGAGTCCTTGGGTAGTACCATACTGAAGTGCAGTTCTTCCATGTCGCCGATAAACATCCTGGGTGACTCCTTCTAAATCTTCAATTGGAAAAGATTTTGGATTTGGCAGACCACCTGCAAATGATATAATTTCAGGATCTTGAGTAACCTTTAGCAACTCTCGTATTACTGATTTCCGCATTTTACTTGCTCTATCTGAATAAAACCTATCCAAGTCATTCATATTCGATTAACCTTCCTGTTGATACTAAGACCTATAACTAATTGTTACCATCTTCTTCTGCCGCCTCCACCTCGTCCACCACCCCTACCATCTCTGGGTCCTCTACCAAGCCCTCTACCTCTACCTGCACCGATACCTCTCCCACGTCCAATTGGTATGTTTTGATTATAATTCTGGTTTGTAGCTTTATCTGTTTTGTTTTTGTAATCTTCTCTATTTAAAACTATAGCTTTTTGTGGGCAAGAATCCGCAGCGTCCTTTAAACAATCTGCATTTTCGTCTCTTATTTCTGCCTTACCATCAACCATTTTAAATCCACTTGGGCAGACATCTACACAGATACCGCAGCCAATACATCTTTCTTTGTCTATCTTTGGTTTCACTGGAATATAACCCCCTTTCTATCGGTCTTTTCTTTTTCTTCAAAAATTTCATTTATATTCTCCTTAATAATTTCAAGAGATTTTTTTATATCTGGTTCTCTAATAACTACAGGTATAAACTTTTTTTGTAATCTCTCTATGTTTGGCCCCATCATCTTCCCAACTAAAACATCAACATCTTTCAAAACTGATGCAGTTGCTTTTGCCTTACCTGGATCTCCATGAGTTATTGTCTCGTCCTCTTTGTATTTTGCATTTTCCCTTGTTTCTTTTAAAAAAGTTTCTCCATTAGAATAATTCCATATTTGAAAATATTTTGACATACCGAAGTGTTCATCTGGTTTTATTATTTCTTCATTATCTGTCCCAATAGCAATCACTAATTCTTCTGTTATATTTTTTATAGCGCCTTGTGGACAATTTTTTAAACACAGTCCGCAATCAATACATCTAGCTCTATCAAAAACTGCAATCCCTGTCTTCAAATCAACAGATATAGAGTTTTTGGAACATTCAATTTCACAGATCCCACAACCAACACACTTATTTTTACTTATATTCATCATCTTATATCATTTCCTTTGGTTCATTTCTATATTCTTCTACAATCTCAGGATCCTCAAGTGATTCTATTGTAAATTTAACTTTTCTTTTCATCCCCAACTCAGGAACAAAATAAGTTAAAAAATCACCAAATTCATTATATTCTCCTTCGCATCCTACATGGTTGTAATCTTTGTTACCAATTTTTTCTAATCTATTGAATAAATAACCTTCAAATGTTTTTTTCATATTGTAATCTCCTGTCATGCTTTCTTTTTTAGCACACATATTGTCTCTACAAGTTATTTGATTTAAGTTATTATTCTAATTTTTTTAAAAGTTCATTATATGCTATGTTTACATCATTGATGTTGTCTTTTAAACGTTTAATAATATCATCTATGTTTTCGGTAGTTATAGCACCTCTTGCAGATGGTTCAATCAAACCTTCCTTCTCTAATACTGTTAGAGAATATGCAACTTTGTGTCTAGGATATTTAGTCTTTTCTGCAAGCTCGGTTATACCGATTGGTTGTTTCATCTGTAAAATTTTTAATATATCGATATGTCTGTTAACTATATCCAAATTTGTTTTTACCATATTGGTGATAACACAATTTTTTTTCATTCTAATTTATTCCTCTTTAAAACTATCAGATAATAAATTTTTTAATGAAAGACTACAGTTCTATAGCTTCAACTGGACATTCATTTACACATGCGCCGCATTCAATACATGTTTCCTCATTTACTACTGCGGTTTCTTTAATAGTTATAGCATCTACTGGACATACCTCAGCACAAGCTCCACATGCTGTACATTTATTTTTATCTATTTTTACTGCCATATATTTTTCCCTCCTTATTTTTTTAATAATACTCATCACAAATATCTTGACTTTTTATCTTATCCATTTTAGAAATAGATTGATTTTTTTTCTCTAAATCCTTTATACATTCCTTGATTTTTTGTTCAACTTTGCTTTTTTTCAATTCTAATCTCACTCCTTATTTCTAGATATAATAATATCTAAAATTCCATTTTTATAAGTAAAAATAGCTGACTCTGGTTTAACTCTACATGGTAAACTAACAAACCTATAATATTTCTGCTCAGAACATTTAGGGTTTACTTCTACGGCATCACTAGTTATTCTAAGATTTATTTTCTCCTCAGCTATACCTAGCATATCAATTGTTATTTTTACTCTATCATCATCACTAATGACATCATATAACGAAATATCCTCATTAACTTCTTTTGCAGTTTTTTGTAAAATATCTGATTCATCTAAATCGAATTTTCGACTCACTGGTTCTTCAAATATTTTATCATTAATGATAAAATTATACTCATACCAGTTGTTTGCAAGAAATTCACTTCGACGTATTTCCTCAAGTCTTTCGATTAGGCGCAGACTCTCATACATTCTATATATTTGGATAGATAAATTTTTTAATTTATCATCCTCAAATTTGTCAAATAATTTATCTTGCTTTCTTTTTTTATGACCATCACAATATTTCGTTTTAACTCAAACCCCCTTAATTTTTATAATAATTCCAAATTTAATTATCTATGATTATTTTAATTTAGAGTCTCATTTTGATTAGAAATATCCATTTTTGAGCAATGTTTTTTTAAAATACTAGTCTCGATTTCTTTTTCATATCTTGGCTCTATAACTTCTAAGAATGATAACTCGTCACATTCTAAAGTTTCAATCAAATCGTTAATGTTTTTAATTAATTTTTTTGCATCCTCCTGATTATATTTTATTTCCATTTTTTATCATACTTATGTAAGTAATTTCTACTATATAATGGTTGTGTAATTCAATTGCACAATCGTCGATGATTTATTAAACCAAATCTTCTAAATCATCATTTAAAAATCTTAAAAAAAGTTAGTATAATATTAAAAATTGAAAACAGAAAAAAAAGACCATGAAAGTTTATTTTTTCATTTCAAACAATTTATAAAGCTCATCTAAAAATATTTTATAATTATCTAACGACATATCTCTACTATCGCAAAAATCTCTTTTTTTAGTAATATCCTCTATCATATGTTTTTGTAATTCAAGATGTTTACGATGAGCATTTTCTACCTTTTTAATTTGCTCTACAAGTTTTTCATTTGATTTCATAAAATCACTCCAATTATAGAAATACATAATACTATATAACGTTTGTGTATCCATTTCACACAACCATCATATAATAAGAACACCGCTTTAATCTTCTGAATTTTCATACTTAAAATTTTAAAGAATTAGTAGACTTAAAGCCATGATGAACATTCCTATCATTATACCGATTATAACTGTATGACTATGGCCATAACGATGAGCCATTGGAAGAAGCTCATCCAATGAGATATAAACCATGATACCAGCAACAAAAGCCATAAGAGATGCAATAACTCCTTCTGATAAAAATGGTAATAGTATCAAGAAACCTATACCCGCTCCAACTGGTTCAGCAATACCTGAAAGAAATGAATAAACGAATGCTTTTTTCTTATCTCCAGTAGCATAAAAAATAGGGACAGATACAGAAATCCCTTCAGGAATATTATGAATAGCAATCGCTAAAGCAATCATTACACCAAGTTTCACATTACTAAGTGCAGCCCCAAAAGTAGCAAGTCCTTCAGGAAAATTATGAATTCCAATGGCTAATGCAGTGAAAAGCCCTGCTCTCATAAGAACAGCATCTTTTCTAACTCCAATATCTTTAGAGGATAACTTGAAATGGTGAGGATTTTTCTCTTTAGGAATAATCATATCAATAATTCCTATGAAAATAACACCAATAAAAAAAGCAGCAATTCCTAAAATTTCACCAACATTTTCAAGTGCTTGTGGTAAAAGTTCAACAAACGAAACATAAATCATTACACCAGCTGAAAAACCCAGTGAAAAAGAAAGATAAATCATCCTTGGTTTTCGGATGAAATATGCAATAGCACTTCCTATTCCTGTAGATAGACCTGCAATGGCCGTAAGAATAAATGCAAGACCAATATTTCCAGATACGTCTATGAACAATACCTCCAACCACTTATTCTTATAACTTATTTGATATCGCTATTAACTTTTTCAACATTTTTATCCCTTAATAGAAAAAATGAAAGAAACATCACAATACTAACCATTCCAAAAGTAAAATAGTACCCTATTAACTCTATAAACAATCCACCAAGCAACGGAAGAAGTATAGTTAAAATACTTAACGTTCCACGTATCCCTAAATAACAAGATCTTTGCCTCTCAGGAGCAATATCTAAAAGATACGGATCAAAACCAACAACTCTACCACTTCTAACAAAACCTACCAATACAAATATTATAGAAAAATGATATGGGCCCAAAGAACCCATTAATAAAGAAAGAATAGGTAGTAATGCACCTAAAATTATACATAACTCAACAACTCTTTTTGAGTCGAATTTCTTTGAAACCATGCCCCAAAAAATATTTGAAACAATAGAACCACCTATAATTGCAAAAAGATAGAAACTAAGTAGTATCTCATCAAAAATCTCCTGAGCAAAAACAATGTAAAAAGGTAAAATCATCAAACTAAAACTTGTAAGATTCTCTACAAGAATAAATCTTGAAAAACTTTTATCTGATTTAAGTACCGATGGAATTTTTTTAATAAAGATGAAAAAAGATTCTTGATGCTCTATTTTAGAAGGAGGTTCTTTTATACGCCAAAAAGCACCAGATGCAATAAGAAGCCCAACAAAACCCATAAACAAAATCAAAGCATAGTTATTTGGATAAGATATATTTGAAACATTAAAAGCATAAGCAATGATAAGCCCACCGATTAAAAAACCCACGCTACTAAAAAATTGTTTAAATGCATACAATTTCCCTCTTTCTCCTTTTTTTAGAAACTTACCAATCAAATCAGTATAAACAATTCCTGCGAACCCACCGCTAAAAGAAAATAAAAATACCCAAAAAAATAAACTAAATATCACTAGAAAAGGGTCTCGGTTTGCATAAGTAAAAGTAAAAAAAGCCATACCAAGAAAGGAAAGCGCTCTAAGATTTATACCGATAAGAAGATATTTTTTCTTATATTTTTTTGAAGATAGATAATGACCAAAGATCACGTTAAAAATAAGAGGAACACCAAATATTATTGAAAAAATTGCACCAAAAATTATCTTAGAACTTGTTAAAGAATAAATTAAAGAGGGAAAAACAGTATTAAAATCAATCATTGACATAGTGATTGCGAGAAAAAAAGCATGCCAAAGAAAAATTATATAGATCTCTCTCTTACTATTCATTTTATTCATCCATTTTAATTATTGAGTGGAATATTTGTTGTTAGCACAAACAAATTATTCAGAAGGTGGAAAATAAAAAGCTTCATAAGAATCTTTTAAATTAGCCTTGATAAATAAGATTTAGATAAAGAGAAAATTAAAGATTTGACTCGATCTTTGCTTTAAGAATCGGTTCCGGCATCGCACCAATAAAAGTGTCTATAAGTTGCCCGTTTTTAAACATCAAAAGTGTAGGTATACTCATTATACCATATTTCATAGAAGTCCCACGGTTTTCATCAACATTAAGCTTTCCAAAAACAACTTTTCCTTTCATTTGTCTTGCAAGTTCCTCTACAACTGGTCCAACCATTCTACAAGGCCCACACCATGGAGCCCAACAATCCACAACCATTACCGAATACTTGTTAATAGTTGAATCTATGTTAGAATCATCAATATGTACAGGCGTATCTGGCATATTTTCACTCATATTATTTTTTCCTCCTTTCATATATTTCATCTTTAATTGCTCTAGTTTTCTTATTTTAATTTCTTCTAAATCATCTTTCATTTTTTCACATAATTATTGATTCACTATATAACGTTTGTGCAAATAATCTACACAATCATTTTATATATAATCAATTAATATACTATAAGAGATGAAGTTTATCAAGCCATATGAAAATATATGTTGCGATGATGTACTAAAATGTGTTTTTGACTTAAACAATCTAGATATAGATGTTTACAATAAATTGAAAAAGTTTGGAGAAATGCGGGCAGATGAACTAGCAAAAAAAATAAACAAAGATCGAAGTACAGTATACCGATCTTTACAAAAATTGACTTGTTGTAATTTATGCCTAAAAGAAACAAAAAATATACGCAAGGGTGGATACTATCATATTTATCGATGCAATGAGCTTGACGAAGCAAAAGAAGAGTTAGAAGAGTGCATAGATAAATGGTATCAGCAGATGAAAAACACCTTAAAACAAATTGATAAGGCTTGAT
>CAYZTD010000021.1:0-13028 GCA_964481275.1 uncultured Thermoplasmatales archaeon
TGCTGGGGGAAAATTTTTTATATACATTCCAATTAACATCTGTTAATTGAAGACGAAGTTAGCATATTATTGTTTAAAATTTAAAAAAATCTAAATATAAAAAAGACATTAAAAATATGATAATTTTGGGGGTAATAAAATGAATGTAAATATAAAAACAATGCTAGCAATAATGCTCTTGGCTATTCTATTGATATCTACAAATAGCTCATCATTAAAAATAACTAAAGATATAAAAAACAAACAGAATCAAAACGATTTATCTTTTTTTGATAAAAATCTTTATGAGTCTAATGAAGAAGATTTAGATCCCTATGAAGATATACATGTTACTGTTGAAATTAAAAAAATTAGAGCATTTGACAAATTAGATAGATTTTCAGACCCAGATTTCTACATAAAATTATTCATAAATGACCAAGAATACAAAAGCCCTACTTGGCATAACCAAAAAGTAGTAACGCCCTCATGGAAAAAAACAGTAGATGTTCCAGATGATAAAGAGATAGTAAACATTACAATACAACTATGGGATGCCAATCCTGGATTAGATGAGCTGTGTGATATAGCAAAAAATGATAATGAAAACCCATTTAGAAAAGACCTTACATTATTTTATAGTTTAAAAACAGGTCATTGGACAGGTGATGATCTAATATATTGGCCTCATTCCTGGTCTACAGATTATAGTGGATATGGAAGAGCTAGCGGAACTGATGATAATTCCATATATGAAAATGATAAAGACTGCGAAATTTGGTTTGATATAACCCAATCTGACCATGATGGCGATGGAATACCTTATTGGACCGAAGTAAATGTTTTTGGTACAGACCCAACAATAGATGATACCGGACGTGATGATGATAATGATGGTGTTCCAATTGAATGGGAATGGAAATGGGGATACAAAAGATCTATCGATTACATTAATTGGACATATGTTCATGATTGGGAATATGATCCTTTTGAATGGGAAGATCATAAAAATCTAGACCCCGATGGAGATGGTCTAACTAACTATGAAGAGTATTTGACTAGTCAATGGGGCTCAGATCCTTTCAGAAAAGATATTTTTGTAGAACTTGACCAAATGGAGGGCGGACCAAACGGTGAACCAGCAAGTCTTCTACCAGAAAAATCAAAAGAAAAGATTACAGAAGCATTTAACAGACAAAATATTGTATTTCATCTTGATGATGGAACATGGGAGGATTCAAGATCTGATATGATACCATTTGATCCGGAGACTGATGGAAACTGGAGTGATCCTAATAACGAACTCGAACAGATATATAGACAATATTTTCTAAATAATACAAATGATAGTAGTTGGAGAATTGGGGTTTTTCACTATGGAGTTGTAATAAGACAGAGTTCAGTTGTAAATGGTAACGCCTTTGGAAATAATCGTTTTCAGATATCAGCTAAAGGTCTTGATGAAAAAGCAAAAGATCTTTTTACATCAAATAGAGATATCGTCTATGCAACAGCATATATGCACGAGCTAGGACATTCTTTAGGTCTTATGTGGTTAGGAGGCCATAGCGATATAACAAGAAATCACTGGTTATTAGGTTATCTTTTATGGCATGATTATCAAAGTATAATGAATTATGCATACATGTATGGTATTGCCAAAAAAAACTTTGTTGATTATTCAGATGGAATCCATGGAAGAAACGATTTTGATGACTGGAGTAATATTGATTATTCATATTTCAAGCAAGATTTAGACTAATAATTTATTAAATAATCTTAATATAGTTAAAAACTCTTAATCAAAATGAAAAAATGATTTCCAAAGAAGAAGCATTAATTATTTTAAAGAGATATATACAAAATAAAGAAATAATTAGTAAATCAATACTTGTAGAATCTATAATGAGAGATTTAGCTAAAAGATTAAATAGAGATGAAAACCTTTGGGGGCTTACTGGTCTTTTGTATAATGTAGATTATGAATACACAGTAGAAAATTTGGAAGAAAGAGGCAATTTATCATCTAAAATATTAACTGGTTTATTACCAAAAGATGGTATTAATGCTATAAAAGGTCTAAACTATACACATACAGATTATCTACCAACTAGATTATTTGATAAAGCACTGATTGCTACAGTTTCATTAACTGATTTACTATTTGAAATACTAAGATGTTATTCAACTGAGGAAATATCTAAATTTAATGTTTCATTGTTTTACAAAAAATATAAAGATGAAAGTTTTGCACCAAGAGTAGAGCGAAAAAGAATAAGGGTAATAGTAGATATAGGTTTTACTATAGAAGAATTCTTTAAAATTTCTGCTAATTCTTTAAATAAGATATTTAACAAAATTAAAGCTTAATTATAGAACAAAGTTTATTAATAGAAAACAATCTATATGCATAAGTTGTGATTTTTGTGAATAAAGATCAATCAAACGATCAAGAAGCATACATACGTCTTAGACTTCCAAAAAAAGAAAAAAACGAAATGTTTGCCATAGCTGACAGATTGATGGGTGGCTCAAGAATAAATGTTATTTGTGAAGATGGGAAATCTAGATTAGCTCGTATACCTGGAAGAATGAAAAGGAGACAGAGAGTAAGAGCGGGAGATTTAGTAATAATAAAGCCATGGGATATTCAGAATGAAAAAGCAGATATAATTTATAGATATAGAAGAACTCAATCTATAATTCTAAGTAGGAGAAATTTGCTTCCTGAGGAAATAGATGTCTTCTGAAAAATTTTTGGATGATAAAAATTTAAAAAAAATTGATAGAAAAATACGTTTTATAATTGATAGAATTGGAAAAGACATAAAAACAGAAGATGAAGTTTTTGATAAATATACTCTTTTTACTTTAGAAAAATTAATATCAAACAAAATAATAGATACTCTAGATTTCCCAATTTCTACGGGTAAAGAAGGAAATATTTTTAGAGCTACTACTCCTAATGAAAAATTTGTTGCAGTTAAAATATATCGTACTTCAAATTCAACATTTAAACATATATCAAACTATATAATAGGTGATCCTAGATTTCAATCTATACGAAAAACCCATAAAGATATTATTCATGCCTGGACAAAAAAAGAATTTAAAAATTTACGAAGATTAAATAATATAAATGTTCCAGCTCCTAAACCTATATTGTATATGAATAATATTTTAGTAATGGAATATATAGGATATAAAAAAAAACCTGCTCCTCTTTTAAAAGATGTAAAATTAGGAAATCCCAAAAAAATGTTTGATAAAATTATTGATTTTATAAAAAAGATGTATCAAAAGGCACAACTTGTTCATTCAGATATGAGTTCTTTTAATATATTGATATATAAGAATAATCCTTATCTCATTGATTTAGGACAAGCTGTATTAATAGATCACCCTAATTCACATGATTTTTTGAAAAGAGACATCAAAAATATTGTAAGTTATTTCAAAAAATATAATATAAAAGAAAGCGAAATGCAGATATATAATAATATAACAAAAGAAAGTGATATGCAATGATTAAATATCTAAAAATACCTATGGATCGTATTGGAGTTTTAATAGGTCAAAATGGCAAAGTTAAAGATGAACTAAAAACAAAGACAGGTCTTGATATAAATATCAATTCAGAAACTGGAGAAATTGAAATCTGTGAAGATGATACTAAGGATCCATTGATTGTTCTAAAAACAGAAAATACTATTAGAGCAATTGGTAGAGGTTTTTCACCAAATAAAGCATTCTTACTTTTAAATGATGAAATGGATTTTTATATGTTTAATCTTCATGATTATGTTGGAAAACATCCATCTCACTTGCATAGATTAAAAAGTAGAGTTATAGGAAAAAAAGGTAAAACAAAAAGGGTTATAGAAGATTTAACTGGATCAAAAATAGCTATATATGGACATACAGTGTCAGTTATTTCAGATATAGTAAAAATTAACTTTATACAAAAAGCAATAGATATGCTTCTTTCAGGTAGTAAACATAGTACAGTTTATAGATTTCTAGAAAAAGAGATGAAAGAACTTAAAAAACAACAACTTGGTTTTTAGGATAATCTTTTAATATGAAGTTGTATTCAAGTTTTTGCAAAAAACAATAAGTTTCTAATGCCGCCTTAGCTCAGTTGGTGGAGCACTCGGCTGTTAAAGATGATATTTGGTTCTTAATCTGCAGTTACCGAGCGGTCACCGGTTCGAGTCCGGTAGGCGGCGTTTTCTTTTTAACCATTATTCTTAAATTTTATTAAGACTGATTTAACTACATACCCAATTACATATACATCTGCCAAAAAGCTACTTAAATAAAAATTATATCACTCAATATTAGAAGGAATCGGGCTGGTAGAATTATTTTTTAAAAAAGCATCCCATCCCCTCCTATGAGAGAGAAAAAATAACCAGCCTTCCTTCTTTTTGAATAATAATTACCTTTTAAAAATAGAATAAATAGATAAAAAACTAAATAGTTTGACCTTATTTGCCCTTTTTCATGCAAGGAGAAAATAAAGAAGAACAAAAGAAAAAACAAACCTCATATACAATTGAGGATGCAATAAAAATTGCAGATGATGTTCTTAAATTTAGCAAAGATAAGGATTATAATGTAGGTGCTTTTATTCATGGTCTTACTTTTGCTTTGGAATATGCAATTTATTCGTATAAGATACCTCAACAACAAATTGCTACAATTAAAAGGGATTGCCGCAGATACCTAAATGAAATGCAAAAAGTAAAAGAAAAATAATCCTATTTTGTAAGATGCATATTCAGATAATTATGCATGCATAAAATATATAAAAGCTTAATACATTTTTTAATTCGAAAAGCAGGTATAAGAATACTTTATTGATAAGTATAAGATAGGATTGGTGTTTGATGATGGGATGTGAGATTAAAAGTAATGTTAAACTAGATTTTATTCAAGATTTTGAAATGATGTTTGAAAGGATGAAAATAAATCGTCCTAGAGAAGCAGCTGTTTATTATGTAACCCTTATAATAGATGCGCCAAAAGAATTTTCTGAGTTTTTAAAAATAGCTGATGAATTTGCAAATATAACAAGACGCCCTCTTGAAACAGGAAGATCTTGTCTTATGAAAAAAGGACTCATTGCAAAAGTTTTATTTTCAAATGAGTCAGATCAAGATTTTGGAAGAGAAAGTTATTTGCCTGTACATCCTAGAGCTGTCTGGGAAGACATTAAAAATGATTTAAAAAAATTTATTGCAGAAGATACATACAAAATTATTGAAAATAGACTACCAACCTATGATAATTACTATAGAACTAACTTTGAAAAATATGGTATAAAACTTAAGAGAAATGGAAATGTAACTCTACAATATAACGGCAGATGGATGCTTTATAATATTCTTAATAATTGCCTTGAGAAAAATAATGAAATAAAACTACAGATTGGAGGAGAACGATTTTTCAAAGATCCGTTTATCAACTATTTTAAGAAATTTTTAGATATGGATAACAAAGTACAATTAATTGTTGATAATAAAAATCATCTGGATGATATCAAAAAACTTAAAGATATTTATAAAGATAATCTTGAAGTAAAATACTTTAATGAAGATGTTTCAGGTACCATGCGCAATTATGTTTATGGAAAAGAAATTGCAGTAAATGGCGTCAAAATACTACATGAGGCAGATGTAGAAGCTTCATACGTGGGAACAGCCTATGTTGATGTTGATGATATTCATCTTATTGATGAAAGATTCAATAATATGTGGGATATCGCACAACCAATTGGTAAAAGAACAAAAGAAAATAAAAAACCTGAAAAAGAATAATTTTTTTAAATTTATTTGAATCTAACTGTTTCTAGATTTTGCATAGCATTTGTGCTAATATTATATCTTTTATGTACTGCACTTGAAATATCTAGACATTTACTTTCTTCTCCATGTCCAAAGATTATTTTTTCAGGACGTGGAGACATATTATTAACAAAATTTAGTAATTGTCTTCGATCACTATGACCCGAAAAACCATCTATTGTCTCAACATTCATATTCATCTTTATATTTATAACTTCTCCACCAGTATTGAGAGGTATTTCTTCCCAGCCTTTCTGAATTCTTTTACCAAGGGTTCCTTCTGCCTGATAACCAACAAAGGCAATAGTATTATTTTTATCTTGAGCCCATTCTTTAAAGTATTCCATAACAGGGCCACCATTCATCATACCGCTAGTAGCTAGAACAACACAAGGATCTTTATGATCGTTAATTATTTTTTGCCGCATCTCTTGGCTATCCACTCTTTTAAATATATCTGATATCAATGGATTTTTTCCCTCTTGGAAAATTTGGGTTCTAAGTTTAGTATTTAAATATTCAGGATATGCGGTATGAATAGCTGTTGCTTCCCAGATCATACCATCTAAATAGACAGATATTTTAGGTATCTTTTTTGTTTTAACAAGATTTTCAAGAACAATCATTGTTTCTTGACTACGACCTACTGCAAAAACTGGGACTAAAAGTTTACCTTTCTTTTTTATGGTTCTTTGAATGACATCATTGAGCTTATCTGTTGCTTCTTTTCTACTTGGTTGAAAATCATCTCGTCCACCATATGTAGATTCCATAAAAATTGCTTCAAGCCTAGGAAAACGATTAACAGCCGGGTTAAAAAGCCATGTTCTTTCGTATTTAATATCCCCACTAAATGCGATGTTATATAGTCCTTCACCAATATGAAAATGAGCTATAGCAGATCCAAGGATATGCCCTGCATTATGAAAAGTAAGCCTGATATCTGGTGTTATATCTGTAGTATCTCCATAATCCATAGCGATACAATGTTTTATTGTTTCACGAATATGTTCTGCTGAATAAGGTATTTTTTTCGCATCAGCAGCAGCAACTTTTAAATAATCCATCTGAAGAAGTGTACTCATATCACGAGTAGGTGGTGTACAATAGATTGGTCCATCAAATCCATATTTGTAAAGAAGAGGTACAAGACCTGAATGATCAAGATGAGCATGAGTTAATACTACTGCATCAATTTTCTCAAAAGGTAAAACTTCTGGAAGATGTAGATATGGTGTTGAATTATCTGAAGAAACATCTACACCACAATCAATCATAATTTTACTATCTTGGGTGTGAAGTAATGCACATGATCTACCAACCTGGCGGAAACCTCCAAGGGATGTAACCCTTACAAATCTTTCACCTTCTGAAATACCTCTGTGAAGTCTTCGACCGATTTTTCTTAAGACCTCTTTTCTTTCTTCACTCATAGATCTAAGATAATGACGTATATCTTTCACTGTTTTTGATTGAATCGGTGGTGTTCTTACAATTCGTGGTGACCAATTTATTTTTTTTCTAATTTCATTTAATAATATACCTTGTTTACCAATCGCGACACCTGGTTTCATTGCTTCTATTACTACTTCTCCTATATCTGGTAGGAAATAGACATTTGTAATTTCTGCTTCTTTTGGGAGAATTTTCTTAATCTTTTTTTCTGCTGTATCTGTATCTGTAATGACAGAAGGATCAGGTCTAACTGCTATTCTTTTCTGAAGCATTTTAGCAAGTTGTTTTATTAGGTCTTCATTTCTTGCAAACTTATCAGGGTCTTTAGTATAAATTACAACTAAAGCTCCTTCAAACTCCACATCTGAAACATCTATACTTGGTGGAATAACAGCTCTTACTTTTCCTTTAATATCTCTTAAAACGTCGTCAACTGGCATTTTATACCTTTCTTAAACTTTTAAATTATAAATATGAAATATTGTGATTAATCAAATATAAATAGTAAATAATTACAATTACTGTTTAGCTAGATTTCTTATTTTGTTTGTACGTTCTTTTATATCTTCTTTTGATACTTCTTCAAATCCATCTTTTGAAATTACCGCAACATTTGTCAGACCACCTGAAGCTGAATCCCTACTTTTTGCAGATTTAATTGCTCTTATTGCCAAATCTATTCCTTCATCAGTTGTCATATCTTCTCTATAATGATCCTCAAGTACTCCATAAACAAAAGGTGATCCTGAACCACCTGAAGTATATTTATCAGGTATTGCACCACCTGCTGCATCTAATGAGTATACATGCCTGCCATCAGCATCGAAACCTACCAAAACTAATTGAACGTAATATGGCATAAATTTTCTTTGGTTCATAATATTTGACATAAGAGTTGCTGCACTTTTCACAGGCATTTTAGCATCTCTTTTTAATCTGTATATATTTGCCTCTGCTGTTAAATATCTGGCAAGTGTCTGAAGATCTCCGACTAGACCTGCTGTTGCAAGAGCAAGATGAGTATCTATTTTGTATAATTTTTTTGTTTCCTTATGTGCTATCAAATTTCCCATAGTAGCCCTTGTTTCAGTAGCTATTATTACTCCATCTTTGCATACAATTCCAAGTGTAGTAGTACCGGTTTTAGTTATTTTATTTTCATCCATAATAACTCCTCAAAATTAGGAAAAACTTAGCTAAGAATGATAAAGCCTTTATTTATATTTTACGTAATAGTTAGAATTTATTTCACTCAGAAAATAAGGTAGATACTTTATCAACTTGGTTTTTATGAGAAAGTATTGTTACTTTATCTCCTGAGAATAGTTCAACATTATCGGTAGGAATTATAAATTTATGGTCACGTTCTACTGCAACAATTAAACTTTTTTTAGGAAGACCGATTTTTTTGATTGTTTTACCTGACAATTTTGAGTTTTGAGAAATAGGTAATCTAAAAATCTCAGCATATTCTCCTACATTCATATATTCTTCAACATTTGGATGTTTAATTGATTTATAGAGATGCTCAGCCATCACGATATTTGGGCTTTTAATCATTTTAACTCCTTTTTCCATGTACATAGGTTTACTTTCTTCTTGGTTTACAACAGATACAAGATGTTTTACACCTTTATTTTTTGCAAGACCTATAACCATTAAATTTGTCGCGTCATCATCTGTTGTTGTTACAAGTACATCTGCTTTTTTGACTTCTGATTCATCTAGAGTTTCTTCTTGAGTTGCATCAGCATTTATTGCTATAGCATCATATTTTCTTGCAATCTCTTCGCAGGCCACTTGATCTTTATCTATTACTATAACATTATGACTACCATCTCGAAGGGTGATTTCAGTGAGTCTTTTTCCAATACCCCCTGCGCCTATAATCACTATGTACATTATTTTTTAGCCCCTCATATTTTATGAATTTTAGTTTTACTCGCTGTAAATTTATGACTGTTATTAAAACTTTTGTTTAAATTAATCATTTAACATATATTTTTAAGCTAATTTCATAAATATCATAATAATTTAAGCTTTAAACTTAACTAAATATTATTTTGTATTTTAGATAATTATTATAAACAGAATTTAATTCTAGGAATTTAAAAATTAAAAAGGTTAAATATCTAACGAAACTAATTAAGTTATAAACTTAAATCAACATAATCGTGTTAATAATTGACTATTTGCACGCTAAATGTTAACACATAAATTATGATAGATAACAACTAACATACTTACATATGTCTTACTTATTTATAATAATCTAAATTAATCAAATAATTATTTATCGAAATGTTTTTTTGCAATATCTTGAGCAATTTTTAGATATAATTCATGTCTTGTTTCTGCTTTATAATATTCATTTGCTTCCTTAAATGATGCAAATCTTAAGAAAAAGTGTTTGTAAACTAACAAATCTTTGTCATCTTTAACATTTGGTGATTCCTTGTGACATTTTTTACATAGTAAAGAACAATTCTCTAAGCTTGCATCTCCTCCATAAACTACCGGTTTTATATGATGAAACTCACCTTCTTTAAAGTCATCAAAAATAAACCCACATCTTTCACATTTGTTTTTAGATCTCTCAATTACCTTTCTTTCAACATCATTTGAAAATTCAGGTCTCTTCTTTTTTGTCATTTAATTCAACCTCTGGTCTAATTAGTATATTACGAACAGTACTTGGATGCCACATACACCTTCTATCAGGTCTTGTAAATTTAGTTTCAATCTTATGTTCATTTAAATATTTAGCAATTTCGCTATAGCTTTTATCTTCAGATCTTAACTCTTTTATTTTTTTAAGAATTTCTTGCTGTCTAGGATTTTCAACTAATCTGGAATTTTTTTTTCTACCGCCAATGTCATCAGATACTTGTTTATATCCATAAGGAGCTTGACCGAACCATTCATTTTTCATTTTTTGTTTTACTCCAACTCTTATTTTAGAAGCAAGTTGACCTCTAAAAAATTCACTGAATGCAGCAAAATTTGTAAGAATGAATCTTCCTTGATCACTATAAATATCGACATGTCTAAGAGTATAAATATGTAGTTTTACACCATATGATAATAAATCATCCATTATATTTAATACATCTTTTGTAGAACGTGAGAATCTATCGTTATCATATACGCAAATTCCATCAAAAAAACGATTTTTTGCATCGGCAATCATTTCTTGGAATCTAGCTCGGCCTTTGATGTCTTTTCCGCTAGTTTCGTCTTTATATGTTTTAATCCATCTCCAGTCGTCTTTTTCAGCTAGCCAACCATCTAGAGTTGTTTTTTGACCTTCAGGACTGTAACCTTTAGCTTGTTCCTCCCTACTAACCCTAATATAATACACTACTTTATACTCATTTTCCATTTGACTCAACTCTTTTAAAAGGCTAAAGCCATTTCAAAGACATATGTCAAATGTAAGACTTTGTATATAACTTTTTGTAAAAATTGTGTTAATTTATAGCATGAATACTGTCTGTTAATTATTAGCATTATTTTTAGAAAATCGTGTTAAATGCTATTTTTGTGCTAAAAACTATACACTTTTTGTGCTATTTTTGGGTTAATTCGCAATTTTCCAATATTTTATAGAAGAGAATATTCTAAAAATGTCAGAATATCTCAAATTTTTGGATTTTTTTCTAAAATCTATTAATCTTGATAAATATTATCTATCGTTATATATTTGATAAAAATTAGTTTGCTAGACAAAACTTAGCAAGATTTTTAATTTTAAAATCATGATACATGTTAACATAAAAATAGTTAGTTTAACTACCATACTAAAAAATAAAGATATTTGCTTAACAAATTTAATAAAATAAACTACAACATTAAATTCAATATTTTAATAAAAAAATATTTCAGCTTAACATTTTTTTTTACCATACAATAAGTATATCACGAATTGTATCATTGAATATATTTGTATTGTAAGGCTGATTTATAACACAATCAATATAATTTTTTCCTATTTTAGGTATTACTTCATATGTTGTATCAGGTTCAAAATAAACCATTTTTTTATCTGTTGTATTAAATCCTATTAAAGTATACATAAATAATTTTTCACTCATTATAATTTGAACTAAAGCAGTATTTATATTGTTATTTTCAGCTTTATTTAAAATATACGATATGTTTTTTGATTTGGAGTCGTTCATAAAATCAACTGCGTCTTTATAGCTGGGATTATACAATTCATATATAGTGCTAGATTGATATTGCTCAAGTGTATTAAGTAAATCTAATTCTTCTGTTGCTTTTTCAATTTCTTTTTTTTGCAAGTTTATAAAAAAAACATTAAAAATACTATAAGAAATTATAATAACAATTAGAGCCAAAGAAAGTATCATGTTTATTTTTTTGATATGTTTTTTATCCATACTTTTCTCTCTTATTTTTTTACCAATATATTGTATAATCCAGTACTATGTTACTTTGAATTTTATATTCTCCATTTTCTATACATTCATTCCAATAATCTTTTCCAATTTCTAAAAAAACTCTTTGATCGTTTTGAGGCTCAAAAAACACAACACCTTCATCTGTTGTGTTAAATGCAATAATTGCATGAGGTGTTCCACTGCTGAGATTTATTATTACATAAGCACAGCGAATACCTTGTTTTATTGTGTTGTTATTAACATCTCTTGCAAAATGAGCGCAATTATAATCAGAATCATGGAATGTATTTTTATCAGTATCATCTTTTTTAATAAAATCATATGCTTCATTATAAGAAGGATCATAAAAAACATTTTTATGATCCCTTACTGCTTTTAATTCATTAATTCTGTCATATATCTCACTTTTATTACAATTTTTACATATTCTTTCTTTTAGATTTTGAATTTTTTTGTCTAACTTTAAGATATTTTGGTTATAATCAGAAAAATCAATTAATATGAAGTAAAATTGAAAAAAAATAATACTTAAAAATATTGATAAAAGAATTGTTACATAAATTAAGTTAGTTTTAGAAAGATTAATTTTTTTATTAAAAACTTTTTTCATTATATAATACAAAAATATGATGAATTAGTTTATAAAATATTTGTTTTTGCAGGTTAAATAAAAATATTTTCTTAATCTTTTTATATGAGATTATAGTTTTACAAAATAAGTATTTACATATGAAAAGAATAATACGATATATTGCAATTATAGTAATTATAGTAATAGTAGCACTATTATTTTTATTTATAAATGCAGAATTTAACAAAGATGATCTATTAGATAATACAACAGAAAAGAACGATACATCTTTCATGAATATACCAATTTTTAATCAATCAACAGAAATAACTGATTCTCTAAATGATTCTTTTTGGAATAGTATAAATCTATCATCTACTTTAAATCTAAGTTGTTATATTACTAATACCTCTATTTTAGAAGTTCACAATTGGTATCTAGCTGAGATTGGTTATAATTGGCAGATTAACTCCGAAGGACAATTTGCAAATAATGAAACTTTAGAAATAGAAAAAAGTTATTTAAAATATCAACATCAGAATCAACCTATTGGATTATATATTTATATTGCAAAAAAACCAGAAGTTATAGATTTTAATTTTGAAAACATTTTTTGTATAGCTGTTGGTTCTTGGGATGAAATATATAAAAACGGTATTTCTTCAAAATAATTAGATTAAAAATATTTTTTGAAATTTATTAACAGGCTGGGAATACTGCGCGGTCTGAAACGATAGTATAAGACCCGCA
>CAYZTD010000022.1:0-6425 GCA_964481275.1 uncultured Thermoplasmatales archaeon
GGTCTTGCATTACCAAGATTAAAATCAAAATCACTAGATCTAAGTTTTTTAATACCTTCACGTTGACCAACAGCTACACTTGCAGATGAAAGTAAAAATACAACTGCAAAAAACATACATAATAGCTTCTTATAATACATACTTTAAATGCCTCTTTTTTTTATTTTTAATATTTTATTTTCCCCGTTACATATATTTATTGCATATATTATATATAAATATTTCTATAAAATGTCTGAATATAGATAATGACGTTTAATTTGTAAAAATGAGCTTAGATAGTATGAAAAACTTTGTAAACAACTAAATCTATTTGCCTTAAAAATAAATTATAGATTTGTTGCATATATGATAAAAAGATATTATTAAAAATTTATTGTATGTATCAAAGCTAAAAATACGAGGTGATTATTTTGGATGCCCGACAAGATGAAGTGACCACACTTCATGATTTATGTGTAGATAAAAAAAATCTAATAAAAAAAGTTGAAACTGCTGTTAATGATCGACCTTCAGCAGTGATACTTCCCATGCTTTACAAAGAGATAAAAAATGATGCATTAAAAGATATAAAAAAAGGTTTGAATAAATGCAGTTATTTGAATGAAGTTATAATTGCACTGGCTGCTAAAAACAAAAAGGAATTTGACCATGTTAAACGTTTTTTTAGGGACTTGAAAGTACCGCATTTAATAATGTGGTGTGATGGGCCTAATGTAGAAAAATTATTAATTGATCTTAAAAGAGAAGGGCTAAATTTTTTAAAATATAAAGGTAAAGGGCGAGATGTATGGCTTGCAATGGGAATTGCTAGTATCAAAAATTATGCTTTTACCTTGCATGATGCAGATGTTCTTGGCTATGACGAAATGATCCCTACAAAACTTTTATATCCAATAGTCGAACATGAACTTGATTTCAAATTTAATAAAGGATATTATGCAAGAGTAAATCTTGAAAAAAAAATATTTTATGGACGTGTTTTTAGACTATTTTTAAATCCTTTATTGAGAGCATTTGTAGATAATATTGGCCACGAAACAGACTTCATTAGATTTCTACGTTCATTTAGATATCCAATATCTGGTGAATTTGCTCTCACAAGTGATCTTGCAAGAGATGTAGATCTCCCAGGTGATTGGGGTATTGAAATAGGTGTTATGGCTGAGATGTATAGAAATGTTACATCAAAAAGTATATGTCAGACTGACCTTGGTTTCTATGATCACAAACATCAAAAAATTGGAGATGATACAAAAGGTCTTACTAAAATGACGGGTGACATTCTAAAAACATTACTAAGAGTTTTAATCGAAGAGGATAATATTCAAATATCTAAAGAGGCATTAATAACACTGAGAGTGTTATATGTAAGACACGCTCGGGATATAATTAGAAAATATCATGCGGATGCACACTTTAATAATCTTAAATATGACCGGCATTTAGAAGAAACAATAGTCGAAAAATTTAGTAGACAGATAATGAATGCAGGTATTAGTTATATGAGAAAACCAGTTGGTACAAGAATACCTGACTGGCTTAGAACAATTTCTGCTCGCAGGAAAATCCGTGAGCAGTTACTTGAGGTAGTAGTAGCTGATAACGAATAAGATTCAGTTAGGATGGAGAGATAAACACATGAATCAAGATTGGAATAGAGGGTTAAGTTTAGATGAAGAAATAATTAAAAAATGTAAAGAAATCAAATCAATTGATATTATGGTAGGTGTTCTATGTAAAGATGTAGAACCTACTGTACTAAATGTTTTAAATGTTATAAATGAAGGATTGTATAGGTATTTTCCTGATTATAAAAAAGCAATTGTCATAAGTACAGCAAGTTCTTCAGATAAAACACGTGATGCAGTAGGACTTTTTCAACCATATAAAACAATAGAAAAAATTGCTACAAATGACATTATTTCTGAAGGAAAAGGTGCTGGTGTGATGACTATTTTTGAAATCGCACATGAATGCGAGGCTAAAATGGTTGTATTAATGGATGGAGATTTGTTAAGCGTGAAACCACGTTGGCTTCCTATGATTGCAAATCCTATTGTTTACGGCCGTGCTGATCTAACAGTTCCTTACTATATACGTGATAAAAACGATGGAGTGATAACAAATAATCTTGTATATCCATTTACTAGAGCTCTTTATGGCATAGATATCAGACAGCCTATTGCTGGAGAATATGCAATATCAAAAAATCTTTACGAATTGTTACGTAATCATCCTTTGTTTCCTCCAGATTTTGGAATAGATATATTTATTTTAACAGTTGCAGCAGCTGAAAGAATGTATGTAAAAGAAGGGCTTTTTTCATTAAAAATCCATGAGTCAACCACACATTATTTAGAACCAGAAAAATTTTTGATTCCAATGTTTAGAAAAGTAACAGGTGAAA
The DNA here is from genome assembly GCA_964481275.1 of uncultured Thermoplasmatales archaeon. GTDB lineage: Archaea > Thermoplasmatota > E2 > DHVEG-1 > DHVEG-1 > CAYZTD01. The sequence continues at coordinate 2,411 of CAYZTD010000022.1, forward strand.
TGTTTGAACTGGCAAAATATTATCAAAAATATTGGACTAATCATCCCGCTCCTTTTAAACCACAATTTCATCGACTGTGTTTTAGTCAAAAACCAATACCGGTAAAAGTAGATGTAGAAAATATGAAAAAGAATTTTGTATTGGAATTTAAAAGATCAAAGAATGTTATGAGCAATTATTTAACTGATAACATTATAGTTGATCTTGAAAAAGTAGTAAAAAACGGAAAAGGATTCGATTCGGAACTTTGGGCAGAAATAGTTTATAATTACGCGGCATCATGGAAATATGCTACAAATGATTCTGATAAATATTTACTTTTAGATTCATTAAAAACATTATGGCTTGGTCGTTTTGTAAGCTACGCAAAAGAAGTAGAAGATATGGATATAAACGATGCAGAAAAAGTTATTCAAAGACAAGCAGAACTTTTCGAAGATAAATTTGATTATCTGTGTTCAATATATGAAAATCAAGTAGTACCAACATAAACAAAATTTTAGAGGGTATAACAAATGAAGATTCTAGCAGTTGCAGACATACATGGATTTCAATATCGTTTGAATCTTGTTTTGAAAAATATTGAAAGATATTCACCAGAACTACTTGTTGTATGTGGCGATATCACGCAGTTCGGACCAGGAGATGTTGCAAAGAATTTTTTAAATCAAATACCAATAGAAACACTAGCTGTTACTGGAAATATAGATAGTCCAGATGTTAAAAAAGGAATTGATGAAAGCAAAGCTACAAGGGTTGAACTAAAAAAAATTGTAAAAAAAGATTTATCTTTTGTAGGATGCTCATGTGTAAATCCAGATGAATTTAAGTTTTTAAAAAATAAAGAATTATTAGATAATAAATCTGTATTGATTACTCATATTCCTCCATATAAAATGCAGGATAAAATATTTGTAGGAAATCACGGAGGAAGTAAAGAATTAAGAGAAATAATTAATGAATTAAAACCAAGACTTGTTTTATGTGGCCATATTCATGAAGACCCAGGTTTTACAAAAAATAAGGACACCGTTGTTGTTAACTGCAGTATAGGAAAACATGGAGAAGGAGCATTGATAGAGATAAATAACAAGATTAATGTAAAAATGCTTTAATAAAAAAATAGCCCCATCCAGATTCGAACTGGAGTCCAAAGGTCCAGAACCTTCGATGATTGACCTCTACACTATGGGGCTAGTAAAAAAAAATTATTTATTTAAAAATATGGTTTGAGTCGGGAAAGCCATCTCTATTCCTTCTTTTTCAAAAGCTTCTTTTATCTTAAAATTAATCTCTTGTTGAGTATCTCTGTATTTAGCATAGTCTTTTGTATTCATATAATAAACAATTTCGAAATTGAGACTAAAATCTCCAAACTCTGTAAAATGAACGCGGTCAAGCTTATACACATTATTCAATTTTTTAGGATCAATTATATCTTTAACAATAACTGGTATCTTCTTTAATTTTGTAAGAGGTGTACCATAAGTAACACCAAAACCAAATGTTATTCTTCTTCGTTTCATTTTTTTGAAATTTCTAATGCTTGCCGTTGTTAGTTCTTTATTTGATAAAACAAGCTCTTCTCCTTGCAATAGCTGAACACGTGTTGATTTCATTCCGATTTTTTTAACAGTTCCAGCATGATCTCCAACAATTATGTAATCTCCTATTTCAAATGGTTTATCAAAATAGATTGAAAATGCACTGAAAAAATCACTTAACACATGTTGTAAGGCAAAACCAATTACTATTGCTGTTGCTGCACCACCAATCGCAAGACCTGTCAAATCAATTCCTGCAAGCGCCATGAATACAAAAAATGAAATTAAATATATTACTGCGTTAAATATAGCTCTAAATACATACAAAATATGTTGACTTACGTTCTTTTTACGTTCTTGTCTTTCAGCATACCATACAAAAAGTACGTTTGTAACTCTAGTAAATATGTAAGCAATAAGAAATATTTCAAATAGTAAAAATATTTCATTTAGTCCAAAACTATCTGTTATATGAAAATATGGATCTAAAACACTTAAATTATTAGCAAAGAAAAATACACCAAAAAATATAACCAATATATAAATTGGTTTTTTTACATTTTTTAATATTTCATCATCAAGTTTTGTTTTTGTTTTCTTTGCCCATGCCTTTAAGTAATGTTCAAAAATATGTTCTATAATATATCCAAGGATTAAAAAGCCTATAAACACAAGTATTGAAACTATCATCTGAGATTCAAATTCAGCTAATCCTAAATCTTTTAAAAATTGGTTCCCAAATGCTAATACATCATTCATTTCTGGAAATTTCATATTAATCGTTGACCCTAAAAAAACAACTAATATTTAAAATTAGTTATAAAATCTTAGGAAAATTAATACATTATAATAATATACGGGTAGTCAAAACACCAATTATTAGGGAGAAATCATATGACCATTACAATAACAGGTTTAGGTTTAACAGTTGAAAAATTGGTAAAAGTCGCAAGACATAAAGAAAAAGTAAAACTTCACCCAGATGCATTAAAAAGAATTAGAAAATGTAGAGAAGTTCTTGATAAAAAAATAAAAGAAAAAGAAATAATGTATGGTGTAAACACAGGTATAGGGGAATTTTCTGAAGTTGTTTTATCTGATGATCAAGTTAAAAAATTCCAGAAATATCTAATATATAATCATGCAGCGGGAATAGGAGATCCTGCACCAACTGAATATGTTAGAGCTGCAATGCTTGCAAGAGTTAATATCCATGCACATGGCCAAAGTGCCTGTAGACCTGAAATCACAAAAACCCTTGTTGAAATGTTAAACAAGGATGTTACACCCTATGTTTGTCAGAAAGGCTCTGTTGGTGCGTGTGGCGATTTGGCTCCAATGTCACAAATTGCTCTTTTAATGCTTGGCGAGGGAAAAGCATACTATAAAGGAAAACTACTCCCGGGTAAAAAAGCAATGGAAAAAGCAGGTATTAAGATACCTGGTCTTAAAGCTCGTGATGGTCTTTCAATAATAAATGGTTCTAATCTTCTAACTTCTATGAGTGCTATTTTTTTATATGATGCAAATAATTTTTTAAAACAAGCTGAAATCGCTGCTGCAATGTCTCTTGAAGCATTAAAGGCAAACATGAAACCATATACATCTAAACTTCATGAGGCTAGAGGTTTTCCTGGTGCTATTAGAAGTGCAAAAGCAATAAATAGATTAGTCAAAGGCGGAGATTTAAAAAATGAAAAAATTCAATGTAAAGTTCAAGATGCATATTCAATGCGTTCAACTCCACAAGTAATAGGTACCGCACATGATGCTATCAGATGGGCTAAGTCTCAAGTTGAAATTGAACTAAATGGTGTTGGCGACAATCCTGTATTTTTCCCAGATGAAGATCTTCAGATTTCTGGTGCTAATTTTCAGGGAACACCTGTAAGTGTTCCTATGGACATGGCTGGAGCAACAATTACTATGGTTTGTGTCATGAGTGAAAGACGTATGAATAGACTTAATAATCCCGCTCTTAGTGTTGGTCTTCCTGCTTTTCTTACAAAAGGTGCTGGAATGTTTTCTGGTCTGATGCTATCGCAATATACCGCTGATAGTCTTATTGTCGAGCAACGTATTCTTTCAACTCCTGCATCTATTCAATCTATTCCTGCAGCAGCTGATCAAGAAGACTTTGTAAGTATGGGTATGAATACTGCTATTAAAAATTTTCAGATTCTTGATAATGCATATGGTGTTCTTGGAATTGAGTTTATGGCAGCCGCTCAAGCTCTTGATTTTAGAGATTATAAGTTTGGCAAAGGTGTTACAAAAGCAAAAGAAATTATTCGTAAACATGTCAAGTATCTAGATGAAGATAGACCGTTATATCCAGATCATACTAAGATGAAGGAACTTGTAAAATCCTGTGAAATATTAAACGAAGTTGAAAAAACTGTAGGAAAGTTAGAATAAAAGTGAAATAAGGGCTGTGCCCTTATAATCCCCTAATTACGCCTTCGCTTCCT
>CAYZTD010000023.1:0-3681 GCA_964481275.1 uncultured Thermoplasmatales archaeon
AACCTCTCTTATTTCGGTGTTACTATGGCATTATGGCAAAGAAAAAGTAAAAGAAGTAAAACAGGTCGTAGAATTCGTTACCATCGTGGAAAAAGAAAGGCAGAAATTGGAAAAGAACAAAATCTAACAACAATTGGGCCTACAACTACAAAAAAAGTTCGTACTAGAGGAAATAATAAAAAGACAAGAGCAAAAACAATTAATGTTGCTTATGTCGTGAATCCGAAAACCAAAAAAACAGAAAAAACAGAGATTATATCAGTTATAGAAAATAAGGCAAATATTCATTATGTCCGTAGAAACATTGTAAATAAAGGTGCAATTATTGAAACAAAAAAAGGTAAAGCTAAGGTAACATCAAGACCTGGTCAGACTGGTGAGGTAAACGCTGTTTTAATAAACGAATAATTTATTTGTCTTTTTGGAGTAAAATATGGTTTCACGTGATGAAGGTAAATATGTTATTTGGCCTATTTATTTTGATAAATCAATTTCTAGATTAAACGGTAGAAAAATATCTAAAAAACAGGCTGTTGATAAACCTTCTTTAGATGAAATAAAAAAAGCTGCTAAATCTCTTGGTCTTAACCCTGAAATTGAAGAAAATGCTTCTTATCCTGGGCGTTTTTGGAAAAAAGAGGGGCGTGTTCTTGTTGATAAAAAACATTCAAAAGCAAAAATTTTGAGACAAATTGCAGATAAATTGTAGTATTTTTCTCCCAGTTATATAAAATATTTGTTTTTTATATATAAATATCGAAATATTTATATCCTTATAAGTACAAAGCATTATATATGAAGGGTCATTTATTCAAGAAATACTTAGTTTTCTTCCTATTTTTAATACTAATTTTACCAAATGTTTCCTGGAATTCAAGTAAAGCACTTAATGAGCCTTTTGAAACTATATATACTGCAGCTAATAGTTATAATGAACTTGTTGGATGGTATAAAAACCTGGAATCTGAATATCCTAACTATATTGAAGTTTTTAAGGCAAATGAGATATATAATCTTGGTAAAATTAAAGGTGGATATGATGCATGGTATGTTCGGATTACTAATGAAAGCCTTGGATTAAAAAAACCAGAGGTTTTATATCTTGGAAGTCCTCATGGTGATGAAACAGTAGGTACTAATCTTTTGTATTGGTTTACAGACTGGCTTATGCGCATGGCTTTTACAAGTGAACCATGCCCTGATTATTCTAAAGAATGGTTAAGATGGCTTATTGATAATAGAGAAATCTATATCGAAGTTGCTCATAATCCATATGGATTTGACCATGGCCCTCAACGATATGACGGAAATGGTTGGGATTTGAATCGTGAGGCAGATCATGATGGACCAGGAAATCCCACAGGTGGTATCTGGGGAAGCATTCCTGGTAAAACACTTTATAATTTTGTAAATGATCATCAATTTAGATGTGGTGCTGATTTTCATGGAGGAACCCGTATGATTCTTTATTCATGGTCATCAAGTCATGACAGTATCACTGGAACAAGTCCGATAACTGGTAAATCTTTTTCTCATGCACCTCCTGATTTTTATTTCTGTGATGCTTCAAGTTTGAGATTAGCTGATTATATAGGTGATTATGGTGGAGATATTAATGAAAATCGAGTTGGAACCATTCCTGATACTGTTGGATATGAAGCAAAAGGTGGTATTGCACCCTGGGCTTATGGTGCAGATGTTGTTTCCAATCCTGCTGAAGATCCTTATGTTCAAGATGAACAATTTGGTAACTATCCAGGTTCAGGAATTCACTGGATATCACCTGAATGGTCATATAAAAAAAATGAACCTGATTCCAAATATGGAGGAGATACTACAGAAGGTTATGGTCAAGAGATAAGAAGGTTTTGTCTACATCAAACTGATATTGCACAACCTTATGTTAGATGGCAGCCGGAGACTCCTGAGAATGATTCATATGTTTCAATAAATGATGCGCTTTTGTTTAGATGGCAAGTAAACGGAAGTTTAGTAGTTGATAACACATTTTTACAATGGGGAAAAAACCCTGATCCAATAAATAACCCTGAGCATCAAACAGAAGAAAATAAAGAAAATGAAGGAAAATATATTGGCGGTACCGGTTGGGATAAAGCTTTAGATGGAAAAACAGATGGTGTAACATATGAAGAAGAAATAAAAATCGATGAAACAGGTGATTATTATTTTGTTTCAAAAGCAAAAGTTGATCAGATATATAGTAATGTTTTAGCTCCTGAGGAATATGGAGATAATCCCTACCTTAGACTAATAAAAGAAAGAACTGATCCTAATTATCATGAAGAAATACAAGGTTTGGATGGGCTTGAAGTAATTGATGGGCAAATATGGTGGTATAGCCCTGTAATACATGTAAAAGTAGTAAAATCAATGCATCCGTCTTTATCTTATTCACCAAAATTCTATAATGCGGGAGAAATAAAAAAAGGAGATAAAATTTCAACTTCTTTTGAAATCTGGAATGAAGGTGTAGAAGAACTAGAATACCAACTAAATTCCGATGAAGAATGGTTAACTATTGATTCTTCTTCTGGAACATCCGGTGGTGAGCATGATAATATCTCTATTGAAATTGATACAAGCTACCTTAATGATGGATTATATGAAACTTCTATTGAAATAAATTCTAACGGAGGAGATGGGATGTTTAATGTAACATTTGAAGTTTTTTCCGATCCTATTATTTCTATAAATCCTAGTTCTTATGATTTTGGAAAACAATCTAAAAACAAAAAAATTAGTACTACGTTTGAAATAAAAAATGAAAAAGAAAATAATCTAGAATATAATATAAATTCAGATGAAGATTGGATTTCTATAAATCCAAAAGAAGGGAGTTCTTCAGGTGAAACAGATAGCATCACAGTTTTAGTAGATACTAATAGTTTATCTGTTGGAACCTATAATGGTGAAGTAACTATTGAATCAAATGGTGGAAATAAAATATTTAGTGTAACACTAGAAGTTGTATCAGAACCAGTATTGTCAATAACACCTGAAATTTATGATTTTGGAAAACAATCTAAAAACAAAAAAATTAGTACTACATTTGAAATAAAAAACACTGGAGAAAGTCTTCTTGAGTATAGTATACATTCTGATGAAACTTGGATTAAAGTTGATCCTACAACAGGAACTTGTTCTGAAGAAACAGATATCATTACTGTTGAAATAGATACTATGAATTTGGATAATGGTATCAATATAGGAAAAATACATATCGAATCAAACGGTGGAGAAAAAACATTTGAAGTAAAAGTCAATGTATCATCACCTTCGCCAGATGAAGGAAATATAACTATAAAACCTAAAAAGCTAAGTTTATTAGGAATTAAAGCAGAGATAGAAAATATAGATAACAAAAATCTTTCTCATGTTAATTGGTCAATCTCTGTTACTGGCGGATTTTTAGATAGAATAAATATTTCTAAAAATGGATTTATTGAAACGCTTAATGTAGGTGAAACAAAAAAGATTTCAACAAAATCTTTCTTTGATTTAAAATCAAAAATATTTGGATTTGGTAAAATACATATTGAAATAATAGTAGGTAACGAAAAATTATCAAAAGACGGAAAAGTTTTTGGACCAGTTATTATTTTAAGGTGAAATAAGGGCTGTGCCCTTATAATCCCCTAATTACGCCTTCGCTTCCTCGGC
>CAYZTD010000024.1:0-2520 GCA_964481275.1 uncultured Thermoplasmatales archaeon
AACCCACGGCATCACGGTCTTCAGCCGTGCACTCTCCCAACTGAGTTACCTCGGCGTATTACTTATTTTTTTTAGAAAAAAATAAAATTACACAGTAAACGCGTCATTCAATTTCTTTTATTAAATCTTTTGTTGTATCATTAATTTTTTTAAGAGATTCTTTAAGAGAGCCCATTGTGTTATCTACATCATCTGTTGTTACAGCTCCCTGCGGGGATGGTTCTATTAAGCCGTCTTGTTCTAATATTCTTAATGAATATCTTACCATATGTTGTGGGTAATCTGTAAGTTCAGATAGTTTTATTATTCCTACAGGTTGTTTTTCTCTTAACGCTTTTAAAACTTTTATATGTCTTTTTAAAATATCTATTTCTGTTTCAATTACACCTGTAAGAACACATCTATTCTTTTTGTTTTTTTTCATAAATATTTTATACTCCTAAGTTACTTGTTAACATCTGTAATCATCTTTTATTATTTAAAAAGCACTATTAATTAAAGAAAGATTTTTTAATATTTCTTTTTAAATTATTACAATTTTTTTTCTTATTTTATCTTTTAATTTTTCTATAAATCAATTATCAGTTCCTTCTTTTTTATTGTCGGATAAAAACATTTAGTCTTTGAATAACAAGTAGTTTTTTTTATCTATTTAATTCCTTATATGATAATTATCTACGTAAAAATTTCTAATCCTTTTGTTTTTTTAAATATATTTAGATGAAGAAATGAGGAAGATACGCTATTTTTGTTTTTCCTATTTTTTCTATTCCAAATTTTTTTTCAGTAAAAACTATGCCTTTTTTTGGTTGATAGTTTTTTATAAAGCTATAAAAACTTTTACCTGGTTTTGTTTTGTTTTTTATTTCTATTGGAATTAATTCGTTTTTTGTTTGTAATATAAAATCAACTTCTGCTTTACCTGTTGTTCTCCAATACTTAATTTCTCCGCCAAAGTTTCTTTTAATTTCGTTTAATACAAAATTTTCCATCAATATTTCTTTATCCGTTCTATTGTCCATCGGAAGAAAATTATTTAATATCGAGTTTCTAATACCTGTATCCTCAAAATATATTTTTTTTGTTTTTTTAAGTTCTGTAGTTAAATTTTTGTGAATTTGATAAAAGTTGTTAAATCAAATAACTAAAATTTAAATTGATAAAGAATTTTAATTTTCTTCTTTGTATTTTTTCTTACTTTTTCTTTTCTTTTTTCCTTGTAATAAAAAAGAGTATCAAAAGTAACATTATGATTATAATTATTCCTGCTATGTAGTAGATTACGTTTTCATCAGGTGTTTCTATTTTTCCTTCTTTATCTTCATCTTCTTCGTCTTTGATTTTACTTCCTTCTCCAGTAAGTGGATTATATTTGTAATCTTTTGTTCCATCTCCGTTTGTATCAATAAGATAGTAATCACCATCTTTTTCTACAGCTGTTTTTGCGCCATCTGTGTTATGGAAATTATCATAGCTATCGTTTCCTTTATCATCTGTTAGATATCCGTCGACATCGTTTTCTTTGTCATCTATTATATGTGCATCTATTAGTATTTCTAGGTATTCTTTTGCTGACCATGTACCGTTTTCGTCTTGATAGTCATCAAATGCTCTTACAGATATTTCATATATTCCTGCTTTTGTCCAGTTATGTGTTATATTATATATTGTGTTGTTTTTCACATATTCCGTTGTATCAATATTTCCGTCATCCCAGTCAAATTCATATTTTATATCATGATCATCTAGATCTATTGCTAGTGCTGAATAGTTTAATGTTTGGTTTCTATTTCCGGTTAGATTTCCTGTGAAGTTTATTATTTCTGGTGGATTGTTAAAAACTAGTGGATCATCGTCGTCATCTCCAGTTGTATCATCATCGTCATCGTCATCATCTCCTGGTGGGGTTGGTATACTAGCTGTTGTAAAACTCCAAACATCAGATAATGATATTTCGCCTTCGCTGTCTTCTGCTTCTGCATACCATTCATATTCTTTGTTGTTACTAAGTCCAGTCCATGTAACCTCAGCTTTTCCTGATCCGCCTGTTACTGTATCTGTTCCAATTAAATTATCATTTTTACCGTTGTAGAATTTTACAGTTATTGTATCACCATCAGGATCACTTACTTCGACACTTAAAACTGGATCTGTATCTATTTTTGTTCCTTTGTGTCCTGGGCTTGGGTTATCTGGTTTGTTTGGTTTGGAGTTTACATGAGTTATCTCAATTGTTAAAGGTTGTGACCAACTGCTTTCCAAGTCATATGTATCTTTTGCTTTTACTTTTATTTCGTAATCACCTTTTGCACTCCAGCTGTGTGTTTTTGTAATTTTTTCACCTGAGATATATGGCCCGAGCCAGTTTGTTACAGTATTTCCCCAGTCGATTTTATAGTATACATTGTCTCCCTCGGGATCTACTGCTGTGAAATTAAATTCATAGTCTGTATCTTCAACTCCTTCTGTTTTTCCTTCTGGTTTTTCTGGTGTTGGTGGATTGTTATCATCTAGAATTTC